>NZ_AUDH01000013.1 GCF_000425365.1 Rubritepida flocculans DSM 14296 | reverse complement strand
TCGAACCACAAGCCGAGGGAGTTTCTGTCTAGCGGTCCAGATGAGCAGTCGCAGGCATGCGGTGGCGCGCCCTGGTGGATTCGAACCACCGACCTGAAGCTTAGAAGGCTCCTGCTCTGTCCGGCTGAGCTAAGGGCGCCCGCGCCGCCCGGGCGGTCAGTGCGTCCAGTTCTCCGCCCGGCCGTAGCGGAAGTTCTCCGCATAGACCTTGGGCCGGATGGGCTTCTCGGGCCGCACCGGCTCCACCTCGTAGCGCAGCCCATGCGCCTCGGCATAGGCCACCGCGGCCTCGCGGCTCGGGAAGCGCAGCCGCACCTGGCCGAGCGTGTCGGCCGAGCCGGGCCAGCCGGTCAGCGGATCGAGGCGCAGCCGGGCCGAGGGGGCGAACTCCAGCACCCAGTCGCGCGTGTTCGCGCGGCCGGACTGCATGGCGCTGCGCGGCGGGCGATGGATGCGGGCGAGGGGGCGGGTCAGCGACATGGGTCTGCCTTTCGCGGCTCAGCGGCCCGCCACCTGACGCCCCGCGCCGGCGGCGGCGAGCAGCGCCTCCGACAGCGCCTCGGCGAGGCAGGCGTAGCCGCGGTCATTGTGGTGCAGCCCGTCGGGCGCCAGCACCTCCTCGGGCGCGACGCCGCGCGCGAACCAGCCGCGCATCAGCCGCGCGCGGGAGAAGAGCGGCACCCGCTCCTCGCGCGAGAGCGCCTCCATGGTGGCGTCATAGCGCGCGGCGAGGGGGCTGGCCTCGAGGCGCGGGGCGCGCTGATTGTCCATCAGCACCACCTCGGCGCCGATGGCGCGCAGCCGGCGCAGCCCCTCGCGCATCTGGGCGAGGAAGCGCTCGGGCTCCACGCCGCGCAGCACCTCGTTGCCGCTGGCCTGCCAGATGACGAGATCGGGCCGCAGGGCCAGCACCTCGCCCTCCAGCCGGGCGAGCATCTCGGCCGAGGTCTCGCCGGACTTCCCGGCATTGACCACGCGCAGCTCCACCCCCGGCAGGGCGGCGCGCAGCAGCCGCTCGAGCCGCGAGGGGTAGGCGGAATCGGCCGAGGAGGCGCCCGCGCCCTCGGTGGAGGAGGAGCCCAGCGCCACGATGGTCAGCGGCTCGCCCGCTTCGAGCTCGGCCTGCACGCCGGGCAGCGGCGGCAGGGCCTCCTGCGCGCGCGGGCACTCCCCCGCCCAGGCCAGCGGGGCGGCGAGGCAGAAGAGGAGGGTCCACAAGGCGCGCATCAATGCCATTATAGGAGGGCATGAGCAGCAGCGCCACGCCCTCCCGCCCCGCGCGCGACACCCGCGCCGACATCTGCCGGGGGCTCGCGCTGTGGATGATCGTCATCAACCACACGCCCGGGAACTGGCTGGGCGACTGGACGCTGCGCAACTTCTCCTTCAGCGACGCCACCGAGGCCTTCGTGCTGCTGGCCGGCTACGCGGCGGCCTTCGCCTATGCCGGCCAGGCGGACCGCCAGGGCTTCCTGCCCGCCGCCGCCGCGCTGGTGCGGCGGGTGGCCAAGCTCTACGTGGCGCACATCTTCCTGCTGGTCGTCTTCACCGCGCAGGTCGGATATTCGGCCGCCGCGCTCGATCGCGCGGCCTTCCTCGACGAGCTCGCCCTCGACCCCTTCGCCGAGGATCCCTACCGCGCGCTACTGGAGGCGCTGCTGCTGCGCTTCCAGCCGCATTTCCTCGACATCCTGCCGCTCTACATCGTGCTGCTCTCGCTGTTCATCCCGGCCCTGCTGCTGCGGAACCATCCCTGGTGGCTGATGGGGCTTTCCGTCGGCCTCTGGCTCGGCGCGCGCGCGACGGGGCTGACGCCGCTGACCTGGCAGGGCGAGGGCTGGTTCTTCAATCCGCTGGCCTGGCAGGTGCTGTTCTTCTGCGGCTTCCAGATGGGGCAGGCGGTGCGCGGCGCGCCTTCGGTGGGGCTGCCGCCGCGCCGGCTCTGGCTCACCGCCGCCGCGGGGCTGGTGCTGGGGCTCGGGCTGCTCGGCATGCTCGCCTCGCTGCATCTGCCCGCGCTGGGCGAGCGTCTGCCCGAATGGCTGGCGGAGCTGATCGCCGGGGTGGACAAGGCCTCGCTGCACCCCTGGCGGCTGCTCTCCATCCTCGCCATGGCCTATCTGATCGGCCATTACGTTCCGCGCGAGGGGCGGCTCGTCTCCGGCTGGTGGGCGCGGCCTTTCCGCGACATGGGCCGGCACAGCCTGCCGGTGTTCTGCTTCGGCATCCTGCTCTCCTTCCTCGCGCGGGTGATGCTGGAGCTGGACGACCGCTGGGCCATGCAGGTGGTGGTGAACCTGTTCTGCCTCGCTGCGCTCATCGCCGTGGCCTGGATCGGCGAGTGGAACAAGGGCTTCGAGAGACCCGCGGCCCTGCCGGCCCCCGCGGAGCCGCGCTTGCCGCGGGCCCTGCCCCATGCGTAAATCGCCTGTCATGTCGCGGAAGGGTCTTGCCGTCTGGGCGCTCGCCGCCGGCCTTCTGGTCGGGGCGCCGGCCCGCGCGAGCGGCCCGGCCTGCGATCTTCCCTCCGATTTCGCCCAATCGGCCCGGCCTCTGCCCGCTCTGGCGCGCGCGCTGGAGCGCGGGCCGGTGCTGATCCTGGCGCTCGGCTCGGGCTCCATCACCGGCCCGGGCTCCTCGGGCCCCGAGGCCGCCTGGCCCGGCCGGCTGCAGGCGCTGCTGAGCGAGCGCTACCCCGGACGCTCCATCGAGGTGGCGGTGCGCGGCGGTCGCGGCGTCTCGGTGACCGACCACCTGGCTCTGCTGCGCGAGAGCCTCGCCAGCGAAACCCCCGCGCTGATCCTCTGGCAGCTCGGCACCGTCGAGGCGGTGCGCGGCATGGACCCGGACGAGATGACGGAGGCGCTGCGCCGGGGGCTGGAGCGCATCCGCCGCCGCGGCGCCGACGTGATCGTGGTGGACCAGCAGTATTCCCGCTTCCTGCGGGCCAACTCCAACATCGAGCCCTATCGCGAGAAGCTGCGCCTCGCCGCCGCCGCCGCCGGCGCCGCGCTCTTCCCGCGCTACGACCTCATGCAGCACTGGGTGGAGACGGGGGCGGTGGACCTCGAGCGCACCCCGCGCCCCGGGCGCGCGGCGGCGGTGGACAAGCTCAACGACTGCGTGGCCCGCGCGCTGGCGGAGCTGATCAGCCGGGGCGTCGCCGAAGCGCGCTGATCACCGCGCGCGTGGCGGCCACCGTGCCCGCGCCGCCGCCGATGTCGGGGGTGCGCAGCCCCTCGGCGAAGGCGTGGTCCACCGCCTCGCGGATGTCGGTCGCGGCGTCGAGCAGCCTCTGCCCGCCGCCCTTCATCGCGAGCCATTCCAGCATCATCGCGGCCGAGAGCATGCAGGCCGTGGGGTTGGCGACGCCCTGCCCCGCGATGTCGGGCGCGGTGCCGTGGCTCGGCTGGAACAGCCCGTGCGTGTCGCCGAGATCGGCCGAGGGGGCGAAGCCCATCCCCCCGATCAGCCCCGCGCCCAGGTCGGAGAGGATGTCGCCGAACATGTTCTCCATGGGCAGCACGTCGAACGCCCAGGGCCGGCGCACGAGGTCGAGCGCCATGGCGTCCACGTAGTGCTGGTCATAGGCGATGTCGGGATGCTCGGCCGCGATGGGGGCGAAGACCTCGCGCATGAAGGCGAAGGCGCGGAACACGTTGGCCTTGTCCACCAGCGTCACCCGGCCCGGCCGGCCGCGCTGGGCGGCCCGGTGCGCGGCCAGCCGGAAGGCGGTGCGCGCCAGCCGCTCGGTGGTGCGGCGCGTCAGCCGCAGCGTCTCCTCCGCCCAGTCGGCGCTGACGATGCCCTGGTCCTTGGAGAAGAACAGCCCCTCCGTGCTCTCGCGCAGGATCACGAAGTCGATCTCCTTCGCGCGCGGATGCGCGAGCACGGCGGGCGTGCCGGGAATGGCGCGGATCGGCCGCACCCCCGCATAGAGATCGAGGCGCTGGCGCAGCGTGATCTGCGGGGCGATCTCGGTGCCGTCGGCGCGGCGGATGCCGGGCCAGCCCATGGCGCCGAGCAGGATGGCGTCGGCCCGCGCCGCGCGCTCGAAGGCCTCGTCGCTGAGGTCCGTGCCCGTCTCCTTGTAGCAGAAGGCCCCGGCGCGGGTGGCGGTGAAGGCGAGGCTGATGCCGTGCTTCTGCTCCACCGCCCGCAGCAGCTCGAGCGTGGCCTCCATCACCTCCGGGCCGATTCCATCCCCGGCGAGCACCGCGATGTCATGGCTGTTCGCCAGCATGTCCCGGCCCTCCCTTCCTCGTTGCGGCCACGCTAACCTGACGCGCAGAGGGCCCGAAAGCCCCTCGTTCGGGAGGATGCGATGCCGTTACGACGCCGCGCGCTGCTGGGCGCGCCCGCCCTCATTCCGCTCGCCGCGGCGGCCCAGCCCGCCTGGCCGGAGCGGCCGGTGCGCATCGTCGTGCCCTTCCCGCCCGGCCAGGCGGCGGACATCGTGACGCGGCTGGTGGCGGACCAGCTCTCGGCGCGCTGGCCGCAGCGCGCGCTGGTGGAGAACCGCGGCGGCGGCGCGGGCGCGCCCGGGGTGGAATCCGTCGCGCGCGCGCCGGCCGACGGCTACACGCTCGTCGCCGCCACCTCGGGCACCTTCGGCGTGAACCCCTCGGTGCTGCCCCGCCTGCCCTATGACGCGGAGCGGGACTTCGCGCCCATCAGCAACATCGCCATGGTGCCGCTGCTGCTGGTGGCGCACCCCTCCTTCCCGGCGCGGGATCCGGCCGCGCTGGCGGCGATGCTGCGCGCCCGGCCGGGCGAGGTGAACATCGCGAGCGCGGGCCCCGCCACCAGCCAGCACATGGCCATCGAACTGCTGCAACTGCGCACGGGGCTGCGCTTCAACATCGTGCATTATCGCGGCTCGGGCCCAGGCATCACCGATCTCGTCGCCGGCAATGTGCCGGTGATGATGGACAGCGTGGCGAGCGCCCTCGGCCACATCCGCGCGGGGCGGGCCGTGGCCCTGGCGGTGGCCAGCGCCCGGCGCATCCCCCAGCTTCCCGACACGCCGACCCTCGCCGAGACCCTCTCGCCCGGCTACGAGGCGGCGGGCTGGACCGGGCTTGCCGCGCCGGCCGGAACCCCGGCCCCCATCGTCGAGCGCATCTCGGCCGATCTGCGCGCCATCCTGGCCGAGCCCGCCATCGTCGAGCGGCTGCACGGCATGGCCACCATCCCCGACCCCGGCACCCCCGCCCAGTTCGCCGCCTTCATCCGCGCCGAGATCGCGAAATGGCGCGAGGTGGCGCAGGCGGCGCAGGTGCGCCTGGAGGGGTGAGGCCGGCCGCCTACGCCTCCACCGGCGCGCGCCCGAGCGCGGCCGCGACGCGCGCGGCGAAGCGCGGCTTCACCTCCGGGTTCACGATGCGCGGCGGCATCCGCCCCGCCGCGAGATCGGAGAAGGCGAGCGCCGCGATGCGCGTGATGTTCGCGCGGCTCTCCTCCGTCACCCCGGCCGTATGCTGGGTGGCGATCACCTTCGGGTGGTGCAGCAGCGGGTGGTCGGCGGGCGGGGGCTCCTGCTCCCACACATCCACGCCCGCGCCCCAGAGATGACCGCTCTCCAGCGCCGCGAGCAGCGCCGCCTCGTCATGGATGGAGCCGCGCGCGGTGGTGACGAAGACCGCGCCTCGCTTCATCGCGGCGAACTCCGCCGCGCCCAGCATGCCGCGCGTCTCGGGCGTGAGGGGGCAATGCACGCTCACCACGTCCGACTGCGCGAGAAGCTCCTCGAGCGTCGCCTTCTCCGCCCCGCGCGCGGCGAGGGTGGCGGCGTCGAGATAGGGGTCGCAGGCCAGCACGCGGCAGCCGAAGGCGGCGCGCAGCATCTCCGCCACGCGGCGCCCCACATGGCCGCAGCCGATCAGGCCCACGCTGCGGCCCTTCAGCTCGTGGCCGAGCAGGCTTGCGCGGTCCCCCGCGCGGCCGGCCTTCATCGCCGCCGCGTTCTCGGGAAAGCGCTTGAGCAGGGCGAGCATCATGCCCAGCGCGTGCTCGGCCACGCCCTCGGCGTTGCCGCCGGCCTGGTTCACCAGCGCCACGCCCGCCTCGGTGCAGGCCCGGGGGTCGCAGGTGTCGTAGCCCGCCCCGGTGCTCGCCACCATCAGCAGCCCGGGCAGCTTCGCCAGCAGCGCGGCGGTGACGTGCAGCGGCCGCGGCAGCTCGTCGCGCGAGGCCATGGCGTAATAGGCCTGGCAGGTGGAGAGCATCCGCACCGCCTCCTCCGCGCTCGCCTCGAGCGGGATGCGCAGCAGCTCGAGCGCCGGATCGGCGGCGCAGACCTCGAGGAAATTGCGGTGCGGCACATGGCCGACATAGCCGATGCGAAGCCTGGTCATGGCGTGGCGTGGTTCTCCCTGCGCGGGAGGCTCGCGCGCCTCGCGCCGCTTGCCAAGCCGGGGCGGCTGCGCGTCAGAGGAAGCGCCGGATGTCGAGGGTGCTCTCGCGGCCCAGGCTGTCGAAATGCGCGGCGAGGAAGCGGTCGGCCGCCGCGCGGCCGTAGTCGCGCAGCGTCTGCAGGAAGTCCCATTCGCCGTTGAACTTCGTCGAGAGCTTGAAGGCGCGCATGCGCTCCTCGTCCTCGATGGCGTGCAGGAAGATGCGGCGGTAGCGCGGCTGCTCGAGCCGCCCCGCATCCAGCATGCGCTGCACGAAGTCTATCGCGCGCATCTCGCTCATCAGCGCCGCGTTGAAGTTGATCTCGGTCAGCCGGTTCATGATGTCGGCCGGCGAGGTGGGCACCTCGTCGCGGATCAGCGGGTTGAGCTGGATCACCACGATGTCGGGTGCGAGGCGCTCGTGATAGAGCGGCCAGAGCGCGGGATTGCCGAGATAGCCGCCATCCCAGTAGTGCTCGCCCTCGATCTCCACCGCCTTGAAGATGTTGGGCAGGCAGGCGGAGGCGAGCAGCACGTCCACCGTGATCTCCTCGCGCCGGAACACGCGCGCGCGGCCGGTGCGCACATTCGTGGCCGAGATGAACATGCGCGGCCCGTTCTTCGCGCTGCGCAGCCGCTCGAGGTCGAGGCTCTGCTCCAGCGCGCGGCGCAGCGGGTTGTATTCGAGCGGGAAGGGGTTGAGCTGATAGGGGCTCAGCATCCGCGTCGCCGTCTCGAAGGCGCGCCAGGCGAGGCTGTGCGTGAGGTCCCAGCCCCAGATCGCCTTCTCGATGGGGGTGGCGCGCAGCGGCGAGAGGGCGAATTTCGCGCCCAGCGCGCGCCAGAACCCCTCCAGCGCGCGCTTCGCGCCCTCGCGCCCGCCCTCGATCAGCCCGAGCGCCAGCACCGCACCGTTGATGGCGCCCGCCGAGGTGCCGGAAATGCCGTCGAAGGCGATGCGCTCGTCCTCCAGCAGCCGCTCCAGCGCGCCCCAGGTGAAGGCGCCATGCGTGCCCCCGCCCTGCAGGGCGAGGTTCACGCGCTTGAGGCGCGCGCCGGGCGCGGCCTCGGCGGCCGGGGAGGGAGGGGGGCTCGCGTCCATCTCAGGCGGCGAGCCAGCCGCCATCCACGCTGAGCGCCGCCCCGTTCACGCCGCCCGAGCCGGGGCCCGCGAGGTAGAGCGCCATGCGCGCCACCTCCTCCACCTCGATCCAGCGCTTCGAGGGCTGCTTGGCCAGCAGATGCTGCTTCAGCGCCACCTCCTCGCTCACGCCGTGCTTCTCGGCGAGCGGCTTCACCTGCGCCTCGGCGAGCGGCGTGCGCACGAAGCCGGGGCAGATGGCGTTGCAGGTGATGGGCGTCTCCGCGATCTCGAGCGCGACCGATTTGGTCAGCCCCACCACCCCGTGCTTGGCGGCGACATAGGCCGTCTTGAAGGGGCTCGCCACCAGCCCGTGCGCGGAGGCGATGTTGATGATCCGGCCGTACCGGCGGCCCAGCATGCCCGGCAGCGCCGCCTTGATGGCGTGGAAGTTGGAAGAGAGGTTGATGGCGAGGATCGCGTCCCACTTCTCCTCGGGGAAATCCTGAACGGGGCTGACGAACTGGATGCCCGCATTGTTCACCAGGATGTCGAGCCGGCCGAAGGCGGCCTCGGCGGCAGCCACCATGGCGCGCACCTCGGCGGGCTTCGCCATGTCGGCCGGGCTGTAGGGCGCCTCGGCCACGCCCATCAGCGCGCCGATCCCGGCCCGGGCGGCGGCGATCTCCTCCGCCCTGCCGAAGCCGTTGAGCATCACCCGCGCCCCCGCCTCGGCGAAAAGCCGCGCGATGCCGAGCCCGATGCCGGAGGTGGAGCCGGTGATCAGGGCCGCCTGCCCGTCCAGAATCCGTTCCATGCGCTGTGTCATCCCGCCATGTCGGCGCATGGGCATAGGCCCGTTGCCGCGCTGCGGCAATCCGCGCGGCGGCAGGGCGGCGCCGGCGCCGCCCGCGGTTGACGCCCGCCCCCCGGGCTTCCTATACCCCCGCCACGCCGGGGCGCGCGCGGCGCGACCCCGCCCTTCCTCTTTGCTCTGGAGTTCCGGCCGTGAAGCGCACCTATCAGCCCTCGAAGCTCGTCCGCAAGCGGCGCCATGGCTTCCGCGCCCGCATGGCGACGGTCGGCGGCCGGAAGGTGCTGGCCAATCGCCGCGCCAAGGGCCGCGCCAAGCTCTCCGCCTGACGGGCGCCCGCGGGCGCCCATGCCTGCCGTGACGCCGCCGCCCGCGAAGCCGGGGCGCCTCAAGCGGCGCGCCGAGTTCCTGCGTGCCGCGCGCGAAGGCGCCAAGGTGGCGCGCGGGGCGCTGCTGCTGCAGGCCCTGCCGCGGCAGGACTCGGCCACGCGCCTGGGCTTCACCGCCACGAAGAAGATCGGCAACGCCGTGACCCGCAACCGCGCGAAGCGCCGGCTGCGCGCGGCGGCGCGGCTCGCCCTGGCGGCCGAGCCCGCCCCGGGCTGGGATCTCGTGCTGATCGCCCGGGAACAGACGGCCCGCTGCCCCTTCGCCGAGATCGCGCGCGCCCTCGACTCCGCGCTCGTCAAGGCGGGCGTGCGCGCCGGCGGCCCGACGCTGCCCGAGACGAGCCGCCCGTGAACCCCGTCACGCCGCTGCTGAAGGGCGCGGTGATCGCCTATCAGTGGACGCTGCGGCCCATCCTCGGCTGCAACTGCCGCTTCCACCCCTCCTGCTCGGACTACGCGCTGGGCGCGCTCAGCGAGCACGGGGCGCTGCGCGGGACGGGCCTCGCCGCCTGGCGCATCCTGCGCTGCAACCCCTGGAATCCCGGCGGCTACGACCCCGTGCCGCCCCGGCTGAACCGGCTCGCGCCCCGCGCGCCGGGCCAGCCCGAAACCTGACCGAGACCCATGGACCAGAAGCGCCTTTTCGCGGCGATCGCCCTTTCCATCGGCATCCTGCTGCTGTTCGACGTGTGGAACCGGACGATGTCGCCCCCGGCGCCGCCGCCCGCCCCCCAGGCCCAGCAGGCCGAGGTGCCGCTGCCGGCCACGCCTGCCGCCCCCGGCGCCGCCCCGGCCGCCCCCGCCGCGCCGGCGGAGCTGTCGCCCGCCCGGGCCGAGGCGCAGCGCGTGCCGGTGGAGAACCCGCGCCTGACCGGCGCCCTCTCGGCGCGGGGGCTGATGCTCGACCAGCTCGTGCTGCGCCAGTTCCGCGAGACGGTGGAGCCGGGCTCGGCCAATGTCACCCTGCTCGCGCCGCGCGGCCGGCCGGAGGGGTATTTCGCCCAGTGGGGCTGGACGGCCGCCGATGGCCGCACCCGCGTGCCTGACAACGAGACGGACTGGACCGTGACGGGCGGGCCGCTGGCCCCCGGCCGGCCCGTGACCTTCACCTGGGACAATGGGCAGGGCCAGATCTTCGAGGCCGAGGTCTCGGTGGACGCCGACTACATGTTCACCGTGCGCCAGACCCTCCGCAACAGCGCCGCCGAGGCCGTGGTGGTGCTGCCCTGGGCCCGGGTGCGGCGCGAGCGCACGCCGCAGACGCTGGGCTTCTTCATCCTGCATGAGGGTTTCGTCGCCGTGCAGGACGGGCGGCTGACCGAGATCACCTACAGCGACGGCCGCGACGAAGGGAACCGCCGCCGCGCCCAGGGCTCCGCCTGGGACAACGAGGCGGCCGAGGGCTGGGCCGGCCTCTCCGACAAATACTGGCTGACGGCGCTGACCCGCGCCGAGGACGGCCAGCGCCTGCGCAGCGCCTTCCGCCACATCCCCGACCAGGGGGTGGACCGCTGGCAGGTGGACATCGCGCCCCCCGCGCCGCAGGCCATCGCGGCCGGGCAGTCGGCCGGCTTCGCCTCGCGCCTCTTCGCCGGGGCGAAGGAGGTGGAGCTCCTCGACCGCTACCGCGACCAGCAGCGCATCCAGGATTTCGACAAGGCGATCGACTGGGGCTGGTTCTACTTCATCACCAAGCCCTTCTTCTATGTGCTGCACTGGCTCGGCATCGTCACGGGCAATTTCGGCATCGCCATCCTGATCTTCACCCTGTGCCTGAAGGTCCTGTTCTTCCCGCTGGCCAACAAGGCCTACAAGTCCATGGGCCGCATGCGCCTCGTGGCGCCGAAGATGCAGGAAATCCGTGACCGGTACAAAGACGACCCCGCGAAGATGCAGGCGGAGATGATGGCGCTCTACAAGAGCGAGAAGATCAACCCCGCCTCGGGCTGCCTGCCTATCCTGGTGCAGATTCCCGTCTTCTTCGCGCTCTACAAGGTTCTGTTCATCTCCATCGAGATGCGTCACGCGCCCTTCTTCGGCTGGATCCGTGACCTCTCGGCCATGGACCCGACCAACCTGTTCAACCTCTTCGGCCTGATCCCCTGGGATCCCCCCAGCTTCCTGCATCTGCCGGTCTGGGCGATCATCATGGGCGTGACCATGTGGGTGCAGCAGAAGCTGAACCCCCAGCCGCCCGACCCGATCCAGCAGAAGATCTTCGCCTGGCTGCCGGTGCTCTTCACCTTCATGCTGGCGAGCTTCCCGGCCGGGCTCGTGATCTACTGGACCTGGAACAACCTCCTCTCCATCGCCCAGCAGTGGTACATCATGCATCTCGACAAGAAGGCGCAGGCGGCGCGCCCGCCGGCCCAGGGGGGGCGGGGCGCCGGCGGCCAGGGGACGGCGGCGGCGAAGAAGTGAGCCTCCCTGCGGGCCTTCCCGCCGGCGGGCTTGCCGAGGCGCGCGACGAAGCGCAGCGCGCCGCGCTCATCGAGGCCGGGCGGCTGCTCTTCGCCCGGCCCTGCGCCTTCTTCCACGCGAGCCAGCGTCTCGACCAGCTCCCGCCGCCCGAGGGGGTGGAGGTGGCGCTGGCCGGGCGCTCCAATGTGGGCAAATCCTCGCTCACCAACGCGCTGACGGGGCGGCGGGCGCTGGCGCGCGTCTCCCACACCCCGGGGCGGACCAAGCAGCTCAACTTCTTCCGCGTCGAGGGCACGCCGCTCGCCCTCGTGGACATGCCGGGCTACGGCTTCGCCAAGGCCTCCAAGCTGGTGAAGGAGGACTGGCAGGGGCTGATGTTCGACTACCTGCGCGGCCGGCCCAACCTGCGCCGCGTGCTGCTGCTGCTGGACGCGCGGATCGAGACCAAGCCCTCCGACCGCGCGGTGATGGACCTGCTGGACAAGGCCGCCGTGGCCTTCCAGCTCGTGCTCACCAAGGCCGATGACGTGAAGCCGGCCGCGCTGGAGAAGCGCCTTGCGGAGGCGCAGGGCCTCGCGCGCGCCCATCCGGCGGGGCACCCGCTCGTGCTCGTCACCTCGGCCGAGACGGGCCAGGGCATCCCCGAGCTGCGCGCGGAGATCGCCGCGCTGCTCGCCTGACACCTCACTGGCTTGACGCCCCGCCCCGCCCGCCGGATAGCGCCCCCAGCAAGGCCCGAGGAACGCCACCCAGATGTCCGACGACGCGCTCGCCCAGATGCAGACGATGATCGGCGCGCTGCCCTACCTCAAGCGCTACGACGACCAGATCGTGGTGGTGAAGTACGGCGGCCACGCCATGGGCGAGGAGGAGGCGGCCGAGCGCTTCGGCCGCGACATCGCCCTGCTCGAGCAGGTGGGGGTGAACCCCGTGGTGGTGCATGGCGGCGGGCCGCAGATCAACGCCATGCTCGGCCGGCTCGGCGTGAAGTCCACCTTCGTGCAGGGGCTGCGCGTGACCGACCAGCAGATGGTCGAGGTGGTGGAGATGGTGCTGGCCGGCACCGTGAACAAAGCCCTCTCCTCCGCCATCACCCGGGCGGGCTGCATCGCGGTGGGCATCTCGGGCAAGGATGGCGGGCTGATCCGCGCCCGCAAGGCCACGCGCACGGTGAAGGATCCGGGCAGCAACATCGAGCAGGTGCTCGACCTCGGCCTGGTGGGCGAGCCGGAGAGCGTGGACACGCGCGTGCTCGAACTCCTGATCGGCGCGGACATCGTGCCGGTGATCGCGCCCGTGGGGCTCGGCCCCGATGGGCAGACCTACAACATCAACGCCGACACCGTCTCGGGCGCCATCGCCGGCGCGCTCAGGGCCGAGCGCATGCTGATGCTGACGGATGTGCCCGGGGTGCTGGACGCGAACAAGACCCTCATCCCCGAGATGACGGTGGCCGAGGCCCGTGCGGGCATCGCCGCGGGCTGGATCGCGGGGGGGATGATCCCCAAGATCGAGACCTGCATCTACGCCATCGAGCAGGGGGTGAAGGGCGCCGTGATCCTCGACGGGCGCCAGCCCCACGCGGTGCTGCGCGAACTCTTCACCGACAAGGGCGCGGGCACTCTCATCCGGCCGTGAGCGGGGCGGGGCGCGGGCGCGCCCCGTTCAGCCGCCACAGCGCGAGGTTCAGCGCGCCCGCGAAGCCCACCCAGGCGAGGTAGGGCGCGAAGAGCCAGGCCGCCGTCGCGCTGATCGGGGCGAACAGCGCGATGCACAGCCCGATGCAGGCCCAGAGCGCGCAGAGCTCGTAGAAGGCGAGGTCCGGCCGCCGCAGCCCGAAGAAGAGCCAGGACCAGGCGAAGTTCAGCACGAGCTGCGCAGCGTAGGCGATCAGCGCGGGGCCGAAGCCCGCCGCGCGCCAGACCAGCCAGCCCGCCACCGCGATCATGCAGAACAGCACCGCCCAGGCGGGGCCGAACAGCCAGTCGGGCGGGCACCAGCGCGGCTTGCGCAGCCCGGCATACCAGGGGCCGGGCGCGAAGATGGCGCCCGAGGCGGCGGTGGCCACGCAGGCGGCGAAGAAGACGCCGAGCATCCACCACTCGCCCATCACGCCCCTCCGGTCAGCACCGCCGCGCGCAGCCTGAGCGCCTGCACGGTCGCGGCCACATCGTGCACGCGCAGGATATGGGCCCCGCGCGCCGCCCCCGCCAGGGCGGCCGCGACGCTGCCATGCACCCGCTCCGCCGGCGCCTCCACCCCCGTGATCCGGCCGATGAAGGTCTTGCGCGAGGCGCCGAGCAGGATGGCGCAGCCGAGCCCCGCAAGCGCCGGCAGCCGCTCGATCAGCGCGAGGTTGTGCGCGACCGTCTTGCCGAAGCCGATGCCCGGATCGAGCGCGATCCGCCCGCGCGGGATGCCGGCGGCCTCGCAGGCGTCGAGGCGGCGGGCGAGATGCTCGGCCACCTCGCGCACCACATCCTCGTAGGCCACCCTTCGCTGCATGGTGCGCGGATCGAGCGTGCGCATGTGCATGAGCACCACAGGGCAGCCGGCCTCGGCCACCACGCCCATCGCCGCGGGGTCGAAGGCGAGCGCGCTCACATCGTTCACGATGCGCGCCCCGGCGGCGAGGGCCGCGCGCATCGTCTCGGCGTGGCGCGTGTCCACGCTGACCGGGGCGAGGCGGGCGAGGGCGCGGATCACGGGCAGGATGCGCGCCTGCTCCTCCTCCGGGCTCACCGGGGCGGCGCCGGGGCGGGTGCTCTCGCCGCCCACGTCCAGCATGTCGGCCCCCGCGGCCAGCATGGCCTCGCCCCGGGCGATGGCGGCGGCATGCGCCGCGCCCAGCCCATCGCCCGAGAAGCTGTCGGGCGTGCAGTTGACGATGCCCATGACCAGCGGCCGCGCCGGATGGGGCGCGAGGCCCGGGAAGGGCGGCGGCGCGGCGGAGAGCACGGGCGGCGCGGAAGCGGCCGGGCGCATCGGGCCCGCATCTCCCAGCGGCCGCCAGCCCAGAAAGGCGAGGGGCCCGCCCTGCAACGGCAGCGCGAGCCCCTGTGCCACCGCCTCCGCCGCCGCCGGCCCGTCGAGCAGGCCGAGCGGCTCGGGGATCATGCGGGCCTCACCCCGCGGGCGCGGGCGAGAAGCCGCCCGTATCGGGGCGCGGGGTGCGGCCCGAGCTGGGCACGCTGCCGCGCCCGGCCTGGGCGGGCTCGTCGGGGCGGCTCCGCACCACCGGCTCGCCGCGCAGCACCTGGCGGATTTCGTCGCCCGAGAGCGTCTCGTATTCGAGAAGCCCCTTGGCGAGGCGCTCCAGCTCCTCCCGGTTCTCGGTCAGGATGTGCTTCGCGCGCGCATAGGCCTCGTCGATGATGCGGCGGATTTCCGCGTCTATGAGCTGGGCGGTGGCCTCGCTCACGTTCTTCGACTGGGTGACGGAATGGCCGAGGAACACCTCCTGGCTGTTCTCGCCATAGGCCACCATGCCGAGCTTCTCGCTCATGCCCCATTCGGTGACCATCAGGCGCGCCTGGTTGGTCGCCATCTTGATGTCGCCCGAGGCGCCGTTGCTCACCTTGTCCGGGCCGAAGACGATCTCCTCCGCCACGCGCCCGCCCATGGCCATGGCGAGCTCGGCCTTCATCTTGGACTTGTGCTTGGAGTAGCGGTCCCCGGCGGGGAGGCTCATCACGAGGCCGAGCGCCCGGCCGCGCGGGATGATGGTGGCCTTGTGGACCGGGTCGCACTCCGGCTCGTGCATGGCGACGAGGGCGTGCCCCGCCTCGTGATAGGCGGTCATGCGCTTCTCGTCCTCGGACATGACGAGGCTGCGGCGCTCCGCGCCCATCATCACCTTGTCCTTCGCGGCCTCGAACTCCGCCATGCCGACGGTGCGCCGGCCCGTCCGCGCGGCGAGCAGCGCGGCCTCGTTCACGAGGTTGGCGAGATCCGCGCCCGAGAAGCCGGGCGTGCCGCGCGCGATCACCTTCGGGTCCACGTCGGAGGCGAGCGGCACCTTGCGCATGTGCACGCGCAGGATCTTCTCGCGCCCCACCACGTCGGGGTTCGGCACCACCACCTGGCGGTCGAAGCGGCCGGGGCGCAGCAGCGCCGGGTCCAGCACGTCGGGGCGGTTGGTGGCGGCGATGATGATCACGCCCTCGTTGCTCTCGAAGCCGTCCATCTCGACGAGCATCTGGTTCAGCGTCTGCTCGCGCTCGTCGTTGCCGCCGCCGAGGCCCGCCCCGCGATGGCGGCCCACCGCGTCGATCTCGTCGATGAAGATCAGGCAGGGGGCGTTCTTCTTGCCCTGCTCGAACATGTCGCGCACGCGGGAGGCGCCCACGCCCACGAACATCTCGACGAAGTCGGAGCCCGAGATGGTGAAGAAGGGCACATTCGCCTCGCCCGCGATGGCGCGGGCGAGCAGCGTCTTGCCGGTGCCCGGGGGGCCCACCAGCAGCACGCCCTTCGGAATCTTGCCGCCCAGGCGCTGGAACTTCTGCGGGTCGCGCAGGAAGTCCACGATCTCCTCGAGCTCGGCCTTCGCCTCGTCGATGCCGGCCACGTCCTCGAAGGTGACGCGGCCGTGCTTCTCCGTCAGCAGCCGGGCGCGGCTCTTGCCGAAGCCCATGGCGCGGCCGCCGCCGCCCTGCATCTGGCGCATGAAGAAGATCCAGACGCCGATGAGCAGCAGCATCGGGAACCAGGAGATCAGGATCTGGAAGAGCGGGTTCACCTCGCTCTCCTCCGGCCGCGCCACCACGCGCACGCCCTTTTCGGTCAGGCGCGAGACGAGGCTCGGATCCTCCGGCGTGTAGGTGGTGAAGCTGCGCCCGTCGGTGAGCTGGCCGGAGACGGTGCGGCCCTGGATCACCACGTCGCGCACCTGGCCGTTGTTCACCTCGTTGAGGAAGTCGCTGTAGGCGACCTGCATCTGCGCCCGGCCGGTCGGCCCGGAGGGCTGGAAGAGGTTGAACAGCGCCACCAGCAGCAGCGCCACGATCACCCAGAGGGCCAGGTTCCGGCCGAAATTGCTCACGTCCGCTTTTCCCCTTCGCGGGCGGCGATGGCCCGCACGAACCCCATGTGGTGCGCCTGCGGGCGGAGAGAATGCCCCTGCCGGAAATGAACTGGCCCGATCCTTCCGATCAGCCGTCCAGCAGGGGGCCGCCCCGGGGCGCGAAGCGCAACGGAAACCGCGCTGCTGCTTCCGTTCCAGGATAGGCGAGATGCGGGACCGCCGCCAGCATTCCATCCCGCGCATGTCTCAGCGCCGGCAGGGCGGCCAGCGCGGCGGCGGGCAGATGGCGGTGGCGGGCGCGCAGCCGCGCGGCCTCCGCCGCGCCCAGCGGGCCGATGAGAAGCCCCTCCGCCGCGGCGAGGAGGCGGAAGCGCCCGTCCCACAGCGCGCCGGGCGTGGCGGGGCAGGGCGGGGAGGGCGCCTCGCGCACCACCCAGCCGGAGGCGAGCAGCCGCGCCCCGCCCAGCGTGCCCTGGCCGCGCGCCAGCAGCGCCGCCGCCCGCGCCTCGGCCGGCGCATGCGCCCGCCCCGCCACCACGCGCAGCACCCGCCCGAGGAGGGCGGCGGCAGTGGCGTCCCTGCCCAGCGCGGCGAGGTCGAGCCGCGCGCAGCCCTCGGGCAGCAGGCGCAGGCAGGCGGCGGCCCGGGCGGCCAGCGCCGCCTCCTCGCGCGCGCGCCGGGCGGCGAAGGCGGGGGCGGCGGCTTCCGCGCCCTCCGCGCCGCCCGCGGCGCGCAGCCGGGCCCGGGCGAAGCGCGGATCGGCGTTGGAGGGATCCTCCACCCAGAGGAGCCCCGCGGCGCGGCAGCTTGCCTCCAGCCGGGCCCGCGGGATGCCGAGCAGCGGGCGCAGCACCAGCGCCTCCGGCGCGACCGCAAGCGGCGCCATGCCCGCGAGCCCGCGCGGGCCGGAGCCGGCGAGGGCGCGCATCACAACCGTCTCCGCCTGATCCCCCGCGTGATGGCCGAGCAGCAGATGCGGCGCGCCGAACTCCCGGCAGGCGGCGAGCAGCGCGGCGCGGCGCGCCAGCCGCGCGCGGGCCTGCAGGGCGGGGCCGGGGGCGAGGCGGAGGCGGCGCAGCGCCACCCGCAACCCGGCCCCGCGCAGCCGCTCGGCCACCTGCTCGGCCTCGGCCGCGCTTTCCGGCCGCAGCCCGTGGTCGCAGATGACGGCGATGGTCCGCCCCCCGGACCAGCGATGCGCGAGCCAGGCGAGGGCGAGGGAATCCGCGCCCCCCGAACAGCCCACCACCAGCGGAGGGACCAGCGGCGCGAAGGGGGCCATCAGGGCGGCGAACTCGGCCTCGGAAAGAGGGCTCGCGAAGGGGGGCGCAGGGGCGGGGCGGGGCGCGCTCATCCGGGGCGGGAGCCTAGAGCGCGATCCGCGAAGGCGGAATCGCCGCAGCGGTGAATCGCCCTCTCGACAAAGGCGGGAGCATGATCCGTGATGTTGAAATCATAGTCCAGCGCGTCGCCCCGGGCCGCGGGAATCCGCGGCGTCAGGCGCGCACGCGCTGCGCCCCTGGTGCGGGCAGGGCGAGGCTGGGCGGCACCAGCAGCTCGGGCGCCATGGGCCGGGCGACCAGCCAGCCCTGCATCACATGGCAGCCGGCCCGGCGCAGGGCGAAGGCCTGGGCCTCCGTCTCCACCCCCTCGCCCACCACCTCGATGCCCATGCCGCGCGCCAGCGAGATGGTGGCGCGCAGCACGGCCAGCGCCTTCGCATCCTCCGGCAGGCCGGCGACGATGGAGCGGTCGAGCTTCAGGCGCTGCACCGGCAGGCGCACCACATGCGGCAGCCCGGAATGGCCGCCGCCGAAATCGTCCAGCGCCAGCGGCACGCCCACCTCGCGCAGGGCCTGCAGCGTCTTCTGCACGCCGGGCAGGTCGCGGATGGCGAGATCCTCGGGGATTTCGATCTCGAGCCGCTCGGGCGCCACGCCGGCGCGGGCGAGGGCCTGCGCGACCTCGCCGGCGAAGCCCGGATCGTGCAGGCTGGAGACCGAGATGTTGATGGCCAGCGTGGCCGGCGCGTCGGGCCGGTCGCCCCATTCGGCCAGCAGGGCCACGGCGCGCTGCAGCACGAAGCGGTCCAGCCGCTGGATCACGCCGCCTTCGTTCGCGGCGGGCAGGATTTCGCCCGGCGGCACCCAGCGGCCCAGCCGGCTGGACTTCCAGCGGATCAGCGCCTCGGCCCCCACCATGACCTGGCGCTCCATGTCCTGCTGGGGCTGGAGGTGGATTTCCAGCTCGCCCCGCTCCAGCGCCTCCACGAAGGCCTCGCGCAGCGCGGCGCGCTGCTCGTGCCGCTCGCGCATCTGCGGCTCGAAGAGGCAGACGGCGTTGCGCCCGTTCGCCTTCGCCTCGTGCAGGGCGAGCTCGGCGGCGCGCAGCAGGGCCGGGCCATCCCGCCCATCCCTGGGCGCGGTGGCGATGCCGATGCTGGCGGAGATGGAGAGGTCGAGCCCGTCGAGCCGCAGCGGCGGGCGCAGGGCGGAGCGCACCCGTCCGGCGAGCGGCAGGGCGCTCTCGGGCCCCGCCTCGAAGGCGAGGACGGCGAACTCGTCGGCGCCCAGGCGGCAGACCATGTCGCTGGGCCGCACCGCGCCGCGCAGCCGCTCCGCCGCCTCGCGCAGCAGCCTGTCCCCCACCACATGGCCGAAACGCTCATTGGCCGAGCGGAAATGGTCGAGGTCGAGCAGCAGCAGAAGGCCGCCCGAGGCGGCGCCGGCCAGCGCGCCCAGCGCGCAGCCGAAGGCCTCCCGGTTGGCGAGGCCGGTCAGCGCGTCATGCTCCGTCAGATGCTCGACCCGCGCCTGGGCGCGGCGCAGCGGCGTCACGTCCAGCACGCTGAGAAGCCGGCCCGCGCCGCCCTCGGCCGGCCAGGGCGTGGCCGCGACCTGAAGGCGCAGCGCCTCCCGCCCGTCGGCCCCGGGCAGCACGGCCTCGCGCTCCTCGCCCGGGGCGATGTCGAAGGGCCCGTCGCCGCCATTGCGCTGCAGCCCGCTCTGCCGCAGCCCGGCGGGCGCCCGGCCGCCGAACAGGGCGCGCAGCCGGCTGTTGGCGAAGACCGTGCTCCCCGCCGCGTCGAGCTGCCAGATGCCCACGGGGGCGTGTTCCAGCAGGCCGCGCATGGCGAGCTCGGACTCGGTGGCCGCGCGCACCGCCGTGCAGGAGGGGCAGGCGCGCTTGGCGATCCGCGCCAGGCTTCCGGCATAGGCCGCGGCCATGGCCAGCGCGAAAAAGGCCGCGGCCCAGACGGCGGGAAGCCCCGCCACGGGCGAGGCCAGCAGGGCCAGGGCCGCCAGGAGGCCGAAGGCTTTTGCCAGGGCCAGGCAAGCGGGAGGAGACGCCAGGATTTTCTGCATCGGTCTGCCTTTCGGCGACCGAGCCTGACGTGCGAGCTTTAAGAAAGCCTTGACCGCGCCCGAATCCGCGTCACGGCGCGAAGCCGGCCAGCGCCAGACCCGCCAGCGCCGCCGCTGCGCCGAGCGCGAGGCTGCGCACCGCACCCCCCGCCGGCACCTGCCCCTCGGCGCGGCCCAGCAGGAAGCCCGCCCCGCCCATCACCAGCGCGGCGGCCAGCACAGGCCCCCCCCAGCCCAGAGCCGGCCAGAGCGCGAGCGGCAGCAGCACCAGCGCCCCCCCCAGCAGCGCGCCGAGGGCGAGCACCGCCGCCTCGCGGCCCGCATGGGCGGGCTGCGGCTCGATCAGGTCCAGCTCGAAGCGCATCATGAAATCCACCCAGCGGCGGCGGTCGGCGGCGATGGCCTCCACCGCGCGGGCCAGGATGTCCCCGCGCAGCCCGTAGCGGTGCAGCACCGCGGCCACCTCCCAGCGCTCGCGCTCGGGGTAGAGATGCGTCTCCTCCTCCTCGCGCCGCTTCTCGGCCGCGTAGCGCTCGGCCGCGCCGAGCGCGGCGAAATAGCGCCCGAGCCCGAGCAGCACCGCCCCCGCCGCGGTGGCCGCCAGCCCGCCCGCGAGCGCGAGCCCGGCGGGTGCGCCCAGCGCCAGCAGCGCCACCGCCAGCGCCAGCGCCGGGATCGGCCCCTGCGCGAGCCCGGTGAGGAAGGGCACCTCGGTGGCGCGCAGCAGCGGGTGCTGCTCGCCTTCCGGGGGCCCGGGCGGGGCGGGGGGCAAACCGTCGCGGTAGGGATGGGGCGCGGGCTGGTCCATGGACGCAGAGTAGCCTGTCGCGGCGCGGGGCGGAATCGCCGCCGCTCAGCCCTCCGGCGCGTCGTCGCGCTTCGCCTGGTCGAGCCGCCGGCCTTGCCGGGCGGCCTCCTCGGCCTCGCGCGCCTTCTCGGCCTTGGTGCGGCCATGCGCGGCGCGGTTGGCGGCGGCCTCGGCCGCGCGCCGCGCCCTCTCGCGCGCCTTGACCCACTTCCTCAGGTTCACGACCTCGCCCATGCTCGCAATCCTACAGGAAGCACAGGGGGTTCCGCCAATGGAGATCACGCTCACCGCCGCCGACGGCCACACGCTCTCCGCCTGGACCGCCGGCCCGCGCGAGGCGGCGCGGGCGCTGGTGGTGGTGCAGGAGATCTTCGGCGTGAACCGGCACATGCGCCGCGTGGCGCAGTCCTTCGCCGAGGCCGGCTACGCCGTGATCCTGCCCGCCCTGTTCGACCGCGTGGAGCGCGGGGTGGAGCTCGGCTACACGGACGAGGACGTGGCGCGCGGCCGCGCCCTGCGCGGCCAGGTGGACGAGCACAAGACGCTGCTCGACATCCTCGCCGCCGCGGCCGCCCTGCCGGCGGGGGCGAAGCGCGGGATCGTGGGGTATTGCTGGGGCGGCACGGTGGCCTGGCACGGGGCCACGCGCTCCTCCGCCTTCTCGGCCGCGGTGGGCTGGTATGGCGGGGGCATCGCCGCGGCGCGCCAGGAGGCGCCGCGCTGCCCCGCCCAGCTCCATTTCGGCGAGACGGACGCCTCCATCCCGATGAGCGATGTGGAGGCCATCCGCGCCGCGCGCCCGGAGGTGGAGGTCTTCGTCTATCCCGGCGCGGGCCATGGCTTCGGCTGCGAGGAGCGCGGCAGCCATGTCCCGGCCGACGCGGCGCTGGCGCAGCGGCGCACGCTCGAGTTCTTCGCCCGCCACCTGGGCTGAACAGCACTCACCCCGCGCGCGGCATCTTGCGCTCCACCACCGCCGCCAGAACCCCCGCGCCATAGGGGATGGCGCGGTCGTCGAAGTCGAAGCGGGGGTGGTGCACCTCCGCGCTGTCGCCATTGCCGGTGACGATGTAGGCGCCGGGGCAGCGTTCCAGCATGAAGGCGAAATCCTCGCCGCCCATCACGGCGGGGAAATCGCGGTGGACATGGCCCTCGCCCACCAGGGCCGCGGCGGCGTCGCCCAGCGCCGCGGCCTCCATCGCGTCGTTCACGAGCGGCGTGGTGATCACCCGGAAATCGAGCACGGCGCTGCCGCCGAGCCCCGCCGCCACCCCTTCGGAAATGGCGCGCATGCGGTTCTCCACCAGCGCCATGATCTCGTTGGAGAAGGCGCGCACCGTGCCGCCGAGCCGCACCTCGTTCGGAATCACGTTGTAGGCCTGGCCCGCGTCGAAGCGGGTGACGCTGAGCACCGCGCGCTCGATGGCGGGGACGTTGCGCGCCACCACCGACTGCAGCGCCTGCACGATGGCCGCCCCCATCACCACCGGGTCGTTGGTCGCCTCGGGGCGCGCGCCATGGCCGCCCTTGCCCGTCACCTGGATGTCGAAGAAGGCGACGCCCGCCATCATCGGGCCGGGGCGCAGGCCGAACTCGCCGACCGGCAGGCCCGGGCGGTTGTGGATGCCGAACACGGCATCGCAGGGGAAGCGGGCGAACAGCCCGTCCTCCAGCATGGCGAGCGCGCCGCCCGCGCCCTCCTCGCCCGGCTGGAAGATCAGGTGCACCGTGCCGTCGAAGTTGCGCGTCCGGGCGAGATACTTCGCCGCGGCGAGCAGCATGGTGGTGTGCCCGTCATGGCCGCAGGCGTGCATGCGGCCGGGATGGGTGCTGGCATGGGCGAAGCCGTTGGCCTCCTGCATGGGCAGCGCGTCCATGTCGGCGCGTAGGCCGATGCGCGGGCCGTCGTTGCGGCCCTCGGCCGCGCGCCCGCCGCGGATCACGCCCACCACCCCGGTGCGGCCCACCCCTTCATGCACCTCGACGCCCCATTCGCGCAGCTTCGCGGCGACGAGGGCGGCGGTGCGGTGCTCCTCCAGGCCCAGCTCGGGATGGGCGTGGATGTCCCGGCGGATGGCGGTGAACTCCTCCTGCCAGGCGGCGATGGTCTCGATGGGGCTGCTGCTCATGCCTCCTCTTCGCCCGCGCGGCGCGCGAGCGCAATGGCCTCGGCCAGCACCTCGGCGTCGCCGATGTGGTTGGCGAGGATGAGCACGAGCCGCGCGTCCAGCGCGCGGGAGGCGGCCTCGTCCAGCCCGCGGTGCGCCTCCATCACCAGGGCGTAGAAGCCGTCGGGATCGGGAAGGCGGGGTTCGGTGGAGAGGGTGCTCATCGGGCGAGGGCCTTGGCGTGCAGCGCGGCCAGCGCCGCGCGGTCGGCGGCCGGGGCGCGGCCGGCGAGGATCTGGTCGGGGCGGAACAGCGCCGCCTCGCCGGGTGCGAGGCCGAGCCGCGCGGCGGCCAGCCCCGAATGGTCGTGCAGCGTGCCCGGGCGCGGGGTGTCGGCGAGCATCAGCGCGGTGACGCCGGGCAGGGCGGGCGGCGTGGCCTCGCGCGCGATCAGGGTGAAGCGCCCGTCATGGCCGATGTGGCGCAGCAGCCACTCCGCCTGCCCCTCGCGCAGCACGGGCGCGTCGGGCGCCGCCACCTGGCCCGACCAGGGGCGCGAGAGCCGGCCCGAGTTGACCAGCGGCCGGGCGAAGGCGTGGCGGCGGGCGAGCTGCAGCACCGCCTCGCGCCAGGCGCGGGCGGCGGGGTTCTTCGGCGTGATGAAATCCGTGCTGCGGGTGGAGTTCAGGATGTTCTCGTCGGCTGCGGGGATGCGCTCGGCCTCATAGCCCTCGAGCAGCGCCTCGCCCGCCTCGCCGGTCAGCACGGCGGCGAGGCGCCAGGCGAGATTGTCCGCGTCCTGCACCCCGCCATTGCCGCCGCGCGCGCCGAAGGGCGAGACCTGGTGCGCGGCGTCGCCCAGGAAGAGGGTGCGGCCGTGGCGGAACCGCTCCATCCGCCGGCATCTGAAGGTGTAGACGCTGACCCATTCCAGCTCGAAGGGGATCTTCGGCCCCAGCATGGCGGCCACGCGCGCGCGCACCCGGGCGGGATCCTTCTCCGCCTCCGGATCGGCCTCCCAGCCGAGCTGGAAATCGATGCGCGACACATCGTCGGGCTGTTTGTGCAGCAGCACGGACTGGCCGGGGTGGAAGGGCGGGTCGAACCAGAACCAGCGTTCCGTCGGGAAATCCGCCTGCATCACCACGTCCGCGATGAGGAAGCGGTCGCGGAACACCTGCCCGACGAAGGGCAGGCCGAGGGATTCGCGCAGGAAGCTGCGCGCGCCGTCGCAGGCGAGCAGCCATTCCGCGTGCAGCGTGTAGGCGCCCTGCGGCGTCTCGACGGCGAGGCGCGCGCCGTCCGGGCGGTTCTCGATGCCGGTGACCTTGTGCCGCCAGCGCAGATCCACCCGGCCCGTGGCCGCGCAGGCCTCCACCAGCCAGGCCTCGGCGTAATACTGCTGGAGGTTCACGAAGGCCGGGTATTCGTGCCCCTGCTCGGGCAGCAGGTCGAAGGCGTAGGCCTCGCGCTCGCCGTGGAAGACGCGGCCGCGGTTCCAGGTGACGCCCTTCTCCAGGAACCTCGCGCCGAGGCCGAGCCGGCCGTAGATCTCCAGCGTGCGCTTGGCGAAGCAGATGGCGCGGCTGCCGGTGGAGACGGTGTCGTCCTCGTCCAGCAGCACCACATCCACGCCGCGCCGCGCGAGGTCGAGCGCGACCGTGAGGCCCACGAGCCCGCCGCCCGCCACCACCAGGCGCGCCGCCTCCTCGCCGCCCGGATGGCGCGGCGGGGGCGAGGCGTAGCGCGGGGGCGCGAAGCGGGCCGCCATCAATGCGCTTCGGCGCTCTTCATCGGCGCGCCCTGCTCCAGCGCGCGCCACATCTCGAGGTCGCGCTCGGCGGTCCAGATGCGCGGATGCGCGATCCCGCTCGCCTCGTCGAAGGCGCGGCTGACGTTGAAGGGCATGCAGTGCTCGAAGATCACCCAATGCCCGTATTTGGGGCGCAGCGCGGCCATCGCCTCGTCGTAGAGCTGCTTCAGCGTCCAGCCCTTCGCGACCGCGCGCTGCGCCAGCGCGAAGAGGTCGGTCACGTAGCTCTCCGTCTGGTGCAGCGCCTCGGCCACATCCTGCGGGTTGAGCAGCGCCGCGCCGCGGCCGGGCACCAGCTTCTCCGGGTTCAGCGCGCGGATGGCGGCCAGCGTGGCGGGCCAGTCGGCGAAATGCGCGTCGCCGCAATAGGGGGTGGCGCCGAACTCCACCGTGTCTCCGGCGAAGAGCACGCGCTCCTTGGGCAGCCAGACCACCGTGTCGCCCGCCGTGTGGCTGCGGCCGATGTGGATCACCTGCGCCTCGCGCTCGCCGAGCCAGAGCGTCATGCGCCGCTCGAATGTGTGGGTGGGCCAGGTGAGGCCGGGGATGGTCTCGCGCCCGCGGAACAGGCGCGGGAAGCGGCCGATCTCACTGTCCATGTCCTGGGCTCCGCGCTCGACGATCAGCGCGCGGGTGGCCTCCGAGCAGAGGATCGAATGGGCCGGGTAGCCGGAGGCGCCGAGCACCCGCACGGCGTGGTAGTGCGTCAGCACCACCTGCTTCACCGGCAGCGGCGTGACGGTGGCGATGCGCGCCTGCACGTCGCGCGCCATCAGCGGCGTGGCCTGGGCGTCCACCACCACCACGCCCTCGGGGCCCAGGATGACGCCGGAGTTGGGATCGCCCTCGGCGGTGTAGGCGTAGAGCCCGGGGCCGAGCTCGTCGAAGGAGACGCGTTTCTCGGCGAGATCCTGGGTGCTGGCGAAGCTCATGGCGGCGTCCTGGTCTTTTCCCGGGCAATGTAACGCGGGCTCAGTCCGCCCGGAACCGTGCGGCCGCCAGCGCGTCCTCCCGCAGCGCCCGGCGCAGCTCCGCGCCCACGCCCTCCTCGTCCAGCACCAGCACCCGCTCGAACCAGGGGGCGGCGCCGCGCGCGCGGGCCTGGAAGAGCCGGTCCAGCGCCTGGGCGGCCGGGCTCCTCCCCTGGCAGCAGGCGCAGGCCGCGCGATGCGCGGCCAGCCCGGGCGCGAAGGAGACGGCCGCCGCCGCGCGCGCGGGCTTGGGGGGAGGGGGGGCCGCGGTGACCAGGGCGGCCGGCTTGCCCTCGGCCAGCGCCGCCTCCACCGCCGCCATGTCGGGCAGGAGCGTGACGGGGATGCGGGCGTCCAGCGACCAGGCCATGCGCTGGACATAAGGATATGTTTATGCCATTTGCAAGCCATGGAGCCGCTGCTCACCCAACTCCGCGCCGCCGCCGAGCCGACCCGGCTGCGCCTGCTCGCCCTCTGCGCGCGCGGGGCCTTCAACGTGAGCGAGCTCTGCGCCGTGCTCGGCCAGTCCCAGCCGCGCCTTTCCCGCCACCTGAAGCTGCTGCACGAGGCCGGGCTGCTCGAGCGGCTGCCCGAGGGGCCGCACGTCTATTTCCAGCTCCCGGCCGGGGCCGATCTCGCCCGCGCCCTGCTGGCGCGCCTGCCGGAGGAGGACCCCCTGCTGCAGGCCGATCGCCGCCAGGCCGCGCGCATCGCCGCCGATCGCGCCCGCGCCGCCTCCGAGGCCTTCCAGCGCGAGGGGATGGAGTGGGACGAAATCCGCGCCCTCGGCCTCGACGCCGCGGCCATCGAGGCCGCGCTGCTCGCGGCGCTGCCCGAGCGGGTGGAGAGCCTGCTCGACATCGGCACCGGCACGGGCGCGCTGCTCGAGCTGGTGGCGCCGCGCGTCGGCCGGGCGCTGGGCGTGGACGCGAGCCGCGAGATGCTGGCGCTGGCGCGCGCGCGCCTGTCCGAACGCGGCCTCGCCGAGCGCTGCACGGTGCGCCTTGCCGACATGTATCGCCTGCCGCTGCCCGATGCGCGCTTCGACGCCGTGACGCTGCAGATGGTGCTGCACTACGCCGAGGACCCGGCCGCGGCGCTGGCCGAGGCCGCGCGGGTGCTGCGCCCAGGGGGCGCGCTGCTCGTGCTCGACCTCGCCCCGCATGACCGCGCCGAGGTGATGCGCCGCTTCGCCCATCGCTGGCCCGGCTTCGACGACGCCGCCATCGCCGGCTGGCTGGGCGCGGCCGGCTGCGCCGCGCCCCGGCCCGCCGACATCCCCGGGCCGCTCGCCGTGCGCCTCTGGCGCGCGGAGAAGCTGCCCGCCCGGCTCCTCGCCGACGCCTGACACGCCGCCACCAGGAAGAAGAACATGGCCCGACCGCATCTCCTCGAGGTTCTGCGCGACCGCGTGCTGCTCTGCGACGGCGGCATGGGCGCGCGCGTGCAGGCGATGGACCTCGATGTGGCGCGCGATTTCTGGGACAAGGAGAACTGCACCGAGGTGCTCAACCTCTCGCGCCCCGACATCGTGCGCGAGATCCATCGCAGCTATTTCGAGGCCGGCGCCGACATGGTGCTGACCAACACCTTCGGCGGCAGCCCCGTGACGCTGGAGGAGTTCGAGCTCGGCCACCGCGCCTTCGAGATCAACAAGCTCGCCGTCGGCCTCGCGCGCGAGGCCGCCGAGAGCTTCGCCGACGGCCGCCACCGCTGGGTGGTGGGCGACATCGGGCCGGGCACCAAGCTGCCCTCGCTCGGCCACATCTCCTACGACGCGCTGGAGGCGGCGCTGACCGAGCAGTGCCGCGGCCTCATCGCCGGCGGGGCGGACGCGCTGCTGACCGAGACGAACCAGGACACGCTCTACATCAAGGCCGCGGTGAACGCCGCCAAGGCCGCGAAGGCCGAGGCCAAGAGCGACATCCCCATCTTCGTGCAGGTGACGGTGGAGACGACCGGCACGCTGCTGGTGGGCCCCGACATCGCCGCCGCGGCGGCGGTGGTGCACGCGCTGGACGTGCCGCTCCTCGGCCTCAACTGCGCGACGGGGCCGCAGGAGATGGCCGAGCACATCCGCTGGCTCTCGCAGAACTGGCCCGGGCTGCTCAGCGTGCAGCCCAATGCCGGGCTGCCGGAGCTGGTGGACGGCAGGACGCACTACCCGCTCTCGCCCGAGGAGATGGCGGTGTGGATGGAGCGCTTCGTCGTCGAGGACGGGTTCAACCTCATCGGCGGCTGCTGCGGCACCTCCACCCCGCACATCGCCGCGCTGGATGCGGTGCTGCGCAAGCTCGCGGGCGGGGCGGCGCGGCCCGCGCCGGTGCGGCGCCGCGTCCACTGGGTGCCCTCCGTCGCCTCGCTCTACAGCGCCGTGAGCCTCCGCCAGGAGAACAGCTACTTCTCGATCGGCGAGCGCTGCAACGCCAACGGCTCCAAGGCCTGGCGCGAGCGCCAGGCGGCGCACGACTGGGACGGCTGCCTCGCCATCGGGCGCGAGCAGGTGGCGGAGGGCTCGAACTCGCTCGACATCTGCACCGCCTTCGTCGGCCGCGACGAGATGGCCGAGATGTGCGAGGTGGTGAAGCGCTTCACCGCCAGCGTGAACGCGCCGCTCGTCATAGACAGCACCGAGACCCCGGTGATCGAGGCCGCGCTGAAGCTGCACGGCGGCAAGCCCATCATCAACTCGATCAACTTCGAGGAGGGCGAGGGCGCCGCGCATGACCGCATGGTGCTGGCGCGGAAATTCGGCGCCGCCGTCATCGCGCTCACCATCGACGAGCAGGGCATGGCCAAGACCGCCGAGGACAAGCTGCGCATCGCCCGCCGCCTCGTGGACTTCGCCTGCAACCGCCATGGTTTGCCGCAGTCAGACCTGCTGATCGACCCGCTGACCTTCACCATCGCCACCGGCAACGAGGACGACCGGAAACTGGGGCTGTGGACGCTCGAGGGCATCCGGATGATTCGGGAGGAGTTTCCGGACATCCAGATCATCCTCGGCCTGTCGAACATCTCCTTCGGCCTCAACCCGGCGGCGCGGCACGTGCTCAACTCCGTCTTCCTCGACCACGCGGTGAAGGCCGGCATGACGGGGGCGATCGTGCACGTCTCCAAGATCAAGCCGCTCCATCAGATCCCGCCCGAGGAGGTGCAGGTGATGGAGGATCTGATCTTCGACCGCCGCCGCGAGGGCTACGACCCGCTGCAGAAGGTCCTGGAGATGTTCGCCGGCCGCAAGGCCGCCGACGCCGCGGCGAAGAAGAAGGCCGAGACGGTCGAGGAGCGCCTCAGGGACCGCATCGTGGACGGCGACCGCAAGGGGCTGGAGGAGGAGCTGGCGGACGCGCTGGCCAAGGGGCTCACGCCGCTCGCGATCATCAACGACATCCTGCTCGACGGCATGAAGGTGGTGGGCGACCTCTTCGGCGCGGGCAAGATGCAGCTCCCCTTCGTGCTGCAGTCGGCCGAGACGATGAAGGCGGCGGTCGCCTATCTCGAACCCTTCATGGAGCGCGTGGAGGGGCAGGAGAAGGGCGTCATCGTGCTCGGCACCGTCAAGGGCGACGTGCACGACATCGGCAAGAACCTCGTGGACATCATCCTCACCAACAACGGCTACAAGGTGATCAACCTCGGCATCAAGGTGCCGCTCGCCGACATCGTGGCCGCCGCGCGCGAGCACAAGGCGCACGCCATCGGCATGTCGGGGCTGCTGGTGAAGTCCACCGTCGTGATGCGCGAGAATCTCGAGGAGATGTCGCGCATGGGCATCGAGCTGCCCGTGCTGCTGGGCGGGGCGGCGCTGACGCGCAACTATGTCGAGGAGGATTGCGTGAAGGCCTATGCCTGCGGGCGCGTGGCCTATGCGCGCGACGCCTTCGACGGCCTGCACCTGATGGACAAGGTGATGGGCAACGACTTCGACGGCTACCTCGCCGCCATCCAGGCCCGGCGCGCGGGCAAGGCGCGCAACGAGAAGCGCGTGCTGGGCGCCGCCGACCCGCGCGGCTTCGCGCCCGTGGATCTCGCCTACGCCCAGGCCCGGCGGCGGCGGCAGACGGCGGGCCTTCCCGTGCCCACGCCGCCCTTCTGGGGGCCGCGGGTGATGGAGGCCGCGCCCAAGGCCCTGGTGCCCTTCATCAACGAGCGCAGCCTCTACCAGTTCCAGTGGGGCTTCCGCAAAGCGGGCCGCAGCCTGGAGGATTTCCTCGGCTGGGCGAAGCAGGAGCTGCGCCCCGTGCTCAAGCGCATGCTGGCGCTGACCGAGGAGCAGCAGATCCTCAAGCCCCAGGCCATCTACGGCTACTGGAAATGCGCGGGGCAGGGGAACGACCTGATCCTCTTCGAGGAGGACGGCGTGACCGAGGCGGCGCGCTTCCACCTGCCGCGCCAGCCCAAGGAGGATGGCGAGTGCATCGCCGATTTCGTGCGCGACGTGGACGACGCGGAGCGCGACGTGATCGGCCTGCAGGTCGTCACCGTCGGGCAGAAGGCCTCCGACATGGCGCGCGAGTGGTTCGAGGAGAACCGCTATCAGGACTACCTCTACCTGCACGGACTCTCGGTGGAGATGGCCGAGGCGCTGGCGGAATACGTCCACAAGCGCATCCGCGCCGAGCTCGGCTTCGCGGGCGAGGACGAGCGCGACATGGAGAAGATGCTGCAACAGGGCTATCGCGGCGGCCGCTACTCCTTCGGCTACCCCGCCTGCCCGCGCCTCGAGGACCAGGCGCCGCTGCTGAAGCTGCTGGGTGCCGAGCGCATCGGCGTCTCGCTCTCCGAGGAGTGGCAGCTCCATCCGGAGCAGAGCACGAGCGCCATCGTGCTGCACCACCCGCGGGCCAAGTACTTCACGGTGTGATACGGTCGGCATGACATGCCGACCGTATCGCGCGCAGGGTTGGTGTGGCGGCTGCGCGCCAAAACAGAGGCATACCAGCGGCCGTACCGACTTCTCAGGAGTCGAAATCAGCGGCCGCTGGTATGAGGGGCCGTGGAGCGCCTCAGCGCTCCACCTCCTCCACCGCGATGCCGAAGGCGGCGAGCCCCTCGGAGAGCAGATCGCCCAGCCCGTCCATGCCGGCGAGGTAGCTCGAGGCCTCGCCGCGCGCGTTGCGCTCGGCGGCGAGCTTCAGCGCCTCCTCCCATTCCTCCGGCTCGTAGTCGCCGCGGCCGACCCAGGCGAGCGCGATGAGGGCGTTCTGCTGCTCCTCGTTCAGCTCGTCGATGTAGTCGGTCAGCATCTCCTCGGTGATCTCGTTCTCCTCGTCGTCGTCCAGCTCCTCGTCGTCCTCGGGGCGGCCGATCTCCGCCTCCTCGGCGTCCTGGACCGCATGGGCGAGGTCCACCACCGTCGCCACCACCTCGAGCGAGATGCCGAGGTCCAGCTCTTCGCCGTCTTCGTCCGTGTCTGCCATGCTCGTGCCGTCCTCGTTCGTCATGGCCGGGCGCCTGGCCCGGCAAGCGCAGGGAGCCGAAGCCAGCATGCCGATCGCCGAGCATGTGGTCGTCTGGGCCTACAGAATCATCTTAGGCCGCGAGCCCGAGAGCGCGGAAGTCGTCGCGAACTGGCAGGGGGCGGATGATCCGCGCGCCCTCGCCGCCGCCTTCCTCGCCAGCCCCGAGCACCGGGCGTTGCGCGGCCGGCCCTTCGCGCCGCGCATCGCCGCCGCGCCGGACGCCGAGGCGCTCGACGCCTGGCGGCAGCTCCGTTTCGGCGCCCGCCCGCCGCCCGATGCGCCCGCCCCGCCGGCCGAGATCGCCGCGCTGCGCGAGGGCCTACTCGCCGCCTTCCCCGAGGCGCCGCCGCCGGTGCGCCTCGGGGGGCGTGCGCTGTCGCTCTCCGCCCCGGCGGGCGATGACTACGCCCGCGCGCTGGCCGCCGAGGCCGCCGCGCAGGAGGGGCTGCTGCGCGTGACGCGCGCCCTGCTGCCCGATGGCGGGGAGGGGGCGGTGCTGCTGGATGGCGGGGCGAATCTCGGGCTCGGCGCGCTCGCCATGGGCCTCGGCGCGCCGCGCCACGCGCGGCTGCTCGCCTTCGAGCCCAATGCGGCGCTGCGCGCGCATCTCGCGCAGAACCTGGCGCGGCACGGGCTCGCGCGCGCCGAATGCCGGGCGGAGGCGCTGGGCGCCGCCCCGGGCGAGGCGGTGCTGCGCGTCCCGCGCGACAACGCCTCCGTCGCCTTCCTCGCGGGGCCCGACGCCCCGGCGCCCCATGGCTGGGCCGAGGACCAGCGCGTGCCCGTCACAACCCTCGACGCCGTGGCCGCCTCCCTGCCGCGGCTCGACCTCGTGAAGCTCGACCTCGAGGGCAGCGAGCCGGCCGCGCTGGCGGGCGGGCGCGAGGCGCTGCGCCGCTTCCGCCCGCTCGTGCAGGTGGAGTTCAATCTCTGGACGCTGATGCGCTTCGCCGACCGCAACCCCTTCCGCGTGATGGAGGAGTGGGCGGCGCTCTTCCCCCATCTCGTGGTGCTGCGCGAGGGGCGGCCGCGGGTGGTGGAGGGCCCCTTCGCGCGCTCGGACCTGGTGCACGAGGTGCTGATGTCGCCCCTCCGCTACGAGGACCTGATCCTCTGCCACGACCTCGGCTGGCTGGCGCGCTGGGAGGGGTGATCAGCCGTCCCAGTCGGGCGCGAAGGCGGGGTTCACGAAGCGGCGGTTCTTCGGCAGCGCGTCCAGCGCCGCGACATCCTCGGGCGCGAGCCGCAGCCCGAGCGCGCCCAGGTTCTCCGCCTGGCGGGCCGCGCTCGCCGCCTTGGGCACGGCCGCCACCCGCCCCTTGCCGAGCAGATAGGCGAGCGCCACCTGCGCCCCCGTCGCGCCATGGCGCGCGGCGATGGCGCGCACCGCGGGGTGGGCCGCCACCTCGCCCTTGCCGAGGGGGGGTGTAGCTCGTCAGCACCATCCCCGCCGCCTCTGTCAGCGCCAGCAGGCGCGACTGGTCGAGCATCGCGTGGTGCTCCACCTGCAGGCAGGCGAGCGGGGCGATGGCGAGGTCGAGCGCGCGGCGCAGCAGCCCGGCCGGGAAGTTGGAGACGCCCACCGCCTTGGCCCGCCCCTCCTCGCGCAGCCGCGCGAGCGCCTCCAGCACGGAAGGCAGGTCGAGCTCGGGGGAGGGCCAGTGGACGAGCAGCAGATCCACCGCATCGAGGCCGAGCCGCTCGAGGGAGGCGAGGGCGGCGGCGCGGAAGCGCGGCCCGTCGGGCTTGTCCCACCAGATCTTGGTGGTGACGAAGACCTCGCCGCGCGGCAGGCCGGCCGCGCGCAGCGCGGCCCCCACCTCCGCCTCGTTGCCGTACATCTCGGCCGTGTCGATGTGGCGGTAGCCCAGCGCCAGCGCGCCCTCCACCGCCGCCTGGCATTCCGCCCCGCGCATCGGCCAGGTGCCGAGGCCGAGGGCGGGCATGCGCAGAAGGGGCGTGTCCAGGATCATCGGCGTCACTTCTTCGAAAGGTCGAGCAGCGCGGCGAAGCCCTGCTCGGTGCCGAAGGCGAGCAGCGCGCCATTCGCGTTCCAGCCCAGCGCCGAGACCGCGCCGCGCCCCGGCGGGGCGATGGGCAGCACCCGGCCCGAGGCGATGTCGGCCAGCAGCACGAGACCGTCCTCGAAGCCCGCGGCCACCATCTCGTGCTGCGGATGGCAGGCGACCCGGGTGCAGAGCACGGAATCCCCGCCCGCAAGCTCGGTGGGCGCCTTGCCCATCGGCCCGCCCCCGAAGAAGGGCCAGAGCACCACGCTCTCCGCCCCGCTGGTGGCGAGCCAGCGGCCCTTGGCGCTGAAGGAGAGGCTGTGCGTCTTGGCCGGATAGCCGGACATGCGCATGTGCTGCCCGTCCGCGAGGCGCCAGCCATGCAGCGCGTTCTCCTGCATGGCGGTGACGACATGCGTCCCCTCGGGGTGGATCGCGATGGCGTGGTGGCTGCCCTTCCATTCCAGCAGCCGCGGCTTGTCCTCGCGCGCGGCGACGAACCAGAGCGAGGCGCCGTTGTAGTGGCTGGCCGCCACGCGCTTGCCCTTCGCGTCGAAGGCGAGGCCCGCCAAGGTGGAGGGGTGCGGCAGCGACTTCAGCGCCTGGCCCTTCGCGTCCAGCACATGCACGGCCTTGGCCACGGCCGCCGCGCGCACCCCCGATTCATGGGCCGCGACATGCTCCACCCATTTGCGGCCGAAGCCCGCCACCTCCTCCACCTGGCCGGCCGGGGTGACGCGGGCGAGGCGGCCGTCGTCGCCGCCCGTCAGCACGCCCTCGGCCACATCGGCGCAGAGGGCGAGCACCGCGCCCTTGTGCGCCTCCACCCGCAGCCAGTCGCCGGCCGGGGCGCGCGCATCCGCCACATGCACGCTGCCATCGCCGAGCCCGAAGGCGAGCGAGCGCCCCTCCCGTCCGAAGGCGAGGCCGACCACCCAGGCCCCGAGCTCCCGCGCCACGCCGCGGGAGTGCAGGAGGTAGGCGATCTCCTGGCTGGCGCTCACGCCTCCACCTGGCAGGCTTCGAAGCCGCGGCGCAGCGCGGGGCGGTTGAGGTCGCGCCCGATGAAGACGATCTTCGACCTGCGCGGCTCGCCCTCGCGCCAGGGCGAGATGAAGTCGCCGTCCGCGATCATGTGCACGGCCTGGAAGGCGAAGCGGCGGTCCTCGCCGGGATAGGCGAGGATGCCCTTGGTGCGCAGCAGGTCCTGCCCCTTGTTGGCGAGGAGCTCCGTCATCCAGGCGTTGAACTTCTCGGGGTCGATGGGGCGGGAGACCTCGAAGGAGACGCTGTTCACCTCGCTGTCGTGCTCGTGCGCGTCATCGCCGGAGAGGAACTCGGGCTCGCGCGCCAGGATGCGCTCCAGGCTGAAGGCGTCGCGGCCGATCACGCGGTCGATGGGCACGGCGGAGCGCGTCGAGCGGATCAGCTCCGCCCAGGGGTTGATGGCGCGGATCTTCGCCTCGACCGCTGCGGCCTCGGCCTCGGTGACGAGATCCATCTTGTTGAGCAGGATGAGGTCGGCGAAGGCGATCTGCTTCTCGGCTTCCCGCGAATCGTTCAGGCGCTGGGAGAGGTGCTTCGCGTCCACCACCGTCACGATGGAATCGAGCTTCGTGGCGCGCTTCACGTCCTCGTCCACGAAGAAGGTCTGCGCGACGGGGGCGGGATCGGCGAGGCCCGTGGTCTCGACGATGATGCCGTCGAAGCGCTCGCGCCGCTTCATCAGCCCCGAGAGGATGCGGATGAGGTCTCCGCGCACGGTGCAGCAGATGCAGCCGTTGTTCATCTCGAAGACTTCCTCGTCGGCGTCCACGACGAGGTCGTTGTCCACGCCGAGCTCGCCGAACTCGTTGATCACCACGGCGAATTTCCGGCCGTGGTTCTCGGTGAGGATGCGGTTGAGCAGCGTGGTCTTGCCGGCGCCGAGATAGCCGGTCAGCACGGTGACGGGGACGGGTGCGCGGGTGTCGCTCATGGGGGGAACTCCTCCCCCCAGAGATGGACCGCGCGCGGGGCCGTGAAAAGCCCCGCGCGGGGGATGATCAGTAGTAGCTGAGCGGCCGGGCCTTGCCCCCGAACACGCGCCAGATCACCACCGTGTAGAGGCCGATCACCGGCAGCACGAGCCCCGCGCCGACCAGGATGATGAGCAGGCTCTCGGGGGCGGCGGCGGCCTCGAAGATGGTCAGCCGCTCGGGCACCACATAGGGCCAGAAGGAATAGGCGAGACCCTGGAAGCACAGCGCGAAGATGGCGCAGCACGCGGCGAAGGGCACCCAGTCGAGCGCGTGGTCCGCGCGCGGGAAGCGGCGCAGGAAGATGTGCAGCAGCAGGAACAGCGCCCCCGTGGCGAGCGGGATGGGCGCGAGGCCGAGCACCTGCGGGAAGTCGAACCAGCGCTCGAAGATGCGCGGGCTGGCGAGCGGGGTGGCGGCGCTGATCACCAGCACCCCCGCCCAGGTGGCGTAGAGCGCGCCGCGCGCCCAGGCGGCCGCGCGCGCCTGCAGCGCGCCCTCGGTGCGCCAGACCAGCCAGCAGGCGCCGATCAGCGTGTAGCCCGCCACCACGATGGCGCCCACCAGGAAGGAGAAGAGCAGCGCCGCCCAGCCCTCGGCGAAGCCCAGGATGTAGCTGCCCAGCATCCAGCCCTGGCTGAAGGCGGCGAGCACCGAGCCCGCCTGGAAGGCCATGTCCCAGCGCGGCTTCTGCGCCTCGGGCGCCTTGGCGCGGAACTCGAAGGCCACCCCGCGCAGGATCAGCGCGGCCAGCATCAGCGCCACCGGCAGGTAGAGCGCGGTGAGGATCATGCCATGCGCCATCGGGAAGGCCACGAGCAGCAGCCCCACCCCCAGCACCAGCCAGGTCTCGTTCGCGTCCCAGAAGGGACCGATGGAGTGGATCATCCGGTCGCGCTCGGCCTCCTCGGGGGTGCGGCGCAGCAGCACCCCCACGCCGAGGTCGAAGCCGTCCAGCATGGCGTAGAGCAGCATGGAGAGCGCCATGAGCACGGCGAAGGCGATGGGCAGCCAGGCGCCCGGGGGCAGGGTCTCCATGGCGCTCACTCCGCGGGCTGGGCCTGGGGCCGGAAGGGCCCGGTGCGGACTTCCTGGCCCGCGCCGCCGCGCTTGCCCGCGAGGTGGTAGAGCGTGCCGATATAGGCCGCGAGCAGCACCGCGTAGATGGCGAGGTAGAGCGCGAGCGAGACGCCGATGCTGGCCGCCGGCACGGGCCCCGCGGCCTCGCCCGTGCGCAGGATGCCCGTGACGAGCCAGGGCTGGCGGCCGATCTCGGTGACATACCAGCCCGCGAGGGTGGCCACCCATCCCGAGAAGGTCATCGCCACCAGGGCGCGGGCCAGCCAGCGCCCGGGCTCGCGCCCGCGCCGCAGCGCGAAGGCCCCCCACCAGCCCACCAGCAGCATCAGCACGCCCATCCCCACCATGATCCGGAAGGCGTAGAAGACGGGCGCCACGGGCGGATGCTCGCCGATGAACTCGTTGAGGCCGCGCACCTCGCCCTCCCACTCATGGGTGAGGATGAGCGAGGCCATGTTGGGGATGGCGATCTCGAAGCGGTTGCTGCGGCTGGCCTCGTCGGGGATGGCGAAGAGGCGCAGGGCCGCGCCGCGCTCCGTCTCCCACACGCCCTCCATCGCCGCCACCTTCTGCGGCTGGTGCTTCAGCGTGTTCAGCCCGTGCAGGTCGCCCGCGAAGATCTGCACCGGGATGAGCACCGCGCCCAGCACCACGCCCGTGCGCAGCGCGGCCAGCACGCCGGGCGTGCGGTCCCCGCGCAGCCAGCGCCAGGCCGAGAGGCCGGCGATCAGGAAGGCGGCCGTCAGCCCCGAGGCGAGCAGCATGTGCGCCAGGCGGTAGGGCATGGAGGGGTTGAAGACGATGGCGAACCAGTCGGTCGCGTGCGCCACGCCCTCGCGCATCTCGAAGCCCGCGGGCGTGTGCATCCAGGAGTTCAGCACCAGGATCCAGAAGGCCGAGAGCGAGGTGCCCACCGCCACCAGCACCGTGGCGAGCGTGTGCAGCCAGTCCGGCACGCGGCGGTAGCCGAAGAGCATGATCGCGAGGAAGGAGGCCTCGAGGAAGAAGGCGGTGACGACCTCATAGGCCAGCAGCGGGCCCGCGATGTTGCCCACGCGCTCCATGAAGCCCGGCCAGTTGGTGCCGAACTGGAAGCTCATGGTCAGCCCCGAGACGACGCCGAGGGCGAAGCTGAGGGCGAAGACCTTCACCCAGAAGCGGTAGGCCTCCATCCACGCCTCGTCGCGCGTCGCGTTGAAGCGCAGCTTGAAGAAGAGCAGAAGCCAGCCCAGCGCGATGGTGATGGTGGGAAAGAGGATGTGGAAGGAGATGTTCGCGGCGAACTGGATGCGCGCGAGCAGCAGCGGGTCCATGGCTCAGCCTTCCTTCGCGGCGCGGCGCCGCGGCTTGCGGGTGACGATCTCCTGGAAGCGTTCCGTCGCCTCCAGCACGCGGGCGACGCGCCCGCCGAGCTTGAGCAGGGCGATCAGCCGCTCGTCCGGCAGTTTCTGGACATCGTCCATCCAGCCGGTGAGCAGCGAGATCACCTCGTAGAGGGACTGCATGCGCGCCTGGGCGTGCGCCTCCTCGGCGCTGGCGGGCCGCTGCATCAGCGTGTCGCGCAGCAAGGTGAGGGTGGGGTCCACCTCGCGCTTGCGGCGCTCCTCGGCGAGGATTCGCACGATCTGCCAGACATCCTCGGGCGTGGAGAAATGCTCGCGCCGGTCGCCCGGCAGGTGCTGCAGGCGCACCAGCCGCCAGGCCTCCAGCTCCTTCAGCCCCATGGAGACGTTGGAGCGGGAGAAGCCGAGCTTCTGCGCGATCTCGTCGGCCGGCAGGGGGCGCTCGGAGAGGAAGAGCAGGGCATAGATCTGCCCCACGGTGCGGTTGATGCCCCAGCGCGAGCCCATCTCGCCGAAGTGGAGGACGAAGGCGGCGGTGGCGGGAGGGAGGTCCATGGCTGAGCGTATGTTCAGCAATTTCTGAAAATTCAAGCCTGGCAGTCGGACTTTCCGCGAGCGTTCCGAAAATGGCAGGCCCGCATCCCCCGTCCGCCCGGCCGCCTCTCCTGCTACATGCCCAGACGATGGCCCTCCCTCCCGCCTTCCTCGACGAGCTGCGCGCCCGCACCCCCATGCCGGCGCTGGCCGCCCGGCGCGTGCGGCTCTCGAAATCCGGGCGGAACTGGAAGGGCCTCTGCCCCTTCCACAACGAGAAGACCCCCTCCTTCTACGTCTATGAGGACAGCTTCCACTGTTTCGGCTGCGGCGCGCATGGCGATGCCTTCGCCTGGCTCATGCGCTGCGAGGGGCTGGGCTTCATGGAGGCCGTCGAGCGGCTGGCCGCCGAGGCGGGGATGGAGCTGCCCAAACCCGGCCCCGAGGCCCGCGCCCGCGAACAGCGCGCGCGCGACCTGCACGCCGTGCTCGCCGCCGCCGAGGCCGCCTATCGCCGCCGCCTGACGAGCCCCGAGGGGGCGGAGGGCTTCGCCTATCTGCGCCGGCGCGGGCTGACGGAGGAGACCATCGCCCGCTTCGGCCTGGGCTGGTCCGGCGCGGGGCGCGGGGCGCTGGCGGCGGAGCTGCGCGAACAGGGCATCGAGCCCGCCCAGCTTGTCGAGGCCGGGCTGATGCAGCCGCGCGAGGAGGGGCCGCCCGTCGATCTCTTCTTCAACCGCGTGATGTTCCCCATCCGCGACCGGCGCGGCCGCACCATCAGCTTCGGCGGCCGCATCCTGGGCGATGGGCAGCCCAAATACGTGAACGGGCCGGAGACGGCGCTCTTCTCCAAGCGGCGCAACCTCTACGGCCTCGACCTGGCGCGCGAGGGCGTGTTCCGCGGCGCGCGGCTGCTGGTGGTCGAGGGCTACATGGACGTGATCGCGCTGCACCAGGCGGGCTTCGCCGGGGCGGTGGCGCCGCTGGGCACCGCACTCACGCCCGAGCAGCTCGAGGCGCTGTGGCGCATCAGCCCCGAACCCGTGCTCTGCTTCGACGGCGACGCGGCCGGGGCGCGGGCGGCGGCGCGCGCGGCCGAGGTGGCGCTGCCCCTGCTCAGCCCCGAGCGCACCCTGCGCTTCGCCACCCTCCCCGCCGGCGAGGACCCCGACACGCTCCTCGCCAGGCGCGGTCCGGCCGGGATGGAGGCGGTGCTGGAGGCGGCGCGGCCGCTGGCGGAGGCGCTCTTTTCCCTGATCGCCGGGGCGAAGCTGCCCGAGGGGCCGGAGGCGCGCGCGGCCATCCGCCACCGGCTGATCCAGGCGGCGCAGTCCATCCCGGATCGCGCCCTGGCCGCCGAGTTCCGCCGCGCCCTGCTCGACCGCTTCTTCGCGCTCTCCCGCCGCCCCGGCCCCGCCGCCGCCCCCCGCCACCCCCGCCCCGTGCCCGACGCCGAGGCCATCCGCGCCGAGCGGGCGCGCATCGTCATGGCCATCTGCCTCCGGCAGCCCGAGCTCCTGCCCGAGATCGAGGAGCCGCTGGCCCTGCTCGATTTTCCCGAGGGGCCGGCGAAGCAGGTCAGGGATGCCCTCCTCGCCTGGATTCGGCAGGCCGAACGCCTTGACTCGGCGGAGTTGATCGCCCACCTCGCCGATGGTCCGGCGGCGGAGGCCTGCGCCCTGGTGCTCAGGCCGGCCGGCCTGCCGCCGGAGGCCCGGCCGGGCGCGCAGCCCAAGGAGGCGCTGGACGCCTTCTGGCAGATGTTCGGCTTCCTGCGCGGCGAGGCGGAGCTCGTCGAGGACGCCCGGGCCGCTGCGGCGGCCCTGGCCGAGACGAATGACGCCGCGGCCCAGGCCCGGCTGATCCGCCTCACCGCGGCGCTGGACGCGCTGCGCCGGGGCGAGGTGGAGGATCTCTCCGCGGCGGGCTGACCCGCCCGCGGCGATGCACATAGGGTAGAGGGGGTTTCTCCCCCGGCAGCGACGGAGTGGCGCATGGCGAGCAAGACGGCGACGACGGGCGAGACGGCCGAGGCGCGCGAGGAAGCGGTCGAGGGCGCGCTGCTCGATGTCACCTCGGCCGCCGTCAAGAAGCTCATCGCCCGCGGCAAGGAGCGCGGCTACGTCACCTTCGACGAGGTGAACGCCGCCATGCCCGAGGGCCAGGTGAGCCCCGAGTTCATGGAGGACACGCTCTCCTCCCTCTCCGAGGCCGGCATCAACGTCGTCGAGGCCGAGCAGGACGACGAGGAGGCCGCCCAGAAGCCCGCCAAGGCCGAGGACGCCGAGGAGGACGAGGAGGGCGGCGGCAATGTGGACGAGGAGAGCCTCGGCCGCACCGACGACCCCGTGCGCATGTATCTGCGCGAGATGGGCAGCGTGGAGCTGCTCTCGCGCGAGGGCGAGATCGCCATCGCCAAGCGCATCGAGGCCGGCCGCGACATGATGATCGGCGGGCTCTGCGAGAGCCCGCTCACCTTCAAGGCGATCGTCGCCTGGCACGATGCGGTCAAGGAAGGCCGCATGCTGCTGCGCGACGTGATCGACCTCGAGGCCACCGCCAACGCCGACAACCCCGACGGCGCGCCCGCCGAGCCCGAGGAGTTCGAGGAGGGCGAGGAAGGGGAGGGTGTGGGGCTTTCCCTCTCCGCCCTCGAGGAGAAGCTGAAGCCCGAGGTGCTGGCCAATTTCGAGGCCATCCAGGCAGCCTACGCCAGGCTGCAGAAGCTCTCCACCAAGCGCATGGACGCCTACGCCCAGGGCGGCGAGCTCGGCGGGCGCAGCGAGAAGACCTACGAGAAGCAGCGCCAGGAGCTGGTGGCGCTGGTGGAGAAGGTGCACCTCCACAACAACCGCATCGAGGAGCTGGTGGACCAGCTCAAGCAGCTCAACCGCAAGCTGAACACGCTGGACGGGCAGGTGCTGCGCCTCGCCGAGAGCTTCAAGGTGAAGCGCGAGGAGTTCCTCGAGCAGTGGAAGGGCAGCGAGCTCGATCCCGCCTGGCTGGACCGGGTGGCCAAGCTCAAGTCCAAGGCCTGGCAGGCCTTCGCCGCGCGCGGGCGCGAGGAGCTGGAGGCGATCCGCACCGAGATCGCCGCCATCGCCGCGGCCACGGGGCTGCCCATCTCCGAGTTCCGCCGCGTCTATGCGACCGTCAGCCGCGGCGAGCGCGACATGAACCAGGCGAAGAAGGAGATGATCGAGGCGAACCTGCGCCTCGTGATCTCCATCGCCAAGAAATACACCAACCGCGGCCTGCAGTTCCTGGACCTGATCCAGGAGGGCAACATCGGGCTGATGAAGGCGGTGGACAAGTTCGAATACCGCCGCGGCTACAAGTTCTCGACCTACGCCACCTGGTGGATCCGCCAGGCCATCACGCGCTCGATCGCGGACCAGGCGCGCACCATCCGCATCCCCGTGCACATGATCGAGACGATCAACAAGCTGGTGCGCACCTCGCGCCAGATGCTGCACGAGATCGGCCGCGAACCCCAGCCCGAGGAGCTGGCCGAGAAGCTCGGCATGCCGCTCGAGAAGGTGCGCAAGGTGCTGAAGATCGCGAAGGAGCCGATCAGCCTCGAGACCCCCATCGGCGACGAGGAGGACAGCCACCTCGGCGACTTCATCGAGGACAAGAACGCCGTCATCCCGCTCGACGCCGCGATCCAGTCCAACCTGCGCGAGGCGACGACGCGCGTGCTCGCCTCGCTCACGCCGCGCGAGGAGCGCGTGCTGCGCATGCGCTTCGGCATCGGCATGAACACCGACCATACCCTCGAGGAGGTCGGCCAGCAGTTCAACGTCACGCGCGAGCGCATCCGCCAGATCGAGGCCAAGGCGCTGCGCAAGCTCAAGCACCCCTCGCGCTCGCGCAAGCTCCGCAGCTTCCTCGAAACCTGATGTGGACGGCCGAGCCCTCCACCCTGGTCGCGGTGGAGGTCACCTTCATGCGGATGGACGCGCCGCCGCCGCCGGGCCAGCCCGCGCTGCCGGATGGCTGGCGCGTCACCCGCCTCAGGCCGCGCTGCTCGGTGCAGCAGTATCGCCGCCTCTATGACGGGGTGGGCCGCGACTATGTGTGGTGGCTGCGCCGCAGCCTCTCGGATGCCGAGCTCGACGAGGTGCTGGCCGAGCCCACGCTCAGCGTCCATGTGCTGCACGACCCCGCGGGGCGCGAGGCCGGCTTCTACGAGCTGGACCGCCGCCCGCGCGGCGTCATCAACCTCGCCTATTTCGGGCTGATGCCGGGGGCGATCGGGCAGGGCCTCGGCATGGCCTTCCTGCACCACGCCATCGCCGCCGCCTGGGCCGAGGGGCCTTCGGCGCTGACGGTGAACACCTGCACGGCCGATCATCCGCGCGCCCTGCCCAACTATCTCAAGGCGGGCTTCCGGGTGCTGCGCGTGGTGCGCGAGGAATGGCCCATCCCCGACCGGCTGGGCCTGCCCATCCCCGATCGCCTGAAGGTTTGACGCGCCCCGCCGCTTGCGGCACCTCCGGCCAGAGGGGTGGGGAGAGCGCGCGAAAGCCATGGTGGCCGCCGAGTTGCGCGAGGTGGTGGTGTTGCTGGGCGCCACCGGGCTGGTGGCGCTGGCCTGCCACCGCGCGCGCATCAGCACCGTGCTGGGCTTCCTCGCCGTCGGGCTGCTGATCGGCCCGCACGGGCTGGGCGCGCTGGCGCCGGAGGGCTCCTGGGCGGGGCTGCTGGTGCTGCGCCAGACGGAGGGGATGAAGCTCGCCGCAGAGCTCGGCGTCGCCTTCCTGCTGTTCATGATCGGGCTCGAGCTCTCGCTGGAGAGGCTGTGGCGCATGCGCGGGCTCGTTTTCGGCCTCGGCGGCGCGCAGGTGGGGCTGACGGCGGCCGTCATCGCCGCCCTGGCCTGGGGCATGGGCCATGCGCCCGCGGCGGCGGTGGTGCTGGGGGCGGGGCTTGCCCTTTCCTCCACCGCCATCGTCGTGCAGCTCCTCGCCGAGCGCGGGCGGCTGGGCACGCCCACCGGGCGTGCGGCCTTCGCGGTGCTGCTGTTCCAGGATCTGGCGGTGGTGCCGGTGCTGCTGCTGGTGGGGCTGCTCGGAGCCGCCGGGGTCGCGGCGCCCAGCGGCGGCGAGATCGCGGCCGACGTGCTGCTGGCGCTGGGCAAGGCGGCGCTGGCCATCATGCTCATCGTGCTGGCGGGGCGGCTCGTGATGCGCCCGCTGCTGCGCGCCGTGGCGGCGACCGAGAGTCGCGAGGCCTTCCTGGCGGCGGTGCTGCTCGCCGCCATCGGCACCGCCATCGCCACCGAGGCGGCGGGGCTCTCCCTCGCGCTCGGCGCCTTCCTGGCGGGGGTGCTGCTGGCCGAGACGGAGTTCCGCGCCCAGGTCGCGGTGGATCTGGAGCCTTTCAAGGGGCTGCTGCTCGGCGTCTTCTTCGTCAGCGTGGGGCTGATGATCGACCTCGGCGCGGTGGCGCGCGCCCCGCTCGCCCTCGCCGGCACGGTGGCGGGCCTCGTCCTTGTGAAGGCGGCGCTGCTGTATGCGCTGATGCGCGCCTGGGGCGAGCGGCGCGAGGTGGCGGCCGAGGCGGCGCTGCTGCTCGGCCAGGGGGGCGAGTTCGGCTTCATCGTCGTCGCGCTGGCCGCCTCGCTCGCCGTCCTGCCGCCGGAGACGGCGCAGTTCGCCGCCATCGTGGTGGCGCTGACCATGCTGGCCACGCCCGCGCTGGCCGGCCTGGGCCGGCGACTCGGCGCGCGGCTCGCGCCGCCGGGGCAGGGCGAGGCCCCCGCGCCCGAGGCCGATGAGGGGCTGCGCGACCATGTCATCATCGTGGGCTATGGCCGGGTGGGGCGGCTGGTGGGCGAGGTGCTGGACGGCCAGCGCGTGCCGCATGTGGCGCTCGATCGCGACGCGGCGCGGGTGGCGGCGCTGCGCCGGCAGGGCGCGGCCGTCTGGTATGGCGAGGCGACGCAGGTGGAAATCCTGGCCCGCCTCGGGGCCGCCCGCGCCGCGCTGCTGGTGGTGACGGTGAACGACGCCGCGCAGGCCCGCGCCCTGGTGGCCGCCGCGCGCCAGGGCTTCCCGCGCCTGCCCATCCTCGCCCGCGTGCGCGACGAGGCGCATGCGCGCGAGCTCTGCGCCGCCGGGGCGAGCGATGTGGTGCCCGAGGTGCGCGAGGCCGCGCTGCTGCTGGGCGAGGCGGCGCTGCTGCGCCTCGGCGTTCCGGAGGAGGCGGCGCGCGCGGTGGTGGCGGAGCGGAGGGGGGTGCGGTGAGGCGGGCGGGGCTGACGTCGCGGCCATGACACCGGCGGCCGCCGGGCTGATACGGTCGGCATCACATGCCGACCGTATCGCGCGCAGGGTTGGTGTGGCGGCTGCGCGCCAAAACAGAAGCATACCAGCGGCCGCACCGGCTCCTCAGGAGTCGAAATCAGCGGCCGCTGGTATGAGTTACCCACCGGCGGTCCCCACCCGCCGTGGATGAAACTGTGGCACTATGGTTTGGGTGGTGGCGAGGTCGGCATGCCGATGGTGCGCCAGAGCCCGCGTGTCAGTTTCTGTCTAGCTACCGCCGCCCTGCCATCAGGTAGTTCACCCCCACGTCGCGCGTGACGGCGAAGCCCTCGCGCAGGCTGGGCGAGAGTCCCGCCACCTCCTCCACCACCAGCCCCGCCCCGCGCATCAGCGCGCCGAGCTCGGCGGGGCGGAGGAAGAGGCGGAACTCATGCGTGCCCGGGGGCAACCAGCGCAGCAGGTATTCCGCGCCGAGCTTCGCTGTCAGCCAGGCGCGCGGCGTGCGGTTGAGGGTGGAGAGGATCACCTGCCCCCCCGGCCGCACGGCGCGGGCGAGGGCGGCGAGGAAGCCCGGCCGCTCGGCGGGCGGCACATGCTCGATGACCTCCAGCGCCAGCACCGCGTCGAAGCCCGTCTCCCCCAGCGTCTCCGGCGTGCCCTCGCGGTAGTCCACCGCCACCCCGGCGGCGGCGGCATGGGCGCGTGCGGCCTCCAGCGCGGCCCCGGCGGCGTCGAGCCCGGTGACGGCCGCCCCGCGCCGGGCGAGCCATTCCGAGGCGAGCCCCGCCCCGCAGCCCACATCCAGCACCCGCAGGCCCTCGAGCGGGCCGAGGCGCGCGGCGATCCAGCCCATGCGGGCGGGATTCATGGCGTGCAGCGGGGCCATGGGCCCGCGCGGGTTCCACCACTCGGCGGCCAGCGCGTCGAATTTCGCCACCTCCGCCGCGTCGGCGCTGGCCCCCGTGGCGGGGGGCCGGTTGTCTCGCCCGTCCATGCCCGGTATCTGACCCGCCCTTGAGGCCCCCGCAAGGCCCGCATCCCGGGGTCAGGAGCGCGAGGGGCCAGGATCGTTGATGGCACGCATCGTGATGAAGTTCGGCGGCACCTCCGTCGCCGATCTCGACCGCATCCGCAACGTCGCCGCCCGCGTGAAGCGCGAGGTGGAGGCCGGCCACCAGGTGGCCGTCGTCGTCTCCGCCATGGCGGGCGCGACCAACCAGCTCGTAAAATGGTGCCAGGACCTCTCGCCCCTGCACGACGCGCGCGAATACGACGTGGTGGTGGCCACCGGCGAGCAGGTGACGATCGGCCTGCTCGCCATCGCGTTGCAGGCCATCGGCGTGGAGGCGCGCTCCTGGATGGGCTGGCAGATCCCCATCCGCACCGACGCCGCGCACGGCAAGGCGCGCGTCGAATCCATCGAGGGGGCGGAGCTGATCCGGCGCATGGAGCAGGGCCAGGTGCCGGTGGTGGCGGGCTTCCAGGGCATCGAGCCCGCGCGCAACCGCGTCACCACCCTCGGCCGCGGCGGGTCGGACCTCTCGGCGGTGGCGCTGGCCGCCGCGCTGAAGGCCGACCGCTGCGACATCTACACCGATGTGGACGGCGTCTACACCACCGACCCGCGCATCGTGCCGCGGGCGCGCAAGCTCGAGCGGATTTCCTACGAGGAGATGCTGGAGCTCGCCTCGGTGGGCGCCAAGGTGCTGCAGACGCGCAGCGTCGAACTCGCGATGAAGGAGCGCGTGCGGGTGCAGGTGCTGTCCTCCTTCGAGGACAAGCCGGGCTCGCTCGTGGTGGATGAGGACGAGATCATGGAAAAGCCCATCGTGTCGGGCATCGCCTATTCCCGCGACGAGGCGAAGGTGACGCTGCGCCGCGTGCCCGACCGGCCGGGCGTGGCGGCGAAGGTGTTCGGCCCCCTCTCGGCCGCGAACGTGAACGTGGACATGATCGTGCAGAACATCGGCGCGGACGGCTCCACCGACATGACCTTCACCGTGGGCCGGGCGGACCTGCCGCGCGCGACCGACATCCTCGAGAAGGCGCGCGCCGAGCTCGGCTACGAGGCGCTGATCGCCGATCCGGACGTGGCGAAGATCAGCGTCGTGGGCATCGGCATGCGCACCCATGCGGGCGTGGCCTCCACCATGTTCCGGGCGCTGGCGGAGAAGGGCATCAACATCCAGGTCATCTCCACCTCCGAGATCAAGGTCAGCGTGCTCGTCGCGGCCGACTACACCGAGCTCGCGGTGCGCGCGCTGCACACGGCCTATGGCCTCGATGCCTGAGGCGCCGCCCGCGATCCCCGAGGCCGCCTTCGCCGCGCTCGATGCGCTGATGGCGCGGGGCGCGGCCTTCCTGGGCGCGCGCCACGCCATTCTGGGCGGTGCGATGTCCTGGGTGAGCGAGCGCAACCTCGTCGCCGCCCTCTCCAACGCGGGGGCCTTCGGCGTGATCGCCTGCGGGGCAATGGCGCCCGAGCGGCTGGCCGAGGAGATCGCCGCCACGCGGGCGCTCACCGCGCGCCCCTTCGGCGTGAACCTCATCACCCTGCACCCGCAGCTCGAGGCGCTGGTGGACGTCTGCCTCGCCGCGGGGGTGTCGCACATCGTCTTCGCGGGCGGCATCCCGCCCGGGGCGGCGATGAAGCGCGCCAAGGACGGGGGGGCGAAGGTGATCTGCTTCGCCCCGGCGCTGGCGCTGGCGCGGAAGCTGATCCGCGGCGGGGCGGATGCGCTGGTCATCGAGGGCAGCGAGGCGGGCGGACACATCGGCCCCGTCAGCCTCAACGTGCTCGCGCAGGAAATCCTGCCGCATGTGCGCGAGGTGCCGGTCTTCGTCGCCGGCGGCATCGGCCGGGGCGAGGCGATCCTCGCCTATCTCGAGATGGGGGCGGCGGGGGCGCAGCTCGGCACGCGCTTCGTCTGCGCCACCGAGAGCATCGCGCACCCGAACTTCAAGCGCGCCTTCATCCGCGGCGCGGCGCGCGACGCGCTTCCCTCGGTGCAGCTCGACGAGCGCTTCCCGGTCATCCCCGTGCGCGCCCTGCAGAACGAGGGCACCAAGCGCTTCATGGCCCATCAGGCCGAGGTGCTGCGCCGCTTCCAGGCCGGCGAGCTGACGCGGGAGGCCGCGCAGCTCGACATCGAGCATTTCTGGGCGGGGGCGCTGCGGCGCGCGGTGATCGAGGGCGATGTGGAGAACGGCTCGCTGATGGCCGGCCAGAGCGTGGGGATGGTGACGCGCGAGCAGCCGGCGGCCGAGATCGTGGCGGAGCTGATCGCCCAGGCCGCGGCGGCGCTGGCCGCCCGCCGGTGCGGCCCATGACGGTTCCGCGCCGCGCCCATTGCGCGCTTGGCCCCGCGGGGGGCTTGCTCTAACCATGGCCGCGTGTTCGAGGACATGAAGCGTTTCCGCACCCCCGAGGCCCCGCCGGTGGACGCCGCGCGGCTGGGCGAGGAGCTGCGCGACGCGCGGCTCGCCCTCGGCGCCTCCATCGAGGACATGGCGGCCCAGCTCCGCATCCGGCGCGTCTATCTCATCGCGCTGGAGGAGGGGCGGCTGAAGGATCTGCCCTCGCCCGCCTACGCCATCGGCTTCGTGCGGAACTATGCGGGCGCGCTCGGCCTCGACGTGAACGACATGGTGCGCCGCTTCCGCGAGGCGGCCTCCGGAAAGCGGCAGGATCTGGTCTTTCCCGAGCCGGTGCCCGAGCGCGGCTTCCCCGCCGGTGTGCTGGTGCTGCTGGGGGCGGCGGTGGCCATCGGCAGCTACATCACCTGGTACAACTGGACCGGCTCGGGCGACCGGACGGTGGACGCAGTGCCCCCCCCGCCGCCGCGCCTCGAGAGCGCGGTGCGCGAGGGCGAGGCGCTGCGCCCGGAGGGGCCCGCCGCCCCCGTGCCGCAGGCCGCCGCCCCGCCCAGCCCCAGCCTGCCCGTGCCCACCCCGGTTCCCGTGCAGGTGCCGCCGCCGCCCGCGCCCGCCCCCGCCCAGCCCTCGGCCCCGGCCCCCGGCGAGGGGCGCATGGTGATCCGCGCCAAGGGCGAGGCCTGGGTGCAGGTGCGCGACCCGCGCGCGAACCAGAACCTGCTCGCGCGGGTGATGCGGCCGGGCGAGAGCTGGACCGTGCCCGCCGACCGCACGGGGCTGCTGCTCTCCACCGGCGCGGCCCAGAACATCGACGTGCTGGTGGATGGGCAGGTCTCGCAGGTCTTCGCCGCCACCCAGGGGGTGCGGCGCGACGTGCCGCTCAACCCGGCCGAGCTGCGCAACCGGCCCGCGCCGCCGCCCTCGCCCGCGCCGCCGCCCGCCGCCGCGCCCGCGCCGGCCGCCGCACGGCCGCCCGCCGCCCCCCCGGCCCCGCCCGCGGCCGCCCCGCCCGCGCCGGCGCGGCTGCAGCCCGCCCCGGCGCCCGCCCCCGCCGGCGCGCCGCCGATGGGGCGGCCCTGACGCCGCCGCTTGGGGCGCGCCCCCCGCGCGGCCTATATTCCCGACGCCACGCCCGAGGGATTTCATGAGCTACCGCCCCTACCAGCACATCGCCCGCCGCAAGTCCCGCCAGATCCGGGTGGGCAAGGTGCTCGTCGGCGGCGACGCGCCGATCAGCGTGCAGACCATGACCAACACGCTGACCTCGGACGCCGCGTCCACCATCGCGCAAATCCGCCGCTGCGAACTCGCGGGGGTGGACATCGTGCGCGTCTCCTGCCCCGACGAGGAGAGCACCGCGGCGCTGCGCGAGATCGTGCGCGAGGTGAACGTGCCCATCGTGGCCGACATCCACTTCCACTACCGCCGCGCCATCGAGGCCGCCGAGGCCGGTGCCGCCTGCCTGCGCATCAATCCGGGCAATATCGGCAGCCCCGAGCGCGTGAAGGAGGTGGTGAAGGCCGCGAAGGACCACGGCTGCGCCATCCGCATCGGCGTGAACGCGGGCAGCCTGGAGCGGCACCTGCTCGAGAAATATGGCGAGCCGAACCCCGAGGCGCTGGTGGAATCCGCCCTCTGGCACGCCGACCACCTGCTGCAGAACGACTTCCATGAGTTCAAGATCAGCGTGAAGGCCTCCGACGTGTTCCTCGCGGTTGCGGCCTACACCCAGCTTGCCGAGGCCTGCGACCACCCGCTGCACATCGGCATCACCGAGGCGGGCGGGCGGCGCACCGGCACGGTCAAGAGCGCGATCGGCCTCGGCAACCTGCTCTGGGCCGGCATCGGCGACACCATCCGCGTCTCCCTCTCCACCGAGCCGGAGGAGGAGGTGCATGTGGGCTGGGAAATCCTGAAGGCGCTGCACCTCAGGCACCGGGGCGTGAAGATCGTCTCCTGCCCCTCCTGCGCGCGGCAGGGCTTCGACGTGGTGAAGACGGTGGCGATGCTGGAGGAGCGCCTCGCGCACATCGAGCAGCCCGTGACGCTCTCGATCATCGGCTGCGTGGTGAACGGCCCGGGCGAGGCGCTGATGACCGACATCGGCCTCACCGGCGGCGGGGCCGACAAGCACATGGTCTATGCCGCCGGCAAGCAGGACCACACCACCACCACCGAGGAGATGGTGGACCATCTGGTGGAGCTGGTGGAGCGCCGCGCCGCGCTGCTGAAGGCCGAGGCGGAGGCGAAGGCGGCCGCGGAGAAGGCGGCGAAGGCCGCCGCCATGGCGCCGGCGGCGGAGTAGGCGGCCCGCCGCGGGCGGTGCCGGGCGTGCCGGCCCTGCTCGCCGCCCGGCCACCGCGCGCCGGTGCGGCGGCCGCGCCGCCTTTTCGGGAGCGACGGCAAGCGGCCGCCGGCACGATACGGGCGGCGGTCAGGCCGGACCGATCAGAACCCGAAGCCGGCCAGCCAGAAGATGAACATCATCGCGCCCAGGCCCATGGCGCCCTGCGCCAGATAGCTGCCGAGCGAGGCCGGGGCGTTGTCGTATTTGCGGGTGCGCGCGGGGGCCTTGAGGGTCCGGGCGGGGCGCAGGCTGCTCGAGGTCGGGGTCATGGCGGTGGCTCTCTCCTCTGGCCGATCCTGGCCCCCGCCTCGCAAATCCCGCGCCGGAGGCCGGGCGCCATGCCAGGCGCGCAGAAATTTGATTCGCATGGCTTTTTGGCGCGATCCGCGCGGCGCCCCCGCTCGCCTTCGGCAAGGCCCTGCAAAATGCAACGCGGGCTTCCAGAGCGGCCGGGATGTGCGGTGGGCGTCCTGCCGGAACGCATGGCGCCCGCCGCGGGCCCGGGGCCCGATCCGCTTGCGCGGATGCCCCGGGGTGACGGCGGGCGCCTGTTCTCGCGCGCCCCGGAGCGATGCCCCGCCCGGCGACGCGCGGCGAAGCCGTGCCTAGGAGCCGAAGCCCGCGAGCCAGAAAATGAACATCATGAACAGCATCCCCGCCGCGCCCTGCAGGATGTAGGTCGGCAGCGGCGTCTGCGCCTCGGCATAGCGCCGTGTGCGGGCCTGGGCCTTGGGCGTCCGGTCGAGGCGTGGGGGCTGTGTCGGCTGGGTCATCCCGGCATGCTGGCGGAGAAAGCTTGACGCGCGGTGAACAGCCACCGCCGTGCCGGCCGGCAGGACGCGGTCGGCCTCGCAGGCCGCCCGGATCACCCCCCGCGCGCGGTCCGGATCAGCCCGCGCATGCGCGCCACCGCCCCGGGGAACCCCTCGGCCAGCGCCGCCCCCACCAGGAAATGCCCGATGGAGACCTCGCAGATCTCGGGGATCGCCGCCACGGGCCCGATCGTCTCGAAGGAGAGCCCGTGCCCCGCATGCACCGCGAGGCCGAGCCCCGCCGCCACCCGCGCGCCCTCCGCGAGCCGCGCGACCAGCGCCGGGCGCGCCTCGGGCGCCGCGTCCGCATAGCTGCCGGTGTGCAGCTCCACCGCCTTGGCGCCGAGCCGCGCGGCGGCCTCGATCTGCGCCGCGTCCGGCTCCACGAAGAGGCTCACCTCCGTCCCCTGCGCGGCCATGCGCGCGATGGCCTCGGCGAGGAAGGGCCCGGCGCGCAGCACGTCGAGCCCGCCCTCGGTGGTCAGCTCCTCGCGCTTCTCCGGCACGAAGCAGCAGGCGGCGAGGCCCCGGGGAGAGCGCGCCAGGCTCTCGGCGATGCCCACCATCTCCGGGGTCGCGGCCATCTCGAAGTTGAGGCGCGTGCGCAGCTCCGCGTGCAGGCGGCGCACATCGGCGTCGCGGATGTGGCGGCGGTCCTCGCGCAGGTGGAAGGTGATGCCCTCGGCCCCCGCATCCAGGCAGAGTTGCGCCATCGCCACCGGGCAGGGATGCGCGCCGCCGCGCGCGTTCCTCAGCGTGGCGACATGGTCGATGTTGACGGACAGCCTCATGGCGTGCGGCTCCGGGTCTCTGCGAGGCTCTGGGCGAAGCGCAGCGCGGCGATCAGGCTCTCCGGCCCGGCCACGCCGCGCCCGGCGATGTCGAGCGCGGTGCCGTGGTCGGGGCTGGTGCGGATGATGGAGAGCCCGAGCGTCACGTTCACCCCGCCCGCCATGTCCAGCGTCTTGACCGGGATGAGCGCCTGGTCGTGGTAGAGGCAGATGGCGGCGTCGTAGCGCGGGCGCATGGCGGCGGTGAACAGCGTGTCGGGCGGGTGCGGGCCGGTGGCCGCGATGCCCTCGGCGCGCAGCAGGGCGATGGCGGGGGCGACGATGCGGCCCTCCTCGTCGCCCAGCGTGCCGTTCTCGCCCGCGTGCGGGTTGAGGCCCGCGACGGCGAGGCGCGGGGCGGCGATGCCGAAATCCCGCCGCAGCGCCGCATGGGCCACCCGGGCGTGCTCCGCGATCAGCCCCGGCGTGAGGCGCGCGATGGCCTGGCGCAGCGGCTCATGCACCGTCACCGGCACCACGCGCAGCCCGGGGCAGGCCAGCATCATCACGGGCGGCACGCCCGTGCCGGCCAGCGCGCCCAGGAACTCGGTGTGGCCGGGATGGGGAAAGCCCGCGGCCGTCAGCACGGATTTCTGGATCGGGTTGGTCACCACGGCACCCACCGCGCCCGATCTCGCCAGCGCCACCGCCTCCTCGATGGCGGCGATCACGGCGGGGGCGGTGGCCGGGCTCGGCCGGCCCGGGGTGGCGGAGGCGGGCAGGGGGCGGTGCAGCACGGGCAGCGCCGTGGGGAAGGCGCGCGCGGCCTGCTCGACCGATTCGACGCACGCCACGGGAACCCCCGCGACCAGCCCCGCATCGCCCAGGAAAAGAAAGGCCGGCCCGCCCGCGCGGAGCGCCCTCCAGGCCTTGGCGGCGATCTCCGGGCCGATCCCGGCGGGCTCGCCCATGGTCAGCGCCAGCATGGGGGCGGTGTAGCAGCCGCCCGCGCCGCCGGAAACGGTTGCCGCCGCGCGCCCGCGCCCCCAATGTCAGGGGCATGAAGCGCCGCGACCTCTTCGCCGCCGGGGTGGGCCTCGTCGCCTTCTCCGGCCGGGCCATGGCCCGGCAGGGCACGATCCGCACCCACGCCCTCTCGCTGCTGGGCGAGCCGGCGTTGCCCCCCGGCTTCGCCCATTGGCCCTGGGTGAACCCGCATGCGCCCAAGGGCGGCGAGGTGGCGCTGACCGCCATCGGCAGCTTCGACAGCTTCAACGGCTTCATCCTGCGCGGCACCCCGGCGGTGGGCCTCGTCAACCTCTACGACTCGCTGCTGCAGGAGAGCGCCGACGAGGCGAGCACCGAATACGCGCATGTGGCGGAGGTGGTGGAACTCCCGGCCGACCGCATGGGCGTCTCCTTCGAGCTGCGCGAGGGCGCGCGCTGGCACGACGGCCGGCCCATCACCGCCGAGGACGTGGCCTTCACCTTCAACACGCTGCGCAGCCAGGGGCGGCCCTTCTACCGCGCCTACTGGTCGGACGTGAGCGAGGTTCTCGCCGAATCGCCCCGCCGCGTGACCTTCCGCTTCCGCACCAACGAGAACCGCGAGCTCGCGCTCATCCTCGGCCAGATGCAGATCCTGCCGCGGCATTTCTGGGAGGGGCGGGAGTTCGCGCGCCCCTCGCTCGACATCCCGCTCGGCTCCGGCCCCTATCGCCTGGAGCGATTCGAGCCTGGCCGCACCGTGATCTACCGCCGCGTCGAGGACTACTGGGCGCGCGACCTCAACACCCGGCGCGGCCAGCACAACTTCGACGCGATGCGTTACGAGTATTTCCGCGACGTGACGGTGGCCTTCGAGGCCTTCAAGGCCGGGCAGATCGACTTCCGCACCGAGAACATCGCGCGCAACTGGGCCACCGGCTACGATTTCCCGGCCGCGCGGCGCGGCCTCGTGCGGCGCGACGAAATCCGCCACGAACTGCCCACCGGCATGCAGGCCTTCGTGGTGAACCTCCGCCGCCCGCTGTTCCAGGACGCCCGGGTGCGCCAGGCGCTGATCGAGGTGTTCGACTTCGAGTGGCTGAACGCCAACATCTTCAACGGGCTCTACAACCGCACCACGAGCTTCTTCTCCAACTCGGAACTCGCCTCCTCCGGGCTGCCCACCGGGCGCGAGCTCGAAATCCTGCAGCGCTTCCGCGGCCGCATCCCGGAGAGCGTCTTCACCACCGAGCACCGCCTGCCCGTCACCGACGGCTCGGGCAACAACCGCGAGGGGGCGCGCCGGGCGCTCGCCCTGCTGCGCGAGGCGGGCTGGACGGTGCGCGACCGGCGCCTCGTCAACGCCCAGGGGCAGCGCTTCAGCTTCGAAATCCTGCTCAACGGCGCGAGCTTCGAGCGCATCGCCCTGCCCTATGTGCAGTGGCTGGAGCGCCTGGGCATCGAGGCGCGCGTGCGCACGGTGGACCCCGCGCAATACCAGGTGCGCATCGACGCCTTCGACTACGACATGACCGTTGACGTGATGGGCCAGTCCCTCTCGCCCGGCAACGAGCAGCGCGACTACTGGACCTGCGAGAAGGCCCGCCAGAACGGCAGCCAGAACGTGGCCGGCATCTGCGACCCGGTCATCGACGAACTCGTGGAGCTCCTCATCACCGCGCCCGACCGCGAGGAACTCATCCACCGCACCCGCGCGCTGGACCGCGTGCTGCTGCACCACCACTTCGTCATCCCGCAATGGCACAACCGCCGCTTCTGGATCGCCTTCTGGGACCGCTTCGGCCGGCCCGAACGCAACCCGCGCTACGGCCTCGGCTTCGACTCCTGGTGGATCGACCCCACCCGCGACCGCGCCCTCGCGGAAGCACGGCGCGGACTGTGATCCTCCGGGCCGGCTGCACCGGCGAGGGGGCGCTGCCCCCTCGCGCTCCCCCGCCAGGGAACTTGTTCCCTGGACCCATGATCGTTGGTGGGATGTGGAGGGAGGGGCATGGCGCGCGCTTCTCCTCAGACGCATCCGTGACGCCCCTCCCTCCACATCCCACAAGGTTCCGAGGGGTCCGGGGACCAAAAGTCCCCGGCGGGAGGGTGCGGGAGGGCGGCGCCCTCCCGCTGGCGCATCGCCCCGGAGATCGCCGCCCGTGACCGCCTATCTGCTGCGGCGGTTGTTGCTGGTGGTGCCGACGCTGCTCGGGATCATCCTCATCAACTTCGCTGTGATCCAGTTCGCGCCGGGCGGGCCTGTGGAGCAGATGCTGGCCGAGCTGCGTGGCGAGGGCGACACGATGGGCCGGCTGACGGGCGAGGGGCCTGGCGAGGTGCGTCCGCCCCAGCAGCCCGGGCTTTCGGCCGGTGGCGGGGGCGGGGAGGGGCCGCGCGGCGCCTATCGCGGCGCGCGGGGTCTCGATCCCGCCATCGTGGCCGAGATCGAGCGCGCCTTCGGCTTCGACAAGCCCTGGCATGCGCGGCTTGCGGAGATGCTGCGCGGCTATCTCACCTTCGACCTCGGCCGTTCCCTGTTCCGCGACCGGCCGGTGTGGGATCTGGTGGTGGAGAAGCTGCCCGTCTCCATCTCGCTCGGGCTGTGGTCCACGCTGATCATCTACCTGATCTCCATTCCGCTCGGCATCCGCAAGGCGGTGCGCGACGGGTCGCGCTTCGATCTCTGGACGAGCGCGGTGGTGCTGGTGGGCTATGCGATCCCGGGCTTCCTCTTCGCCGTGCTGCTGGTGGTGCTCTTCGCCGGCGGCAGCTTCCTGCAATGGTTCCCGCTGCGGGGGCTCGCGAGCTCGGGCGCGGAGGCCTGGCCCTTCTGGCAGCGCGCGCTGGACTACGCCTGGCACATCACCCTGCCCACGCTGACGCTGGTGATCGGCGGCTTCGCGGGCCTCACCATGCTGACCAAGAACTCCTTCCTCGAGGAGATCAACAAGCAATATGTGCTGACGGCGCGCGCCAAGGGCGCGACGGAGCGCCGCGTGCTCTACGGCCATGTGTTCCGCAACGCGATGCTCATCATCATTGCGGGCTTCCCGGCGGCCTTCATCGGCATCCTGTTCACCGGCGCGCTGCTGGTGGAGATCATCTTCTCGCTGGACGGGCTCGGCCTGCTCGGCTTCGAGGCAGCGATCCGGCGGGATTATCCGGTGATGTTCGGCACGCTCTACATCTTCACCCTGCTGGGGCTTCTCATGCAGATCGTGAGCGACTTCACCTACACGCTGGTGGATCCGCGGATCGACTTCGAGGCGAGGAGGTAGGCGGTTTGATCCTCTGGCCGCAGGAGGATGGCTCCGTCCTCGCCACGCCCCAGCCCGCGCATGCGCTGATCGCGGGGCAGCTCATGCGCGCGCTGGCCGAACGGCCCGAGCCCTTCGAGGCGGTGTGCACCGCCGCCGCCCAGCACGATTGCGCCTGGATGCCCTGGGAGCAGGCGCCGGAGTTCGACCCGGCGACCGGCCTGCCGCGCCACTTCAACGCCCTTTCGGGCGCGGAGCATGTGCCGATGTGGGAGAAGGGCGTGGAGGCCGCGCTGGCCAACTGGGGGCTCTGGGTGGGGCTGCTCGTCCTGCTGCACGGCACGCACATCTACCGCATGGGCATCCTCGGCAACCGCATGGCCCCCGCGCCCGAGAGCCGCGCGGCCATGGAGGGCTACATCGCGCGCGAGAGGGCGTGGAGCGCCGGGATCATGGCGCGCCTCGGCGTGAGCGAGGCCGAGGTGCGCCCGCAGCAGCGGAAGCTCGCGCTCGTGGACGGCATCGCGCTCGGCCTGTGCTGGGGCCAGCCGCGCTTCGACTGCGCGGGCGCCACGCTGATACGCACCGGCCCCTTCGCCGCCACGCTCGACCCCTGGCCGCTCGCGCCGGCGGCGCTGGTGGTGGAGACGGAGGCGCTGCGCCTGCCCGGCCGCTTCGCCGATGCGGCGGCCATGCGGGCGGGCCTCGCGGCCGCCCCGCGCGAGACGCTGCGCTTCCGCCTCGCCCGCGCATGAGCCTCTCGCCCATCACGCAGCGCCGCCTCGCGAATTTCCGCGCGAACCGGCGCGGCATGGTCTCGCTGTGGATCTTCGGCCTGCTCTTCCTCCTCACCCTCTTCGCGGAGGTGATCGCAAATGACCGGCCGCTGCTGGCGCGGGTGGAGGGCAGGTGGTTCTTCCCCATCCTCGTCGAGTACGCGGAGAGCGACGTGGTGGAGAACGGGCTGCCCACCCGCGCCGACTGGAAGGACCGCGACTTCCAGGCCGACATCGCGGCCGCGGGCGGCTGGATGGTCTGGCCGCTCATTCCCTTCAGCCACGCCACCATCGTGCGGGACCTGCCCACCCCCGCGCCCTCGCCGCCCTCCGCGCGCAACTGGCTCGGCACCGACGACCAGGCGCGCGACGTGCTGGCCCGCGTGATCTACGGCTTCCGCATCTCGGTGCTGTTCGGCTTCACGCTGACCATCGCGGCCTCTCTCATCGGCATCGCGGCGGGGGCGGTGCAGGGCTATTACGGCGGGCTGACGGACCTGCTCTTCCAGCGCTTCATCGAGATCTGGTCGGGCATGCCGCAGCTCTTCCTGCTCATCATCCTGGCCTCCGTGATCGAGCCCTCCTTCTGGACGCTGCTCGTCTTCCTGCTGCTCTTCTCCTGGATGGGGCTGGTGGGGGTGGTGCGCGCGGAGTTCCTGCGCGGGCGCAACCTCGACTATGTGCGCGCGGCGCGCGCGCTCGGCGTCTCGGATGCGCGGCTGATGGCGAGCCACATCCTGCCCAACGCGATGGTGGCCACCCTCACCTTCCTGCCCTTCATCCTCTCGGGCAGCGTCACCGTGCTCGCCTCGCTCGACTTCCTGGGCTTCGGGCTGCCGCCCGGCTCGCCTTCGCTGGGCGAGCTGCTGAGCCAGGGGAAGAACAACCTCCAGGCCCCCTGGCTCGCCTTCACCGGCTTCATCGTGCTGGGCGGCGTGCTGACGCTGCTGATCTTCATCGGCGAGGCGGTGCGCGACGCCTTCGACCCGCGCAAGCTGCCCGGAGGCGCGCGATGAGCCTGCTCAGCGTCGAGAACCTCGCCGTCGCCTTCCGCGGCCGGCGCGTGGTGGAGGGCGTCTCCTTCCGCGTCGAGGCGGGGGAGACGGTGGCGCTGGTGGGCGAATCGGGCAGCGGGAAATCCGTCACCGCGCTCTCCCTCCTGCGCCTCCTCTCCGCCGCCGGCAGCAACCCCGAGGGGCGCATCACGCTCGACGGCGTGGAGGTGCTGACGGCGGGCGAGGCCGAGCTGCGACGGCTGCGCGGCGGCGTGGCCGGCATGGTGTTCCAGGAGCCGATGACCTCGCTCAACCCGCTGCACACGATCGGCCGGCAGGTGGGCGAGGCGATCACGCTGCACCGCCCCCTGCGCGGCGAGGCGCTGCGCGCGGAGGTGATCGAGAAGCTGCGCCGCGCCGGGCTGCCGAATGCGGAGGAGCGGCTCGGCGCCTATCCGCACCAGCTCTCGGGCGGGCAGCGCCAGCGCGTGATGATCGCGGCGGCGCTGGCCAATGATCCGAAGCTGCTCATCGCCGACGAGCCCACCACCGCGCTCGACGTCACCATCCAGGCGCAGATCCTGGAGCTGCTGGCCGATCTCAAGCGCCGCCTCTCCATGGCGATGCTGCTCATCACCCATGACCTCACCATCGTGAAGCGCCACGCCGACCGCGTGGTGGTGATGAAGGACGGGCGGGTGGTGGAGCAGGGCGGGGTGGCGCGCGTCTTCGCCGCGCCCGAGCACCCCTACACGCGCATGCTGCTGGCCACCGAGCCCAAGGGCCGGCCCGCCCCCGTGCCCGCCGAGGCGGCGGAGCTGCTGCGCGCCGAGGATGTGCGCGTCCATTTCCCCATCCGCCGCGGCCTGCTGCGCCGGACGGTGGGATACGTGAAGGCGGTGGACGGCGTGCGCCTTTCGGTGCGCGAGGGCGAGACGCTCGGCCTCGTGGGCGAGAGCGGCTCGGGCAAGACCACGCTCGGCCTCGCCCTGCTGCGGCTGGAGGCCAGCGAGGGCGCGATCCGCTTCGAGGGGCGCGATCTGCAGGGCCTCTCGCGCGCCGCGCTGCGCCCGCTGCGCGCGCGGATGCAGATCGTCTTCCAGGACCCCTACGGCTCGCTCTCGCCGCGGATGAGCGCGGGCGAGATCGTGGGGGAGGGGCTGACGGTGCACGCGCCCTCGCTGCCGCCGGCCGAGCGCGCGGCGCGGGTGGCCGAGGCGCTGGCCGAGGTGGGGCTCGATCCCGCCATGGCCGGGCGCTACCCGCACGAGTTCTCGGGCGGGCAGCGCCAGCGCATCGCCATCGCCCGCGCCCTGGTGCTCAAGCCGCGCCTCGTGGTGCTGGACGAGCCGACCTCGGCGCTCGACGTCAGCGTGCAGGCGCAGGTGGTGGAGCTGCTGCGCGAGCTGCAGGCGCGCCATCGGCTGGCCTACATCTTCATCTCGCACGACCTGCGCGTGGTGCGCGCCATGGCGCACCGCATCGCGGTGATGCGCGCGGGCCGCATCGTCGAGGAAGGCGAGGCCGAGGCCCTTACCTCCGCGCCGCGCGAGCCCTATACGCGCGCCCTGATGGCCGCCGCCTTCGAGCTGCGCGCCGAGGAACAGGGCCCGACGGAACGAGATGCAAGCGGCTGAGGCGAGACACCCCTGGGAGGGCGAGGAGCTGGAACGCCTGCGCGACCTGCTGGACCAGGGGCGGGTGAAGCTCGGCGTGCACATCCGCAAGATGAACTCGCCCGGCAGCCCGGTCTATCGCTATGGCGAGAACATCTGGCCCGCCGCGCTGATCCTGACGTCGAGCTTCCTCGCCACCGCGCTCGTGCATTTCTACCTGGGCGCGGCGGTGCTCGCCGTCGGCTGCTGGTGGTGGATCGCGAAGGTGCTGCCGCGGGTGAAGGATGGCGTCTTCGACCGCAGCGCCGCCTATGCGCTGGCCGACCCCGCGCGCTTCGACCTGCTCTGGTCGCGCGGCGTGCTGAGCCTCTACGCGAAGCTGCCCGACGGCGCGGAGCGGGTGGCGACGCGCCGCGACGACTGGCGCGCCTATGTCCGCTCCTTCCACGAGGACACGCCCTGATGGCCGTTCTGCTCTCCACCAAGGCCGCGACCATGCAGGCCTGGAAGGCCGCGCTGCTGGCGGTGGACCCGAGCCTCGACATCCGCCTCCACCCCGATGCCGGCGATCCGGCCGAGATCGAGGCCGCCGTGTGCTGGACGCAGCACGACATGGCGGAGCTGCGCCGCTATCCGAAGCTGCGGCTGCTCGTCTCCATGGGCGCGGGGGTGGACCATCTGCTCCGCCCGCCCGGGCCCCCGCCCGGCGTGCCGGTGGCGCGGCTCAAGGATGCGCGGCTCACCCAGGGCATGACAGAGTGGGTGCTGCTGAACGTGCTGCGCTTCCACCGGCAGGACCTGGAATACCGCGCCCAGCAGGCAGCGCGCCTGTGGGAGGAGCTGCCCGCGCCGGACACGGCGAAGCGCCGCGTGGGCATCCTCGGCCTGGGCGAGCTGGGCGGGGCGGCGGCCGATGCGCTCCGCGCCCTCGGCTTCCCGGTGATGGGCTGGACGCGCAGGCCGCGCCGGCGCGAGGGGGTGGAATGCTTCCATGGCGCCGAGGGGCTCTCGGCCATGCTGGCGCGGACGGACATCCTGGTCTGCCTGCTGCCGCTGACGCCCGAGACGCGCGGCGTGATCAACGCGCGCAGCCTCGCCCTGCTGCCGCGCGGGGCCTTCGTGATCAACGCCGCGCGCGGCGGGCATGTGGTGGCGGAGGATCTGCTGGCCGCCCTCGATTCCGGGCACATCGCCGCCGCCGCGCTCGACGTGTTCGAGCCCGAGCCCCTGCCGGCCGATCACCCCTTCTGGGGCCATCCGCGCGTGCTGGTCTGGCCGCACGCGGCGAGCATCACCATCCCGGAGAGCGCGGCGCCCCAGGTGGTGGAGAACATCCACCGCGCGCGCGAGGGGCGGCCGCTCATCAACCTGGTGGATTTCGCGGCCGGCTACTGATCAGGCGTAGCGGACGGAGGGCTCCAGCTCCTCGCCCATGGTCTCGGGCAGGGGCATCTCGCTGATCACGCCCTCCGCCTCGGCCATGGTGGTGCGCAGGTCGCGCAGGAACACGGCCCCCTTGAGCGTGCGCTGCACCAGCACCGAGCGGCGGTCCATCGGGTCCACCTTGCGGCGGGCGAGGTCGAGCTCGCCCAGCCTGTCCAGCGCGCGGGTGATGGCGGGCTTGGAGACGTTCAACTCCTGCGCCAGGCCGCGCACCGTATGCGGCCCCGGGCTGAGATAGACGGTGAGAAACACGGCGAGCTGCCGTGCGGAGAGGTCGGGCCCGTCCCGGCGCACCAGCGCGACGATGGTGTCGCGCAGCACCCCCACCAGATGATCGGGGTTGTTGGGGTTCGACATGGCTTCCTTCCTTCTTGCCGCGGGACAGATCGGCGCGGAGCCGCCCGGCCTGCCGCGGAGGATGACATTCCCGACGTCACAGATGGGGATGTCATCGCCGCCGATTAGGGCCTATCCGGAGAGGAATTGCAAGAAATTCATGTGATGAGACCCTTGAGAAAGGCGTTACGTTTTCCCAACGGTCACGCCATCCCGAGGTGACCCAGCACCCCCTGGCGCAGGGCGCGCAGCCCGGTGGCCTCTCCGCCCTCGGGCCGGCCGGGCCGGCTGCTGTCATTCCAGGCGTACAGGTCGAGGTGTCCCCACGGAATGTCGTTCGGAACGAAGCGCTTGAGGAACAGCCCCCCGATGATGGCCCCGGCCATGGGCTTGCTCGCCACGTTCGAGAGATCGGCCACGCCGCTGTCCAGCCAGCTCTCGTAGCCCGGGTGGAGCGGCAGCCGCCACAGCGGCTCGCCCGCCGCGCGGCCGCCCGCCAGGAGCGACTCGGCCAGCGCCTCGTCATTGGCGAAGAGGGCGGGGAGGTCCGGCCCGAGCGCGACTCGGGCCGCGCCGGTCAGCGTCGCCGCGTCCAGGATCAGGCGCGGGCGTCGCTCGGCGGCATGCGCCAGCAGGTCGGCCAGCACCAGCCGGCCCTCGGCGTCGGTGTTGCCGATCTCCACCGTCAGCCCCTTGCGCGTGGGGATCACGTCCAGCGGGCGCATGGCGCCGCCGCTGACGCTGTTCTCCACCGCGCCGACCAGCAGCAGCAGGCGCAGCGGCGCGCGCAGCGCCATCAGCGTCTCGGCGAGGCCGATCATCACCGCCGCGCCGCCCATGTCCTTCTTCATGCGCAGCATGGCGGAGGAGGGCTTGAGGTCGAGCCCGCCCGTGTCGAAGCACACCCCCTTGCCGCAGAGCGCGAGCAGCGGGGCCTCCTCCTCGCCCCATTCCAGCAGGGCGACGCGCGGGGCGCGCGGGCTGCCGCGCCCCACGGCGGCCAGGGCGGGGTAGCCGCGCTCCAGCGCCTCGCCCTCGATCAGGCTCACGCGCGCGCCGTGCTCCGCGCCGAGCGCCTGCACCGCGGCGGCGAGCTCGGCCGGGCCCAGATGGTTGGCGGGCGTGTTGATCAGGTCGCGCACGCGCCAGATCGCCGCGGCCTCCACGAGCTCCGCCTCGCGCCCGGCGGGCGGGATGAGGCGCGCGCGCGCCGGGCCGGGCGCGCGGAACCGCTCGAAGCGGTAGGCGCCGAGGCAGAAGCCGAGCAGCGCGCCCTCCGGCGCGGGCTCCGCGAAGCGCCAGCTCCGGGCGGGAAGGGCGGTGGCCAGCGCGCCATAGCCGAAATGGCTCTCCGGCCGCCCGAAGATCGCCCCCGTCAGCCCTTCGCCGTCGGTGAGCAGCGCGAGCTCGCCAGGCTTGGCCGCGAAGCCGCTCGCGCGCGCCAGCCCCGCGCCGGGCAGCGCCTCCCAGGCCCCGGGGGTGACGACATGGATGGGGAGCGCCTCGGCGCTCTCGGGGGCGAGGCAGGGCAGGGCGGGCAAGGCGGGACTCCTCGGCGGCGGGGCCGCGCATGCTGCCGCGCGCGCGCCGCGCCTTGAAGGGGGGCGCGCCCTTGCCGCCCGCCGCGGGCGGCGCTACCCGCCCCGCATCATGGCGACCATCAAGCTCCAGCCGCCGCGCGGCACCCGTGACCTGATCGGCGAGGAGTTCCGCCGCCACCACCGGGTGATCAAGACGGCGCGGCGCATCAGCGCGCTCTACGGCTTCGAGGAATGGGCCACGCCCATCTTCGAGGACACGCGCGTCTTCGCCCGCGGGCTGGGCGAGACCTCCGACGTCGTCTCCAAGGAGATGTACAGCTTCGAGGACCGCGGCGGGGAGAGCATCACCCTGCGCCCGGAGAACACGGCGGGCGTCTGCCGCGCCCTCGTCTCCAACGGGCTCACGCAATCCCTGCCGCGCAAGGTGTTCTATGCCGGGCCCATGTTCCGCTACGAGCGGCCCCAGGCCGGGCGCTACCGCCAGTTCCACCAGATCGGCGCGGAGGTGCTGGGCGCGGCCGAGCCGCTGGCGGATGCGGAGGTGATCGCCTGCGGGCACCACATCATCCGCGAGCTCGGCCTGGCGGACGGCGTGGTGCTGGAGGTGAACACGCTGGGCGACGCGCCGAGCCGCGAGGCCTATCGCGCCGCGCTGATCGCGCATTTCGCCGCGCACCGCGACGAGCTCAGCGAGGACAGCCGCCGGCGCCTCGAGAAGAACCCGCTGCGGATCATCGACAGCAAGGAGCCCGAGGACAAGGCGCTGGTGGCCGGGGCGCCGACCATCGCCGCCTTCCTCACCCCCGCGGCCCAGGCGCATTGGGACGCGCTGCGCCGCCACCTCGACGCCTTCGGCCTGCCCTGGCGGGAGAACCCGCGCATCGTGCGCGGCCTCGACTACTACAGCCACACCGCCTTCGAGTTCGTGACGGAGCGGCTGGGCGCGCAGGGCACGGTGATGGGCGGCGGGCGCTATGACGGCCTCGTGGAGGAGATGGGCGGCCCGCCCACCCCCAGCGTCGGCTGGGCGGCGGGGGTGGAGCGGCTGGCGATGCTGATGGAGCGCGCCGGCCTCACGCCGCCCGCGCCGCGCCTCGTCGCCGTCATCCCGGTCAGCGAGGCGGAGGAGGGGGTGGCGCTCGCCCTGCTGCAGCGGCTGCGCGCGGCGGGGGTGGCGGCGGAGATGGCCTATCGCGGCAACCTCAAGCGCCGCATGGAGCGCGCCAACAAGCAGGGCGCGCGCGCCGCCTTCATCATCGGCGAGAGCGAGGCGGCGCGCGGGGTGGCGCAGTTCCGCGACCTCGATGCGGGGACGCAGGAGGAGGTGCCGCTGGAGGCGGCGGCGGGGCGCGTCGCGCCGGGCTGATCAGATCAGACAGGCCTCCCGCAGCGCGGCGCGCAGCGCGGGGGGCAGCGCCTCCAGCCCTTCGGCCGCCGGCGCGGCGGCGAGATCGGGCGGCGCGTCCTCGGCCGCGAGGTAGCGCCAGCCCTGGAAGGGCTTCTGCGCCCGGGCGGCCACCGGCACCAGCTCGGGATGCAGCACCAGGCCGCAGCAGGGCGTGCCGTCGTCCCAGCGGTCCTCGATCACGTCCAGCAGGCGCTGGCGCACCTGCACGAAGCCCCCGATCACCCAGTAGATGCTGCCGCCCGCCAGCAGCTCCTCGCGCCGCTTGGGCAGCATGCGCGTCTGATGGCGCAGCGGCGGCTCGGCCAGCGCCCGGCGCTCCTGGATCGCGCGCAGATGCGCCACGTCCCGCACGCCGACCGAGAGCTTGATGAGGTGCAGCATCGCCTTCCCCCATGTGGCGCGGGGGCGGAGTCGGGCAAGCGTCATGCCGGTGTTCCGGCACGCCGCTGCCCGCCAGCCTGGCGTGCGCGATAGGTCCGGCCATTCGGCCGCCCGTATCACACCAGCGGCCGCTTGCCGTGACGCGTGCGGCAGTCGCGCGGCCGCTGGCATGCCTGTGTTTTGGCGCGCAGCCGCCACGCCAACCCTGCGCGCGATACGGTCGGCATGTGATGCCGCCCGTATCACACCAGCGCGGCGAGCAGCGCGCGCCGCAGCGCACCCTGCGGGTCCTGCCCCGGCCCGCGCGTGACGAGGGCGATGTGGCTGCCCTGCTCGACCAGGTGCCGCGCCCCGGGCAGCAGGGCGGAGGTGACGGCCACCTGCCCGTCATTGGGCCCCACCTTGTCCTGTAGCCAGAGCGCCAGCGCGGCCAGGTGCGGGCCGCGCGCGATGCGCAGCCGCGGGCGGAAATGGCTGGCCACCGTCACCACCGGCAGGCTGCGCACGAGGCGCTGGACGGCCTCGGCGTGCTCGGCCATCCAGGCCGCTCGCGCGGCGGTGGTGAGGTCGCGCAGGCCCTGGCCGCTGCCGCTGCGGAACAGCCGGGCCGTGGCGAGGGCAAGCCCCGTCAGCGGGCGGGATTCGGTCACGAGATCCGCCACCTCGCTGCCGTAGAAGGGCGACTGGAAGGCGAGGAAGGCGGCGCAGCGCGCGGCGGTCTCGGGCGCGACGAGCGCCGCCAGCGCCTCCACCCCGCCCTTGCTGTGCGCGATCACCAGCGCGCCCGGCGGGCCGTCCCTCAGCGCGGCGGCGAGGCGCTCGGCATTGGCGGCCACGGGGTCGGCGGTGGGAACCTTCAGCACCTCGGGCCGCGCGCCCTGCGCGGCCAGCCATTCGGCGTGCGCGTCCATGTAGTCGAGGCCGAGGCGCACCACCGCATCGCCCATCAGCCCGTAGCAGAGAAGGGCGCGGCGGCCGCGGAGGAACTCCGCCAGCCCCGCCCCCGGCTCCATGCGCGCTAGCCCTGCCGCTCGACCATGAGCTGCTTGATCTTGCCGATCGCCTCCGCGGGGTTCAGCCCCTTCGGGCAGGTCCGCGTGCAGTTCATGATGGTGTGGCAGCGGTAGAGGCGGAACGGGTCCTCGAGCTGGTCGAGGCGCTCGCCCGTCGCCTCGTCGCGCGAGTCGGCGATCCAGCGATAGGCGGCGAGCAGCACGGCGGGGCCGAGGTAGCGGTCGCCGTTCCACCAGTAGCTGGGGCAGGAGGTGGAGCAGCAGAAGCACAGGATGCACTCCCACATCCCGTCCAGCTTCGCGCGCTCCTCCTTGGACTGGCGGCGCTCCTCGTCGGGCGGGGGGGGCGTGTCGCTCTTCAGCCAGGGCTCGATGGAGCGGTACTGCGCGTAGATCTGCGTGAGATCCGGCACCAGGTCCTTCACCACCGGCATGTGCGGCAGCGGGTGGATGCGCACATCGCCCTTCACGTCCTCGATGGGCTTGAGGCAGGCGAGCGTGTTCAGCCCGTCGATGTTCATCGCGCAGGAGCCGCAGATGCCCTCGCGGCAGGAGCGGCGGAAGGTGAGCGTGCTGTCCACCTCGTTCTTGATCTTGATGAGCGCGTCCAGGACCATCGGCCCGCAGGCGTCGAGGTCCACCTCGTAGGTGTCCAGCCGCGGGTTCGCGTCGCCGTCCGGATCCCAGCGGTAGATCTTGAACGCCTTGACGTTCGTGGCCCCGGGCGGGGCCTTGAAGGTCTTGCCCTCGCCGACGACGGAGTTGCGGGGAAGGGTGAAGGTCGCCATGGTCCCGCTCTCCTCAATAGACCCGCGCCTTGGGGGGGAAGACCTGCACCTCGTTGGTCAGCGTGCGCATCTTCACGCCGCGGTAGTCGAGCCGCACCTCGCCCTTCTCGTCCATCCAGGCGAGGGTGTGCTTCATCCAGTTCGCGTCGTCGCGCTCGGGGTAGTCCTCATGGGCGTGGGCGCCGCGGCTCTCCTTGCGCGCCTCGGCGCTGACGATGGTGGTCATCGCGTTGCCGGCGAGGTTGTGCAGCTCGAGCGCCTCCACGAGGTCGCTGTTCCAGATCAGGCTGCGGTCGTTCACGCAGAGGTCGGAGAGGCCGGCATGCACCTTGCGCATCTTCTCCACCCCCTCGGCCAGCAGGGCGGAGGTGCGGAACACCGCCGCGTGGTCCTGCATGGTGCGCTGCATCTCGAGGCGGATTTCGGCCGTCCCGGTCGAGCCCTTGGCATGGCGCACGCGGTCGAAGCGGTCGAGCGAGGCCTCGCCCGCGCGGGGCGGGAGCGGCGGCTGCGGCGCGCCGGGCTTCACCGTCTCCACGGCACGGTGCGCGGCCGCGCGGCCGAACACCACGAGGTCGAGCAGGGAGTTGGTGCCCAGCCGGTTCGCCCCGTGCACCGAGACGCAGGCGGCCTCGCCCACCGCCATCAGGCCGGGCACGATCGCGTCCTCGTCCTCGCGCGTGGGGCGCAGCACCTCGGTGTGGATGTTCGTGGGGATGCCGCCCATGTTGTAGTGGACGGTGGGGAGCATCGGGATCGGCTCCTTCGTCACGTCCACGCCGGCGAAGATCTTGGCCGTCTCGGAGATGCCGGGCAGGCGCTCGTGCAGCAGATCGGCGCCCAGATGCTCGAGATGGAGGTGGATGTGGTCCTTTTTCGGGCCGCAGCCGCGCCCCTCGCGGATTTCGATGGACATGGCGCGCGAGACCACGTCGCGCGAGGCGAGATCCTTCGCGGTGGGGGCGTAGCGCTCCATGAAGCGCTCGCCCTCGGAGTTGGTGAGGTAGCCGCCCTCGCCGCGCGCCCCCTCGGTGACGAGGCAGCCCGAGCCGTAGATGCCCGTGGGGTGGAACTGCACGAACTCCTGGTCCTGCAGGGGAAGCCCCGCCCGCAGCACCATGCCGCCGCCATCGCCCGTGCAGGTGTGCGCCGAGGTGCAGGAGAACCAGGCGCGGCCGTAGCCCCCGGTGGCGAGCACCGTCTTCTGCGCGCGGAAGCGATGGATCGAGCCGTCCTCCAGGCACCAGGCGATGACGCCGCGGCAGACGCCCTCGTCGTCCATCAGGAGGTCGAGGGCGAAATACTCCACGAAGAACTCGCAGTTGTGCTTCAGGCTCTGCTGGTAGAGCGTGTGCAGGATGGCGTGGCCCGTGCGGTCGGCCGCGGCGCAGGCGCGCATCGCGGGCGTCTTGCCGTAGTGCTGCATGTGGCCGCCGAAGGGGCGCTGGTAGATGCGCCCGTCCTCGGTGCGGCTGAAGGGCACGCCGAAATGCTCGAGCTCGATGATGGCGGGGATGGCCTCGCGGCACATGTACTCAATGGCGTCCTGGTCGCCGAGCCAGTCCGACCCCTTCACGGTGTCGTACATGTGCCAGCGCCAGTCGTCCTCGCCCATGTTGCCGAGTGCGGCGCCGACGCCGCCCTGCGCCGCCACGGTGTGGCTGCGGGTCGGGAACACCTTGGTGATGCAGGCGGTCTTGAGGCCCGCGGCGCCCATGCCGAAGGTGGCCCGCAGCCCCGCGCCGCCCGCGCCCACCACCACCACGTCATAAGTGTGATCGACGATGCGGTAGGCGCCCATCGAAGGCTTGCTGATCGCGTTCATCCGTTCCGGTCCGTCCCGCCTCGCGCCGCCGCGCGGCGCGTCATCCCGATACTCGGCGCGCCCGGGCGCCGCGTCACATGCCGTTCCGCCACCGTCACGAGGCGAGGGCGATGCGCAGCACCGCGAAGGCGGAGGCCAGCGCCATCAGTGCAGAGCCGCCCTGGATGAGCAGGATCAGCCCCTTGCGCCGCAACTCGCCCCGCACATAGTCCTCCACCACCACCTGCAGCCCGGCGGCCATGTGGTGGAAGGTGGCGGCGATCAGCGCCAGCAGCAGCACCGCGTTCACCGGCGCGCCGATGAAGGCCAGCGTCTCCGCATAGGAGGCGCCGGCGAGGCCGATCAGGCTGATCACGAACCACAGCGTCAGCGGCAGCAGCGCGAGCGAGGTGACGCGCTGCATCCACCAGTGATGCGTGCCCGATTTCGCCGAACCCAGCCCGCGCACCCGCCCGAGCGGGGTGCGCAGCGCCGCCTCATGCACCGTCTTGCCGTCCGCCATCGCGTCAGTTCCAGAACAGGAGGAGGAGCACCCAGGTCAGCACGGTCAGCACGGCGGTGCCGATCAGCACCGCGCGCCCCGTGGCATAAACCGAGGGGAGATCGAAGCCGCGCCCGGCATCCCACATCAGATGCCGGATGCCGGCCAGCGTGTGGTACCAGCCTGCCGCCGTCAGCCCGAACAGCAGCAGCAGCCCGAGGAAGGAGCCGAGGAACCACTGCACCGCCGCGAAGGCGGCCTCGCCCGTGGCGGCGGCCATCAGCCACCACACCAGCAGCAGCGTGCCGGCCGACCAGATCACGCCCGTGATGCGGTGCATGATGGACAGGGCGCTGGTCATCTGCGCCATGTCATAGACCTGCAGATGCGGCGAAAGCGGGCGGCGGATCAGGCTTCCGTCGCTGCGCCGGCCGACGAAGCCGGCCTCCCTCGGGTCGGTCATGGGCTGAGCCTCCCTGCCGGGTTCCCGCCGCAGCCCAGCCCCGCGCGCCGCGCGCCGGCGTCGCCAGCCACCACCGGAACCGCGCCCGGCATCGGGAACTCCGGCATCGGGAACTCCAGCCTTGCTTCCTCGGCCTCGCTTCTAGGCGTCGCGTCACGGGGCCGTCAATCGCGCGCCCGGTCATGCGCATGCCGAATGTCTCGTCAGCGGAAAGTTACCCTCGGCGTGCAAATCCCCGGTTGACCTGGCCCGGGCGGCGCAAGACTCTGCGCGGCCGGGCCTCTGGGCCGCACCACCCACGCCGGCCGGGGAGGATGGGCATCGCCGTGATCCGAAGGATTCATGCCGCGCTTCTCGCGCTGATGCTGGGCGCGGCCGCCGCGGCCGCCGCCCAGCCGCAGCCGCCGGCCGGCAACCCGCCCCCGGCCGCCCCCCCCGCCGGGGCGGAGCCCATCCGCCTGCTCGTCGGCTTCCCGCCGGGCAGCACGGTGGACCTGCTCGCCCGCGCCGTGGCGGAGGGGCTGGCGCAGCGCGTGATGCGCCCGGTGGAGGTGGAGAACCGCACCGGCGGGCGGGGCGGCCTGGCCGCCGAGACCCTCGCCCGCGCCACGCCGGACGGCAACACGCTCGGAATCGTCCCGGCGAGCCTGCTGGTCCTCGACCGGCACCTCGCCCGGCAGCTCGGCCATGACCCACAGGCAGAGCTGACCCCCATCAGCCGCCTTGCCAGCATCCCGCTGCTGGTGCTGGGCCCCCCGGGGGCGGGGCCGCGCACCCTCTCCGAACTGGCCGATCTGCTCAAGGCAAGGCCCGGAAGTTGCGGCACTTCCGGGGCCGGAACGGTCAGCCACCTCACCCTCGAGCTGCTGCTGCGCACGCTCAACGCCCGCTGCGACATGCTGCACTACCGCGGCCGCAACGGCGCCGTCGCGGAATTGATCAGCGGGGGGGTCCAGGTCTATGTCGAGTCCGCTGTCATCGGACTGCCACTGGTGCGGGAGGGGCGCGTTCGCCCGCTCGCCGTCACCTCCCGCGCGCGCTCGCCGCTGCTGCCGGAGGTGCCGGCGGTGGGCGAGACCATCCCGGGCTTCGAGGCGGAAAGCTGGGTGGCCCTGATGGGCCCCCGCGGCCTGCCCGAGGTGCTGGTGAAGCGGTTCGAGGCGGCGGCCATCGCGGCGGTGCGTGACCCCGCGGTGGCCGGGCGGCTGCGCGCCCTGGCCGCGGACCCTGTCGGGGGAACGCGGACGGAGCTCGCGGCCACGATCCGCGCACAGGATTCCATTTGGGGGCCGGTGGCCCGCGCCGCCGGAGTGACCGCTGATTGACACCGCGCTCGAGGCTTCCATTCCCCGGAAGCTTGGATTCAAGCCCGGCATGGTCTGCTCCGTCCTGGAGCCGCCGGCCGGATTCAAGCATGGGCTGCCGGCGACCAACGCCTCCGAGCCCGAACTGATCCTCGCCTTCGCGACCGACCGCGCCTCCCTCGCCCGCGTGGCCGCGCGCGCGCTCGACCTCTACGGCGTGGGCGGGCGGCTGTGGATGGCCTATCCGAAGAAGAACGGCCCCATCCGCTCCGACCTCGACCGCGACCATGGCTGGGAGCCGCTGACCCAGGCCGGGCTGCTGCCGGTGACGCAGGTGGCGCTGGACAACACCTGGTCCGCCCTGCGCTTCCGGCTGCGCGAGGAAATCCCGACACTGGCGCGCAAGGCCTGATCGCGGGCCGAGCCGGGCGATCGCATCATCCCAGCGGCCGCCGGTATGATGCCGCCCGTATCACCCCGCCCGCGCCGCCGCGATCAGGCAGAGCAGCTCGAACAGCACCGTGGCCCCGGCCAGGGCGCTGACCCCGGCCGGGTCATGCGGCGGCGAGAGCTCGACCACATCGCCGCCGATCACCCGCGCGCCGCGCAGCCCGTCCAGCACGCCCAGCACCTCGCGCGGCGTCAGCCCGCCCCATTCGGGCGTGCCCGTGCCGGGGGCGAAGGCCGGGTCCAGCGCGTCGAGGTCGAAGCTCACCCAGCAGGGCGCGGCGCCGACCACCTCGCGCGCCCGCGCCGCCAGCCCGGCCGCGCCCAGCGCCTCGACCGCGGGCATGTCGAGCAGCGTGATCCCGGCCGCGCGCGCCCAGCCCAGGTCATCGGGGCCATAGGCCCCGCCGCGCAGGCCGATCTGCACCACCCGGGCGGGGTCGAGCAGCCCCTCCTCCACCGCGCGGCGGAAGGGCGTGCCATGGGTGAAGCGCGCGCCCAGGAAGCTCTCGGCCGTGTCGGAATGGGCGTCGAGATGCACCATCCCCCAGGGCGGGGGCGGCGCGGCGCCGGCCCGCGCCAGGCCGCGCAGCACGGGCAGGCTCATCAGATGGTCGCCGCCGGCCATCAGCGGCGCGGCGCCGCCGGCGCAGAGCTCTGCCACGAAGCCCTCCACGCTCGCGAGGGTGGCCGGGATGTCGAAGGGGCGCACCGGCGCATCCCCTGCATCCGCCACGCGGCAGAGATCGAAGGGCGCGAGGCCGCTGCGCCCGTGGCGCGGGCGGATCAGCGTCGAGGCCTCGCGCAGCGCGCGCGGGCCGAGCCGCGCGCCGGGGCGAAGCGTCGTCGCCCCGTCGAAGGGCACGCCGAACAGCGCGATGTCGAGGCCCGCGCGGCGCAGCGGCAGGCGGAAGAAGCTCGCGGGGCCGGAGAAGCGCGGGCTCTCGCTGCCCAGCAGGGGGCGGGGCCACTCCTCCACCGGCTCAGCCCTCGACGCGGATGTTCCGCTCGCGGATGACGCGGCCCCAGCGCTCGAACTCGGCGGCGACGAAGGCCTCCATCTCGGCCGGCGTGCTGGCCACGGCATCGAGCCCCGCCGCGGCCATGCGCTCGGCGGTGGGGCGGTGCGAGACGGCCTCGCGCACCGCCTCGGAGATGCGCGCGACCGCGGCCGGCGGGCTGCCCGCGGGCAGGGCGATCCCGCCCCAGGACTGGGCGGTGGCCCCGGGCAGCCCGGCCTCGGCGAAGGTGGGCAGATCGGGCAGCACGGCGATGCGCCGCGGCCCCGAGGTGGCCAGCGCCCGCAGCCGCCCCTGGCGCACCTGCGGCAGGGCGGAGGCGGGCTGGTCCAGCATCACCTGGATGGTGCCGCTCACGATGTCCGCCATGGCCTGGCCCGAGCCGCGATAGGGCACATGCACCATGCGGATGCCCGCCTCGGCCATGAAGAGCTCCGTGAAGATGTGCGTGCCCGTGCCCACGCCGGAGGTGCCGAAGCTGAGCTGCCCCGGCCGCGCGCGGGCGTAGGCCAGGAACTCGGCGATGCTGCCCACGGGCAGGGCGGGGTTCACCACCAGGATCACGTCGGTGGTGAAGAGCTTGGAGGCCATCACCAGCTCGCGCCGGACATCCACCGCGCGCATGAGCCCCAGATGCGGGGCGAGGGTGAAGGCGCCATTGGTGGCGACCAGCAGCGTGTGCCCGTCGGGCGCGCTGCGGGCGGCGGCCTCGATGCCCACCGCCCCGCCCGCGCCGGTGCGGTTTTCCACCACCACGCTCTGCCCGATGGTCTCGCTCATCCGCTCGGCCAGGATGCGCCCGCCCACATCGGTGCTGCCGCCGGGGGCGAAGGGCACGATGAGGCGCAATGGGCGGCTGGGCTGCCAGGCCTGGGCGCGGGCGGCGGCTGGAAGCAGCAGCGGCGCGGCGAGCAGGGCGCGGCGGGCGAGGCGGGGGCGGGCGATGCGCATGGGCGGTGTCCTTCCGGGGAGGGAAGCTTCGCCCGCCCCGCGCGCGCCGATCAATGGGCGCGGCCCTGTTATACCAGCGGCCGCTGATTTGGATTCCTCAGGAGGCGGAGCGGCCGCTGGTATGCCTTTGTTTTGGCGCGCAGCCGCCACGCCAACCCTGCGCGCGATACGGTCGGCATGTCATGCCGACCGTATCAGTTACCCACCGGCGGTCCCGACCCGCCGTGGATGAAACTGTGGCACTATGGTTTGGCTGGTGGAGAGGTCGGCATGCCGATGGTGCGCCAGAGCCCGCGTGTCAGTTTCTGTCTAGCCCGCCCGGAACGCCTCCGCCTCGACCTCCACGAGAAAGCGCGGATCGGCGAGCCCCGCGACGATGAGGAGGGTGGAGGTGGGCGCATGCCCCTCCAGCGCCTCGTCGCGCAGCGCGCGCCAGGGCTTCACCAGCGCCGTGTCGGTCAGGAACACGGTGATCTTCACGAGGTCGCGCACGCCCATCCCGTGCGCGGCGAGGATGGTGCGGAGGTTGGCCAGCGACTGGCGGATCTGCCCCTCCGCGGTCGCCGGCAGGCTGCCGTCCGGGGCGAGGCCCACCTGGCCCGAGATCACGAGGCGCCGCCCCGGCCCCTCGACCAGGCAGGCATGGGAATAGCGCGAGGCGGGGGCGCGCACGCCCTCGGGGTTCGTGAAGGTCAGGCTCATGTGCGGGGCAGCTCCTCGCGCTGGACGCCGGCGGGCGGGGGGGCGGCGCCGGCCGAGGGGGCCAGATAGGGGCGCAGCGCGCGCCGCACCTGGAACTCGAACTCGGTGTTGAGGTCGAACATGGTCAGCCGCAGCAGGGATTCGGCGGCGATGCGCCGGCCCTCGGCGGTGCTCTCGGCGTTGCGGCTGCGCGAGGCGGTGGCCTCGGCGAAGCCGAGGCGGCGGTCGTTCTCGCCCAGGATTTCGAGCCGTGCGGTCAGGGTGCAGTCCAGCCGCTCGCCCGGGTCGGCCGCGAAATAGCCGCCGCCGCGCGGGTTGCGCGCGCGCAGGATCTGGGCGCGCACCACGAGGAAGCGCGCGCGGTTCTCGCGCCCGAAGGCGGAGAGGCGGTCGCGCCCCATGATGCGCACGGCTTCGGCCGCGCTGGGCGAAAGTTCGCGCCCCACATCGCCGGGGCCGGCGTTGGGCGTGCGCTCGTCGATCTCCACCTGCGCCACATCGAGCGCGATGGGGGTGAGGTGGCGGTAGCCGATGGGCGGCCCCTCCAGCCGGGGCGGGGGGCTCGCGCAGGCGGCCAGCACGGCCGGGGCGAGCAGGAGGGTGCGTCGCGCCAGAAGGTGCGCGGAGGCATCGTCTCGCGCCAGACGGCGCGCGGGCGGGGCCGTCGCGCTCATGCCGCCCCCCCGGGCGCGCCGCGCAGCCCCTCGCGGGCGAAGCGGAAATCGTGGTTGCAGAACTCGCAGGTCATGGTGATCGTCCCGTCCTCGGCCATGTGGTCGAGATCCTCCGGCGGGAAACCCTCCAGCACGCCCGCGAGGCGCGAGCGCGAGCAGCGGCAGCCATAGGCGAGCGCGCGGGGCTGATCCAGCGCCAGCCCCTCCTCGTGGAACAGGCGGTGCAGCAGCCGCTCGGGCGGCAGCGCGTCGTCCAGCATCTCCTCGGCCGTCAGGGTGTGGGCCAGCGCGAGGGCGGTGGTCCAGGCCTCCTCCTGCGCCGCCTCGTCCAGCTCGGGGCCCACGCCGCCCTCGCCGGCCACGCGCTCCATCAGGAAGGCGGCGGCGCGCCAGCCCTCCGGCCCGCGCGCGCAGGCGAGGCGGACGAAGGCGCGCAGCTGCTCGGAGGCGGCGAAATAGCTGCCCGTCATCTCCGCCAGATCCGCCCCCTCGATGGCGACGATGCCCTGGTAGCGGTCCATCTGCGGCCCCTGGTCGCAGGTGAAGGCTAGGTAGCCCTTGCCGAGCAGCGCCCGCGGCGAGGGGTTGCGGCCGTAGCGGGCGAGCTTCTCCGCCTCCACCCGGGCATAGCCGCGCAGCGCCCCGGTGTGGGTGCAGTCGGCCAGCAGCATGGGCACGGGGCCATCGCCCTTGGCCTGCAGCGAGAAGCTGCCCTGGTATTTCAGCGCCGAGGCGAGGCCCGCGGTCAGCGCCAGCGCCTCGCCCTGCAGCCGCGTCACCGGCTCGGGATGGTCGTGGCGGGTGAGCAGCGCCTCGGCCAGCGGGCCGAGCCGCACCAGCCGCCCGCGCACCGGCTTGCGCCGCAGGTGGAAGGGGTTGACGCCGCGCGGCACCACGAGATCGGGCACCGGCGGGCGGTCATGGTCGAGGAAGTCGGGCCGGGTCGCGCTCACGCCCGGGCGATAGCGCAGATCGGGACGGTCCGGAATGCTCGCGGCGCCGGCCCCGCCCTCAGCGGAAGACGAGGACCAGGATCTGCACCACAGCCGCGACGGTGGCGGCGATCAGCACCCAGCCGCCGAGCCGCCCCGGATCGGGCACGCCTCAGGCCGCCAGCGCCCGGCGCGGGCGGGCGGGGCGGACGATCATCTCGCGCAGCAGGGCCTTGAAGGCCTCGGCGTCGAGCTGAGGGAAGCGCTGGATCACCTGCGCCTCGTGCCGCTTGGCGGCCTCCAGCGGCTCCTTCACCAGCTCCTGCCCCTTGGGGGTGAGCTCGATGCGGACCACCCGGCGGTCCCTGGGGTCGGGCAGGCGGCGCACCAGCCCGTCGCGCACCATCCGGTCGAGCAGCTTGGTCATGGTGGGCTGCTGCAGCAGGCAGGCGTCGGCGAGGCCGGTCACGGTCTGCGGCTCGGCGCCCGAGAGGCTGGCCAGCACCCGCCAGACCGGCACGGTGAGGCCGGCGCGGCGCAGCGAGGCGTGGAACTCGGCCGAGATCGTGTGGGAGGCCCGCGCCAGCAGGTAGAGCAGGTAGTCGTCCACGAAGCGGTGGGGGGCGTGTTCGCTCATGAAACCGATCCCGATGCAGCCAATGTCCGGGCCTGAATCTCCGCCCGGGCCCGGCGCGCCGCAACCTCGGAAAACTACGCATGGGAACTCTACGCAGGGGCATGGGGCGCGGGGCTGGCCCGCGGCCCGGCGATGTAGAGCAGCCGCGCGGGCCGGCCGCGCGGGACGAGCACCACGGCCGCCTGGCGGAAGCGCCGGGCGAGGCGCCGCGCGGCGGTGCGGGAGAGGGCGGCCAGCAGCATCGCCTCGCGCCAGCGGCCCAGCGCGCCCTCGCCTGTCTCATGCGCTGCGGGGCCGAGGGCGCGGCGCAGCGCCGCCATGGCGCGCGCGTTCCAGCGCCCCGGCATGGGGCGCGAGAGCGGGTTCCAGGCGGTGAGGAAGACTCCCTGGGCCGCGCCATGCCGCAGCAGCCAGCGATCGGCCGAGGCGCTGCGCCGCCCCACCCGCACCGCCACCGCGCCCGCGCGGTAGAGGCTCGCGCGATAGGCGGCGTGGCGCGTCACGGCTCAGTCCAGCGCAAAGAGCATCGCCTTGAGATAGGCGCTCTCCGGCAGCAGCGGGTGCACGGGATGGTCCGGCCCCGCCCCGCCGCTCCAGAGCAGCCGCGCCTCGCGCCGCGCGCGCCAGAGCCCCTGCGCCGCCGCGTCCAGGAACTCGCCCGGCCCCACATGGTGCGAGCAGGAGGCGAGGAAGAGCACGCCCCCCGGCGCGGTGACCTGCGCGGCCAGCCGCGCGAGGCGCTGATAGGCCCGCAGCGCGGCCGGGATGTCCTTGCGCGCCTTGGCGAAGGCGGGCGGGTCGGCCACCACCACGCCGAAGCGGCGGCCCTCGGCCGCCATGCGCTCCAGCGCCTCCATCGCCTCGCCGCGCAGCGCCTCCACCCGCCCGGCGAGGCCGTTCGCGCGCGCGCTCTCCCTGGCGAGGGCGAGGGCGTGCTCCGAACGGTCGAGCAGCGTGACCTGGCGGGCGCCCGCCCGGGCCGCCACCAGGCCGAAGCCGCCGGTGTGGCAGAAGGCGTCGAGCATCGTCTCGCCCGCGGCGAGGGCGGCGACGCGCCGGCGGTTCTCGCGCTGGTCGTGGAACCAGCCCGTCTTCTGCCCGCCGAGCAGGTCCACCTCGAAGGCGAGGCCGCCCTCCTCCACCCTTGCGCGCGCCTCGGCGCCGTGCAGCAGCCGCGCGTGCTGGTCGAGGCCCTCGAGCGCGCGCACCGCCGCGTCGTTGCGCGCCGCGACGGCCCGGGGCGCGAGCAGCCCCCGCAGCGCCTCGAGGATCAGCGGCGTGGCGGCCTCCATGCCCGCGGTGTTGGCCTGCAGCGCGATGGCGTCGCCGTAGCGGTCGAGGATCAGGCCCGGCAGCCCGTCCGCCTCGGCATGGACGAGGCGGTGATGCGCGCCGAGGCCGAGCCGCGCGCGCAGCGCCATCGCCGCCTCGATGCGGCGCGCGAACCAGGCGGCGTCGATGCGCGCCTCGGCGTCGCGGTCCAGAAGGCGCAGCGCGATCAGGCTGTGCGGGTTGAAGTGCCACAGCCCGTGGCGCACGCCGTCATCGCCCTCGAGCCGCACGGTGCTGCCCGGCGGCAGGGCGCGGGCGGCGGGCGTCATCGCCACCTCGTTCGAGAAGGCCCAGGGGTGGCCCGCCTTCACCCGGCGGTCGCGCCCCGGCAGCAGGCGGATCAGCGGGGGCGCGCTCATGCCCGGCCCCCGCCGGCGCGCGCGGCGATGAGGATGGCCGCGCCCGTCATCGCCAGCGCGGCGAGCTCGCGCCCGCCCACCGGCTCGCCCAGCATCAGCGCGGCGGCGGCCACGCCGATGACGGGCGAAAGCAGGGTTCCGAGCGCCGCGGCGGAGGCGGGCAGGCGCCGCAGCGCGGCGAACCAGGCGAGGTAGCAGGAGGAAATCGGCACCATGACCATCCAGAGCACGGCGAGCCATCCCGTGCGCGTCACCTCCTGCCACGCCGGCGCCTCGAGCGCGAGGGCGGCCAGCGGCAGCGGCAGGCAGCCGAGGCTCATCTGCCAGAAGATGGCGGCGACCGGCGGCAGGGCGAGCGGCGCGCGCTTCATCAGCACCGCGCCCAGCGCGAAGAGGAAGGTGGCGCAGAGCATCAGCAGCACGCCCGGAAGCTGGCCCGCCCCGGGGGCGCGCGCCTCGCCGGCGAAGAGCGCCAGCACCCCGCCGAGCCCGAGCAGCAGCGCGAGCAGCCGCGCGGGCGTGAGCGCCTCGCGCAGCAGCAGCGCGCCGAGCAGCGTGGCCCAGACGGGCATGATGGCCGCGACGATGGCGATCTCGGCGGCCGTGAGATACAGCAGCGCGAGCGTCGTCGGCGCCATCCAGCAGGTGACGTTGAGAAAGGCCGCAAGCGGCAGCCGCGGCCAGACGGCGCGCGGCGGCCACAGCGCCTCGCCGCGCAGCCGGGCGGCCGCCAGCAGCAGCAGGCAGGCGAGATAGGCCGTGAGCGCCCGGGCCGAGAAGGGCGGGATTTCGGCGAAGACGAGCTTCAGCACCGGCCAGGTGGAGCCCCAGCCGAAGGAGGTGAAGAGCAGCAGCGCCACCCCCGCCGCGCGCGGGCTCATGGCGCGCGCGCCTCGCCCGCGCGCACGGCGAGCGCCACCCCCGCCAGGATGCAGCCCAGCGCCGCGGCCTGCCGCCAGCCCAGAGCCTCGCCCAGCAGCAGCGCCGCGCCCGCCGTGCCGATCACCGGCACGAACAGCGTGCCCAGCGCCGCCGTGCCCGCGGGCAGGCGGCGCAGCGCGGCGAACCAGCAGACATAGGCCATGGCGAGCGGGACCAGCGCCATCCAGACGAAGCAGAACCAGGCCGTGGCCGAGAGCGCGCCCCAGCGCGGCGCCTCCAGCAGCAGCGAGAGCAGCGCGAGCGGCGCGCAGCCGAGGAAGAGCTGCCAGGCCACCGAGGCGTTGGGCGGCAGGGCGAGCGGCCGGCGCTTGGCCAGGACCGCGCCCAGCGCGAAGGCCACCGCCGCGCCCAGCACCATCGCCGCCCCCAGCCATTTCCCGGGACCGAGCGCCAGGGGCTGGCCGAGCACGAGCAGCGCCACGCCGAGCCCGCCGAAGCCGAGCGCGGCGATGCGCGCGGCCCCCAGCCGCTCGCCCAGCAGCGCCCAGGCCAGCAGCGCCGCCCAGACCGGCATGGTGTAGGCGATGATCGCCCCCTCCGCCGCCGAGAGCCAGAGCAGCGCCACCGTCGTCAGCCCCATCCAGGCCGTGACGTTGAGCGCGGCGAACAGCATCGTCCGCCCCCACAGCGCGCGCGGGATGGCGAGGCTCTCGCCGCGCGCCAGCGCCAGCAGCCCGAGCGCCGCCGCGCCCAGGAAGGCGGCGTAGGAGCGCGCGGCGAGCGGCGGCATCTCGGCCAGCAGCAGCTTGAGCAGGGGCCAGTTGGAGCCCCAGCCCAGCGTGGTGAGCATCAGCAGCAGCAGGCCGGCGGTGCGGGGCGTCACGGCGCGAGGCTACGCGGCATCGGGGAAGCCGGCCATGGCGCGCACCTGCGCGGGGCTCAGCCCCGCCTCGCGAAGGGCGCGCAGCGCGGGCGCCCCGGCCCGCTTGGCGAGCCGCTCGCCCTCCGGGCCCCGGATCAGGGCGTGATGGGCATAGAGCGGCTCGGGCCAGCCCATCAGCGCCTGCAGCAGGCGCTGGATGTCGGTGGCGGGCAGCAGATCCTCCCCGCGCGTGACGAGCGTGACGCCCTGCAGCGCGTCGTCATGCGTCGCGCAGAGATGGTAGCTCGCCGGCACATCCTTGCGGGCCAGCACCACATCGCCCTGGGCGAGCGGGTCGCAGCGGCGCGGGCCGTGGATGAGGTCGGTGAAGGCGAGGGGGCCCGTCTCGGCCAGCGCGCGCGCCACGTCAAGGCGCAGCGCATGGGGCTCGCCCGCCGCCACGCGCCGGGCGGCGCGCCCCGGATCGAGGCCGCGGCAGGTGCCGGGATAGACGGCCGCGGGCCCGTGCTGGGCGGCGATGGCGGCGGCGATGTCGGCGCGCGTGCAGAAGCACGGATAGAGCAGCCCGCGCGCGGCGAGAGCCTGCAGCACCGCGGCGTACTCGCCAATGTGGCGGGACTGCACGCGCACCGGCGCCTCCCAGCCGAGGCCGAGCCAGGCGAGATCCTCGAGGATGGCCTCGGCGAATTCGGGGCGGCAGCGCGTGGCGTCGATGTCCTCGATGCGCAGCAGCAGCCGCGCCCCGTGCCGCGCCGCGAAAAGCGCGGCATGCGCGTGGCCGAGGTGCAGCAGCCCCGTGGGCGAGGGCGCGAAGCGGGTGGTGTGCGCGGCCATCGCCCCTTGGTCGCGCCGTCATGCCGGGCGCGCAAGGGTTTCGTGACGTGCCCGTGAATCCGCCTCCGGCGACCACGCGACGGCTTGCGGCGCTGCGGCAAGCCTGTCATGCAGGCCATGCAGTTGTGGCGGCGAACCGACTCGGGAGCGCGCCGCTCCCGGCATCCGGGGTTCCTGCCGCGCCAGACGTGGAGGAGCTTCGCTTGCCCGACGGCAGTCTCATCCCCCAGGTCTCCGGCCCCGGCGGCTTCCCCGCCCTGGTGCTGAACGCGGATTTCCGTCCGCTCTCCTATTTCCCGCTCTCGGTGTGGTCCTGGCAGGATGCGGTGAAGGCCGTGGTGCTGGAGCGCGTTTCGGTGCTGAGCGAATACGAGACGGAGGTGCGCTCGCCCTCCTTCTCGCTGCGGCTGCCCTCGGTCATCGCGCTGCGCGACTACATCCCCGCCGCGCGCCGCCCCGCCTTCACGCGCTTCAACGTCTTCCTGCGCGACCGTTTCGAGTGCCAGTACTGCGGCGAGGCGAAGCCCGCGCAGGAGCTCACCTTCGACCATGTGATCCCGCGCTCGCGCGGGGGGCGCACCTCCTGGCAGAATGTCGTGGCCGCCTGCGGGCCCTGCAATCTGCGCAAGGGCAGCCGCCTGCCGCGCGAGTGCAACATGCTGCCCCGCCAGGAGCCCCGCCAGCCCACGAGCTGGGAGCTGCAGGAGAATGGCCGCGCCTTCCCGCCCAACCACCTGCACGAGAGCTGGCGCGACTACCTCTACTGGGATTCGGAGCTCGAGCAGGGCTGATTGACTCGCCCTCGCCCCGCTGCGAATCACGCGGCGCGATTCAGGAGCCGCTTGTCTGATGTCCCTGCAAGCCACCATCGAAGCCCTCTGGGCGCGGCGCGACAGCCTCTCCCCCGCGACGAAGGGCGCGGACCGCGAGGCCATCGAGGCCGCCCTCGACCTGCTCGACCGCGGCGCGGCGCGCGTCGCCGAACCCACGCCGCAGGGCTGGGTGGTGAACCAGTGGCTGAAGCAGGCGGTGCTGCTCTCCTTCCGGCTGGAGGACAGCGCGCCCATGGCCACCGCCGCCGGCGCCTACGACAAGGTGCCGCTGAAATGGGCGGGCTGGGACGCGGCGCGCTTCAAGGCCGCGGGCTTCCGCGCCGTGCCGGGCGCCATCGCCCGCCGCTCGGCCTACATCGCGCCGAACGTGGTGCTCATGCCCTCCTTCGTGAATCTCGGCGCCTATGTGGGCGAGGGGACGATGGTGGACACCTGGGCCACCGTCGGCTCCTGCGCGCAGATCGGGCGCAACGTGCATCTCTCGGGCGGCGTGGGGATCGGCGGCGTGCTGGAGCCCCTGCAGGCCAACCCCGTCATCATCGAGGACGACTGCTTCATCGGCGCGCGCAGCGAGGTGGTGGAGGGCGTGATCGTCGAGAAGGGCAGCGTGCTCTCCATGGGCGTCTTCCTCAGCGCCACCACGAAGATCGTGGACCGCGCGACGGGCGAGGTCTTCATGGGCCGCGTGCCGGCCTATTCGGTGGTGGTGCCCGGCTCCCTGCCCGGCAAGCCGCTGCCCGACGGCTCGCCCGGCCCCTCGCTCTACTGCGCCGTGATCGTCAAGCGCGTGGACGCGCAGACCCGCGCCAAGACCGCGATCAACGAGCTGCTGCGTGACTGATCCCCTCGCGCCGACCGACCCGATCCCGCTCGCGCAGGCGCTGATCCGCTGCCCCTCCGTCACGCCGGCGGATCACGGCGCGCTCGATGTGGTGCAGCGCTTCCTCGAATCCCTCGGCTTCGCCTGCGAGCGCCTGGTCTTCGGCCCGGAGGAGTGGCGGGTGGACAATCTCTGGGCGCGGCGCGGCAGCGGCTCGCCCCATTTCATGTATTGCGGCCACACCGATGTGGTCCCGCCCGGCGACCCTTCGCAATGGACCGACGACCCCTTCGCCGGCGTGGTGCGCGAGGGCTGGCTCTACGGCCGCGGTGCGAACGACATGAAGGGCGGCGTGGCGGCCTTCCTCGCCGGGCTCAAGGATTATCTCGCCGCGCACCCCGACCATCCGGGCAGCATCAGCCTGCTGATCACGGGCGATGAGGAGGCGCGCAGCGTGGACGGCGTGGCGCGCGTCATGCCCTGGCTCGCCGAGCGCGGCCTGCTGCCCGACATGGCCCTGGTGGGTGAGCCGAGCAGCTTCGCGCGCGTGGGCGATGTGATCCGCATCGGCCGGCGCGGCTCGCTCACCGCGCGCATCGCGGTGCACGGCAAGCAGGGCCACAGCGCCCTGCCGCAGAAGGCCGACAACCCGGTGCACCGGCTGATGGCCGCCCTCGCCCCGCTCATCGCCGCGCCCCTCGACCAGGGCACGGAGTTCTTCCCGCCCTCCACTCTGCAGGTGACGGGCTTCGACGTCGGCAACAGGGCGGCGAACGTGATCCCCGCCACCGCGCGGGCCATGCTCAACATCCGCTTCAACGACCTGCACACGCGCGAGAGCCTGACCGAGCGCCTCCATGCCGCGCTGCGCGCCGCGGGCTGCCGCTACGACATCGAGATCGAGAGCAACGCCGCCCCCTTCCTCACCGAGCCCGGCCCCTTCGTGGAGGCGCTGATCCGCGCCATCCGCCGCACCACCGGCGAGGAGCCGGAGCTGAACGCGGGCGGCGGCACCTCGGATGCGCGGTTCATCCGCGCCTATTGTCCGGTGGCCGAGTTCGGCGATGTCGGCGCCACCGGCCACCAGGTGGACGAGCGCGCCTCGGTGGAGAACCTCCGCACCCTCGCGGGCGTCTATCGCGCGATCCTCGAGGAGTGCCTCGGGTGACGCCGAGCATCCCCAACGGCCTGGCCGCGGCGCTGCTGCTGGCGCGCGGCCGGCCGGAGGGGCTCGCGCTGCTCGCGCCCGACATCGAGACGGCGCGCTTCTCCTTCCGCGCCGCGCTGATCTGCCTTCCCGCCTTCCTGGGCCTGCGCCTGCTCTCCTGGTCCCTGCAGGGCGAGCCGCGCAACGGGCTGATCATCGCGCTCGCGGCGGAGCTGGTGGGGTATGTCGTCTCCTGGGCGGGGTATGCGCTCGCCTCGAAGCTGCTGGCCGAGCAGGCGCAGCGCGGCGCGCATTGGCCGCATTTCATCGCGGCCTGGAACTGGTGCAACCTCGTGCAGTATCTGCTGCTGCTGGCGCTGATGCTGCCGCCGCTGCTCGGCCTGCCGAACTGGCTGGGCAACGGGCTGGGGCTGGTGGCGCTGGGCTATGCGCTCTGGCTCGAGTGGTTCGTCGCGCGCGCGGCCCTGGCCGTGGCGGGGCCGACGGCGGTGATGTTCGTGCTGCTCGACCTGGTGCTCGGCCTGTTCATCGGGGGCTTCACGGCGCGCATCGCGGGAAGCTGATACGGCCGGCGGCTGCGCCGGACCTATCGCGCCCGCCGGGTCGCCACCACACAACGCGGCACGCCGCGTTGGGGGCCGGTGGGGCGGGCGGCTCATGCCTCCCATGGCAGGGGCGGGTCGTAGTCCACGCCGAGGAAGGTGAGGCCCTCGGGCGGCGCGGTCTGCCCGGCGGCGCGGCGGTCGCGCCCCTCCAGCACGGCGCGCGGCCATTCCTCCCCGCGCCGGCCCAGCCCCACCTCGACCAGCGTGCCCACCAGGTTGCGCACCTGGTGGTGCAGGAAGCTGCGCGCGCTGGCGCGGATGTGGAGCTCCTCGCCCGCGCGCCGCACCTCGAGCAGGCTCAGCGTGCGCACCGCGTGCTCGGCCTGGCAGGAGGCGGCGCGATAGGCCGAGAAGTCATGCCGGCCCAGCAGGCGCTGGGCGGCGCGGTGCATCGCCTCCGCGTCCAGCTTCTGTGGCACGTGCCACACCCGCCCCTCCTCCAGCGCGGGCTTCGCCGGGCGGTTGAGGATGCGGTAGCGGTAGTGGCGCATCCGCGCCGAGAAGCGCGGCGACCATCCCTCGGGCGCGAGGCAGGCGGCGCGGATGGCGATGCGGTGCGGGCGGGTGTGGAAGTCGAGCGCGGCGCGCAGCCGCGCGAGGGGCAGGGGCTTCGCGATCTCGAGATGCACCACCTGGCCTTCCGCATGCACGCCCGAATCCGTCCGGCCCGCGGCGGTGGCGAGCGGCGCGACCCCGCCGTTCAGCGGGGCGGCGGCGGTCTCGATGGCCTCCTGCACCGAGAGCCCGTCGGGCTGGCGCTGCCAGCCCACAAGGCCCGCGCCGTGATACTCGACGAGCAGCGCATAGCCCGGCATCAGCCCAGCCGCGTGCCGGGCGGCAGCGGCGTGCCGCGCAGGAAGGCCTCGGCCTCCATCGCCGCGCGCCCCGGGCGCTGCAGCCGGATCAGGCGCAGCGCCCCCGCGCCGCAGCCGATGGTGAGCGGCGCGCCGGGCAGAACGAGGCCGGGCGGCCCGCCCTCTCCGGCCAGGGGCTCGGCCTCCCAGACGCGCCAGGCCTCGCCGCCCTGCTCGAACCAGGCTCCGGGCCAGGGATTCATCGCGCGGATGCGCCGATCGAGCTCCTCCGCCGGGCGCGACCAGTCGAGCCGGCCATCGGCCTTGCTCAGCTTGGGCGCATGGGTCACGCCGGCCTCCGGCTGCGGGATGGCGGGCGGATCCTCCTCGAGCGCGCGCAGGATCAGCCGCGCGCCCATCTCGGCCAGGCGGTCATGCAGCCAGGGCGTGGTGGCGCGGGGCGGCAGGGCGATGGACTCGCGCAGCAGCATGGGGCCGGTGTCGAGCCCCTCGTCCATGCGCATGATGGTGACGCCGCTCTCGGCGTCGCCGTGCAGGATGGCGGCCTGGATGGGCGCCGCGCCGCGCCAGCGCGGCAGCAGCGAGGCATGGATGTTGAGGCAGCCGCGCCGCGGGGCCTCCAGCATGGGGGGCGGCAGGATCAGCCCATAGGCCGCCACCACCGCCGCATCGAGGCCGAGCGCGGCGAAGGCGGCATGCTCCTCCGCCGCGCGGCGCAGCCGGGCGGGGGTGCGCACTGCAAGGCCGAGCTCCAGCGCGGCGGCGTGGACGGGGCAGGGGGTCTCGCGCTGCCCGCGGCCGGCGGGGCGCGGCGGCTGGCAATAGACGGCCGCGATCTCGTGCCCCGCCGCGTGCAGGGCGCGCAGCGCCGGCACGGCGAAGCCGGGGCTGCCCATGAAGGCGAGGCGCAGGCGGGGCGAGCCGGCGCGCGCGCTCACTCCGCCCGCGCCTTCGCGCGCTGCTCCTTGGCGAGCTTGCGCAGCAGCATGTTGCGCTTGAGCGCCGAGAGGTGGTCCACGAAAAGCACGCCGTCGAGGTGGTCGATCTCGTGCTGCAGGCAGACGCCGAGCAGCCCCTCCGCCTCCATCTCCCGCCGCGTTCCGTCGAGCTCGCGCCAGCGCACGCGCACGCGCGCGGGCCGCTCCACATCCGCGAACTGGCCGGGCAGGGAGAGGCAGCCCTCCTCGCGCACCGCGCGCTCCGTGCTCGCGGCTACGATCTCGGGGTTCACCAGCACCATGGGCTCGGGCTTCTCGCGCGGGCCCACATCGAGCACGACGAGGCGCAGCCCCACCCCCACCTGCGGTGCGGCGAGGCCGATGCCCGGCGCGGCGTACATGGTGGCGAGCATGCGCGGGGCGAGTTCGCGCACCGCATCGCCGTCCCCCTCGCCCACGGGGCGGGCCTTCTGGCGCAGGCGCGGATCCGGGACGATCAGGATGGGCAGGGGCGCGTCGCTCATGGCGGCGCGGAGTTAGGGCGCGGGGCCGAGCCTTGCAACGGTGCGGCATGCGGGCCAATTCTGCGCCGGGCGCGCTGCTTCGGGGCGCGCCCGGCTCGCTGCCCTCAGGAGGCCCCGCATGTCCCGCTCCTCGGTGTTCGGCTCGCCGCTCTTCCTCGGCTTCGACCATCTCGAGCAGATGCTCGACCGCGTGCAGAAGAACGCCGACGGCTATCCGCCCTACAACATCGAGCAGACGGGGGCGAACCGGCTGCGCATCACCCTCGCGGTGGCGGGCTTCGCCATGGAGGATCTGGCCATCACGCAGGAGGACAACCAGCTCGTCATCCGCGGCCGGCAGCGCGAGGAGGGCGAGGGGCGCGTCTTCCTGCATCGCGGCATCGCCGCGCGCCAGTTCCAGCGCGCCTTCGTGCTGGCCGAGGGCATCGAGGTGGAGGGCGCCTTCCTGGACAACGGGCTGCTGCACATCGACCTGCAGCGCCCGATGCCGGAGGCCAAGGTGCGCAGCATCCCCATCACCCGCCCCGGCGGCGGCGCGCCGCGCAGCGTGCCGCACCCTCGGCTGCGCGGCGAGGAGGGGTAGGCGCTCGCCTGCCGCGCCCTCGCCTCGGGGCGCGGCCGGCCCCTCGCTTGCCGGCGCGCGCGGGCGGTGATCACATGCGGCGCGAAGCATGCGGGGCCCGCCCCCCGCCAGGAGGAAAACGCGTGACCACCACCCGCCGCGCCGCGCTCGGCGCCGCCCTCGCCGCGCCTTTCGCCCTTGCGGGCCCCGGCAGGGCGCAGTCCTGGCCCTCGGGGCCCATCCGCATCATCGTGCCCTTCGCGGCCGGCGGCAGCACGGACGCGGTGGCGCGCCTCGCCGCGCCGGGGCTGACGCAGCGCCTGGGCGTGCCCGTGGTGGTGGAGAACCGCAGCGGCGCGGCCGGCAGCCTCGGCACCCAGGCGGTGGCCCAGGCGCGCAACGACGGCCAGACCTGGCTGCTGACCTTCGACAGCCACGCCACCCTGCCCGCGCTGCTGCCCAACCTGCCCTTCAACCTGACGAACGACCTCGACCCCGTGCTGCTGATCGGCGGCGCGCCCTATGTGATCGCGACCCGTCAGGACAAGCCCTACCGCAGCCTCGCCGATGTGCTGGCCGCCGCGCGCGCGCGGCCCGATGCGATCAACTACGCGAGCACGGGCAACGGCACCATCGGCCATCTGACCATGATCCTGCTCGCCGCGCGCGCCGGCGTGCGCATGGCGCATCTGCCCTATCGCGGCGGCGGCCTTGCGGTGAACGACACGGTGGCGGGGCATGTGGAGATGATGATCGGCAGCGCCGCGCTGGTGGCGCCGCAGATCGCCGCGGGCAATCTGCGCCCCATCGTCCAGTTCGGCCCCGAGCGCCTGCCTGCGCTGCGCGATGTGCCCACCGCCGCGGAGAGCGGATTCCCGGGCCTCGAGGCGGAGGCCTGGTGGGGCGTCTTCGCCCCGCGCGGCACGCCCGCGCCCGTGGTGCAGCGCATGGCCGCGGCGCTGACCGAGAGCTTCCGCGAGGAGCGGGTGATGCGCACCGTGACCGAGGCGCAGCAGGCCCGCGTGGTGCTGGGCGATGCGGCGCATCTGCGCGACTTCCTCGAGCGCGAGATCGCGAAATGGGGCGCGGTGGTGCGCGAGCACCGCATCCAGGCGGACTAGACAGAAACTGACATGCGGGCTCTGGCGCACCATCGGCATGCCGACCTCGCCACCACCCAAACCATAGTGCCACAGTTTCATCCACGGCGGGTCGGGACCGCCGGTGGGTAACTGATACGGGCGGCGCTAGGCCGCGCTAGACAGAAACTGACATGCGGGCTCTGGCGCACCATCGGCATGCCGACCTCGCCACCACCCAAACCATAGTGCCACAGTTTCATCCACGGCGGGTCGGGACCGCCGGTGGGTAACTGATACGGGCGGCGCTAGGCCGCGCTAGACAGAAACTGACATGCGGGCTCTGGCGCACCATCGGCATGCCGACCTCGCCACCACCCAAACCATAGTGCCACAGTTTCATCCACGGCGGGTCGGGACCGCCGGTGGGTAACTGATACGGGCGGCGCTAGGCCGCGCTGCGCCGCGCGCCCAACTGGCGCAGCAGGGCGAGGGTCGCCTCGCCCTGGCGCTGCGCCGTCTCCTCCGCGGCGGCGAGCAGCCCCGCAAGCCGCGCGGCCGAGCCGGGCGCAGGCGGGGCGCGCAGCGTCTCCGTCGCCTCGCGCAGAAGCCGCGTCAGCGCGCGCACCTCCTCCGTCAGTTCGAGCGCGAGATCGGCCGCATTGGGCGCGGGCGGAGCCTCCGCGGCCAGCGCGGCGAAGATCGCGGCGTCGGGCGAGGGCGACATGGGCATTCCTCCGGGCGGGGCCCCAAGCTTCGCGCCGGATTCTTTCCGAAGCCTTAACCGCCGCTTCGCCGCCCGTATCAGTTACCCACCGGCGGTCCCGACCCGCCGTGGATGAAACTGTGGCACT
>NZ_AUDH01000012.1 GCF_000425365.1 Rubritepida flocculans DSM 14296 | reverse complement strand
TGAACGACCAAAAGGGCGCCAACATCCTCGCCCCGCTACTCCCACCCGCGCGCGAGCTGATCGCCGACCGCGGCTATGACAGCAACCCGTTCCGCACCGCCCTCGCCGAGCGTGGCATCGCCGCCTGCATCCCCCCCAAGAAGAACCGCAAGCAGCCCATCCCCTACGACAAGGCGCTCTACCGCCAGCGCCACCGCATCGAGATCGCCTTCGGCCGCCTCAAGGACTGGCGCCGCATCGCCACCCGCTACGACCGCTGCGCCACCACCTTCTTCGGCGCCATCACACTCGCCGCCATCGTCATCTTCTGGCTCGGACAATGAGTCCTGAGCCTAGTAATCCGTCGCCGCGGAGAGGCGGGGCATGAGCCCCGGCGCGCCCCGCCCCTCCCGCGCGGCGCGGGCGAGCTGCGCCACGCTCGCAATCCCCGCATTCGCCGGATAGGGCGCGAGCTGGTCGCCGCGGAAATCCGTCCAGGCCGGGATGGGCCGGCCTTCCATGTGCATCCAGAACTCCACGCTGGCCTGCACCGCCACATGCCGGGCCGAGCCGCCCCAGCACAGGTAGAGCGGGATGCGCACCGCGTCGAAGGAAAAGCGCGGCGGCCAGTTGCGCGCCACGCTCAGGCGCTCGGTCTGCAGGTCGATCTCCAGCCAGTCCGGCGGCAGGCCCCAGCGGCCGTAGCGCGCCTCCTGCAGCAGCGCCAGGCCATCGGCCTCGATGCGCGTCCAGGCCGCGTCGCGCGTCAGCCGCCCCAGGGCGTGAAAGGCCGGCAGCGCGTAGTAGGAGAGGTTCAGCACCACCCGGCTCGCGTTGCGGAAGCCGTAGGCGCCGGGCAGGAAGAACCAGCGCCGGCCGAGGTTGAAGAAGCAGGCGCGCTGCAGATCCCGCGCGATGGCGAGGCCGCGGCGCATCAGCTCCGGCTGGTTCCAGCGCTCGGCGGCCTCCACCAGCGCCCAGGCGATGAAGAGATCGCCGTCGCTCGCGTTGTTGATGTCGGTCACCGGCGGCGTGCTGTCGGGCGCCCAGCGCCAGGCGTGCAGGCTGTCCGAGGGGCGGCGGAGATTGGCCAGCGTCCAGGAGAGGATGCGGTTGAAGGAGGGCTGGTCATTGGCGCGCTGGGCGGCCAGCAGCGCCCAGCCCTGGCCCTCGGAGTGGGAGACGTTCCGGTTGCCCGTGTCCACCACCCGGCCCTCGGGCAGGAGGAAGCGCTGGCGGAACTCCGCCCAGTCCTGCTCGTCGGAGCCCAGGGCGCCCGCCGGCTCAGGCCAGGCCAGCGCGCCGGCCGCGCCGCCGGCCAGGGCGGTGCGGCGGCTCAGCGGCATGGGGCGCACGCCCCGCGGGGCGGCCCTGCATCGCCTGCATGGATTTGATCCGGATGAAGGCGGCCCTGGCACGCGGGGTGCATATATTCCAGCAAATGGCGGGGCGCAGCCGCCCCGCCCCCCGATGGAGTTCCCCGTCCATGCGCCGCCTCCGGCCCCTTGTCCTCGCCGCCCTCGCCGCCCTCGGCCTTTCCGCGGGCGCGCCGCGGCCCCAGACCGCCGCCCCCGCCGGACAGGGTCTCGCCCTGCCCGTGCTGGCCGCCGCGCGCGAGATTGACCTCGACATGTCCCGCAGCGAGGCGGTGGAGGTGCTGCGCGCCGCCGGGCTTTCCATCGAGCAGGAGGCGGATTTGCCGCCCGATGGGCTGACGCGGCTGATCGTCGCCGTGCCGACCGACGACGACTGCCTGCCGCGCGGCGCGCCCCTCGCCTGCGCCAATATCCGCGTCCATCTGCTGAACGACCCGCAGCGCGGGCACCGCGTGGTGCGGATCGAGGCCTTCCAGCCGCTCGAGCAGCGGCTCAGCGTGGCCGAGGTGTTCCGCCAGGCCGGCGCCGCGCTCGGCCCGCCGCTGCAGACCACGACCTGGCCCGAGCAGGTGCGCGGCGGCAGCGTCAGCGTCTGGCGCCAACGCTGGCGGGACGGCATGAGCGAAGGCCCGCTGACCGAGATCATCGCCACCCAGCCCAACGAGGATCCGGTGACCGGCGCCACCGCCCTCGCCAACCCGCAGGAGCCGGCCGCCGGGGTGGGTTATGTGCGCGCCGACCTGGATGCGGAAAGCGCCTTCGCCTCGGTGCGGCGGCGCCTGATGGAGCCGCGCGGCGGGCGCTGATCCGGGCGGCGCCGCCCCCTCTCGATGCCGCGTAGCCCGCCGCATCACGGTGTGGCCCCGATGCCCGTCTCCGCCCCGCGGAAATAGATGCGGTGCAGCTCCGCCAGCCCGCCCGCGGCCTCCTCCACCCGCAGGAAGCCGTTCACGAAATGCAGGAAATCCGGCTCGCCGCGGGGCAGGGCCAGCGCGATGCGCCAGCGGCGGATCACGAAGGCCTCGCGCAAGGGGCTCTCGGGATGGTCGAGCAGGTGCTGGCGCAGCACCGCATCCTGAACCGCAGCGCCATCCGCGTCGCGTTCTGCAACGGCGGCGAGGCATTGCCAGGGGTCCGAGAGGAAGAGCACCTCCGTGCCCGCCGGCACGGCGCGCGCCGTGACTTCGGCGAGCAGCGCGCCCGCCGGAACGGCAACGCGCCGGCCGCGCAGCGCCTCGAAGCCCGCCGGCGCTTCGCCCTCGCGCGCGGCCATGACGGCGGCGAGCCAGCCATGCGGCCTGGCCAGCGCCAGCCGGCCCAGCACGCTGGGATCATAGGGGATGCCCGCGCCCAGCATGTCCACCCGGCCCAGCTCCAGCGCGGGCAGCCGGTTCTCCGGCTCGAGCCCCACCAGGTCGAGCCGCACGGAGAGCGCCGCGGCGAGACGGCGCAGCAGCGCCACCTCGAAGCCGTCCGGCGCGCCCCACATGTCCAGCATTCCCCAGGGCGGATTGTCGAACCACACCCCGGCGCGCAACTGGCCGACAGCGAGGATGCGCGCGAGCGCCCCCGAGGGCTCGCGCGCGCGCAGCGCCGGGGCGGGCAGCAGCGCCAGCCCGCCCAGCAGCAGCGCGCGACGGCGGGGATCGGGGGGCGCGGCCCTCATGGCAGCGGCCCCTTGCATGGACGGCTGACGCTGCGGCGCGGCCGCCGGTATGCCCTTGTCCTGGCGCGCAGCCGCCACACCGGGTCCCATCGAACAAAGCTTCGATGGGTGCCCGCCAACCCTGCGCGCGATAGGGGCGGCATGTGATGCCGCCCGTATCATTCGAAGGCCTCCCGCGGCGCGCGCCGGCCGAGGAAATGCTGCGAGAGGATGTCCAGCACCCCGCGCCGGCGCAGCAGGCGCAACTGCATCTCCACCGCCGCCAGAAGATCGTGCTCCCCCCAGCGCACCGCCGCCCCGATCAGGGCGGATTCGAGCCCGGGCCCCGTGGTCAGGTCGGGCAGGCGCTCCCGCAGCTTATCGGCCATGAGGTCCGACAGCACGGCGCCCTGGCAGAGTCCCGCCTGGATCGCGGCCTGCGCCGTCTGCCAATGCGGGACGGGGTGCAGCCGCACCCCTGCCCAGGCGAGCTGGCGCTGGATCCAGAGCGTGGTCAGCCCCGCCGGCGCGGCCAGAACCGCGCCCGCCCAGGCCATCGGCCCGGCCCGGACCATGGCCTCCGGCAGCAGCACCCGCCACTCCACCCGCGCATAGGCCGGGCTGAACATGGCGAGCCGCAGCGCCTCCCGCCCCAGCGGCGGGGAGGAGAGCAGCAGGTCGAAGGCGCCGGCGCGCAGCGCCGCGAGGCGCTGGCCCGCAACGCTCTCGACGAAGAGCGGCCGCACGCCCAGCCCCTGGGCCAGCCCCTGGCCGAGCGCGATCAGATAGCCGTCGAGCTGCCCGTCCGCATCGCGCGCGCAGAGGCCCGTCTCCTCCACCTCCACCCCCATCAGGATCTGGCCCGCCGCGCGCACCCGGGCCCAGGCCCCGTCGCGCGCAGCGGCCGGGCGGAACGCTGCGCCGAGGCCCAGCCCGGCGAGGAGGAGGCTGCGCCGGCAGGGGCTCATGGGCGCGGCCCGCAGGCGTCGCAGATCTGCCGCCAGGCCGCCTCGGCGGCCTCGGCGGCCTGGGCGGGGGTCAGGGCCCCCGCGGCGACGCGCCGCCAGAGCGGGTCCGTCATGGTCTGCCACAGCGCCGCGCCGGGCGCGATCGTGTCCTTGAGCCGGGTGGTGGCGAGGATGTGGTCATGCACCCGTTCCGTCTGCTCCGTGCCACACCCCCATTCCAGCACCTCGGGATCCTGCCGCAGGGGCAGGGCGCAGAAGGGCAGGCCGTGCTGCAGGAAAAGCCGGCGCGCCGTGTCGTAGGCGCCCGAGGCGTCGCGCCCGCCCAGGCGCTCCAGGAGCCGCGCGGCGCGGCGCTCCCGCCCCGGCTCGGAGCGCGCGACCACGGAGAGGCATTGCAGCCGCACCCAGCCGCAGCTCGCCGGGCCCGTCGCCTCGCCACCGAAGGGCAGCGGGGCGAGGCGGATGCTGGCGGCAACCGGCGCGTTCAGCGGCTGGCGCAGCCAGTCCAGCCGGTAGGTGGGCAGCACGGCGAAGGCGTGCCGGCCCTCGCCCAGCGCCGCCGCGCATTGCGCCTCCGTCATCCGCAGCGCCTCGGAGGGCAGGATGCGGTGGTCATGAATCAGCGCCTGCAGCAGCGTCAGCGCCGGGACGATGCCGCGCCGGTCGTCGGTCATGATCGGCTCGCCCCGCGCGCCGATGAAGCCGCCGCCCAGGCTGTAGGCGAAGGCGGTGACGAGTTCGAGCAGCCAGGGCTCGGCCGAGAGGGGCATGATCAGGGGCCGGGCCGAGAGGCCGCGCGCGCGCAGGGTGCGGGCCTGCTGCACCAGTTCCTCCCAGCGCGTCGGCGGCGCGCGGAACCCGGCCTCGCGCAGCATGTCCAGATTGACGAAGAGGCCGAGCGAATCCCTGTAATAGGGCAGCCCGTAGAGCCGGCCGCGGAAGCGGAGCGCCGCCTGGCACTCGGGATCCTGCTCGCGGGCCGATTCCGCCAGCCCCGGAAGATCCTCGAGCGGGGCGACGAGGCCCGAGACGACGAGTTCGGGCAGCCAGGAATCCGAGACCCAGGCGATGTCCGGCCCGTCCGGCCGGCGCAGCGCCTCGGGCAGGGCCTCGAGATACTCCGCCCAGGGCAGGTGCACATGCCGCACCGCCACGCCGGTGGCGCGCAGATGACGCGCGAAGCTCTCGCGGAAGGCGGGCAGGGAGACGGCGGTCCAGGTCAGGACCGAGACGCTGGGCGGGAGGCTGGCGCGGGCGGGCCGCCCCGCCCCCAGGGCCAGGGCGCCGAGCAGCGCCGCGCGGCGGGCCAGGGCGGCCATGCTCAGTGCTCCTCCGGCAGGGGCGGGAAGGGCAGCCCATAGGCCTCCCGGAAGAGCCCGGCCACCACCCCCTCCTCCAGCGCCAGCATCACCGCCTGGTCGAGCGCGCGCCGCAGGTCGTGCTCGCCGAAGGCGGTGGCGGCCGCATAGGGCTGGGTGGCGAGCACGGTGCGGATGATCCAGCCCCGGCTCGGGTTGCGGTCCTGCAGGGCGCGGGCCTCGACGGCGGTGGTCAGCGCGCCATAGGCCTCGCCGCGCAGCAGCGCCTCCTCCAGCGCCTCGGGGGTTTCCGCGGGAAGCAGGCTGATCAGCTCCGTCGGCTGGCCGAGATCGGCCAGCGCCTCCAGCAGCCGGGCGCGCCCGGCGAGCGGGACGCCCGTCCATTCCGCGAGGCGGCGGCGCTGGCGCTCGCCGCGCGGGGCGAGCACCACGAGGTCGGTCACGAGATGGGGCCGGGCGAACATCACCTCCCGGGCGGCCGGGCGGGTCAGGGCGATGGGCAGGGCGACGTCCACGAGGCCCTGGGCCAGCCACTCGATCGCTTCGCCGGGCAGGCGGGTCTGCTCGATCTCGGCGCGCAGGTTGATCAGCCCGGCGAGGCGCGGGGCCAGCGCCTCGCTCAGCAGGTCGCGGGCGGGGGCTTTGGGCGGGGCCGGGGGGCGCGGCAGGCTGCGCAGGGCGGGGGTGAGCGCCACGCGCAGCCTTCCCGCCCGGCGCGCCGCATCCAGCAGCCCGGCCGGGGCGGCGAAGCCGGGCGGAGCGGCCAGAACAAGAGGGGCCGCGAACAGCGCCCGCCGACGGATGGGGCGGGCCGGCGCGCCGTCGTCTCGCTCCTCGCCGCCGCCCGTCATCCCCAGCCTCTCTGCCGCCACACCGCGCTCCGCCCTTTCGGGGGCGCGCCGTCCCGGAGCTTAGCGGGCCCGGCCTGCCGGGCCTTGCGGCGCATCAACCCCAGGCGTCGGGCGGCCCGCTCGCCCCTCCGTGCGCGAAATCTTATGGGGCGGCATGAAGCGCCGCAACGGCCGCGCTGCGCAGGGCGTGCCGAGGCGCGGCGGCGGTGGCGCGGGGGCGGGGCGCGTGCAACCATGGATTCATGTCGCGTCTCGGCCGCCGATCGCTCCCGCCCGCGGCCCTCGCCGCGGGGCTGGCCGGACGCGCCGCCGCCGCGCCGGCGCCCGGCCCCCAGGCGGATTGGGAATGGGTGCGCCGGCGCTTCCTCGACCCCCAGGGGCGCATGCGGGTCACAGGCCGGCCCTCCGTCACCGATTCCTTCCTGCAGGCCGTGGGGCTGCTCGCGGCGCATCGGGCCGAGGACCGGGCGGGCTTCGCGCGCATCCTCTCCTGGTCCCGCCAGGCGCTCGCGCGGCCGGAAGACCGGCTCTGGGTCTGGCGTCACGAAGAGGGCGCGCACCGCGCCCTTCTCGATTTGAACAACGCGAGCCAGGCCGATCTGCTGGCCGCCTGGGCGCTGTGCGAGGCCGGGCGCGACTGGCGCGAGGCGGGCTATCGGCGGCTCGGCCAGGAGATGGCGCGCGAGGTGCTGCACCGCTGCCTGCTGCCCCCGCCGGGCCCGATGCTGCTGCTGCCGGCGGCGGGCGGCTTCGCCAACGCCACCCGCGCGGTGGTCGCCGCGGGCGGCATCCCCTTCGCCGCGCTGGCCGGGCTGGAGCGCGAGCTCCCCGATCCGCGCTGGGCGGCGCTGCGCGAGGACGCGCTTTCCCTGCTGCGGCGCGCGCGCTTCGGCCCCTGGCGCCTTCCGGCCGACTGGCTGGAGCTGGATCGCGCCTCGGGCCGCCTCGGCTGGGCCAAGGGCTGGCCGCCGCGCTTCACGGCCGAGGGGGCGATGGCAGTGCTGCACCTCTGCTGGGCGGGGCTGGGGCGAGAGCCGCCGGTGGCCGCCGTGCTCGCCTTCTGGCGCTCGGCCGGGCCCACGCCGGTTCCGGCCTGGGCCGATCTCCTCACCGGCGCCGTGGCGCCGCACCGGGGCGGGCCCGGGCTGCTCGCCCTCTTCGCGCTCGCCGAGGCCGCGGAGCTCGGGCGCGGGGTGATGGAGGCGATGCCCCGGATGGCCGAGGCGGAGGACGAGGAGGCGGCCGCGCTGCTGCTGCTCGCGCGCATGGCCTGGCGGGATCTCGGCTTCAGCCGGCGCGGCGAGTAGCGGCCGGGCAGGGGTGCCTATCCGCGCGGGCCGGGCTCTGGCAGGCTCGCCCCGCTTCGGGACGCTCGGACAGATGCCCATGACCCTGCCGCGGAGGCTGCTGCTCGCTGCCCTGACGGCCGCGCCCTCCCTGCGCGTGGCCTTCGCGCAACCGGCGGCGCGGGGCGAGGCGGTGACCATCCTCGTTCCCTACTCCGAGGGCGGCGTGAGCGATCAGCTCGCCCGCATGCTGGCCGAGCGCCTGGCGCCGCGACTCGGGGTGGAGGTGCGGGTGGAGAACCGGCCGGGCGAGGGGGGCCTCCTCGCCGCGCAGGCCGCCGCGCGCGCGCCGGCGGATGGGCGCACGCTGCTGCTGCACGGCAGCGGGATCGTCGTCATGGCGGCGAACGCGCCCAGCCCGCGCTTCAACCCGAACATCAGCCTCGCCCCGGTGGCCCATGTGGCGGAGCTGCCGGGAATTCTCGTGGCGCACCCCGCCCTGCCGGCGCGGGATCTGGCCGAGCTGCTCGGCCTCATCCGCCACGCCTCCCGCCCGCTGCGCTGCGGCGTGCTGGGGGCGGGCGGGGCGGATGACAGCCTCTGCCGCGCGCTGGGCGTGGCCGCCGAGGGGCCGGTGGCCCCCGTGGTCTATCGCGGTTCCGCCCCGCTGCTGCTGGACCTGGAGGCTGGCGCGGTCGAGATCAGCCTCGGGCCGCTGCCGGCCTATCTGCCCCTGCTGCGCGCGGGCCGGCTGCGCGCCCTGGCCGTGACGACGACCGAGCGCCTGCCCGGCTGGCCCGATGTGCCGACGCTGCGGGAATCCGGCTTCGCCTTCGACGGCCTGGCCTTCAACGCCCTCTTCGCGCCGGCCGGAACGCCGCCCGCCGTGATCGCGCGCCTGCATGCGGAGGTCACCGCCATCCTGGAGGAACCCGGGCCGCAGGCCTGGCTGAGGGAGATGGGCGCGACGCGCCAGCCGCTCGACAACGCCGCGCTGGCCGCGCTGTTCCGCGATGTCTGGGAGGAGACGATGCGCGCGCGGGAGCGTTGGGACGGGCGGCGGTGACGCCGGACGTCTCACGGCCCCGCCAGCGCCCCCACCGGATCGAGCCTCGCCGCGCGCCGCGCCGGCGCAATGCCGAAGACCAGCCCGCAGCCCAGCGCGCAGAGCAGCGCGAGCAGCACGGGCTCCGGCGTCAGCACGCTGGCGAAGCCCGGGGCGAGATGGGGCAGGGCGAGGCTCGCCCCCACCCCGAGCGCCACGCCCAGCACCCCGCCCGCGAGGCAGAGGCAGGCGGATTCGATCAGGAACTGCAGCGTCACATCCGCCGGCCGCGCGCCCACCGCCGTGCGCAGACCGATCTCGGCGGTGCGTTCCGTCACGCTCACCAGCATGATGTTCATCACCCCGATCCCGCCCACCAGCAGCGAGATGGCGGCGACGGAGCCGAGCAGCAGCGCGAAGGAGGATTGCGTCTGCTCCGCCTGCGCGATGGCCGCGCTCATGTTGCGCAGGTGGAAATCCTCCTGGCCGTGACGCTCCAGCAGCAGGCGGTGGATGTTCCGTTCCGCCGCGGCGAGATCGGCCTCGGGCCGGATGCGCGCGACGATGTCCGCGACATGCACGTGCCCGAGCAGGCGGCTCGCCCCCGTGGTGGAGGGCACCCAGATCTGCTCGTCGCGGTCGTGCCGGCCGCCGCCCGTGACCACGCCCTTGCGCTCCATCAGCGCGATGACCTGGAAGGGCGTGTTGCCGATGCGGATGTATTCGCCGACCGGATCGCGCCCGTCCGGGAAGAGGATGCGCCAGGCCCGCCAGCCGATGGCCGCGACGAGGGCGTGGCGCTCCTCGTGCTCCCGCTCGAAGAAGCGCCCGCTGACCGGCCGCCAGTCGCGCACGCGCGGAAAGTCGGCGCCCGTGGCCACCACCGTCACGCGGTGGTCCACCTCGCCCGCGCGAACGGGAAAGGCGCGGTTGGTCTCGGGGATGGCGGCCAGCACCTCGGGCAGCCGCGCGATGGCGGCGAGGTCGCCGGGGAGGAGGGTTCGCACCGTCTCCTCGCCGCCGCGCACGTTGCGCGCGCCGCGCTTCACCTCGATCAGATCCGTGCCCATGGCGCGGATGGAGGCGAGCACCTGCTCGCGCGCGCCGGCGCCGATCGCCATCATCGCCACCACCGAGGCGACGCCGATCAGGATGCCGAGCATGGTGAGCAGGCTGCGCAGCCGCCGCGCGCCGAGCGCGCGCCAGGCCATGGTCAGCGCCGCGCCGAGCGCCGGCGGCGCGCCGGCGGGCGCCGGGCGCGGGGCATGTAGGGCTTCCGGCGCCGAACGCGGCCGCAGCACCTCGTCGGAGACCACGCGCCCGTCGTGCAGCGTGACGATGCGATCCGCCGCGCGGGCCAGCGCCGCGTCATGCGTCACCATCACCACCGTGCGCCCCTCGGCGTGCATGGCGCGCATGAGCGTCATCACCGCCCGGCCGCTCTCGCTGTCCAGAGCGCCGGTGGGTTCGTCGGCGAAGACGATCTCGGGGTCGTTCATCAGGGCGCGGGCGATCGCGACGCGCTGCTGCTGGCCGCCCGAGAGCTCGCCGGGCCGGTGATGGGCGCGATCCGCAAGGCCCAGTCGGTCGAGCAGGCGCGCCGCGCGGGCGCGCCGCGCCGGCCCCGGCGCGCCGCCGTAGAGAGCGGGGATCTCCACGTTCTCGAGCGCCGTCAGCGCGGGGATCAGGTGATAGCGTTGGAAGACGAAGCCGAAATGCGCGCGCCGGAACTGCGCGCGCTCCGCAAGGCCGAGCGCGCCCGTCTCCTGCCCGCGAAAGCGCACGCTGCCCTCGCTCGGGCGATCGAGCGCCGCCATGATGTTCATCAGCGTGGACTTGCCGGAGCCCGACTGCCCGACGATGGCGACGAACTCGCCCGCGGCGATCTCGAGGTCGATGCCGCGCAGCACCGTCACCGCGGCCTCGCCCTCGCCGAAGACGCGCGTCACACCCGAGAGGCGCAGGATGGGCGCGGCGCTCATCGCACGCGCTCCGCGCGCGGCGCGACGCGGGCGTCCGGCCCGATCCCCTCCAGGATCGCCACATGCACCTCGTCGCGCGCGCCGAGGCGCACGGCCTGCCAGGCGAAGCGCCCATCGGGCTGCAGCACAGCCACCGCATCCTCGCGCCCGCGCCGCCCCGCGCCGCGCAGCGCGGCGAGCGGCAGGGCGAGCGCGCCGCGGCTCTCCTCCAGCAGGAAGAAGACCTGCGCGGTCATGCGGCTGCGCAGCGCGCCATCGGCGTTGGGCACGACGAAATGGCCGTGGAAGAACACCGTGTCGCGGTTCGGCACCGCCTCGGGCTGGATCGCCTCGAGCCTGCCCTCCCAGCGGCGCTCGCCCGCGCCGATCACGGTGAACCAGGCGGGCTGGCCGGGGCTGACCCGCCAGACATCGCCCTCCGAGAGCTCCGCGCGGAGCCGCATCTCCGAGAGGTCGGCAAGGCGCAGGATCAGCGGCGCGGTGTTGGTCGCGTTCAGCACCTGGCCCTGGCGGGCGATGATCTGCGTCACCGTGCCCGCGATGGGGGCGAGGATGCGCGTGTTCTGCAGGTTGAGCTGCGCCGTCTCCAGCGCCGCCTCGGCCTGGCGCTGCTGGGCTTCCAGCACATGCAGCCGCGCCTCGGCGATGGTGCGCTGCGAGGCGGCGTCCTCGATCGCGGCGGGCGCGCTCACCCCGCGCACGCCGAGCCGGGCGAGGCGCTCGTGCTGGCGGGCGGCGATCGCGGCCTGCTCGGCGGCGATGCGGATTTCGGCTTCCAGCGCGGCCAGCGCCGCCTCGGTCCGCAGCACCTCGGCGGCCGCGCGGCGCGGGTCGATCTCGGCGAGAAGCTGGCCGGCCTCCACGCGGTCGCCCTCGGTGACGAGCAGGCGGCTCAACTGGCCCGAGACCTGCGCGCCCACCTCCACCTCCCGCGCGGGCAGGAGTTCGGCCGTGGCGGTGACGGTGCGCGCCACGTCGCGGCGCTGCGGCGCGATGGTCTCGGGGCCGGCGGCGGGCGTGGTCGCGGGCAGGCGGCCCGTCGCGGCCGCGGCGAGCAGGGCGAGGCCCGTCAGGCCGGCGAGCATCAACAGCTTGGGGCGGCGGCGCATCCTGCTCTCCTGCATCGGAAGGGGTGGCGCCAAAGGGCCGGCGCCACCTTCGGGGGCTCAGCGGAGGATTTCGACGTGGCGCACGCCTTCCGCATGCACGTGCAGCCGCACGCGCTGCCCGTCGGCGCGCACCGCCTCCACCTCGTAGTGGCGCGGGCGCGCCTGCATCCCGCCGGTGAGGCGGAAGCCCGCGGCCTCGGCGAGGCGCCGCGCCTCCGCCTCCTCGGGGCGGATGTCGAAGCCGCGGCCGCGGTCCCAGGTCTCGCGGAAGACGCGGCCCTCGAAATCGACGCGCACCAGCACGCGCTCGCCGCGCGGGTTGAGCGCGATCACCTCGTAGTGGCGCTCGTGCCGCTGCGGCGCGCCCTGCGCGCGATAGCCCGCGGCCTCCACGGCGCGGGTCGCGGCCTCGGGCGCGATGGCGGCGGCGTGGCGCGCGGGGCCGCGGCGGTCCGGCCCCCGCTCGTGGCGGTGCGGCTTGCCGGGCGGGCGGGCGATGGCGATCTCGCGCCCGTCCTCGCGGCGGATGGTCTCGGCGCGGAAGCCGTTCTCCTCCATCCGGCCGGTCACCGTCAGGCGCTCGCCCGAACGGATGTCGAGGCGCTGGTGCCGCGCCGGGCCGCCATCCACGAGCATGCGGCCGGTCTGGTCCTGCATCACGAAGCGGTTGCCGAACACGTCGGTCACCTGGCCCTGGATGGTCACGCCGCCGGGTGCGAGGCTGCCGATGGGCACCTGCGCGGCGGCGGGTGCTGCGAGCAGCGCGGCGAGGCCGAGCGCGGCGAGGGCGGTCTTGCGGGTCGTCATGGCATGTCCCCTTCGGAGGTTGAACGCGGGCCGCTCTTGCCCCATCCCCGTTGAACCCGGCCGGAACCGCGCCGTTCAAGCGCCGTTCAGGATCGGGGATCGAGGAAGGGCCATGTTCCGCCGCCACCTGCCGCTTCTTTTGCTGCTCTCCGCCCCTGCTCTCGCGCAGCCGCTGCTGCCGCTGCCCGAGGCGGTGCGCCGCGTGGAGGCGCGCTATCTCGGGCGCATGATCGAGGCCGAGGTGGTGCGCGGCCGCCCGCACGAGGCGGCCGACATCGTCTATCTGCTGCGCTGGCAGACGCCGCGCGGCGACATCCTGCGCATCCGCGTCTCGGCGGTGGACGGCGCGCTGCTCGATGTGGACGGCCAGGGCATGATCGAGGCGCGCCGGCCGTGAGGGTGCTGCTGGCCGAGGACGACGCGACGCTGGCCGCGCAGCTCTCGCGCGCCCTCGCCTCCGCGGGCTTCGTCGTGGACCACGCGCCGGACGGCGAGGAGGCGCTGCATCTCGGCCTGAACGAGCGCTACGCCGCCTGCGTGCTCGATCTCGGCCTGCCGCGGCGCGACGGGATCGCGGTGCTGCGCGAATGGCGCGCGGCCGGCGTCGCGCTGCCCGTGCTGATCCTCACCGCGCGCGAGGCCTTCGCCGACAAGGTCGCCGGGTTCCGCGCCGGGGCGGACGACTACATGACCAAGCCCTTCCGCGCCGAGGAGGTGGCGCTGCGCCTGCACGCGCTGGCGCGCCGCGCGGCGGGGCACGCCAACCCGGTGCTCTCCTGCGGGCCGCTCGCGCACGACACGCTCGCGGGCAGCTTCACGCTCGACGGCCTGCCGCTGCGCCTCACGGCCTTCGAGGCGCGCATCCTCGCCTTCCTGATGCTGCACCGGGGCCGCACGGTGAGCCGCACGGAACTCTCGGACCACCTCTACGGCAGCGACGCCGACCGCGACTTCAACACCATGGAGGTGCTGGTGAGCCGGCTGCGCCGGAAGATCGCGCCCTGCGTCATCGAGACGCTGCGCGGCGAGGGCTGGCGCCTCGCGCCCCCCGCGTGATCCGCTCGCTGCGCGCGCGGCTCTTCGCGGCCTCGGCGGCGGCCATCGCGGCGGGGCTGCTGGCGGCGGGGCTCGCCCTCTCGGCCATCGTCGGCGCGACGGTGACGCGCGCCTTCGACGAGCGGCTGGACGCCGCGCTCGCGGCCGTGGCGGCGGGGCTCTCGCGCGAGGAGGAGGGCGGCGCGCTGCGCCTGGATGATCCCGCGCTCGACCCGCGCTTCGAGCAGCCGCTCTCGGGCTGGTACTGGCAGGTGGATGAGGCGGGGGCGCCGGCACGCCTCATCTCCGGCTCGCTGTGGAACGCCACGCTCGGCGAAGGGCCGGGGCCGGCGGGCGAGGTGCTGCGCGAGCGGCGGCGCAGCCTCACTGTCCCCGGCGGCGGCGCGCCGGTGACGGTGCGCATCGCCGCACCGGCCGCGGCGCTGGAGGAGGAGCTGGGCGCGGTGCGCCGGCCCGTGGGGCTGGTGATCCTGCTGCTCGGCCTCGCACTCGGGCTTGTGGTGTGGGTGCAGATCGGCTTTGGGCTTCGACCGCTGCGCGCGCTCGGCGCCGACGTCGCGGCCATGCGCGCGGGGCGCATCGCGCGCCTGCCCGAGGCGCGCTTCGCGGAGGTGGCCGCGCTGACCGACGAGCTCAACGCGCTGCTCGACCACCAGGCCCGCATGGCCGAGCGCGCGGTGCGCCACGCGGGCGATCTCGCGCACCAGCTCAAGACGCCGCTCGCCGCCATCGCCAACGCCGCGGCCGAACCGGGGCGCGACCCGGAGGGCGTGATCGCCGCCGCGGTGGGCCGGATGGAGGCGCATCTGCGCTTCCACCTGCAGCGCGCCCGAATCCTGGGCGGTGCCGGACAGCGGGGGCTGCGCTGCCCGGTCGGCCCGGTGCTCGAGGATCTCGTCTTCCTGATGCGGCGCGCCCATGCGGCGCGGGCGCTCGACATCCTGCTCGAGGCGGAGGGCGCGCCGGATTTCGCGGGGCATCGGGAGGATCTCGAGCTGATGGTCGGCAACCTGCTCGACAATGCCTGCAAATGGGCGCGGCGCCGGGTGGCGGTCAGGGCATGCGAGGCGGAGGGGCGGCTGCGGCTCGAGGTGGCGGATGACGGGCCGGGCATGCCGGAAGCGCGGCGCGCGGCGGCGCTGCAGCACGGCGTGCGGCTCGACGAGCGCGTGCCCGGCCAGGGCTTCGGCCTCGGCATCGTGAGCGAGACGGTGGCGCTGTGCGGGGGGCGGCTGCGTCTGGAAGACGGGCAGCCCGGTCTGATCGCGAGGCTCGATCTGCCGCGGGCGAGGGCGGGGTGACGCGTCCGGCCTCGCACCGACCCTCTCATGCCAGCGGCCGCATGCTTTGACTCCTGAGAAGCCGGGGCGGCCGCTGGTATGCACTCGTTTCGGCGCGCCGCCGCCCCACCGAGCCCCAACGCGGCCTGCCGCGTTGGGGGGTGGCAACCGGGAGTGCGCGATACGGCCGGCATTGTCGTGCCGCCCGCATCACCGCCCCGCCTCTCCCCCATCCGGAAGCGTGAGCCGCACGAGCAGGCCCGGCCGCGCATCCTCGAGCGCGATGCGCAGCCCGTGCAGCTCCGCCACCGCCCGCACCAGCGCGAGGCCGAGGCCGCTGCCCGGCCCGCTGCGCGCCTCGTCCAGCCGGTAGAAGCGCTGGAACACGCGCTCGCGCTCCGCCTCGGGGATGCCCGGGCCGTCATCGGCCACGCGCAGCTCCCCGGGCGAGAGTTCGATCAGGATCCGCCCGCCCTCCCGGCCGTGACGCACCGCGTTCTCGACCAGGTTGGCCAGCATCTGCGTCAGCAGGGCCGAATCCCCGGGCAGGCAGATGCCGGGCGCGATGCGGGCGTGCAGCGTCTGGCCCCGCTCCTCGGCGGCCGGCGCATAGACCTCGGCCACCGATTCCGCGACGGCCGAGAGATCCACCCGCGTGAAGCCGGCGCGCCGCGTGCCGGATTCCACCTGCGCGATTCGCAGCAGTGCGGCGAAGATGTCGAGCAGCCGGTCGGCCTCGGCCTGGGCCGCGGCGATGGCCTCGGGGTCCGCCCCGGCCGCCGCCTCGTCCAGCCGCTGCCGCAGCCGGGTGAGCGGCGTGCGCAGGTCATGGGCGATGTCGTCGGTCACGTTCCGCAGCGCGCCCATCAGGCCCTGCAGCCGCTCCAGCGTGGCGTTGATGCGCGCGGCGAGCCGGTCGAACTCGTCGCCGCCGGCGCCGACGGGCAGGCGCCGCTCCAGCGCTCCCTCCTGCACGGCGGCGAGCACCGCTTCCATCGTCGCGGCGCGGCGCGCCACCCCGCGCCCGATCAGCAGCCCCCCCGCGAGGCCGAGCGCCAGCACGCCCCCCGCCACCCAGCCGGCGACGGCCAGCAGCCGCTCCTCCAGCGCGCGCGCGGCCGAGAGGTCGCGGCCCACCACCAGCGCCCCCCCGCCGGGCAGAGGGGCGGCCAGCATGAGCACCGGCGCGGTCCCGCCATCGGGCAGCCGGATCGCGCCCTCGTGCCAGCCGCGCGCCCGGGGCGCGGCCGAGAGGTTGCCCGCGAGGCGCTGCCCGTCCGGCCCGGCCAGCAGGTAGTATTCCTGGCCCGTCCGGTCGGCGGCGAGCCGCGCCTCGATGGAGAGCGCGACGCCGCGCAGGCCGGAGGCCGCGCCCGAGCGCATCAGCACGCCCATGCCGCGCTCGATCTCCTGCGCCGCCTGGCGCGCTGCGAAGCCGGCCGTGACCCACCAGGCCACGCCGCCCACCAGCGCGGTCCCGGCGAGGGTGAGCAGCAGGTGCAGCAGCGTCAGCCGGAAGGCGGTGGTGCGCGCGAAGGCCCAGCGCGGGGCGGCCTCCTGCCGGCGGGCGCCGGCCCCTTCGCCCGTCTCAGCCATCGGCGCGGATGACGTAGCCCGCGCCGCGCACGGTGTGGATCAGCTCCCGCCCGAAGCCCTTGTCGATCTTGGCCCGCAGCCGGCTGATATGGGTCTCGACCACGCTGGTCCTGGGGTCGAAGTGGAAGTCCCACACGCCTTCGAGCAGCATGGTGCGCGTCACCACCTGGCCCTCGCGGCGCATCAGGTATTCCAGCAGGCGGAACTCGCGCGGCTGCAGCTCGATGCGCCGGCCCGCGCGGGTGACGGTGCGGCGGATCAGGTCCATCTCGAGATCGCCCACGCGCAGCACCGTCGCCTCGCGCTGCAGCGGCGGGCGGCGGGCGAGCGCGTTGAGCCGCGCGAGCAGCTCGGCGAAGGAGAAGGGCTTGGCGAGGTAGTCGTCGCCGCCCGCCTCGAGCCCCTCGACGCGATCGCCCACCCCGGCGCGGGCCGTCAGGAACAGGGCGGGCGTGGCCACGCCGGCGGCGCGGGCGGCGCGCACCATGGCCAGCCCGTCCAGCCGGGGCAGCATCCGGTCCACCACCATCACGTCGTAGCCGCCGCCGGTGGCGAGGAAGAGGCCGTCCTGCCCGTCCGCGGCGCGGTCCACCACATGGCCGGCCTCCTCGAGGCCGCGGGCGATGTAGGCGGCGGTCTCGGGGTCGTCCTCGACGAGCAGGATCTTCACGGCGCCTCCCTCGGCGGCGGGCAGAGCATACGGATCGGTAAAGGCCGCGACAGGGGGCGGGCAAGGGCTGCGCTGTCTGCTGCGCCGCAGGCCGGCCCGCGCGGTGCGGCCCCGGCATCCCCGATGGGAGAAAGCAGAACATGGCCACCCCCTTCCGCCTTCGCCGCCCGGCGCTCGCCGCCGGGCTTCTCGCGCTGGCGCTCGGCACCACGGCGCTGAGCGCGCTGCCCGGCACGGCGCAGACCCCGCCGCCGCTGGCCGCCGCCTTGCCGCGCCCCGCCGGCCCGGATTTCGCCGATGTCGCCGCCCGGGTCGGCCCCGCCGTCGTGCAGGTGCTCGCCACCGAGCGGCTGCGCGCCGCCGCGGAGAGCCCGGCCCCGCCGCGCGGCGCGCCGATGGAGGAGATGTTCCGCCGCTTCGGCGGGCCCGGGCCGCAGCAGGGGCCGCGCCGCGCCGGCCAGGGCTCGGGCTTCGTCATCGCGCCCGAGGGCTACATCGTCACCAACGCCCATGTGGTGGGCGAGAACGCGGAGCTGCGCGTGCGGCTGGCCGATGGGCGCGAGTTCCCCGCCACCCTGGTGGGCCGCGACGCGCCCACCGACATCGCGCTACTGAAGATCGAGGCCGGCGCGCCGCTGCCCAGCCTCTCCTTCGGCGACAGCGACGCGCTGCGCGTCGGCGAATGGGTGATGGCGATGGGCAACCCCTTCGGCCTGGGCGGCACCGTGACGGCGGGCATCGTCTCGGCGCGCGGGCGGCAGATCGGCGCGGGGCCCTATGACGACTTCATCCAGACCGACGCCTCGATCAACCCGGGCAATTCCGGCGGGCCGCTGTTCAACGCGGCGGGCGAGGTGGTGGGCGTGAACACCGCCATCTTCTCGCCCTCGGGCGGCAACATCGGCATCGGCTTCGCCGTGCCCTCGCGCATGGTGCAGCAGGTCGTCGCGCAGTTGCGCGAGCACGGGGCGGTGCGGCGCGGCTGGCTCGGCGTCTCGCTGCAGCCGGTGGACCAGGATCTGGCCGCCGCGCTCAACCTGCCCGAGCCGAAGGGCGCGCTGGTCAGCGCCGTGCAGCCGGGCAGCCCGGCCGCCCGGGCGGGGCTGCGGGCGGGCGATGTCGTCACCGCCGTCGAGGGGCGCAGCGTGGCGACGCCGCGCGACCTGGCCGCGGCGGTGGCGGAGCTCGCGCCCGGGCGCAGCGCCACGCTGCGGCTGCTGCGCGACGGCGCCGCGCTGGAGCGCCGGGTGGAGCTGGGCAGCCACCCCGCGAGTCTCGCCGCCGCCAAGCCCGGCGGGCCGGCGCAGCCCTCGCTCGGCCTCGCCCTCGCGCCGCGCGCCGAGGGCGGGGTGACGGTGACGGCGGTGGCGCCGGGCAGCCCGGCCGCCGAGCGCGGGCTGCGCGCCGGGGATGTGGTGCTGCGCGCCGGCGGGCGCGAGGCGCGCGCGCCGCGCGACGTGATCGAGGCCGTCGAGGCCGCGCGCGCGGCCGGGCGGCCCTCCATCGCGCTGCAGGTCGAGCGCGAGGGCGAAAGCCGCTTCATCGCCCTGCCGCTGCGCGCGGCCTGATCGGGCGGCAGGGGAGGCGCGGGGCGGGAGGTTGAAAAGGTAAGGTTTCCCTAATATAAGGGAATCCTTCCCTTCTGCTTTCTGTGGAGCCAAGCATCCCATGACCGCCCAACCCGGCCTTCCCCGGCTGAACGAGCCCGCGCCCGATTTCCGCGCCCGCACCACCCATGGCGAGCGCAGCCTGGCCGATTACCGCGGCAAGTGGCTCGTGCTCTTCTCGCACCCGGCCGATTTCACGCCCGTCTGCACCACCGAGTTCATCGCCTTCGCCCGCGCGGCCGACCGCTTCAAGGCGCTGAACGCGGAACTGCTCGGCCTGTCCATCGACAGCCTCTTCTCCCACCTGGCCTGGGTGCGGAACATCGAGGAGAAGTTCGGCGTCGAGATCCCCTTCCCGATCATCGAGGATCTCAAGATGGAGGTCGCCGGCGCCTACGGGATGGTGCATCCCGGCGCGGCCGACACCCAGGCCGTCCGCGCGACCTTCCTCATCGACCCCGAGGGGGTGCTGCGCGCCATGGTCTATTACCCCATGACCAACGGCCGCAGCATCGAGGAGATCCTGCGCCTGCTGATGGCGCTGCAGACCTCCGACCAGCACGGCGTGGCCACGCCCGAGGGCTGGACGCCGGGCGGCAAGGTGATCGTGCCCCCGCCCAAGACCGCCGAGGCGGCCGCCAAGCGCGCCTCGGAGGGCTATGAGACGACGGACTGGTATTTCTCCACCCGCAGCCTGTGATAGGGGCGGCGGGCGCGATGAGCGTATCACAGCGCCCGAACCGCCTTCCCTGGCCGCCGCTCCTCTTCGGGGCGGCGGCGCTGCTCGCCTGGCTGGCGGGGCGGCTGCTGCCGCTGCCCTGGCCGGAGAGCGCGGCCCTCACCCTGGCCGGCTGGCTCCTCGCCGGGGCGGGGCTCGGCCTCGATCTCTGGGCGATGGCCTGGATGATGCGGCATCGCGCCAACATCCTGCCGCATCGCGCCGCCACGGCGCTGGTCACCAGCGGGCCCTTCGCGCTCTCGCGCAACCCGATCTATCTCGGCAACACGCTGCTGCTGACGGGGCTCGGGCTCGCCTTCGGCAATCCCTGGTTCCTTCCCGCCGCCGCGGGCGCGGGCCTCGCCGTGCGCCGCCTCGCCATCCTGCGGGAGGAGGCGCATCTGGCGGCGCGTTTCGGCCCCGCCTGGGAAGCCTACGCCGCCCGCACCGGCCGCTGGTTCGGCCGGCGCGGCGGCTGATGCGGGCGGCGTGACCGCCCCCGCCTGTCACCCTTCCGGCTGAAGCAGATGCCCCTGGGCCGCGGCGCGCAGCGTGGCGGCCGCGACCAGGGCGAGGATCGCGCTCGCCGCCAGCAGCAGCAGCCACAGCAGCGGCGCCTGCCAGGCGGCGGGATGCGCCCGCCCCGCCGCCAGCGCCGCGGCGGCGAAGGCGGCCGTGGGGAAGGTCCAACCCCACCAGGACATGGCGAAGGGCAGCTTGGCGAACTCGGCGGCGAAGCTCGCCAGCACCAGCGCCAGGAAGGCCGCCAGGCCGAGCAGCGCGAGCGGCCCCGGCCCGAAGCCGCCGCCGAGCCCTGCCAGCGCCAGCGCCCCCACCGAGGGCGGCGCGAGCAGGATCACCAGCGTGGGCCGCAGCCGGGGCGGCAGCGCCGGCCCCGTCACCAGCCGGGCGAGCAGGATGGGCTGCAGCATCGCCCAGAGCAGCGCGCCGAGGCCGAACATCATCCAGGAAAGCGCATCGAAGCCCAGCTTCGCGCCGATCACCGGGGCGAGGATGTTGCCCACCAGCGGGATCAGCATGGGCGGGGCGAGGCTCGCCGCCTCGCGCGGGGCGCGCAGCAGGCCCCGCACCGTCCAGGCGGCGATCAGCACATGGCCCGCCACCGCGACCAGCCACACCGCGGCCGCCACCCCCCGCGCGTAGGGGAGGAGCCCGCCCGCGAGCAGCATCAGCCCGATGGTCACCGCGCCCGCGAAGGCCGCGCGGATGGGGTGGGCGAGGTCCGCCGCCAGGGCCTCGGGGTGGCGCGCGAGCCGCACCGCATGCAGCCCCGCCACCGCGAGCCAGACCAGCCCCGCGAGCAGCAGCAGCGCCTCGCCCACCAGCGCGGGCGCGCCCAGCACATGCGCGGCCTCGCGCCAGGCGAGGCCGAGCCCGCCCAGCCCCATGGGCGCGGCGAACAGGGCGAGCGGGAGGTGGCGCAGACGCTCGCCCGGGATAGCATCGGCAGAGACAGCGACATTCATGACGGCACGCCCTTCTACTATTCGAAGTTTCTTATATATGAGAACCAACGCCGTCTCAACACGGAAGAGTCCCCGCCCATGTCCGTGAGCCGCCCTGCCCGCCCGCCCGCCGCCCCGCCCCGCGGTCGCGCCCGCCCGCCCTCGCCGCGCGCGCTCGCCCTGGCCGCGGCGCTGCTCGCCGCCCTCGCCCCGGCGCCCCTCGCCGCCGAGGAGCGGCTGACGGTTGCCGCGCGCGTCGTGGAGGACCCGCGCCCCGTCTTCGCGACGGTGGAGAGCGTGCGCGAGGTGGAGGCGCGCGCGCGCATCCCGGGCAGCCTCGCGCGGCTCGAGGTGCGCGAGGGCGATGCGGTGGCCGCCGGCCAGGTGATCGCGCTGGTGGAGGATGCGAAGCTGCCGCTGCAGATCGCCGCCCTCGACGCCCGCCTCGGCGCGCTGGCGGCGCAGCGGCGCCAGGCGGCGCTGGAACTGGAGCGCACCCGCGCCCTGCGCGCCACCGGCACCGCCACCCAGGCGCGGCTCGACGATGCGCAGACGGCGCTCGACGTGGTGGAGGGCCAGATCGCCGCCGCCCAGGCCGAGCGCGCCGTCGTCGTGCAGCAGCAGCGCGAGGGCGAGGTGCTGGCCCCCCAGGCGGGCCGGGTGCTGCGCGTGCGCGGCACGCCGGGCGCGGTGGTGATGCCGGGCGAATCCCTCGCCACCATCGCCACCGACCGCTACGTGCTGCGCCTGCGCCTGCCCGAGCGCCACGCGCGCTTCCTGCGCGCGGGCGATCCCATCGAGGTGGGCGCGCGCGGCCTCGCGGACGGCGCGCCGCTCGGCCGGGGGCGCATCACCCTCGTCTATCCCGAACTCCAGCAGGGCCAGGTGGTGGCCGACGCCGAGGTGCAGGGCCTGGGCGACTTCTTCGTGGGCGAGCGCGTGCGCGTGACCATCGCCGCCGACCGGCGCGCGGCCATCCTCATCCCGCGCCGCTTCCTCATGGACGGCCCGGGCGTGGATCTCGTCCGCCTCGCCTCCGGCGCCGTGGTGCCGGTGCAGCGCGGGCCCGCGCGCGGGGAGGAGGTGGAGATCCTCTCCGGCCTCTCCGCCGGCGATGTGCTGGTGCGGCCATGAGCCTCGGCGTCTCGGGCCGGCTCGCCCAGGCCTTCATCCGCTCGCCGCTCACGCCGCTGCTGCTGGTGGTCTCGGTGGCGGTGGGGCTGCTCGCCCTCTTCGCCCTGCCGCGCGAGGAGGAGCCGCAGATCAGCGTGCCCATGGTGGACATCGCCGTGCGCGCCGACGGCCTCGCCGCGCCGGATGCGATGGAGCTCGTCACGCGCCCGCTCGAGGCCATCGTCACCGCCATCCCGGGCGTGGAGCACGTCTACAGCCAGACGCGCGACGACGCGGTGATGGTCACCGCGCGCTTCCTCGTCGGCACCAGCGCGGACGACGCGATCCTGCGCGTGCACGAGCGGCTGCGCGCCAACTGGAACCGCATCCCGCTCGGCATTCCCGAGCCGCTGGTGATCGGCCGCGGCATCAACGACGTGGCGGTGGCGGTGGTGACGCTGAGCCCGCGCGACGCCGCGGGCCCCTGGGACGACGCAGCGCTGCACGAGCTCGCCGACCGGCTGCTCAGCGAGTTCGCGACCATCCCCGAGGTGGGGCTCACCTATCTCGTCGGCGGGCGGCCGATGGAGCTGCGCATCGAGCCCGACCCCGCGGCCCTCGCCCGGCACGGCATCACGCTCAATCAGCTCGTCGAGAAGCTGCAGGGGGCGAACGCCTCCTTCCACGCCGGGCGGCTTCGCCTCGACGGGCGCAGCCTGCCCGTGCAGGCGGGCGAGACGCTGCGCGGCGTGCCCGATGCGGGGCTGCTGCTGCTCACCTCCGCCGATGGAAGGCCGGTCTATCTCGGCGATGTCGCGCGCATCTCGGCCGCGCCGGCGCCGCTGGAGGCGCGCGTCTGGCGCCTCACGCGCGCGGGGCAGGAAGGCTTGCGCGAGGCCCCGGCCGTCTCCATCGCCATCGCCAAGCGGCCCGGCGCGAACGCGATCGAGGTGACGCGGGCCGTCCATGCGCGCATCGCGGCCCTGCAGGGCGGGCTGATCCCCGAGGGCATCCGCGCCGAGGTGACGCGCGACTACGGGCAGACCGCGCAGGAGAAGTCGGACGAGCTGCTGTTCCACCTCGGCCTCGCCACGCTCTCCATCGTGGCGCTTGTCTGGCTCGCCATCGGCTGGCGCGCGGCCGCGGTGACGGCGGTGGTGATTCCCGTCACCATCCTGCTCACCCTCTTCGGCGCGCTGATGCTGGGCTACACGCTCAACCGCGTCTCGCTCTTCGCGCTGATCTTCTCGATCGGCATCCTGGTGGACGACGCCATCGTGGTGGTGGAGAACATCGACCGCCACTGGGCCATGAAGGACGGGCGCGACCGCGTGACGGCCGCCATCGAGGCGGTGGCCGAGGTGGGCAACCCCACCATCGTGGCGACGCTGACCGTCATCGTCGCGCTGCTGCCGATGATGTTCGTCTCCGGCATGATGGGGCCCTACATGGCGCCCATCCCGGCGGTGGCCTCGGCGGCCATGGCCTTCTCCTTCTTCGTCGCGATGGTGCTCACGCCCTGGCTGATGGTGAAGCTCGGCGCCTCGCACGCCGCGCATGAGGACGGGCGGCTCGGGCGGGTCTATCGCGCCGTGGCGGCGGCGGTGGTGGAGCGCCGGGCCGTCGCCTGGGCCTTCCTCGCGGCCACCGGCGTCGCCACCCTCGCCTCGATGCTGCTCTTCGCCACGCGCGATGTGACGGTGAAGCTGCTGCCCTTCGACAACAAGTCGGAGCTCTCGGTGGTGCTCGACATGCCCGCGGGCACGAGCCTCGAGGCGACGGAGCGCGCGCTGCTCGCCGCCGCTGCGCGGCTCGCCGCCGTGCCGGAGGTGGCGAGTGCCACGCTGAATGCCGGCACCGCGGCACCCTTCAACTTCAACGGGCTGGTGCGGCACAGCTTCCTGCGCGCCTCGCCCGAGCTCGGCGACCTCGACATCCAGCTCACCGACCGGCACCACCGCCCGCGCGAGAGCCACGCCATCGCCCTCGATGTGCGCCGGCGCCTCGCCGATCTGCCGCTGCCGGAGGGCGCGCGGCTGCGCGTGGTGGAGGTGCCGCCCGGCCCGCCGGTGCTGGCGACGCTGCTCGCCGAGATCTACGGCCCCGACGCGGAGAGCCGCCGCGCCGCCGCGGCCACGGTGCGCGAGGCCTTCCGCCGCGTGCCCTTCCTCGTGGACCTCGACGACAGCATCGCCGACCCGGGCGAGCGCCTGCGCATCCGCCTGCTGCCCGACCAGCTCGAGTTCCACGGCGTCGAGGAGGGCGCGGTGCACGACACGCTGCGCAGCCTGCTGCGCGGCGTGCCCGTCGGCTGGTCGCATCGCGGGGCGGGGCGCAACCCGCTCGCCATCATGGTGCGGCTGCCCAAGGACCGGCTGACCGTGACGGAGGAGCTGCTGGTGACGCCCGTGCCCGGCCGGCGCGGGCCGGTGGAGCTCGGCAACCTGGTCGAGATCCGCCGCGAGCCGGCCTCGCCGCCCATCTTCCGCCGCAACGGCCGCCCGGCCGAGATGGTGATGGCCGAGCTCGCGGGCGCCTATGAGGCGCCGATCTACGGCATGCTCGCGGTGGCCGATGCGCTGGCCGGCATGCCCGGCGCGCCGGACATCCGCCTCGCCGGCCAGCCCGACAACCCCGCGCGCCCGGTGCTGCTCTGGGAGGGCGAGTGGGAGGTGACGCGCGTGACCTTCCGCGACATGGGGGCGGCCTTCGCGGTCGCGCTGCTCGGCATCTATGTGCTGGTGGTGGCGCAGTTCCGCAGCTTCACCCTGCCGCTCGTCGTGCTGCTGCCGGTGCCGCTGGCGCTGCCCGGCGTGGTGCTCGGGCATTGGGCGATGGGGGCGGCCTTCACCGCGCCCTCCATGATCGGCTTCATCGCGCTCGCCGGCATCATCGTGCGCAACTCGATCCTGCTGGTGGACTTCATCCGCCACGCCCCGCGCGAGGGCCGCAGCCTGCGCGCGGTGGCGCTGGAAGCGGGCGCGGTGCGCTTCAAGCCGATCGCGCTGACGGCCGCGGCGGCGATGATCGGGGCGGGGTTCATCCTGGCCGATCCGATCTTCCAGGGCCTCGCGGTGGCGCTGCTGTTCGGGCTGCTCTCCTCGACGCTGCTCACCGTGCTGGCCATCCCGGCGGTCTATCGGGTGCTGCGGGATCCGAGCTGACCCGGGCGGTGGATGGGCGGGAGGTATCGCGCGCGGGGGGGGGTGGCGCCACCTCGCGCGGTGAGCCGCGTTCGGGCCCGAACTGGCGACGGCGCGTCGGACCGAAGGCATGGAGCGGCCGCGTGCCAGTTTCACGGGCGACAGGGCGCGGCGGCTGCTTCGAAGCGGACACGAAAAGGCCGGCGGGAGCACCCCCGCCGGCCTGATGCCTCACGGCGTTAGAGCCCTCAATCCCCCCGCGCCGCGACGCGCGCGGCGTCGTCCTCGCGCATCTCGAACCACATCGCGTTCAGCACGGCGAAGGCGGCGGCGAGCGGCAGGCCCAGCAGCCAGGCGAAGTACCACATGCGTTCGGTCTCCTCTGCGCGTCTCAGTAGAAATGGCCGGTCTCGGCGCGGACATCCCGCTCCGTCACCCGCCCCCAGAGCACGCGGTACACCCAGGCGGTGTAGGCGAGCACGATGGGCAGGAAGATGATCGTCACCACCAGCATGATGAACAGCGTCTGGTGGGATGAGCTGCTGTCCCACACCGTCAGGCTGGAGCGCGGGTCGAGCGAGGAGGGCAGCACGAAGGGGAACATCGCGAGCCCCACCGTCGAGATCACGCCGAAGATGGACAGGCCCGAGGCGAGGATCGCCACGCCATCGGCCCGCAGCCGCAGCAGCAGCGCCGCCACCGCCGCGCCCGCGAGGCCGAGCAGCGGCGCGACCCACAGCCAGGGCCGGGCGGCGAAATTGTCGAACCAGGCGCCCGGCGCCACCGCCGCCTCCTTCAGCAGCGGGTTGGAGGGGCCATCCGTCACGACGGCGCTCGTGATGCGATAGCCGTCCACGAAGAGGGCGAGGGCGAGGCCGCCGAGGGCGAAGAGCGCCACGGTGGCGAGGGCGGCCCACAGCCCGTAGCGCCGCCCCCGCTCCGCCACCACGCCATCGGCCTTGAGCGCCAGCCAGGCGCCCCCGTGCATCAGCAGCATCGCCACCGACAGCAGCCCGCACAGCAGCGCGAAGGGGTTGAGCAGCCCGAAGAAGGAGCCCTCGTAGAAGGGGCGCAGATCCTCATCCAGGCGGAAGGGCACGCCCTGCAGCACATTGCCCACCGCCACGCCGAAGATCAGCGCGGGCACGAAGCCGCCGACGAACAGCGCCCAGTCCCAGCCGTTGCGCCAGCGCGCATCCTCGCGCTTGCTGCGGTACTTGAAGGCGACGGGCCTCAGGATCAGCGCCGCCAGCACCACGAACATCGCGAGGTAGAAGCCGGAGAAGGAGACGGCGTAGAGCGGCGGCCAGGCGGCGAAGATCGCCCCGCCGCCCAGGATGAACCACACCTGGTTCCCCTCCCAGACCGGCCCCACCGTGTTGATCGCCACGCGGCGCTCGACATCCGTCTTGGCCACGAAGGGCAGCAGCGCGCCGACCCCCATGTCGAAGCCGTCGGTCGCCGCGAAGCCGATCAGCAGCACGCCGAGCAGCACCCACCAGATGAGGCGCAGCGTCTCGTAGTCGAGCAGGGTATGCAGCGTCATGGCTCACTCCGCAGGCTGGGCGCCGCGCGGAATGGCGGCGCCGGCGGGAAGGGTGGCGGCGAGGTCGGCGCTGGCGGGCGGCCCCTTGCGGATGGCCCGCAGCATCAGCCCGATCTCGATCACGAACAGCACGCTGTAGAAGAGCACGAAGCCCGCGAGCGTGAGCGCCACCTCGGCGATGCCGAGGCTCGAGACGGCGATGGCGGTGGGCAGCACCCCCTCGATGATCCAGGGCTGCCGGCCGAGCTCGGCGACCAGCCAGCCCATCTCCGCCGCGATCCAGGGCAGCGGGATGGACCAGACGGCGACGTGCAGCAGCCAGCGATGCTGCGTCAGCCGCTGCCGCGCCGAGAGCCAGAAGAACACGCCGAGCAGCACGATGAAGTAGAAGCCGAGCCCCACCATGATCCGGAAGGACCAGAACAGCGGCGCGACGGGCGGCACCGTGTCCCAGGCGGCGGCGCTGATCTGCGCGTCCGTCGCCTGGCGCGGGTCGGCCACATGGCGCATCAGCAGATAGGCGTAGCCGAGGTTGCGGCCATTGGCCTCGAAGGCCTCGCGGACCTCGGGGCCCGCGGCCTCGACGCCGCGCGCGGCGCGGATCTTCTGCAGCGCGTCATAGGCGATGATGCCGCTGCGGATGCGCTGCTCGGCCGAGGCGACGAGGTCGCGGATGCCGGGCAGCTCGGTGTTCAGCGAGCGCGTGGCGATCAGCCCCAGCACGGCGGGGATCTGGATCGCGTGATGCGTCTCGCGCGCCGCGCTGTCGGGGAAGCCGATGACGGTGAAGGGCGCGGGCGCGGGCTCCGTCTCCCACATCCCCTCCATCGCCGCGAGCTTCATGCGCTGGTGCTCGTTGGCGAGGTAGCCGCTCTCGTCCCCGAGCACCACGACCGAGAGCGAGGAGAGCAGCCCGAAGGAGGCCGCGACCGCCATGGAGCGCCTGGCCAGCGCGATGTGCCGGCCCTTCAGCGCATACCAGGCCGAGACGCCGAGCACGAAGATCGCGGCCGTGACGTAGCCGGCCGAGACGGTGTGCACGAACTTCGCCTGCGCCACCGGGTTGAAGACGACCTCGAAGAAGTTGTCGATCTCCATGCGCATGGTGGCCGGGTTGAAGGAGGCGCCGACCGGGTTCTGCATCCAGCCATTGGCGATCAGGATCCAGAGCGCGGAGAAGTTGGAGCCGGCCGCCACGGCCCAGGTGGCGGCGAGGTGCCCGAGCTTCGACATCCTGTCCCAGCCGAAGAAGAACAGGCCGACGAAGGTCGCCTCCAGGAAGAAGGCCATCAGCCCTTCGATCGCCAGCGGCGCGCCGAAGATGTCGCCCACGTAGTGGCTGTAGTAGCTCCAGTTCATGCCGAACTGGAACTCCATGGTGATGCCGGTCGCCACGCCGAGGACGAAGTTGATGCCGAAGAGCGTGCCCCAGAACTTCGTCATCTCCCGCCAGATGGGACGGTCGGTCATGACATAGACCGTCTCCATGATGGCGACGAGGATGGACAGCCCGAGGGTGAGGGGCACGAAGAGGAAGTGGTACATCGCTGTCAGCGCGAACTGCAGCCGCGACAGCGAGACGACGTCGAGTTCCATGCCGTTCCGCGCCGGCGCAGGCCGGCTCCCAGCAGCGGGTTCGCGCCCCGTGGGATGACGAGGCGCGGCGCCTTCGGCTCAGCCGGGGCGGAGCGCGTCCAGCGCCGCCGCGAAACCCGCTTCGCCGCGCCGCCACTCGCCCAGGATCCGCCCCTGCCCGAGACGAAGAAGCCGGTCCGCCCCCTCCGCCTCGCGCCTTAGATGCGCAATGGTGAATATAGTGGTCCGTCGGTCCTGGGCGTTGATCCGCGTCAAGATTCGCCTTGCATTCTCGTCATCCAGCGCCTCGGTCGGCTCGTCGAGCAGCCAGAGCGGCGCATCGCGCAGCAGCAGCCGCGCGAGGGCGAGCCGCCGCGCCTCGCCGGCGGAGAGCCCCGCCCCGCCCTCGCCCAGCGGCGCATCGAGGCCGCCCGGCAGGGCGCGCACCACCTCCGCCAGCCCCGCCTCCTCCAGCGCGCGCCAGAGCCGGGCATCGTCGGCGTCGGGCCGGGCGAGGAGCAGATTGCCGCGCAGGCTGTCCTGGAACAGCGCCACGCGCTGGCTCAGCACTGCGCGCGGCAGCGCGGCGATCTCGCCCGCCTCGGGGCGCGCCTCGCCGGTCAGCAGCGCGAGCAGCGAGGATTTGCCCGCCCCGCTCGCGCCGATGACCGCCACCCGCTCGCCCTGCGCCACCTCGAGGTCGAAGCCCCGGAACAGCGCCGCCGCCGCCCCCTCATGGCGGAAGGTCACCCCGCGTAGCCTGAGTGCCAGGCCCGCGGGCGGGGCGGCGATCACCGGCGCCGGCGGCGGATCGAGCGCCGGGGTGAGCCGGGCGGCGGCGCGCGCGCTGCGGCCCAGCTCCACCGCGCCCCGCCGCAGCGCGGCGAAGGGCTCGAGCGCGGCGAGCGCCACCATCATCACCAGCGCCGCCTGCGGGGCGGAGAGCGCGCCCTGCTCCGCCAGCCCCGCGACCGCCAGGGCGGCGCCGGCCAGCAGCAGCGCCGCCGCCGCGCCGAAGCCGAGGCCGGCCAGGGTCTCCAGCCGGTGCAGCGCATCCTCCGCCTCGGCCAGCCGCGCCTCGGCCTCTTCCGCGGCGGCGAGCTGCGCGCCGAGCCGCCCGGCCATCAGCAGCGCCACCTGGCCGGCGACGAGATCCACCGTGCGCGCGCGCAGCGCCTCCAGCGCGGCGGCGCGGCGGCGGGCGCTGCGCTCCGCGGCGCGCGCAAGCCAGAGCGGCAGGCCGAGCCCCGCCGCGAGCAGCAGCCCCGCCAGCGCCGCGCCCAGCCGGGGATCGAGCAGCGCAAGCCCGGCCCCGGCCAGCAGCGCCGTCGCCGCCGCCGCCGCGCCGGGCAGCAGAAGGCGCAGATAGACGGAATCCAGCGCGTCCACATCCGCCGTGAGGCGGAAGAGCAGGCGCGCCGGCCGCCGCTCCAACCCCTGGCCGAGGGCGGGCACCGCATAGCCGCGGAATAGCCTCTCGCGCAGGGCGGCGAGCAGCCCGAGCGTCGCGTCGTGGCTGGTCACGCGCTCGCCATAGCGGGCGCCGGTGCGCAGGATGGCGAGGAAGCGGATGCCCGCGCCCGGCTGGAACACGTCGAAGGCGAGCGCCCCGGCCAGGGTCAGCCCGGCGAGCGCCGTCGCGGTGATGAACCAGCCCGAGAGCGCGAGCAGCGCGACGCCGGCCAGCGCCGTCACCGCCGCCAGCGCCGCGCCGGCCAGCAGGAGGCCGCGCCGCTCGGCGAGGAACAGCCGCAGGACGCGGCCGAGCGCGGCGAAGCGCCTCATGACAGACGCACCACGCGCCCCATGCGCGCGGCCAGCACCGGGTCATGGGTGGCGAGGATCAGCGTCCGCCCCGCCGCGGCGGCGAGCAGCGCCTCGGCGGCCTCCGCGGCGGTGGCGGCGTCGAGATGAGCCGTGGGCTCATCGGCCAGGATCAGCCCCACCCCCGGCCCCGCCAGCGCGCGGGCGAGGCCGAGGCGCACCGCCTCGCCGCCCGAGAGCCCCCACCCCTCCTCGCCCAGCGCGCGGCGCGGCGGGAGCGCGGGCAGCAGGCTCCGGCGCTGCGCCTCGGCCAGGGCGGGGTCGCGCCCCAGGGCGATGTTGGCCGCGAGGCTGCCGGCGAAGAGGTGCGGGCGCTGCGCGACCCAGGCGATGCGCGCGCGCAGGGCCGCGGCGCTCTCCTCCGCCAGCGTCACGCCGCCGATGGCGATGCGCCCGGCCTCGGGCGTCGCGAAGCCGGCGAGCAGGCCGAGCAGCGTGGATTTCCCCGCCCCCGAGGCGCCGAGCAGCGCCACATGCTCCCCCGGCGCGACCCGCAGCGAGAATCCGTCGAAGAGCGGGCGCGCGGCGCCGGGGTGACGGAAGACGAGGCCCTCCACCGCCACCTCCGCCGGCCCCGTGGCCTGCGCGGCCGGCGGGGCGGCGAGCGGCGCGGGCAGGGCGCGGTCGGGCGGCGCGGCGAGCCCGCCCAGCGCCCCGAGACCCGCCTGCCCCGCCGCACGCTCGTGCCAGGCGGCGGCGAGTTCGCGCAGCGGCTCGAAGAAGGCGGGGGCGAGCAGCAGCACGAAGAGCGCCGGCCCCAGCCCCATCCGCCCGCCCCAGGCGCCGAACTCGAGCGCGCCGAGCAGGTGGAAGCCCACATAGACCGCCACCGTCGCCACGCCGAGGGAGGCGAAGAGCTCGAGCACCGCCGAGGAGAGGAAGGCGATGCGCAGCACCGCCATGCTGCGCCGGCGCAGCGAGTCCGCGGCGGCGCGCAGCCGGGCGGCGGTGGCCTCCACCGCATCCAGGGCGCGGATGGTGGCCAGACCGCGCAGCCGGTCGAGCAGGAGCCCGTTCATGCCGCCGATCTCGAGCATCTGCGCCTCGCTCGCCTCCTTCGCGCGCAGGCCGATCAGCGCCATGAAGAGCGGGATGAGCGGCGCGGCCAGCAGCAGGATCAGCGCGGCGAGCCAGGACTGGCTCAGCACCGCGATCAGCAGCAGCGGCGGCACGACGGCCGCGCGCAGGCGGGCGAGGCGGAAGCGCAGCAGATAGGGCAGCACCGCCTCGGCCTGCTCGGCCAGCGCCGCGGCGGCCGCGCCGGAGGCCGGGCGCGCGGCGTCGAGCGGCGAGCGCGCGGCGAGGGCGCGCAAGGCCTCGCGCCGGAGCGCGCCGACCTGCCCCCGGGCGGCGCGGAACTGGGCGCGCTGGCCATGGGCCTCCAGCCCCGCGCGCAGGAGGCCGAGCAGCAGGATGCCGAGCGCGAGGAAGGCGGCGCCCTCGGCCCTCGTGCCGGCGGCGATGCGCGCCACGAGCAGCGCGATCAGCCCCGCCTGCGGAACCCACAGAAGCGGGGCGAGCAGCAGCGCGAGGGTGGCGAGGCGTGGGGCATCCCCGCGCGGGGCGGCCCGGAGGGCGACCTGCGGCGATGGCGCGGCGGTGTTGGGCGGCGCGCTCTCGGACATGGGGGCGAAGCACTCCCGGCTCGGGCGGCGCATCGCCGCCGTGGCGATTGTGGGGCGGGTTGGGGAGTCATGCCAGCGGATGCCGTGTTTGACGGCGGATGAGGCGGCCCGGCCGCTGGTGTTTGCGGCCCCCGGGCCCTGGGAGGCCCCAGGTCGCCGGAGAAATGTCCGAGAATGCGCCTCGGCCGATCTCCGCCGCGCGGCGCGATGTTCTCGGGAAACTCGCGCCGGGAGATCGCCCAGGCCGCGCACGCCGCCGATGCGTGGGGATATCCGGCCGCCCGCATCATGTGGGCGGGTGGCCGGTCTTCCCGGCCGAGTCATACCAGCGGCCGCTTGCTTTGACCGCTGAAGCTGCGGCGCGGCCGCTGGCATGTCTTTGTTTTGGCACGCCGCCGCCCATCAACCCGGCGTGCGAGATACGTCCGGCGTAGCCGCCGGCCGTATCATAGCAGCGGCCGCTGATTTCCACTCCTGAGGCGCCGGTGCGGCCGCTGGGATGCCTTTGTCTTGGCGCGCAGCCGCCACGCCGGGTCCCATCGAAGCAAAGCGTCGATGGGTGCCCGTCAACCCTGCGCGCGATACGGCCGGCGTCTCACGCCGCCCGTATGATGACCGCTCAGCCCGCCGGCCGGTCGCCGCGCAGGGCGGCGGCGCGATAGGCCTCGAGCTCCTTCTCGCTCGGCACGGAGCGCACCACGCGCCCGCCCGCATCGCGCATCTCGATCACGACGACGCCGAGCGCGGGCTCGATGCGCAGCGCGGGGTTGGGCGGGGGCGGTGCGGCCTCGGGCGGCGGCGCCTCGCCCGCCGCCGCGGCGGCCGGACGGGCGGCGGTGACAGGCAGGGCCCGGATGGGGCTGATCGGGTTCACGGCACTCTCCGCTCCTTGCCGGAGCGCCTCTCGCTCCTCGGAGCCGTCGCAAAATCCATCGAGAGGGTTAAGGGATCGTGAAGCCGCCGCGGTTTGACGATGCGGCGTGCCCGGCCGATCCTGCCCGCGGTGCCCGGCCTGTCCCGCCTCCTGCCCTTCCTGCTCACCCTCGCCGCCGCGCTGGCGGGCGGCGCGCTCTGCCATGCGCTGCGCGTGCCCCTGGCCTGGATGATCGGGGCGATGCTGGGCACGGCCATGCTGGCCTGGCGAAGGCCTGTGGCGGTGCATCCGGCGGGGCGGCCGGGGGCGCTCATCCTGCTCGGCCTCGCTTTCGGGCAGACCTTCTCGGGGCCGGTGCTCGCCGCGCTGCTCGAGGCGCTGCCCAGCATCGTCGCGGCCGGGCTGCTCTCCATCGCGGCGGGGCTGGCCGCGGTGCCGATCTTCACGCGCCTCGCGGGGACGGATGCGCGCAGCGGCTATTTCAGCGCGGTTCCGGGCGGCGTGATCGTGATGGTGGTGCTGGCGCAGCGCGCCGGGGCCTCGGTGCCCACCGTCACCCTCGCGCAGACGCTGCGCGTGGTGATCGTGGTGCTGCTGGTGCCCGCGGCGCTCACCGCCTTCGCCCCGCATGGCGATGGGGCGGACTTCCTCGCCCCGCGCCTCGCTGTCGCGCCGGCCGGGCTCGCGGCGATGCTCGCGCTCGGCACGCTCGCGGCCTTCGCGCTGCGGCGTACGGGCATCGCCAATCCCTGGATGATCGGCCCCTGCGCGCTGTCGCTGCTCGCCGCCGCGCTCGGCGTGCTGCCCTCGGCCATCCCCTCCGCGCTGGTGGACGCGGCGCAGGTGGCGATGGGCATGGCGCTCGGCCAGCGCCTGACGCGCGAGTTCCTGCTGCGCTCGCGCCGGCTGCTGCTGGCCTCGGCGCTCTCGGCGCTCTTTCTCGTCGGGCTGTGCCTCGTGCTCGCCCTGCTGCTGGCCTGGGCGAGCGGGCTGCCGCCGGCGGCGGTGCTGCTCGGCCTCGCGCCCGGCGGCATGCCGGAGATGGGCGTCACCGCCAAGGCGCTCGAGGTGGCGGTGCCGCTGGTGCTGGCCTTCCACCTCACGCGCACGCTGATGTGCAACTTCCTGCTCGGGCCGCTCTGGGGGGTTCTGTCGCGGCTGGGCTGGCGGTGAGGCGGGTTCCGCCGCCCGCGCGGGCCGGCTAGAGAGGCCGAGGGAGAGGGGACGGCATGGCGGGCGCGAAGGGCGAAGCGGATGAGGCGGGCGACGACCATCCGGCAAAGGCGCCGATGGGCGTCTTTCCCTCCGCGGGCAAGCCCATCGCCATCGCCGCCTGCTCGCCGGAGTTCCCGGAGCCCGCCTGCCGCGCGGTGTTCGAGGACCCGCAGGTGCGCCACCTCGGCATGGTCTGGCAGGTGCCGCATGCGCGGCCCGGCCAGTCGGGGGTGGTGCGCACGCCGCTGACCATCGAGGGCCTCCGCCCCGGCATCCGCCGCCCGGCGCCCGAGCCCGGCGTGCAGGCGCAGGAGATCCTGGCCGAGGCCGGGCTGACGCAACGGAAGATCGGCGTGCTGCGTGCGGCAGGCGCCCTGGGAGAATGAGCAGCATGGATTTCGCCGACGGCAAGATTCTCGCCCATGTGAAGGAGGGCGTGGGCACGGTGGTGTTCAACCAGCCCGAGAAGCGCAACGCGATGAGCATCGCGATGTGGGACGGGCTCGCCGCCGCGCTCGACGCCTTCGCCGCCGACGCCGCCGTGCGCTGCGTCGTGCTCGAGGGCGCGGGCGGCAAGGCCTTCGTCTCGGGGGCGGACATCAGCCAGTTCGAGCAGAACCGGTCGGACGCCGAGGCGCAGCGCCACTACAACGCCAAGACGAGCCATGGCCGCAGGAAGCTCGCGGAGTTCCCCAAGCCCGTGATCGCGAAGATCCAGGGCTTCTGCATGGGCGGGGGCCTGGGCATCGCCATGTCCTGCGACATGCGCATCGCCGGCGCGGGCAGCGAGTTCGGCATCCCCGCCGCGCGGCTCGGCATCGCCTATGGCTTCGACATGGTGAAGAACCTCGTCTCCCTCGTCGGTCCCGCGCACGCGCATTTCATCCTGATGACGGGCGGGCGCATCACGGCCGAGGAGGCGGAGCGCATCGGCCTCGTCAACAAGATCCACCCGGCCGAGAGCCTGGATGCGGAGGTGGCCAAGATCACCGCCGCCATCGCGCAGAACGCGCCCCTCTCGCTCGCCGCCAACAAGCGCACGGTGCGCGCCGTGCTGGCCGACCCCGCGGAGCGCGACATGGCCGCCATCGCCGCCGCCGCCGACGCCTGCTTCGACAGCGCCGACTACCGCGAGGGCCGCCGCGCCTTCATGGAGAAGCGCAAGCCCGTCTTCACCGGCGCGTGACAGCACGGCGACAGGGGCAAGTTTTCGCTGGATTTCCCATCGCGTGACACTAGTGTCACGCCGCGCGCGCCCCCGGGCGGGCCGAGGATACGGACAGGACACAGGTTTTGCACGGCAGCCCCCCCGCCCCCGAGGGCGTGCACGCGGACGAAAGCGCGCCCATCTCGCGCATCGTGAACCAGGTGGCCGGGCAGTTCCCGGGCGCGCGAATCACGCTGGGCGAGATGGCGGAAGCCTTCGGCGACCGCGCCTTCGGCCTGCTCATCCTGCTGCTCTGCCTGCCCTCGCTGCTGCCGGGCATGGCGAGCGTCTTCGGCATTCCCATGCTGATCCTCGGCGTGCAGATGGGCATGGGGCGGCGCGTGCCGAAGCTGCCGCGCTTCATCGCGCGCCAGTCCATCAAGCGCGAGGATCTGCTGCGCCTGGCTTCCGCCTCCTCCACCTGGCTCGGCAAGGTGGAGCGCTTCGTGAAGCCGCGCCCGGGCTTCTTCACGGGCCCGACGGGGGACAAGATCGTGGGCTGGCTCACCGTCTATTGCGCGGCCATGCTCATCCTGCCCGGCCCCGGCACCAACGGCCCGCCGGCCTTCGGCAACATCGTCATGGCGCTCGGCGTGGTGGAGGCCGACAGCCGCGTGGTGGGGATCGGCGCCGCCCTCACCCTCGCCGGCTGCCTCTTCGCCACCGCGGTGATCGGCGCGCTGGTCTGGGTGGGCATCAAGGCGCTGGGCTGGGTGTTCTGACTTTCCCCCCCTTCCGCCCCCGCCCCGGGCCGCGTTAACACTGCGGCCATGCGCCGGTGCCCCGATGAGGGGTGAAACGGGAACGCGCGACGGGGAGGCCCCCTCCCTCAATCCGCGGCTGCCCCCGCAACTGTAGGCGGAGAGCCTCGGCCCCATCTGCCATTGCTCCCTGCCGGGGGGGCGAGAAGGCGGGCCGAGGCGGTGACCCGCGAGCCAGGAGACCGGCCGGCGCAGAGTTGTTCTCGCGCGTGCCGGGCGGGGTGCACCGGCGCCACGGAACCCTGTTCCGTTTGCGGGCTCGACGCCAGCCGTCGCGCGGGGCCCTCGCTTTGCGCGGCATGTCGTCACGCGCAGCCAGGGGGAACCCATGCGCAGGCTCCTGCTCTCCACCGCGGCCATGCTCGCCGCCATCACGCCCGGATTCGCGCAGACCGCGATCCCGGACACCATCGTCACCGCCACCCGCGTGCCCACGCCGCTCGAGCGCGTGCCCGCCGCCATCACCGTCATCACCCGTCAGCAGATCGAGGAGCGCGGCTACGCCACGCTGGCCGAGGCGCTGGCCGCCGTGCCCGGGCTGCGCATCGCGCCCAATGGCGGCTTCGGGCAGCAGACGTCGGTGTTCCTGCGCGGCAATTCCAGCCGCTCCACACTGGTGCTGCTGGATGGCGTGCCGCTGAACGACCCCTCCGCGCCGAACAACGAGTTCAACTTCGGCAATGACCTGCTCTTCGACATCGAGCGCATCGAGGTGCTGCGCGGCCCGGCCTCCTCGCTCTACGGGGCGGCGGCGCTGGGGGGCGTGGTCAACCTCGTCACCCGCCGCGCGCCGGCGGACCGCGCCTTCGCGCCCTATGGCGAGGCGGCCGGCGGCTCCAACGCCACCTTCCGCGGCGGCCTGGGCGCCGCGGGCACGCTCGGGCGCTTCGACTACCTGGCCAGCGTGAACAACCTCTCCACCCGCGGCAGCAACGCCACCGCCGAGCGCTTCGTGAACACGCTGCGCGAGCGCGATGGCGTCTCCGCCAGCGCGGCCACGGCGCGGCTCGGCTTCACGCCCATCGAGGGCACGCGCATCGAGGGGCTGTTCCGCTACCGGCAGAACCGCTTCGGCCTGGACAGCGTGCCGCGCGACGACCCCAACTACACGGGCGACGACCGGCGCTGGTTCGGCCAGGCGCGCGCCGAGACGCGGCTGTTCGACGGCGCCTGGACCACGGGGCTGCGCCTCGCCTACACCCAGGACCGCCGCGCCTATTCCAACCTGCCCGATCTGCTCAGCCGCGCCACCACGCGCGACCTCTACCGGGGCGAGCGGCTGACGCTCGACTGGGGCAATGTGGTGCGCCTGCCCGATCTCGGCGCCGCGCGGCAGGGGGCGCTCAGCTTCGGCGCGAACTGGAGTCAGGAGGAGGCGCGCAGCCTCTACGGCAGCGCCCCCTTCCAGACCCGCGTGAACGCCAAGCAGGACACGACGGCCGGGCACCTCGCCGTGCAATACCGGCTGTGGGAGCGGCTCGACCTCACGGCCGGGCTGCGGCACGACCATGTGGGCGGCTTCGAGGGCGAGACGACCTGGCGGGTGGGCTTCGTCTATCACGTGCCGGAGTTCCACCTGCGGCTGCGCGCCGCGGGCGGCTCGGGCTTCAACGCGCCCTCGCTGTTCCAGCGCTTCGGCCGGACGGGCACCACCTTCATCGGCAACCCGAACCTGCGGCCCGAGCGCAGCCTCGGCTACGAGTTCGGCGCGGAGATGGACCTGCCCGCCTTCGGCCGGCCCGACTTCGCGACGCTGGGCTGGACCTTCTTCCAGTCGCGCGTGCGCGATCTCATCGCCTTCAACGCGCAGTTCAGCACGCTGGTGAACGTGGACCGCGCGAACATCCATGGCGCGGAGCTGGTGGCGGCGCTGCGCCCCTTCCCCTGGCTGACGGCCGAGGCGGCCTGGACCCTGACGAGCGCGGTGGACGCGCGCACCCAGCGCCCGCTGCCGCGCCGGCCCGAGCATGTGGTGAGCCTCTCGGCGCGCATCACGCCCATCGAGCGACTGGTGATCACGCCGCAGCTCCAGTTCACCGGCCGCAGCCAGGAAGGGCCCTTCGCCACCTATCTCAACAGCGGCGCGAGCGTCTCCGCGCCGCGGCGGAACAAGAGCGGCACCATCCTGAACCTCGCGGCGAGCTACCGGATCACGCCCGAGGTCACGGCCTTCCTCGAGGCGCGCAACCTGACGGACAGCGCCTTCGAGCCGGTCAACGGCTTCCAGATCCCGGGGCGGACGGTGCTGGCAGGGACGCGATTCGCGTTCTGAGGCGGGCGGCGGTCACGCCGCCCGTATTACGCTCCGCGCGCTCCCGCCCGCTCATACCAGCGGCCGCTGATTGCGACTCCTGCGGAGGCGGTGCGGCCGCTGGCATGACCTTGTTTTGGCGCGCAGCCGCCACACCGGGTCCCATCGAAGCAAAGCTTCGATGGGCGCCCGTCAACCCTGCGCGCGATACGGTCGGCATGTCATGCCGACCGTATCAGCCCATGTTCACCATGATGGTCTTCTTGTGGGTGAAGTGCTCGAGCATCGCCTCCAGCGAGGCCTCCTTGCCGAGCCCGCTCGACTTCACGCCGCCGTAGCTGAGATTCGCCTGCACCACGAGGTTCTGGTTGACCTGCACCAGCCCCGCCTCCAGCCGGTGCGCGAGGTCGAGCGCCACCTTCAGGTTGTTCGTCCAGAGGCTGGCGGCGAGGCCGTAGTCGCTGTCGTTCGCCTCGGCCAGCACCGACTCGGCGTCGTCGAAGGGCTGGATGACGGTGACGGGGCCGAAGATTTCCTCCCGCACCAGCCGGCTCTCCTTGGTCAGCCCGGTGAAGATCACGGGGCGCAGGAAGAGGCCCTTCTTCAGCGCGGGATCCTTCGGCAGGGCGCTGCACTCGTGCGCGACCGCGCCCGGCGTGCGCTTTCCTTCCTCGATATAGGCCTGCACCTTCTCGAACTGGCCGGGCGAGATGATGGTGCCGATGTCCGTCTTCTCGTCCAGCGGGTCGCCCATCACCATCGCGTCCACGGCCTTCTTCATCTCGGCCACGAAGCGGTCGAAGATCGGCCGCTCGACATAGATGCGCGAGGCCGCGGTGCAGGACTGGCCCTGGCGCGTGAAGCGCATCGAGGTCAGCGCGCCCTGCACCGTCTTGGCGAAGTCGCAGTCGGCGAAGACGATCATGGGCGATTTGCCGCCGAGCTCGAGCGTCACCGGCACGAGCTTCTCGGCCGCCGCCTTGGCCACGATCTTCCCCGTCTCGACGGAACCCGTGAAGGTCACCTTGCGCACCAGGGGGTGCGCCACCAGCGGCGCGCCGCACTCGGGGCCGAAGCCCGAGAGCATGTTGAAGCAGCCCGGCGGCAGCACGCGGTTCATCAGCTCGCAGATGCGCAGCACGGCGAGCGGCGCCTCCTCGGCCGACTTCACCACCACCGTATTCCCCGCCACCAGCGCCGGCGCGACCTTCAGCGCCATCAGCAGCATCGGCACGTTCCAGGGGATGATGGCGCCGACCACGCCGAGCGGCTCGCGCACCGTGACGCTGAGCACGTTTGGCGCGAAGGGCACGCTCTCGCCCTTCAGCTCGCTCCCGAGGCCGCCGTAGAACTCGAAGATGTCGGCCACCACGCCCGCCTCGACGCGGCTTTCCGTGCGCAGCGCCTTGCCGGTCTCGAGCGCGATGAGGCGCGCGAGCTCCTCCTGGTGCTCCTTCAGCAGGGCGGCGCATTGATGCACCAGCGCGCCGCGCTTGCGCGCGGGCATCTTCGCCCATTCCTTCTGGGCGCGCGCGGCGTCGCGCACCGCGGCGTCCACATCGGCGGCGTCGCCCTCGGCGGCCTTGGCCACGGGCTCGCCGGTGGCGGGGTTCACGACCTCGAAGGTCTTGCCCGAGAGGGCGGGAACGTAGCGCCCGCCGATGAAGTGCAGCCCGGAGAGGGCGGCGGCGAGTTTCCGCTCGTCGAGGGTGACGCCGGCGGGGGTGGGGTGGGGCGTGTCGAGCATGGGGCGATCCTCCGTCCCCGCCTGCCTACACCCGCCGCCGCGGGGCGAAAAGCTCAGCCCCGCTCGAGGCGGAGGTTGCCGGCCCGCACCACCTCCCGCCAGCGGGCGATCTCTGCGCGGATATGCGCGGCCGCGCTCTCGGGCGTGCTGGTCGTCACCGGCTCGGTGCCGATCTCGGCCAGGCGCCGGGCCACCTCGCGCTCGGCCAGCGCGGCGTTGAAGGCGGCGTTGAGGCGCATCACGACGGGCGCGGGGGTGGCGGCGGGCGCCACCGCCATGGTCCAGGAACCGGCGTTGAAACCCGCGAGCCCGCTCTCGTGCAGGGTGGGCAGGTCGGGGAAGGCGCGGGAAGGTTCGCGCGTCGCCACCGCGAGCGCGCGCACGCGCCCGTCGCGGATGGCGCCCGCCAGCGTGGCCGTGGTCTCGATGGTGAAACTCGCCTCGCCCGCCACCACCGCCTGCAGGGCGGGCCCGCCGCCGCGGTAGGGGACATGCACGAAATCGAGCCCGCCGCCCGCCTGGCGGAACCACTCGCCCGCGAGATGCGTGATGGAGCCCACGCCCGCGGAGGCGAAATTGTGCCGCCCCGGTTCGGCGCGCAGCAGGGCGATGAAGCCCGCGACATCGGTGACGGGCAGGCGCGGGTTCACCGCCAGCGCCTGGGGCGTGACGCCGAGCAGCGCGACGGGCGCGAAATCGCGCTCCGCGTCGTAGGGCAGGTCGGGGAAGACCGCCGGGTTCACCCCATGGGTGGAGGCGGTGGCGAGCAGGATGACGCCGCCATCGGCCGGCGCGCGCTTCGCCTGCTCCGCCGCCACAGCCCCGCCCGCGCCGGGCCGGTTCTCCACCACCACCGGCGCGCCGAGCGCGCGGCCCAGCGCCTCCTGGATCAGCCGCGCGGCGATGTCGGTGGTGCCGCCCGGCGCGAAGGGCACGATCAGCGTGACGCCGCGCGGCTGGGCGCGCAGCGGGGCGGGCAGCAGCGCGGGCAGGGCGAAAAGGGCGCGGCGGGCGAGGGGCATGGCGGGCTCCGGCTGGGACGCCCCTCGCGCCTATCGGCCAGGCATGTCGGCCGCGCGACGGCGGCATGACGGAGGGATGAAGCCGCCCGCGCCGCGGGCTTGTCCGCCCGGCCCGGCTGGCGGATACCGAAGGGGCGGAACACTCGGAAAGCCTTGCCATGACCACGTCCACCGGCCCGCTGAAGGGGCTGCGCGTCCTCGACCTCACCCGCGTCCTCGCGGGGCCCACCTGCACGCAGATGCTGGGCGACCTCGGCGCCGAGGTGATCAAGATCGAGCGCCCCGAGGCGGGAGACGACACGCGCGGCTTCGCGCCGCCCTTCTGGCCCGAGACGAAGGAGAGCGCCTATTTCCTCGGCGTGAACCGCAACAAGCAGTCGGTCACGCTCGACATCGCCAAGCCCGAGGGGCAGGCGGTGATCCACCGGCTGCTGCCGCATTGCGACATCCTGGTGGAGAACTTCAAGGTCGGCGCGCTGGCCAAATACGGGCTGGGCTGGGAGCAGCTCAAGGCGAAGCACCCGCGGCTGATCTACTGCTCCATCACCGGTTTCGGGCAGACCGGCCCCTACGCGCCGCGCCCGGGCTATGACGCGCTGATCCAGGCCATGGGCGGCGTGATGAGCCTCACCGGCGAGCCCAAGGGCAGCCCGCAGAAGGTGGGCGTGCCGGTGGCGGACCTCTTCGCCGGGCTCTACGGCTGCATCGGCATCCTCGCCGCGCTGAACCACCGCCACAGCACCGGCGAAGGCCAGCACATCGACATCGGCATGCTGGACACGCATGTGGCCTGGCTCGCCAACCAGGGGATGAACTACCTCGCCACCGGCGAGAACCCGCCGCGGCTCGGCAACCAGCACCCCAACATCAGCCCCTACCAGGAGTTTCCGACGAAGGACGGCTACATCATCCTCGCCATCGGCAACGACCCGACCTTCGAGCGCTTCTGCAGGGCCTTCGGCGTGCCCCATCTGCTCGAGGATCCGCGCTTCCAGACCAACGCGAAGCGGGTGGAGAACCGCGACCTCGTGACCGCCACGCTCACCCCCGTCATGACTTCGCGCACCACCGCCGAATGGGTCGAGGCGCTGGAGCGCGAGAAGATCGGCTGCGGGCCCATCAACACGCTGAAGGACGTGTTCGCCGACCCGCATGTGCAGGCGCGGGGCATGGTGGTGAAGATGCCGCACGGCTCGGGTGCGGAGATCGAGGTGATCGCCAACCCGGTGAAGCTCTCGGCCACGCCGCCCGATTACCGCTCGCCGCCGCCGGTGCTGGGCGAACACACCGAGGCGGTGCTGCGCGGGCTGCTCGGCATGGGCGAGGCGGAGATCGCGGCCCTGCGCGAGAAGGGCGTGCTGTGAGCCCGCGCATCGGGCAGCTTCGGGCGGAGCTGCCCTGCGGGCCGGCGATGCTGCGCTGGACGGAATGGGGACCGCCCGAGGGGGCCCCCGTGCTCTGCGTCCACGGCCTGACCCGCAACGGGCGCGACTTCGACGCGCTGGCCATGGAGCTCGCCCGGCGCGGGCGGCGCGTGCTCTGCCCCGACATGCCGGGGCGCGGCCATTCCTCCTGGCTGCCCGAGGGCGCGCTCTACGCCGTTCCCGCCTATCTCGCCGCGCTGGCGCCGCTGCTGGAGGCGCTGGGCGAGCATGACTGGGTGGGCACCTCGATGGGCGGGCTCATCGGCATGGGCCTCTGCGCCACGCCGGGCGCGCGGATGCGCCGCTTCGTGATCAACGACATCGGCCCCTTCGTGCCGCTGGCGGCGCTGGAGCGCATCCGCGACTATCTGAGCACGCCGCAGCGCTTCGGCAGCCTCGAGGCGCTCGAGGCCTATCTGCGCCGGGTGCACGCGCCCTTCGGGCCTCTCTCCGACGCCGAATGGCGGCATCTGGCCCTGCATTCCGCCCGCGCCACGGCGTCCGGCGCCTTCGCCCTGCATTATGACCCGGCCATCGTGCAGCCGATGCTGGGGCCGCTCGCCGATCTCGACCTCTGGGCGCTCTGGCCCGGCGTGGTCCAGCGCCCCGTGCTGGTGCTGCGCGGCGAGAGCTCGGATCTGCTGCTGCCCGAAACGGCCGCGCGCATGGCCGAACACCCCTCGGTGCGGCTGGCCACCATCCCCGGCTGCGGCCATGCCCCGGCGCTGATGGACGCCGCCCAGATCGCGCTGGTGGCGGATTTCCTGTCCTGAGGCGGCCGGGACGCATCGAGCGCATCGCCGCCATCGCCGCGCGACCATACGCACGGGTCAAGACATGAGCCCGGGCGTGTGAGGCGGCCCCGCCCACGGCCGCCGCCCCGCGCGATTGGCGGAATCCGGCCCCGGCGGCTATATCCGCGGCCCGAACCGCTCGCAGAATCATGCCATGGCCGGCCATTCCCAGTTCAAGAACATCATGCACCGCAAGGGCGCGCAGGACGCGAAGCGCGCCCGCATCTTCGCCAAGCTCGCCCGCGAGATCACCGTGGCCGCGAAGCAGGGCCAGCCCGACCCCGCCTTCAACCCGCGCCTGCGCGCGGCGCTGGCCGCCGCCCGCCAGGCGAACATGACGAAGGACGCGGTGGAGCGCGCGATCAAGAAGGCCACGGGCGGCGGCGGCGGCGAGGACTACGCCGAGGTGCGCTACGAGGGCCGCGGCCCCGGCGGCGTGGCCCTGATCGTCGAGGCGCTGACCGACAACCGCAACCGCACCGCGGGCGATCTGCGCTCCATCTTCGCCAAGCATGGCGGCGCGCTGGGCGAGACGGTGGCCTTCCAGTTCGACCGTCTGGGCGTGCTGCGCTACCCGCCCGCGGCGGCGAGCGCGGATGCGATGCTCGAGGCCGCCATCGAGGCCGGCGCGCAGGACGTGACGAGCGGCGAGGACGGCCACGAGATCCTCACCGCGCCCGAGGAGCTGAACGCCGTGCGCGACGCGCTGGAAGCCCGCTTCGGCGAGGCGGCGGGCGCGAAGCTCGAGTGGCGGCCCAACCTCACCGTCAGCCTCGACGAGGAGGGGGCGGCGGCGGTCCTCAAGCTCATCGACGTGCTCGAGGACCATGACGACGTGCAGCAGGTCTACGCCAATTTCGAGGTGAGCGACGCCGTGATGGCCAAGCTCTCCGCGGCGTGAGCGGGGCGGTCCGCATCCTGGGCCTTGATCCCGGCCTGACGCATACGGGCTGGGGGCTGATCGAAAGCGCGGGCTCGCGCCTGCGCTTCCTGGCCGCCGGCGCCGTCAGCACCGCGCCGGCGGAGGCGCTCTCGGCGCGGCTCGTCGCGCTGCACAAGGCGCTGTCGCAGCTCATCGGCCAATGGACGCCGGACGAGGCGGCGGTGGAGCACACCTACGTCAACAAGAACCCCGCCGCGGCGCTGAAGCTCGGCCAGGCGCGCGGCGTGGTGCTGCTGGCGCCCGCCCTCGCCGGGCTGCCGGTCGCGGAATACCAGGCGATGGAGGTGAAGCGCGCCGTGGTCGGCACCGGCCATGCGGACAAGCAGCAGGTGCAGGAGATGGTGAAGCGCCTGCTGCCCGGCGCGGAGCTGCGCCGTGCGGATGCGGCCGATGCGCTGGCCATCGCCATCTGCCACGCGCATCACCGCGGCACCGGCGCCGCGCTCGCCAGGCTGATGCGGGCATGATCGGCTCGCTGCGCGGCGTGGTGGAATCCACCGGCGAGGGCGTCTGCGTGCTGGACGTGAACGGGGTGGGCTATCTCGTCGCCTGCTCGCGCCGCACGCTGGACCGGCTCGCCGCGCGCGAGGGCGCGCAGCGCCTGCTGATCGAGACGCGGGTGAGCCAGGACGCCATCACCCTCTACGGCTTCCTCGACGCCGCCGAGCGCGAGGCCTTCCGCGCGCTGATCGAGGTCAAGACGGTGGGGCCGCAGAAGGCGCTGCTGGTGCTCTCGGGCCTCTCGCCCGAGCAGCTCGCGCGCGCCATCGCGGGCAAGGAGCGCAAGCGGCTGGCCGAGGTGAAGGGTCTGGGCGCGGCCACCGCGAACCGCATCGTGGACGAACCCGCGATGCAGAAATGGGCGGTGGGCCGCGTGCTGCCCGAGGAGGATGGCGGCGGCGCGCCGCCCGCCCTCGCGGCCCCCGGCGGAGCCGAGGCGGATGCGATCAGCGCGCTCACCAATCTCGGCCTCAAGCGGCCCGAGGCGGAGCGCGCCGTGGCGCGCGCCAGGCAGGCGCTGGGCGAGGGCGCGGAGCTGAACGCGCTGATCACGCTCGCGCTCCGGGAGAGCGCGCGATGACCGAACGCCTCACCAGCGGCCGGCGCCAGGAGGAGGATGCGGGCGAGGCCGCGCTGCGCCCGCAGCGCCTCGCCGACTTCACCGGCCAGCAGCGGCTGCGCGAGAATCTCTCGGTGTTCATCCAGGCCGCCGCCGCGCGCGGCGAGGCGCTCGATCACGTGCTGCTGCACGGCCCGCCGGGCCTGGGCAAGACCACGCTCGCGCAGATCGTGGCGCGGGAGCTGGGCGTGGGCTTCCGCGCCACCTCCGGCCCCGTGCTGCAGCGCGCGGGGGATCTGGCCGCGATCCTGACGAACCTCCAGCCGCGCGACGTCCTGTTCGTGGACGAAATCCACCGCCTGCAGCCGGCCATCGAGGAGACCCTCTACCCGGCGATGGAGGATTTCCAGCTCGACCTCATCATCGGCGAAGGCCCGGCGGCGCGCACCGTGCGCATCGACCTGCCGCCCTTCACCCTGGTGGGCGCCACCACGCGCTCGGGCCTGCTTTCCACCCCGCTGCGCGACCGTTTCGGCATCCCGCTGCGCCTCAACCTCTACGCGCCGGAGGAGCTGCTGCTGATCGTGAAGCGCGGGGCGGAGAAGCTCGGCTTCGCGCTGAGCGAGGAGGGCGCCCTCGAGATCGCCCACCGCTCGCGCGGCACGCCGCGCATCGCGGGGCGGCTGCTGCGGCGCGTGCGCGACTTCGCGGCGGTGGCCGGCCGCGTGGCCGACCGCGCGCTGACGGATGCCGCGCTGGCGCGGCTGGAGGTGGATGCGCGCGGCCTCGACGCGATGGACCGGCGCTATCTGCGCCGCATCGCCGAGCACCATGGCGGCGGCCCCGTCGGCGTGGAGACGCTGGCCGCCGCGCTGGCCGAAAGCCGCGACACGCTGGAGGACGTGATCGAGCCCTTCCTGATCCAGGAGGGCTTCGTGCTGCGCACCCCGCGCGGGCGCGTGCTGGGCGAGGCGGGCTGGCGGCACCTCGGTCTCGAACCGCCGCCGCAGCCGCCGGGGGGGCTCACGCCGCCCGGGGGCGCCGCCATCCAGCCGGATCTGCTCGATGAGTGACGCGCCCTTCCACGACCACGCGCTGCGCGTCTATTTCGAGGACACGGATGCGGGCGGCATCGTCTATCACGCCAACTACCTGCGCTTCGCCGAGCGCGCGCGCACCGAGGCGCTGCGCGCCATGGGCCTTCCACACGCCGACATGCAGGCGAAGCATGGCTGCTTCCTGGTGGTGAAACGCGCGGCGGTGGAGTATGAGCGCCCCGCGCGGCTCGATGACGAGGTCACGGTCCGGACCCGGATTCGCCGCGTCGCCGCCACGCTGCTGCTGGAGCAGGAGCTGCGGCGCGGGGAGGAAAGGCTGGCCATGGTGGAGGTGACGCTGGTCTGCGTGGACCAGGGCACGCTGACGCCGCGCCGGCTGCCCGAACCCTGGCTCGGCGCGCTGCGCGCCCGGATCGCCGCCCCAGTTGCTGCCCCTCTTGCGGAAGGAGGCCCCGCGCCGTGAATCCCGTCACCACCGCCCCCCTCGGCGCCGCGCACGACATGTCGCTGCTCAGCCTGTTCCTGATGGCCGACTGGGTGGTGAAGGCCGTCATGATCGCGCTGTTCCTCGCCTCGGTCGTGGTCTGGGCGGTCGCCTTCGACAAGTTCGGCCAGCTTCGCCGCGCCCGGCGCGAGGCGGACGCCTTCGAGGACGAGTTCTGGAAGGGCGGCAGCCTGGAGGAGCTCTACCGCCGCCATGGCGAGGCGCCGACGCACCCGCTGGCCGCCGTCTTCTCCGCCGGGATGCGCGAATGGCAGATCAGCACCCAGGCGGGGCCGGGCAGCTTCCTCGTCGCCGGCACGAAGGAGCGGGTGGAGCGCGCCATGTCCGTCACCATCCAGCGCGAGATGGAACGGATGGAAAAGCGCATGACCTTCCTCGCCTCCACCGGCTCGGCCGCGCCCTTCGTGGGGCTGTTCGGCACGGTCTGGGGCATCATGAACAGCTTCACCGCCATCGCGGGGATGCAGAACACCAACCTCGCCGTGGTGGCGCCGGGCATCGCCGAGGCCCTGCTGGCCACCGCCATCGGCCTGGTCGCCGCCATCCCGGCGGTGCTGCTCTACAACATGCTGGCCAGCCAGTTCGCCAAGTTCGCCGGGCGGCTCGAGGGCTTCGCCGCCGAGTTCGGCGCCATCCTGCAGCGCCAGACCGAGGCCGCGGCCCAGGCGCGCGCCGCCCAGCCCATGCCGGCGGCGGAGTGAGGCGATGGCCGGGCCGCTGATGAAGCGCGGCGTGGGCGGCCGCTACCGCCCGATGTCGGAGATCAACGTCACCCCCTTCGTGGACGTGATGCTGGTGCTGCTCATCATCTTCATGGTGGCGGCGCCGATGATGACCTCGGGCGTTCCCGTGGATCTGCCGCGCACCGCCGCCCAGCCGCTGAACCAGGAGCAGGAGCCGCTGACCGTCAGCGTGGACGCGCAGGGCCGCATCTTCCTGCAGAACACCGAGGTGCAGCTCGAGGGCCTGGTCGAGCAGCTTCGCGCCATCGCGCAGAACCAGCCGCCGGGCGCGCCCGAGCGGCGCATCTTCGTGCGCGGGGATCGCGGCATCTCCTACGGCCGGGTGATGGAGGTGATGGGCGTCATCAGCCAGGGGGGCTTCACCCGCGTCGCCCTGCTGGCCGAGCAGCAAGCCGCGCCCGGCCCGCGCCCGGCCGCGCCCGCACCCGCCGCGCCCGCGCGGGGCCAGCCCGCGCGCTGAGGAGGCCCCCGGGGAGCATGGAGGAGCGGCGATTCCGCCTCTGGGTCGGCGTCTCGCTCGGCCTGCATCTGGCGCTGCTCCTCGCCATCCTGCTGGAGTTCGACCGCCGTCGGCTGGAGGAGCCGCCGGAGATCGGCATCGCGGTGGAGCTGGTCGGCCCCGCCGAGATGGCGCAGGGCGAGCAGCTCGCGCCCCGCCCGGCGCCCGATCCCGTGCCGCAGCCGCCCCGGCCGGAGCCGCCGCAGCCGGAGCTGCCGCGCACCCAGGCCCAGGTGCAGCCGCTGCTGCCGCCGCCGCCGCCCCCGCCCGCCCCGGCCCCCGCGCCGAGCCCCACGCCGCCCGTGGCGCGTGCCGAGCCCACGCCGCCGCCGCCCGCGGCCGCGCCCGCGCCCACGCCCGTTCCGCGCCCGCAGCAGCAGGCGGAGGCGCCGAGCCCGCCGAGCCCGACCCCGCCGCGCCCCCAGCCGCCGCGCCCGCAGCCGCCGCTGCCCCTGCCGCCCCCGCCCACGCCGCCGCCCCCCACCCCCGCGCCCACCCCGGGCACGGGGCAGACGCCGCCCGTGCAGCGGCCCGAGGAGCGCAGCCAGAGCGTGCTGAACACCCTCGAGCGGCTGCGCCAGCAGCAGCAACAGCAGCAGCCGCCCACCGCGCGCCCCAACCCCGCCCCCGCCACCCCGGCCCAGGGCGGCGGCGCGCCCGCCGGCGCGGGGCAGCTCACCGCCGCCGAGCGCGCGGGCATCGCCGAGCGCATCGGCGAGTGCTGGGCGGTGGACGCCGGCGCGCCCAACCTGCGCGACATCGTGGTGGAGTTCCGCATCGAGGCGGATGCGCAGGGCGTCGTGCGGCGCGTCATGCCCGTGGGCGCCCCGCCCAGCGACCCGCGCGCGCGCATGGTGTTCGAGGCGGCGCGCCGCGCCCTGCTCGATGCGCGCTGCAACCCGCTGCCCATCCCGCGCGGCGGGGTGGCCGCGCTCAACGCCGCCACCTACCGCTTCAACCCGCGCGACATCGGGCTGCGGTGAGCGCCGTCACGCACAGCGCCCTTGACCCGGGGGCGCGAGGAGCCAAGGTGCGCCCCAGACGAATCGCGGTGGGAGAGACAGCCCCGTGAACACCCCCTTCCTGCAGCGCCGCTCCCTGCTCGCGGGCGGCGCGGCGACGCTGGTCGCCCCCGGCATCTGGACCGCGCCCCTGCCCGCCGCCGCGCAAGGCGCCGCCGGCGGCACGGTGGTGGACATCACCCGCGCCCGCACCGATCCCATCCCCATCGCCATTCCCGCCATGGCCGGGATTGGCGGCGACGGCGCGCGGCTCGGCCAGCAGATCGCCGCCGTCATCACCCAGAATCTGCGCGGCTCGGGCCTGTTCCGGCCGGTGGAGCGTGCGGCCTTCATCCAGTCGGCCGAGCAGGCGGCGCAGACGCCCCGTTTCCAGGACTGGCGGGTGATCGGCGCGGTCGCCCTCGTCACCGGCCGCGTGGACGCGACCGGGGACCGGCTGCGCGTCGAGTTCCGCCTCTGGGACGTGATCCCCGAACAGCAGGCGCTGGGCACGGTGTACAACACCACCGCCGCGAACTGGCGGCAGATCGCGCACATCATCTCCGACGACATCTACAAGCGGATGCTGGGCGAGGAGGGCTACTTCAACACCCGCATCGCCTACATCGCCGAGAGCGGCCCGCGCGACCGGCGCACCCGCCGCCTCGCCATCATGGACCAGGACGGCGAGAACAACCGCTTCCTCACCGACGGGCAGTTCCAGGCGCTCACGCCGCGCTTCCACCCGAACGCGCAGCAGATCGCCTTCATGTCCTACCTCAACAACCAGCCGCGCGTGTTCCTGTTCAACCTCCAGACCGGGCGGCAGGAGGTGCTGGGCAATTTCGGCGGCATGACGCTCTCGCCCCGCTTCTCGCCCGATGGGCGCAGCGTGGTGCTCTCGGCCGTGCGGGGCGGGGATGCCAACATCTTCGTCGTGGACCTCGCCTCGCGGCGGGAGCGGCAGCTCACCTCCGCCGCCGGGCTCGACGTCTCGCCCTGCTTCTCGCCGGACGGGCAGCAGATCGTCTTCAACTCCGACCGCGGCGGCGACCAGCAGCTCTACGTGATGGACGCCAATGGCGGCTCGGTGCGGCGCATCAGCTTCGGCAACGGGCGCTATGCCACGCCCGTCTGGTCGCCGCGGGGGGATCTGATCGCCTTCACCCGGATCAGCCGCGGCCAGTTTGCCATCGGCGTGATGCGCCCCGACGGCTCGGGCGAGCGCATCCTCTCCGAGGGCTGGGCGATGGAGAGCCCCACCTTCGCCCCGAATGGCCGCGTGCTGGCCTTCCAGCGCGAGACGCCGGCGCGGGACGGGCGCGGGGCGGGGTATTCGGCGCGGCTCTCCTCCATCGACATCGCGGGCTTCAACGAGCGCCCGGTGCCCACCCCCACCGACGCGACCGAGCCTTCCTGGTCCGGCCTGCTGGGCTGACAGGGCGGGGCTCGATGCCGCCCGTATTCGGCGGCCGCTCGCAGGATCCCTGCGCGCGGGGCAAGGCTCGGCCGCGCCGGGCGGGGCGCTCGCGCCTTGATTGCGCCATGGCCTGCCGCTAGGGCAGGGGTTCGACCGGCGATGCTGCGCCTGCGAAGGGCGCCTCGCCCCCGCCCCGTGGCCCCGCGCCCCGGGCCGTGTTCAAGGAGATGACGATGGCCGCCACCAAGACCCTGCTCGCCGCGCTCGCCGCCGCCAGCCTGCTCGCCGCCTGCTCCAGCACGGAGGAGACGGCGGCCACCGGCGGCGCGGGCGGCGCCGGCGCGATCCGCCCTGGCAGCCAGGAGGATCTGGTCGCCAATGTCGGCGACCGCGTGTTCTTCGACACCGACCGCAGCACCATCCGCGCCGACCAGCGCCCCACCCTGGAGCGCCAGGCGCGCTGGATGCAGCAGCACAGCGCCGTGCAGGTGATCGTGGAGGGCCACGCCGACGAGCGCGGCACGCGCGAGTACAACCTCGCCCTCGGCCAGCGCCGCGCCAATGCGGCGCGCGACGTGCTGGTGGCCAACGGGGTGGCCGGCGCGCGCATCCAGACCATCAGCTACGGCAAGGACCGGCCGGACGCGCTCGGCTCCAACGAGGAGGCCTGGGCCCGCAACCGCCGCGCCGTCACCGTCGTCCGGTAAGGCGCCTCCGCGCCGCCGGAGGAGGGAGGGAGTGATGCGACAGCCGCTCGCCGCCGCGCTGGTTCTGGCCCTCGCCCTGGCCGGGCCGGCCCGGGCGCAGATGGACTCGCGCGAGGCGATCGCGCTGCAGAACCAGATCCTCCAGCTCCGGCAGGAGATGGAGCAGCTCCGCCGCTCGGGCGGGGCCGCGCTGCCGCCCCCGGTCAGCGGCCGCGCGCCCGCGGCGGGCGGCGAGGTGGTGGGCCAGCTCCTCGAGCGCGTGGGCACGCTGGAGGAGGAGGTGCGCCGCCTGCGCGGCCGTGTCGAGGTGCTGGAGAACCAGAACCGCCGCCTGCGCGAGGACATGGAGAAGCTGCAGGGCGACCTCGAGTTCCGCACCGGCCAGGGCGCGGCCCCCGCGCCCGCCGCGCGCCCCGCCGCGCCCGCCGCCGCCGCTCCGGCCGCCGCCCCGCCCCGCACCCCCGAGCGCGCCTTGCAGGAGGGCCAGGCGGCCCTCGCCCGGCGCGACTTCGCCGCCGCCGAGGCCGCCGCGCGCGAGGTGATCGCCAGCCGCAACGCCGCCCAGCAGGTGGCCGCGCACATTCTGCTCGGCGATGCGCTGATGGGCCGGCGGGACCATGGCAACGCCGCCCTGGCCTACAACGAGGCCTTCGTGCGGGCCCGCACCGGGCCCCGCGCGCCGGAGGCGCTGGTGGGGCTCGCCAATGCGCTCACCGCCCTCGGCAACCGGCGCGAGGCCTGCGACACGCTGAACGACCTGCGCAGTCAGTTCCCCAACCTCCAGGGGCCGCAGGCCCAGCGCGCGCAGGAGGCGCGGCAGCGCGCGGGCTGCCGTTGATCCCAGGCTTGCCCGGGGGGCTTGGGGCGCTATCCTCGCTCCGCCGGAAGCACTGGGCCCCCGCGCGCCGATGAGCATCCCCTACCTCGCCTGCATGACGCTGGTGGCGAACCTCTACGGCATCCCGCCGCGGGTGCTGCCGGCCATTCAGCGCGTCGAGGGCGGGCAGGTGGGCAGCGTCAGCCGCAACCGGGACGGCTCGGAGGATCTCGGCGTGATGCAGGTGAACACGCGCTGGATCCCGGCGCTGGCCGCCTACACGGGCGAGAGCGTGGCGGTGGTGCGCCACCGGCTGATCCACGACGCCTGCTACAACATCGCCGCCGCGGGGGCGATCTTCCGCCACAAGCTGGACCGCCGGCGCGGCGACGTGGTGGCGGCGGTGGGCGACTACCACTCGCGCACCCCCGCCCGGCACGAGGCCTATCTGGGCCGCATCACCGAGGCGGCGCGCCAGCTCTTCCCCGACACGCCGCCCGCCGCGCCGCCGCCGCGCTGAGCCGCCCGCCAACCCGGCGTGCCCGATACGGCCGGCGTGACCGCCGCCCGCATCAGCTCAGCATCTGCCCGCCATCCACCACCACCGTGTGGCCGGTGATCCAGCCCGCGAGCGGCGAGGCGAGGAAGAGGATCACGTTCGCCACCTCCTCCGGCGTGCCGAAGCGGCCGAAGGGGATGGAGGCGAGGGTGCGTCGATACAGCTCCGGGTGGCTGTCGCGGCGCTGCTCCCACACGCCGCCGGGGAACTCGATGGAGCCGGGCGCCACGCCGTTCACCCGCACGCCATCGGGCGCCAGCGTCGCGGCCTGGCTCTGCGTGTAGTTGATCAGCAGCGCCTTCACCGCCGCATAGGCCGGCCCGCGCACGGAAGGCCGATAGCCGGAGATGGAGCTGATGTTCACGATGCAGCCCCGCGCGGCCTTCAGCGCCGGCAGCGCCGCGCGGCTCGCGCGCGTGGTGGCGAGCACGTCCACGTTCAGGCTGGCGGCCCAGCCCTCCTCGGTGTCGGCCATGCCGAAGCCGGAGGCGTTGTTCACCAGCACGTCGATGCCGCCGAGCGCCGCCTCGGCCTCGGCGATGTAGCGCGCGATCTGCGCGGCGTCGCCGAGGTCGCAGGGCGCGGCATGGCCCTGGGGGCCGAGCTCGGCCCGGGTGGCGGCCAGCGCCTCGGCGCCGCGCGCGCAGATGGAGACGGCGGCGCCTGCCTTCGCGAAGCCGAGCGCGGCGCTGCGCCCGATGCCCTTGGAGCCGCCGCAGACCACGACGCGCTTGCCGGTGAAGTCGAACATGGATCGTTCCTCCTGCCCGGCGCATCGAAGGCGGGCGGGGCGCGCCTGTCCAGCCTTGACCCGGCGCGCGGCGCGGCCCATGCGCGCGCCATGCCCGCGCCGCCCCTGCTGATCCTGGAGGACATCCGCTTCACCCTCGGCAACGCGCCGCTGCTCGCGGGCGCGGCGCTGCAGGTCTCGCCCGGCGAGCGGCTCGCCCTCGTGGGGCGCAACGGCAGCGGCAAGTCCACCCTGCTGCGCATCGCCGCGGGCGAGCTGGAGCCCGAGGGCGGCACGCGCTTCCTTCAGCCCGGCGCGACGCTGCGCACCCTGCCGCAGGAGCCCGACCTCTCGGCCCATGCGCGGGTGTGGGATGCGGTGCAGGCCGGGCTCGGCCCCGCGGACGACCCGCACCGCGCGCGCTGGCTGCTGGAGCAGCTCGGCCTGACGGGCGAGGAGGCCCCCGCGCGCCTCTCGGGCGGCGAGGCGCGGCGCGCGGCGCTGGCCGCGGCGCTGGCCCCGCAGCCGGACATCCTGCTGCTGGACGAGCCCACCAACCACATCGACCTTCCGGCCATCGAGTGGCTGGAGGCGGAGCTTGCGGCCTTCCGCGGCGCGCTGGTGATGATCAGCCATGACCGGCGCTTCCTCGAACGCCTCTCGCGCGCCACGCTCTGGCTCGACCGCGGCGCGACGCGGCGGCTGGAGCAGGGCTTCGCCGCCTTCGAGGAGTGGCGCGAGCGCCTCCTGGCCGAGGAGGAGCGCGAGGCGCACAAGCTCGGCCGGCAGATCGCGCGCGAGGAACACTGGCTGCGCCATGGCGTCAGCGCGCGGCGCAAGCGCAACATGCGCCGCGTGGCGGAGCTCGAGGCGCTGCGCGCGGCCCGGCGCGCCCGGGTGAAGCCGCAGGGCCAGGTGAAGCTGGAGGCGGCGGAGGCCGAGCGCGGCGGCAGCCTCGTCATCGCCGCCGAGGCGGTGACGAAATCCTGGGGCGGGCGGGCGGTGGTGCGCGGCTTCTCCACCCGCATCCTCAAGGGCGACCGGGTGGGGATCGTCGGCCGCAACGGCGCGGGCAAGACCACGCTGCTCAAGCTGCTGACGGGCGCGCTCGCCCCGGATTCCGGCAGCGTGCGGCTGGGTGCGAACCTCGCCATGGCGAGCCTCGACCAGATGCGCGCCACGCTCGACCCCGCGGCCACGCTGGCGGAGACGCTGACGGAAGGCCGCGGCGACCAGGTCTGGGTGGGCGGCCGGCCGCGCCACGTCATCGGCTACATGCAGGATTTCCTGTTCGCGCCGGAGCAGGCGCGCACGCCGGTGGGCCGGCTTTCGGGCGGCGAGCGCGGGCGGCTGATGCTGGCGCGCGCGCTGGCCGCGCCCTCCAACCTGCTGGTGCTGGACGAACCGACCAACGACCTCGACCTCGAGACGCTCGACCTGCTCGAGGAGATGCTGGCCGACTATGCCGGCACGGTGCTGGTGGTGAGCCATGACCGCGACTTCCTCGACCGCGTCTGCACCAGCGTGGTCATGAGCGAGGGCGAGGGGCGCTGGCAGGAATACGCCGGCGGCTACACGGACATGCTGGCGCAGCGAGGCGCAGGCGTGACGGCGCCGCCGCGCCCCCCGTCCGCTCCCGCTCCCGCGCCCGCGCGGCCCGCCGAGGCTCCGCGCGCCGCCCCCGCGCGCAAGCTCGGCTTCAAGGAGCGGCACGCGCTGGAGACGCTGCCCGCCGCCATGGAGCGCCTCGGGCAGGAGATCGCCGTGCTGCGCCGCTGGCTGTCTGACCCCGAACTCTACGCGCGCGATCCCAAGGGCTTCGCCGCGAAGAGCGCGGCGCTGGCCGAGCGCGAGGCGAAACTCGCCGAGGCGGAGGAGGAGTGGCTGCGCCTCGAGATGCTGCGCGAGGAGCTGGAAGGGTAGCGCGCGGCCTCGCCGCCCCTCGTCCGCGCTCAGGCCTGCTTGCGCTCGATCAGCCCGCGCCGGATCTTCCGGCCGCGCGCGATGCGGTCCACGATGAACTCCTCCTGGCCCCAGCGGATGGCGCGGCCGAAGGCCTGCGCGTCCTCGGTGAAGCGGGCCAGCATCTCCAGCACCGCCTCGCGGTTGTTGAGGAAGACGTCGCGCCACATCGCCACGTCGCTGGCGGCGATGCGCGTGAAGTCGCGAAAGCCGGAAGCGGCGAATTTCAGCACGCTCTCGCGCGTCTCCTCGCTCAGATCGTCCGCCGTGCCGCAGATGGTGAAGGCGATCAGGTGCGGCAGGTGCGAGACGATGGCCACCACCTTGTCGTGCGTCGTGGCGTCCATCGTCTCGATCATGGAGCCGCAGCGGCGCCAGAATTCGCGCACCCGCTCGATCGCCTCGGGCGGCGTGCCCTCGAGCGGGGTGAGGATGGTGTAGCGCCCCTCGAAGAGGCTGGCGAAGCCGGAATCGGGCCCGGTGTGCTCGGTGCCCGCCATGGGGTGGGCGGGCACGAAGACCACGCCCGGCGGCAGCAGCGGCGCGACGTCGCGGATCACCGAGCCCTTGGTGGAGCCGACATCGGAGAGCAGCGTGCCCGGCGCGAGGTGCGGCGCGATGCGCTCCATCACCGACCGGCAGGCGCCCACGGGCACGCAGAGGATCACGCCGTCCGCGCCCTGCACCGCCTCGGCCGGATCCTCGGCCACATGGTCGGCGAAGCCGAGCTCGCGCACGCGCGCGCGCGTCTCGGGCGTGCGGGCGGTCACCACCACCTCGCGCGCGAGCCCGCCCTGCTCGCGGTTGCGCCGGGCGATGGAGCCCGCGATCAGCCCCGCGCCGATGAGCGCGAGGCGGCCGAAAACGGGTTCAGCCGGCATCGCGCATGAAGGCCGCGAGCGTCTCGATCACCAGCATGCACTCCTCGGCCGTGCCGACGGTGATGCGCAGGCAGGAGGGCAGCCCGTAGCCGGCGACGCCGCGGGCGATGACGCCGCGCGCGCGCAGCGCCGCATCCGCCGCGCGCGCCCGCTCGGGCGTGCCGAAATCGGCCAGAACGAAGTTGCAGGCGGAGGGCCAGGCCTTGATGCCCGCCGCCTCCAGCCCGGCGGCGAGCTTCGCGCGCCATTCCGTGTTGTGCGCCACGCTGCGCTCGATCCAGCCCGGCTCCTCCAGCGCGGCGATGGCCGCCGCCATGCCGGCCGCGTTCACGTTGAAGGGCCCGCGGATGCGCCCGATCACGTCCGCCACCGCGGGCGGCATGTAGGCCCAGCCCACGCGCATCCCGCCCAGGCCGAAGATCTTGGAGAAGGTGCGCGTCATCACCGTGTTGCCCGAGGCGTCCACGAGCCTGTGGCCCGGGTCGTAGTCGGGGTCGGTCACGTATTCGGCATAGGCCGCGTCCAGGATGAGCAGGATATCGTCCCGCAGCCCGCGGCGCAGCCGCTCCACCTCCGCGCGCGGCAGCAGCGCGCCCGTGGGGTTGTTGGGGTTGACCAGGCAGACGAGCTTGGTGCGCGGCCCCACGGCGGCGAGCATCGCGTCCACATCGGCCATCAGGTTGCGCTCGGGCACCTTGATCACGCGGCAGCCCGCGTAGCGGCCCGTCAGGTCGTACATCACGAAGCCGTGGGCGGGCATGATCAGCTCCGTGCCCTCGCCGCCATAGGCGAGAATGAGATAGGCGATCAGCTCGTCCGAGCCGTTGCCGCAGAGGATGCGCGCGGGGTCGAGGCCGAACTTCGCGCCGATGGCCTCGCGCAGCCGGGTGGCGTTCCCGTCCGGGTAGCGGTGCGCCTCCGCGGCCATGCGCGCGATGGCGGCGATGGCCCCGGGCGGCGGGCCGAAGGCGCCCTCGTTGGAGGAGAGCTTGATGATGCGGTTCACGCCCGGGATCTTCGACTCGCCGCCCACATAGGGCTCGATGGTCAGGATGGACGGGCGCGGCGTGAGGGCCGTCATGGGCGGGGGGCTCCTCGTTCGGGGATGGCGTAGCGGCCGAGCGGCAGGGCGCCCGGCGGTGCCGCGCCCTCGGTCTCCAGCAGGGCCTGCGTCACGCCGCCCGCGCGGCAGAGTGCGAGCAGCCGCGCGCCGGGGAAGGCGGCGGCGAGGCTCGCGCGGTCGGGCGCGCCGGGGCGCTCTGCCCGCCAGAGCGCGGCGTCGCGCCCCGAGGCGTCGGCCGGGTAGAGGGCGAGCACGGCGGCCTCCAGCACCGGCGCGCGCTCGGCGTGGAAGGGCAGCCGGGCGATGACGTGCAGCGCCTGGCCGTCGAGGCGCGTCCACCAGGCCTCGGCCTCGCTGTCGCTCTCGCGCGGCCAGGGCAGCACGGCGATGGCCGCCTCGCGCGCCATGACGGAGGCGAGGGCGGCGGCGGGGCTCGGGTGCTGGCGCAGCGGCGTCTCCAGCCCGAAATGCGCGGCGGCGAGGCGCGCGAGCCCCGCCTCGCCCGCCAGCGCCACGGCGAAGCTCGCCTGCTGGGCGATGGAGCTCGCGAAGATTTCGCGCCAGAGCCGCACCACCACCGCGCGCGGCAGCGGGCCCGCATGGCGGGCGAGCAGCCGGCGCAGGATCGCGGCCTCCCGCCCCGGGCGCAGCGTGGTGCCGGCGGGCTTGGCGGCGCTCTGCGCGAGGCGCTCCACCACCTCCGCGCGGCGCATGAGCAGATCGTGCAGCGCGTCGTCGAGGCGGTCGATCTGGCCGCGGAGCGCCTCCAGCGTCTCCTGGGTGGTGGGGGCTTGGGACATGAAGCCTGACGCATAGCCGCGCCCGGCCCCTGCGCCAAGGCGGGCGCGCCGGTTGCGGGGCTTCCGGCGCCGGCCTATCTCGGGCGTGGATGAACCGGATCGCCCCCTTTCCGCAGATCGAGCACCAGCGCGCGGTGATCCGCGACGGGCTGCGCCTCGACTCCGGCGCCTGGATCCGCCCGCTCGCCATCGCCTATCGCACCTATGGGCGGCTGAACGCCGCGCGCAGCAACGCCATCCTGATCTGCCACGCGCTGACCGGGGACCAGTACGTGGCCGAGCGCCAGCCCGTCACCGGGAAGCCCGGCTGGTGGGAGAACCTCGTGGGCCCCGGCAAGCCGGTGGACACGGAGCGCTACTTCGTCATCTGTTCGAACGTGCTGGGCGGCTGCATGGGCAGCACCGGCCCGCGCGAGGAGATGACGGACGAGGAGGGGCGCGGCCTCGGCCGGCCCTGGGGGACGGATTTCCCCGCCATCACCATCGCCGACATGGTGCGCGCGCAGAAGAAGCTGATCGAGCATCTGGAGATTCCGCGCCTGCTCGCGGTCATCGGCGGCTCCATGGGGGGCATGCAGGTGCTGGAGTGGGCCGCCTCCTACCCCGAGAGCGTCTTCGCCGCCGCGCCCATCGCCTGCGCCACGCACCACTCCGCGCAGAACATCGCCTTCCACGAGGTGGGCCGCCAGGCCATCCACGCCGACCCGGACTGGAAGGGCGGCCGCTACTGGGAGGACGGCTCGGTGCCCGCGCGCGGCCTGTCGGTGGCGCGGATGGTGGCGCACATCACCTATCTCAGCGAGGCGGCGCTGACGCGCAAGTTCGGCCGCAAGCTGCAGGACGCCTCGGCGCTGACCTTCCTCGAGGACGTGTTCCAGGTGGAGAGCTATCTGCGCCACCAGGGCAGCACCTTCGTGCGGCGCTTCGACGCGAACAGCTACCTCACCATCACGCGCGCGATGGACTATTTCGACCTGGCGAGCGCGCATGGCGGCCTGGCCGCGGCCTTCCGCAACACGCCGACGCGCTTCTTCGTCGCCTCCTTCTCCTCCGACTGGCTGTTCCCGACGAGCGAGAGCCGCGCCCTGGTGCGCGCGCTCAACGCCGCCGCGGCGCGGGTGTCCTTCATCGAGATCACGACCGACAAGGGCCACGACGCCTTCCTGCTGGACGAGCCCGTGTTCCACCGCGCGCTGGGCGGATTCATCGCGGGCTGCGCGCAGGAGCTCGGCGTCTAGCCGCGCCTATCGCGCGCCAGGCCACGATCACGCCGACGGCCGCCGGACTCAGCGGCACATCAGCACGGGGATCTCGGCGTTCTCCAGCACATGGCGCGTCACGCCGCCCAGGATGAGCTGGCGCAGGCGCGAGTGGCTGTAGGCGCCCATGGTCAGCAGATCGGCCTGGAAGTCGCGCGCGGCGCCCAGCAGCCCCGCGCCCACGTCCTTCGTCATGGGCTTGAAGGGCACGGCCTCGGCGGTGATGCCGTGCCAGTGGAGATAGGCGAGGATGCCCTCCACCGGCGGGCCGCGGCGCTGGTATTCGTCGGCGTAGAGCACGCGCCGCGCGCTGGCGCGGTGCAGCCAGGGCAGGGCCGCGGCCATGGCGGCCGCGCTCTCGGCCGTGCCGTTCCAGGCGCAGCAGACGCGCGTGCCGATGCTGGCGGGCGCCACGCGCGGGGCGATGAGCACCGGCCGGCCGCTGTCGAAGAGCACGGCGTGCAGCGCGTCGCTGCTGCTCACATCCTCCTCGGCGTCGGGATGGGGCACCACGGCCATGTCGTAGAGGCGCGACTGCTGCGCCACCACGTCCTCCTCGCGCCCCGCGATGGATTCGAAGGAGAGGGTGGGCCCGCCGGATTTCAGCGCCGTCTCGGCGGAGGTGGCGATGGTCACGTCGCCCGCCGTGCTGGCGAAGCGCTCGAACAGCGCGCGCACGCGCGCCGCGCGCTCGCCGCTCTCGCGCTCGGTGGCGGCCATCATCTCCTCGATCATCGCGCCCGAGAGGCCCTCGCCCGCCAGCGGCGCCACGTCGCGCGCGTCCACCCGCACATGCAGGCAATGCACATGGGCGTTCCAGATGCGCGCGACCATGAGCGCGGTGGCCAGCGCGGCCTCGCCGGCGGCGGTGCCCGTCAGCGGCAGGAGCAGGCGTCGGTAGGCCATGGTCCCGGTTCCTCAACCCATTCGTTTCGCGCGTGGTTATGGCGAGGGCGGGGGCTCGGAGTCCAGCAACTTCCGCACCGCGGGCAGGGGGTCGTCGCCGGCATCCACCACATGCCAGGAGATGGGGCCCGTCTCGCGCCGCGCCGCCTGCTCGAGCACCGCCACGGTGGCGTCCGAGGCGTCGCCGCGGCGGGCGGCGATGCGCGCGCGCAGCACGCCGAGCGGCGCGGTGAGCCAGATTCCGGTGAAGGGCGCGCCGGCGGCTTCGATCAGCGCGCGCTCCTCGGGGCGCAGGAAGGCCGCGTCGGCGATGGCGGCGTGGCCGCCCTGCAGCGCCGCGCGCGCCATGGCCGCGAGTTCGGCGAAGACGGCCGCGCTCTCCTCGGCGCTGTAGGCGGATTCGGGCAGGCGCTGCTCGGGCGCGAGCCCCGCGCGCCGCTTGCGGATTTCGTCGCTGCGCAGCACCAGCGCGCCGGGCGCGGGGCCGAGCCCGGGGGCGAGCGCGCGCGCGAGGCGCGACTTGCCCGTGCCCTGCAGCCCGCCGATCGCGAGAAGCCGCGCCGGCGCCGGATCGAGATAGGCGCGCGCGGCGGCCAGCAGCGGGCGCGGATCCTCCTCCTTGCGCGCCGCCACATGGGCGCGGATGAAGGCGCGCAGCGAGAGCCAGAGCGGCAGGCCGCGCACCAGCGCCGCATCGCCCGTGCGCGCCACATAGCGGTTCAGCACCCGGTTCGCCGCGCGCCGGCCCTGGCGCTGGTCCAGGTCCATCAGCAGGAAGGCGAGGTCGTAGCCCACGTCGATGGTGGCCAGCGCCTCGTCGAACTCCAGCGCGTCGAAGGCGTGCGGCGCGCCGTCCAGCAGGCAGAGATTGCCCAGATGCAGGTCGCCATGGCAGCGGCGCAGGAAGCCCCCCGCCGCGCGCTCCGCGAGCCAGGGGCCGAGCGCCGCGTGCCGCGCCGCCGCCGCCGCGTGCCAGGCGCGCGCCGCGTCGGGATCGAGCCCGGCGGAGAGCGCGGCCCGCAGATTGCCGGCGAGAATGGCCTCCATCCCGCCATCGCCCTCGCGCCGCGGCGCGCGCGCGTGCAGGGCGGCGACCGCATCGGCCGTGGCGTCGAGCAGCGCCTCCTCGAGCGGGCCATGCGCGTCGAGGAAGGCCTCGCGCGGCAGGCGGCGCATCCGCAGCACCCAGTCCAGCGCCTCGCCCGGGCCGTCGAGGGCGAGGCTGCCGTCGGGCGCGCGGGTGATGGCCGAGACGCCGAGATAGAGGCCCGGCGCATTCGGCGCGTTCAGCGCGAATTCGTGGCGCAGCAGCCGCGCGCGCTCCTCGCGCCGGGTGAAGTCGAGAAAGCCGAGATCCACGGCCTTCTTGAGCTTCAGCGCCTCCTCCCGCCCCAGGAACACGGCCGAGATGTGCGTCCGCACCACGCCCTCGCCCGTGCGGCGGGCGAGGAAGGCGGCCACCTCCTGCTGTTCGGGCGGGATCTCCATCAGGGGTAGAGCAGCTCCTCCCGCCAGCCTTCATCGGTGCGGTGGAACACGCGCCGCTCGTGCAGGCGGAAGGGCATGTCGCGCCAGAACTCGATGCGCTCGGGCAGCACGCGGAAGCCCGACCAGTGCGGCGGGCGGGGGATCTCGCCCAGGCCGAACTTCAGCGTGTACTCCGCCACCGCCTTCTCGAGCGCCCAGCGCCCCTCGAGCGGGCGGGACTGCTTCGAGGCCCATGCGCCGATGCGCGAGGGGCGCGCGCGTGTGGCGAAGTAGGCGTCCGCCTCCTCCGCCGTGACGGGCTCCACCGGGCCCTCCACGCGCACGCTGCGCGCCAGTGTCTTCCAGTGGAAGCACAGCGCCGCCCGGGGGTTGGCGGCCAGCTCTCCGCCCTTGCGGGAGTCGAGGTTGGTGTAGAACACGAAGCCGCGCGCGTCCTGGCCCTTGAGCAGCACCATGCGCGCCGAGGGCCGCCCATCGGGCGTGGCTGTGGCGAGGCACATGGCGTTGGGGTCGTTGGGCTCGGTCTTCGTCGCCTCCGCCATCCAGTCGGCGAAGAGCGCGTGGGGGTCTGTCATGGGGTCCGCATCCGGGGTTCGGGGGCCTTGCCCGCCTGTGGGGCATGTGCCACCACGCCCCCCGCCCCGCAACCGCCCGCACGGATGACCATGACGGAAGACGCCGAAGCCGCCCTGCCGACCGGAACGCTGATGCAGGGCAGGCGGGGCCTGATCATGGGCGTGGCCAACAACCGCTCCATCGCCTGGGCCATCGCGCGCGCCGTGGCGGCGCAGGGGGCGGAGCTGGCCTTCACCTACCAGGGCGAGGCGCTGGAGAAGCGGGTGCGGCCGCTGGCGGAATCCGTGGGCAGCGACATCGTGCTGCCCTGCGACGTGGCGAGCGACGAGGACATGGACGCCGCCTTCGGCGCCATCGAGGAGCGCTGGGGGCGGCTCGACTTCTTCGTCCACGCCATCGGCTTCGCCGACAAGCAGTATCTGCGCGGCCGCTTCCTCGACACCCCGCGCGAGGCCTTCCTGCAGGCGCTGGACATCTCCTGCTACTCCTTCGCCGCCACGGGCCGCCGCGCGGCGGCGCTGATGGGCCCGGGCGGGGCGCTGCTGACGCTGACCTACCTCGGCGCCGAGCGCTGGACGCCGCACTACAACGTGATGGGCGTGGCCAAGGCGGCGCTGGAGGCCAGCGTGCGCTACATGGCCGCCGACCTGGGCGGGGAGGGCATCCGCGTCAACGCCATCAGCGCCGGCCCGATCAAGACGCTCGCGGCGAGCGGCATCGGCGATTTCCGCTACATCCTGAAGTGGAACGAATACAACTCGCCCATGCGCCGCAACGTGGCGCTGGACGAGGTGGGGGGCGCGGGGCTCTACCTGCTCAGCCCGCTCAGCACCGGCGTCACGGGCGAGGTGCACCACGTGGATTGCGGCTATCACATCGTCGGCATGAAGAACCCCGACGCGCCCGATCTCACCATCGAGAAGGGCTGAGCCAGGCGCGCGCGAAGGCCTCCTGCGCCGGCGTTTCCACCGCGCGCGGATCGTGCCGCGCGCGCACCCAGGCCACCGGGTCGCCCGGCACGCCGCATTCGGCGGCGAGGCAGGCGAGCACCGTGCCGGTGCGCCCCAGCCCGGCGCGGCAGCCGATGTAGAACAGGCGCTCCGGCTCGCGCGCCATCGCCGCCTTCAGCGCATCCAGCGTGGCGCGCAGCGCCGCGGGCTCGGGCAGGCCGAAATCCTCGATGTCGAGCGTCAGCGCGGCCTCGGCGCGGTTGGGCGCGTGCGGATCGAGGCAGAGGCCGAAGGCACCCGGCGGCAGCGCGGCGAAAGGCCCGGCCCCGAGCCGGACGCCCGCCAGGATCATCCGGCGGCGCGCGGCTGCTCCACCGCCTCCGGCCCGCGCAGCAGCTCCGCCTCCCGCTTGAGGCGGCGATAGGAGCGGACGGAGAAGAACAGCATCCCCGCATAGATCACGCCCGCCAGCGCCAGCGCCGCCCAGGGCTCTGTGACGAGGAAGGCGAGATAGGCCCCCACGCCGAGGAAGAGGGGCAGCACCCGTTCGGCCGGGATCTTGAAGTTCTTGAAGGACCAGGTGGGCAGGGTGCTCACCATCAGCCCGCCCACCAGGAAGAGCATGGCGGCGGCGAGCGCGGGGTGGCGGATGGCCTCGGCCGTGGCGGCCCAGCCCGATTCGGAGAAGGCGAGCCAGGCGAAGAGCGGAAACAAAGCGAGCCCGGCCCCCGCCGGCGCCGGCACGCCGGTGAAGAAATTATAGGCATAGGCCGGCTTCACCACCGGGGGGGCCCCGGGCTCGGAGATGCTCGCAGCGTTGAAGCGCGCGAGCCTGAGCGCGCTGCACACGGCGAAGAGCACGCAGGGAATGAAGCCGATGGGCCCCGCATGCTGCAGCGTCCAGAGATAGAGCACGAGGGCGGGCGCGACGCCGAAACACAGGAAGTCCGAGAGGCTGTCGAACTCCGCCCCGAAGCGGCTGGTGCCCTTGAGCAGCCGGGCGATTCGCCCGTCCAGCCCATCGATCACGCCGGCGGCGACGATGAAGGCCGCCGCCTGGGGGAAACGGCCCTCGAGCGCGAATCGGATGGCCACCAGCCCGGCGCAGAGCCCCACCATGGTCAGCAGGTTGGGGATGACCCGGTTGAAGGAGGGGCCGCGATAGCGCGGGCGCTGGCGCGGGCGCAGACGCCTCAGCCGCGTGCGCAGGCCCTCCCTGGTCACGCGCGCAGATCGGCGAGGATCGTCTCGCCGCCGATCATGGTCTGGCCCACCAGCACCAGCGGCCGCACCCCTTCGGGCAGATAGACGTCCACGCGGCTGCCGAAGCGGATGATGCCGAAGCGTTCGCCGGCCGAGAGGTGATCCCCCTCGCGCACGGTGCAGACGATGCGCCGCGCCACCAGCCCCGCGATCTGCACGCAGCCGAGGCTGCGGCCATCGGGCAGATCGAGGCGCAGCGCGTTGCGCTCGTTCGTCTCGTTGGCCTTGTCGAGGCTCGCGTCGATGAAGGCGCCGTGCCGGTAGGCGATGCGCCCGACGCGCCCCTCCACCGGGGAGCGGTTCACATGCACGTCGAGGACGGAGAGGAAGATGGCCACGCGCCAGCGCGGGGCGCTTCCCATCTCGAGCTCGGGCGGGGGCGCGGCCTCGCTCACCATCACCACCTTGCCGTCCGCGGGTGCGAGGACGAGGCCCGGGCGGGGCGGCGGCACGCGCTCGGGGTCGCGGAAGAAATAGAGGCAGAACAGGGTGAAGGCCGCGCCCAGCCAGAACAGCCAGGCGCCCAGGATCAGCCCGCCCAGCACCGCCACGCCCGCGCCGGCATAGATGAACACGCGCCCGGCCGGATGCGGCGGGGCGAGGACGAGGGAGAGGCTGCGGCCGAGGGACATGGGCGCGGTTTATCCTCCCTTAACCGAGGCGGGGCAAGCTTGGCCCCATGTTGACGCTCGGCCCCTTCGCCGTCGCGCGCGACGGCAGGCTTTCCCCGCGTGAGCCCGGGCTGCGGCCCGCGCTGCGCTTCGACTGGCGTGGCCGCCGCTGCGAGGCGGAATGGCAGGGAGATCGGCTGCGCCTGCGCGCCATCGCCGGCCGGATCCCTTCCACCGCCGAGCCCGGCGCGAACCGGCGCATGGTCTTCGAGGCCGCGGCCCGGCTGCCCCAGGAACTGCCCAAGGGCTGGCGGCTGCGCCTCACCCCCGATCATCGCCTGGCCGTGGAGGCCGAGGCTCCCACGCGCGAGACGGCGGTGGAACTGCTGGGCGAGATGGTGCGCTTCGCCCTCGCGCTCGACCCCTGGATCGAGCGCATCGAGCAGGTGGGCGTGCGGGCCTGACACGGGCGGGCGCGAGCGCCGACATCTGCTCACAGCAACGCGGCGTGGCCTGATCCGCCGTGGTCGCGACGCGCGCTCTGCCTGCCCCGGTGACGGGCGGCGGCTGGGTTGAGGGGCGGGCCCGTTCCCTTTCGGCGCTGCCCCGGCAGCGGCAGAGCGCGGCTCACCGCCGGGTGAACGCGCTTCTTCTGCTGGGCGATGGCTGGAGAGACCGGCCTGTGGCTCAAGCCCCCCTCATCGTCGCTGCGACCTCCGGCGTGACGGCCGCTCGTCCTACAACGCCGGCTCGCCCAGCGAGAGCATCAGCCGGTTCGCCCAGTTGAAGAAGGCGGCGGCGTGGATCAGGTCGCTGATCGCCTCGTCCTCCAGCCCCGCCGCGCGCAGACGCCGCACATGCGCGTCGCCGAAGCGGATGGGTGTGACGGTGAGATCCACCGCCGCCTCGACGATGGCGTTCCAGCGCTCGCCGAGATCCGCCGCGACACCCTCGGCCAGCAGCCGGTCCACCTCCGCCTCGCGCTTCGAGTAGGTGACGGCGTGGCGCGCGTGGACGGAGGCGCAGTAGATGCAGCCGTTGACGCGCGAGGCCGCGGCGGCGGCCAGCTCGCGCTCCGCGCGCGGCAGCCCGCCCTCGGTGTTGTAGAAGATGTCCTTGTCGGTGCGGGTGCGGTGCTCCAGCGCGTCCGGGTCATGCGCCAGAAGGCGGAAATAGGCCGATTTCGCGCGCGCCTTGTCCACCAGCGCTTCCATGTGGCGCGGCGTCAGCGCCTCCTCGGCGAGGGGTTCGAGCCAGGGCAGCCAGTCCAGCATCGCGCGCGTGAAGGCGACGGGCGCCTGGTGGCCCGAGGGGGTGAGGATCGCGTCGGTCATGCGGCGTCTCCCACATGGCGCGCGAGCACGGCGAGGCCATGCGCGGCGCGAAGCTGATAGGCGAGGAAGGCGACGAGCTGCGAAAGGCTGACGATCTCGGGCGTGGTCCAGCCGGCCGCGAGCAGCGGGGCGAAGCGCTGCGGCGCGGCGTCGCGCGGGTGGAACACCAGGAAATGCGCGTGGGCGAAGGCGGCGGCGAGGCGCGGGCCCAGCGCGCCCGCGGCCTCCGGCGGCAGGGCGAAGCCGCGGGCGGGCGTGTCCTCGGCGCTGAGCGGGCCGGGCGGATAGGCGCCGTGCGGGCCATCGGCGCGCGTCGCGGCGGCGGCGGCGGCGACGGGCGCGGCCAGCTCGGGCGCGCGCGCCGCCAGCCCCGCCGCATAGTGCCGGGCGAGCGGGCTTTCCCCGTGCAGCGCGGCCACATAGGCGGCCACCGCGAAGCGCTCCGCCTCCGTGAATCGGCCCGGCGAGTCCGGGGTGAGCAGGACGCGATAGCTCTCCTGCGTGTGGGTGCGGGCGATCGGCCGCCGCGCGCGGATGCGGTCCATGGCGGAGCCGGGCGTCACGCCCAGAAGGCTGTCGAGCAGGTCCATCGGGTTCGGTCCTTGCGGGGGCATCACGCCACGCGGGCGGCGGGAAGGGCAGGGGCGGGGCGCCAGCCGAAGGCGGGCGCCACCTCGCGCGCCACCAGCTCGATGGAGCGCAGGATGAAGGGGTGCGGCGGGTCTACCGAATGCACCTGCACGGCGAGTTCGGTGGCGTGGCGCAGCGTGGCGTCGGCGGAGAGCGAGGCGATCACCTCCTCGGGCGTGCCGAGATGCACGTCCTGCCGGCGGATCATCTCCTCCACCGGGGGCGGCTCGCCCTCCGCGCGGCCGAGCGAGACGAGGCGGCGGTGGAAGCGCCCCAGCCCCTGTTCGGCGAAGCGCAGCGCGAGCGCGCGCTCCTCCGCCACGAAGACCGAGCGCGAGGCGAGGATGCGCGGCGCCACGCCCTCGGGCAGCGCGGCGCGATAGGCCTCGATCATCGGGAGCTGGATGTCGGCGAGCTGCGCCTCGGGCGCATGGGCCGGGCGCGGCTGGGTGCGCGAGAGCAGCAGCCCCGCGCCGATGGCCCCCGCCGCGCGCGCGCCCTCGACCGAGAAGGTCGCGAACCACAGCCGAGAGAGCAGCCCGGGCGCGGCGGGGTAGAGGCGGTCCCCGCCCGGCAGGGGCCGCCCGGCCAGCGCCTCGCGCAGCAGGGTCAGATTCGCCTCGAACAGTTCGCGCCGCTGCGCGTTGTCGAGGCCGAAGGCGGCGAAGGCGGCCGGATTCCCGCCCGGGCCCACGCCGAGCTCGAGCCGCCCGCCGCTGAGCAGGTCGAGCACGCTCGCATCCTCGGCCACGCGGAGGGGCAGTTCCATGGGCAGGGTCACGATGCCCGTGCCGAGCCGGATGCGCTGGGTGCGCGCCGCCACCTGCGCGAGGAAGACGAAGGGCGCGGGCAGCCCGCCCTCATCGGCGTTGAAGTGGTGCTGCGCGACCCAGGCGGCGTCGAAGCCCTCCGCCTCGGCATGGCGGATCTGTTCGGTGGCGAGGCGATAGCGCTCGGCGGGCGCCGCCTCGTCCAGCAGCCGCGTGAAGAATCCGAGGCGCGCGATGCGGGGCGGGGCGGATGCGGGCATGGCGCATCATCGCGCGGGTTGCGCGCCGGGCTCAATCCCCGCGGCGTTGACGCGCGCCGCGGCCTCGGGGAGCGTCGGCCCATGCCCGATCGCCACATCCTGCTCCACGCCTTCACCATGAACACGGTGGGGCATGTCTCCCCCGGCCTCTGGACGCACCCGCGCGACCACAGCACGGAGTATCGCCACCTGCGCCACTGGACCGGGCTCGCGCGGCTGTGCGAGCGCGGGCTGTTCGACGGCGTCTTCCTCGCCGATGTGCTGGGCCTCTACGACGTGCACCGCGGCGGGCCGGAGACGGCGCTCGCCCGCGCCACCCAGGTTCCGGCGAACGACCCGCTGCTCGTCATCCCCGCCATGGCCGCGGTGACGGAGCATCTGGGCTTCGGCGTCACGGTGAACCTCAGCCATGAGCCGCCCTATCTGCTCGCGCGCCGCTTCTCCACCCTCGACCATCTGACCGAGGGGCGCATCGGCTGGAACATCGTCACCGGCTACCTGGCCAGCGCGGCGCGCGCCCTCGGCCAGCCCGCGCTGCGCGCGCACGACGAGCGCTACGACCTCGCCGAGGAATACATGGAGGTGGCCTACCGGCTCTGGGAGGAGAGCTGGGAGGAGGGCGCGGTGCTGCGCGACCGCGCGCGCACCCTCTACGCCGACCCCGCGCGCGTGCACGCCATCCGCCACCAGGGCGCGCATTTCTCCGTCGAGGCGATCCATCTCTGCGAGCCCTCGCCGCAGCGCACGCCCGTGCTCTACCAGGCGGGCACCTCCAGCGCGGGGCGGCGCTTCGCCGGGCGGCATGCCGAATGCGTTTTCGTCAGCGGCCCGACGGTGGAGGTGATCGCCCCGCGCGTGGCGGCGCTGCGCGAGGCGGCCGCCGCGGCGGGCCGGGCGCCGGAGGATCTGCGCATCCTCTCCTCGCTCACCGCCATCGTCGCCGCCACCCGCGCCGAGGCGGAGGACCGCTACGCCGAGTGCCTGCGCCACCGCAGCCTGGAGGGCGCGCTGGCGCTGATGTCGGGCTGGACGGGGCTCGACTTCGGCGCGCTCGACCCCGAGGCGCGGGTGGAGCAGGTGGAGACGGACGCCATCCGCACCGCGCTCGAGAACATCACCCGCGCCGATCCCGCGCGCTCCTGGACCGTGCGCGAGGTGGCGGAGTTCACCGCCATCGGCGGCAATGGCCCGGTGCTGGTGGGCGATGCGCCCGCCGTGGCGGACCAGCTTCTCGACTGGGTGGACCGGACGGGGGTGGACGGGCTGAACCTCGCCTCGGCGGTGATGCCCGAGACCTTGGAGGGCGTGGTGGAGTTCCTGGTGCCCGAGCTGCAGCGGCGCGGCCGCTACAAGACGCGCTACGCGCCGGGCACGCTGCGGCGCAAGCTGTTCGGGCGCGACCGCCTCGCCCCGCCCCATCCGGCGGCGGCGTTCCGGCGCGGCTAAAGCCCCGCCACCCCCGGCCCCAGCGTCTCGAACAGCCGCGCGAGCAGCCGCGTGCGCGGCACGAGGCAGCCGATCTCGAGGAACTCCTCGCGCGTGTGCGGCCCGCCGCCGATCACGCCCAGCCCATCGAGGGTGGGCACGCCCAGCGCCCCGGTGAAGTTGCCGTCGCTGCCGCCGCCGGCCACGCGCTCGCCCGCCACCTCGAAGCCGATCTCGCGCGCCAGCGCGGCGGCGTGGTCGTAGAGCGCCTGGATGGCGGGGGTCTTGGAATAGGGCGGGCGGCCGAGGCCGGGCGCCACCTCCGTGCGCACATCGGCATCGTGCCGCGCGAGGCCGAGCACCGCCGCGCGCAGCGCCTCCTCCTCGCGCGCCGTGGGCACCAGCGCGTAGCAGATGGCGCGGCACTCGGCGGGCACCATGTTCTCGTGCGTGCCGCCCTGCACCACGCCGATGTTCACGCAGAAGTTCCGCGCGTGGTCGGTCAGCGCCTCCAGCGCCAGGATGTGGTGCGCCATCTCGCGCACGGCGCTGCGGCCCTCGGCGTGATAGGCGCCCGCATGGGCGGGGCGGCCATGGGTGGAGAGATGCCAGCGCGCGATGCCGTGCCGCGCCACGGTGAGGCGGCCGCCCTCGCCCGAGGGCTCCACCACCAGCACGGCGCGGTGCCGCAGCGCCTCCGCCTCGATGGCGGCGCGCGAGCTGGGGCTGCCCATCTCCTCGTCCGGGATCATCATGACGCTGACGGAGAGGCGCGGGCGCAGGCCGCGCGCCTGCAGGTGCTGCAGCGCAGCGAGCGCGATGGCGTTGCCGCCCTTCATGTCGTAGATGCCCGGGCCATAGGCGCGCTCGCCGTCCATGCGCGCGGCGAAGCTGCCCAGCGGGTGCACCGTGTCCATGTGGCCGAGCAAGAGCAGCCCGGGGCCTTGCTCCGCGCCCGGAACCCGGCCGATGAGAATGTCGCCGAAGCCCTCGCGCCCGGGCGTGCGCTCGATGGCCGCGCCGAGGCCGCGCAGCAGCGCCTCCGCATGGTCGGCCACGCGGTTCACGCCCGGCACGTGCTGGGTGGGGCTTTCGATCGCCACCCAGCCCATCACGGCCTCGAGCAGCGCGGGCTGCGAGAGATCCCTCACGGCGTTCCTCCCTTGAGCAGCGCCGCCAGCGCGGGGTCGAGCCCGAGGCTCGCGCGGCCCTGGGGCGGGGCGAGGCTGCCCGCGCGCGGCCTCGGCAGATTGAGCGCCACCAGCATCTCGCAGAGCTTCACCCCGGCGGCGATGCCGTCGAGCAGCGGCACCGCCGCCTCGCCCTGCAGCCGCGGCGCCATGCCGGCCAGCGCCGCGCCGCCCATCACCACCGCATCCGCGCCCTCGGCCACGGCGCGGGCGATTCCCGCCTGCACCTTGCGCGCCACGCCCTCCGGGTCGCGCACCGCCTCCTGCGGCGTCGCGTCCACGCCCACCAGCGCGGCGCAGCGCCCGGCGAGTCCGTGCTGCGCGATGCGCTCGCGGTAGGTCTCGACGCCGCCGAAGGTGACGAGGCCGAAGCGCGCGCCCACCAGGCAGGCCGCGAAGCAGGCGGCCTCCGTCATGCCCACCACGGGGCAGGGCATGAGCTGGCGCGCGGCCTCCAGCGCCGTGTCGTGGCTCACCGCCAGGAGGCAGGCCTCCACCTGCCCCGCATGCTCGGCGAGCAGCGAGAGCAGCGCATGGCCCGCGATGACGTTCTCCGCGCGGGTGGCGATCACCTCCGGCCCGAAGCGCGGCGTGGCGGGGATGATCCGCGTGCCGGGTGCGGCGGCCGCGCGCGCGGCCTCGGCGCAGAGCTGCGTGATGGCCTCGGTGGTGTTGGCGTTGGCGACGAGCAGGCGCATGGTTCCCGCATCAAAGAGGGAACCCCGATGGAAGCCAAGCTCGACCTGCCCTTCGACGCCGAGGAGATGCTCGCCGGCCTGCGGACCTGGGTGGAGTGCGAGAGCCCCACGCACGACGCCGCGGCGGTGAACCGCATGATGGCGCTGGCCGCGCGCCACCTGGCGCTGATGGGCGCGACGGTCGAGACCATCCCCGGCCGCATGGGCTTCGGCGACTGCGTGCGCGCGCGCTTCCCGCACGAGAGCCGCGAGAAGGGCATCCTCGTGCTCGCGCATCTCGACACGGTGCACCCCGTCGGCACGCTGGCGAAGGGCCTGCCCTTCCGGCGCGAGGGCGACATCGCCTACGGCCCGGGCATCCAGGACATGAAGGGGGGCACCTACCTCGCCGTCGAGGCGATCGGCCAGCTCATCAGGGCGGGCATCCCGACCTCGCGGCCCGTCACCGTGCTGCTGACCAGCGACGAGGAGGTGGGCAGCCCCTCGACGCGCGATCTCATCGAGGCCGAAGCGGCGCGGCATGCCGTGGTGCTCGTGCCCGAGCCCGCGCGGCCCGATGGCGGCGTGGTGACGGGCCGCTACGCCATCGCGCGCTTCAACCTGCGCACGACGGGCCGGCCGAGCCACGCGGGCGCGCGGCTCGCGGAGGGGCGCAGCGCCATCCGCGAGATGGCGAAGCAGATCCTCGCCATCGAGGAGATGACGACGGAGGACTGCACCTTCTCCGTCGGCGTCGTCCACGCCGGGCAATGGGTGAACTGCGTGGCGACGCATTGCGACGCCGAGGTGCTCTCCATGGCCAAGCGCCAGGCGGATCTGGACGCCGGGGTGGCGCGGATGCTCGCCCTGCGGCCGAGCGGCAACGACGTGCAGCTCACGGTGACGCGCGGCGTGACGCGCCCCGTCTGGGAGCCGGACGAGAAGGTGCTGGCGCTGCACGCCACCGCCGAGGCGCTGGCGAAGCGGCTGGGTTTCGCGCTGCCGCACCAGTCCTCGGGCGGCGGCTCGGACGGGAACTTCACCGGGGCCATGGGTATCCCCACCCTCGACGGGCTGGGCATCCAGGGCGCCATGGCGCACACGCTGGAGGAGCATGTGCAGGTGAGCTCGCTGGCCTCGCGCGGGAAGCTCTTCGCGGGGTTGCTGCAGAGCGTGTGATATGGACGGCGGCCACGCCGGACGTATCGCGCGCAGGGTTGACGGGCACCCATCGAAGCTTTGCTTCGATGGGACCCGGCGTGGCGGCTGCGCGCCGAAACGAGGCCATGCCGGCGGCTGCGCCGCAGCGCCGGCGATCAGCGCCAGCATCCGCCGGTTTGACGGGCCGCAAGGCGGCGGCGAGTGCGGCGGATAGGCTCCCTCTCGCGCCTTCGGGAAGGCGCGAGAGGAGGTTGTCGCTATGCGCCCTGGTCTTTTCCTGCTGTGCGGCCTTCTGCTGGCCCCGCCCGCCCTGGCGCAGCCGGCGCCGGTGGGCCCGCCGGACATGCGCCGTCAGGGCGAGAACTGGCACATGGGCCAGGATCTGCACCGCAACGAAAACCCGGCGCGCCCCGGCCGGGCCGCGCCATCCAGCGCGCAGCGCCGGGCCCAGCGCCAGGCGCAGCAGCAGCGGCCCATCACGGGCACGGGCCGCCCCGTGGCGCGCCCGCCGGCGCCGACACCGGGCGGCCCGCCCGTCCCTCGCAGCACGCCGCCTGGGCGGTGAAGCCGGTTCAGCCCTCGCGCCGGGGCGGCCGGCGCTCGCGCGGCGGCGGGGGCGGGACGGAGAGCTCCGCCTCCAGCTCCTTGATCTTGTTGCGCACGCTCTCGCGCAGGGCGGGCGTGGCGTGGGGCTTCATCCCCGCCAGCACCTCCTTCAACTCGCGGAGCTGCTTCTCCTTCTCGGCGCGCGAGCGGGAGATGGGGCGGTTGTCGCTGAGCTGGCCTTCGCGGGAGCGCATGGTCAGACGCCCAGCATCAGGCGGCGCGGATCCTCGATCGCCTCCTTCACGCGCACGAGGAAGGAGACGGCCTCCTTCCCGTCCACGATCCGGTGGTCGTAGGAGAGCGCGAGATACATCATCGGGCGGATCTCGACGGACTTGCCCACCGCCATCGGCCGGTCCTGGATCTTGTGCATGCCGAGAATGCCCGACTGCGGCGGGTTCAGGATCGGCGTGGACATCAGCGAACCGTAGATGCCGCCATTGGTGATGGTGAAGCTGCCGCCCGCCATCTCCTCCAGCTTGAGCTGGCCGTCGCGCACGCGCCTGCCGAAATCGGCGATGCGCTTCTCGATCTCGGCGAAGCCCATGGCGTGCGCGTTCTTCAGCACGGGCACGACCAGCCCGTTCGGCCCGCCCACCGCGATGCCCATGTGGACGAAGTTCTTGTAGATGATGTCCTCGCCCTCGATCTCGGCGTTGACGGCGGGGAACTCCTGCAGCGCGGCCACGCAGGCCTTCACGAAGAAGCTCATGAAGCCGAGCTTCACGCCGTGGCGCTTCTCGAAGTGGTCCTTGTATTCCGCGCGCAGCGCCATCACCGCGCTCATGTCCACCTCGTTGAAGGTGGTGAGCATGGCCGCCGTGTTCTGCGCCTCCTTCAGCCGGCGGGCGATGGTGGCGCGCAGCCGCGTCATCTTCACGCGCTCCTCGCCCGGCTCCAGGGCGCGGGCGGGCTTGGGCGCGGGCGCGGCGGCGGGGGCGGCGGCGGCGCGGGCCAGGAAGTCCAGCACATCGCCCTTGGCGATGCGCCCGTCCTTGGCGGAGCCGGGGCCGATCTGCGCGGGCGTGAGGCCGTTCTCGGCCATCAGCTTCGCGGCGGCGGGCAGGGCGGCGGGGGCGTGGCCGCCGGGCGGGGCGCCATGCGCCTCGGCCTGGGCCACCGAGCCGCCCGCGGTGCCCACGGGCTTCGCCCCGGCGGTGGGGGGGGCGGCGGGCTTGGCCGCGGCCGCGCCGGCCGCGATGGAGCCGAGCACCGCGCCGGGCTCCACCTCCGCGCCTTCCTTGGCGGCGATCGCCTCCAGCACGCCGGCGGCGGGGGCGTTCACCTCCACCGTCACCTTGTCGGTCTCGAGCTCCACCACGGGCTCATCGGCCGCGACCGCCTCGCCCGCCTGCTTCAGCCAGCGCGCCACGGTGGCGCTGCTCACGCTCTCGCCCAGGGTGGGCACCAGGATGTCCGTCGCCATCTTCTCGCTTTCCTCGACCCGGATGTGGCCAGGGCGGGGGCGGCGCGCGCCGCCCCCGGGGGGTTCCTCAGTGGGGGGTCAGGCCGCCAGCGCCGCGCGCACCACGGCCGCCTGCTCCTGCTCATGCACCTTGGCGAGGCCGGTGGCGGGGCTCGCCGCCTCCTCGCGCCCGACATAGCGCGGGCGGAAGGCCTTGCCGCCCAGCCCGGCCAGCACCTTCTCCACGCGCCGGTCCACGAAGCTCCAGGCGCCCATGTTCTCGGGCTCCTCCTGGCACCACACCACCTCGGCGTTGCGGTAGCCCGCGATGGCGGAGGCCAGGCTCTTCGCCGGGAAGGGGTAGAGCTGCTCGAGCCGCACGATCGCCACGTCCTGGATGTTCTGCGCCCGGCGCGCCTCCAGCAGATCGTAGTAGATCTTGCCGGTGCAGAGGATGACGCGCCGCACCTTCTCCTCCGGCGCGATCGCGTCCGTCTCGGGGATGACGTATTTGAAGGAGGAGCCGGGCCCGAACTCCGCCAGCGAGGAGACGCAGAGCTTGTGGCGCAGCAGGCTCTTGGGCGTCATCACCACCAGCGGCTTGCGGTAGTTCGCCTTGAGCTGCCGGCGCAGCGCGTGGAAGTAGTTCGCGGGCGTGGTGAAGTTGCACACCCGCATGTTCCGCTCGGCGCAGAGCTGAAGGTAGCGCTCGAGCCGCGCCGAGCTGTGCTCGGGCCCCTGGCCCTCGTAGCCGTGCGGCAGCAGCATGACGAGGCCCGACATGCGCAGCCACTTCGTCTCGCCCGAGGCGATGAACTGGTCGATGATCACCTGCGCGCCGTTCGCGAAATCGCCGAACTGAGCCTCCCACAGCACCAGCGTGCGCGGATCGGCCAGCGAATAGCCGTAGTCGAAGCCGAGCACGCCGGCCTCGGAGAGCAGGGAGTTGAAGGCCTCGAAGCGCGCCTGTTCGGGGTGCAGGCGGTTCAGCGGCACGTATTCCTGCTGGTTCACCTGGTCCACCAGCACGCAGTGGCGGTGGCTGAAGGTGCCGCGCTGCACGTCCTCGCCCGAGAGGCGCACGCGGTGCCCCTCCAGCAGCAGCGTGCCGAAGGCCAGCGCCTCGCCGGTGGCCCAGTCGATGCCCTCGCCCGCCTCGATCGCCGCCTTCTTCTGCTCGAGCTGCCGGGCGATCTTGGGGTTCACGTTGAAGTCGGCCGGCACATGGCAGAGCGCCTTGCCCACCTCGCGCAGCGTGTCGAGGCTGACGGCGGTCTCGTGGAGCTGCTCCGCCTCGGCGCCGGCGCTGATCGGCTTGAGGCCGGACCAGTGGCCCTCCAGCCAGTCGGCCTTGTTGGGCTTGAAGCTCTGCGCCGCCTCGAATGCCTCCTCCAGCTTCGCGGTGAAGGCGTCCTGGATGGCCTTCGCCTCCTCGGCGGTGACGCTGCCCTCGGCGGCGAGCCGCTCGGCGTAGAGGGTGCGCGTCGTCTTCATCTCGCGGATGCGCTTGTACATCAGCGGCTGGGTGAAGGCGGGCTCGTCGCTCTCGTTGTGGCCGTGGCGGCGGTAGCAGACGATGTCGAGCACGATGTCCGCGTGGAAGCGCATGCGGAACTCGGCGCAGAGCCGCGCGCACCAGACCACCGCCTCGGGATCGTCGCCGTTCACGTGCAGGATGGGCGCCTGGATCGCCTTCGCCACATCGGTGCAGTAGAGGCCCGAATAGGCGTGCGCCGGCACCGTGGTGAAGCCGATCTGGTTGTTCGTCACGATATGGACGGTGCCGCCCGTGCGGTAGCCGATGAGCTGGCTCATCGCCAGCGTCTCGTACACCAGGCCCTGGCCGGCGAAGGCCGCGTCGCCGTGCAGCAGGATGCCCATGACGGAGCTGCGCGTCTTGGTGTCGCCCGCCATGTCCTGGCGCGCGCGCACCTTGCCCACCACCACCGGGTCCACCGCCTCGAGATGCGAGGGGTTGGGCTGCAGCGAGAGATGGACCATGCGGCCCGCGATCTCGATGTCCGTCGAGGTGCCCAGGTGGTACTTCACGTCGCCCGAGCCCTGCACGTCGTCGGGCTTGAAGCTCGTGCCCTTGAACTCGGCGAAGACCTGCGCGTAGGGCTTCTTCACCACGTTCACGAGCATGTTGAGCCGCCCGCGATGCGCCATGCCGATCGCGATCTCGCGCGCGCCATGGATCGCGGCCGTTTCGATCACCGCCTGCACGGCGGGGATGGTGCTCTCGCCGCCCTCCAGGCCGAAGCGCTTGGTGCCGACGTATTTCTTCGCGCAGAAGGCCTCGAAGGATTCCGCCTCGGTGAGCTGCTCCAGGATGCGCCGCTTGGCCGTGCGGTCGAAGGCGGTGGCCCAGGGCGCGCCCTCCACCCGCTGCTGGATCCAGGCCTTCTGGCCCGGGTCCTGGATATGCATGAACTCCACGCCGATGGGCCCGCAATAGGTGGCGCGCACGCGCTCCACGATCTCGCGGATGGTGGCCGTCTCGAGGCCGAGCACGTTGTCGATGAAGATGCGCCGGTCGAGATCGGCCTCGCTGAAGCCCCAGAAGGCGGGCGAGAGCTCGGGATGCGCCGGCGGCTGCTGCAGGCCGAGCGGGTCGAGCTTCGCCTCGAGGTGCCCGCGCACGCGGTAGCTGCGGATGAGCATCAGCGCGCGGATGGAGTCGAGCACCGCGCGGCGGGTTTCCTCCGGGTCCGTCGTGCGGCGCTGCGGGGCGGCGCCCTTGGCGGCGGGGGCGGCCTCGGGCTCGGGCGCGAAGCCGCCGCGCGGCCGCGGCGCCCAGGAGGCGCCCGAGGCGTCGCTCAGCACGGCGCGCGCGTCGTCGTTCAGCGCGGCGAAGAGCTCGGCGAAGGAGGCGTCCACGCTGTTCGGGTTCTCGACCCAGCGCGCGTAGAGATCCGCGAGGAAGGCGGCATTCGCCCCGTTCATCGCGCTGGCGAGGATGTCCACACCGGCCATGTTGCTTCACCGGGCCCGCTTGGCGCGCGCCCGTCCTTCCCTTGTTTCCGTGCCCGCCGCCGAGCCTCCCGCGGCGGGAAACCCCAGCATAGACCAAACGCGCCGGCAGGGCAGCGGGGGGAGGGGGGCGGATCGCGCCGCCCCCGCGGGTTCAGCGCCCGAGCGCCCGAAGCATGGTGGAGCCGAGCGAGGCCGGGCTGTCGGCGATGTGGATGCCCGCCTCGGCCATGGCGGCCATCTTCGCCGCCGCCGTGTCCTTGCCGCCCGAGATCACCGCCCCCGCATGGCCCATGCGCCGGCCGGGCGGGGCGGTGGCGCCCGCGATGAAGCCCACCACCGGCTTGTTCGGCTTGCCGGGCGCGAAGTTCTCGCGCGCCAGGAACTCGGCCGCCTGCACCTCGGACTGGCCGCCGATCTCGCCGATCATGATGATGGACTTCGTCTCGTCGTCCTTGAGGAACAGTTCGAGCACGTCGATGAAGTCCATCCCCTTCACCGGATCGCCGCCGATGCCCACGCAGGTGGATTGCCCGAGGCCCGCCGCCGTGGTCTGCGCCACCGCCTCATAGGTCAGCGTGCCCGAGCGCGACACGATGCCGACCGATCCGCGCCGGTGGATGTGGCCGGGCATGATGCCGATCTTGCACGCCTCTGGCGTGATCACGCCCGGGCAGTTCGGGCCCACGAGCCGGGACTTCGAGCTGCCGAGCGCGCGCTTCACCTTCACCATGTCCAGCACCGGGATGCCCTCGGTGATGCAGATGATGAGCGGGATTTCGGCGTCGATCGCCTCGAGGATGGAATCCGCGGCGAAGGGCGCGGGCACATAGATTACGGAGGCGTCCGCCCCCGTCGCCGCCTTGCACTCCGCCACCGTGTTGAACACGGGCAGGTTCAGCGTGGGGTGCATGGTGCCGCCCTTGCCCGGCGTCACGCCGCCCACGTAGTTCGAGCCGTAGGCGATGCCCTGGCTCGCGTGGAAGGTGCCCTGCGCGCCGGTGAAGCCCTGCGTCATCACCCGCGTGTTCTTGTCCACCAGGATCGCCATGGTCAGGCGGCCTTCTTCACGGCGGCGACGGCCTTCTGCGCGGCGTCGGCCAGGTTGTCGGCGGGGATGATCGCAAGCCCGCTCTCGGCGAGGATCTTCTTGCCCAGCTCCACATTCGTCCCCTCGAGCCGCACCACCAGCGGCACGGAGAGGGAGAGGTTCTTCGACGCCTCGACGATGCCGGTCGCGATCATGTCGCACTTGGCGATGCCGCCGAAGATGTTGACCAGGATCGCCTTCACGTTCGGGTCGGAGGTGATGATGCGGAAGGCCTGCGTCACCCGCGCGCTGTCGGCCGTGCCGCCCACGTCCAGGAAGTTGGCGGGCGAGGAGCCGTAGAGCTTGATGATGTCCATCGTCGCCATGGCGAGGCCCGCGCCGTTCACCATGCAGCCGATCTCGCCGTCCAGCGCCACGTAGTTGAGGTCGTTGCGGACGGCGTCCAGCTCCTTCGGGTCCATCTCGGTGTCGTCGCGCAGCGCCTCCAGGTCCTTGTGGCGGAACAGCGCGTTGTCGTCGAAGGAGACCTTGGCGTCGAGCGCGACCACATCGCCGCCCTTCGTCACCACCAGCGGGTTGATCTCGACGATGGCGCAGTCGAGCTCCGTGTAGGCGCGGTAGAGGGCGGTGACGAAGCCCACGAAGGCCTGCACCTGCTTCCCCTCGAGCCCGAGCCCGAAGGCCAGCTTGCGCCCGTGCCAGCCCTGCACGCCCGTCGCCGGGTCCACATGCACGCGCAGGATCTTCTCGGGGTGCTTCTCCGCGACCTCCTCGATCTCCATGCCGCCCTCGGTGGAGGCCATGATGGCGATGCGCCCCACGTCGCGGTCGAGCAGCAGGGCGAGGTAGAGCTCGCGCGCGATCTCGCAGCCCGCCTCGACGTAGAGGCGGTTCACCTGCTTGCCCTCCGGGCCCGTCTGCTTGGTGACGAGCACGGAGCCGAGCATCTTCGCCGCCTCCGCCTTCACCTCCTCCGGGCTGCGGGCGAGGCGCACGCCGCCCTTGCCGTTCGGGTCGTTCGTGAAACGCCCCGCCCCACGGCCGCCCGCGTGGATCTGGCTCTTCACCACATACACGGGCCCGGGCAGCCTGCGCGCCGCGGCCTCGGCCTCCTCCGGCGTGGTGGCCAGGTGGCCGTCGAGCACCGCCACGCCGTAGCGGCGCAGCAACTCCTTGCCCTGGTACTCGTGGATGTTCATGGCGGGGCCTTTCGCTCAGACGCCGAGCTTCTTGAAGTCCTCGATCAGCTTCTTCACCGCGTCGCAGGACTTGTCGAAGGCGGCCTTCTCCTCGGGGGTGAACTGCACCTCGACGATGCGTTCCACGCCGCCCGCGCCGATCACCACCGGCACGCCCACGTAGAAGTCGCGCAGCCCGTACTCGCCGTTCAGCATCACGGCGCAGGGCAGCACGCGCTTCTTGTCCTTGAGATAGGCCTCGGCCATCTGCACCGCGCTCGCCGCCGGGGCGTAATAGGCCGAACCGCGCTCGAGCAGCTTCACGATCTCGCCGCCGCCGTTCGCCGTGCGGGCCACGATGGCGTCGATCTTCTCCTGCGTCGTCCAGCCCATCTTCACGAGGTCGGGCACCGGGATGCCGGCGACGGTGGAGTAGCGCGTCAGCGGCACCATGGTGTCGCCATGGCCGCCGAGCACGAAGGCCGTCACGTCCTCGACGGAGACGTTGAACTCCTGCGCGAGGAAGAGGCGGAAGCGCGCGGAGTCGAGCACGCCCGCCATGCCCACCACCTTGTGCGCCGGCAGGCCGGACTTCTGCTGCAGCGCCCAGACCATCACGTCGAGCGGGTTGGTGATGCAGATCACGAAGGCGTCGGGGCAGTAGGTGCGGATGCCCTCGGCCACCTGCGCCATCACGCCGGCGTTCTTGGTCAGCAGGTCGTCGCGGCTCATCCCCGGCTGGCGCGGGAAGCCGGCGGTGACGATCACCACATCCGCGCCCGCGATGGCCGCGTAGTCCGACCCGCCCGTCATGCGGGAATCGAAGCCGTCCACCGGGCCGGACTGCATGATGTCCAGCGCCTTGCCGGCGGCCACGCCCCCGAACACGTCGAAGAGCACGACGTCGCCGAGCTCCTTCAGGCCGATGAGGTGCGCGAGGGTGCCGCCGATGTTGCCGGCGCCGACGAGGGCGATCTTCTTGCGGGCCATGGATGTGCCTTTGTGCTTGCCTTCCGGGTCGGCGCATCGTTACCCCGCGCCCGGTTGTGCGGCAAGGCGGGCCCGCCCGCCCTCGCGCGCCCGTCGGAGACCCTGCGAGACGCCCGGCGTCGCCGCCGCCGGGATCAGAGCGGCATGCAGCGCACGACGTTGCTGTGCCCGATGGCGGTGGTCGCGATGGTGCCGTCGGGGCAGGAGGTCTGGCTCATCGCGGCGGGCGCGAGGCCGCCGGTCCAGCGGAAGGCCGTGTTGCGCGGCTGGGCGCCGCAGACGCGGCGGCCGTTGCGCACCACGCAATGGGCCATGGCGCTTTGCGCCACGCGCTGGCCGCCTGACGCGGCGGGGTTCGCGCCGCCGCGGGCGGTCGCATAGGGCACGGCCGAGGCGGAGCGCGCCGCCTGCCCCTGGGCGCGCGGCTGGCCGGCGGAGGCCGGGCGGCGCGCCTGGGCGGCGGGCCGGGCGGCCCCGCGCCGCGTCATCTGCGCGCCCGGCGCGGTGGCGCGCTGGGATTGCGCGGTGGGGCGCGCCTCGCTTCGGGCATCCGCCGTCGCGGGCGCCGCCGCCGCCAGCCCGAGCCCGAGCAGCCCCGCCATGATCGCGCGCATCGAGAAGCCCATTCGCCTGTCCCCCATTCCCCAACGGCCCCGCCGCGCGGCGCCGAACACCCTCGTTGCCTTGTCTGTCTCTCTCGCCCGCGGGTGTCCTTCATCGCCCCGCTTCGGCCATCCCGGACGGTCGCCGCGGCAGCCCCCTCCCGGGCGAGCCGCGCTCCCGACAGGTTACGGCGTATGACAATCAGGGGAGGTGTGGCAAGTCGAAATACGCAAGGCTCTGCATTTCCACGAGGCGCGAGGCGGTGCGCTCGAACATCGCCGCGTTCTCGCCGCGCTCGTAGAGCTGATCGGGCGGCGCGGCGGCCGAGGCGAAGAGCTGGCAGCGGTGGTCGTACAGCGCGTCCACCAGGGTGATGAAACGCCGCGCGCGGTCGAAATTCTCCGGGCCGAGGCGGGGGATGCCGTCCAGGATCAGCGTGTGGAAGTGCCGCGCCAGCGCCAGATAGTCGCCGGGGCCGAGAGGGGCGCCGCAGAGCGCCTCGAAGCCCATCCGCGCCACCCCGCCCGCGGCCTCGGGAATCTCCAGGTTGCGGCCATGCACGGTCAGCGTCACCGGCGCGCCATGCGCCGTACCGGTGAGCTCGAGGAAGGCGGCGTCCAGCGCGCGTTCGGCCCTTCCATCGGCAGGGACATGCCAGCGCGCGGCGCCCTGCATGCGGTGGCGGCGGTAGTCCTGCGCGGATTCGAGCTCGATCACCTCGAGCTGGCGCTCGATCAGCGCGATGAAGGGCAGGAAGGCGTCGCGCCCCGGCCGGCCCTTGAAGAGATCCTTGGGCGCGGTGTTGGAGGTCGCCACCACCACCACCCCGCGCGCGAAGAGCGCCTCGAAGAGCCGGCCCAGGATCATCGCGTCCGCGATGTCGTGCACCTGGAACTCGTCGAAGCAGAGCAGCGAGGCCTCGGCCGCGATGGAGTCGGCGAGCGGCGGGATGGGATCCTCGCCCGCCGGGTGGGTGCGCTTCCAGTCATGGATGCGCTGGTGCGCCTCCTGCATGAAGGCGTGGAAATGCAGGCGGCGCTTGCGCGGCACCTCCGCCGTCTCGAAGAAGAGGTCCATGAGCATGGACTTCCCCCGCCCCACCTGGCCCACGAGGTAGAGGCCCTGCGGGGTGCCCGGCGGCGGCGCAGCGAGGTCGCCCGAGCCCTTGCGGGCCGGCTTGGCGGGGCCGTTCTTCAGCCCGAACAGCTTGCCGAGCAGCCCGGATCGGGCGGAGGCGGGGGCGAGGGGCGGGGGCGCATAGCCGCGCAGCCGCTGCCACAGCCCCTGCAGCAGCTCCGCCGCATGGGCCTGCGCGGGGTCGGGACGCAAGGCGCCCGCCTCGACGCGCGCCCGATAGGCGGGCAGGGGGCCTTCGCTCAACCGCGTCACCATGTTCATGGAGCGCCGGCATAGACCCGCGCGCGACGCGGCTCAATCCGGGGCGGGGGAGGGTCAGGCTGTGAGCAGCCCGATCCGGTCCTCCTCGAAGACGCCGCAGGTCAGCACGCCGCCATAGACCGCGCCCGTGTCGAGGTTCACGCGGTTCGCGCGGATCTCGGCCACCCGCTCGCGCACCGGGGTGTGGCCGTGGACGATGACGGCGCCGTGATCGGCCTCGCTGTCGAGGAAGGCGCCGCGGATGCGCAGAAGGTCATCGGCGCGCTGGGCCTCCAGCGGCACGCCCGGCCGTACCCCGGCATGCACGAAGAGATAGGGGCCCACCCGGTGCGACAGCGCGAGGCCGCGCAGGAATCCCTGATGCGCGGCGGGAATCCCGGCCGCCCATTCGCCGCGCGGCGTCCAGTCCGGCAGGCCCCAGGAGCGCAGCGCCTCGCGCCCGCCATAATGGAGCCAGTCGGTCGCGGAAGGGGCGTCGCCGTCCAGCGCCGCGAGCAGCGTGGCCTCGTGGTTGCCCATCAGGTTCACCACGGGGCAGGCCGAGAAGCCCATCGCGGCCGCGATGGCCCCGGCGCTGTCCGGCCCGCGGTCGATGTAGTCGCCGAGATGGACAAGCAGCGCCTCGCGCGGCGGGTGGACGCGCAGATCCTCGGCGATGGCGGCGTGCAGCGCCCGCAGCCGATCGGCGCAGCCATGCACGTCGCCGATGGCGTAGACCCGCATGCCGGGCGGGAGGCTGGCCGGCGCGCGCAGCCACCTCATGCCAGCGACCGCTGATTCGAACCCTGAGAAGACGGCGCGGCCGCTGGCATGCCCTCGCTTCGGCGCGCCGCCGCCCGCCAACCCGGCATGCGCGATCCGTCCGGCGTGACCGCCAGCCCTATCATCGCGCCGCCGCGCTCGCCTCGCTGCGCGTGGCGCCCACGCGCGCGGCCAGCGCCGCGGCCATGAACTCGTCGAGATCGCCGTCCAGCACCGCGGCCGGGTTGCCCTTCTCCACGCCGGTGCGGAGATCCTTCACGAGCTGATAGGGCTGCAGCACATAGCTGCGAATCTGGTGGCCCCAGCCGATGTCGGTCTTGCCCGCCTCGGTCGCCGCCGCCACCGCCTCGCGCTTCTGCAGCTCGAGCTCGTAGAGCCGGGCCTTGAGCATGCGCAGCGCGATCTCGCGGTTGCGGTGCTGCGAGCGGTCCTGCGTGCTGGCGGCCACGATCCCGGTCGGGATATGGGTGAAGCGCACCCCGGACTCGGTCTTGTTCACGTGCTGCCCGCCGGCGCCGGAGGCGCGGAAAGTGTCCACCTTGAGGTCGGCCGGGTTGATCTCGATCTCGATCTTGTCGTCGATCACCGGATAGACATAGACCGAGGCGAAGCTCGTTTGCCGCCGCGCCGCCGCGTCGAAGGGCGAGATGCGCACCAGGCGGTGCACGCCGCTCTCGGTCTTGAGCCAGCCATAGGCGTTGGGGCCGGAGACCTGGATGGTGGCGGATTTGATGCCCGCCTGCTCGCCGTCGCTCTGCTCGGTCAGCGTCACCTTGTAGCCGTGCGCCTCGGCCCAGCGCATGTACATGCGCAGCAGCATCTCCGCCCAGTCCTGCGCCTCGGTGCCGCCGGCGCCGGCGTTCACTTCCACATAGGCGTCGTTCGCATCCGCCTCGCCGGAGAGCAGGCTCTCGATCTCGCGGCGCTTGGCCTCGGCGGCGAGGCGCTGCAGGTCGGCGACCGCGGCGTCGGCGGTGGCCGTGTCGTCCTCGGCCTCGGCGAGCTCGATGAGCTCGAGCGCGTCCCGCACCGCCTGTTCGAGCTTGCGCACCCCCTCGATCTGGTCGGCGAGGCGGGTGCGCTCGCGCATCACGCGCTGCGCCTCATCGGGGTTGTTCCAGAGGTTCGGATCCTCGGCCCTGGCGTTCAGCTCGGCGAGGCGGGCGGTCGAGGCATCCCAGTCAAAGATGCCTCCTCAGCAGGGACACCGAGGCGGTGATCTGCTCTTGCAGCGAAAGGGCGTCGGCACGCATGGGAGGCGCTCAATACAGCCCGCCCAGCCCGCTGTCCACGCGCGCCGCCGCGCCGGGATTGGCCGGCCCGCCGCCCGCGCCCCATTCGCCGGGCGCGACGGCGGCGTTCTCCGTGCCGGGGCGGAAGGCCTCGAGGATGGTCTGCCCCGTGTCGTGGGTGATGCGCACCAGCGCCACGCCGGGCGGGGCGCGGAAGGGCACGGGCGGGCTGCCCTGCAGCGCCGCCGCCAGCACCTCGCGGAAGACGGGGGCGGCGAGGCGGCCGCCCGTCACCTCCACGCCCTGCTCGCCGGCGCGCTGCAGCGTGCGCGGCTCGTCGTAGCCGATCCAGACGGCGATCACGACATCGGGCGTGAAGCCGACGAACCAGGCGTCCATGAAGTCGTTGGTCGTGCCGGTCTTGCCCGCCACGGGGCGGTTCAGCCCTTCGCGCGCGCGGGTGCCGGTGCCGCGTTCCACCGCGCCCTGCAGGATCGACGTCATCTGGTAGGCGACGATGGGATCCACGATCTGGCGGCGGTTGTCGGTGAGGCGCGGCGGGCCGCCCTCGGGGCCGGCGTCGCAGCCCTGGCAGCTTCGCGCCGAGGCGCGCCAGATCACCCGGCCGCGCTGGTCCTGCACGCTGTCTATTAGGGTGGGCTCCACGCGGCGGCCGCCATTGACGAAGGCGGCGTAGGCGGCGGCCTGGCGCAGCACGGTGGTCTCGCCCGCGCCCAGGCTCATCGCCATGAAGCGCGGCATGTTGTCGATCACGCCGAAGCGCGCGGCCGTCTCGCTCACCCGGTCCATGCCCACCTCCTGGGCGATGCGCACGGTGGCGAGGTTGCGCGAGAGCTCCATGGCGCGGCGCATGGAGACATAGCCCATGGTGCGCCCGTCGCTGTTCTGCGGCCGCCAGACCTGGTTGCCGATCATCACCTCCACATCCGCGTCCAGGAAACGCTGGTTGGGCGGGATGCCGGCCTCGAGCGCCGGGACATAGACGAAGGGCTTGAAGGAGGAGCCGGGCTGGCGCAGGGCCTGGGTGGCGCGGTTGAACCAGGACCGCTCGAAGCTCCAGCCGCCGGACATGGCGAGCACCCGGCCCGTGTGCGGGTCGAGCGCCACCACCGCGCCCTCCACCTCCGGCAATTGCCGGAGCTGCACGCGGTCCGCCCGCAGCGCGACGGGCTGGGCGCGCGCGCCGGGGGCGGCGGCGACCGGGGCGGGCGGTGCGCCGGGCTCGATCAGCACCACATCGCCGGGCTGGACCACATCGGCCATGCGGCGCGGCGGGGCGCCCAGGCGCTGCGGCTGCTGCGGGTTCGCCCCCGGGGTGAGGGGACGCGCCCAGCCGAGATCCTCGAGCAGCAGCGTTCCCGTGCGGGGCTCGGCCGGGGCGCGGGCATGGGCGCGCTCGAACCAGGCCACCCGCGCCTCGCGCTCGCGCAGCTCCAGCACCACGGCGTGCCGCCATTCGGGCAGGGCGCCGGGCGGGCGGGGCGTGGCCTCCAGCGCCGGCAGCCATTCGGTCGGGCCATGCGCGATGCGCGCCACGGGCCCGCGCCAGCCGCCGCGACGCCGGTCGAAATCGAGCAGCGCCCGGCGCAGCGCCGCATCCGCCGCCGCCTGCAGCCCCGGGTCGAGCGAGGTGCGCACCACGAGGCCGCCGCCCTGGGTCTGCTCCTGCCCGAAACGGGAGAGCAGCTCGCGCCGCACCTCCTCGGTGAAATACTGGCCGACGGGCAGCATCTCCGGCCGGCGGGTGGGGCGGGCCACGAGGGGCTCGGCGCGGGCGGCGGCGGCCTCCTCGGCGGTGATCGCCCGGTCCTCGAGCATGCGCTCGATCACCCAGTCGCGCCGGGCGCGCGCGGCCTCGGGGAAGCGCAGCGGGTTGTAGTTGTTGGGCGCCTTGGGCAGGGCGGCGAGGAAGGCCATCTCCGAGAGCGTCAGCTCATCGAGCGCCTTGTTGAAATAGGCCTGGGCGGCGGCGGCCACGCCATAGGCCTGCGCGCCCAGGAAGATCTCGTTCAGGTAGATCTCGAGGATGCGGGATTTCGGCAGCGCCTGCTCGATGCGCAGCGCGAGCAGCGCCTCGCGCGCCTTGCGCAGCACGGTGCGGTCGCTGCCCACCAGCATGTTCTTCGCCACCTGCTGGGTGATGGTGGAGGCGCCGATCATCCGCCGGCCGGAGCCGTAGTTCTGCAGGTTCGTCACCACGGCGCGCAGGATGGCGGCCGGGTCGAGCCCCGCGTGGCTTTCGAAGTTCTGGTCCTCGGCCGAGATGAAGGCCTGTTGCAGCCGGCGCGGGATGGCCTCGATGGGCACGAAGACGCGCCGCTCATGCGCGAGCTCGGCCATCAGCCGCGAATCCGCGGCGTAGATGCGGCTCATCTGCGGCGGCGAGTAGTCCGCGAGCCAGCGATAATCCGGCAAATCGGCCGCGAGCTGCCGGTACAGGCCATAGCCCGCCACCCCGGCGGCCAGCAGGCCGGCGGCGGCGAGGATGGCGAGGCTGCGCAGGAAGCCGCCGAACAGGCGGAAGGGCCGCCGCGCCGCGGGCTTCGCGGGGCGCTGGGGCCTCTCGGCAGGGCGCGAGTCCACGGCCATGCGCTGGAAGGGCGCGGGGCCCGGAGCCGGCCCGCCCGGCGGCGGGGGCGCTGGGGTCTCGGTCATCGCGGGCTGCATAGCACGGATCGCGCGGCGAAAGCGTGGCCATGGGCGCTGGCCGCCCTTGCGGGGAGCGGGGGGCTCATGCCAGCGGCCGCCGGCAACAGGCGGGGGCTTGGCCTTGCGGTGGCGCGCCGCCATGCTCGCACCCCTCCTCGCATCCCGCACCGAGCCCGCGCGCCTGAGCCTCGAACCGCCCCCGCCCTATTTCGCCCAGTGGGAGAGCGAGGCGCTCATCCCCGAATTCCTGGCCGGGCGGGACGCGGCGAGCGACCCGCGCTGGGCGGATTCGGGCGCGGAGACGGCGGAGGAATACGCGCGCTGGGCGCATCACCTCTGCGGCATGGCCTGCCTGCGCATGGCGATGGCGGCCCGCGGCGAGGATTTCACCATCCACGCGCTGCGCCGCGCCGTGCAGGCGCTGGGCGGCTATGTGGAGGAGCCGGACGGGGCGATCCGCGGCCTGATCTACGCCGGCGCGGTGGCCTGGCTGCGCGGGCGGGGCATACCCGCGCGCATCCTGCTCGATGCGCCGCTGCCCGCGCTGGCGCCGGGGCAGCTCTACATCGCCTCGGTGCATGCGCGCATCCGCACGCCCGATCTCGCGCCGCCGCACCGCGGGGGGCATCTCGTCCTGCTCTTCGGAAGGGACGGGGAGGGGCGGCTTCGCTTCCACAACCCCTCCGGCCACTCGCCCGAGACGCGGCGGGACGCCCGCCTTCGCCCCGAGGAGTTCGCGCGCTACCATGCCGGGCGCGGCATCCTGATCGGCTGAAGCGGAGGAGGCGTCCATGCGGCGATGGGTTCCGATCTTGGCGCTGCTGCTGCTCGCCGCCCGCGCGGAGGGGGGGCGCAGCGCGCCCGCGGCCGCCTCGGGGCCCAGCCTCTCCATCGGCGGCAGCGTCAGCGGCATGATGATGCACGGCCGCTGAGGCCGTGCCGCTGGCCCGCACCAGCGACCGGGGGCTCGTCCTCGGCATCGCGGCGAACCAGCTCATCGGCTGGGGCACGCTCTTCACGCCCTTCACCCTGCTGATCCAGCCCATGGAGCGCGAGCTGGGCTGGAGCCGGGCCGAGATCAGCGCGGCCTTCACGCTGGGGCTGCTCGTCTCGGGCCTCGCCGCCGTGCATGTGGGGCGTTTCGTGGACGCGCGCGGCGGGCGCTGGCCGCTGGGCCTGGGCGGGCTCGCGGGGGCGGCGCTGCTCGGCGCCTGGGCGATGGTGTCCGACCTGCGGGTGTTCTACGGGCTCTGGTTCCTGATGGGCCTCGTGCACGCCACGGCGCTCTGGAGCCCCGCCATGGCCGTGGTCGTGGCGCTGGCGCGCCAGCCCATGCGGGTGATCACGGGCATCACCTTCATCACCGGCTTCACCGCCACCGTCTTCATCCCGCTGACCGAGGCGCTGATCCTCGCGCTCGGCTGGCGCGGCGCGCTCTGGGCGCTCGCCACGCTGCAATGCGCGGCGGGGCTGCTCGCGCTCTGGCAGTTCGCCGAGGCCCGCCCGCCGCCGCCGAGAGAGGGGGCGCGGCGCGCGCCGCTCGCCGAGGCGCTGCGCCGCCCGGCCTTCTGGGGGCTCGCGCTGCTGCTCTCGGCCCATTCCTTCGTGGGGGTGGGGCTCGCGGCGCATCTCGTGCCGCTGCTGCGCGAGAGGGGCCTCGACGAGGCCAGCGTGATCTGGCTCGCCGCGCTGCACGGGCCTTTCCAGGTGGCGGCGCGCGGCCTGCTCTTCGTCGCGGGGCCGCGCGCGCCGCTCGCCGCGGTGGGGGTGTTCTGCGTGACGCTGATGCCGCTCGCCATCGCCTGGCTCGCGCTCGCGCCGCCGCTTTTCGGCTGGGTGCTGGTGTTCACCCTGGGCTGGGCGGTGGCGGATGGGCTGCTCTCCATCGTGCGGGCCGGCGCGCCGGCCGAGATCCTGGGGCGCGAGGGCTATGGCGCGGTGACGGGCGCGCTCGCCCTCGCCTCCGCGCCGATGCGCGCCTTCGCGCCCGTGATCGTCGCACTCGCCTGGCAATGGTCGGGCGGCTACGACGCGGCGATCTGGATGCTCGCGGCGGCGGGGCTGCTCGCCGCGCTCGGCTTCGGCGTGGCGCTGCTCGACCGGCGCTGAGGGGGCCGTTACGCTGGCGGCGAGACAGGACGAGAGCGCATGCCCGCCGCCACGCCCCCCGCCCCGCTGCTGATCCTCTGGAACGACCAGAACGGCCCCTACCGGCGCGCGCTGGAGGCGGCGGGCGTCGCGGACGCGTTCCGCATCGCGGAGGTGAAGCGCGCCGAGCGTCCGAGCGTGGAGCAGCTCGCCGAGGCGGAGGCGATGATGTGCTGGGGCGCGCCGCCCGGGCTGCTCGAGGCGATGCCGCGGCTGCGCTGGATCCAGTCCATGACGGCCGGGGTGGAGCATTGGCTCGGCCGGCCCGACCTGCGCGAGGGCATCGCGCTCGCCTGCGCGCGCGGGACGCATCGCGTGCAGATGCCCGAGAACATCCTGGGCGCGCTGTTCCACATCACCAAGCCCTATCACCAGGCGGCGCTGGACCAGCGCGAGGCGCGCTGGACGCGGCGCGTCTCGCGCAGCCTGGCGGGGACGACGCTCGGCATCCTCGGCCTCGGCGCCATCGGGCAGGAGCTCGCGCGCAAGGCCGCGGCGCTGGAGATGCGCGTGATCGGCACGAAGCGCGGCCCCGCGCCCCTGCCGCATGTGGAGCGGGTCTTCGGCCCCGGGGAGACGGAGGAGGTGCTCGCGCAGTCCGACTTCGTGGTGCTGCTGCTGCCCTCCACGCCCGAGACGGACAACCTGATCAACGCCGCGCGGCTCGCGCGGATGAAGCCCACGGCCTGGCTGATCAATTTCGGCCGCGGGGGCGCGATCGTGGATGCGGATCTCGTGGCGGCGCTGCAGGCCGGGACCATCGCGGGCGCGGTGCTCGATGTGTTCCGAGAGGAGCCGCTGCCCCCCGACCACCCCTTCTGGACCGCGCCCAACTGCGTGGTGCTGCCGCATATCGGCGGGCTGCACCCGCAGCGCGACGAGGCGGTGGCGGCGCTGCTGGCGGAGAATGCGCGGCGCTTCCTGGCCGGAGAGCCGCTGCGCGAGGCGGTGGACCGGGCCCTGGGCTACTGAAAGACTTCGGCCCAGGCGGCCATCAGCGCCGAATCCAGCTCCTCCATGCTGGCGAGCACGCCGAGGTCGTGCAGGCTGGTCACGCCATGCTCGCGGATGCCGCAGGGCACGATGCCGGAGAAATGCGAGAGATCGGGCTCCAGGTTGAGCGCGATTCCGTGCCAGGAGACCCAGCGCGTCACGCGCACGCCGATGGCGCCGATCTTGTCCTCGCGCAGCCCGCCCCCCGGCGCGCGCCGCGCGACCCAGATGCCCACGCGCCCCTCCCGCCGCTCGCCGCGGATGTTGAATCGGTCCAGCGCGCGGATCATCCATTCCTCCAGCGCATGGACATAGGCGCGGATGTCGCGGGCCGGCACGCGCCCATGCGGGCGGGCGAGGTCGAGCATCACATAGGCGGTGCGCTGGCCGGGGCCGTGATAGGTCCATTGCCCGCCGCGGCCGGCGGCGTAGGCCGGGAAGCGGCGCTCGACCAGCTCCTCGGGTTTCGCGCTGGTGCCGGCGGTGTAGCTCGGCGGATGCTCCAGCAGCCAGACGCATTCCGGGGCCTCGCCCGCCCGGATGGCCGCCACCCGCGCCTGCATCGCCTCCAGGGCGGCCGGATAGGGCGTCAGCCCCTCGGAGACGGCCCATTCGAGATTCGTGACAGGGTCGGTTGAACCGGGCGGGATCATGCGCTAATGCCCTCGCCGCGTCGCGGTCGTGGCGGAATGGTAGACGCGCTAGCTTGAGGTGCTAGTGGGGGCAACCCCGTGGAAGTTCGAATCTTCTCGACCGCACCAGTCCCTGACAATCGAATGGTGTCGACACGGCCGGCGGAGACGCCGGATCGCGGGCGCGCGCCGGCTGGCTGGCATCCCGCGCGGCGCGCCGCTCCGGGGCCTGCTCGGGCCGCCGAGGGCGCGCGCGGGCGGCGCCGCGCGCCACGGCATGAGCCCATGCGCGGTGCGCGCCGGGCGCGATTGACAGGGCGGGGCGAAACCGCTTTACGGCCCGCGCTTCCGGCCGCGTGCGGAGGGGTGCCCGAGTGGCTAAAGGGGACAGACTGTAAATCTGTTGGCGCGAGCCTACGTTGGTTCGAATCCAACCCCCTCCATATCTCCGGTGCAGGAAGCGGGTGCCGCCCAGGCGGGTGGCGCTCCTGCAAGCAGCGTCCGCCTCGGCGCGGGTGTAGCTCAATGGTAGAGCTCCAGCCTTCCAAGCTGGCTATGGGGGTTCGATTCCCCTCACCCGCTCCAGGGTGGAAGCTCCCTTGCGCTGCGCTCCCGACGGTGCGGCTTCGGAACAGATCATTCTTGGAGCGGGACCACGATGGCCAAGGCGAAGTTTGAGCGCACCAAGCCGCACTGCAACATTGGGACGATCGGCCATGTGGACCATGGCAAGACGTCGCTGACTGCGGCGATCACGAAGGTGCTGGCGAAGAAGGGTGGTGCGACGTTCACGGCGTACGACCAGATTGACAAGGCGCCTGAGGAGCGTGCGCGGGGCATTACGATTTCGACGGCGCATGTGGAGTACGAGACGGCGAACCGTCACTATGCGCATGTGGACTGCCCTGGCCACGCGGACTATGTGAAGAACATGATCACGGGTGCGGCGCAGATGGACGGCGCCATTCTCGTGGTGTCTGCGGCGGATGGTCCGATGCCGCAGACGCGGGAGCATATTCTGCTGGCGCGTCAGGTGGGCGTTCCTGCGCTGGTGGTGTTCCTGAACAAGATGGACATGGCGGACCCCGACCTGGTCGAGCTGGTGGAGATGGAGGTTCGCGAGCTTCTGTCCTCCTATCAGTTCCCTGGGGACGACATTCCGATCATCAAGGGTTCTGCGCTGTGCGCGCTGGAGGACCGGAACCCCGAGATCGGGGAGCAGGCGATCCTTGCCCTGATGGATGCTGTGGACAGCTACATTCCGCAGCCCGAGCGTGCGATTGACCGTCCGTTCCTGATGCCTGTGGAGGACGTGTTCTCGATTTCCGGCCGCGGCACTGTGGTGACGGGCCGGGTGGAGCGCGGCGTGGTGAAGGTGGGCGACGAGGTGGAGATCGTTGGCCTTCGCGACACGCAGAAGACGGTGGTGACGGGCGTGGAGATGTTCCGCAAGCTGCTGGACCAGGGGCAGGCTGGCGACAACATCGGGGCGCTGCTGCGCGGGACGAAGCGCGAGGACGTGGAGCGCGGTCAGGTTCTTGCGGCGCCTGGCTCGATCACGCCGCACACGAAGTTCAAGGCTGAGGCGTACATTCTCACGAAGGAGGAGGGTGGTCGTCACACGCCGTTCTTCACGAACTACCGTCCTCAGTTCTACTTCCGGACGACGGACGTGACGGGCGTGGTGAAGCTGCCTGAGGGCGTTGAGATGGTGATGCCCGGGGACAACATCTCGATGGAGGTGGAGCTGATCGCGCCGATCGCGATGGACGAGGGTCTGCGCTTCGCCATCCGCGAGGGCGGCCGCACCGTCGGCGCCGGCGTGGTGGCCAGCATCCAGAAGTAAGC
>NZ_AUDH01000011.1 GCF_000425365.1 Rubritepida flocculans DSM 14296 | reverse complement strand
CAGACCATGAGCCTGCACCTCGCCGAAATCAGCGGGCAGGTCGCGCCCGGCGCGCATGCGGTGGTCGTCATGGACGGCGCGGGCTGGCACCAGCGCGGGCCCGATCCGAAGCTGCCCGCCAACGTCACGCCGCTGCTGCTGCCGCCCTACGCGCCCGAGTTGAACCCGGTCGAGAACATCTGGGCCTTCCTGCGCTCCAACAAGCTCAGCAACCGCGTGTTCGACAGCGACGACACCATCGTCGACGCCGCCTGCGACGCCTGGAACTGGCTCGCCGATCAGCCCGAGCGCATCACCAGCATCGCCTCACGCGCCTACGCGCAGGTCAGGTTCTGATGCCGCGCGTATGATACGGGCGGCGCGAAGTCTCCGGATCAGCCGAAGGCGCGGCGCCAGAGGATGCCCATGAACTCCGTCGGCCGCAGCGCCGAGACGGAGTGGCGGTAGCGGCCGGAGAAGGTCTTGCGCACCAGCGCCGCGCGCTGCGCGGCGTCCGCCTCGAAGACGATGCGCGCCTCGCGCGGGCCCAGCCGCCGCACGCGCCCGGGCACCGGGCCCACCTCCTCGATCTCGACCACCACGCGCTCTTCCGGGGCGAGCGGCGGGGCGGCGGCGAAGCTCAGCCGGCAGCCGAGCTGCGAGAGGTCATCGAGGTGCACCGCGTGCGCAGCCCCGCGCGCGCGCAGCGTGGCGGGCTCGTCGGCATGGAAGCGCTCCTCGCGGCGGTAGCGCGGCGCCTCCACGCACATCAGCGCCGCCACGGCGAGCATCACGATGTTGTAGACGCTCCAGAACAGGTTCATCGCCTCCGCATCGGGCGGCGTGCCGGCGATGGGCCCCGTGACGGCGCGCAGCAGCATCCCCGCGAGCGTGAGCGCGGCGATGGCGAGGAACCAGCCGGCGAGGCTCCACTGCACCACGGTGCGGTCGCGCGTCGCGCCCTTGGCGGTGACCTTGAACTTCTGGTTCCTGCTGCCGAACAGCCCGATGGCGCTGGCGCGCATGGATTCGCGCATCACCAGCAGCGACATCGCGTCGGAGAGGATGGGCACGTTGGTGCCCCGGCTCACCCAGCCCAGATAGATCACGCAGCACAGCCAGTAGGGGCCGAGGTGGCTGATCAGGCCGTGCAGGTCCGTCTTCACGACGACGAGCCCCGTCCACCAGTAGAGCATCGGCATGATGAGGCAGAGCAGCCGCAGGATGGGCGAGACCGTCCAGAACAGCACCGTGTCCAGCGTGTGCAGGCGCATCAGCAGCGGCGTCCTCGCGCCGGTGGAGAAGGGCCCCCAGGGCGTGCGCACGATCTGCATGGTGCCGAGGCACCAGCGCCCGCGCTGGGTGAGGTATTCCTGCAGCCCCTCGGGCGCGAGCCCCGCCGTCAGCGGCTCGTTCAGATAGGCGGTGTGGTAGCCGATGCCGGTGAGCTTGATGGAGAGCAGGATGTCCTCCGTCACGCTCTCGGTGGGGAAGCCGCCGATGGCCTGCAGGCAGTCCGCCCGCACGATGGAGGATGTGCCGCAGGAGAAGGCGGTGCCGTGCGCGTCCTTGGAGGCGAGGATCACGTCGAAGAAGAAGCGCTGCTCGTCCGGCACGCGGGCGGGTTCGCCGAGGTTGAGCTGGATCGGGTCGGGGTTGAAGAAGTGCTGCGGCGTCTGCACCAGGCCCACGCGCGGGTCGTGGAACAGCGCGGCGGCGCGGCGCAGGAAGAGCGGCGTGGCCACGAAATCCGCGTCCAGCACGCCGATCAGGTCGGGCGGCTCGGGCAGCGTCATCAGGTGCTGCACGGTGGCGTTCATGTTGCCCGCCTTGCCATGGCTGTTGTCGCCGCGGATGCGGTAGTGCGCGCCCAGCTCCTCGCACATGCGGCGCAGCCACTCGCGCTTGCCGTCGTCGCAGACCCAGACGCGGAAGCGCGGATAATCCTGCGCCAGCGCGCCGATGATGGTGCGGTAGAGGATCTCCTCCTGCTCGTTGTAGGTGGGGATCAGCAGGTCGATCAGCGGCGGGCCGCCCGGATGCGTCTCGACGGGGTGCGCGCTCGCCTCCGCGCTGCGGTCCTTCGTGCGGGAGAGCACGTGCAGCAGCAGCACGCCCGCGACGCTGCCCACCACCTCCACCGCGAAGAAGAGCAGCGCCGCGATGTCGAGCGGATCCCAGGAGGGTTTGGGCAGCGTCTCCGTCGCGCGCCACCAGAGGTAGCGCAGCAGCAGCAGGATGGTGAGCCAGGCGCCGAGCCAGCGCGCCAGCGGCTGGTCGGGCCGGATGAAGGGCAGGAAGGCGCCGAGGCACAGGATCACGAGCGCCGGCAGGAAGGCCTCGGCGATCGGGTCCATCGGCTAGTGGAAGCGCACGCGGCCGAGCCGCCCCGGCTCGCAGCCCGCATCGGGGCTGAGCAGGCGCAGGATGGCCTGGGGCACGCCGCGCGCCTCGCCGGTGGTGAGGTTGGGCGCGAGGCGCAGCACCACCTCCGCCTCCAGCCGCTCCTCGCTGCCGAAGGGCTGGAACTCCGCGCGCTGGCCGATGTGGATGCGGCGGAAGGCGCGCTCGTCCAGGTCGGCGGTGACAAGCGGGTTGGCGCAGGCGATGAGCCGCGCCACCTCCTGCCCCGCGCGCACCATCTCGCCGGGCTGGACCAGCAGCCGCGCGAGCAGCGCGGGCTCGGGCACCTCCAGCGTGACGCTCTGGAAGCGGCGCAGGCGCTCGGCCTCGGCCTCGGCCTGGCGGCGCAGCGCGTCGCGCCGGGCGCGCCGGTCCTGGAGCTGCGTCTCGATCTCGACGAGGACGAGGTTCAGCCGGTCGGCCGTCTGCTGGGAGATGGAGCGGTCGGTCGCGTTGTCGGTGGCGAAGATGCCGAGCCGCGCGCCCTCCTCCTCGGCGCGCAGCGAGGCCACGCGCTCCTCCGCGCCGGCCAGCGTGTCGCGCGCCACGGTGAGGTCGCGGCGCAGGATGTCCACCTGCGCCGCGGTGCCCACGCCCTGGCGCAGCAGCCGCTCGCCGCGCGCGGCGGCGATCTCGGCCTCGCGCAGCCGGGCCTCGGCGGCGCGGCGGCTGGCCTCGGCCTCGGCGATGCGCGCGCGGAGCTGCTCGAGCCGGGTGCGGCGGAAGCTCTCGGCCGTGCCGGCGGCGGCGGCGAGCAGCACGCGCGTCGCCTCCAGCCGGGCGATGAGCGCGGCGACCTCGCCCTCCGCCGCGTCGAGCAGCGCGCGCACCTCGTTGTGGCGCTGGTCGTCCACGCGGTCATTGACGATGGTGGCCACCGGGGCGGCCTGGCCGAACCAGGCGCCGGGGGCGTGCGGATGCATCTCCACCCGCCCCTCGATGGGCGAGCGCAAAGTCAGCGCGGGGCCGGCCAGCACCGCCGTCTGCGTCTGCACGACGAAGTAGCGGTCGTAGAGGAACCACAGCGTGGTGCCGAGCACCGCGAGCGCGAAGCCGATGCGCGCGAGGCGGCCCGAAAGGCCCGGCCCCGCGGGCGGGGGCGGCGGCTTCTTCGGCGCCTCGGGGCGGACGAGCGCCACGTCTTTCGGCGGGATCGTGTCCACGGCGGCGCGCCGGAGCCCTCTGGCAAGCGGTTGCAGCTTCCACGGTAAGGAGAATCCTCGCGCGCGGGAATGATCCGCCGCAACGCCCGTGCTGCAACGCCAGACGTTTCGCCGTCGATCCGAAATGACGCGGTTGTAACCCCACCCCCGAACCGATACGCTTTCCGCGTTTGGGGAGGCAGCGTGGCCGGGAAGGCGCGCCGGCCCCGCCCGTTGCGGATCGCACCGCGTGCAGCGCGCGGGCCCGTCCGCGCCGGGAGGGACCACCAAGCAGGCCCCGGGCCGGCGAGAGATCGCCGGCCCGGCGCCGGCCTCACGCCAGCGGCCGCCTTCTCTCGCGCAATGGCGGCCGGCCCGCCCGCATCACCCCTCCAGCCCCGAGAGCTCCGCGATCAGCCGGCCCAGCGCGGCCACATCCTGCTTCGCGCCGCCGCGGTTCACCAGCAGCTCGAGCAGCGGCGCGGCCATGTTGCTCGCCGGGCCGAACACGCCATGGTCGCGGATGGCCTGCACGGCGAGGCGCATGTCCTTGCGCATCAGCTCCGCGCGGAAGCCCGGGGTGAAGTTGCCCGCGATCACGCGCTTGGCGTGGTTGCGCAGCACGAAGGAATCGGCCGAGCCGCCGGAGAGGGCGGTGCGCATCGCCTCCACGTCCAGCCCGGCCTTGCGGCCCAGGGCCAGCGCCTCGCTCACCGCCGCGAGGGTGGCGCAGATGATGAGCTGGTTCGCCGATTTGCAGAGCTGCCCCGCCCCCGAAGGGCCGAGATGCGTCACCGTCCGCCCCACCGCGGCGAAGAAGGCCCCGGCGCGCGCGAAGGCCGTGGCGTCGCCGCCCACCATGCAGGTGAGCGTGCCGTCGATCGCGCCCTGCGGCCCGCCGGAGACGGGGCTGTCCAGCAGCGTCACGCCGCGCTCGGCGAGGCGCTGCGCGAAGTCCCGGGTGGCGCTGGCGGAGATGGTGGAGAAGTCGATCACCACCGCCCCGGGCTGCGCGCCCTCGGCCACGCCGCCGGGGCCGAAGAGCGCGGCCTCGACATCGGGCGTGTCGGGCACGCAGAGGCCGATGATGGCGGCCTCGCGCGCCGCCTCGGCCCCCGTGTCGCGCCAGCGCGCGCCCGCGGCCTCCAGCGCCTCCGCCTTGCCGCGGCTGCGCGAGGAGATGTCGAGCGCGAAGCCCGCCTTCATGAGGTTGGCGGCCATCGCCGCGCCCATGATGCCAAGGCCGATGAAGGCGACGCGGGCAGGGGGTTCGATGCGGGTCATGCGGGGTCCTCTCGATCCTGGTCAGGCAAGCAGCCGCCAGAGCAGCGGCAGCAGCAGCGCCGTGCCCAGCGCGTTCAATCCCATGGCGAGGGCGGCGAAGGCGCCCGCCTCGGCGCTGACGGAGAGCGCGCGCGCCGTGCCGATGCCGTGGCTCGCCGTGCCGAGGGCGAGGCCGCGCGCGCGCATGTCCCGCACGCCGAGAAGATTCAGCACCAGCGGCCCGAGCGCCGCGCCGGTCACGCCGCAGCAGATGACGATGACGGCGGTGAGGCCGGGCAGCCCGCCCAGCGCCTCGGCCACGCCCATCGCCACGGGGGCGGTGACGGCCCGCGGGGCCAGGCTCGCCGCCAGCGCCTGCCCCCCGCCGAAGGCGGCGGCGAGGGCGAGCCCCGAGGCCGCGGCGAAGAGGCTGCCCGCCCCGATGGCGGCGAGGATGGCGAGCGGCGCGGCGCGCACCGCCTCCCACTGCCGCGCGAGCGGCACGGCCAGCGCCACGGTGGCCGGGCCGAGCAGGAAATGGACGAACTGCGCCCCCTGGAAATAGGCGCGGTAGTCCACCCCCGCGGCGAGCAGCAGCCCCGCCAGCAGCGCCACCGCCAGCAGCACCGGGTTGGCCAGCGGGTGCGCCCGCGCCAGCGCCTGCGCGCGCAGCGCCACCCACCAGGCGCAGAGCGTGGCCGTCAGCGCCGCCAGCGGCTCGCGCGAGAGATAGACCCAGAGCTCGGTCAGCGCGCTCATCGCCGCAGCAGCCGCGCGGCGATCAGGCCCGTCAGCCCGATGGCGACCAGCGTGCCGCCCAGGATGGCGAGGCCGATGGGCGCCGCATCCTGCGCCAGGATGTCGAGGTGCATCACCACCCCCACCCCCGCCGGCACGAAGAGCAGGCCGAGATGGGCGAGCAGCCCGTCCGCCGTGCGTTCCAGCGCGGGCGGGATGGCGCGGCGGGCGAGCAGCGCGGCCAGCAGCAGCGCCATGCCCAGCACCGGCCCGGGCACGGGCAGCGCGAGGGCGCGGGCCAGCATCTCGCCGGCGAGCTGGCAGAGCAGCAGCGCGGCCAGCCCGCCGATCACGCGCCGCTCAGCCCTTCGCTTCCCGGAAGGCGGTGAAGAAGCCGGTGGGGCGGGCGATGCGGTTCTCCATCTTCACCAGCATGCCCCCCTCGGCGGCGAGGCGTAGATACTCGCCCCAGGCCGGGTCGGCGGCCATGGCGTTGCGGCGCGCCTCGCGGTCGGCCTGGTCCTTGTAGCCCCAGAGATGGACCACCGTGTTCAGCTCGCCCTCGATGGTCGTGTACCAGCCCAGGCAGTTCTCCAGATACTTGAGCTGCAGCGGCCAGGCCTTCTCCTCGTAGAGCTTCACGAAGGCCGGCATGCGGTTGGGCAGGCAGGTGTAGATGCGGATGTCCACGATCACGGGGCGGTTCCTCCTCGGCTGAGGGGCATGTGATCGCCCCTCCGGCGGCGGCGCGCAATGGGGCGGGCGCTATTCCGGCCGCACCCCCGCGCGCTGCAGGATGGCCGCGACGCGCGGCAGATCGGCCCTCACGAAGGCGTCGAAGGCGGCCGGCGTGGCGTAGGCGGGCTGGCGCACCACCGCGAGCTCCCCGAGCCGGGCCGAGAGCCGGTCCATCGCCTGGTTGAAGGCCGCGTTCAGCGCCGCGACGGCGGCGGCCGGGGTGCGCGCGGGGGCGAAGGCGCCGAACCAGGCCGCCGCGTCCCAGGCGGGCAGGCCGGATTCGGCGGCCGAGGGCAGCTCGGGCAGGATGGGCGCGCGCTCGCGCCCCGCCACCGCGATGCCGCGCACCGTGCCCGCGCGGATGTGCGGCAGCGCCGAGGAGATGGGGTCCACGCACATGTGCGCGTTGCCGGCGATGACCGACTGCATGGCCGGGCCGCCGCCGCGGTGCTGCACCATCTCCATCTCCACGCCCGGCACCGCGGCGCGGAACACCTCCGAGGCGAGGTGGTTGCCGCTGCCGATGCCGGCCGAGGCGAAGTTCACCCGGCCCGAGTTGGCGCGCAGCCAGGCGATCAGCTCCATCATGTTGCGCGCGGGCACGCCCGGGTTCACCACCAGCACCTGCGGCACCACGCCCAGATGCGCCACCGCCGCGAAATCGTTCAGCACGTCATAGGGCATGCGCGCGACGAGGCTCGGCGCGATGACATGCGCGTTGGAGTGGATCAGCAGCGTGTGGCCGTCGGGCGCGGATTTCGCCACCGCCTCGGAGCCGATGAGCCCCGCCGCGCCGCCCGCGCGGTTCTCGATGACGACGCTCTGGCCGAGGATCTGCCCCATCGCCTCGGAGAGCACGCGCGCGATCACGTCCGTCGCGCCGCCGGGCGCGAAGGGCACGATCACGCGCAGGCTGCGGTCGGGGCGCCAGGCGGGCTGGGCGAGGGCCGCGGCGGGCGCGGCGAGGCTGAGCGCGAGGGCGCTGCGGCGCGTGAGCATGACGTTCTTCTCCCCGTGGGCCGGCGCCTTGCGGCCGGCTTCCGGGGAGAAGGCTAGAACGGAACGCGCGCGGGAGGGAACGCCCCGTCTCCCGCGCGCCTCACCGGGCTACTGCAGGTCCACCGGCACCAGGTCCTGGAACCAGGACTGGACGGAGGTGAAGCCGCGCACGCGCCGGCTCATGGCGCGCGGGTTGAGGTCGTGCACGATGAACAGCCAGGGCGGGTTGTCCACGATGCGCTCATGCGCGCGGGCATAGGCGCGGTTGAACTCCGCCTCGTTCGTCGCGCGCTCCAGCGCGGCGAAGGCCTCCTCGAACTGCGGGTCGTTCCACTGCGGCCAGTTGAAGCCGTTGGGCGGCGTGAAGGCCTGCAGGAAGTAGCGCGCCATCACCGAGGGGTCGGAGGAGGGCGAGGAGGGGTTGAGAGCCAGCGAGCCCGCCAGCACCGGCGCGCCCGGCGGGCTGCGCGTGGCCTGCAGCAGCGTGTTCCACTCCGTGACCTCGAAGGTGACGTTCACGCCGCAGGCCTGGCGCAGGTTCTGCTGCAGGAACTCGTTCATCGGCAGCGGCAGCATCTGGCCCGAGCCGGAGGTGGAGATCATCACCTTGAAGCTGAGCGGGCGCTGCGCGGTGAAGCCCGCCTCGGCCAGCAGCGCGCGGCCGCGCGCGGAGTCGTAGGTGTAGCGGTTCTGCGGGTTGCCGAAATTCGGGTCATTGGGCTTGAGCCAGCCCACGCTCGGCTCCGCCGTGCCGTTGAGGAGCTGCACGAGCCCCGCGCGGTCCACGCAGTAGTTCAGCGCCTGGCGCACCCGCACGTCGCGGAAGGGCGTCTCGCCGCCGAGTTGGAAGAACCAGGGCCAGACATGCGGGTAGCTGCCGGTGGTGACCTGGAAGCCCGCCTGGCGCAGCGAGGGGATGGCGTCGGGCGGCGGCACCTCGATCCAGTCCACCTGGCCGGAGCGCAGCGCGGCGAGGCGCGTCGTCGCCTCGGGCATGGGCAGCAGCACCACGCGGTCGAGCCGCGGGATGCGCGTGCGGTCCCAGTACTGGTCGTTGCGCGAGAGCTCGGCCGACTGGCGCGGCACGAAGCGGGAGAGGCGGAAGGGCCCGGTGCCCGCGGGCGGGAGCGCCGCCACCCGCGCCCAGTCGCGCCCGCCCTGCTCGAAGCTCTGCGGGCTGGTGAAGAGGATGTAGACCGCCATGAAGGGGAAGTAGGAGGCAACGCGGGTGGTGCGCATCGCCACCGTGCGCTCGTCCACCTTCCAGTAGCGCTCCATGATGGGGATGCGCGCGCGGGTGATGGCGGAGCCCTGCGCCTCGAACTGCGGCGCCTGGTTGTTGAAGTAGCGCTCGAGGTTCCAGATCACCGCATCGGCGGTGAAGGGCGTGCCGTCATGGAAGCGCACGCCCTCGCGCAGCGTGAACAGCCAGGTCTGCGGGTCGTTCGGGTCCTGGCGCCAGGATTCCGCGAGGCCGGGGCGCAGCCCGGCGGGGCGGTCGGCCTGGCTCAGATCCCACAGGATCAGCCCCTCGAAGACCGGGTAGCCGAGGAAGCGCATCCCCTCAAAGCCGTTGTTGGGCATGCCCGTGGTGGTGGGCACATCGGCCGCGGTCATGGCGATGCGCAGCACGCGCTCGCCGGGGCGCTGCTGCGCCTGGGCGGTGGTGGCGAGCAGCGCGGCGGCGACGCCGAGCCCGAGCCACTTGAGCGGGAATCTCATGGAGCCTCTCCCTGTCCGGAGCCGCCATCGAACCAGCCGCGCGGCGGGCGCGTCCAGCGCCCTTGCGCGCCGTATCGCGCGGCGCGGCGCGGCGGTTGCGCGCCGCGCGGGCAGCCCGCCCGTCAGCCGGGCAGGCGGTAGTCCTTGAACTGCCGCTTCAGCTCCGCCTTCCACAGCTTGCCGGTGGCGGTCAGCGGCAGGCTGTCCACGAACTCCACGGCGTCGGGCATCCACCACTTCGCGATCTTGCCCTCGAGCACGGAGAGGATGCTCTCGGGGCTGGGGTCCGTGCCCGGCTTGCGCACCACGACGAGCAGCGGCCGCTCGTCCCATTTCGGGTGGTGCACGGGAATGGCGGCGGCGAGCTGCACGTCCGGGTGCGCGAGGACGAGGTTCTCGAGCGTGATGGAGCTGATCCACTCGCCGCCCGATTTGATCACGTCCTTCGCGCGATCCACGATCTCGATGCTGCCGAGCTCGTCCACCGTCACCACGTCGCCGGTGCGGAACCAGCCATCCTCGGTGAAGGCCGGATCATCGGGCCGGTTGAAGTAGGCGCCGGCCGTCCAGTGGCCGCGCACCTCCAGCTCGCCGAAGGCCACGCCGTCGTGCGGGATCTCGTTGCCCTCCGCGTCGCGCACGCGGAAATCCACGCCGAACTGCGGGCGGCCCTGCTTGCGCGAATAGGGCAGGAAGCGCTCGTCGTCCCAGTCCGCGTTCTCGGCCTTGCGGACGTTGGTGGAGCCGAGCGGGCTGATCTCCGTCATGCCCCAGGCGTGCACGATGGAGACGCCGTATTCCTTCAGGAACCCCTCGGTGACGGGCAGCGGCAGCGCCGTGCCGCCGACCACGAGGCGCGGCGGGCGCGCGAAGCGGCGCGCGGGCTCGGCGCGCAGCCATTGCAGCAGCATGGTCCAGATGGTCGGCACGCCGGCGGAGAAGGTGACGCGCTCCTCCTCGAACAGCTTGAACAGCGAGGCGGGATCGAGCCGCGGCCCCGGCAGCACCAGCGAGGCGCCGACCATCGCGCTCGCATAGGGGATGGACCAGGCGTTGACGTGGAACATCGGCACCACGGGCATCACCACGTCGCGCGCCGAGAAGGCGAAGACATCGGGCGCGATGGCCGCCATCGCGTGCAGCACGGTGGAGCGGTGCGAGTAGAGCACGCCTTTCGGCATGCCCGTGGTGCCCGAGGTGTAGCAGAGCGCGCTCGCCTCGTGCTCGTCGAGCACGGGCCACTCGTAGGCGCCGTCCTCGGCGGCGAGCAGCGCCTCCATCTCCAGCACCTCGACGGGCAGGGCCGGCCGCGCCTCCACCGGGCCCATCAGCACCACCGCGCGCAGCGAGGGGGGAAGCCGGTCCGCGATGGCGGTGACGACGGGCAGCACCGAGGGATCCACGAAGAGGTGCGTGTCCTCCGCGTCCTGCAGGATGTAGGCGATCTGGTCGGGAAAGAGGCGCGGGTTCACCGTGTGCAGCACCGCCCCCATGCCCGAGATGCCGTAATAGGCGGCAAGGTGCGCGCGGGTGTTCCAGGCCAGCGTGGCGATGCGCTCGCCGGGCCCCACGCCGCGGCGGGCCAGCGCCTGGGCCAGCCGCTTCGCGTCATGCGCCACGTCGCGCCAGGTGCCGCGCGTCACCGCGCCCGCCGCGTCCACCGAGACGACCTTGGCGCCGGCATGGTGCTTCGCCGCATGCTCGAGCAGCGAGGAGACGAGGAGCGGGTGCTCCTGCATGAGGCCGCGCATGGTTGTCCTCCCCTGTCCGTTCTTCTGGGCGGGGAGTATGGCGCGGCGGAGGGTCGGCGCAACCGCCGGGGCGGCTCAGTTCGCCCGGATCGGGCGCACCGGCAGCTCGCGGTCCAGGATGATGGTGCCGTCGGTGCGCATCTCGCCGCGCCGGAAGCCGGGCGGGCCCAGCGCCGTGTCGGGGAAGCCCGAGGCGCCGGGGCTGGAATCGATCATCCCGCAGCCGGCGAGGAGGAGGCCGGCGAGGAGGGCGGCGAGAGGGGCACGCATGGGCGTCACTCCGGTGTCGTCTATTCGGGGCGGATGTTGGCGGCGCGGATCGGCTCGCCCCACCGGGCCGTCTCCCGCGCCATAAGGTCGCGCAGCATCTGGGCGTCGTCGGTCACGATGTCCACGCCCTGCTCGGCCATGCGGGCGCGGCGGCAGGGGGGGCGGCAAGCAGGGGGCGGCGGTGCATGGCGCTTCCTCGGTTCTTCGCAGGGCAGGCTACGCCGCCCGGCGGCGTGCGCAAGCGCCACACGGCTTTCGCGCAACTGTCATCCGCGCGTCATCGCCGGGGCGCTAAGGGCCCGCGCGTCGAACGGGCGGGGACCATGCTGGAGATCGAGGGACTGACGCGGCGCTTCGGCGCCAAGACGGCCGTGGACGCGGTGAGCCTGAGCATCCCGGCCGGCCAGATGGTCGGCGTGATCGGGCGCTCGGGCGCGGGCAAATCCACCCTGCTCAGGATGATCAACCGCCTGACCGACCCGAGCGAGGGCCGCATCCTCTTCGAGGGCCAGGAGGTGACGGCGCTGCGCGGGGCCGCGCTGCGCGAGTGGCGGCGCGAATGCGCCATGGTGTTCCAGCAGTTCAACCTCGTCCCCCGCCTCGACGTGCTGACCAACGTGCTGGTGGGGCGCGTGCGGCATGTGCCGCTCTGGCGCTCGCTGCTGCGGCTCTGGCCGGAGGAGGACAAGGCGATCGCCCTCTCCGCCCTGGAGCAGTTCGACATGGGCGCGCTGGCGGCGCAGCGCGCGGAGAGCCTGTCGGGCGGCCAGCAGCAGCGCGTGGCCATCTGCCGCGCCCTGGTGCAGGAGCCGCGGCTGATCCTGGCCGATGAGCCCGTCGCCTCGCTCGATCCGCGCAACTCGCTGCTGGTGATGGAGGCGCTGGCCGAGATCAACCGGCGCTACGGCATCACCGTGCTGGTGAACCTCCACTCGCTCGACCTCGCGCGGAACTATTGCGAGCGGCTGGTGGGCCTTGCAGCGGGCCGGCTGGTCTTCGACGGCCCGCCCGAGGCGCTGACGGACGCCGTCGCCAACGAGCTTTACGGCCTCGAGGCCGCCGAGGCCTTCGGCCCCGCCGAGGCCGCCCCCGATCCCGGCCGGGACCGCCCCGCCGAAGCCCTCGCCTGACCCCAGACGGAGAGACCACGATGATGCACCGCCGCCACCTGATCGGCGCCGCGCCGCTGCTGGCGCTGCCCGGCCTTGCCGCCGCGCAGAACGCCCCGGGGGCCGCGCCCGCCTGGCGCGCGCGCTTCCCCGAGCTCGTCTATGCCGTGGTGCCGGCCGAGAACGCCCGCGGCGTGACCGAGCGCTACACGCCCTTCGTGGACTACATGTCCCGCGAGCTCGGCGTGCGGATGACGCTGCGCATCGCCAACGACTACGCCGCGGTGATCGAGGGCACGCGCGCGGGCAACATCCACCTCGCCTTCTTCGGCCCCGCCGCCTTCGCGCGCGCCCTGATGACGGGCGCGCCCATCGAGGCCTTCGCCTACGACATCAACCGCGACGGCTCGCTCGGCTACTATTCCGTGTTCTACGTGCGGGCGAACTCGCCCTTCCAGAGCATCCAGGACCTGCGCGGGCGGAACCTCGGCCTGGTGGACCCCAACTCCACCTCGGGCAACACGGTGCCGCGCTTCGCCCTGCATCGCATGGGCATCAACCCCGAGCAGTTCTTCGGCCGCGTGGTCTATACCGGGAGCCACGAGAACGCGGTGATCGCGCTGCAGCAGGGCACGGTGGACGTGGCCGCGAACTGGTGGAACGACGAGCAGGAGAGCAACCTGCGCCGGATGGAGCGCCGCGGCATGGCGCGCTACGACGATTTCCGCATCGTCTTCCGCTCCGACCAGATCGTGAACTCGCCGCACGCCTATCTGCGCGCCCTGCCCGAGGAGCTGAAGGCCGCGATCCGCACCGCGATGTTCGAGATGCCCCAGCGCGACCCCGAGGCCTTCCAGCGGGTGACGGACGGGCAGTCGCGCGGCTGGGCGCCCACCAACAACGAGGCGTTCAACCCCATCATCGAGCTGAACCGCTTCGTGGACGGCCTGCGCCGCCAGCGGAGCTGACGGCGCGATGAGCGCGCGCGCCGCCGCCCTGCCCCGCCTGCCGGCGGAGCGGCTGGAGCCGCTCCGCGCCGGCTATGCCGCCGTGCGCGCGGCGGAGCGGCGGCGCCTGCTCCTCTCCCTCCTCGTGCTGCTCGGCCTTGCGCTGCTCGCCGCCTGGGTCGCGGAGGTGAAGCCGGCCGTGCTGTGGGAGCGCGGCGGAGAGTTCTTCGGCTATTTCGGCCGCATCCTCACGCTGGAGGCGGGCGAGCGCGCCGGGCAATGGGTCTGGATGGACCCGGCCGAGTGGTTCTGGGGCCTGCACCGATGGCTGCCGCAGCTCGGCGACACGCTGCTGATGGCCTATGTGGGCACGCTCCTCGGATGCCTGGGCGGCTTCGCCTTCGGCCTGCTTTCGGCGGCCAACATCGTGCCCTCCGCGACGCTGCGCTGGGTCGTGAAGCGCGGCCTCGAGTTCTGCCGCACCGTGCCCGAGATCGTCTTCGCGCTGATCTTCGTGATCGCCTTCGGGCTGGGGCCGCTCGCGGGGGTGCTGGCCATCGCCATCCACTCGCTCGGCGCGCAGGGCAAGCTCTTCTCCGAGGTGGTGGAGAACATCGACATGAAGCCCGTCGAGGGCGCCACCGCCGCCGGCGCCTCCTGGACGCAGATGGCGCGCTTCGCCGTGGTGCCGCAGGTGCTGCCGGGTTTCCTGAGCTACGCGCTGCTGCGCTTCGAGGTGAATGTGCGCGGCGCCGCCGTGCTGGGCTTCGTCGGCGCGGGCGGCATCGGGCAGGACCTCGTCGAGGCGGTGCGGAAATTCTACTACAACGACGTGGCGGCGCTGCTGGTGCTGATCATCCTCACCGTCACGCTGATCGACCTCGGCACGGGCTGGCTGCGCCGGCGCCTGATCGGGAAGGAGCCCGGCCGATGAGCGCGACCCAGCCCCTTCGCGAGGCCGCGCGCGCCCGCCTGCCCGTGCTGCGCGCCGCGCATCCGGCGCAGTTCCGGCCCCTCACGCCCTCGCGCCTCGCCACGGTGGCGGTGCTGCTCGGCATGGCGGGGCTCTTCGCGCTGGGGGTGTGGCGGCTCGACATCGACGCCTCGCGCCTGCTCTCGGGCTTCGGGCAGCTCCTGCACTTCCTCACCCTCATGGTGCCGCCGGCGCCCACCCAGGGCGCCAGCGTGGCGGGCGTGCTGCGCGCGCTGGCCGAGACGCTGGCCATCGCCTTCCTCGGCACGCTGCTGGCCGCGACCATCGCCTTCCCGCTCGGCTTCCTCGCCGCGCGCAACGCCACGGTGAACCAGGCGCTGCGCTTCCTGACGCGCCGCGGCCTCGACGGGCTGCGCGGCATCGACGCGCTGATCTGGGCGCTGATCTGGGTGAGCGTGGTGGGCCTCGGCCCCTTCGCGGGCGTGCTCGCCATCATGATGGGCGACATCGGCATCTTCGGGAAACTCTACTCCGAGGCCATCGAGGCGGCCGACCGCAAGCCGCAGGAGGGCGTGGTGGCCGCGGGCGGCTCCGGGCTGCACCGCGTGCGCTTCGGCATCCTGCCCGAGGTGCTGCCCGTGATCGCGGGCCAGGTGCTCTACTTCTTCGAGAGCAATGTCCGCTCCTCCACCATCATCGGCATCGTGGGTGCGGGCGGCATCGGGCTGGTGCTGGCGGAGATGATCCGCACGCTGGAATGGCAGGCCGTCTCCTTCATCGTCGTGCTGATCCTGGTGATGGTGGCGGTGATCGACCTTCTCTCGGGCGCGCTGCGCCGGCGGCTCATCGGCCGGGCGGCCTGACGCGGGATTGGGCGGCGCGGCGCGGCCCGCCGCCTCTCTCTCCCGCCGCGGCGATTGACCTTGGCGCACGCTTGCCTTTCATCGCGGGCGAACCGAGGAGCGACCCATGCCCGCCACCCACCGCATCCCCGCCACGCCCGAGACCATCCGCTGGGGCAGCTTCGACGCGAGCTACGCGCCGCTGATCGAGGTCGAGAGCGGCGACCTCGTGGTGCTCGAATGCGTCTCCGGCGGGCCGGAGGCGATGCCCGACCCCTCCTCGGGCCTGAAGGTGCCCCCGGCGCTGGCCGCCATCCACGCGGCCAACCCGCCGCGCCTCGGCCCGCACATCCTCACCGGCCCCGTGGCGGTGAAGGGCGCCATGCCGGGCGACACGCTGCGCGTGGACATCGAGAAGATCGAGCTCGGCTGCGACTGGGGCTTCTGCGGCTTCCGCCCGCTCGGCGGCACGCTGCCGGAGGATTTCCCCTACAAGCGCATGCTCCACATCCCGGTGGACCGCGAGAAGCGCGTGGGCCATGTGCCCGTGGGGCCGGGCGTGGCGCTGCCGCTCAGCCCCTTCTTCGGCGTGATGGGCGTGGCCCCGCCCGCCGAATGGGGCCCGATCAGCACCAAGGAGCCGCGCGCGCATGGCGGCAACCTCGACAACAAGGAGATCGGCGAGGGCGCCACGCTCTACCTGCCCGTCCATGTCCCCGGGGCGCTGTTCAGCGCCGGCGACGGCCACGGCGTGCAGGGCGATGGCGAGGTGTGCATCAACGCGCTGGAGATGTGCCTCACGGGCCATTTCCGCCTGACTGTCGAGAAGGGCGGCAACCTCGCCTACCCGCGCGCCGAGACGGCGACGCACTACATCTCCATGGGCATGCACGAGGACCTCGACGAGGCGATGAAGCGCGCGCTGCGCGAGATGATCGGCTTCATCACCTCGCGCACCAACCTTAGCGCCGCCGACGCCTACCAGTTCTGCTCGCTGGCGGTGGATTTCCACGTGACGCAGACGGTGAACGGCGAGAAGGGCGTGCACGGGCTGCTGAAGAAGGGCCTGCTGTTCTGACGCCGGCGCTCCTCGCCGACATCGGCGGCACACACGCCCGCTTCGCGCGGGCCGAGGGCGGCCGCCCCGGCGAGGCGCTGACGCTGCGCGTGGCCGAGCATCCGCGCTTCGACGACGCGCTGGCCCTGGCGCGGGCGCGGCTCGGCGCACCGCCGCGCTTCTTCTGCGCGGTGGCGGGGCCGGTCGAGGCGGGCCGCGCGGCGCTGACCAACGCGCCCTGGGTGGTGGAGGCCGCCGCCCTGCCCTTTGCCGAGGTGCGGCTGCTGAACGACCTCGAGGCCATGGCCTGGGCGCTGCCCGCCCTTGCGCCGGAGGAGGTGGAACACTGGCGCACGGGCACACCCGTGCCGGAGGCGCCGGCCCTGGTGATCGCCGCCGGCACCGGGCTCGGCCTCGCCGTGCGCCATGCGGGCGGGGTCACCGCCACCGAGGCCGGGCATGCCGCCTTCGCCCCGCATGACGAGGAGGAGGAGGCGCTGCTCGCGCATCTGCGGGCGCGCCAGGGGCCCGTCTCGCAGGAGGATCTGCTGAGCGGCGAGGGGCTGCCCCGGCTCGCCGCCGCGCTGGCCGCCCTGCGCAGGCTGCCGCCCCCGCCCGCGAGCGCCGCCGCGCTGGCCGAGGCGGCGGCGCGCGGCGAGGCGCTGCCGCGCGCCGCCATCGCCCTGTTCTGGCGCGCGCTGGGCGGCTTCTGCGGCGATGCGGCGCTGATGCACGGCGCGCGCGGCGGCGTGCACCTCGCGGGCGGCGCGCTCGCGCGGCTGCTGCCCTTCTGCGACCGCGCGGCCTTCCTCGCGCGCTTCGACGCGAAGCCGCGCATGGCGGGCTACCTCGCCCGCATCCCGGTGCGGCGCATCGCGCACCCCGAGCCGGGGCTGCTCGGCCTCGCTGTGCTGGCCGCTACCAGCTCATCGGCACGCTGAGGCGCGCGCCGGGCGCGGGGGTCTGCAGCAGGCGCTGCTCGCGCTGGTTGATCGCGCCATCGGCCGCCGCGCCGCGGCTGGGCAGGCGGGGATTGATCATGGTGGGCGAGAGGCTCGGGTCCATGCTCGGGGCGGGGCCGCGCGGGCCCTCCATGTCGAGATTGGGGCGCGGCGCAAGTTCCACCCGCCGCTGCGCCGGGGCGTTCCCGTAATCGGGCGTGCCGACCATGCCGCCTCCCATGAAGGCGCGGTCGCGCGGGTCCGTGGGGCGCGGACGCGGCGCGGGGTTGGCCTGGGCCTGCGGGCGGGGCTGAGGCTGGGCCTGGGCCTGGGCGCGCGGCGCGTCGCCGACGCGGGGCGGCGGCGGCGCGTTCTGCGCCAGGGCCGGGGCGGCGGCGAGGGCGAGCAGCAGCGCCAGCGCGGCCCTCACAGCCCCGCCATGCCCCGCGCATCCTCGGGCGGGTTGCCCGCCACGGCGGCGCGCCCCTCGCGCCAGGCCGCGAGCGCCCAGCGCACGGAGGGGAAGGCGATCTCGTCCCATGGGATTTCTCCCCATTCGAACAGCCGCACCTCGAGGCTCTCGGGCCCCGGGGCGAAGCCCGGCTCGGCGAGGCGCGCGCGGAAGATCACCTGCACCTGCCCGATTCGCGCGATGGAGTAGACTCCCAGGATTCCCTCCAGCGCAAGCTTCGCGCGCGCCTCCTCCCAGGCTTCGCGCGCGGCGCCCTCCTCCACCGTCTCGCCCATCTCGAGATAGCCGGCGGGCAGGGTCCAGAAGCCCCGGCGCGGCTCGATGGCGCGGCGGCAGAGCAGCACCCGCCCGCCCTCGCCCACCACCGCGCCGACGACGATCTTGGGGTTCTCGTAGGCGATGAAGCCGCAATCGCCGCAGATCAGGCGTTCGCGGTCCTCGCCCTCGGGGATGCGGCGCTGGAAGCGGGTGCTCATTCCCCGCACTTGGCCCCGCGGGCGGCGCGGGACAAGCGGCGCCGCACCGCGTCAGAGAAAGGCGTCGAGCGCGGCCAGCACCTCCTCCGGCGCTTCCTCGGCCAGGTAGTGGCCGCTCTCCACCGCATGGCCGGTCACGGGGCCATCGGCATAGGCGCGCCAGACGGCGAGGGGATCATACCACTGCCCGATCTTCCCCTTGCGCCCCCACAGCGCGAGCAGCGGGCAGGCGACGCGCCGCCCCGCCGCGCGGCTCTCGCGGTCATGGGCGAGGTCTATGGTGGCGGCGGCGCGGTAGTCCTCGCAGATCGCGGCCACCGTGCCGGGGGCGCGCAGCGCGGCCAGGTAGTCGGCCCGCGCCTCGGGGTGGAAGAAGCCCTTGTCCTTCGGCTCGCGGCTCGTGTGGATGTCGAACCAGAGCTCCACATCCTGCCCGATCAGCCGCTCGGGCTGCGGGTGCGGCTGCGCGAGCCAGAACCAGTGATAGTATCCCATGGCGAAGGCCATGTCGGCATGTTCGAAGTGGTGCAGCGTGGGCACGATGTCCATCACGCAGAGCCGCTCCACCGCCTCCGGATGGTCGAGGGCGAGGCGGTGCGCCACGCGCGCGCCCCGGTCATGGCTGACGACGGCGAAGCGCGGATGCCCGAGGCCGCGCATCAGCGCCGCCATGTCCTGCGCCATCGCGCGCTTGGCATAGGCGGCATGGTCGGCGCTCACCGGCGGCTTGGCCGAGAGGCCGTAGCCGCGCAGGTCGGGCGCGATGACGGTGAAGCGCCGCGCCAGCGCGGGCGCGAGGCGGTGCCACATGGCGTGCGTCTGCGGGTTGCCGTGCAGCAGCAGAAGGGGAGGGCCCGCGCCGCCGCGGCGCAGGCGCAGCGCGATGCCGTTCGCCTCGCGCGTCTCCAGGCGGAAGCCCTCGAAGAACATGGGCCGATGCTGGCACCCCGCGGCGCCGGGGGGAAGCGCCCGCCGCCCGATTGACCGCCTCGCGCGCCCGCCGCAGGCTTCGCCCGCCACGCCCGACAAGGAGGAAGCGCCATGGCCCAGGACGACGACGCGCTGTTCAACAAGGGGCTGCCCATCCGCCGCGCGGTGCTGGGCGCCGAATATGTGGACGCGAGCCTCGAGAAGGCCGACGACTTCATGATGGCCTTCCAGCGCATCACGACGAGCTGGGCCTGGGGCATGGCCTGGGGCGACCCGACGCTGGACCGCAAGACGCGCTCCATCATCAACCTCGCCATGCTCACGGCGATGGGCAAGATCCCCGAGGTGAAGCTGCACGTGAAGGGCGCGCTCAACAACGGCGTGAGCGTGGAGGAAATCCGCGCCACGCTCTGCCACGCCGCCGCCTATGCCGGCATCCCCGCCGCGCTCGACGCCTTCAAGGCGACGCACGAGGTGCTGCTCGCCGAAGGCGCGATCAAGCCCAAGGCCGCGAAGAAGGCGGAGGAGGAGAAGCCCGCGAAGAAGAAGGCGAAGAAGTAGCCGCCATGGCGCGCCTCGCCTTCGCCGGGATCGGCAACATGGGCTGGCCGATGGCGGCCAACCTCGTCCGCGCGGGCCACGAGGTCGCGGTGAGCGACCTCTCGCCCGAGCGCGTGGCGCGCTTCGTCTCCGAGATCGGCGGTCGGGCCGCGCATGGCGTGGCCGAGGCCTGCGCGGGCGCGGAGGCGCTCATCACCATCCTGCCCACCAGCCGCGAGGTGGCGATGGTGGCCGAGGCCGCAGCGGGCGCCCTGCCCGCCGGCGCGCTGTTCATCGACATGACCTCGGGCAACCCTTCGCGCACGCGCGAGATCGCGCGGATGCTCGCCCTGCACGGCATCCGCATGGTGGATTGCCCGGTCTCCGGCGGCGTGCCGCGCGCGAAGACGGGCGAGCTCGCCATCATGGCCGGCGGCGAGGCCGCGGACCTCGACGCGGCGGAGCCGATCCTGCGCGCCATGGGCAGCTCCATCCACCGCTGCGGGCCCGTCGGCGCGGGCCAGGCGATGAAGGCGCTGAACAACCTGGTCAGCGCCGGCGGCTTCCTCATCGGCATCGAGGCGCTGCTCATCGGCCAGAAGTTCGGCCTGGAGCCCGGGCTGATGGTGGATGTGCTGAACGCCTCCACGGGGATGAACAACTCCACCCAGAAGAAGTTCCGGCAGTTCGTGCTCTCGCGCCGCTTCGACAGCGGCTTCGCGCTGGATCTGATGGTGAAGGATCTCTCCATAGCGCTCGATGTCGGCAAGGAGGCCGGCGTGCCCACGCCGCTCGCCGCGCTGACGCGCGAGCTCTGGGCCGCGGCCGCCGCGCATCTCGGCCCGGGCGAGGACCACACGGCCATGGCGAAGCTCGCCGAGCGGCTGGCGGGGCAGGTGCTCGCCGGCGGGAACACATGACAGCCGATTCAGCTTCGTTTCAGCAACAGTTCAGCGCGGATCAAGCCCCGGCGCGGTAGTGCGCCGCACAACGCCGGGCTTGAACTGCGCGGCGCATGACGTAGATGTCATGTGTCGGCCGGCGCTGGAGATCGCGGGCAAGCGACACGCCCCGCCTGCAAGGGGCCTGTTGAGCCGATGTCCCGGGCGCGCGCCCGGGCCCCGGGGCGCTGAGCCGTGCGCTCTCCACATGAAGCGATGCTGGAGATTCGCGATGAGGCCCCTCCTCGCGCGCCGCATGTGCGCGCCCCTGTTCCTGTCGGCCCTCGCCGTGCCCGCGCTGGCGCAGCCGGGCGCCGCCGAGGTGGCGATCCGCCTCGATGACCGGCAGCTCCGCGCCGGCGGGATCGAACTCGGCCGGCCCGAGCCGGAGACGGGCCCCTCCGAGCTGACGCTGCCCGGCAGCGTCGTGGTGCCGCCTGCACAGCTGCGCGTGGTGGCCGCCCCGGCGGCGGGCCTCGTCGAGGCGATCCACGTGGCGCCGGACGAGCGCGTGCGCGCCGGCCAGGCCGTGGCGCGCCTGCGCTCGACCGAGCTGGTGGAGGCGCAGCGCCTGTTCCTGGAGGCGCGCACCCAGCACGACCTCGCCGCCGAGAAGCTGCGCCGCGACGAGCAGCTCTACCGCGAGCGCGTGATCGCCGAGCGCCGCCTCATCGTCACCCGCGCCGAGCACACCGCCGCCGCCGCCGCGCTGGACGAGCGCACGCAGATGCTCGGCCTGCTCGGCATGAGCGAGCACGAGATCGCGGAACTCGCGCGCACCCGCCGCATCCAGCAGGCCCTGACGGTGACGAGCCCGATCGCGGGCGTGGTGCTCGGCCGCGCCGCCACGCCCGGCGAGCGCGTGAGCCAGGCCGCGCCGTTGCTCACCATCGGCGACCTCTCGGTGCTCTGGATCAACGTGCAGGTGCCGCTCGCGCGCGCCGCGGCGCTGGTGGAGAACGCGCGCGTGCTGGTGCCCGCGCAGGGCGCGGAAGGCCATGTGCTGCGCGTGGGCCGCACGGCGGACGCGGCCACCCAGAGCGTGACGGCCGTGGCCGAGGTGAGCCGCGGCGTGGAGGCGCTGCGCCCCGGCCAGGCCGTGACGGTGGCGCTGCAGCTCCGCGCGAACGGCACGCCGCAATGGCGCGTGCCCGCGGGCGCCGTGGTGCGCCACCGCGAGCGGAGCTGGGTGTTCGTGCGCACGCCGCAGGGCTTCGCCGCGCGCCCCGTCACCGTGCTGAACGAGACGGCGCAGTTCACCTCCATCCGCGCCAGCCTCGCCGCGACGGACCAGATCGCCGTGCGCGGCATGCTCGCGCTGCTGGCCGAGCTGGCGGAAGCGGATCTGGGCTGAGACGATGCTCGGAACGCTGATCGACACGGCGCTGCGCCAGCGCCTGCTCGTGCTCGTCGCCGCGCTGGGCCTGATGGCCTGGGGCGTGCAGTCCTACCGCGCCCTGCCCATCGACGCCTTCCCCGACGTGGCGCCGACGCAGGTGCTCGTCTCTATGCGCGCGCCGGGCCTCACGCCCGAGGAGCTGGAGCGCCGCGTCACCGCGCCGGTCGAGACGGCGATGCGCGGCATCCCGAACCTCGTCTTCATGCGCTCCGTCACGCGCTTCTCGGTCACGCTGATGACCTTCGAGTTCAGCGAGGGCACGGACATCTTCTGGGCCCGCGCGCAGGTGAACGAGCGGCTGCAGCAGGTGATGGACGACCTGCCGCCGGGCGTGCAGGGCGGGCTCGCGCCCATCGTCACGCCGCTCGCGGAGATGCTCATGTTCACGCTGGAGGGCGAGAACCTCACGCCCTCCGACGCGCGCACGCTGATGGACTGGGTGGTGCGCCCCGCGCTGCGCGCCGTGCCGGGGGTGGCGGACGTCAACGTGCTGGGCGGCCAGGTGCGGACCTACGAGGTGGTGCCCGACCCCGCGGCCATGGCCGCGCGCGGCATCACCACCGCCATGCTGGAGGAGGCGCTGGAGCGCAACAACCGCAACGACGGCGCCGGCCGCATCCGCGACGGCGAGGAGGCGCTGCTGGTGCGGGCCGAAGGCCGCATCCGCACGCTCGACGACGTGCGCGCCATCGTGCTGGCGAACCGCGAGGGCCGTGTCGTGCGCGTAGGCGACGTGGCGGACGTGCGCTTCGGCGCGCTGGCCCGCAACGGCGCGGTGACGCGCGACGGCGAGGGCGAGGCGGTCTGGGGCCTGCTGCTCGGCCTGCGCGGGGCCAATGCGCGCGAGGTGGTGGAGGGCGCGCGCGCGCGCATCCCCGCCATCGAGCGGCAGCTTCCCGAGGGCGTGCGCCTCGTCGTTTTCTACGACCGCGCGGAGCTGATCGGGAAGGCGGTCTGGACGGTGCAGAAGGTGCTGCTGGAGGCCATCGCCCTCGTGGTGGTGCTGCTGCTGCTGTTCCTCGGCAATGTCCGCGCCGCGCTGGTCGTCTCGCTCAGCCTGCCGCTCGCGGTGCTGATCACCTTCGGCGTGATGGGCTGGTGGGGGCTGTCCGCCAACATCATGTCGCTCGGCGGGCTCGCCATCGCCATCGGGCTGCTGGTGGATTGCGCGGTGGTGGTGGTGGAGAACGTCGCGCACCGGTTCCACGCGCTGCACGGCGCGCGGCCGGGCCTCACCCAGCGGCTGCGCCTGACGGCCGAGGCGGCGCGCGAGGTGGCGTCGCCGCTCGCCTCGGGCGTGGTGATCATCGTCGCGGTCTTCGTGCCGCTGCTCTCGCTGCAGGGGCTGGAGGGGCGGCTGTTCGGGCCCGTGGCGCTCACCATCGCCTTCGCGCTGGTGGCCGCGCTGCTGCTGGCGCTGAGCGTGGTGCCGGTGCTCTGCGCCTTCCTCCTCCAGCCGGGCGCGGGCGGCGAGCCCTGGCTCGTGCGCCGGCTGCACGCGCTCTACGACCCTTTCCTCGAATGGGCGCTGCGGCATCCGCTGAAGGTGGGGGGCGCGGCGGGGGCGGGGCTGATCGCCGCCGGCCTCGCCTTCGCCCAGATTGGCAGCATCTTCATCCCCGTGATGGACGAGGGCACGCCCGTCGTCACCCTGCGCAAGCATCCGACCATCGGCGTGGAGGAGGCGGTGGAGACCGACATGCGCGTGGCGCGCGAGCTGATGGCGCGCGTGCCGGAGCTGCGCGGCGTGATGGCGCGCGCGGGCGCGGACGAGCTGGGGCTCGATCCCGTCGGGCTGAACGAGACGGACATGTTCTTCACCCTCGCGCCCCTCGCCGAGTGGCGGCCCGAGGCGCGGCGCGGCGGCATGCCCTTCGTGCTGGAGGCGATCCGCGAGGTGCTGGCCGGCGTGCCCGGCATCAGCTTCGCCTTCTCCCAGCCCATCGACATGCGCGTGCAGGAGATGATCATCGGCGCGCGCGGCGACGTGGTGGTGAAGATCTTCGGCCCCGAGATCCCGGAGCTGAACCGCCTCGCGCGCGAGGTGGCGGAGGCGCTGCGCGGCATCGAGGGCCACGCCGACGTCTTCGCGCTGCGCAACGAGGGCATGAAATACCTCACCGTGACGGTGGACCGCCTGGCGGCCGGGCGCGTCGGCCTCAACGCCTCGGAGGTGCAGGAGACGCTGCGCGTCTGGGTGGACGGGCGGCAGATCGGCACGGTGCTGGAGGGCGAGCGGCGCATCCCCCTGCTGCTGCGCGGCGAGGAGGCGCTGCGCCGCTCCGCCGCCGATCTCGCGCGCGTGCCCATCGCGCTGCCGCAGGGCGGCACGGTGCTGCTCTCGCAGGTGGCCGACATCCGCGAGGAGGAGGGCGCGGTGCAGGTGATCCGCGAGCAGGGCGGCCGCCTCGCCACCGTGCTCGCCAATGTGCGCGGGCGCGACACGGGCGGCTTCGTGGCCGAGGCGCAGGCGGCGGTGGCCGCGCGCGTGCGGCTGCCCCAGGGCTACGAGATCTCCTGGGGCGGGCAGTTCGAGAACCAGCAGCGCGCCATGGCGCGGCTCTCCGTCGTGGTGCCGGTGGCGCTGGGGGCGATCTTCCTGCTGCTCCACCTCACCTTCGGCAGCCTGCGGCAGGCGGCGCTGGTGTTCTGCAACGTGCCCTTCGCGCTGATCGGCGGCGTGCTGGCGCTGTGGGCCTCGGGCGAGTTCCTCTCGGTGCCGGCCTCGGTGGGCTTCCTCTGCCTCATCGGCATCGCGGTGCTGAACGGGGTGGTGCTGGTGAGCTACATCAACCGCCTCATCGCGGAGCAGGGGCTCAATCTCGCCCAGGCTGTGCGCGAGGGCGCGAAGCGGCGGCTCACGCCGGTGACGCTCACGGCCTCCATCGCCGCGCTCGCGCTCGTGCCCTTCCTGTTCGCCACGGGGCCGGGCAGCGAGATCCAGCGGCCGCTGGCCTATGTGGTGATCGGCGGCCTCGTCACCGCGACGGTGCTGACGCTGGTGCTGCTGCCCATCCTCTACGAACGCTTCGCCCTGCCGCGCGCGCGCGCCGGCGCGGCGCAGCCCCGGGCGGCGGAGTGAGGGCGATGCGTGCGATCCTGCTTCTCGCCCTCGCGCTGCTGGCCGCGCCGCCCGGCGCGGCGCTGGCGCAGCCCCACCCGCTGGCGCGGCACCTGGAGGCCGCGCTCGCCCTGGACGCCGGCTTCCGCACGCTGGAGGCGCAGCGCGAGGCCGCGGCCGCGCGCGGCGTCGCGGTGCGCACCCCCATCGCCGGCGCCCCCGCCCTCTCGGGCAGCTTCCGCGCCGACACGCGCGGCCCGCGCGAGCTGCGCGAGTGGGACGCCGAGCTGAGCGCGCCGCTCTGGCTGCCCGGACAGCGCGGCGCCCTCGCCGGCAGCGTGGAGGCCGCGGTGGCGGAGCTGGACCGCCGCCTGGCGCTGCGCCGCCTGGAGCTGGCCGGCCTTCTGCGCGAGGCCTGGTGGGAGGCGGCGGAGGCGCGCCGCGCCGCCCAGCTCGCGCGCGAGCGGCTCGCCACCGCGCGGGACATCGCGCGCGACGTGCAGCGCCGCGCCGCGCTGGGCGACATCCCGCCGAGCGAGGCGCTGCTGGCGCGCAACGAGACGCTGGCCGCCGAGCTCGCCCTGGTGCAGGCCGAGGCGGCGGCGCAGCAGGCGCTGGCCGCCTATCGCGCCCTGACCGGGGGCCTCGCGCCCGACCTGCCGGCCGAGGCGCCGCGCGCCGCCGCCGCCCACCCCGCGCTGCTGGCGGCCGAGGCGCAGCTCGCCGCCGCGGAGGCGCGCCGCCGGCTGGTGGCCGCCACCCCGCGCGACAACCCCGAGCTCGGCGTCTTCGGCCGGCAGGAGGCGGGGCTCGGCACGGCGGATTCCGCAAGCCTCGGGCTGCGCTTCCGCCTGCCGCTCGCCACCGAGGCGCGCAACGCCCCCCGCCGGGCCGAGGCCGAGAGCGAGGTGACGCGCGCCACGGCCGAACTCGCCCTCGCCCGGCGCGGGGTGGAGGCGGAGCGCGCCCGGGCCGAGGCCGCGCTGCGCGCCGCCGAGACCGCCGCCCGCCTGGCGCGGGAGCGGCTCGCGGTGGCGCGGGAGCAGGAGGCCATCGCCCTGCGCGCCTTCCGGGCCGGCGAGACCGGGGCCTTCGAGCTGTTCCGCGTGCGCCAGCTCCGGCTCGAGGCGGCGGAGGAGGAGGGGCGCGCGGCCATCGCCGCCCAGCGCGCCCGCTCGCGCCTCAACCAGGCGCGGGGGGTGCTGCCGTGAGGCGCGGGGCCGGCCCCGTTACCGGCCGAAACGCCCCGTGATGCCGCCGAAGGCCCGAAACCCCGCCCTGCCGTCTGGACAGCGGGCGCGGGGCGGCCTAGTGGCGCGCGGGTCATTCATGGTAACCCGCCGGCCATCCCGGGCGGGAGGATTCGGCCCGGGCGAAGGGCCCGCGCCAGCAGGAGAGACGTGATGAGCGAGACCGCCGACAAGGTGAAGAAGATCGTCGTGGAGCACCTCGGCGTGGAAGAAGCGAAGGTGACGCCGGAAGCCTCCTTCATTGACGACCTCGGCGCGGACAGCCTCGACACGGTCGAGCTGGTGATGGCCTTCGAGGAGGCCTTCGGCGTGGAGATCCCGGACGACGCGGCGGAGAAGATCCAGACCGTGAAGGACGCGATCGAGTTCATCGAGAAGCAGCAGGCCTCGGCCTGACGCGGCTCCACCGGGTTTTCAGCACGTGTTCGCGCCTGGCTTCGCGCCGCGCCGCGTCGTCGTCACCGGCATGGGGATCGCGAGCCCGCTCGGGCTCGGGGTCGAGCATGTCTGGAAGCGGCTGATCAACGGCGAGAGCGGCATTTCCGCCATCCAGTCCTTCGACGTGAAGGATCTGCCCGCGAAGATCGCGGGGCAGGTGCCGCACGGCAGCAAGGCGGAGCACGGCCTTGACCTCAACGAGTGGATTCCGGTCAAGGAACAGAAGAAGATGGCCCGCTTCATCCACCTCGCCTGGGTGGCGGCGGCGGAGGCCATCGAGGACAGCGGCTGGGCGCCCGAGGACGAGGAGGGCCGCCGCGCCACCGGCGTGATGATCGGCTCGGGCATCGGCGGGCTCGAGACGATCCAGGAGGCCGGGGCGCTGGTGGCCAATGGCCGCACGCGGCGCCTCTCGCCCTTCTTCATCCCCTCGGCGCTGGTGAACCTCGCCTCCGGGCAGGTCTCCATCCGCTACGGCTTCAAGGGGCCGAACCACTCGGCGGTGACGGCCTGCGCCACGGGCGTGCACGCCATCGGCGATGCGGCGCGGCTCATCGCGCTGGGCGACGCCGATGTGATGGTGGCCGGCGGGGCCGAGGCGGCGATCTGCGAGCTCGGCATCGGCGGGTTCTGCGCCGCGCGCGCCCTCTCCACCGGCTTCAACGACCGGCCCCAGGCCGCCTCCCGCCCCTGGGACCGGGACCGCGACGGCTTCGTGATGGGCGAGGGCGCGGGCGTGCTGGTGCTCGAGGAATACGAGCACGCGCGCCGGCGCGGGGCGAAGATCTACGCCGAGGTCATCGGCTACGGCATGTCGGGCGATGCGCACCACATCACCGCCCCGGCCGAGGACGGCGATGGCGGCTACCGCGCCATGAAGGCGGCGCTGCGCAGCGCCGGCCTCTCGCCGGCCGATGTGCAGTACGTGAACGCGCACGGCACCTCCACCCCCATGGGCGACGACATCGAGCTCGCCGCCGTGGAGCGCCTCTGGGGCGATGCGGCGAAGGGGCTCGCCATGTCCTCCACCAAGTCGGCCACGGGGCATCTGCTCGGCGCGGCGGGGGCGGTGGAGGGCATCTTCTCCATCCTCGCGGTGCGCGACGGGGTGGCCCCGCCCACCCTCAACCTCGAGAACCCCTCGCGCGAGAGCCCGATCGACCGCGTGGCCAAGACGGCGCAGGAGCGGCCCATCCGTGTGGCGCTCTCCAACAGCTTCGGCTTCGGCGGCACCAACGCCTCGGTGATCTTCCGGGGCGCGCCGTGAGGGCTTGAGCCGATGCGCCGGGCGCTCCGCCTGGTCGGGGCGCTGGTCCTGCTCGCGGCCGCGCTCCTCGGGGGCGCGGCCTTTTTCGTCTGGCGCGCCGTCACCGCGCCGGGCCCGCTGGCCGAGCCCGCCCAGGTGGTGATCCCGCGCGGCGGGACGGAGACCATCGCCGCCGTGCTGCGCGAGCGCGGGGTGATCCGCGACGCGCGGCTCTTCGCCCTGGCCGCCTATCTCACCCGCGGCGAGGGGCCTTTGCGCGCGGCGGAGTTCCTCTTCCCCGCCGGGGCCTCGATCCGCGAGGTGCTGGGCGTGCTGCGCGAAGGCCGGCCGGTGCTGCGCCGCCTCACCATCCCCGAGGGGCTGACCGCGCGGCAGATCGCCGCCCTGATCGAGCGCACCGAGGGGCTGACGGGCGATCTCCCGCCCTTCCCCGAGGGCGCGGTGCTGCCCGAGACCTACGCCTTCGCCTTCGGCGACACGCGCGCGTCGGTGCTGCGCCGCGCCATCGCCGCCATGGACCAGGCGCTGGCCGAGGCCTGGGCGCAGCGCGCGCCCAACCTGCCCCTCGCCTCCCCGCGCGAGGCGCTGATCCTCGCCTCCATCATCGAGCGCGAGACGGGGGTGGCGGCGGAACGCGGGCTGGTGGCCGGCGTCTTCGTCAACCGGCTGCGCCGGAACATGCCGCTGCAGTCGGACCCCACCGTGGCCTATGCGGTGGGCCAGGGGATGCCGCTGGACCGGCCGCTGACGCGCGCCGATCTGGAGCGGGACCATCCCTTCAACACCTACCGCAACCGCGGCCTGCCGCCGGGCCCCATCGCCTCGCCGGGGCGGGAGGCGCTGCGCGCGGCGGTGCGCCCGGAGGCGACGGATTTCCTCTATTTCGTGGCCGACGGCACGGGCGGCCACGCCTTCGCCCGCACGCTGGAGGAGCACAACCGCAACGTGGCGCGCTGGCGGGCGCTGACGCGATAGGGGGGATCACCCCTCCTTCTCCGGCCTCCCGCGCCGCATCCGCCCGCGCGAGAGCTCGGCCACCACGCCGTGCAGGGTGCGCAGCTCCTGCTCCGTCACCTCGCCGCGGGTGAACCAGTGGCGCAGGTTGCGCACCATGCCGGGCCGCTTCGCCTCGTTGCGCAGGAAGCCGCAGGCGTCGAGCTCGGCCAGCAGGTGGCCCATGAAGTTCTCCAGCTCCTCGCGCGTCGCCACGCGGGTCTTGTGCGTCTGCAGCACGCGCGGCGGCGTCGCGTCGGCGCTGGTCCACCACTCATAAGCCATCACCATCACGGCCTGGGCGAGGTTGAGCGAGGAGAAGGCCGGGTTCAGCGGGTAGCGCACCAGCGCATCGGCGCGCGCGAGATCCTCCGCCTCCAGCCCGGCACGCTCGGGGCCGAAGAGCAGGGCGCAGCGCAGGCCGCGCGCCGTCGCGTCGCGCAGCTCCGCCGCCGCGCCGCGCGCCGTCAGCACCGGCGTGATGACGTGGCGCGGGCGCGGGCAGGTGCCCAGTACGCGCTGGCAGTCGGCGATGGCCTCGTCCAGGCTGGCATGCAGCGTGGCGGCGTCGAGGATGCGGTCCGCCCCGCTCGCCGCCGCCCAGGCGCGGGGCTGGGGCCAGCCGTCGCGCGGCGCGACGAGGCGCAGGTGGAACAGCCCGCCATTGGCCATGGCGCGCGCCGCCGCACCGATGTTGTCGGCGAGCTGCGGGCGCACGAGCACCACGATGGGCGTCTCGCCGGGCGGCGGGACGAGCGGTGCGGCGCCCTCTTCCCTCACCGTCCCGGCCTCATCGTGGCGGCAGGCGCTGGAGCATGGCGCGCATCTGCGCGATCTCCCGCTCCTGCTCGCGGATGATCGCTTCGGCCAGCGCGCGCACCTCGGGGTCGCGCCCATGGCGCAGCACGATGCGCGCCATCTCGATCGCGCCTTCATGGTGCGGGATCATGCCGGCCAGGAAGTCGCGGTCGGCGTTGCCGGTGAAGCGGATGTCCATGGCGCGGTGCATCCGGGCATTGGCCTCGCGGAACTCGCGCGTGCTGGCGGGCTCGTTCGCGGCGCCCCGCGCGCCATGGCCGCCATGCCCGCCATGCGGCGACTGGGCGAGGGCGGGCCCCGCGGCAGCGGTGGCGGCGGCGAGAAGGGCGGTGCGGCGGTTCATGGCGTCTCTCCCTGGCGCTGGATCAGGCCGCCGCGAAGTCTGGGCATTGCCGCCATGGGAGGGTCAAGCGCGCCGCCAGGTGGTGCCGGAGGGCCCGTCCTCCAGCAGGATGCCCTGGGCCTTCAGCGCGTCGCGGATGCGGTCGGCCTCGGCCCAGTTGCGCGCCTTGCGGGCGGCGAGGCGCGCGGCGATGGCGGCCTCCACTGCCGCCGCGTCCACCCCACCCTGCCGCCAGGCGAGCGGATCCTGCGCGAGCAGGCCGAGCACGCCCGCCGCCTCGCGCAGCGCCGCGCGCGCCTCGCCAGGGGCGGGCGTCCAGGGCCGGGGGGTGCGCGCATGCACCGCCGCCGCCGAGCCGCCCACGCCGGCCACGTTCTCCAGCGTGCGCAAATCCCGCAGCCGCGCGAGCGCGAGCGGCGTGTTGAGGTCATCGGCGAGCGGGGCGAGCACCCAGTCCACCATTTCGCGCGGGGCCTCGGCCTCCGGGGCGGGGCGCGCGAGCATGGCGTAGTGGTCGTCCAGCTCGGCCTTCGCCTCGCCGAGCGCGGCGTCGCTGTAGTCGAGCGCGGCGCGGTAATGCGTGCGCAGCAGCAGCAGGCGGAAGGCCTCGCCCGCCCAGGGGCCCTTGGCCAGGATGTCCTGCACGGTGAGGAAGTTGCCGAGCGACTTCGACATCTTCTCGCCGTTCACCAGCAGCATGCCGTTGTGCAGCCAGGTGTGCGCCATGAAGCGCGTGCCGAAGGCGCAGCGGCTCTGCGCCACCTCGTTCTCGTGGTGCGGGAAGAGCAGGTCATGCCCGCCGCCATGGATGTCGAAGCACTCGCCCAGATGCGTCCAGGACATGGCGCTGCACTCGATGTGCCAGCCGGGCCGGCCGCGGCCCCAGGGGCTGTCCCAGCCCGGCGTGTCGGCGTCGCTCGGCTTCCACAGCACGAAGTCGCCGGGGTTTTCCTTGTAGGCGGCGACCTCGACGCGCGCCCCGGCCAGCAGCTCCTCCGGGCTGCGGCCGGAGAGCGCGCCGTAATCGGAGAAGGACGCCACGCGGAACAGCACATGGCCCTCGGCCGCATAGGCGTGGCCGCGCGCGATGAGCTTCTCGATCAGCGCGATCATCTGCGGGATGTGGCCGGTGGCGGTGGGCTCCACATCGGGCGGGAGGCAGTTCAGCGCCGCCATGTCGCGGTGGAAATCCGCCGTGGTGCGCGCGGTGATGGCGGAGATGGGCTCGCCCGTCTCTCTCGCGCGCGCGTTGATCTTGTCGTCCACGTCGGTGATGTTGCGCACATAGGTCACGCGCGGGTAGAGGCGGCGCAGCAGCCGCGCCAGCACGTCGAACACCACCACCGGGCGCGCATTGCCCAGATGCGCGAGGTCATAGACCGTCGGGCCGCAGACATACATCCGCACATGGGCGGGATCGAGCGGCGCGAAATCCTCCTCGCGGCGCGTCAGCGAGTTGTGGAAGCGGAGTGTGGTCATCGGGGCCGGTCCGTCAGGCCAGGGGCGGGGGGGCGCGCGGGGCGCGCGGCGGCGTCAGCGGCGGCGACAGGCGGGGCGTTCGGCCATGCGCGGGTGATGCGCCCGGGCGGGCCGGCGCGTCAAGCGGCGATGGCCTGATCGAGCCGCGCCAGCGCCCGCGCGCGGCCGATGAGCGGCAGCAGCGCCTTGAGGTCCGGCCCCTGCTCCTCGCCGGTCAGGGCGAGGCGCAGCGGCAGGAACAGCGCCTTGCCCTTGCGGCCGGTGGCGGCCTTCAGCGCCTCGGTCCAGGCGGGCCAGGTGGCGGCGTCGAAGGGCTCGGGCGGCAGGGCCTCGCGCGCGGCGCGCAGGAACTCCCGCGCCTCGGGCTGCGGCACGGGGGCGATGTGGCCCTGCACCACCTCCCACCAGTGGCGCGCCTCGGGCAGCGTGTCGAGATTGCCGCGCACCGCCTCCCAGAACTCGGGCCCCGCGCCCTCGGGCAGGCGGGGGCGCGCGGCCTCGAAGGGCATGGCGTGCAGCAGCCGGCGGTTGAGCGCGAGCATCTGTCGCGGATCGAAGCGCGGCGAGGCGTGCGAGACGGCCGAGAGCTCGAACCCCTCCACCAGCGCCCGCGGCGCGGCCGGGTAGGGATCGCGCGAGGTGCCGAGCCCCGCGAGATAGCCGGTGATGGCCGCGGGCTCGATGCCGTCGCGCCGCAGCTGCCGCAGCGAGAGCGAGCCGATGCGCTTGGACAGCGGCCCGCCATCCGCATCCGTCAGCAGCGGCAGATGCGCGAAGCGGATGGCCCCCTCCGCCCCGCCCAGCGCGGCCAGGATGTCGAGCTGGATGCCCGTGTTGGTCACGTGGTCCTCGCCGCGCACCACATGGGTGACGCCCATCTCGAGGTCGTCCACCACGCTGGTGAAGGTGTAGAGGAAGCTGCCATCGGCGCGGATCAGCACGGGGTCCGACAGGGCGGGCAGCTTCACCGCGCGGCGGCCCAGCACGCCGTCCTCCCACTCCACCGTCCGGCCGGAGAGCTTGAAGCGCCAGTAGGGCGTCTTGCCGTTGGCGCGCGCGCGCTCGAGCTGCTCGGCCGTCATGCGCAGCGCGGCGCGGTCGTAGATGGGCGGGCGGCCCTGGCGGCGCGCCTGCTCGCGCTTGAAGGCCAGCTCCTCCTCGCTCTCCAGGCAGGGGTAGAGGTGGCCGCCCGCCTTCAGCTTCTCGGCCGCGGCGGCGTAGAGGGCGAGGCGGTCGCTCTGGCGCAGCATCCCGTCCCAGTCGAGGCCGAGCCAGCGCAGATCCTCCTCGATGGCCTGGGCGTATTCGGGGCGGGAGCGCTGGGTGTCCGTGTCGTCCAGGCGCAGCCACATCTCGCCGCCGTGCCGGCGCGCCATCAGCCAGTTGGCGAGCGCGATGCGCGCGTTGCCGACATGGAGATGCCCGGTGGGCGAGGGCGCGAAGCGGAGCTTCATGCCCCCTCCTCGTCCTCGTCCTCGTCCTCGTTCGCGTCGTTGCGCGGATCGAGCACGCGCCAGTTGCGCTCCTCCGCATCGCGGCAGCGCGTGGCGAGGAAGGCGGCGAGTTCGCTCGCGCTGGTCCAGGCGCCTTCGGCCGCGCCCTGCACCACCGCGTCCTCGCCGAAGGCGAACCAGGCGTCGCGGAGCTGCTCCGCCGTCATGCCCGGGGCGCGGCAGAGCTCGATGGAGTCGCGCACGCGCCGGCGCGCGAAGGCGTTGGCGTGGGCGAGCGAGGTGAAGCCGCGCACCACCTCGATGGGTTCCGCGCCGTTCGCGCCGGAGAGGTCGCGGATGGCGACCGAGACGCCCTCGGCCCCGCCCAGGATGTCGCGCCCCTCGATGCTCACGCGATCAGCCCCGTGAAGCCGTTGGTGATGGGGTAGCGCCGGTCGCGCCCGAAGGCGCGGCGGCCGATCTTCACGCCCGGCGGGGCCTGGCGGCGCTTGTATTCCGCGCGGTCGAGCATGCGCCAGACGCGCAGCACCAGCGCGCGCTCATGCCCGCGCGCCACCAGCTCCTCGACCGAGAGCTCCTCCTCGACGAGGCCCTGCAGGATCGCGTCCAGCACATCATAGGGCGGCAGCGTGTCCTGGTCCTTCTGGCCGGGCTTGAGCTCGGCGCTGGGCGGCTTGGTGATCACGCGCTCGGGCATCACGGGGCCTGCGGGGCCGCGCGCGTCCGGCGGCACATGCGCGTTGCGCCAGCGGCTGACGGCGAAGACATCGGTCTTGTACACGTCCTTCAGCACGGAATAGCCGCCGCACATGTCGCCGTAGATGGTGGCGTAGCCGGTGCTCATCTCGCTCTTGTTGCCGGTGGTCAGCAGCATCTCGCCGAACTTGTTGCTGAGCGCCATCAGCGTCACGCCGCGGATGCGCGACTGGATGTTCTCCTCCGTGATGTCGGGCGGGCGGTTGCCGAAGAGCGGCGCGAGCATGCCGTGGAAGGCCTCCATCGCCGGGCCGATGGGCACCGTGTCGTAGCGGATGCCGAGCAGCCGCGCGCAGGCGGCCGCGTCCTCCAGGCTCTCGGCGCTGGTGTAGGGCGAGGGCAGCATCACCGCGCGCACGCGCTCCGGCCCCAGCGCATCGGCGGCGACGGCGGCGGAGAGGGCGGAATCGATCCCGCCCGAGAGGCCGAGCACGATGCCCGGAAAGCCGTTCTTCTCCACATAGTCGCGCAGGCCGAGCATCATCGCCGCGTAGATCTGCGCCTCATGGCCGAGCGGCTGCGCCAGCGGCTGCGGCGCGCAGCGCCACTCCCCGGCCTCCCGCGTCCAGTCCGTCACGGCGAGCGTCTCGGCGAAGGAGGGCAGGCGCAGCGCCAGCGCGCGGTCGGCGTTGAGCACGAAGGAGGCGCCGTCGAACACCAGCTCGTCCTGCCCGCCGATCTGGTTCAGGAAGACGAAGGGCAGCCCCGTCTCCACCACCCGCGCCACGGCGAGGTCGATGCGGCGCTCGCCCTTGTCCAGCTCGAAGGGCGAGCCGTTGATGGCGATGAGCAGCTCCGCCCCGCTCTCCACCAGCGTCTCGCAGACGGCGGGGAACCACCAGTCCTCGCAGATCATCAGGCCGAGGCGCACGCCGCGGAACGCCACGGGGCCCGGCGCGGGGCCCGCGTCGAAGACGCGCTTGTCGTCGAAGACGCCGTAGTTCGGCAGCTCGTGCTTCGCACGGCGCGCGACGATGCGCCCGCCATCGAGCAGGAAGGCGGCGTTGTAGAGCTTCTCGCCCTCCTTCCATGGGCCGCCGACGATGACGCCCGGGCCGCCATCGGCCGTCTCGGCGGCGAGCGCCTCGATCTCGGCCTCGCACATGGCGCGGAAGGCGGGCTTGAGCACGAGATCCTCGGGCGGGTAGCCGGCGATGGAGAACTCGGGCGTCACCAGCAGATCCGCGCCCCGGGCGGCGGCCTCGGCGCGCAGCGCGCGGATCTTCGCGGCGTTGGCGCGCAGCGCGCCCTCATGCGGGTTCATCTGCGCGAGCGCGATGCGGAGGCGGTCGGTCATGGGCAGCACCTAGGCAGCGCGGGGCGGCCGGTCAACGCGGGCGCGGCCCCGTAGCGGCAGCCGCTTGCGTTGGCCGCCGAGGCTGCAGCGCGGCCGCCGGCATGGCATCGTTCCGGCACGCCGCCGCCCGCCAAGCCGGCTTGCGCGATGCGGCGGGCCATTGGCCCGGCCGCATCACCCGCCATTCCCGCCGCGGCGCTGGCCGTTCCTGCGCAGCAGGAACTCGCGCCCGACCTTCACGCGCGGCACGCCGTCGTACTCCACGATGTCGGCGGTGGCGTAGGTCTCGCTCCAGATCTCGGGGATGAAGCTGCCCGTGCCCACCACGTCCAGCGGCGCGCGCGCCTCGGCCATCACGCGGCATTTCTGCACGTTGAAGCCGGAGGAGGCGACGATGCGCACCTTCGGGAAGCCGGCCTCGTCCAGCGCCTCGCGCATGCGCCACACCGCGGCGGCCGAAACGCCGGTGCCCACCAGATGGCGCAGCTCCGTCTCGCTGCGGTAGCGGCGGATGGCGCCGGGGGCGTGGCGCTCGAGCACCGCGTAGCTCTCCGCCGGGTCGAGCCCCTCGAGGAAGCGCCCGCCATGGGTGTCGAGCCGCACGGCGAGCCGCCCCGCCGCCGCCATCTCGGGGAAGCGGCGGCAGACGGCGAGGCTGTCGGTCACCTCCTGGCCGAAATAGTCCACGAGAACGGTCATGTCCTCGTCCGGGAAGGTCTCGTGGAACATCTCGGCCGCGCGCACCGTGCCGCCGGCGTAGCCGATCAGCGCGTGCGGCATGGTGCCGCGGCCGCGCGCCTCGCCGAACCAGTGGGCGGTGGCGTCGTTTGCGTTGCCGATGAAGCCGCGCGCCCCCTCGCGCCGCGCCGCCGCGCTGCCCACCGAGGCGGCATAGGCCATCATCTCCTGCATCTCATGGCCCGCGCAGTGCCGCGCCTCCATGGCGAGGAAGGCGGTCTGCGGCAGCTCGAGGCACATCTGATAGGCGTTGTGCGCGGCCACGCAGGCGGGCCCGAGCTTCTGCAGGTAGAGCGTCTCCAGATCCGCGAGCGCGGCGAAGGAGCCGGTGATGTAGAGCAGCGGATCGCCCGCGCCGACCCATTCGCCCTCGGCGTATTTCAGGTCGAGCTCGAAGGGCGTGCCGCGCGCGCGGGAGACGCCCTGCAGGAACTCGAGCGCGAGGCGCGGGGCGCAGACCACGGGGCGGCGCAGGAACACCGCGTAGGTGACGCGCGCATCGCCGAACTTCTCCACGATCCGGCGCGTGCGGTTGAAGTAGCTGTCCGTCCGCGCCGCGATCTCCGCCTCGCCCATCGCGCTACTGCGCCGCCCGCGCGGGCAGGCGCTCGGGCCGGGCGCGATTGGCCTTCAGCTCCTCGGCGATGAGGAAGGCGAGCTCCAGCGACTGTTCGGCGTTCAGCCGCGGGTCGCAGAAGGTGGCGTAGTTGGAGGCGAGATCGGCCGCCGTGAGCCTCTGCGCGCCGCCCACGCATTCCGTCACGTCGCGCCCCGTCATCTCCACATGCACGCCGCCGGCGACCGCGCCCTCGGCCGCCATGGCGTCGAAGAAGCGGCGCACCTCCTCCAGGATCGCCTCGAAGCTGCGCGTCTTGAAGCCGTTCTGGGTGGTGGTGTTCCCGTGCATCGGATCGCACAGCCACACCACCTCGCGCCCGGCCGCCCGCACCGCGCGCACCAGCGGCGGCAGCTTGGCCTCCACCTTCTCCGCGCCCATGCGGGAGATGAGGGTGAGGCGGCCCGGCTCGTTGCGCGGGTTGAGGATTTCCGTCAGCCGCACCAGCTCGGCCGGGTCCATGGAGGGGCCGACCTTCATGCCGATGGGGTTCGCCACGCCGCGCAGGAACTCCACATGCGCGCCGTCGGGCTGCCGCGTGCGGTCGCCGATCCAGAGGAAATGCGCCGAGCACGCATAGGTGCGGCCCAGATGCGTGCTGCTCTCGCGCGTCAGCGCCTGCTCGTAGGGCAGCAGCAGGGATTCATGGCTGGTGTAGAAGGCCGTCTCGCGGATTTGCGGCGCGTTGTCGCTGTTCATGCCGCAGGCGGCCATGAAGGAGAGCGTCTCGTCGATGCGCGAGGCGAGGCCCTCGTAGCGGTCCGCGAGCGGGCTGCGCGCCACGAAGTCGAGGTTCCAGCGGTGCACCTGGTGCAGGTCGGCGAAGCCGCCGGTGGCGAAGGCGCGCAGCAGGTTCAGCGTGGCGGCGGATTGCAGATAGGCGAACTCCATCCGCCGCGGATCGGGCACGCGGGCCTCGGGCGTGAACTCGGCGCCGTTGATGATGTCGCCGCGATAGGAGGGCAGCGTCGTCCCCTCCCGCGTCTCGACGTCGGAGGAGCGGGGCTTCGCGAACTGCCCCGCCATGCGGCCGAGCTTCACCACCGGCATGCCGGCGCCGAAGGTCAGCACCACGGCCATCTGCAGCAGCACCTTGAAGGTGTCGCGGATGGTGTTGGCGTTGAAGTCGGCGAAGCTCTCGGCGCAGTCGCCGCCCTGCAGCACGAAGGCCTGGCCGCGGCCGGCCTCGGCCAGCGCGGCCTTGAGCCGCTCGCACTCGCCCGCGAAGACCAGCGGCGGAAAGGTCGCGACCTTGGCTTCCATCGCCGCCAGCGCGGCCGGATCGGGGTATTCGGGCACCTGCCGGATGGGCATCTGCCGCCAGGAATCGGGGCGCCAGTCGCGCGCCATGGTCGCTGCTCCAGTGAAACGAACGCGGCGAGATTAAGGCAGGGCGCGGCCGATGGCTACTCGGCCGCCTCCGCCGCGCCCGCGACCCGGGTGCGCGTGCGCAGCGTGACGAACTCCTCCGCCGCGGTCGGATGGATGCCGATGGTGCGGTCGAAATCCTGCTTGGTCGCGCCCATCACCACGGCGATGGCGATGCCCTGCATGATCTCCGGCGCGTCCTCGCCCACCATATGCGCGCCCAGCACGCGCTGCGTGCGCTGGTCCACCACGAGCTTCATCAGCGTGCGCCGGCCCTCGCGCCTGCTGATGGTGTGGCGCATGGGCGTGAAGCGGGTGACGTAGATGTCCACCGGGCCGCGCTTCGCCGCCGCCTCCTCCGAGAGCCCGACCGTGGCGGCGGGCGGCGAGGTGAAGATGGCGGTGGGCACGTTCTCGTAGCTGGCGCGGCGCGGGGTGTTGCCGAACAGCGTGTCGGCCAGCGCATGGCCGACGGCGGTGGCCATGGGGGTGAGGTTCAGCCGGTCCGTCACGTCGCCGATGGCGTAGATGTGGGGGATGTTGGTGGCGTGGTCCTCGTCCACCGGAATCGCGCCGGAGGGTGCGACGGCCACCCCCGCCTGCTCCAGCCCCAGCCCCTCGGTGTTGGGCGCGCGGCCGGTGCAGAAGAACACCGCGTCCACCTCCCGCGCCGCGCCGTTGGAGAGGGAGAGCAGCACCCGCCCGCCGGGCAGCGGCGCGAGGCGCGTGGCGTTCACCCCGCCCTCCAGCCGGATTCCCTGGGCCGCCATGCCCTCGGCCACCGCCTGGCGCAGATCCTCGTCGAAGCCGCGCAGCACCTGGGGCGAGCGGTGGAACACCTCCACCTCCGCCCCCAGCCCGTGCAGCAGGCAGGCGAACTCCAGCGCGATGTAGCCCGCGCCGAGGATCGCCACCTGCCGCGGCAGCGCCTGCAGGGCGAAGAGGTCGTCGCTGATCAGGCCGAGCTCCGCGCCCGGGATGGGCAGGCGCGTGGCCCGTCCGCCCGTGGCGACGACGATGCGCGTGGCGCTGACGCGCCGGCCGCCGACATCGAGGGTGTTGGCGTCGAGGAAACGGGCCCGCGCGTCGAAGCGCGTCACCCCCGCGCCCTCCAGCAGCCGGGCGTAGATGCCCGACAGCCGCGCCACCTCGGCGTCGCGCGCAGCGGCGAGCTTCGCCCAGTCATGCCCGCCCTTGTGGATGCGCCAGCCGAAGGCCGCCGCGTCCTCGGCCCACATGCCGTATTCGGCGGCGTTGACCATGATCTTCTTCGGCACGCAGCCGACATTCACGCAGGTGCCGCCCCAGAACCGCTCCTCGGCGATCGCGACGCGCGCGCCATGCCCCGCGGCGATGCGCGCGAGCCGCACGCCGCCCGAGCCGCCGCCGATCACGAAAAGGTCGAAGTCATGCGGCATCGGCGGCGTCCTCGGCGACGGTGGAGACGATCATGTGGGCCCGGAAAGTGGTGGGGTGGGCCACCAGCCGCGGCGCCCAGCCCGCGCGCTGCAGCGCGGTGAGCAGGAAGCCCGCCTGGTAGCCGAGCTCGGTCCAGCCGCGCTGGATCGCCTCGATGGACATGCCATCGAGCCGCGGGCCCCAAGGATAGGGCACGGGGCCGTCCACCATGCCGTCGGGCACCATCGGCTCGCCGCAGAGGATCAGCCGGCCGCCGGGGTTGAGCCGCCCGCGCAGGTGGCGCAGCAGGCCCATGAAGTCGCGCGCGTGGTGGAAGGCCTCGAAGAAGATGATGGCGTCGAAGCTTTCGCCGGCGAAGCCCTCGCCGAAAAGGCCGCGCTCCAGCCGCACCGGAAGGCGCATCGCGCGCGCCTGAGCGCGAATCACCCGCAGATACTCGGGCTCCACGTCCACCGCGTGGCACTGGTAGCCGATGCGCGCGAGGAAGAGCAGGAACTGCCCCGTGCCCGGGCCATACTCGAGAACCCGCGCGCCCGGCGGCGCGCCGATCTCGCGCAGCATGGCCGCGTAGCACTCGAACATCTCGGCCAGGAAGGCCGGCGAGCGATGATCCCAGGGGGAGAGGCCGGTCCAGAGATCGCGGTCCGCCAGCGAATGCCCGATGCGCTCGTCCCGCCGCGCGCTGAAGCCATGCGCGCCGCGCAATTCGGCCATCAGGGCGAAGGCGCGCGCCGCGTAGTCGGGGCCGAGGGGATCGAGCGCGCGCAGCTCGGCGCAGACGGGCGGCGGCTCGAGCTCCAGCTCCGCCATGGCGGCCCCCAGCGCCACGGGATCATGGGCCAGATCCTCCCGAAGCCGGCGGATGGCCGCGTGCATTTCCGCGATGGTGGCGATGCGCCGCCGTGCGGGGGGCCGCGGCGCGGAATCCTCCGGCACCGGGGGCGCGGGTGCGGCCACGGCCGCGGCCTTTTCGGGCCTCGACGCGCGGGCAGCGCGACGCCCGCGCCCCCGCCACCCGCCCAGAAGGTCGCTCAGCGCGCCTCCGATCCTGCTGACGCCGCTCATGCGTCGCGCATCTGGGGCCGGGGGCGGCGGGCGTCAGCCCCCCAGCGCGGCGGGGCTGCCCGGCGCGGGGCGCGGCCGGGGTCGGGACAAGGCGGGCGGATGCGCTGTAGCGTCCCGGCCGGAAAGGGGAAGGAAGCCTCCATGCCGCGACGAATCATCGATATTTCGGTCTCCCTCAAGGCGGGAATCGCCAGCGACCCGCCCCATATGCTGCCCGAGATCGAGTATGTGGACCACCACATGAGCGCCCCCGAGATGGCCGGCTATATGGGCGTGCCCGTCTCGGCCCTGCCCGAGGGCGAATACGCCGCCATCGAGCGCGTGCGGATCTCCACCCACAACGGCACCCACCTCGACGCGCCCTATCATTTCTTCTCGCGCATGAACGAGCGGTTCACGCCGGGCGGCGAGCCCTCCTGGCGCATCGACGAAGTCCCGCTCGACTGGTGCTTCCAGCCCGGCGTGAAGCTCGACTTCCGCGACAAGCCGGACGGCTACGTCTGCACGCCCGAGGACGTGCAGCGCGAGCTGGAGCGCATCGGCCATGTGCTGAAGCCGCTGGAGATCGTGCTGGTCAACACCCGCGCCGGCAGCCGCTACGGCGAGGCCGACTACATCGACAGCGGCTGCGGCATGGGCAAGGCCGCGACGCTGTGGCTGCTCGAGCAGGGCGTGCGCGTCACCGGCACCGATGGCTGGTCCTGGGACGCACCCTTCAGCCACACGAAGCGCCGCGTGGCCGAAACCGGCGATGCCGGGCTGATCTGGGAAGGACACCGGGCGGGGCGCGAGATCGGCTACTGCCACCTGGAGAAGCTCGCCAACCTCGACCAGCTTCCGCCCGACGGCTTCCTGGTGGCCTGCTTCCCCGTGAAGGTGCATCGCGGCAGCGCGGGCTGGACGCGGGCCGTGGCCATCCTCGAGGAGTGAGCGCGGCGGCGGCCATGCGCGTGGAGGTCGCGCCGCTCACGCCCGGGCCGCTGGCCGAGCGCGTGCTCGACCTCGCGGCCACGGGCCGGGCGGGGCTTTCCGCGCTGCTGGGCGATGCGGCGCAGCGCCAGGCGCTGTTCCGGCCGCGCATCCGCCCCGAGTGCTTCCTGGCCGCGACGGTGGAGGGGGAGCTCGCGGGCTATCTCAGCCTCAAGCTCGGCGGGCGCGGGCCCTTCGCGCCGGGCTTCGCCGATTTCCGGCGCTGCTATGGCTGGCGGCGGGGGCTTCACGCCTTCCTCGTGTTCTCGGCCATCGAGGCGCGCTCCCGCGCGCTGCCGGGCGGGGCCTATGTGTACGGCATCGACGTGCTGGAACCCTTCCGCGGCCGCGCGCGCTTCCCGCCGCACGGGGTGGGGGGCGCGCTGCTCCTCGCCGCATCCGCCTGGGCCGCGGCGCGCGGGCTCGACCGGCTGGAGGCCGAGGTGCGCGCGCCTGCCTCGGCCGCGCTGTTCCGCCGCATGGGGGCGCGGCCGATGACGGCGCGCCCGTTCTCCCTCGGCCGGCTGCTGATGGCGACGGCGGGGGATTACGAGCGGCTGTGCATCCCGCTGCGCGGGTGAGCGCCGCTCACCCCTTGCCGTGGCAGTGCTTGTACTTCTTCCCCGAGCCGCAGGGGCAGGGCGCGTTGCGCGGCGTGCGGTGCCAGGTGGCGGGGTCGTTCGGGTCCACCTCGGTGGCCGTGCGCGCGGGCGCCACCGCGAGGCCATAGCCGCCCCCGGCCGGGGCCGGCTCGAAGGCGGATGCCGCCTCCTCCGGCGAGGGGTGGCGCATGTCCATCACCCGCACCGGCTCGGGCGGGGGCGGGGGCGCGTCGGCGGCGAACTCCACGCGCAGCAGCAGCGAGGTGACGCGCTCGCGCAGCTCCTCCAGCATGTTGTTGAACAGCGCGAAGGCCTCGCGCTTGTACTCGTTCAGCGGGTCGCGCTGGCCATAGGCGCGCAGGCCGATGCCCTGGCGGAGGTGATCGAGCTGGAGGAGGTGCTCCTTCCACACCTGGTCGAAGACCTGCAGCAGCACCGATTTCTCGACCATCCGCATGAACTCGGGGCCGATATTCGCCGCCTTGGCGGCGGCGGCGGCATCGGCCGCGGCCTCGATGCGCTCGCGCACCTGCACCTCGTCGATCCCCTCCTCCTGCGCATAGGCGGCGATGGGGAGGTCGAGGCCCAGCACCTCCTTCACGCGGCGCTCCAGCCCCGCAAGATCCCACTGCTCGGGATAGGCGTTCTCCGGGATCGCGCGGTCCACCATGGCGCCGATGGTCTCGCGGCGCATCTCGGCGATGGTCTCGCTGAGGTCATCGGCCTCCATGAAGGCGCGGCGCTGGGAATACACCTCGCGCCGCTGGTCGTTCATCACGTCGTCGTATTTCAGCAGGTTCTTGCGCGTGTCGAAGTTGCGCGCCTCGACCTTCTTCTGCGCCTTCTCCAGCGCCTTGTTGATCCAGGGATGGACGATGGCCTCGCCTTCCTTGAGGCCGAGCTTCTGCAGCATCCCGCCCATGCGGTCGCTGCCGAAGATGCGCATCAGATCGTCTTCCAGGGAGAGGAAGAAGCGGCTCGCGCCGGGGTCGCCCTGGCGGCCGGAGCGGCCGCGGAGCTGGTTGTCGATGCGCCGGCTCTCGTGGCGCTCGGTGCCGATGACGAAGAGGCCGCCGGCCTCCATCACCTTCGCCTTGTTGGCCTCCACCTCGGCCTTGTGGCGGGCCAGAGCTGCCTCGTACGCGGGGCCCTCGTCGGCGCCGGCCTCGGCGCGGGCCAGCATCTCGGCGTTGCCGCCCAGCTTGATGTCGGTGCCGCGGCCGGCCATGTTCGTGGCGATGGTCACCGCGCCCGGCCGGCCGGCCTGGGCGATGATGCCCGCCTCCTGCTCGTGGTAGCGCGCGTTCAGCACGTTGTGGGCGATGCCGCGCCGCTTGAGCAGGGAGGAGATCAGCTCGCTCTTCTCGATGCTGGTGGTGCCCACGAGGCAGGGCTGCCCGCGCGCCTGGCATTCGCCGATGAGCTTGATCACCGCCTCGTACTTCTCGGCCGCCGTGCGATAGACCTCGTCGTCCTGGTCCACGCGCCTGACGGGCACGTTGGTCGGGATTTCGACCACCTCCAGCTTGTAGATCTCCATGAACTCGTCCGCCTCGGTGGCGGCCGTGCCCGTCATGCCGGCGAGCTTGGGATAAAGGCGGAAGTAGTTCTGGAAGGTGATGGAGGCGAGCGTCTGGTTCTCCGGCTGGACGGTGACGTGCTCCTTCGCCTCCAGCGCCTGGTGCAGCCCGTCCGAGTAGCGGCGGCCCTCCATCATGCGGCCGGTGAACTCGTCGATGATCACGATCTTGTCGTTGCGCACCACGTATTCCACGTCGCGCTTGAACAGCACATGCGCGCGCAGCGACTGGTTGACGTGATGCACGAGGCTGACGTTCACGGGGTCGTAGAGGTCGCCCTCGGTCAGCACCCCGGCCTCGCGCAGCATGCGCTCGATGTCCTCGCCGCCCTTCTCGGTCATGGCGACGGTGCGCTGCTTCTCGTCCTTCTCGAAGCGCTCGGGATCCTTCACGAACTCGGCCATCACCGCGTCCACGCGGCGGTAGAGGTCGGAGGTGTCGTCGGTGGGGCCGGAGATGATGAGCGGCGTGCGCGCCTCGTCCACCAGGATGCTGTCCACCTCGTCCACGATGGCGTAGGCGAAGGGCCGTTGGACCATGTCCTCCAGCCGGTACTTCATGTTGTCGCGCAGGTAGTCGAAGCCGAACTCGTTGTTCGTGCCGTAGGTGATGTCGCAGGCGTAGGCGGCGCGGCGCTGGTCGTCGGTCAGGCCGTGCACGATCACGCCGGTGCTGAGGCCGAGGAAGCCATAGACCTCGCCCATCCACTCCGCGTCGCGCTTGGCGAGGTAGTCGTTGACGGTGACGACATGCACGCCCTTGCCGGCCAGCGCGTTGAGATAGACGGGAAGGGTGGCGACGAGCGTCTTGCCCTCGCCGGTCTTCATCTCGGCGATCTTGCCTTCGTGCAGCACCATGCCGCCGATCATCTGCACGTCGAAATGGCGCAGGCCGAGCACGCGCTTCGCCGCCTCGCGCACCGTGGCGAAGGCCTCCTCCAGCAGATCGTCCAGCGTGGCGCCCTGGGCGAGGCGGGCGCGGAACTCCTCCGTCCTGCCGCGCAGCGCCTCATCCGAGAGGGGGGCGAGCTTCTCCTCCCAGGCGTTGATCGCGGGCACGCGCGCCTGGTAGCGCTTGAGCGCGCGGTCGTTCGCGGAACCGAACAGGGCACGGGCGAGACGGGCGAACATGGGGGCGAGGATCTCTCCGGAGCGCGGCGGAATCGCGGCGGGGCGCGGGGCCGCGCGGGTCAGTCCGGCAGAGATAGGACCCGCCCCGAGGGGGGTCAACCGCGGCCGCGTGACGCGGGCAGCACGAGTTCCCGGCTCACGCCCCGGCAATCCATCTCGAAATCCAGGCCCTGGACGGGCGGGCGGCAGGGCTGCCAGGTCAGCCCATGGCGGGCCGCCCCGCGGCGGACGAACATCTCGAGGAAGAGCGGCGCGAAGTCGAACACCGTGTAGGCCTGCACCGCCGTGGTGTCCCGCCAGCCGAAGCCGAGCGCGCCCATGCGGCGTTCCATCTCGCCCAGCACATAGTCGCATTTCAGGCGCATGCCGGCGGGCGAGGTGTCGCCCCAGGCCACCACGCTCTCGCGGTAGCTCGCGCCGCCCTCGCGCGCCTCGCCGCTGCCGGCCACGACGAAGCTGGGCGGGGCGTTCGCATCCTCCACCGTGTAGCTGAAGGCGTGGAAGCAGGGCTCGGAGGGGGGCGCGATCTCGGGGCAGACATTGCTGCGCGCCACCGGGTTCTCCCCACCCTGCACAATGCCCCATTCCTGCAGCACGCCGACATAGAGGCGGTTGAAGGCGGCGAAGCCGGCCTCGGTGAAGGGTTCGGGGCTGCGCAGCTCGCATTGCGCGAAGGCGGCGGGCGGGCGGCCGAGCGCGGCGAGATGCGCCTTGATGCGCGCGAACCCCTCGGCGAGCGGCACCGGCTCGGCGAAGCGCGCGCGCTCCAGCCGGAAGCCGGGCTCGGCCGCCACGCCGCCCGAATACTGGAACACGGCCGGGATGTAGCGGTAGCCGCCGGCCGCCATGATCTGGGTGCCCATGCGTCCAGGGTTCCGCCGCGGGGGCCGCGCGTCAAGCGCGGCGGGTTGTGGGGGCGCGGGGCATCGGCCATTGTCCGGCCGGATTGATGGATTCCCCGCCGATGGCCCGCCTGCCGCTCGCCGCCCTCCTGCTCGCCTCCGCCACGCTGCTCGGGCCGGCCCCGGCGGCCGCGCAGGGCCCGGCGCCCGCGGCGCCCGCCCCGGGGGCGGAGGCCAACCCCGTGATCGCCCGCGTGAACGGCGAGGAGATCCGCCTCGACGAGGTGATCGCCGCCGCCGCCGAGGCCATGCCGCCCGAGCTGCGCGCCGTGCCGCCCGCCATGCTGCGCGCCATGCTGCCGCCCCAGGTGTTCGAGCAGCTCGTGGACCGCGCCATCACCGACCGCGCCATGGTCCAGGCCGCCCGCGCCGCGGGGCTGGACCGCGAGGAGGAGCTGCGCCGCCGCATGCGCCAGCTCGAGGAGAACGAGCTGCGCGACGCGCTGCTGCGCCGCGAGGTGCTGCCGCGCCTGACCGAGGAGGCGCTGCGCGCGCGCTTCGAGCGCGAGCAGGCCGGCCGGGCGCCGGAGGAGGAGGTGCGCGCGCGCCACATCCTCGTCGCCAGCGAGCAGGAGGCGCGCGCCATCCTCCAGGAAATCCAGCGCGGCGCGAGCTTCGAGGAGGTGGCGCGCCGCCGCTCGACCGACCCCGCGGCGCGCAACGGCGGCGATCTCGGCTTCTTCCGCCGCGGCGACATGGTGCCCGAATTCGCCGCCGCCGCCTTCGCGCTCCAGCCCGGCCAGGTGAGCCCCGCCCCGGTGCGCACCCAGTTCGGCTGGCACGTGATCCGGGTGGAGGAGCGCCGCGTCTCGCGCGGGCCGAGCTTCGAGGACAGCCGCGAGGCGCTGCGCCAGCAGGCCATCGAGGAGGAGGTGGCCGCCGCCGTGCAGCGCGTGCGCGCCGCCGCCCGCATCGAGCGCGTCGAGCCCCCGGCCGAGGCGGCCCCCGCCGCGCCGCAGCCCGAGCCGCCGCCGCCCGCGCGCGCGCCCGCCCCCGCCCAGCGCCGCTGAGTTCCGCAAGACCGACACGCCATGGCCCATCCCGTCTCGCCCCTTGCCCTCCCGCTGCCCGAGATGCCCGCGCTGGCGGGCGCCGAATGCGCTTCCGCCGCCGCCGGCATCCGCTACAAGGGCCGGGAGGACGTCACCGTCTTCCGCTTCGCCCCCGGCACCACGGTGGCCGGCGTGTTCACCCGCAACAAATGCCCCGGGGCGCCTGTGGACTGGTGCCGCGCGGTGCTGAAGGGCGGGCGCGCCCGCGCGCTCGTGGTCAATGCGGGGAACAGCAACGTCTTCACCGGCAAGGCCGGGCAGGAGGCCTGCGCGCGCACCGCCGAGGCGGCGGCCGGACTGGTCGGCTGCAAGCCGGGCGAGGTGTTCCTCGCCTCCACCGGCGTGATCGGCGAGAAGCTGCCGACGGAGCGGCTGCTGGCCGCGCTGCCCGGCGCCTTCGGCGCGCTCGCCGAGGACCGCTGGGCCGCCGCCGCACGCGCCATCATGACCACCGACACCTTCCCCAAGGCCGCGACGCGCACGGCGCGCATCGGCGATGCGGAGGTGACGATCAACGGCATCGCCAAGGGCAGCGGCATGATCGCGCCGGACATGGCGACGATGCTCTGTTTCCTCGCCACCGACGCGAAGATCCCCGCCCCCGTGCTGCAGAGGCTGCTGGCGAAGGGGGTGAACGCCAGCTTCAACTGCGTGACGGTGGACAGCGACACCAGCACCTCCGACACGGTGCTGCTCTTCGCCACCGGCCAGGCGAAGCACCCGCGCGTCACCGCCGCTTCGCCCCCCGCCCTGCTGCGGGACTTCGCGCGCGCCCTGGGCGAGGTGCTGCACGATCTCGCGCTGATGGTGGCGCGCGACGGCGAGGGCGCGCAGAAGCTCGTCACCGTCAAAGTCACCGGCGCGGTCAGCGCGGCCTCCGCGCGCCGCATCGCCATGTCCATCGCCAACTCGCCGCTGGTGAAGACCGCCATCGCCGGCGAGGACGCGAACTGGGGCCGCATCGTCATGGCCGTGGGCAAGGCCGGCGAACCCGCGGACCGCGACCGCCTCTCGGTGGCCGTCGGCGGCGTGTGGATGGCTCGGGAGGGCGGCGTCGTCCCCGGCTACGACGAGGCGCCCGTCGTCGCGCACATGAAGGGGCGCGAGGTGGAGATCACGGTGGACATCGGCCTCGGCCGGGGCAAGGCCACCGTCTGGACCTGCGACCTGACGCACGGCTACATCGACATCAATGGCAGCTACCGGAGCTGAGCTGCCCATCGTCACGGCGCGGCTGCTGCTGCGCCCGCTGGAGCCCGAGGACGCCGCGGAGGTCACGCGGCTGGTGAACGACTATTCGGTGGCCGGCAACCTCGCGCGCGTGCCCTTCCCCTACCGCGACGGCCTCGCGCTCGAATGGATCGCCGCCACCCGCGCGCAGATCGCCCGCGGCGAGGCCTATCACCTCGCCATCACCCAGGGGGGCGCGCTGGTCGGCTGCGTCGGCCTCACGCTGGCCCGCGGCGCGGGAGCGGAGCTGGGCTACTGGATCGGGCGGAAACACTGGGGCCAGGGCATCGCCCGCGAGGCCGCCGCGGGGCTGCTCGACTGGGCGCAGCGCCATCTCGGCGTGACGCGCGTGGAGGCGAGCGCGCTGACCGACAACGCCGCCTCCCACGCCGTGCTGCGGCATCTCGGCTTCGCCGAGGCGGGGCGCGCGGTGCAGCCCTACCTCTCGCGCAACCGCAACATGCCGGTGATCCGCTTCCTGCGCGAGGCGGCGCCCGCCCCGGCGGCGCCGAAGCCCCTGCTGCTCGTCGTCGCCTGCGCGCTGGTGGACTCCGATGGGCGCGTGCTGCTGGCGCAGCGCCCGCCGGGGAAGGCCATGGCGGGGCTGTGGGAGTTCCCGGGCGGCAAGATCGGCGCGGGCGAGACGCCCGAGGCCGCGCTGATCCGCGAGCTGCGCGAGGAGCTGGGCATCGAGACGCAGAGCGCCTGCCTCTCGCCGCTCTTCTTCGCCTCGCACGGCTATGCGGAGTTCCATCTGCTGATGCCGCTCTACATCTGCCGCCGCTGGCAGGGGCGCGTCACCGCGCGCGAGGGCCAGACCCTCGCCTGGGTGGCGCCCGCGCGGCTGGCCGACTACCCCATGCCGCCGGCCGATCTGCCGCTGGTCGCGCTGCTGCGCGACTTCCTCTAGGCTCGCACGCCATGAGCAACCCCACCGCCTGCCTGCTGATCATCGGCAACGAGGTGCTCTCGGGCCGCACCCGCGACGCGAACCTGCAATACCTCGCCACACGCCTCGGCGAGCTCGGTATCCCGCTGCGCGAGGCGCGCGTGATCCCGGATGTGCGCGAGACCATCGTCGCCACCCTGAACGAGGTGCGCGCGCGCTACGACCACGTGTTCACCACCGGCGGCATCGGCCCGACGCATGACGACATCACCAGCGAATGCGTGGCCGAGGCCTTCGGCGTGCCCTGGGTGGTGCACGAGGAGACGCGCGCCCTGATGGCCGAGGACTACGCGCGCCGCGACCCGCCCGTGGAGTTCAACGCCGCCCGGCTGCGCATGGCCACCCTGCCGCTGGGGGCTGTGCCCATCCGCTGCACGATGACCTCCGCACCCGGCTTCACCATGGGCAATGTGCATGTGATGGCGGGGGTGCCGCGCATCATGCAGTCCATGTTCGAGGCGCTGGCGCCCTCGCTGAAGGGCGGCGTGCCGGTCGTCTCGCGCACCGTGCATGCGCTGGGCGTCTACGAGGGGAACATCGCGGCGCAGCTCGAGGCCATCCAGGCGCGCTTCCCGGCGCTTGAGATCGGCAGCTATCCCTTCTACCGCGCCCATGGGCCGCAGGGCTTCGCGGGCGGCGGCGTGGCGCTGGTGGCCAAGGGCACCTCCGCGAGCCAGGCGGAGGCGGCGGCGGCCGCCATCACCGAGATGCTGCGCGGCATGGGCGCCGAGCCCGTGCAGGGCGAGCCGCCGCCGGCCGGCTGAGGCGGAAATCCCACCCCCCGCCGAGGCGAGATGTCCCGCGCGCCGCACAGCCGCCTCGTCCTGACCTTCGCGCTGGCGGGCTTCGCCTCAGCCATCGCCACCCGCGTGGCGGACCCGCTGGTGGCCGTGCTCGCGCTCGATTTCGCGCAGGAGCCGGCGCGGGTGGCGCTGCTGGCCACCGCCTTCGCCCTGCCCTTCGCGCTGGTGCAGCCGGTGCTGGGGCCGGTGGCGGATGCGCTGGGCAAGCGGCGCGTCATCGTCTTCGCCCTCGCCTTCCAGGCGCTTTTCCTCGCGGCCTCGGCGCTGGCGCCCACGCTGCTCGTGCTGCTGCTGCTGCGCATGGCCACCGGCGCGGCGGGCGGCGGCATCTTCCCCGTCACCCTCGCCCTGTTCGGCGACCGCGTGCCGCTCGCGGAGCGCCAGGTGGCGATCAGCCGCTTCCTCGCCTGCGCCATTGCGGGGCAGATGGCGGGCGGCGTGATGGCGGGGCTTTTGGAGCCCGCGATCGGCTGGCGCGGGCTGATGCTGCTCTGCGGGGCGCTTTCCGCGCTCGCGGTGCTGCCGCTGCTGCGCGACCGCGTGCCCGATCTCCGCGGCCGGCTGAGCTTCGGCGATGCGGTGGCGCGCTACCGCTTCCTGCTGACGCACCGGCCGGCCCTCGCCCTCTACTGGGCGGTGGGCATCGAGGGGATGCTGGTGTTCGGAGGCTTTCCCTATGTCGCCAACCATCTCCTCGAAACCGGGATGGGCGGGACGCGCGAGGCCGGCTTCACCCTGGCCGCCTTCGGCTGCGGCGGCTTCCTCTATGCCGGCTGCGCCCCGCTGCTGGTGGCGCGGCTGGGCCCCCGGCGGATGATGCGGCTGGGCGGCGCGCTGGCGGGTGGCGGCCTCGCGGGGCTCGCGCTCGCGCCCTCCGCCCCGATCTTCGTGGCCGCGGGGCTCTTCGTCGGCACCGGCTTCTTCATGCTGCACAACTCCCTGCAGACGCGCGTGACGGAGGTGGCCCCGCAGGCGCGCGCCTCGGCCGTGTCGCTGCACGCCTTCCACTTCTTCCTCGGACAGGCGATGGGCCCGCCGCTGATGGGCGCGATCCGCTGGGGCTTCGGGCTGGAGGCGGGGCTGCTGCTGGCGGCCTGCGGGCTGCTGCTGCTCGGCCTCGTGATGGGGCGGCGGCAGGAAACGGGCTGACAGGCGCGCCGCGCACCGGCAGGCGGCGGGAGGGGAAGAGGCATGGCGGGCGGCAGGGCGTTTCCGTGGTGGGCGGTGGCTTTCCCGGCGCTGGGCGCGGTGGAGGTGGCGGCCAAGGGCTCGGTGCCTCTGCTGCTGGTGGCGGCGGGGCTGATCGGCTGCGTCTTCGCCGCGGTGCACCACGCCGAGACGGTGGCGCGCCGCCTGGGCGCGCTGCTGGGCAGCCTGCTGCTCGCCGTCTCCATCACCGTGATCGAGGCCGGGCTGATCGTCTCGATGATGCTCGGCGGCGCGGAGCCGACGGTGGCGCGGGATTCCATCTTCTCCGCGCTGATGATCGCGCTGAACGGGGTGCTCGGCCTGTGCCTGCTGCTCGGCGGGCGGCGGCATTTCGAGCAGAGCTTCCGCACCCCCGCCTCCAACGCCTTCCTCGCCGTGCTCATTCCCCTCGCGGCGCTGACGCTGGTGCTGCCCAACTTCACCACCAGCGCGGCGGGGCCGGTCTATTCCGCGCCGCAGCTCCTCTACGTCGCGCTCGTCTCCTTCGGGCTCTACATCGCCTTCCTCTACGTGCAGCTCGTGCGGCACCGGGCGGATTTCGTGGCGGACCACGAGCTGGCGGGCGGCGCCGCGCGGCCTTCGGGCCCGGTGGCGCTGGGCGCCACGGCGCTGCTGCTGGTGGCGCTCGCCTGCGTGGTGCTGCTCGCCAAGCAGCTCGCGCCCTATCTGGAGGGCGCGGTGCGCGGCGCGGGGCTGCCGCTGCCGCTGGTGGGTGTCGCCATCGCGCTGCTGGTGCTGCTGCCCGAGGGGCTGACGGCGATCCGCGCCGCCGCCCGCAACAATCTGCAGACCGCGCTGAACCTCACCCTCGGCTCGGTGCTGGCCTGCGTGGGGCTGACCATCCCGGCGGTGGCGGTGGTGGCGCTCTGGACGGGGCAGCCGCTGCATCTCGGGCTGGACCAGGCCATGGTGGTGCTGCTCGCCACCACCTTCCTGATGCTCGCCGTCACCCTCAACACCGGGCGGACGACGGTGCTGGAGGGCATCGTGCACCTCGCCATCTTCTCGGCCTTCGTGATGTTCTCCTTCCTGCCCTGAAGCCGGGCAGCCTGCCGCGCGGCTGGGCGGAACGCGCCGCGAGGCGGGGCGGCGAGGCCAGATGCGCCTTGCCATGGTCACGATCCGGGGGCAGAAGAGGCGCGCCTGCGCATCGCGTGCGGGAGAGAATCGGGGCCCTGCCACAGGGCCCCGGTCGCCGAAGGCGCAACCGGCCCCCGGAACCGCTCAGGCAGAAGGGCCGCGCGCGACAGGGCACTCTGGAAAGCCCGCGCTCCCGCAAGGCGGGCGCGGCACCGAAGGAGTAAGGCGCGCTCCCCTCGCCGGGAGCAACGCTGAATCTCTCAGGTCACGGGACAGAGGGGGGTCACGAACGCAACCGCCGCCCGCGCGGCAGGGGGAATCGTGACCGCGACCGAGACGCTCCACACCACGCCGCTCGATGCCCTGCACCGCGAGCTGGGCGCGCGCATGGTGCCCTTCGCCGGCTACAGCATGCCCCTGCAATACCCGGCCGGCATCATGGCCGAGCACCTGCACTGCCGCAGCGCCGCCGCGCTGTTCGACGTCTCGCACATGGGCCAGGCCGAGCTGGTGGGAGAGGGCGCGGCCGCGGCGCTGGAGGCGCTCACGCCCGCCGATGTCCAGGGCCTCAAGCCCGGCCGCCAGCGCTACGGGCTGCTGCTGAACGAGCATGGCGGCATCGTGGACGACTTCATGTTCGCCAATCTGGGCGAGCGGCTCTTCCTCGTCGTCAACGCCTCGCGCAAGCACCTCGACTTCCCGCTGATCGAGAGCGTGCTGCCCGCCGGCGTGCGGCTGCGCCCGCTGCCCGACCGCGCGCTGCTCGCCCTCCAGGGCCCTGGCGTGGCGGCGCTGATCCCGAGCGACCTCACCTTCATGGGCATCGCGCCCATGACCATCGCGGGCATCGAGGTGATCGCCTCGCGCTCCGGCTACACAGGCGAGGACGGCTACGAGATCTCCGTGCCGGCCGAGCGGGCGGAGGCCCTGGCGCGCGCGCTGCTGGCCATGCCGGGGGTGATGCCCGCGGGGCTCGGCGCGCGGGATTCGCTGCGGCTGGAGGCGGGGCTCTGCCTCTACGGCAATGACCTCGACGAGACGACGAACCCCGTCGAGGCGGCGCTCACCTGGTCCATCGGCAAGCGCCGGCGCATGGCGTGGGACTTCCGCGGCGCCGAGGCGGTGCGCGAGGCGCTGGACAAGGGCCCCCCGCGGCTGCGCGTCGGCATCCGCCCCGAGGGCCGCCAGCCTGCCCGCGCCCACACGGAGATCCGCGCCGGCGGCGCGAAGATCGGCGAGGTCACCTCCGGCGGCTTCGGCCCCTCGGTGAACGGCCCCGTCGCCATGGGCTATGTGGCGCGCGACCACGCCGCCGACGGCGCGCCGCTCGACCTCATCGTGCGCGACAAGGCGCTGCCCGCCCGCGTCGCGCCCCTTCCCTTCCACCCGCACCGCTACGCCCGCTGAAGGAGAGCCCCCATGAGCGCGTTGAAGTTCACCAAGGACCATGAGTGGCTGCGCCTGGAGGGCGATGTGGCCGTCGTCGGCATCACCGACCACGCGCAGAACGCGCTGGGCGACGTGGTGTTCGTGGATCTGCCGGAACTGGGCCGCGAGGTGGAGGCCGGCGAGGCCGTGGCGGTGGTGGAGAGCGTGAAGGCCGCCTCCGACGTCTATGCCCCCATCGCCGGGAAGGTGGTGGAGGTGAACGCCGCCCTGGCGGAGGAGCCGGGCCGGATCAACAGCGACCCCACCGGCGAGGGCTGGTTCTTCAAGATCGCCCCGAGCGGCCCCCTGCCGGACGACCTCATGGACGCCGACGCCTACGCCGCCTTCCTGGAGACGCTCGCATGACGCTCGCCGAGGAGCTGCTCGCCCTGGAGGATCGGGGCGAGTTCATCCGCCGCCACATCGGCCCCTCCGAGGCCGAGATCGCCGAGATGCTCAAGGCCGTGGGCTGCCGCGACCTGGAGGAGCTGGTGGCGAGGACGGTGCCCGCCGCCATCCGCGGCGTGGAGCTCTCCGCCCTGCCCGCGCCGGTGAACGAGGCCGCGGCCATCGCGGAGCTGCGCGCGCTGTCCGAGCGCAACATCCGCAAGCGCAGCCTGATCGGCATGGGCTATCACGGCACGCACACGCCGCCGGTGATCCTGCGCAACATCCTCGAGAATCCCGGCTGGTACACCGCCTACACGCCCTATCAGGCCGAGATCGCGCAGGGCCGGCTGGAGGCGCTGGTCAATTTCCAGACCATGATCTGCGACCTGACGGGGCTGCCCGTCGCGGGCGCCTCGCTGCTCGACGAGGGCACGGCGGCGGCCGAGGCCGTCACCCTCGCGCACTCCGCCCACAAGGGAAAGAGCGACGTGCTGGTGGTGGCGGCCGACCTGCATCCGCAGACCATCGCGGTGGTGCGCGTGCGCGCCGAGCCCGTGGGCATCCGGCTCGTCCTCGCCGAGCCCGCCGCGCTGGCCGCCACCGTGGCCGCCGAGAAGCCCTTCGCGGTGCTGACGCAGTATCCCGGCACCACGGGCGCGCTGCGCGACATCGCGCCGGAGATCGCTGCCGCCCATGCGGCCGGCGCGCTCGCCATCGTCGCGGCGGACCTGCTGGCGCTGACGCTGGTGACGCCGCCCGGCGAGATGGGCGCGGACATCGTGGTGGGCTCCTCGCAGCGCTTCGGCGTGCCGCTCGGCTATGGCGGGCCGCATGCCGGCTTCATCGCGGTGAAGGACGCGCTGAAGCGCAGCCTGCCCGGCCGGCTCGTCGGCGTCTCGGTGGACGCGGCGGGCGCGCCCGCCATGCGCCTCGCGCTGCAGACGCGCGAGCAGCACATCCGCCGCGAGAAGGCCACCTCCAACATCTGCACCGCGCAGGTGCTGCTGGCGGTGATGGCCTCCATGTACGCGGTGTGGCACGGGCCGGAAGGACTCAAGCGCATCGCGCGCCGCGTGGCGCTGCAGGCGCGCGCGCTGGCGGGCGCGGCCAAGGCGGCCGGCTTCGCGCTGGCGCATGAGGCCTTCTTCGACACGGTGTGCATCGAGACCGGCGCGCGCACGGAGGCCATCATGGCCGCGGCGCTGGAGGCGGGCTTCAACCTCCGCCGCGTGGACGAGGCGCGCGTCGCCGTGGCCCTGGACGAGACGGTGACGCGCGAGGAACTCGCCACGCTCTGCCGCCTCTTCGGCGGGGAGATCGGCGAGGCGGCGGGCGGCATTCCTGCCGGGCTGCTGCGCCAGAGCGCCTTCCTCACCGCCGAGGTGTTCAACAGCCACCACGCGGAGCACGCCATGCTCCGCTACATGAAGAAGCTGGAGGAGAAGGACATCGCGCTCAACCGCTCGATGATCCCGCTCGGCTCCTGCACCATGAAGCTGAACGCCACGGCGGAGATGATCCCGATCACCTTCCCGGGCTTCGCCGAAATCCACCCCTTCGCCCCCGTCGAGCAGGCGCAGGGCTACATCGAGCTGATCCGCCGGCTCGAATCCTGGCTGTGCGCGGTGACGGGCTTCGCGGCCGTCTCGCTGCAGCCCAATGCGGGCAGCCAGGGCGAATATGCCGGGCTGCTCGCCATCCGCGCCTGGCACCGCGCGCGCGGCGAGGGGCACCGCACCATCTGCCTCATCCCTTCCTCCGCGCACGGCACCAACCCGGCCTCGGCGGTGATGGCGGGGATGCAGGTGGTGGTGGTGGCCTGCGACCGCGACGGCAACGTGGACCTCGCGGACCTGCGCGAGAAGGCGATGAAGCACGGGCCCAACCTCGCCGCGCTGATGGTGACCTACCCCTCCACCCATGGCGTGTTCGAGGAGCAGATCCGCGAGATCTGCGCCGTGATCCACGCCCATGGCGGGCAGGTGTACATGGACGGCGCGAACATGAACGCGCAGGTGGGCCTCACCTCGCCGGCGGCCATCGGCGCGGATGTGTGCCACCTCAACCTGCACAAGACCTTCTGCATCCCGCATGGCGGGGGCGGGCCGGGCGTGGGGCCGATCGGTGTCGCGGCGCATCTCGCGCCCTTCCTGCCCAACCACCCGCTGCTGCCCGAGGCGGGGCCCGCCACGGGCTTCGGCCCGGTCAGCGCCGCGCCCTTCGGAAGTGCGGCCATCCTGCCCATCAGCTACGCCTACATCCGCATGATGGGCGCGGAGGGGCTGACGCGCGCGACGCAGGTGGCGATCCTCAACGCCAACTACATGGCCGCGCGGCTGCGCGACCACTACCCCATCCTCTACCGCGGCGGGAACGGGATGGTGGCGCATGAGTGCATCCTCGACTGCCGCGGCTTCCAGCAGGGCGGCGGCGTGCTGGTGGAGGACATCGCCAAGCGCCTGCAGGACTACGGCTTCCACGCGCCCACCATGTCCTGGCCCGTGGCCGGCACGCTGATGGTGGAGCCCACGGAGAGCGAGACCAAGGCGGAGCTCGACCGCTTCATCGAGGCGATGATCAGCATCCGCGCCGAAATCCGCGCCATCGAGCAGGGCAGGATGGACCGCGCGGACAACCCGCTGAAGAACGCCCCGCACACGGCGGCCGAGGTGACGGCGAGCGAGTGGACCCACCCCTATTCGCGCGAGCAGGCCGCCTTCCCGCTGCCCTGGGTCAAGGCGCAGAAATACTGGCCGCCGGTGAAGCGCGTGGACAACGTGTACGGCGACCGCAACCTCGTCTGCACCTGCGCGCCGCTGGAGGAATACGCGGCGGTGGCCACGCTGCAGGCGGCGGAGTAGGCGCGGCGGGCGGGAGGCGCTAGCTTCCCGCCCCATGCGCTACATCTCCACCCGTGGCGAGGCCGCGCCCCGCGGCTTCGAGGATGTCCTGCTCGCCGGCCTGGCCGAGGATGGCGGGCTGTTCCTGCCGGAATCCTGGCCGAGCCTCGGCGCCGCCGAGTGGCGCGCGCTGCGCGGCCTGCCTTACGCCGAGCTCGCCGCGCGCCTCATCCACCCCTTCACGGGCGGCGCCCTCTCCCTCGAGGATCTGCAGGGGCTGACGCGCGCCGCCTATGCCGGCTTCCGGCACCCCGCCACCGTGCCGCTGGTGCAGCTCGGCCCGCGCGACTTCGCGCTGGAACTGTTCCACGGGCCGACGCTCGCCTTCAAGGACGTGGCGCTGCAGCTTCTCGGCCGGCTCTTCGACCATGTGCTGGCGAAGCGGGGCGAGCGCATCACCATCGTCGGCGCCACCTCGGGCGACACGGGAAGCGCGGCCATCGAGGCCTGCCGGGATCGTGCCGCGGTGGACATCGTGATCCTGCACCCCAGGGGCCGCACCAGCGAGGTGCAGCGCCGGCAGATGACGACGGTGCTGGCCCCCAATGTCGCGAACCTCGCCATCGAGGGCAGCTTCGACGACTGCCAGGATCTCGTGAAGGCCATGTTCGTGGACGCGCCCTTCCGCGCCGAGATGCGGCTGGCCGCCGTGAACTCCATCAACTGGGCGCGCATCGTGGCGCAGATCCCCTATTACGCCGCCGCCGCCCTCGCCCTCGGCGCGCCGGAGCGCGAGGTGGCCGTCTCTGTGCCCACCGGCAATTTCGGCAATGTGCTGGCCGCCTGGGCGGCGCGGCGCATGGGGCTGCCCATCGCGCGCTTCATCGTGGCGTCGAACCGCAACGACATCCTGGCGCGCTTCCTCGCGGCGAACGACATGAGCGTGCGCCCCGTCGAGCCCTCGCTGTCCCCCTCGATGGACATCCAGGTGAGCTCCAACTTCGAGCGCCTGCTCTTCGAGCTGCTCGGCCGCGACGCCGCCGCCACCGCGCGCATCATGCGCGACTTCCGCGCCACCGGCCGCATGCCGGTGCCCGACGCCGCCTGGCGCGCGGCCAGCGCCGACTTCGCCGGCTTCGCGCTGGACGATGACGCCACCCTCGCCGAGATCGCCCGCTGGCACGCCGAGGCCGGCTACCTCGCGGACCCGCACACGGCGGTGGGCCTCGCCGCCGCCCGCGCCCATGCGCCGGCCGATCCGGGCATCCCCGTCGTCACCGCCGCCACCGCGCATCCGGCCAAGTTCCCGGACGCGGTGGAGCGCGCCACGGGGCTGCGCCCGCCGCTGCCGCCCGCGCTGGCCGACCTCTACGCGCGCGAGGAGCGGCTCGCCGTGCTGCCGAACGACCTCGCCGCCGTGCAGGGCTTCGTGCGCGCCCATGCTTTGCGCAACGCCGCCTGAGGGCCATATCCGCGCCATGTCCGACACCCTCCGCCTCACGAAGCTCCCCTCCGGCCTCATCGTCGTCACCGACCGCATGGAGCGCGTGGAGACCGTCTCCATCGGCGCCTATGTCCATGCCGGCACGCGGCACGAGAGCGCGGCCGAGAACGGCGCCTCGCATTTCCTCGAGCACATGGCCTTCAAGGGCACCGCGCGGCGCGACGCGGCGGCCATCGCGCGCGAGATCGAGAATGTGGGCGGGCACATCAACGCCTACACCGCGCGCGAGCAGACGGCCTACTACTGCAAGGTGCTGAAGGAGGATGTGGCCCTCGCCGCCGACATCATCGGCGACATCCTCTGCCATTCCACCCTGGTGCCCGAGGAGCTGGAGCGCGAGCGCGGCGTGATCCTGCAGGAGATCGGCCAGGCGAACGACACGCCCGACGACATCATCTTCGACCATTTCCAGGAAGCCTGCTTCCCCGGCCAGCCCATGGGCCGCCCGACACTGGGCACCGAGGAGGTGATCCGCGCCATGCCCCGCGAGGCGCTGACCGGCTACATGGCGCGGCATTACGGCCCCTCGCAGATCGTGGTGGCCGCCGCCGGCGCGCTGGAGCACGAGGAGATCCTGGCCCTGGTCGAGCGCCATTTCGCGGACCTTCCCCGCGTCGCCCCGCCCGCGCCGGAGCCCGCGCGCTACCAGGGCGGCGAGCACCGCGAGGAGCGCGAGCTGGACCAGGTGCACATGGTGCTGGGCTTCCCCTCCACCCACTACGCCGACCCCGACCACTACGCGGTGCTGCTGCTCTCCACCCTGCTCGGCGGCGGCATGTCCTCGCGGCTGTTCCAGGAAATCCGCGAGAAGCGCGGCCTCGTCTATTCCATCTACTCCTTCGCCCACCCCTATGAGGACAGCGGCGTCTTCGCCCTCTATGCCGGCACGGGCGAGGAGCAGGCGGCCGAGCTCGTTCCCGTCGCGGTGGAGGAGCTGCGCCGCGTGCAGCGCGACGTGACGCAGGAGGAGCTGGACCGCGCCAAGGCGCAGCTCCGCGCCTCGCTGCTGATGTCGCTCGAATCCACCGGCTCGCGCTGCGAGCAGATCGCGCGGCAGATCCAGATCCACGGCCGCGTCATCCCCATCGAGGAGACCAAGGCGCGCATCGCCGCCGTCACGGTCGAGGACGTGCAGCGCGCCGCCGCCCGGCTGTTCCGCGCGCGCCCCACCCTGGCCGCGCTCGGCCCGGTGGGCCGGGTGCCGCGCCTTGAGGCCATCGCGGAGAAGCTCGCGGCATGACCGACGCGGACCGGCTCTCCGCCCTTCTCGCGGCGGCGAAGCGCGCGGGGGCGGACCAGGCGGATGCGCTGCTGGTGCACTCCGCCTCGCTCTCCGTGCAGCGCCGCCTCGGCGCCGTCGAGCAGATCGAGCGTTCCGAGGCCGTGGACCTCGGGCTGCGCGTCTTCGTTGGCCACCGCGTCGCGGTCGTCAGCGGCACCGACGCGGACCCCGCGGGCTTCGCCGCACTCGCCGAGCGCGCCGTCGCCATGGCCCGCGTGGTGCCGGAGGACCGTTTCGCGATGATCCTCGACGCGCCGCCGCCCATGGATCCGCGCCCGCTCGAGCTCGACGACGGCCAGGAGCCTTGCGCCGAGGCGCTGCTGGCCCGGGCCGCTGCGGCGGAGGAGGCGGCGCTCTCCGTGCCCGGCGTCACGAACAGCGAGGGCGCCAGCGCCGGCTGGGCGCGCACGCGCCGCGCGCTCGCCACCTCGCGCGGCTTCTTCGGGGGATACGCGCGCTCGAGCCACAGCGTCTCGGCCACCGCGCTCGCGGGCGAGGGCACGGCGATGCAGCGCGACTACGACTATGCGAGCCGCACGCATCTCTCCGAGCTCGAGGACGCGGCGCTGATCGGCCGCCGCGCGGGCGAGCAGGCGGTGGCGCGCCTCCATCCGCGCCGGCCGAAATCGGCGCGGCTGCCGGTGGTCTATCACCCGCGCGTCGCGGCCTCGCTGCTCGGGCATCTGGCGAACGCGATCAACGGCGCGGCCATCGCCCGCGGCACCTCCTTCATGAAGGACGCGCTGGGCACGCCCGTGCTGCCGCGCGGGATGTATGTCTGGGACGACCCGCTGCGCCCGCGCGGCCCGCGCTCCCGCCCCTTCGACGGCGAGGGCCAGCCGGGCCGCCGCCGCGCCCTGGTCGAGGACGGGGTGCTGACCACCTGGCTGATGGAGAGCCGCAGCGCGGCGCAGCTCGGCCGCGCCACCACCGGCCACGCCGCGCGCGGCACGGGCGGCCCGCCCGCGCCCGCCCCCAGCAACCTCTGGCTGGAGGCCGGCTACGTCACCCCGCGGGAGCTGATGAGCGACATCGTCGAGGGGCTCTACGTGACCGAGCTCATCGGCATGGGCGTGAACGGCGTCACCGGCGACTACTCGCGCGGGGCGGCGGGCTTCATGATCCGCGACGGCGCCCTCGCCGAGCCGGTGGGCGAGATCACCATCGCGGGCAAGCTGCCCGAGATGTTCCGCATGCTGCACGCGGCGAACGATCTCGAGTTCAGGCGCGGCACGGATGCGCCCACCCTGCGCGTGGACGCGATGACGCTGGCGGGGGCGTGATACGGGCGGCATGTCATGCCGACCGTATCGCGCGCAGGGTTGACGGGCCCCCATCGAAGCTTTGCTTCGATGGGACCCGGCGTGGCGGCTGCGCGCCGAAACAAAGGCATACCAGCGGCTGCGCCGCTGCCGCACGGGTCAAAGCAAGCGGCCGCTGGTATGAGGCCCGTCACCCGGGCCAGGCCTTGACCTCCGTCTCGACGAAGCTGAGCGGCGCGGGCCCGCCGTTGACGACATTGTGCTCCACGCCGGCGGGGCGCGCGTAGGCGACTCCCGCCTTCAGCTCCGCCTTCGTGTGCGTGCCGTCCGGGAACTCGATGTGCAGCGTGCCGTCATGCACCGGCACCACCACATAGAGCCAGCCATGGCGGTGGAAGCCCGTCTCCGCGCCGGGTTCGAAGTCCCAGCGCGTGACGCGGACCTTGTCGTCCTCCACCTGCACCGTCGCCACCGCGGGCGCACGGCAGCGCAGCGGCTCCCGGGCGGAGTCGTTCTCGCGCGCGGCCGCCCCACCAACCCCGCGCGCCGATGCGCCCGGCCCGGGTGCCGGGCGCATCACTCCGCCGCCTGCTTCATCATGCCCGGCAGCGGCAGCGCGCCCGCGGCCTGCCAGGCGGCCCAGACCTTGTCGCCCTCGGCGGGCGAGAGCGGCAGGTGCGGCGGGCGGATGGTGCGCCAGCCATCGTCGCCGGTGCTGCGCGCGATGATCTCGCGCAGGCCGGGGATGAGCGGCACGCTGGTCGCGGCCTTGCGGGTGGCGGTCAGCATGGCCTGGGCGGCGTCGGCCTCCGGCCCCGTGCGCTTCGCATAGACGATGCCGCCCCAATGGCTGTTGGCGTTGGAGGCGGCGGTGATGCAGCCCGCCCCGCCATCGGCGAGGATGCGCTGCACGAACTCGTCGCTGCCCGAATACACCTCGAAGCCGCGCGCGGCGAAGGCGTCGATCATCGCCTTCATGTTCGCGTAGTCGCCCGAGCTGTCCTTCACGCCCTTGAACACGCCGGGGAAGGCGTCGAGCAGCCGGCCGATGAGGGAGAGGCTGAAGGGCACGGCCGATTGCTGCGGGAAGTGGTAGAGGTAGAGCGCGATGCCGGGGCCCACGTGCTCGACCACCTGCGCGAAATAGGCGAAGAGCCCGTCATCGCTGGGGTTCTTGTAGTAGAAGGGCGGCAGCAGCAGCACGCCGCGGCAGCCCTGCGCGCGGGCGTGGCGCGTCAGCTCCACCGTGTCGGTCAGGCTGGCGCAGCCGGTGCCCGGCATCATCGCCGCGGCCGGCACGCCGCGCGCGATCAGCCCCTCGAGGATCGCCATGCGCTCATGCAGGCCGAAGCTGTTGGCCTCGCCCGTGGTGCCGAGGATGCCGAGGCCGTTGCAGCCATTCGCCAGCAGCCACTTCGCGTGGGCGGCCATGCGGTCGAGGTTGGGCGAGAGGTCGGGGTTCATCGCGGTGAGCACCGCGGCGTTGATCCCGCCGTAGAGCGCGTCCTTCATCGGGCGTTTCCTTGCAAGGGAGTGGGCAGAAAAGGGGGCTTCTCGCCGGCGCGCCGCGGCCAGCGCGCGGGCCATGCGACGACGTGATCCTCGAGCGCGCCGGCCTCGCGCTCGCTCACCGCGCGGCCCGCGACGGAGACGCCCGCGCGCGCCACGCTCCCCGCCTCGCCCGAGCGCAGCGGGTGCCAGGCCGGCAGGTCCCGCCCCTCGGCGAGCAGGCGGTAGGCGCAGGTGGGCGGCAGCCAGTCCATCTTGCGCAGCCGCGCGGGGGTGAGGCGGATGCAGTCCGGCACGCGGGCCTTGCGGTGCGCGTAGTCGCCGCAGCGGGCGGTGGAGAGGTCGAGCAGGCGGCAGGCCACCTCGGTGTGGTGGACGCGGCCCGTCTCCTCGTCGCGGATCTTGTGCAGGCAGCAGCGCCCGCAGCCGTCGCAGAGGCTCTCCCACTGCGCGCGCGTCATCTTCTCGAGCGGCGTGGTCTGCCAGAAGGGCGGGGAGGCGGGCACGCGGCCATTGTAGCGCCATCCGCGCCGCTGGGCAGCCTCACCCCGGCGGCCGCTCTCTTGCCTCATGAGACGGCGGCGCGGCCGCTGGCATGCCATTGTTCTGGCGCTGAGCCGCCACGCCCGGTCCCATCGAAGCACGGCTTCGATGGGAGCCCGTCAACCCTGCGCGCGATACGGACGGCATGATGGCATGCCGCCCGCATCAGACCTGGCTCGACCAGTCGGCCGGGACGAAGCGGAAGCCCTGCCCCTCCCGCGCGATGAAGCCGGTGGAGGGGAACATGTAATGGTAGCCCGTCACGCGCATGCGCTCGCTCGCCACCCGGTCGAAGACGCGGCGGCGGGTGGCGGCGGCCGCCTCGCCGTCGAAGTCGAAGACGATCTGCCAGTCCGGCCGGCGGGCGCCGATTTCCGGCCGGTTCGTGAGGTCGGCGAGGAACATCATCTGATCCGCCCCGTCCGCGACGTGATAGACGGTGTGCCCGGGCGTGTGCCCATGCGCGGAGACGGCGCGGATGCCGGGCGCCACCTCCTCGCCGTCGCGCACCTGGCGGATGCGGCCCTGGTAGGGGCCGAAACGGCGGGCGGTGTTGGCGAAGTTGGGGCGCTGGCCCTCCGGGCTGCGCGCCGCGTTCGCATCATCGCTCCACCAGGCCCATTCGGCGGCGGGGACGATGATCTCGGCGTTGGGGAAGGCGCGCTCGTTCTGCGCGGTGGTGAGGCCGGTGATGTGGTCGCCATGGAAATGGCTGACGATCACCCCGGTCACCCGCGCGGGGTCGAGCCCGGCGGCGCGCATATTGGCCGCCATCTGCCCGGCGGTGGGCGCCATCTGCGCGCCGGTGCCGGCGTCGAAGACATAGAGGCCGCGGGGCGTCTCGACGAAGGTGATGGTGAAGGGGATGGTGAGCTGATCGCCCGGCAGAAAGGCCTCGGCGAGCAGCGCCTGCACCTCGGCGGTGGGCACGCCGCGCACGAAGCCCTCCACGGGGCGGCGGAAGAACCCGTCATGCACGGTGGTGACGGTGAAGCCGCCCAGCTTGAAGCGGTAGAAGCCCGGCGCCTGCGCGGGGGCGGGCGGCGCGGCGGCCTGCTGCGCGGCGGCGGGCAGGGCCAGCGCGGCGGCGACGGCGGCGGAACCGGCGAACAGGCCTCGGCGATCGGTGTTCATGGGGCGTCTCTCCCTGGACCCTTGCGCAGATGGGTATGCCATGGGCGGACGCCAGGGGCGCAACGAAAACCCCTCGCATGGGCAGGGGCGTCAGGCCGCCGCGCGCAGCGCCGCCGGATCGGCGCCGAGGATGGCGCCCAGGTTCCGCTCGATCTTCTCGGCCGGCCAGTCCCACCAGGCGATGTCGAGCAGCGCGGCCACCGTCGCGTCGTCGAAGCGGCGACGGACTTCACGCGCCGGGTTGCCGGCGACGACGGCATAGGGCCGCACCGCGCGCGTCACCACGCTGCCCGCGCCGATGATCGCGCCGCTGCCGATGGTGATGCCGGGCAGGATCGTGGCGTGCGCCCCCACCCACACGTCATGGCCCAGCACCGTGTCGCCGCGCAGCTCGCCCTCGGGCGGCGGCGCGCCGCGCCAGCCGGGGAAGGCGCCGAAGGGGTAGGCCGAGACGCCGCGCGCGTCGTGGTTGCCGCCGTTCATCAGGAAGCGCACGCCCGTGGCGATCATGCAGAAACGGCCGATGACCAGCCGATCGCCGATGAAGTCGAACAGGTAGGAGACGCAGCGGGCCAGGAAATGCTCCGGCCCGTCCGGGTCGTCGTAATAGGTGAAATCGCCCACCTCCACCTGCGGGTGGTCCACCACCGCGCGCAGGAAGGCGAGGCGCGGCGCGCCGGGGATGGGGGTGCGGGCGAGCGGGTCCGGCGGCATCAGCCCAGGAAGCACTCCCCATGCTGGCGCGGCACGAAGCGGCCCGTGCCGGGCCTGGCCAGCACGCGCTCGCCGTCCCAGATGCGCGCGCCGCGCAGATAGGTGGCGGCCACGCGCGCGCGCATCGCCATGCCGTCATAGGGCGACCAGCGGGCGTTCTCGCGGTCCTGGATCTTCGTCGCGTCGAAGCGGAAGGCGCCGCGCTCCATCACCATGAGGTCGGCGTCGCAGCCGATGCGGATCGCGCCCTTCTTCGGGAAGAGGCCGTGGAAGCGCGCCGGGCGCTCGGCGCAGAGCGAGGCCATGAGGGTGAGCGGCAGGCCGCGCTCCTCGAGCAGGGTGAACATCAGCGGCGCGAAGCTCTGCAGCCCCGTCAGCCCGGCGCCGACGGCGAAGATGTCCCCGGCGTAGAGCTTGCGCTCGCGCGGCCAGGGCGCGTGGTCGGTGGAGACATAGGCGATCTTGCCGGCCGTGAGCGCCGCCCACATGCGCTCCACCTCCTCCCTGGTGCGGAAGGGCGGGTTGCATTTGCCGAAGCCCTCGAGGCGGATCAGGTCCTCCTCCGTCATGCAGAGATACTGGATGCAGGCCTCGCCCGAGGTGCGCGCGCCCTGGTTGCGGAACATCTCCGCCAGCGCGAAGCCGCGCGCCAGCGAGGAATGGGCGATGTGGACGTGGCAGCCCGTCTCCAGCGCCATCTCGAAGATCTCGAGATCCGCCATGCTTTCGGTGATGGGCGGGCGGGTGCGGCAATGCATGATGGGGTCGGTGCGGCCTGCCGCGCGGGCCTGGGCGGTGAGCTTCTCGACGAGCTCCTGGTCCTCGTTGTGGATCGCGACCATGAGGTTCGTCTTCGCGATCTCGGCGAAGGCGCGCAGCATGGTCGGGTGGTCGATGCGCGGGAAGCGCACGGGGTCGTACTCGTAGGTGGAGAGCTTGAAGGAGCAGACGCCGCCGGCGACGAGCCCCGCCACGTCCTCCACGTTCCCGTCCTTCCGCAGCGTGCCGTAGAGCGCCATGTCTACATGGGAGAGGCGGTTCACGTGCTCGATCTTCTCCGCGAGGATCGCGGCGTCCGTCACCGGGCGCGGCACGTCGTAGGGCATGTCCACGCAGGTGGTCACGCCGCCGGCGGCGGCGGACATGGAGGCGCCCTCGATGCCCGGCCAGCCGGTGCTGCTCGAGGTGTGCATGTGTCCGTCCACCAGCCCGGGGAAGACGAGCATGCCCGAATGGTCGGCCGTCTCGTCCGCCGCGGGGGGCGCGCCCTGGCCGATGGCCGCGATGGCCCCGCCCTTCACCGCCACATAGCCCCGTTCGAGGATCCGCTCGCCCAGAACCAGATCCCCGCGCACCACCAGATCGAACGCCATGCGCGCCGCCCCCCGCCGAGTGGACATGCCGGCCGCGCCCGATAGGATGCGCGCCGTCGTATGAAATCAGAGGCTAGGCGCGGGCGGCGGGTTCGCCAAGCGCCGGAGGCATGAGGAAGGCGCTGGCCATGCAGATGCACCCCGTGAAGGTCCACCCCTCCAAGGCGCTGCTCAAGCGCGAGGATCAGCTCGCCTGGAAGATCGCGGGCGTCGCCACCGACAAGGTTCCGGTGGAGAAGGAAGTGGCGGCGATGATCATCAACCGCATCATCGACAACGCCGCGGTGGCCATCGCGGCGATCAACCGCCGGCCCGTGGTCTCCGCGCGCGGCATGGCCCTCGGCCACCGCAAGAAGGAGGGCGGGGCGACGGTGTTCGGCGTCGCCTCCGGCACCACGGTCAGCCCGGAATGGGCGGCCTGGGCGAACGGCACGGCGGTGCGCGAGCTCGACATGCACGACACCTTCCTCGCCGCCGACTACTCGCACCCGGGCGACAACATCCCGCCCGTGCTGGCGGTGGCGCAGGCGATGGGGCGTTCGGGGCGCGACCTGATCCGCGGCCTCGCCACCGCCTACGAGATCCATATCGACCTGGTGCGCGCGATCTGCCTGCACGAGCACAAGGTGGACCACATCGCCCATCTCTGCCCCGCGGCGGCGGCGGGCATCGGCACGCTGCTCGGGCTGAAGCAGGAGGTGATCTTCCAGGCCGTGCAGCAGGCGCTGCACACCTCGATCAGCTTCCGCCAGTCGCGCAAGGGCGAGATCAGCTCCTGGAAGGCCTATGCGCCGGCGCATGCGGGCAAGCTCGCCGTCGAGGCGGTGGACCGCTGCATGCGCGGCGAGGGCGCGCCCTCGCCCATCTACGAGGGCGAGGACAGCGTGATCGCCTGGGTGCTCGCGGGCCGCACCCAGGCGGAGAAATTCGGGCGCAACACCGTCTATGACCCCGTGTACTACAACGTGCCGCTGCCCGCGCCGGGCGAGCCCAAGCGCGCGATCCTCGACAGCTACACCAAGGAGCACTCGGCCGAGTACCAGAGCCAGGCGCTGATCGACCTCGCCTTCCGCATGCGCGAGGGCATCACGGACTGGGACAGCATCGAGAAGATCACCATCCACACCAGCCATCACACCCATTACGTGATCGGCACCGGGGCGAACGACCCGCAGAAGATGGACCCGAAGGCGAGCCGCGAGACGCTCGACCACTCGATCATGTACATCTTCGCCGTGGCGCTGCAGGACGGCTTCTGGCACCATGTCGAGAGCTACACGCCCAAGCGCGCCTCGCGCCCCGACACGGTGCGGCTCTGGAACAAGATCGAGACGCGCGAGGATCCGGCCTGGACCGAGCGCTACCACTCCAAGGATCCCGACACGCTGGCCTTCGGCGGGCGGGTGGAAATCCTGTTCAAGGACGGCACGACGAAGGTGGACGAGCTCGGCGTGGCCAACGCGCACCCGCGCGGGGCGAAGCCCTTCGGCCGGGCGGACTACATCCGCAAGTTCCGCACCCTGACCGAGGGGATCATCACGACGCGCGAGGCCAACCGCTTCATCGAGGCGGCGGAGAACGTGCTGAGCCTCAAGGCGGGCGAGCTCTCCGCGCTCAACGTCGCGCTGCCGAAGGGCACGCTGGCCGAGAGCAAGCCGGGCATCTTCTGAGCGCGGCACGGGGCGGCGGGTTCACGCCGCCCCGAACAGCAGACCGTAGGGTAATACGGCCGGCGGCTACGCCGGACGTATCTCGCACGCCGGGTTGGTGGGCGGCGGCGTGCCAAAACAAAGACATACCAGCGGCCGCGCCGCAGCTTCAGCGGTCAAAGCAAGCGGCCGCTGGTATAACGCCCCGGCGCGAAGGTGGCGAAGAGCCCCGCCACCGCCAGCCCGCCCGCATTGGCCAGCATCGCCCTGCGGTGCGTGGCGATGCGCCCCGTGCGCGCCGCCCAGATGGCGAAGGGCACATTCACCAGCGTCACCACCGACAGGATGTGGATGGCCGAGAGATGCCCGCGCGAGGCGATCTCGAAGGAGGAGATCGCCGAGAGGAGCAGCATCGCCGCCGCCCCCCGCCCGATGAGACGATGCGCGAGGCGCCCCTTGGGCAGCGCCAGCACCGCAAGGATGCCCCCCAGCGCCAGGAGCGAGGCGGCGAGATGGAGATGGATCATGGACATGGCGGCGGGCCCGTCTATGTTGACGCCATCAACATACCCCTGATGTGAGCAATGTCAACATCCGAGAAGCCCTACCACCACGGCGATCTGCGCTCGGCCCTGCTCGACGCCGCCGACGCGCTGCTCGACCAGGGCGGAGATGGCGCCGTCTCGCTGCGCGAGGCCGCGCGCATGGCCGGCGTCTCCGCCACCGCCGCCTATCGCCACTTCGCGGACAAGGAGGCGCTGCTGGCCGCGCTCGCCGCCCGGCACTTCGCCGAGTTCGGCGCTGCCCTGGCCGGCAAGCCTCTCCCCGAGATGGGCCCCGCCTATGTGCGCTTCGCCCTGGCCCGCCCGGGCCGATTCCGGCTGATGTTCGGCCCGCTGCTGCGCCGGGCGGGCGGGCGACCGCCGCTGTCCGAGGCGGCCGGGGCGGCCTTCGCCGCGCTGAACGCCGCCGCCCCCTCGCCCGAGGCGGCCCTGCGCGCCTGGGCGCTGGTGCACGGCCTCGCCCATCTGCTGCTGGACGGCGCCATCCCCGCCGAGGATCCCGAGGCGGTGGTGGCCCGGCTGCTGACATGAGGGCGTTTCCGGCCTAATCCGCGCTGCATGAAGAAGCCCGTCATGCTCGTGATCCTCGATGGCTGGGGCCATCGCACCGAGGCGGAGGACAATGCGGTGGCGCTCGCCCGCACCCCGCGCTTCGACGCGCTCTGGGCCGCCTGCCCGCGCAACTTCCTGCGCACCTCGGGCCTCGATGTCGGGCTGCCGCCGGGGCAGATGGGCAACAGCGAGGTGGGCCACCTCAACATCGGCGCCGGCCGCGTGGTGATGCAGGATCTGCCGCGCATCGACGCGGCCATCGCGCAGGGCGAGCTCGGCGGCATGGCGCCGCTGCAGGCCTTCATCGCGGCGCTGCGCGCGAGCGGCGGCACGGCGCATCTCATCGGCCTCGTCTCGCCCGGCGGCGTGCACAGCCACCAGGACCATGGCGTGGCGCTGGCGCGGTTGCTGGACCATGCAGGCATCCCCGTCGCGCTGCACGCCCTGACGGATGGGCGCGACACGCCGCCCCGCTCGGCCCCCGCCGCGCTCGCCGCCGTGGAGCAGGGGCTCTCGGGCCTCTCGCGCACGCGGCTTGCCACCCTCATCGGCCGCCACTGGGCGATGGATCGCGACAACCGCTGGGAGCGGGTGGAGAAGGCCTGGCGCGCCATGGTGCTCGCCGAGGGCGAGGCGGCGGCCAGCGCCCAGGCCGCGCTCGCCGCCGCCCATGCGCGCGACGTGACGGACGAGTTCATGCCCGCCACCGTGCTGCCCGGCCATGCCGGGATGAAGGACGGCGACGGCGTGCTCTGCTTCAATTTCCGGGCCGACCGGGTGCGGGAAATCCTCGCTGCGCTGCTCGACCCCGGCTTCGCCGGCTTCGCCCGGCCCCGCGCGCCGCGCTTCGCCGCGGCACTCGGCATGACGGAGTATTCGCGCGAGCTGAACGCCTGGATGGCGACGCTCTTCCCGCCGCAATCCATGGCCGACATCCTGGGCGCCGTGGTCAGCGCCGCGGGGCTTCGCCAGCTCCGCATGGCGGAGACGGAGAAATACCCACACGTCACCTATTTCCTGAACGGCGGGGAGGAGACCCCCTTCCCGGGCGAGGAGCGCATCCTCGTGCCCTCGCCCAAGGTCGCGACCTATGACCTCCAGCCCGAGATGAGCGCGCCCGAACTCGCGCGCCGCGCGGTGGAGGCCATCCGCTCCGGCGCGCAGGATCTGATCGTGCTGAACTTCGCCAATGCCGACATGGTGGGCCACACGGGCAGCCTGCCGGCCGCCATCCGCGCCTGCGAGGCGGTGGACGCGGGGCTCGGCCTGATCGCCGACGCCATCGCGGCGGCCGGGGGCGCGCTGCTCGTCACCGCCGACCACGGCAACGCCGAGCTGATGCGCGACCCCGCGACCGGCGGCCCGCACACCGCCCACACCACCCATGTGGTGCCGGTGCTGCTGATGGGCGGGCCGGAGGGCGCGGTGCTGCGCGAGGGCCGGCTTGCGGACATCGCGCCCACCCTGCTCGCGCTGATGGGGCTCGACCAGCCCGCGGCCATGACCGGGCGCAGCCTGTTGGCGTAGCGCGCGGCGCGTGCCACATCAGCCGGGCAAATGCGGGGGGCGAGCATGGCGCTGCGCGTGGCGGTCCAGATGGACCCGATCGAATCCATCAACATCGAGGCCGACAGCACCTTCGCGCTGATGCTGGAGGCGCAGGCGCGCGGCCATGCGCTGTGGCACTACCATGTGCGCCACCTCTCGCTGCACGCGGGCCGCGTCATCGCGCAGGCCCACCCCGTCACGGTGCGGCGCGAGAAGGGCAACCACTTCACCTTCGGCGCGCCCGTCGAGCTCGACCTCGCGCGCGACGCCGACGTGGTGCTGATGCGCCAGGATCCGCCCTTCGACATGGCCTACATCACGGCCACGCACATCCTCGAGCACATCCACCCGCACACCCTCGTGGTGAACGACCCCGCGAGCGTGCGCAACGCGCCCGAGAAGCTCTTCGTCACCCATTTCCCGGACCTGATGCCCGAGACGCTGGTGACGGCGGACACGCAGCAAATCCGCCGCTTCCGCGCGAAGCATGGCGACATCATCGTCAAGCCCCTGTTCGGCAACGGCGGGGCGGGCGTCTTCCACATCCGCCCCGATGATCCGAACCTCAACGCGCTGATCGAGATGTTCACCGAGCGCTCGCGCGAGCCGCTGGTGGTGCAGCAATACCTCCCCGCCGTGCGCTTCGGCGACAAGCGCGTGATCCTGGTGGACGGCGAGGCGATGGGCGCCATCAACCGCGTCCCGGCCGAGGGCGAGGCGCGCAGCAACATGCATGTCGGCGGAAGGCCGGAGCCCACGACGCTGACCGAGCGCGAGCGCGAAATCTGCGCGCGCATCGGCCCCGAGCTAAGGAAGCGCGGGCTGATCTTCGTGGGGATCGACGTGATCGGCGGCTATCTCACCGAGATCAACGTCACCTCGCCCACCGGGCTGCAGGAGCTGGCGCGCTTCGAGGGCGTGCATCTCGAACGCGCGATCTGGGACGCGATCGAGGCGCGGCGGGGCTGAGGGCCGGCGCGCCTGACAAGCCCCCCCCGCGCGCCCGCCGGCCGTATCAGCGCGCCCCCTCCTCCTCGCCCGCGCGCGCCAGCGCGGCGGCGATCAGCGCGCTGAACGCATCCCCGCCGCAGCCGCAGCCCAGCGCCGCCTCCGCCCCGCGATGCACGCAGAAAGGGTGCCCCGCGCAGGCGGCGGCCAGCGCCGCCCCGCCGGCGAAGCGGCCCGATGGCGCCTCCCCGCCGGCCAGGCGCCGCGGCAGCCCGGCACGGCGCCGCGGCCCGGGCGGGGCGGGCTGCACCCTGCCCTCCAGCACCGTGCCCCAGACCGGGATGTCCTTCAGCGCCTCGGGCGGCACGGCGTAGGGGCTTTCCTCCAGCAGCGTGAAGTTGGCGAGCTTGCCGGGCGTGATGGAGCCCAGCTCGTTCTCCAGCCGGATGGAGGCGGCCGCCTCCACCGTCATGGCCCGCAGCGCGAGGTCGAGCGGGATGCGCTGCTCCTCGCCCATCACGGTCCCCTCGGCCGTCAGGCGGGTGACGGCGGCCCAGATGAGCGTGAGCGGGTGCGCGGGCGCCATCGGCATGTCCGAGTGCAGGGAGATGGGCAGGCCGGCCTCCGCCGCCTCTCGCAGCGGCACCATGCGGCGCGCCCGCGCCGGCCCGAGCCCCACCTCGGCGTAGCGCCCCGCCAGCGCCGTCACGTAGTAGGGATTCGCGCTGACGATGCAGCCGAGCCTGGCGGCGAGGCGGATCTGCTCCGGCGCGGCGAAGCCGAAATGCACGATGGTGGTGCGGTGGTCGAAGCGCGGCCGGCGGCGCATCGCGCGCTCGAGGTTGGCGAGCAGCACGTCCAGGCCGCCATCGCCGTTGTTGTGGATGTGGATCTGGTAGTCGGCGTCCCAGTAGGTCTGGAAGGCGAGGGAGAACACCTCCGGGTCCATGATCCAGGCGCCGCGGTGGCCGTCGGTGTAGCCGTCGCGCATCTGCATGAGCTGGCTGTAGATCGCGCCGTCGAGCAGGAGCTTGATCTGCTTCGGCAGCCAGCGCACGCGCCCCGCGCCCCAGGCCAGGGGCTTCTGCGCCTCCCGCAACTGCGCGGCGCCATCGCCCGGGAACATGGCGGCGAAGGATTTCCCGTCGGGGATGAAGTAGTGGTTGAAGGGCGTCGTATCCGGCGCATAGACGGCGTTGATCGCGTCCTGCAGCGGCTTGGCGTAGAAGCCGCCCGGCTCGGCGGCGGTCGTGATGCCGTTGCGGTGGTAGAGGCCCACGGTGAACTCGAGCCCCCGGCGCATCCGCTCGGGTGTCGCGATCAGCGGCGCGATGCGCTCCATCAGCTTCAGCGCGCCCTGCTCGTAGAAGTGCCCCGCGGCGGGATCGGCCTGCGCGGCCTCGCTCGGCGTGAAGCTGCCGAGGAAGGCCTCGTCCATCCGCAGCCGCTGCATCAGCGCGGTGTTGAGGTGGAAGGCGTGGGTGCTGCGGTGCCACACCACCACCGGCGTCTCGCCCGCCTGCGCGTCCAGCCAGGCGCGGGAGATGGGGCCGTGGAACTGCGGATGATAGCCCCAGGTGATGAAGGGCGCGCCGGGCGTGCGGGCCCGGTGCGCGGCCAGCGCCTCGGCGAAGCGGCGGCGGTAGCCCGCCTCGTCGCGCGCGGCGGGGCTGAAGCCGCCGGCCGTGTCCCAGTCCTCGATGGCGATGACCTCGGAAACCATGGTGAGGCTCGAGAGCACCGGATGCACGTGCTGCTCGATGAAGCCCGGCAGCACCACCTTTCCCTCGAAGCTGCGGTCCACGCGGAAGGGCTGGTCCCCCGCCAGGGCCTGCAGCTCGGCCAGGCTGCCCACCGCGGCGATGCGATCGCCCACCACGGCCACCGCCTCGGCGCGCGGCTGGCGCGGGTCCATGGTGATGACCTCGCGCGCGAGGTGGATCACGGCCTCGCGCTGGGGAGCGATGCGGTCGAGCAGATCCTGCGGGCCGAGCGCCCGGGCCGAGGCCCCGCGGGCCGCGGCGAGGCCCAGCGTGGCGCCGGCGAGGTGGCGGCGGGTGGTCGGCATCGCGGCGTCTCCGGCGGGGTTGGTCGGCGGGGCGCATCGTCGCGGGCGGCCGCCGCGCCGGTCAAGGAGATGAGGGGCGGGCCTGATCGCCTCTTCCCGCAGCATGCGTCCCGGGCGCCCGCGAAGCCCGCCGAGGCCGAACGGCCCCGGAGGGAGGCGAGGGCGCGAGGGGCCGCGCCGCAGGGCCATCCCGGCGCCTCACCTCGCCCTCGACACAACCCATGCTGGTGCTTCATGATGCGGATGCACCAATCCGTCGGCTCCGCGCCCCGGGGCTGGGCCGATGCCGGGCTGTGAGAGGTTCGACCGCGCTTGTCCATCCATGTCCCCACGCTGCTGCTGACGAGCAGCGCGACCTCGGCCCTTCTGGGACTGCTGTTCCTGGTCGTCGGCCGGGCGGGGCCCTCCGCGGCGGCGCTGCGGCGCTTCGGCCTCGGCTGTCTTCTGGCGGCGCTGGGCGTCCTGCTCCTCGCGGCGCGCGGCGCGATCCCCGACCGGCTCTCCATCGACGTCGCGAATGGGGTGGTGCTGCTGAGCTACGGCCTGGTGCTGTCGGCGGCGCGCGCCAGCGCCGGCCGCGAGACGCCGCCCTGGGCGCTGCTGGCGGGCCCGCTGCTGTGGCTGGCGGCCTGCCAGGTTCCGGCCTTCTACGCCTCGCTGAACGCCCGGGTGGCGCTCGTCGCCACCATTCTGGCGGCCTATTGCTTCGCCGGGGCCCTGGCCCTGGGGCGCGCCGAGGACCGCTCCCTCTCCAGCCGCTGGATCGCGGTGGCGCTGCTCGCGGTGCATGGCGCGATCTACGCGGCGCGCCTGCCGCTGACCTGGGTGGCGCCCCTGCCCGGGGCGGGTGCCGCCCTGCCCTCGGGCCCCTGGTTCGCCATCCTCACCCTCGAATCCCTGCTGCACCTCGTCGGGCTCGCCTTCGCCTTCCTCGCCATGGAGAGGGAAAGGGCCGAGGCGCGGACGCGCCGCAGCCTGATCGCCGCCCGCGACGCCGCCGCCGACGCCAGCGAGGCCAAATCCCGCTTCCTGGCGCGCATGACGCATGAGCTGCGCACGCCGCTCAACAGCGTGCTCGGCATCGCGCAGAGCCTGGTGCGCGACGACCGGCTGAGCGAGGAGCAGCGCCAGCAGGTGGTGACGCTGGAGCGCGCGGGCCAGCACCTGCTGGATGTGGCCAACGACGTGCTGCACCTCGCCACCGTGGAGGCGGGCAAGCTCCAGCTCCGCGAGGGGCCCATCGCGCTGGCCGGCTTCATGGAGAGCTGCCTCGCCCTCGCGCGGCCGGCGGCGCTCGGCAAGCGCATCGCCCTCTCCGGCGAGGCGGCGGAGGATCTGCCCGTCGCGGTGCGGGGCGATGCGACGCGGCTGCGCCAGATCCTGCTCAACCTCCTCAACAATGCCGTGAAGCACACGCCCGAGGGCGGAGAGGTTCGGCTGCGCCTGCATCGCGCGCGGCCGGAAGGCTGGCTGCGCTTCGAGGTGCTGGACAACGGCCCCGGCATCCCGCCCGAGAAGCGGGGCGAGCTGTTCCGGGAGTTCGGCCGCATCGAGCCCTCCCCGGAGAACGAGTTCGGCAGCGGGGGGCTTGGCCTGGCCATCTCGGCCGCGCTGGCCTCCGCCATGCGCGGGCGCATCGGCTGCGAGGCCGGCGAGGGCGGCCGGGGCAGCCTGTTCTGGGTCGAGCTCCCTCTGCCGGAGTGCCCGCCCCCTGCGGAGGCGGAGAGGGAGGCGGACGCCCCTCCGCCCAGCCCGCGCCGCCGCGTGCTGGTGGTGGACGACCTCGCGCCCAACCGCCTCGTCGCGCGCATCCTGCTCGAAAGCGCCGGGCATGAGGTGATGCTCGCCTCGGGCGGGGCGGAGGCGGTGGCCGCCGCGGCGCGGGGCGGGGTGGATGTGGTGCTGATGGACGTGCACATGCCCGGCATGGACGGGGTGGAGGCCACGCGCCGCATCCGCGAGGCGGAGGGGCGGGGACAGCGCATGCGCATCTACGCCGTGACGGCGGATACGGCGCCGGAACAGCTCGAGCGCTGCCGCGCCGCGGGCATGGACGGGCACCTGCTCAAGCCCATCGACCGGCAGAGCCTGCTGGCCCTCGTCGAGGGGCGCGACGCCGCCCTCGCCCTCGGGCGATAGGATCGGGGGGCGGGGCGGAGCGCGCCGCCCGAATGCGGCGCGGAAGGACGCAGCCTTCCCGACACTTCCGCGCCGCTCCGCCACATCCGCCCCAGAGCCGAACGATTCCATACGCTTAACGGCACGGTCCGGCGGCATGGATTTGTTAACCACCTCCCACCGCAACCTGTGTGGAGGGAGGGATGGCGGGGAAGATCGGGCGTCGGGCGGCCCTGGCGGGGATGGCGGCGGCGCCGCTCAGCACCCTGGTGCTGCCGGGACACACGCGCCACCTCCACCTGCAGCCGCTGGACCCGGCCTGGCTCGCCTTCCGCCACCGCTATCTGCGCGCCGAAGGCCGTGTGGTGGACGACGGCCGCGGCGGCATCTCCCACAGCGAGGGCCAGGGCTTCGCCATGCTGCTGGCGCAGCGCGCGGGGGACGTCGAGGCCTTCGAGGCCATGTGGGCCTGGACGCGCCAGCGCCTCGCCCGCCCCTCGGATGCGCTGATGAGCTGGCGCTTCACGCCCCGTCCCGGGGAGGCGCCGCACGACCCGAACAACGCGACGGATGGCGACCTGTTCCTGGCCTGGTCGCTCGCCGAGGCCGGGCAGCGCTGGAACCGGCCCGACTTCGCGCGGGCCGGCCAGGCCATCGCCCGCGACATCCTGCGCCTCGCCACGCGCGAGGCGAACGGGCGCCTGCTGCTGCTGCCCGGCGTGCAGGGCTTCGCCCAGCGCGACGCCGTGGTGGTCAACCCCTCCTACTACGTGTTTCCCGCCTTCGCCGCGCTCGAGCGGCTGACCGGCGAGCCGGGCTGGGCGCGGCTGCGGCGCGACGGGCTCGATCTGCTGGAGCAGTGCCGCTTCGGCCGCTGGGGCCTGCCGGCCGACTGGGTGCGGGTGCCGCTCGGCGCCGGGCGGGTGGCGCCCGCCCACGGCTTTCCGCCCCGCTTCGCCTATGACGCGGTGCGCGTGCCTCTCTACCTCGCCTGGGCCGGGGAGGACGGCGCCCCCGCGCTCGCCGCCGCGCATCGCTTCTGGCTCGACCCCGCGCTGCGGCTGCTGCCCGCCTGGACCGACCTGCGCACCGACGAGGTCGCGCCCTATCCGGCCCCGAGCGGCACGCTGGGCATCGCCCGCCTCGTCCATGGGCTGCGCAGCGGCCGGGCCGTGGCGCTGCGCGGCCCGCAGGCGGCGGAGAACTACTACGCCGCCGCGCTCGGCCTGCTGGCGCGCGAGGCGGCCGCGGCCCGCCGGCTCCCGCTTGAAGACGCCTGACCCTTCCTCACCTTTCCTCACAAATCCGATCCTTCGGATGGAGCTGTCGTGCGCCAGAGTGACCGCCTCGCGGAAGACGCGCCGGAGGATCCCTGCGGCCTCGTTCTGATCGCCGACGACCGCGAGACGATCTGCCAGCCGCTCGGCGTCATGGTGCGCGGCGCGGGGTATGGGGTCCGCCAGCTTCGCCCGGGCGAGCTGGGCGCGGCTCTGGAGGAGGGTGGGGCGATGGCCGTCATCACCGGGATCAGCCGCTGGACCGGCGGCGCGGCGGAGGCGCTCCTGCTCGTGGGCGGCAGCGGCGCGCGCGCCAGCGTGCTGCTCGTCTCCGGCGCGCCGGCGAGCGAGCTCGAGCTCGCGCGGCGCCTGGGCCCGCCGCTCGGCGTGGACCATGCCGAGGCGCTGGCGCTGCCGCTCCATGCGCGCGAGCTGCGCGGCTTCCTCTCCCGCGCGGCCGCAAGGCGGCGCGGCGGCGGGCGCCCGCGCCATGGCGCCTGACGGGGCGCCGCCGCGCCGGGCGCCGCCGCCCCCGGGCTTGGCGCCCGCGCCCGCGCCCCCGGCCCGCAACGGGCTGCGTCGCCCCATCCTGCTGGTGACGCTGTGCCTGCTCGTCACCGTGCTGGCGGGGGCCGCGCTGGTTCTCGCCCTCGACCTGCGGCAGACGGAACGCCAGGCCGAATTCGCGGCCGGCACGGCGCAGACCCTCGCCCGCCAGATGGAGCGGGCCCTCCGGCCCGCCATCGCCGCCATGGCGGAAGCGCGCGACGAGTTCCTGGCCTCCGCGGCGACGGGGGAGGCCCTGCAGAAGCACATGGCCGCCCTGCTCCGCCGCGCCGCGGACGATTATCACGTGGTGAACAGCTACGGGCTTCTCGACCCGGAGGGACGGGTGATCGCGAGTTCCGCGGCGCAGGTGCCGCCGGGCACGAGCGTGGCGGCGCGCCCCTTCTTCCAGGCCGCGCAGGCCGCCCCCCTGGGCGAACTCGCGATCGCCCCGCCCGCGCTCGGCCGCCTCGGCGGCGCGCGCGGCAAGCCCATCTTCGCCCTGGTGCAGCGCTTCGCCGATCCGGCCGGCGAGGCGCGGGGCGTGATCGGCGCCAACATCTCCGTCGCCTACATCGCCGATGCGCTGGGGGTGATCGCCGCGCTCGGCCAAGGGAGCGCGGAGCTGCTCGGGCTCGATGGAACCCTGCTCGCCAGCTCCCTCCACGCCGGCGATCCCGCGGTGGTGCCGACGGGGCGGGTGCCGCCGCCGGCCGCGGCGGGTTCCTCCTGGGCGGCCGCCCCGGCGCATGGGTGGAGCAGCGTCGCGGGCGGCCCCGAGGGGCGGCGGATCCTGGTCGCCTGGCAGAGGGTGGCGGAGCTGCCCGTGCTGGTGCGCGTGGCCATGCCGAGCCGCGCCCTCTGGCTCGGCCTCTCGCGCAATGGCCTCGCGGTCGTCGCCTTCGCCGCGCTGCTCTGCGTCGTGCTGCTGGCGGGGGCGCGGCTGCTGCGCGCCGAGGCGAGGGGGCGCGAGGCGGCGGAGGGCCAATCGGCGCGGCGGCTCTCCACCCTGGTCGAGGTCTCCGCCGGGCTGCAGGACGTGATCGAGCCGCAGGAGGCGCTGCGGCGGATCGTGCGCGGCGCGCGGCGGCTGCTGCCGGCCTCGGAGGTGCGCGCGCTGCTCATCCCCGGCGACGGGGGCGATGTGATCGTCCATGGCGAGAAGCCCGCCACGGGCGCGCCCGAGGGCCGGGACGCCGGCCCGCACCCCCCCGCCTGGCTCAGCCTGCCGCTGCGCGACGATGCGGGGGAGTATCTCGGGGTGCTCGAGGTGTTCGGCCCCGACGCCCGGGCCATCGGCGCGGAGGACCGTTCGGCGCTGCAGCAGGTGGTGGCCCTGGGCGAGGCGGCGCTGCGGCGCGGGCGGCTGCTTACCCACCTCTCGGCGGCCGCCGCCGAGGCCGAGGCGGCGCGCTCGGAGCTGGAGCGCATCTGCGACACCATCCATGACGGGTTCTGCGCCCTGGACCGGGCCGGGCGCTTCACCTACGCCAACCCCGCCGCGGCCCGGCTGCTCGGCGTCGAGGCGCGCCAGCTTCTCGGCCGGGCCCTGCCGGAGCTGCTGCCCGAGGCGGGGCCGGCCCTGGCCGCCGCCCTGGCCCGCCCCGCCAGGCAGGAGCGCGAGATCGCCCTGCCCATCGGGCGCTATGCGCAGCTCCGCCTGGTGCCCAGCGGCGGCGGCTTCGCCCTGTTCCTGCGCGACGTGACCATCGCGCGCGAGGCCGAGCAGCTCCGCCGCACCGCCGAGCGGCTGGAGGCGCTGGGCGCGCTGACGGGCGGCGTGGCGCACGACTTCAACAACCTGCTGACCGTGGTGATCGGCAACGCCGAGGCGCTGGCCGAGGCGCTGGAGGACCAGCCGCCGCTCGCCCATTCCGCCGGGCTGATCCTGGGCGCGGCCGAACGCGCGGCCGGGCTGATCCGGCGCATGATGGCCTTCGCCCGGCGTCAGCCCCTCTCGCCCGTCCCCACCGACGTGGCCGCGCTGGTGGAGGATCTGCTGCCCCTGCTGCGCCAGAGCCTGGGAGAGCGCGTGCGGCTGCTGCTGCGGCTGCAGCCCGGCCTGCCGCCCGCGCTGGTGGACCCCGTGCAGCTCGAGAACGCGCTGCTCAACCTCGCCCTCAACGCGCGCGACGCCATGCCCGCGGGCGGCACGCTGCGGATCGAGCTGGAGGCGGAGACGCTCGACGCCGCCGCGCTCGCCGAGTTCAGCGAGGCCGCCCCGGGCGAGTTCCTGCGGCTGAGCGTGACCGATGACGGGCAGGGCATGCCCCCGGAGGTGGCGCGACGGGCCTTCGAGCCCTTCTTCACCACGAAGCCGCCCGGCGCCGGCTCGGGGCTGGGGCTGGCCACCGTCTATGGCTTCGTCCGCCAGTCGCGCGGCTGCATCGGGCTCGACACGGCCCCGGGGCGTGGAACCAGCGTCATCCTGCATCTTCCGGCCGCGGTCGCGGCGCCGGGCGAGGCCGCGCCCGCCCTGCCCGAGCCGGCGCCGGCCGAGCCGGACGCGCCCGCCGCGGAGGCCCTGTCGCCCCTGCATGTGCTGGTGGTGGAGGACCAGGCGGCGCTGCGCGAGCAGATCGCGGCCATGCTGCGCGAGCTCGGCCATTCCGCGACCCTCGCCGCCGAGGGCGAGGCGGCGCTTGCCCTGCTGCGCGGGGGCTTGCGCCCCGATGTCCTGCTCAGCGACGTGGTGCTGCCCGGCGGCATGGACGGGGCGGCGGTGATGCGCGAGGCGCAGGCCCTGCTGCCGGGGCTGCCGGCCATCCTGATGTCGGGCTTCGCGGCGCAGCTCTACGACGCCTCGGGCGCGCTGCCCGAGGGGCTGCGCCTGCTCGAGAAGCCCTTCCGGCGACAGGATCTCGCCCGGCGGCTGCAGCTCCTCGCCGGGCGGCGCGCGCGGCCGGGCGATCTTCCCCCTGCCCATGCCGAGCCTGAAGGGGTAATCCCTTCGGGGAAGGCTGCGGCAATGGGAAGCTCATGGACATCCTGATCGTCGAGGATGAGCCGGACATCGCGACGCTGATCGCCCGGGCGCTTCAGCGCGAGGTGCTGGCCGCGCGGCAGGCGCCCAACCTCGCCGAGGCCCGCCGCGCCATCGCCGAGCGGCAGCCGGCCGTGCTTCTGGTGGATCTCGGCCTCGCCGACGGCTCGGGGCTCCAGCTCGTGCGCGAGATGGCGGGGCAGGGGCCCTTCATCATGGTGGTCAGCGGCCAGGGCGACGAGGTGGACCGCGTGCTCGCGCTCGAGCTCGGCGCGGATGATTTCGTCTGCAAGCCCTTCTCGGCGCGCGAGCTGGTGGCCCGGGTGCGCGCGCTGCTCCGGCGCGGGGAGCCGCGCCCCCAGCGGGCGGCGGAGGGCCCGCCCGAGCCGCTTGTGGTGGCCGGGGTGCGGCTCGATCCGGCCCGGCTGCGCATCGCCCGGGAGGATGGCCCCGAGCTGCGGCTGACGGCGGCCGAGGCGGGGCTGCTGGAGCTTCTGCTGCGCCGCCCCGGCCAGGTGGTGGAGCGCGAGGAGGTCTATGAGCTCGTGCTGGGCCGGCGGCTGCTGCCGCAGCAGCGCGGGGTGGATCAGCTCGCCTCCTCGCTGCGCCAGAAGCTCGCGCAGTTGAGCGCGGACCGCATCGAGATCGCCTCCGTCCGCGGCCGGGGCTACCGGCTGGTGATCGGATGACGGGGGCCGCTCCGCGGGGCGAGTGACGCGGCCTGCCTGGGCGCCGCAGGCATCGCGCACGCCGAACAAGACCGCACATTTCCGAACGTGCCCTGCCGCGCGCGGCACCCCATCCTCTGGCCATGGACGGGTTCGGCACTTCCGGTCTGGACGGCGAGAGGGGGGCGGAGGAGCCGCCGCCCTTCGCCTGGACGCGCAGGCTCGCCACGCCGCGGCCGCGGCCGGCGGGGGGGCTTCCCGCCCGCGCGATGCGCCTCGTGGACGCGCTGCGCCGGCATCACGCCCCCACCGCAGACCATTCGCTGCGCGTGGCGACCATCCTCCTCGCCGCCTGGCGGCTCGATCCCGACCGCCGCCTCGACGCCGAGACGGTGGCCGCCGCGGGGCTGCTGCACGATGCGGGGAAGCTGAACCTTCCGCTGGCCATCCTCGACGGCCAGCGGCCCCTGGAGGCGGCCGAGCGCCAGGAGGTGGCGCGCCACCCGCAGGCCGGGGCCTCGCTGCTGCGCGCGCTGGGCTTTCCGGGCGCGGTCTGCGATGCGGCGCTGACCCACCACGAGCGCTGGGACGGCGCGGGCTACCCGCTCGGGCTCGCCGGGACGGAGATCCCCTGGATCGGCCGGCTCACCGCCGTGGCGGACAGTTTCGTGGCGATGATCGAGCCCGGCCGCCGCTACCGGGCCCCGCGCCGGGCGAAGGAGGCGCTGGAGGAGATCGCCCGCTGCTCGGGCCGGCAATTCGACCCGGAGGCCGTGCGGCTGCTGCGGGCGGCCCTCGGCGACCCCTGCGCCGTGCGCGACGCCCCGAGGCCGGAGGATGGCGAGGGCGAGGCGCTGGCCGCGGTGCTCGCGGGCATACCCCGGGCCATCTGGGCATGAGCCCGGCGCGCGAGGCCGTCATGGCCGCCCTGAACACGCAAATCCGCACCCTGCTGGAGGCCGCCGAGACGGCGACGGGCTTGGCCATCGGCCTGTTGTGGCGGGAGGAGGATGGCAGGGCCTGCTGGTGGCGGCCCGGAGGGGCTTCGCCGGCCTGCGGCATGGGGTGGGTCGGGGAGGGGCTGCGCGTGCCGGTGCCGGGCCACAGCGCCGCCCTGCATGCGCTGGGGCCCGCCCGGATGCCGGAGGCGCTGCGCCGTCTGGAGGCGTTCAGCCGGGTTCTGGCCGATGTGCTCGAGGCCGGGCGCGCCGCCCCGGCGCGCGCCGATGCGGCGCCGGCCTGGGCGCCTCCGCCCCCGCGCCCGGCCCGGCATCCCCCTCAGGGAGTTCTCTCCGATGTTCCTCGCTGACCCCGAAGCGGCCATCGAACGCGCCGGGCGCACCGAGCGCACGGCGCGCCTGCTGCTGCTGGATCCCTGCCCCGCCAGCCGCGGGGCGATGCTCTCCCTGCTGGAGCAGGCCGGCTGCGAGGCCCTGCCCGCGGGCGACGCCGCATCCGGCCTCGCGATCCTGGCCGCGGAGGAGGGCGGGCTCGACGCCCTGCTGCTCGGCCTCGGCAGAGAGGGCGGGGAGGGGCTGGAGGCGCTGCGCCGGCTGCGCGCGCCGCAGGCCGGGGGCGCGGGGCTGCCCGTGCTGGCGCTCACGGGATCGGGGACGGCGCTCGAGCGGGCCTGCCTCCTGCGCGAGGGGGTGGAGGGCTGGCTGGCCCCGCCCTTCCGCCCCGAGCGGCTGCGCGAGGCGGTGCGCGAGGTGCTCGAGGCCGGCCGGGCGATCGGCCGGGCGGAGGAACTGCCCGTCTGGGACGAGGCCATCCGCGCCGAGCTGGACGCCCTGCCGGACGAACTGCGCGCCGAGATCCGCGCCGCCTTCGCCCGGGAGCTTCCGGCGCTGCTGCAGCGGCTGGAGGCGGCCTGCCTCGCCGCGGATCACGCCGCGGCGCGCGCGGCGGCCCATGCGCTGGCGGGCTGCGCGGCCTCCTTCGGGGCGAGCCGGCTCTCGGCCCTCGCGCGCGTCGCCGAGCGCGCGGCGGGGCGGCAGGACATCTTCGCCGCCTGCGCGGCGACCCGGCGCATGCGGTCCCTCGCGCTGCCCGGCGAGAGCGGCTGAAACGGGCGGCGGTGTCGCCGCACCCATGATCCGGAAGGCCCCGCCGGCTTGCGTCGCGCGCGCGTCCGGGTCTTTGCTTGACGCAGCCCGGCCGGCGCGAACGCCCCGTCGCGCCCGGCCGATCCCCGCAGGGAGGGCCCGCCGCCCGTGCCGCGCCGCAAGCTGCCGCCGCTCAACGCGCTGCGCGCCTTCGAGGCGGCCGGGCGGCATGTGAGCTTCACCAAGGCCGCGGCCGAGCTCAACGTCACGCATGGGGCGGTCAGCCGGCAGGTGGCGCAGCTCGAGGCCTGGCTCGGCGCCGAGCTCTTCCTGCGCCGGCCCTCCCAGCTCTCCCTGACCCCGGCCGGGCAGGGCTATCTGGCCGAGGTGACGGCGGCGCTCGATCGCCTCGCCCTCGCCTCGCTGCATCTGCGCGAGACGGCCCCTCCCAGCACCCTGCAGGTGAACGCGCCGCCCACCTTCACCATGCGCTGGATGATCCCGCGCCTGTCGGGCTTCCAGCGCGAGCGGCCGGGTGTGGAGGTGCGCATGACCACCGGCCTCGACGCCGTGCGCTTCGAGGCCGGGGGCTATGACGTGGCCATCCGCGGGGCGCAGGCGCCGCTGGCCGGCTGCGTCTCCGTGCCCTTCATGACCGAGCTGATCCTGCCCGTCTGCGATGCGGCGCTGGCGGAACGCGGCCGGCTGCGCAGCCCCGCCGACCTCGCGGGGCAGACGCTGATCAGCTACGCGACCGAGCCCTACCCCTGGGCCGACTGGCTGGCCGCGGCCGGCGTTCCGGGGCTGCGCCCCGCCGGGGCGCTGCGCTTCGAGCAGATGTTCTTCGCCCTGCAGGCCGCGGCCGAGGGGCTGGGCGTGGTGCTGGTGCCGGTCTTCCTCGCGATAGACGACATTCTGGCCGGTCGGCTCTGCGCCCCCTTCGGCGCGCTGGCCGCGCGGCGCCGGCGGTACTGGGCGCACGCCGCGCGCCGCACCCCGCCGGTGGAGGCGCTGGTCGGCTGGCTGCTGCGCGAGGGGCGCGCCACCGAGGCCGCGATGGAGGCCTGGGCGGAGGGCGCACCCGCGCCCGAGGCCCGATAGCGCGGCCTCGCGACGACGGGAAACCCCGCCGGCCGCGTCGTCGCGCGATGGCCGGTTCCAGCCATGCGCGAGCCGGTCTAATCGAGCGTCACGCCGCTGCGGCGCACCACCTCGCCCCAGCGGCGGAACTCCTCGCGCATATAGGCCGCGGCCTCGTCCGGGCTCGCGCTGTAGCGGGGGATGGCGCCGATGGCGAGGAGCCTCCGCTCGATCTCGGGCACGCGCATGGTGCGCTCGATGGCCGCATGGGTCTGCGTCAGCAGCTCGCGCGGGACGCCGGCGGGATAGATCACCATCAGCCAGGTCACGGCGGTGAAGCCCGGGAAGCCCTGTTCCTGGAAGGTGGGCAGATCGGGCAGCCTCTCCAGGCGGCGGCTCGTGCCCGCGGCCAGCGCGCGCAGCCGGCCGGACTGGATGTGCGGGATGGTGGAGGCCGCCGTCTCCAGCGCGAGCTGCACCGTGCCGGTCATCACGTCGGTCACGCCCAGCGCGCTGCCGCGATAGGGCACATGGGTGATGGAGAGCCCGCCCGCCAGGCGCTTGAACTCCTCCATCGCGAGGTGGGAGACGGTGCCGTTGCCGGAGGAGGCGTTGCTCAGCCTGTCCGGGTTGGCGCGGGCGTAGCGGACCAGCTCCTCCAGGTTGCGCACCGGAAGCTGCGGGTTGCAGACCAGCACGAAGGGAAGGTCGGCCATCAGCCCCGCCGCGTCGAAGTCGCGCAAGGTGTCGTAGGCCACGTTGCGGTAGAGGTGCGGGTTGGTCGCCAGCGCCGACATGTGCGCGAGCATCATGGTCGTGCCGTCGGGCGCGGCGCGCGCCACCTGGCCGAGCGCCATGCTGCCGCCCTGGCCGGGCCGGTTGTCCACGATGAAGACGTCGCGCGCGCCTTCCGCCATGCGCTCGGCCCAGAGACGGGCCACGATGTCGGTCGCCTGGCCGGCGGGAAAGCCGACGACGATGCGGATGGTGCGCCCGCCCGCGCCCTGCGCCCGCGCGAGGCGGGGCGCGAGCAGCGCGCCCGCGGAGGCGGCGAGAAGGCCGCGCCGCTCGAGCCTTGTTCCGGACATGTTCCTCTCCCTTTCCGTCATCGCGGCGGGGCCGCTCAATGCGCGGGCCGCTTCATCGCGGCCGCGGTGTTCACAATGGAGTGCAGGCTGCGCGCGTAGTCGGTCGCGCCCTGGTCATCCATGCGCGGGGCGACGCGCAGATACTCCTTGAGGCCGAGGATGGCCGGGCGCGGCCGGCCCAGAAGCGTCGCGCAGAAGCGCTCCGTCTCCTCCATGAGCCGTGCGGCGGGGACCACCTGGCTGACGATGCCGTATTCCAGCGCGCGCTGCGCGCCGATGAACTCCGCGCCATAGGCCATCCAGAGGATGGCGTTGCGGTTCACCCGGTCGTACAGCGCCGACATGACCATGGTCGGCATCACGTTGTGCGTGATCTCGGGGATGTTGAAGCGCGCCGTGTCGGCGGCGAAGGAGACGTCGCAGAGCGCGGCCACCGCGGTGCCGTAGCCCATGGCGCGGCCGGCGATGGCGCCGATCACCGGCACCTGCGCGTTGCGGATGGCGCGGTAGCTGTTGAACACGCCGTCGTATTCGGGCCGGCGCGCATAGGCCTCGGCCGCGGGCGGGCCGGGGACGTCGCGCACGCGCCCGGTGCAGAAATCCGGGCCCGCGGCGGTCAGCAGCACGGCGTCGGAGGTGTCGTGCGCGCGCAGCAGCGCCTCGGCCAGCGCGGCGGCCATGCTGTCGGTGACGCCGCCATCCTCGCGCGCGAAGGTGACGCGCAGCAGCCGGCCGTCCTGCACGATGCGGAGGGCTTCGCTCATTCCTCGGTTCTCCTTCTCCTCAGGCGGTTTCGCGCGCGGGGACGGGCGCGGACTGCGCCGCGCGGGCGGCGCGCAGCGCGCGCCAGATGGCGGCGGGCGTCATGGGCAGCGCATCGAGGGCGGCGCCCAGCGGCGCCAGCGCATCGTTCACCGCGCTCGCGATGGCCGCCGGCCCGCCGAGATAGCCGGCCTCGCCAGAGCCCTTCTGCCCGAACTCCGTCAGCGGCGAGGGCGTGCAGTGGTCCACGATGAGGATGGGCGGAACCTCCTGCGCCGAGGGCAGCAGGTAGTCCATGAAGGAGCCGGAGAGGAGCTGGCCATCGGGCGAATAGGCGAACTTCTCCATCAGCGCCGCGCCGAGCCCGTGCGCGACGCCGCCATAGGTCATGCCGTGCACCACGTCGGGGCTGATCATCACGCCGCAGTCGTGGCCCACCACGTAGCGGTGCAGCGCGACCTTTCCCGTCTCGGGATCGACGCTGGCCAGCACCACATGCGCCTCGAAGGAGTGGCAGGGATACATCTGGATGCGGCCATCGGGGGTGGGCAGCCCGCCGCCGCCGGGCACCTCCCACACGAAGGCCTCCTGCAGCCCGGGCTCCATGCCGGGGGGCAGGTTGTGGAACTCGCGATGCGCGATCTCCACCAGCCGCGCCCAGGAGAGGGCGCGCTCCGGCGCCGCGCGCGGCACGGCCGCGCCGTCGCGCCACTCCAGCGCCTCTTCCGGCAGGTCGAGGTTGTGGGCGGCGATGCGCAGCAGCCTGTCGCGGATGCGCTTGGCGGCGCCCGCGGCCGCGCCGCCCAGCATGATCGCCATGCGGCTGCCCACCGGGCTGTTGGAGGGGAGGGCGGAGAGGGAATCGGCGTGGATCACGCGGATGGAATCGGGATCGCGCTGCAGCACCTCGCCCACCACGGTGGAGACCAGCGTCTCGTGCGCCTGGCCGGAGGAGGAGGTGGCCATGACCGCCGTCACCGCCCCGTTCAGGTCCACCCGGAGCAGGCAGGAATCCATCCAGGTCGTGGTGGTGTTCTTCGGGTTGAACAGCGGCTCGAAGGAGGAGTTGCCGCCCGAGGGTTCGAGGCAGGTGGAGATGCCGATGCCGGCGAGCTTCCCCTCGGCCCGCAGCGCCTCGCGCTGGCGCAGCAGCGCCTCAAAGGGGGCGGCGGCGAGCGCCTTGTCGAGCACCCGCGCGTAGTCGCCCGAATCGTAGAGCGTTCCCGAGGGGATGAGATAGGGGAAGCGCTCGGGCGGGATCAGGTTGCGCCGGCGCACCTCGATGCGGTCGAGGCCGAGCGCGCGCGCGACGCGGTCGAGCCCGGTCTCGATGGCGTAGTTGGTGGGCGCCTGGCCGAAGCCGCGCACCGCCTCCTGCGGCGTCTTGTTGGTCAGCACCGAGATCGCCTCGTAGGCGACGCTGCCGATGGTGTAGGGCCCCACGATGGCGCCGACCGGCTTGCCGAGCTGGAAGGGCGAGCGCCCGGCATAGGCCCCCACATCGTCCAGCGCGCGCATGCGCATGGCGCGGATCACGCCCTGCCCGTCGAAGCCGAGGGTGACGTCGAAGATGCGGTCCGGCCCCTGCATGTCGCCGCCGCGCATGTTCTCGAGCCGGTCCTCGAGGAAGCGGACGGGCCGGCCGAGCCTGCGCGCGAGATGGCCGACGAGGATGGCGTGCTTGAGCCCGCGCTTCACGCCGTAGGAGCCGCCCACATCCACGTCGAAATGCACGCGCACCGCATTGCCCGGCAGGCGCAGGCAGCGCGCCAGAAGGTCGGGGAACTTCGGCATCTGGATGGAGGCCCAGACGTCCAGCAGCCCCGTCGCGTCGTTCCACGAGGCGGTGCAGACGAAGGTCTCGATGGGCACGGTGGCCGAGCGGCTCCAGCGCACGCGGTAGGAGAGGCGGTGCGGCGAGGCCGCCAGATCCTCTTCGACCGGGCCCCAGAGGAACTCGCGCCGGAAGATCGCGTTGGAGCCGTGCGCGGGATGCACGAGAGGCGCCCCGGGCGCGAGGGCGGCCTCGGGGTCCACCACATGCGGGGTGGGCGCGTAGTCCACCTCGACGAGCTCCGCCGCGTCCTCGGCCAGCGCCCGGCTCTCGGCCACCACCGCCGCCACCCATTCGCCGGCGTAGCGGACGACGCCGCGCGCCAGGGGGAAGCGGCGCACCTCGGGCGCGTCCACACCGGGCAGCATGGGCTCGATCTCGGGCTGCAGCTCCTCCCCGGTCAGCACCGCGTGCACGCCGGGCAGGGCCAGGGCGGCCGAGGCGTCGAGGCGCGCGATGCGCGCGCTGGCGTGCGGGCTGGCGACGATGGCGACGTGCAGCAGGCCGGGCAGCGCGATGTCGGCGGCGAAGCGGCCCTGGCCGGTGACGAAGCGGCGGTGCTCCACCGCCCGCCGGCGGCGGCCGATGTAGCGGAAGCGCGGCGCCTCAGCCATGCGCCGCCTCCTGCCCCGAGGCGAGCTTCACCGCGTCCACGATCTGCTGGTAGCCGGTGCAGCGGCAGAGGTTGCCGCCGATGGCCTCGCGGATCTCCTCCTCGCTGGGGCGCGGGTTGCGCGCCAGCAGGTCATGGCAGGCGATGAGCATGCCGGGCGTGCAGTAGCCGCACTGCAGCGCATGCGCCTCGCAGAAGGCGTCCTGCAGACGCGAGAGCGCGCCGCGCGCGGGCGCCAGCCCCTCGACGGTGGTGACCGACATCCCCTCCGCCTGCACGGCGAAGATGCAGCAGGCGCGCACCGGCTCGCCCTCCAGCAGCACGGAGCAGGCGCCGCAGATGCCGTGCTCGCAGCCCGCATGGGTGCCGGTGAGGCCGAGATGCTCGCGCAGCATGTCGAGCAGCGTGGTGCGCGGCTCGACCATGGCGCGGCGCGGCGCGCCGTTCACGGTGATCTCGACGAGGACGGGGGGCGGCGGGGCCGGCATGCGGGTGCTCCCTTTTCTCAGGCCGCGGCGCGGGCCGGCGCGGCGCCGGCCCGCAGCAGGGCGCGGCGCAGCAGAACGGCGGCCAGGTGGCGGCGGTACTCGGCATCGGCGTGGGTGTCGGAGCCTGGCTCGGCGCGCGCCGCCGCCTCCTCCGCCACCTCGCGCGCCAGCGCCTCGGTGATGCGCCGGCCTTCGAGGCGCGCGGCGAGATCGGGGAAGGCGAGCGGCGTGCCCGCCACCCCGCCGAGGCCGAGCGCGGCGCGGCGGCACAGCCCCTCGGCGTCGCGCTGGATCTGGCAGGCGGCCGAGGCCATGGCGAAATCGCCATGACGGATGGCGACCTCCTCGAAGGCGCAGGCCACGCCGGGCCCTTCCCAGACCGGCCACTCGATGGCGGTCAGGCACTCCTCCTCCCCGACCGCTGTGGTCATCGGGGCCAGGAAGAACCCGGCGGCGGGCAGGCGGCGCTCCCCGCCGGCGCGGCTGGCCAGGACGAGCGTGGCGTCCAGCACCGCGGCGGCGAGCGGCAGCTCGGCCGAGGGGTCGGCATGGGCGAGGCTGCCGCCCAGCGTGCCGCGGTTGCGCGTCTGCACATGGCCCACCCAGGCCAGCGCGGCGCGCAGCAGCGGCACGGCGCGGTGCAGCGCCGCATCCTGCTCCGCGTCGCGCTGGCGGGTGGCCGCGCCGATGACGACGCGCCGCGGGCCGATGGCGACGCCCTTCAGCGCGCCCAGGCGGTTGATGTCCACGAGCAGGGCGGGGCGGGCGAGGCGCATCGCCATCATCGGCACGAGGCTCTGCCCGCCGGCGATGGGCTTCGCCTCGCCGCCATGCTCGGCGAGGAGATCGAGCGCGTGATCCAGGCTCTCGGCCCGGACATAGGCGAAGGGCGCCGCCTTCATGCGGCCCGGCGCCTCGGCGCGATGCGTGGCATGGACGCTTTCCTCCCCCAACGGCGAGGCAGGGGAGTAGGCGGCCGAGCGGGCCGCCGCAAACGAGTAATGCTCACGCGGCGTGAGGAAAACTCACGCTGACGGCCGCGCGCCCTGGCTGCGGAAACGCCGGGATGCCCTTGCTTCGGCGCGCCGCCGCTCCTCAGCCGCCCCGCCCGGGCGCCAGCAGCGCGGCCAGCACCTCGGCATGCAGCGAGGGATCCTTGTCGATGTTGAAGTGGTGCACCGCACGCAGCGCGCGCAGATCCACATTGTCCAGCCGGCCGGCGAAGCCGGGCGCGGGCGAGAGCGGCCTGCCCCAGACATCCGCGCCCTGGAAGAAGTTCAGCACCCGCCGCGGCCCGGGCGGGACCGTGCCCGTCCAGACCGGATCGAAGGTGACGACGAGATCGGTCTCCACCCCCTCCGCCCCCAGCGCGCCGGCCAGCGCGAGGGCCGCATCGGCCCCGAGGGAATGGCCGATCGCGGCGAAGGGGCGCAGCAGCCGGCCCGCGCGGTGCTCGGCGAGGCTGCGGTCGGCCAGTTCATCGGCGGCGAGGTGGTTGTGGACCTCGGCGAGGCAGCCCGCGGCGGCCAGGCGCTCGGCCAGATCGTCCATGCCCGTCGAGAGGTTGGCGATGCCCCGCAGCAGCAGCGCATGGCCGCGCGGCGGGCCGGGGGGCGCGGCGACGCGCGCGCCGCAGCCGCCCAGCGCGGCGGCGGCGAGCGGCCCGCCCGCGCGCAGCAGGGCGCGCCGCGTGGGGCGCTCGGGCCAGCGGCCGCGATACGGGCGGCAAGACATGCGGCCCGTCTCAGTGCAGGAAGGGCACCACGCGCCGGGTGCGCGCGGCATAGGCATCCCATCTCTCCCCGAAGCGGCCGCGCATCAGCGCCTCCTCCCGCCCGATGCGGAAGGCGTAGAGCGTGCCGAAGCCGATCAGCCCCGCCGGCCCGGCCAGCCAGTTCTGCAGCAGCAGCGCCTGCGCCAGGGCCCAGAGCCAGAAGGCCGCATACATCGGGTGGCGGATGCGCCGGTACACGCCCGAGGTGATCAGCTCATGCCCCTCGCGCAGCTTGAGCGTGACCGACCAGTTGCGCCCCAGCGTCTTGTGCGTGGCGCGGAACAGCGCCAGCGCGCCAAGGAAGAGCGCCGCCCCGAGCCAGGCCCGCAGCGGCGAGAAGGGCTGGTCCAGCGCCGCGGGAAACCCCGTCGCGACGTAGAGGAAGGGGATCACCCCGAGCCCGGTGAAGGAGACGCAGAGCAGCAGCCGCTCGCGCAGGTCCAGCCCGTCGCGCGCGATGACGTTGCGCTTCACCTTCCGCTCGAAGGGGCGGCGGATGACCCACCACGCCACCATGCAGGCGAGATGCAGCAGCTTCGCGGCGAGCGGCGTCACGCGCGGCGGCCTCCCTCACCCCGCCGGCGCGGGCGCGCGGCCGAGCGCGCCCTCCGCGCCGAGTGCGCGGTCGGGGTCGAGCCCGGAGGAGACGGGCAGCGGCCCGCAGGCGATCATCCCGATGTCGAGGAAATGGCGGCGCCCGTTGCCCATCACGTACTGCCTGTGGATCCGCAGCGGCTGCCAGCAGATGCGTCGCCAGGTGGGCGTGTCAACCATGTCGCGCGGATGCACGCCCCGCAGCCGCGGCCCGCGGCCCGGCAGGCCGAGCGTGGCCACCGGCTCCGCCCGCTCGAAGGAGAGCGCGTCGCGCCGCGAGGCGTGCTCACGCCAGACGAGGCCGGGCGTGGCGGCGAGCTGCGCCACGTCCCGCCGCAGCGCCTCCGCCGCCGGGTGCAGGGCGATCTTCAGCACCGAGGAGCCGAGGCCGATCAGCGCGAAGCGCGGCGCGCCGGGGCGCTCCAGCAGTCCGGGATCGCGGCGCAGCGCCAGCGCCAGCCCCTGCGCGGCGAACACCGCGCCCAGGCTGTGGCCGAGGAGCACCACCTCCTCGCAGCGCCGCTCGCCGATGGCGGCGGCGATCTCCCGGGCCGCGCCCTCCACGGCCGCCTGGAAGCCCGGATGCCGGCCGCGCGCCGCATCCCAGGCGAAGCGCCAGTCGGCGAGCATGACGTCGAGCATGGCCCGCCGCCGCGCCCAGGCGAGGCCGCCGGCCAGCACCGCGCCCCCCGCGATCAGCCCGCCCGCGCCGCCGAGCGCCGCGGCAGTCCCCACCGCCGCGCCGAAGCCGGAGGCGAGCAGCGCCATGGGGTAGAGGGCGAACAGCGCATAGCGCCAATGCACGCGCGCGTAGCGGGCGAGGGTGCCGCTGGCCAGCAGATCGAGCAGCGCCGCCCCGCCGCGCGCCAGCAGCGCCGCCCCGCCGCGATCCAGCTCGGCGCGGATGAGGTGGTCCCAGGCGAGCAGCCGGATCTCGGACTCGCAGCGCCAGTCCGGCCCCTCCGCCCAGGCGGCGAAGCGCGGCGCGGCGCCGGGCGTTTCGCCCTCCCGCAGCGGCCCGCAGCCGGCCGCGAGCGACCACAGCCGCGCCGTGCGCTCGAGCGCGCGCGCGAAGCGGTCGCGGTGCTGGGCGGGTTGCAGCGGCTCGAACCCCGGGGCGTGGAGCAGGAGGCGGCGGCGGATGGGCGGCGGCGGGGCGCTCATGGCGGATGAAGCCGCTGCGGCGGCGAAACGACGCAAGGCTAGCCCCGCGGGGCGGCCCCGTCCATCAGGTCGCGGGGCTCATGCCAGCGGCCGCTGGAAGGCCGTGTCGTGGCGCGCAGCCGCCACGCCGGGCCCCGACGCGGCTTGCCGCGTCGGGTGGCGCAACCCGGCGCGCGATGCGGGCGGCACGGCATGCCGCCCGTATCAGCCGTGGATGAAGACCGGGCAGGGGGCGGCGCGCAGCAGCCGCGCCGTGGCGCTGCCCAGGATCAGGCGCGCGAGCCGCCCCTCCTCCTCCGCGCCCAGCACCAGCAGGCGGGCGGGCAGGCTGCGCGCCTCGGCCAGCAGGATGTCGTGCTCGTCGCCCTCCGCGGCCGCGGCGCTGGCGGCGCAGCCGTGCCGCGCGAGGTAGCCGGCGATGCCGGGGCCCGCGCGGCCTTCCGGGCTGAAGTCGAGCAGCTTCACCTCGCCCGCCCGGCCGAGGCCGAGCAGGGCGAAAAGCTGCACCGTGCGCATCGCCGCCGCCGTCGCGCGGTAGCCGAGCAGCACCGGGCCGGCGGCGTCCGGCGCGAAGCCGGGGGGCACCACCAGCAGCGGGCGCACGCCATCGGCGATCAGCGCCTCGATGCAGGGGGAGAGCCCGTCCTCGCAGGCCTCGCGGCCGAGCGTGCTGTCGCGCCCGATCACGATCAGGTCGTGCCGCGCGCCTTCGGCGAGCAGCGCCTCCTCGGGGGCTTCCTCGCGGCGCACCACCTCGAAGCGCAGATCCTGCCCGGCCGCGCGGGCGGCGGCGAGCACCTGCTCCGCCTCCTGCTCCACGGCTTGCGCGAGCTTCGCGTTGCGGTGGCTGGCGAAGGCGCCGGCGCCGAGCGGCACCGGCTCGGCCAGGTCCCGCGTGTGGGGCGCGTCGAGCACGATGGCGGCGGTCAGCGCCGCGCCGGTCTCCCGCGCCAGGGCGAAGGCGAGGTCGCGCGCCGCGAGCGCGCCGGGCGTGTCGTCGAGCGCGAGGAGGATGGAGCGCAGCATGGCGCGGACGATGCCCGCGTCATGCGCGGCCCGCAACCCAGCCCTGGTTTGACTTCCGCCGCGCGCCTCGCCAGCCTGGAGCCATGGTCGCGGGTCTTCGCAAACACGGGCGGAAAGGCGGGGCGCCGCATGCGCGCCTGCTGTTCAGCGCCCTGCCCCCGGCCCGGATCGCGCCCGATCCAGGCGGGGCGACACGCGGCTGAGCAGGCCGCCTTCGCCCCACCCGCCACCGATCGAGGGGGCATCGCCCGGCGAGCCCGCCGGCCATGCCCGAGAGACCATGTCCGCCACCACCCTCGCGGCGCCGCGCGCGCGCCGCACCTCCTTCGCGCTTTTCCTGGGCGCGGCCACCTGCGCCTTCGCGGGCGTGTGGATGACCACGCCGCTCGCCGCCATCCTGCTGACCGAGCGGGGCGCCTCGCCCGCGCTGGTCGGGCTCTATGCCGCCGTGGTGTGGGGCGCGGCCCTGGCCTCGGCCCCGCTCACCCCCTGGCTCGCCCAGGCGGCGGGGGGGGCCTTCGCGCTGCACCGGCTGGCCGCCGGCATCGGCGTGCTGGGGCTGCTCGGGCTCGGCTTCGGGCCGCCGCTGTGGCTGTGGTTCCTCTGCGGGGCGATGCTGGGCGTCGGCTCCTGCCTGACCTGGACGACGAGCGACGCCATCGCCGCGGCCATGGCGCCGGAGGGGCAGGAGGGCAGGGCGCTCGGCCTCTATCAGACCTTCGTCTCGGCCGCGATCGGCGGCGGGCCGGCCATCCTGCTGCTGACCGGGGTGACGCAGGAGGCCTTCTTCGTCTCGGCGATGATCCTCGCCCTCGGCGTGCTGCTCGGTCTGCCCCTGCGCGACCCGGCGGGCGCCATGCCGCGCCGGATGCGGCTGACGCTGGAGCGCGCGCGGCCGGTGCTGCGGGTGATGGCCGCACCGGCGGGGGCGGCGGCGCTGTGCGGGGCGCTGGAGGCGGCGGCGGGCGCCGTGTTTCCGGTGCAGGGGCTGGCGCTGGGCATGACGGCAGGGGCGGCCGCGGCCATCGTCATCGCCTCGGGCTTCGGCAATGTGCTGGCGCAGTATCCGGCCGGCTGGGCGGCCGACCGGCTGGGCGCGCACCGCGCCCTGCTGGGCTGCGCGCTGGCGGTGGCGGGGGCCTCGCTGCTCTGGCCGCTGCTCGCGCCCGGCATCGGCGTCTGGCCGGTGCTGGCGGTCTGGGGCGGGGCGGCGGGGGCGATCTACACGCTCGGGATGGTCCGGGCCGTGCAGCGCTTCGCCGGGCCGGCGCGGGCGCTGGGCATGGCGGGGCTGAACACCGCCTATCTGCTGGGCGGGGCGGCGGGGGCGCCGGTCGCCGGGCTGCTGCTCGACGGGCTGCCCGGCTTCGGGCTGCCGGTGGCGCTGGCGCTGCTCGCACTCGCGGGCGGGGTGGCGCTGGCGCGCGCCGCGCTGCGCGATCCGCGCTGAGGGAGAACCGGGTTAATACCAGCGGCCGCTGCTATGACAGGCGGGGCGGAACCGCCTAGAGTTTCCGGAAGGAGGAAACGCCCATGCATCGTCGCGCCCTTCTGGGCGGGGCACTCGCCGCCCCCGCCCTCGTGGCCGCCGCCCGCGCCCAGAGCGACTGGCCGAGCCGCAACGTCACCATCATCGTTCCCTTCGCCACGGGCGGGCCATCCGACATCATCGGCCGGCTCACCGCGCAGCACATGCAGCAGGCCTTCGGCCGGCCCTTCGTCGTGGAGAACCGCCCGGGCGCCACGGGCGGCATCGGCGCGCGCCATGTCATCCGCTCCGCGCCCGACGGCTACACGCTGATGCATGCGCCCATCAGCACCTGGGCCATCAACGTCGCGCTGCGGCCGAACCTCGACTACGACCCGGTGCGCCAACTCACCCGCATCATGCAGACGGTGCGCACGCCCAATGTGCTGGTGGTGCACCCGGCCTCGGTGCCGGCGACGGACCTCGCGGGTCTGCTCGCCTGGCTCAGGGCGCCGGGGCGGCAGGCGAGCTACAGCACCTCCGGCGCCGGTTCCTCCGATCATCTCACCATGGAGATGTTCAAGCTGCGCACGGGGACGGACATCACGCACATCCCCTATTCCGGCGGCGGGCCGGCGATGACCAGCGCGGTGGCGGGCACCACGCAGCTCACCTTCCAGAATCTCGGCGCGGTGCTGCCGCACATCCAGGCGGGCCGGCTGCGGCCGCTCATGATCACCAGCGAGGCGCGCGTGCCCATGCTGCCCGACGTGCCGACGGCGGCCGAGGCGGGGCTCGGGGATTTCGTCGTCTATTCCTGGCAGGCCTATGGCGGCCCGCCAGGCATGGCCGAGCCGCTGGTGGAGCGCATCCACGCCGCGCTGACCGCGGCGCTGCGCAGCCCCGGCATCGAGACGCGCCTCGTCGAGCTCGGCTTCGACGTGGTGGCGAGCCGCCCGGCCGAGTTCGCCGCCTTCCAGGAGCGCGAGATCGCCCGCTGGCGCGAGGTGGTGCAGCGCGGCGGCATCACGGTGGACTAGACCATTTTCACATCATCCGTGGATAACCTGAGTGGGCGAAGTAGTTTGCGCACTCTTTCGGTGTGAAGGCTTCGAGGCTCTGGCCGATGGTGTTCCACAAGGCCTCGATGTCCCTGGGCGCGGCGGCGCGGACGAGGTTCTTGAGCTTGGCGAAGACCTGCTCGATGGGGTTCATGTCGGGCGAATAGGGCGGCAGGTGGCGCAGTTCGGCACCGCGCGCCTCGATGGCGGCGCGCACGCCCGGTGACTTGTGGCATCGCAGATTGTCGCAGATCACTATGTCGCCGGGCGCAAGCGCGGGCGCTAGGTGCTGCTCGACATAGGCCCG
>NZ_AUDH01000010.1 GCF_000425365.1 Rubritepida flocculans DSM 14296 | reverse complement strand
TGGGCGTGCGCGAGCCGCAGAACCGCCGCGTGGAGATCGTCCTGCGCTGAGGCGCAGGGCCTCTCCCGAGGTCCGGACCAAGAGAAGGGGCGCCGGAAGGCGCCCTTTTTTTCATGCGCGCCGCGTCACCGCCGGCGAACCACGTAGTTCCCGGCCTCCAGCGCGGCCACGATGGCGTCGCCCTGGGCGGCGTCGCGCACCTCCACCATGAGGTGCAGTTCCGTGCTCTGCACTGTGGGTGCGCCGAAGAGCTGCTGGTGCTGCACCTCGATGACATTGCCGCCCAGCGCCGAGATGCGGCCCGAGATGTCGGTCAGCACGCCCGGCCGGTCGGGGATGTCGAAGTGCAGGCGCAGGATGCGCCCGTCGCGCAGCAACTGCCGCAGCAGCACGTTGGAGAGGGCGCGCGCGTCGATGTTGCCGCCGCAGACCGGGATGCCCACCTTGCGCCCGGCGAAGCGCTCGGGGAAGGCGAGCAGCGCCGCGAGCCCCGCCGCCCCGGCGCCCTCGGCCACCAGCTTCGCGCCCTCGGCGAGCAGGGCGATGGCCTCCTCCACCGCGCGCTCGGGCACCACCAGCACCTCGAGCCCCATGCGGCGGATGAGGGCGAGCGGCAGCTCCCCCACATCGCGCACGGCGATTCCCTCGGCCACGGTGGGGCCGCCCACCTGCACGGGCTGGCCCGCCAGGCGCTGCGCCATGGCCGGATAGGCCTCCACCTCCACGCCGAAGACCTGGATGGAGGGGCTCAGCGCCCGCGCCGCGGTGGCGCAGCCCGCCAGCAGCCCGCCGCCGCCGACGGGAATGGCGAGGGTGTCGAGGCCCGGCGCATCCTCCAGCAGCTCCAGCGCCGCCGTGCCCTGGCCCGCGACCACGGCCGGGTCGTCATAGGGATGGATGAAGGTGAGCCCCTCGGCGAGCGCGAGCTGGCGCGCATGCGCCGCCGCCTCGGCCAGGGTTTCGCCGTGCAGCACCACGCGCGCGCCCCAGGCCTCGGTGCGCGTCACCTTGGTGGCCGGGGTGTAGCGCGGCATCACGATGGTGGCGCCGATCCCGGCCAGCGCCGCGTGGCGCGCCACCGCCTGGGCGTGGTTGCCGGCCGACATGGCGATGACGCCCGCCGCGCGTTCGCGCGGCGTCAGCAGCGCGATGCGGTTGGCCGCCCCGCGCTCCTTGAATGCGCCGGTGGCCTGGAGGTTGTCGAGCTTCAGCCACACCTCCGCGCCCGTGGCGCGGGAGAGGGCGTCGCTGCGCAGCGTGGGCGTGCGCAGCACCGCGCCGCGGATGCGCTCGGCCGCCGCCCGCACATCGGCCAGGCCGAGATGCACCCCGGCCGGGCCTTCGAGCACGGCCGCCTCGCCGCCCTGGAGTGCCACGCGCGTCAGCCGAAGGCGACGGCGGTGATCTCGACGGCGCGGGCCCCGCCCGGGGCGGGCACCTCCACGCTGTCGCCCACCTTCTTGCCCATCAGAGCCTTGGCGAGCGGCGAGGTCAGCGAGATGGAGCCCGACTTCATGTCCGCCTCGTACTGGCCGACGATGCGGTAGGTGGTCTCCTTCTCCGTCTCCTCGTCCAGGATGGTGACGCGCGCGCCGAAGCGCACCTGGTCGCCGGACATCTTGGAGACGTCGATCACCTCGGCCGAGGGGATGATGGCCTCGAGCTCGCTGATGCGGCCCTCGATGAAGGACTGGCGTTCGCGCGCCGCGTGGTATTCGGCGTTCTCGGAGAGATCGCCATGCGCGCGCGCCTCGGCGATGGCCCGGATGATCGCCGGGCGCTCCTCCGATTTCAGGTGCCGCAGTTCCTCTTCCAGCTTGGCCAGCCCCTCGGCGGTCATCGGGAACTTCTGCACAGGCCGTCTTCCTTCAAGACAAGGCCCCTGCCGGCGGGAGCCGTGCTGGACCGGCCGGCGGGGAAGGGAAGGGCGGGCGCCAGCCGACGCCCGCCCGCTCAGAACGAAGCGTGAGAGTAGGATTGCAGGGGGGCTACATCAAGGGTTTGCGCGCGCAGCGCCGCGATCGCGCCCACCGCCGCCCGCGCCCCGGCCAGGGTGGTGTAGTGCGGCACCCCCATGGTGAGCGCCGAGCGGCGGATGTCGAAGCTGTCGCTCACCGACTGCCCGCCGCCCGAGGTGTTGATGACGAGCTGGATCTCGCCCGACTTGATGGCGTCCACGCAATGCGGGCGCCCCTCCAGCACCTTGTTCACCACCTGCGCGGCGATGCCCGCCTCCTTCAGCTTCGCCGCCGTGCCGCGCGTGGCGAGAATGGCGAAGCCGAGTTCGGACAGCCGCCGCGCGATGCCCACCACCGCCACCTTGTCGCCGTCGCGCACGCTGATGAAGGCCGTCCCCTCGGTCGGCAGCTTCACCCCCGCACCCATCTGGGATTTGAGGAAGGCGCGCTCGAAGCTGGTGTCGAGGCCCATCACCTCGCCGGTGGACTTCATCTCGGGGCCGAGCAGCACATCGACGCCCGGGAAGCGGTTGAAGGGGAACACCGCCTCCTTCACCGCGACGTGGCGGTTCACCGCGTCGTCGTCCAGCGCGAACTCCGTCAGCAGCGCGCCGGCCATCACCCGCGCGCCGATCTTGGCGACGGGAACGCCGGTGGCCTTGGCGACGAAGGGCACGGTGCGGCTGGCGCGGGGATTCACCTCCAGGATGAAGATCTCGCCGTTCTTCACCGCGAACTGCACGTTCATCAGCCCGCGCACCTTGAGCGCGCGCGCCAGCGCATCCGTCTGCAGCTTGATCTCCACCACCGTCAGCGGCGGCAGCGAATAGGGCGGCAGGGAGCAGGCGGAATCCCCCGAATGGATGCCCGCCTCCTCGATGTGCTCCATCACCCCCGCGACATAGACATTGCCCGCCGCGTCCGCGATGGCGTCCACATCCACCTCGATGGCGTCGGAGAGATACTGGTCGATCAGGATCGGGTTCTCGCCCGAGACGCGCACCGCCTCCTCGCCGAAGCGGCGGAGCTGCTCGGCGTTGTAGGCGATCTCCATCGCCCGCCCGCCGAGCACATAGGAGGGGCGCACCACCACCGGGTAGCCGATGCGCGCGGCCTCGGCCTCCGCCTCCTCCAGCGTGCGGGCCGTGCCGTTGGCCGGCTGCTTGAGGTTGAGGCCCTTCAGGAGCTGCTGGAAACGCTCCCGGTCCTCGGCGATGTCGATGGAATCGGGCGAGGTGCCGAGGATCGGGATGCCCGCGCGCGCCAGGTGCTGCGACAGCTTGAGCGGCGTCTGCCCGCCATACTGCACGATGCAGCCCAGCAGCTCGCCCCGCTGCTGCTCGCGCCGGATCAGCGCCACCACGTCCTCGGGCGTCAGCGGCTCGAAATAGAGGCGGTCGGAGGTGTCGTAGTCGGTGCTCACCGTCTCGGGGTTGCAGTTGACCATGATGGTCTCGAACCCCGCGCCGCCATGCTTGGCGCTGAGCGCGTAGCAGGCGTGCACGCAGCAGTAGTCGAACTCGATGCCCTGGCCGATGCGGTTGGGCCCGCCGCCCAGGATCACCACCTTCTTCGCCTCGGTCGGCCGGGATTCGCAGACCGGCTCGCCATAGCCGCCCTCGTAGGTCGAATACATGTAGGGCGTGTCGGAGGCGAACTCGGCCGCGCAGGTGTCGATGCGCTTGTAGACGGGATGCACGCCCAGCGCGTCGCGCGCGGCGAAGACTTCGGCCTCCGTCTTCCCGGTGAGGCGCGCGAGCTGCCGGTCGCTGAAGCCCAGCGCCTTGAGGCGGCGGAAGGCGGGGGCGCTCCGCGGCAGGCCTTCGCGCGCCACCTCGCGCTCGGCCTGCACCACGCGCGCGATCTCGCGGATGAACCAGGGGTCGAACTTGCAGGCGGCGTGGATCGCCTCCACCGACATGCCCGCGCGCAGCGCGTCCGCCACCGTCAGCACGCGGTCGGGCCGCGGGGTGGCGAGGGAGGCGTGGAAGGCCTCGAAGCTGCCATCGCCCGGCAGGGGCTGCGGGTCGAGGCCGGAGAGCCCCGTCTCCAGGCTGCGCAGCCCCTTCTGCAGCGCCTCGGCGAAGCTGCGGCCGATGGCCATGGCCTCGCCCACGGATTTCATGCTGGTGGTCAGCGTGGCCGGCGTGCCGGGGAACTTCTCGAAGGTGAAGCGCGGGATCTTCACCACCACGTAGTCGATCGTGGGCTCGAAGCTCGCCGGCGTGACGCGCGTGATGTCGTTCTTGAGCTCGTCCAGCGTGTAGCCGACGGCGAGCTTGGCCGCGATCTTGGCGATGGGAAAGCCCGTGGCCTTCGAGGCCAGCGCCGAGGAACGGGAAACGCGCGGGTTCATCTCGATGACGACCATGCGCCCGTCCGCGGGGTTGATCGCGAACTGCACGTTCGAGCCGCCCGTGTCCACGCCGATCTCGCGCAGGCAGGCGATGGAGGCGTCGCGCATGCGCTGGTATTCCTTGTCGGTCAGCGTCAGCGCCGGCGCGACCGTCACGGAATCGCCCGTGTGCACGCCCATCGGGTCGAGGTTCTCGATGGAGCAGACGATGATGCAGTTGTCCGCGCGGTCGCGGACCACCTCCATCTCGAATTCCTTCCAGCCGAGCACGCTCTCTTCCACCAGCACCTCGCTGGTCATGGAGGCGGCGAGGCCGGCGGCGACGATCTGCTCGAACTCCTCGCGGTTGTAGGCGATCCCGCCCCCCGTGCCGCCCAGCGTGAAGGAGGGGCGGATCACGCAGGGCAGCCCCACGGCGTCGAGCGCGGCGCGCGCCTCCTCCATCGTGTGCGCGATGGCGCTGCGCGGGCTCTCGATGCCGATGCGGCTCATCGCGTCGCGGAACTTCTGGCGGTCCTCGGCCTTGTCGATCACCTCGGCCTTCGCGCCGATCAGCTCGCAGCCGTATTTCGCGAGCACCCCGGCGGCGTCGAGCTTCAGCGCGGTGTTCAGCGCGGTCTGTCCGCCCATGGTGGGCAGCAGCGCGTCGGGCCGCTCCTTCGCGATGATCTTCTCGACCACCTCGGGCGTGATGGGCTCGACATAGGTCGCGTCCGCCAGCCCCGGGTCGGTCATGATCGTCGCCGGGTTGGAGTTGACGAGGATGACGCGGTAGCCCTCCGCCTTCAGCGCCTTGCAGGCCTGCGCGCCCGAATAGTCGAACTCGCAGGCCTGGCCGATGACGATCGGCCCCGCGCCGATGATGAGGATGGAGGAGATGTCGGTGCGCTTGGGCATGTCACTCGCCTGTCTTGCGCCGCGCGAGCACCAGCAGCGCCGCGGGCGTGAGGATGTGGCCGGGCAGGACGAAGACGAGCCAGGTCGTCGTCCAGCCGGGGGGGATGAGGAGGGTCAGCGCCAGATGCAGCGCGAGGCTCAGCCCCGCGGCGGCGAGCACGCCGCGCGCGCCGGGCAGCCGGCCCTGCAGCCGGTTGTTCAGCAGCACCACGACGAGGCCGACATAGAGCAGCCCCTGCGCGATGATGAGGATCTGCGTCATGCGCCTTTCTCCTGTTTGCGGGCGGACCACAGCAGCAGCGGCAGCAGCAGCAGGTGCGGCGCGCCCCAGAGCGCGAAGGCGATGAGCCGGTGCCCGGCCTCGAGGAAGAGCAGCGTCGCGCCATGCACGGCCGAGGACAGGGCGAAGGCCGCGAGCGCGGCGCGCATCGGCGGCAGCAGCTTGCGCAGCGCCTGCGCCAGCGCGAACAGCACCAGCCCCGAATAGGCGAGCGCCATGAGGGCGATGAGCGTCTCGGTCATCGCCCGCGCAGCCTGTTCTTCCACCAGATCAGCCCGCCCGCCAGCGCGTGCGAGAGCCCGACGAGCCCCACCACCTGCCAGGCGCTGCCGCCCAGCGCATAGAGCAGCGTGCCCATCAGCAGCATGGAGGTGCCCAGCGCCGCCTCCAGCCGCGCGATGAACATCCCGAGCGCCGTGGTGGCGACCACGGCGACCAGGGTGCAGCCGCCCAGCAGCGCCAGCGCCGCGAGGAGGAGGACGAGGGTTTCCGCCATCAGCCCTGCCTCCCCGAGAGGGCGAGCTTCACCGCGAGCAGCCCGAGCGCCCCGCCCAGCACATAGCGCTGCGCCGCCAGCCAGAGCGGCCGCGCGGCGAGGAAGCGCGCCGTGCCCGACGCGCCCTGCACCAGCAGCGCGTCGAAGCCGAGGCCGACGGCGATCTGCACCGCGCCCAGCACCGCGCCCTGCAGGAACACATGCCCCGCGGCCGGCTCGATGAAGGGCGGCAGCACCGCGACGTAGAACAGCGCCACCTTGGGGTTCAGCGCGGCGGTGGCGAAGCCCACCCAGAACAGCCGCGCATCGGGCTCGGGCGGCAGCGGGCGCGGCGCGAAGAGCGGCTGCCCGCCCGGCCGCACGCATTGCCAGGCGAGCCAGGCGAGGTAGAGCGCCCCGCCGAGGCGCAGCGCATCCCAGGCATAGGGAATGGCCATGAGCGCAGCGGTGATGCCCGCCGCCGCCAGCAGCATCACCACCAGCGTGCCCGCCTGGCAGCCGAGCAGCGAGACCATCCCCGCCCGCCGCCCCTGCGCCAGCGCGCGCGCGACGAGGTAGAGCATGTTCGGCCCCGGCGTGAGCGCAAGCCCGAGCGAGAGCGCGGCGAAGAGCAGCAGGGCCTCGAGGCTCGGCATCACGCCTCCAGGATCCGGCGCAGCACCCGCTCGGGATCCTTGCCGGTCTCGGCCATCGCGCGCTCCAGCTCGTCCACCGCCTTGAGCGAGGGCGTGAGCCCCATGCGGCCGAGCTCGATCAGCCCGGCCTGCACGAGCCGCTCCACCGCCGCCTCCATCACGTTGAGGCCGAACTGCTTGTTGTGCTCGCGCACCGGATGCGGCGAGAGGGCGCCGCGCAGCTTGTCCAGCGCCTCGCCGTCGATGGGCGCCACATCCCGCCGCCAGAGCAGATAGGCCGCGAGCAGGAGGAACTGCTCCGTCTCGCGCAGCGAGAGCACGCGCGGCGGGTTCTGCGGCCACCCCTCGAACAGCAGGAAGCCGGGCAGGGGCACCGGATCATCCGCTGACGGAATAGCCGCCATCCACCGCGACGGCCGTGCCCGTGACATAGGCCGCCGCGTCGGAGGCGAAGAAGGCCGCGATGCCCTCGAAATCCGCGGGGGTTCCCCAGCGCCCGGCGGGGGCGCGCTGCTCCACCTTCTCCTGCAGGCCGGGAATGTCCTGCCGGGCGCGGATGGTCAGCTCCGTGTCGATCCAGCCCGGCAGCACGCAGTTCACCGTGATCCCGTCCTTCGCCCAGGCGGTGGCGAGGGATTTGGTGAGCTGCACCACCGCGCCCTTGGAGGAGGCATAGGCCGCGTGCAGCGGCATGCCGAAGATCGAGAGCATGGAGCCGTTGTTGATGATCCGCCCCACCCCATGCGCCTTGAGGTGCGGATAGGCGGCCTGGGAGGCGAACATGGTGCTGGTCAGGTTGGTGTTCAGCACGGTGTGCCAGTCCTCCGGCGTCACCTCCTCGGGGCGGCGGCGGATGTTGGTGCCGGCGTTGTTCACCAGGATGTCGAGCCGGCCGAAGCGCGCCGCCGTGGCCTCCACCATGGCGGCGAGGCTCTCGCGGCTGGTCACGTCCACCGTCACGGAATCGGCGGTGGCGCCCAGGGCGCGCAACGCCGCGACCGCCGCGGCGTTCTTCGCCTCGCTGCGGCCCGCCACCATCACCGCCGCGCCGCATTTCGCAAGCCCGCGCGCGAAGCCGAGGCCGATGCCCCCATTGCCGCCGGTGACGAGGGCGACGCGGCCCGTGAGGTCGAACATCGTCATGGCTTCCGCCGATCCTTGCTCGCGGCGCGGGGGCTCCAGACAGGCATGCTGCGCCTCATGAATGCGCCGAACAGCGGGACGGTGAAGGCCGTATCCCCGTGGGCGGGCGAATAGATCATTCCCTTGCGGATCAGCCCGCCGCGCAACGGGCCGGCCGTCATGACGCTGATCCCAAGCCGATCTGCGATGTCGCCAGAGCGGAGGGGGCCATCTCCAAGATCCGCCATGGCCCGCAGGTAATCCCTCTCTCGCGGCGTCAGCCTGTCGAACCGGACACGGAAGAAGCTGCTATCGAGCTTTCGTATAGCCTCAATCGTCGCTTTATCGATATCTTGTCTGCATATCGGACTTAACCGAGCAATATTCCAGGCACAGTATCCCCATTCTTGAAGGAAAAAGGGGTATCCCTGCGTTTGTGCAAGTATTTCGTCCAGAGCTTCGTCGGTATAACTTATGCCGGCGCTTGCGGCTGGAGCAGCCAGCGCGCGGCGCGCATCAGCATCGTTCAACGCGCCGATTTCCGGGAATGCAAACAGTCTCTCAGCATAGGATTTAGAGCGGCCCATTTGACCGACAAGCTGTGGAAGTCCTGCGGCCACGAGAAGTACGGGCAAGCTTTCCTGCGCCGTGCGATGCAGCGCCATGATGAGGGCGCCGAGTTCGTCCTCCGCGATGTACTGCAACTCGTCAATCAGCAACAGAACGGCCGCCCCTCTGTCCTTGGCCGCCCGTCCGAGCGCCACAAAAAGCTCGGGGAGATCAGCGTCGAGCTGGCCGCTGTCCGCGCTGCCGCGCTCCGGATCAATGTCCAGAACGAGTTCGAGGTCACCCTGCCGCAGCCGGATTGCGGTGAGGAACGACTTGAATACCCGAAGCGCGCGCTTGACGACCTCGCTGAGCTGGCCGAGCCGGTCCAGCTCCAGCAGGAGGCGGCGTAGATGCGGGAGCAAGAGGAGCGGAAGGGGTTGATCTTCCCGAGCTTCGATCAGGGCTAACCGATAGTTTCGCGCCTCCGCCAACTCCCTGACACGATTGAGCAGAACTGTTTTGCCTACGCCACGAAGGCCTACAGCGATGAAGCTGCGTTCATGCCGTCCTGCCTTCACGCGGTCTAGGGCTACGCTGGCCGCGTCAAGCAATGCTTCTCGGCCCGCCAACTCCGGGGGCTGGGAGCCCGCCCCAGGCGCGTAGGGATTGCGGATCGGATCCATCGTCGCCTTTTTAGTAAATTATTCGACACATAATATCAAATCGAGTAAGATTTCTCAAGCCGTCTTGGCCTGATCCATCATCGCCACGAAGCGATGGAACAGGTGGTGGCTGTCCGAGGGGCCGGGGCTCGCCTCGGGATGATACTGCACGCTGAAGGCGGGGCGGTCGGTCACGGCGATTCCCTCATTGGTGCCATCGAAGAGCGAGACATGCGTGACGGTGGCGTTCGCCGGCAGGCTCGCCGGGTCCACCGCGAAGCCGTGGTTCTGGCTGGTGATCTCGACCTTGCCGGTCGCGATCTCCTGCACCGGCTGGTTCGCGCCGCGATGCCCGCGCTCGAGCTTGTAGGTCCGCGCGCCGAGCGCGAGGGCGAGAAGCTGGTGGCCGAGGCAGATGCCGAAGAGCGGGATCTTCCGCTCCAGCACCGCCCGGATGGCGGGCACGGCATAGGCGCCGGTGGCCGCCGGGTCGCCGGGGCCGTTGGAGAGGAAGACGCCGTCGGGCTTCTCGCGCAGGATCTCCTCGGCGGTGGCGGTGGCGGGCAGCACCGTCACCGCGCAGCCGGCATCGGCCAGGCAGCGCAGGATGTTGCGCTTGGCGCCGTAGTCGATCGCCACGACGCGATGCCGCGGGGCCGTCTGCCGCCCATAGCCCGCGCCCCAGGCCCAGCGCGTCTCCTCCCAGGTGTAGGGCTGGCGGGCGGTCACTTCCTTGGCGAGGTCCATCCCTTCGAGCCCGGGCCAGGCGCGGGCCTCGGCGAGAAGGGCGGGGATGTCGAAGCGGCCATCGGCGGGGAAATGCAGCACGCCGCGCGGCGCGCCCCCATCGCGGATGCGGGCGGTGAGGGCGCGTGTGTCCACGCCCGAAAGCCCGGGGATGCCGTGCCGCTTCAGCCAGGCGTCGAGATGGGCGCTGGCGCGCCAGTTGGCGGGCTCCGTCACCTCCTGCTTCACGACCAGGCCGCGGCAGACGGGGGTGGCCGCCTCCATGTCCTCGGCATTGGCGCCGACATTGCCGATGTGCGGGAAGGTGAAGACGATCACCTGCGCGGCGTAGGAGGGATCGGTCAGCGTCTCCTGATAGCCGGTCATGCCGGTGTTGAAGCAGATTTCGGCCACATGGCGCCCGTGCGCGCCGAAGCCGCGGCCCCAGAAGACGGCGCCATCCTCCAGCACCAGGGCGGCGGTGGCGCCTTCGGGGATGGCGTCGGGCATGGGCGTGTCCTTGGGCGTGTCGGCGGGGGCGCCGGGGATCTCGGAGAGGGAAAGGCCGGTGGCGGCCAGGATGGCGGGCCAGTGCCGCGCCGGGATGGCCTTGGCCTGCCGCCATTTGCGGATGGCCTCGGTGCCCACCTGGCAGGCGGCGGCGGCGGCCTCGGCCCCGCCCATGAGGGCGAGGATGTCTTCCACGCTGCGCATGGGCTAGACTATCTGGGAAATCACTTCCCAAGTCCAGCGGAAAGCCCCGGGCCTGGGAAATCTCCTCCGTTTCGTAATGGCAAGGATCAGCGCCATGACCCTGCGCGAACGCTTCACCGCCGAACTCAAGGCCGCCATGCTGGCCAAGGACGCCGCCCGCACCGCCACGCTGCGGATGATCCAGGCGAAGCTGAAGGAGGTGGACATCGCCGCCCGCCCGGGCCCGCCGGTGGAGGATGCCGCCATCCTCGCCATGCTGCGGGGCATGGCGAAGTCCCGCCGCGAGGCGGTGGAGCTCTACCGCCAGGGCAACCGCCCCGAACTCGCCGAGAAGGAGGAGGCGGAGATCGCCGTGATCGAGAGCTTCCTGCCGCAGCAGATGGACGAGGCCGCGATGCGCGCCGCCATCGCCGAGGCCGTGGCCGAGACCGGCGCGGCCGGGATGAAGGACATGGGCAAGGTGATGGGGGCGCTGCGCGCGAAACACGGCGCGAGCCTCGACCTCGCCAAGGCCGGGCCGCTGGTGAAGGCCGCGCTGGGGGGGTGATGCGCCCGGCCCTGGCGCGGGACGGCGCGGGGCGGCACTCTCCGCCCATGCGGATTCGCCTGCCCGATCTCGCCGCCACCGAGGCGCTGGCCGCGCGGCTGGCCGCCCGGGCGCGGCCGGGCGACGCCATCCTGCTCGAGGGGCCGCTCGGGGCGGGGAAATCCGCCCTCGCCCGCGCCTTCCTGCGCGCCGCCAGCGGCGAGCCGGCGCTGGAGGTGCCGAGCCCCACCTTCACCCTGGTCCAGTCCTACCCGCTGCCCGGGGGGGTGATGGCGCATCACTTCGACCTCTACCGGCTCGAGGGCCCCGCCGGGCTGCAGGAACTCGGCTGGGAGGAGGCGCGCGAGGGCATCGTGCTGGTGGAATGGCCCGACCGGCTGGGCCCCCTTGCGCCGCCCGATGCGCTGCGCGTCTCTCTTGCGCCGGATCCGGCCGATGAGGGCGCGCGCGAGGCGGTGCTGCGCGGCTGGGAGGGGCGATGGTGACCACGCTGCTCGCCCGCGCGGGCTTCGCCGCCGCCCGGCCCGAGCCCCTGCCGGCCGACGCCTCCAAGCGCTACGCGCGGCTGCATGGCGGCCCGCGCCCCGCGCTGCTGATGCAGACGCCCGATCCCGCCTATCTCGACGCCTTCCTGCGCGTGGCCGCCCATCTCGACGCCATCGGCGTGCCCGCCCCGGCGGTGCTGGCCGTGGACCCCGCCGCCCCGGCCGCGCTGGTGGAGGATCTCGGCCCCGCCAGCATGGCCGAGGCGCTGGATGCGGGGGGCGATCCGCTGCCGCTCTATCTCGGCGCGGCCGAGACGCTGGCCCGCCTCGCCGCCGCCCCGGCCCCGGCGGGCCTGCCCCTCTGGGATGCGGGGCGGATGAGCGCGGCGGCCGCGGCCACCTTCCTCGACTGGTGGTGGCCCGCCATGTTCGGCGCCCCGCCGGATGACGCGCTGCGCGCGGGCTTCGACGCCGCGCTGCGCGCCATGCTCGCCCCCTTCGCCGGCCAGGGCTTCGTGCATCGCGACTATTTCCCGGCCAACCTCATCCCCACCCCGCGCGGCGTGGCGGTGATAGACTTCCAGGACGCGGCGCTGGGCCATCCGGCCTATGACCTCGTCTCGCTGGTCGAGGACGCGCGGCGCGACGTGGCGCCGGCGCTGCGGCAGGCCGTCCTCGCCCGCTACCTCGCCCTGCGGCCGGAGCTGAAGGAGGCGGAGTTCGTCGCCGCCATGGCCGTCTGCGCCGCGCAGCGGCATCTGCGCGTGGCGGCGCTCTGGGTGCGGCTCGCCCGGCGCGACGGCAAGCCGCACTACCTCGCGCACGGGCCGCGCTGCTGGGCGCTGCTCGCGCGCGCGCTGGAGCACCCCGCCGCCGCCCCGCTGCGCGCCTTCCTCGACGCGCATGTGCCGCCCGAGCGGCGGCGCAACCCCGCATGATGCGGGGGGCCGCAGGCGTGAGCGGCCCGCGCCGCGGCATGGTGCTGGCCGCCGGGCTCGGCCAGCGCATGCGCCCCCTCACCGCCGAGACGGCCAAGCCCCTGCTCACTCTGCGCGGCCGCAGCCTGCTCGACCACGCGCTGGACCGCTTGGCCGCGGCGGGGGTGGAGGAGGCGGTGGTGAACGCGCACTGGAAGGCCGAGAAGGTGGCCGCCGCTCTGGCCGCCCGCGCCGGCCAGCCCCCCGTCACGCGGCTGCAGCTCGAGCCCGAGCTGCTCGAGACGGGCGGGGGGCTGCGCCAGGCCCTGCCGCGGCTCGGGCCCGCGCCCTTCGTGCTGGCCAATGGCGACGCCTTCTGGCTGGACGGGCCCACCCCCGCCATCACCCGCCTCGCCCGCGCCTTCGACCCGGCGCGGATGACGGCCCTGCTGCTGCTCGTGCGCACCGCCGGGCTGGAGGGCGAGGTGGGGCGGGGGGATTTCCTGCTCGACCCGCTCGGGCGGCTGCGCCGGCCCGGGCGCGGCGAGGTCGCGCCCTTCCTCTATGGCGGGGTGATGCTGGCCTCCCCCGCCCTGGTGGCGGGCGAGGCGCCGGGCCGCTTCAGCCTGAACCGCTGCTTCGATGCGGCCATCGCCGAGGGCCGGCTGTTCGGCCTGGTGCATGACGGGCTGTGGTTCCACCTCTCCACCCCGCCGGATCTCGCGCGGGCCGAGCGGCGGCTCGCCGAGCTCGCGCCATGACCGCTCCTGACGCAGCCGCGCCATAGGCTCCGCCCCATGCGCCTCTATGCCATCGCGCCCGGCCAGCCCTTCCTGGCGGGGCTCGCGCGCGGCGCCCTCGCCCGGCTCGGCACGGGCGAGGCGCTGGCCGCCGCCACCATCCTTCTGCCCACGCGCCGCGCCAGCCGCGCGCTGCAGGCCGCCTTCCTGCGCGAGGCCGACGCCCCCGCGCTGCTGCTGCCGCGGCTGCGACCGCTGGCCGGGCTGTCGGTGGAGGATGCGGACGAGCTCGCCCTGCCCGCGCTGCTCGACCTGCCGCCCGCCGTCGAGCCCCTGCGCCGCCAGGCGGTGCTGGCCGCCTTCGCCGCGCGCTGGCCCGCCCATCGCGGCGGCCCCCCCACCGCCGAGCACGCCTGGGCGCTGGGCGGCGAGCTCGGCCGGCTGCTGGACGAGATCGCGCTGGAGGAGGCGGAGCCCATCCCGGAGGACCACCGCCTCCTCGAGCACCGCTGGCTGGAGCGGCTGGAGGCGCTGGCCCCGGAGCGGCTGGCCACCCACTGGCAGATCACCACCCTCTTTCTCCGGGGCGCGGTGCGCGCCTGGCAGGAATGGCTGGACGCGCAGGGGCTGCTCGACATCGGGGTGCGGCGCGTCATGGCGCTGCGCGCCCAGCGCCGCGCCTGGGAGGAGGCGCCGCCCCGGCACGCCGTGATCGCCGCGGGCATCGGCCTGGGCGGCACCATCCCGGCCGCGGCCGATCTGCTGCGCACCATCGCCACCCGCCTGCCGCAGGGCTTCGTGGTGCTGGCGGGCGAGGACCCCGCCACCGCCGCCCTGCCGGACGAGGCGCTGGCCGAGGCCCCCACCCATCCCTTCGCCGGCCAGCGCGCCATGCTGCGGCGCATGGGCGCGGCGCCCGGCGCGGCCGAGCCCTGGATTCCGGGCGCGGCGAGCCCCCGCGCCGCCCTGCTCGGCGCCGCCCTGCTGCCCGCCGGCGCGCTCGGCCCCTGGCAGCGGCCCGGCGCGGCGACGGCGGCGGCGCTCGAGGGCCTTTCGCGCCTTGAGGCGGCGGACGCCCAGCACGAGGCGGCCGCCATCGCGCTCGCGCTGCGCGGGGCGCTCGAGACGCCCGGCGCGCGCGCCGCGCTGGTGACGCCGGATCGCGACCTCGCCCGCCGGGTGGCGGCGGAACTGCCGCGTCACGGCATCCTGGCCGATGACAGCGCGGGCCAGCCCCTCTCCGAGACGCCGGCCGGCGGCTTCCTGCGCCTCATCGCGGCGGCGGTGGCGGCGCGCTGGCGGCCGGTGGCGCTGCTCGCCCTGCTCAAGCATCCGCTCTGCGCCGCCGGGATGGAGCGCCCCGCCTTCCTGCGCCTCGTTCACGCGCTGGAGGTCGCGGCGCTGCGCGGCGTGGCCCCGGCCCCGGGCCCCGAGGGGCTGCGCCCGCTCTGCCCGCCCGAGGCGCTGCCCCTGCTCGATGCGCTGGAGGCGGCGCTGGCCCCGCTGCCCGCCGCCGGCCGCCAGCCGCCGGCGGCGCTGCTGGAGGCGCATCTGGCCGCCGCCGAGGCGCTGGCCGCCACCCCGAGCCTGCCCGGGGGGCTGCGCCTCTACGCCCAGGCCGAGGGCGAGGCGCTGGCCCGCCACCTCGCCGCCCTGCCCCCCGCGCTGGCGGAGCTGCCGCCGCTCGAGGCGGCCGAATGGCCGGGCCTGTTCGACGCGCTGCTCGCCCAGGGCGTCACGCGCGCCCCGCGCGTCGCGCGCGGGCGGGAGGGCGCGGCGCTGCACCCGCAGGTGGAGATCCTCGGGCTTCTGGAGGCGCGGCTGCTCGACTTCGACCTCGTCGTGCTCGGCGCGCTGGACGAGACCATCTGGCCCCAGGCGGCCGATCCCGGCCCCTGGATGAGCCGGCCCATGCGCGCCGCCTTCGGCCTGCCCTCGCCGGAGGGGCGGATCGGCCGGGTCGCGGCGGATTTCCTGCTGACCGCGGCGAATGCGCGGCGCGCGCTGCTCTCGCGCGCGGCGCGCCGCGGCGGCGCGCCCAGCGTGCCGGCGCGCTGGCTCACCCGGCTCGACATCTTCCTCTCCGGCCAGGGGCTCGCCCTGCCCGCCGCGCGGGAGGCGGCCTGGGCGCGGGCGCTGGACGCGCCGGGCCAGGTCTCGCCCTGCCAGCGCCCCGCGCCCCGCCCGCCGCGCGCCGCCCGGCCGCGCAGCCTCTGGGTCACCGACCTCGCGCGGCTGATCGCCGATCCCTATGCCGTGCATGCGCGCCATGTGCTCGGGCTCAGGCCGCTCGAGCCGCTGGAGCAGGCGCCCGGCGCGGCGGATTACGGCATGCTGGTGCACCGGGCCATGCAGCGCTTCCTGGCCAGGCTGCGCGGCCGCCCCTTCTCCCCGGCCGCCGCCCGCGCGGCCTGGGAGGAGGCGGTGGGCGAGGCGCTGCGCGCCGCCCCGCCGCCCCCGCCGGTGCGCGCCATCTGGGCCCCGCGCCTCGCGCGCATCGGCGAGGCGGTGATCCTCCTCGAGGCCGAGGACCGCAGGGCCGGGCTGCTGGCCGACAGCGTGGCGGAGATCGAGGGCGGGACGGACATCGCCTGCCCCGGCGGGGTGCTGCAGCTCAAGGCCCGGGCCGACCGGCTCGATCTGCTCACCGACGGCACGCTGCGGGTGGTGGACGTCAAGACCGGCACGCCCCCGGAGAGGAAGGAGGTGGAAACCGGCGGCGCGCCGCAGCTCCCCCTCGAGGCGCTGATCGCCGAGCGCGGCGGTTTTCCCGGCCTGCAGGGGCCCGTCTCGGCGCTGGAATACTGGCGGCTGCAGGGCGGGCTGGAGCCGGGCGAGCGCCGCCGCCTCGCCCTCGACCTGCGCGCCACGCTGGCGAAGGCCGAGGCCGCGGCGATCCGCCTCGCCGGGCGCTTCCTCTTCGGCGACGCCCCCTTCCTCGCCCAGCCGCATCCGCGCCGGCGGGCGGCGCCGGAATACCGCCACCTGGCGCGCAGCGCCGAATGGTCCGCCGCGGAGGGGGAGGAGGGATGAGCACACCCCGCGAGGCGGCCGAGGCCGCGCAGCGCGCCGGGGCGGACCCCTCCGTCTCGGCCTTCGTCTCGGCCTCGGCCGGTTCGGGCAAGACCAAGCTGCTGACCGACCGGCTGCTGCGGCTGATGCTGGGCGGGGCCGCGCCGGGGCGGCTGCTCTGCCTCACCTTCACCAAGGCGGCGGCGGCGGAGATGGCCACCCGGCTCAACCGGCGCCTGGGCGCCTGGGCGGTGGCCGCGCCCGAGGCGCTGCGCGCCGAGCTGCGCGCCCTGCTCGACCGCGCGCCCGACGCCGAGGAGGAGGCGCGCGCCCGCCGCCTCTTCGCCGAGGTGCTGGAGCTGCCGGGCGGCATGCGCATCTCCACCCTGCACGCCTTCGCCCAGTCCGTGCTGCGCGGCTTCCCGCTGGAGGCGGGGCTCGCCCCCGGCTTCGCCGTGCTCGAGGAGATGGACGCCGCGGCCGAGATCGCCGCGGCGCGCGACGCCCTGCTGCCCGAGACGGCCGAGACCGAGACCCTGGCCCGGCTTGCGGATGCGCGCGGCCTCGCCGCGCTGCTCGCGGGGCTGCGCGGCGAGGCGGGACGGCTCGCCGCCGCGCTGGCCGAGGGGCCCGGGGCGTTGGCCGCGCGGCTCGACGCGCTGCTGCGCCTGCCCCAGGGCGCGAGCCCCGATGCGCTGGACCTCGAGGCGGCGACGGGCATGGACGGCGACGCGCTCTCGCGCGCCGCCGGCGCGCTGCAGCTCAGCGGCAACCGCAACGACCAGGAGCGCGGTGCGCGGCTGCGCGGCTTCCTCGCGCTCGACAAGGCCGGCCGGCTCGCGGCCCTGCCGGACTGGGAGAACCTCTTCCTCACCGGCGAGGGGCAGCCGCGGGCGGATCGGAACCTCGCCACCCAGCAGGCGGGGCCGCGGGTGGCGGAATGGCGCGCGGTGCTGCGGGCGGAGGCCGAACGGCTCGCGGAGATCGGCGCCCGCCGCCGGGCGCTGGCGCTGCGCGACGCCACGCTCGCCGCCGTCGCACTCGGCCATCCGGTGCTGGAGGCCTTCCAGCAGGCGAAGCGGCGCAGCGGGCGGCTCGACTACGACGACCTGATCGCCGCCGCGCTGCGGCTGCTCGAGAATCCCGGCGCGGCCTGGGTGCTCTACAAGCTGGATGGCGGGCTCGATCACCTGCTGCTCGACGAGGCGCAGGACAGCAACCCCGCCCAATGGGGGCTCGCCCGCGCCCTGACCGGGGAGTTCTTCGCCGGGGAGGGGGCGGAGCACCCGGCGCAGCCTCGCACCGTCTTCGCGGTGGGCGATGTGAAGCAGTCCATCTTCGGCTTCCAGGGCGCCGACGCCGAGGGCCTGCCGCGCGAGGCGGCGCGCTTCGAGCGGGCCGCGCGGGCGGCGGGGCAGGGCTTCCGCCGCGTGCCGCTCGAGGTCTCCTTCCGCTCCGCGCCCCCGGTGCTCGCTTTCGTGGACGCGGTCTTCGCCGAGGGGCCGGCGCGCGAAGGGGTGGTGCCGGAGGGCGAGACGCTGCGCCACCTGCCCGATCGCGAGGGCGCGGCGGGGCGGGTGGAGCTCTGGCCGCTGCTCGGCGCCGAGGCGGGCGCGGAGCCGCCGGAATGGGACGTGCCCGAGGAGGCGGGCGCCGAGACGGGCCCCGACGCCCGGCTCGCCGGGGTGCTGGCGCGGCGCATCCGCCACATGATCGGGAACGAGACTCTCGAGGCCCGCCATGAGGGCGACCCCGCGACGCCGCGCCGCATCCGCCCCGGCGACATCCTGGTGCTGGTGCGCCGGCGCAACGCCTTCGTCGCCCAACTCATCCGCGCGTTGAAGGAGATGGGGGTGCCGGTGGGCGGGCGGGACCGCATGCAGCTCGTCGAGCAGCTTGCGGTGCAGGATGTGCTGGCCACCCTCGATGCGATCCTGCTGCCCCAGGACGACCTGCAGCTCGCCGCCGCGCTGAAATCGCCGATCTTCGGACTGGACGACGAGGCGCTGATGGAACTCGCCATCGGCCGGCGCGGCAGCCTGCACGCGGCGCTGATGGTCCGGCGCGGCGAGGAGAGCGCGATCGGCGCGGCGGCCGATCTCCTCGCGCAGCTCTCCGCCCGGGCCGACCATCTGCCCCCCGCCGCGCTGATCGCCGAGCTGCTCTCCGAGCGCGGGGCGCGGGCCCGGCTGCTCGCCCGCCTCGGCCCCGACGCGGCGGACCCGCTGGACGAGCTGCTCAACGCCGCCCACGCGCATGAGCGGGCGCACCCAGCCTCGCTGCAGCATTTCCTCCACTGGCTGCGCGCCGCCGCCCCGGAGGTGAAGCGCGAGCCGGAGAACGCGGCCGACCGGGTGCGGGTGATGACGGTGCATGGCGCGAAGGGGCTGCAGGCGCCCATCGTCATCCTGCCCGACACCACCGCGGCCCCGCCCCCCTCGGGCGGCTGGCGCTGGACGCAGGAGGGGCTGCCGCTCTGGGCCCCGCGCAAGACGGGCTTCGCCGCCCCCGCGCTGGAGGCGGCCGACGCCGCCCGCGCCCGGCGCGAGCGCGAGGAGGAGAACCGCCTGCTCTATGTGGCGCTGACCCGCGCCGAGGACCGGCTGATCCTCTGCGGCTGGTATCGCCACGTCACGGCCCCCGGCTGCTGGTATGACCAGTTGGCCGCGGCTTTCGAGCGGCTGGCCGGGGCGCGGGAGGCGCCTTTCGACCCCGGCGCCTGGGGCGCCGAGGCGACCGGCTTCAAGGGCGCGACGCTGCGGCTGCTCGAAACCCCCCAGACCGCGCCGCGCCGGGCGGAGCCGGCCCGCGCCGAGGCCGCCGCGGAGGAAGGGCTTCCCGACTGGGCGCGCGAGCCGGCCCCCGAGGGGGCGGGCGCGCGCATCGCCACCCCCTCGCATCTGGAGGACGAGACGGAGACGGGCGCGCCCGCCCCGCCCCATGCGCCGGGCGATCCGCTCGGCCTGCGCTTCCGACGCGGCAACCTGGTCCACGCCCTGCTGCAATCCCTGCCCGAACTGCCCGAAGCCCGGCGCGAGGAGGCCGCGCGCCGCCACCTCGCCCGCCCGGGCCATGGGCTCACCCCCGCCGCCCAGGCCGAGATCCTGGCCGAGGCGCTGGGCGTGCTCGCGCACCCCGCCATCGCCGAGGCCTTCGGGCCCGGCAGCCTCGCCGAGGCCCCGCTCGCCGGCCGGGTGGGAGAGCGGCTGATCATGGGCGTGGTGGACCGGCTGCTGGTGACGCCCACGCGCATCCTGGTGCTGGACTACAAGACCAACCGCCCCCCGCCCGCCCGGCCCGAGGAGGCGCCGCCCGGCTATCTGCGCCAGCTCGCCGCCTATCGCGCCGTGCTGCGCCAGGCCTTCCCGGGCCGGGCGGTGGAGTGCGCGCTGGTCTGGACCTATGGCGCGCGAGTCATGCCCATCCCCGGCGATCTTCTCGATTCCCATGCGCCGCGCGCATGACGCCGGGGCGGTGCTTGACCGCCCGCCTCGGCGGCCCGACCTTGTGCCGGGAGAATGAAAGAGGATTCGCACCCCATGGGCGAGCTCACCAAAGCCGTCAGCGACGAGAGCTTCGAGCAGGACGTGCTCAAGGCCCCCGGCCCCGTGCTGGTGGATTTCTGGGCCGAGTGGTGCGGCCCCTGCCGCATGGTGGCCCCGATCCTGGACGAGATCGCCGCCGAGTATCAGGACCGGCTGACGGTGGCCAAGGTCAACATCGACGACAACCCGGTGACGCCCACCCAGTATGCCGTGCGCGGCATTCCCACCATGATCCTGTTCCAGGACGGCAAGCCGGTGGACACCAAGGTGGGCGCCATGCCGAAGGGGCAGATGAAGGACTGGATCGCCTCGAAGCTGGGCTGATTCCGCCGGCGGTCACGCCGGGCGCATCACTCGCAGGGTTCCAGCAGCCCGCGCCGCCACAGGGCCCGGGCGAAATCCCGGTCCCGGGGGAGGGCGCCCTCGGCAAGGGCGGCGAGTTCCTCGGCCTGGGCCGGGGTCAGCGGCTCCGCGCCACCGGCCCAGTGCAGGGCGGCCGTGCCGTCCTCGCCCAGGATCAGGTGGTGATGCATCCCGTCCGCCAGCCGCAGCCGCCCCTCGGGCATGGGGGCGAAGAGGCCGCGCGCGGGCAGGGGCTGGCGATCGTTCGCAAGCTGCATGAGCAGAAGATTCTGCATCCGTTCCGCCATGGCGGGGCCGGAGAGGCGCGCGAGCATCTCGCCCAGGCGCTCGGCCAGCGCCGCCTCGCCGAAGCGCCAGGTGGGCACGGATTCGCGCAGGGCGGGGTCGGTCAGCTCCGCATCGTCCAGCAGGGCGCGCAGCGCCTGGGCCCAGCAGGGATCGAGGAAGCCCACGGTGATGTGCAGCGAGGGCTCGCCCGGCTCGGTCGCGGCGTCGTGCATCACCCCGCGCGGGATGTAGAGCGCCTCGCCGGGGGAGAGGGTGAGGGTGTGCGGCTCGCCCTCGGGCGCCATGCCGCCGGGCCAGGGGGTGCGGCGGGTGGGGCGGGGCACGCGCTCGCCGTCCCAGATGCGCCAGCGCTTGCGGCCCTCCACCTGCAGCACCAGCACGTCATGCGTGTCGTAGTGGGTGCGGAAGCCCTGGGCGGCGGGGGGCGTGAGGTAGATGTTGGCCTGCACCCCGTGCAGGAACAGCTTCTCGAGGCCCCGGCAGAAGCGCGCGAGCGGCGGATGCGTCTCCTGGAACTGCGAGACGACGAGCGAGGCGCCCGCGTCGAAGCGCAGCAGCAGGCGCGGCAGGTCCACCCGGCCATCGGGCAGGCAGAACTCGTGCTCGGGCACGGCGGCGCTGCCCTCGCGCGAATCGTCGGCCATCGAGACGCGCGGGCTGCGCGCCCCGTCCGTGCGCAGATGGGCGTCGAGATCGGCGGTGGAGAGAAGCGCCGCGAAGGCGTCGGGCCGCGCGGCGGGGAAGTGGCGCCAGGCCGTGCCTTCGCGCAGGCGCAGCGCCTCCTCGACGGAGAGGCCCGGAAAGGCGAGGCCGAAGGCCCATTCGGCGAGGCTCTCCGCCCCGGGGCCGGCGGCGTCCGGCCCTGCGGGCGCGAGGCGGGCGTTCCCGGCGCCGCCCTCGGGGCTCATCGCGCCCCGCTCACCAGCGCCGGCCGCCGCGGCCGTAGCCCGGGCCGTCGGAGGGGTCGGCGTCGGTGATGCCGGTGCGGATGCGGTTGCCGCGATAGCCGCCGCGCCCGAATCCGGGCCCGTCGGAGGGGTCGGCGTCGGTCAGCCCGGTGCGGACGCGGTTGCCGCTGTAGCCGCCGCGGCCGTAGCCCGGCCCGTCGGAGGGGTCGGCGTCGGTCAGCCCGGTGCGGACGCGGTTGCCGCGATAGCCGCCGCGGCCGAAACCCGGGCCGTCGGAGGGGTCCGCGTCGGTGATGCCCGTGCCGCGCGGGGGCGGGGCCACCACCACCGGCGCGGCCGGGGCGTAATAGCCCGGCGCCGGGGCCACGCAGGCCGAGACGGCCGCGCCTGCCCCGGCGAGGGTGCCCACGCGCAGCACCAGCAAGCGGCGCGAGAGTTTCGGATCTTCGTGGGAATCGCTCATGGGCCGTGCCTTCCTGCCGGCTTGCCGCGCCGGTTCGCGCGATCATGCCCGCGCGGGGCGGGTGGGCGTCAAGCGCCGCGTCGCGGAAGCCCGTTCAGCGCCCGCGCCGGCCGTAGCCCGGCCCGTCCGAGGGGTCGCTGTCGGTCAGCCCGGTGCGGAGGCGCCCGCCGCCACGGCCATAGCCCGGCCCGTCCGAGGGGTCGCTGTCGGTCAGCCCGGTGCGGAGGCGCCCGCCGCCGCGGCCATAGCCGGGCCCGTCGGAGGGGTCATTGTCCGTGATCCCGGTGCGGGGGCGGCCCTGGATGACCCCGCGGCCACGACCGGGGCCGTCCGTGGGGTCGCTGTCCGTGAAGCCGCTGCGGCCATAGCCCGGCCGGTCGTTCGGGTCGCTGTCGGAGCGGCCGGACTGCGCCGCGGCCGGTGCGGCGGCCAGCGCCGCCATCCCCGCGCCCGAGGCCGCGCGGGCCACCAGCAGGCGACGGCCCAGCCTGGGCCGATTCGCGGCGCTGTCGTTCATGGCGCCGTCGCGGCGCTCGCCGTCATTCTCGGACATGCCTTCTTCTCTTCCTCGCCCATCATCGTGTCCGGGCGGCCGCCCGGGTTCTTCCGGCCCCGCGCCGGCTGTGCGATCCTTCCACGCCGCGCGCCCGCGCGCCATGCCCTCGCTGAAATCCAGGATCGGGAGCCGCGAATGACCCTGCCGCCCATCTATGGCGCGCTGGAGCCGCTCTCCGCCGCGCGGCACGGGCGGCTGCGCTGGCGCGACCCGGGGCCGGGCTTCGCCGCGCCGCAGCCCCTGCCGCTCGCGCTCGACGAGATCGGCCGCGCGGCCCGCCACGCCCCCGTGGTCTTCGCGCCCGAGCCGCCGCATGCGCCGCATCTGCTCTGGCCCGGCCCGCGCCCCGGGGCGCATGTGCCGCGCTACCTGCGGCGCTACCCCTTCCTGCTCGCCCGGCTCGCCCCGGGGCGGGAGGAGCTCGCCCTCTGCATCGACCCCGGCGCGCCGCATCTCTCGGAGACGGAGGGCGAGCCGCTCTTCGACGCGGCCGGCCGCCCCACCCCGCTCGCCGAGCGCGCCTTCCGCTTCGCCCGCTTGCTGGAGGAGGGGCTGCTCGCCGCGCAGGGCTTCGGGGCGGGGCTGGCGCGGTGGGGCCTCTTGGCACCGGCCGCCCTGCCGGCCGAGAATGGCGGGGCGACGCCGCGCGCGCAGGGGTTTTGCGCGGTGCACAGGGAGGGATTCATGCGTCTGTCCGGGGACCAGTTGGCCACGCTGCGCGACCAGGGGTGGCTCGAGCCGCTGGTGGCGCATTTCCTCTCCGTTCTCGCGCTGGAGGGCTGAGCCATGCGCCGCCGCACCCTTCTGGCCGGCGCCGCGCTCGCGCCGGTCGGCCTCGCCCTGCCCGCGCTGGCGCAGCAGCGCTTCGCCAGCCTCTCCATGTTCATCCCCGCCGGGCCCGGCGGCGGCTGGGACGGGCTCGGCCGCGCCATCGAGCAGGTGGCGCGCCAGGCCGGCCTTGTCGGCAGCTTCGCCTTCGAGAATGTGGGCGGGGCGGGCGGCACGGTGGGGCTGCCGCGCTTCGTCGCGCAGCGTCGCGGCCGGGGCGATGCGCTGATGGTGGCGGGCTCCGTGATGGTCGGCGCGGTGCTGACCAACCGCACCCCCGTCGGGCTCAAGGACGTGACGCCGATCGCGCGGATGACGGCCGAGGTCGGCGTCATCGTCGTGCCGGCGCAGAGCGACATCCGCGACATCCAGGGCCTTCTGGCCGCGCTGCGCGAGGCGCCGGGGCGCGTCTCGGTGGCCGGCGGCAGCGCGGGCGGGACGGACCACATCATCCTCGGCCAGATGCTGCGCGCCCTGGGACGCCAGGCGCGCGAGGGCAGCTATGTCGCCTTCGCCGGCGGCGGCCCGGCCCAGGCCGCGATCCTCGGCGCGCAGGTGCGCGCGGGCATCTCCGGCTTCTCCGAGTTCGCCGAGCAGATCCGCGCGGGGCGGATGCGCGCGCTGGCCACCACGGGCGAGACGCGCAGCGACCCCAACATCCCCACGCTGAAGGAGAGCGGGGTGGATGTGGTGGCGAGCAACTGGCGCGGCGTGTTCGGCGCGCCCGGCATCAACGCCAGCCAGCGCGCCGCGCTGACGGCGCTGATGACCGAGATCGCCGGCCTGCCCGCCTGGCGCGAGCTGCTGGCCACCCGCGGCTGGGAGGACGCCTTCCTCGCCGGCCCCGCCTTCGAGCAGTTCATCCAGGCCGACACCGCCGCCACCGAGGCGGTGCTGCGCGACCTCGGCCTCGTGACCTGACGGGGCCGCGCGGCATGGCGATCGGCGTGGCCGGCCTCGGCCGGATGGGGGCCGCCATCGCGAAGCGGCTGCTCGAGACGGGCCATGAGGTCGCGGTCTGGAACCGCAGCCCGGAGAAGGCGCAGCCGCTCGCGGCCCTCGGCGCGCGCGTGGCCGAAAGCCCCGCCGCGCTGGCCGGCGCGGCGGAGGCGGTGATCACGATCCTCACCGATTCTGCGGCCATCGAGGCCGTCTATGGCGGCCCCGAGGGGCTGCTGGCGGGGGCGAAGCCCGGCACGCTCTTCATCGAGATGAGCACGGTTCGGCCGGAGGTGGAGATCGCGCTCGCCGCGCGCGTGGCGGCGGCGGGCGGGGAGTTCGTCGAATGCCCGGTGGGCGGCACGGTGGGGCCCGCCCTGCAGGGCAAGCTGCTCGGCCTGGCCGGGGGCGAGGCGGGGGCGGTGGCGCGGGCGCGCCGCATCCTCGAGGCGCTCTGCCGGCGGGTGGAGCACATCGGCCCGGCCGGCGCGGGGGCGAGCATGAAGCTCGCCATCAACCTGCCGCTCGTCCTCTACTGGCAGGGGCTGGGCGAGGCGATGGCGCTGGTGCGCCATCTGGGCGCGGACCCCGCGCTGCTGGTGGACATCTTCGCCGACAGTTCGGGCGGCTCCAACGCGCTGAAGTCCCGAGCGGGGGTGGTGGCGAAGGTGATGGCGGGCGAATCCGCCGGCCCCGCCACCTTCGACATGGACGGCATGCGCAAGGATCTGCGCACCATGATCGAGGAGGCGCGGGCGCGCGGCTTCGGCCTGCCGCTCGCCGAGCGGGCGCTCGCCGTCTATGACGAGGCCTCGGCCGCCGGCTGGGGCAAGGTGGACGGGGCCGAGATTCCCGCCTTCTGGGCGCGCCACGCGAAGCCGTGACGCGCTGCCCGCGCAACGGGTGACGGGCTTGCCATCCGCCCGCCAGCCCGGTGTTCGACCGGGCCTGCCATCACCGGGAAAACCGCTGGGGAAGCGTCGCCGCACATGAGCCTCCGTCCCTCCTGGCCCGATCTCTCGGCGGGCCTCTTCGTGCTGCTGCTCGGCCTGCTGGGCCTCTGGCAGGCGGCGGCGATCCCGACTTCGCCGATCTACGCGCAGGTGGGGCCGAAGCTCGTGCCCTATCTGGTGGCGGGGGGGCTGTCGCTGCTCGGCCTGCTGCTGGTGGGGGCGGCGCTGCGCGGCGGCTGGTCCGCGACGCTGGCGGAGGTGGTGGAGGCCGGGCCGCCCAACCGGCGCGCGCTGGCGCTGGTGGGGGCGGGGCTGGTCGCGAACCTGCTGCTGATCGGGCCGCTCGGCTTCTCGCTGGCGGCGGCGGCGCAGTTCGCCCTGGTGGCGGCGGGCTTCGGCAGCCGCCACGCGGCGCGCGACCTGCTGCTGGGCGTGCCGCTCTGCCTCGCCGTGTGGTTCCTGTTCGTGGAGGCGCTGGGCGTGAACATCGGCGCGGGCGTGCTGGAGGGCCTCGTTCTGCAGCTCCTCGGGCGGGAGCCGGTGTGATGGAGGCGATCAACGGGCTCGCGCTCGGCTTCTCGCACGCCTTCTCGCTCACCAACCTGGCCTGGGCGATGCTGGGCTGCTTCCTCGGCACGGCGGTGGGCGTGCTGCCGGGCATCGGGCCGGCGCTGACCATCGCGCTGCTGCTGCCCATCACCTTCCAGGTGAGCGCCACCGGCGCCTTCATCCTGTTCTGCGGCGTGTTCTACGGGGCGATGTATGGCGGCTCCACCACCTCCATCCTGCTGAACGCGCCGGGCGAGAGCGGCTCCATCATCACCGCGCTGGAGGGCGCGCGCATGGCGCGCCACGGCCGCGCGGGGCCGGCGCTGGCCACCGCGGCCATCGGCAGCTTCGTCGCCGGCACGGTGGGCACGCTCGGCCTCGCCTTCCTCGGCCCGGTGATCGTGGACCTCGCGCTCATGCTCGGCCCGGCCGAGTATTTCGCGCTGATGGTGCTCTGCTTCGTCACCGTCTCGGCGGTGCTGGGCGGCTCGGCGCTGCGCGGCCTCGCCTCGCTGTTCTTCGGGCTGATGCTCGGCCTGGTGGGGATAGACCTGCAGACCGGCCAGCCGCGCCTGACCTTCGGCGTGCCCGAGCTGCTGGACGGGGTGAACGTGGTGCTGGTGGCGGTGGCGCTCTTCGCCGTGGGCGAGGCGCTGCACATGGCCTGGCGCCACCGCGAGGGGAAGGCGGAGGTGCTGCCCGTGGGCTCCGTCATGCTCTCGCGCGCCGATGCGCGGCGCAGCTTCTGGCCCTGGCTGCGCGGGGCGGGCCTCGGCTTTCCCTTCGGCGTGATGCCCGCCGGCGGCACCGAGATGCCGACCATGCTGAGCTATTACGTCGAGCGCAAACTGGCCAAGCCCGAGCACCGCCACGAGTTCGGCACCACCGGGGCCATCGAGGGCGTGGCGGGCCCCGAGGCCGCGAACAACGCCGCCGCCGCGGGCATCCTGGTGCCCATGCTCACCCTCGGCCTGCCCACCAGCGCCACGGCGGCGATCATGCTCTCGGCCTTCCAGTCCTACGGCATCCAGCCCGGGCCGCTGCTGTTCCAGAGCCAGGGCGAGCTGGTCTGGACGCTGATCGCGAGCCTGTTCATCGCCAATGTGATGCTGGTGGTGCTGAACCTGCCGCTGGTGGGGCTGTGGGTGCGGATCCTGAAGATCCCGCAGCCGCAGCTCTACGCGGGCATCCTGGTCTTCGCCACCATCGGCACCTACGGCATCTCGAACTCGGTGGTGGACCTGATCCTGCTCTACGCCATCGGGACGATCGGGATGTTCATGCGCCGCTTCGACTTCCCCGTGGCGCCGGTGGTGATCGGCATGATCCTGGGGCCCATGGCCGAACAGGCGCTGCGCCAGGCGCTGACCATCAGCGAGGGCGACTGGAGCGTGTTCCTCACGCGGCCGGGCAGCGCGGCGATCCTCGGCGTGGCGCTGCTGGCCCTGCTGGGGCCGCGGCTCTGGGCGCTGCTGGCGCGGCGGGGGTGATGCGGGGCGCTGCCCGCGGCCGCGGGTTTTGACCTAAGCTCGCGGCCATGCCCGAAGCCCCGCTCCTGAAGCCCGAGGAGGCGGCCGCCCCGCCGCGGCGGCGTCGCCTCGTCTCGCCGCTCCTGCGGCGCATCCTGCTGGTGAACGCGCTGCCGCCCGCGCTGCTGGCGGCGGCGCTGCTCTACCTCGACCAGTACCAGGACGGGCTGCTGGCCGCGGAGGTGGAGGCGATGCGCACCCAGGCGCGCATCTACGCCGGCGCCATCGCCGAGGCGGCGGTGCGCGTGCAGGACGACCGCGCGAGCCTGGTGCCCGAACAGGCGCGGCCGCTGCTGCGCCGCCTCGTCGAGCCCTCGCCCAACACCCAGGCGCGGCTGTTCGACACGGCGGGCCTCGTGGTCGCCGACAGCCGCGTGCGCGAGAGCGCGGGCGGGGCGGTGGTGACGGAGCCGCTGCCCCCGCCCGCCCCGCGCGGCGCCTTCTCCGACACGCTGGCCGGGCTCTACGAGAGGGTGCTCGGCCTGCTGCCGCGCCAGGCGCGCACGCCCGTGGTGCTGGACACGACGCCGGACGCGCAGAGCTTCGACTGGCAGCCCGATCTCGGCCCCGAGCGCCAGGCGGAGCTGCGCCTCGCGCTCGAGGGCGGGGTGACGCCCTATATCCGCCGCACCCCCGACGGGCGGCTGCTGGTGAGCGTGGCCGAGCCCGCCCGGCGCGGCGCGCAGGCGGTGGGCATCGTGCTGCTGACGCGCGAGGCGCGCGAGGTGGATGCGCGGCTGTTCGAAATCCGCGCGAGCGTGCTCGGGCTGTTCGTCATCGCGCTGATCCTGACGGTGGCGGTCTCGCTCTTCCTCGCGCAGACGCTGGCCAATCCGATGCTGCGCCTGGCCGCCGCGGCGGCGGAGATGCGCCAGGGCAAGGGGCGCGCGGGCTCCGTGCCGGCCGATCTTCTGGCGCGCAACGACGAGATCGGCATCCTGGCGCGGGATCTGCAGGAGGCGGCGCGCGCGCTCTGGGCGCGGATCGACGCGAACGAGCGCTTCGCCGCCGATGTGGCGCACGAGCTCAAGAACCCGCTGACCAGCGTGCGCAGCGCCATCGAGACGCTGCGCCGGGTTGAGGATCCGGCGCAGCAGCGCCGGCTGCTCTCCATCATCGCCAACGACGCGGTGCGGATGGACCGGCTGATCGGCGACATCGCCGATTCCTCGCGGGTGGACGCCGAGCTCTCGCGCGCCGTGGCCGAGCCGGTGGACCTCGCCCCCATCCTCGGCGTGCTGGTGGAGCTGCACAACACCACCCGCGAGGAGGCGGACCCGGTGATGGAGCTGGAGGTGCCCGAACAGCTCGTGGCGATGGGGGTGGAGGACCGGCTGGTGCAGGTGTTCCGCAACCTGCTGGGCAATGCCGTCTCCTTCAGCCCCGAGGGCGGGCGGGTGTGGCTGCGCGCGCGCGAGGCGGGGGCGGAGGTGGAGGTGGTGGTGGAGGACGAGGGGCCTGGCATCCCCGAGGCGAAGCTCGAGGGCATCTTCGAGCGTTTCTACAGCGAACGCCCGCGCGGCGAACGCTTCGGCCAGCATTCGGGGCTGGGCCTGTCCATCTCCAAGCAGATCATCGAGGGGCTGCGCGGGCGCATCGCCGCCGAGAACCGCCGCGACGCCGCGGGCAGGGTGATCGGGGCGCGGTTCGTCGTGCGGCTGCCGAAGGCGTAGCCGCGCGCCGAAAAGGGGTGCGGCTGCCGAAGGCGTAGCCGCGCGCCGAAAAGGGGTGCGGCTGCCGAAGGCGTAGCCGCGCGCCGAAAAGGGGTGCGGCTGCCGAAGGCGGTGCCGCGCGCCGGAAAGGGGTGCGGCTACCCGTGGCGGCGCCGCGCGCTTCGCCCTTGCATGCGGGCCGCGGAAGGCGCATATCACGCGCATACACACCATCTGATCCATCAGGGGGGTGGCCTTCCGGGGCCGCCTTTTTTGTTTTTGAGCATCGAACGTCCCCGCCACGAAGGGCTCGACGCCCGCATCGCCGATCTCGTGGCGCCCACCATCGAGCACATGGGCTATGAGCTCGTGCGCGTGCAGGTCAGCGGCAAGGAACGCCCCACCGTGCAGGTGATGGCCGACCGCGCGGACGGCGCGCCCTTCACCGTCGAGGATTGCGAGGCGATCAGCCACGCCATCGGCGCCGTGCTCGACGTGGCGGACCCGATCAAGGCCGAATGGGTGCTGGAGGTCTCGAGCCCCGGCATCGACCGCCCGCTGACCCGCACCAAGGACTGGGAACGCTTCGCCGGCCATCTGGCGACGGTGGAGCTGGACATCCCGATGGAGGGGCGCAAGCGCTTCCGCGGCCGCGTGATCGGCGCGGACGCCGAGACCGCGCGCCTCAGGCTTGACGAGGGCGGGGAGGTGGCGCTGCCGCGCGCCAACATCCGCCGCGCCAAGCTGGTGCTGACCGACGAACTCATCGCCGCGACCGCGGCGTCTCAGACCGCCACGAGGAACTGAACGAGATGGCCCTCGACCACGCGATTCCCCGCCCCGAATTCCTGCAAGTGGCAGAAGCCGTCGCGCGTGAGAAGATGATCGAGCGCGAGGAGGTGCTGGAGGCCATGGAGCTGGCCATGGGCAAGGCCGGCCGCCAGACCTACGGCCAGAACAAGGACATCCGCGCCGAGATCGACCGCAAGACCGGCGCGGTCAAGCTCTCCCGCTGGACGCTCGTCGTGCCCGACGACGCCGTGGAGGACGAGGAGACGCAGATGCCGCTGCGCATCGCGCAGAAGATCAAGCCCGGCATCCAGGTCGGCGAATACATCGTGGATCCGCTGCCGCCGATCGACTTCGGCCGCATCGGCGCGCAGACCGCGAAGCAGGTGATCGTGCAGCGCGTGCGCGAGGTGGAGCGCAAGAAGCAGTACGAGGAGTACAAGGACCGGGTGGGCGAGATCGTGAACGGCACGGTCAAGCGCACCGAGTACGGCAACCTGATGGTGGACCTCGGCCGGGCCGAGGCGCTGCTGCGCCGCGACGAGTGCATCCCGCGCGAGGCCTTCAAGAACGGCGACCGCGTGCGCGCCTACATCTACGACGTGCGCGAGGAACCCCGCGGCCCGCAGATCTTCCTCAGCCGCACGCATCCGGGCTTCCTCGCCAAGCTCTTCGCCCAGGAGGTGCCCGAGATCTACGACGGCATCATCGAGATCAAGGCGGTGGCGCGCGACCCCGGCTCGCGCGCGAAGATGGCGGTGATCAGCCGCGACAGCTCCATCGACCCGGTGGGCGCCTGCGTGGGCATGCGCGGTTCGCGCGTGCAGGCGGTGGTGGCGGAGCTGCAGGGCGAGAAGATCGACATCATCCCCTGGAGCCCCGACATCGCGACGTTCATCGTCAACGCCATGGCGCCCGCCGAGGTGAGCAAGGTGGTGCTCGACGAGGAGAACAAGCGCTGCGAGGTGGTGGTGCCCGACGAGCAGCTCAGCCTCGCCATCGGCCGGCGCGGGCAGAACGTGCGGCTCGCCTCGCAGCTCACGCGCTACGACATCGACATCCTGACCGAGGCGGGCGAGAGCGAGCGCCGGCAGGAGGATTTCCGCCGCCGCTCGAGCCTCTTCGTCGAGGCGCTCGACGTGGACGACGTGATCGCGGGGCTGCTGGTCACGGAGGGCTACGGCTCCATCGAGGAGATCGCCGAGGTGGAGGACGAGGAGCTCGCCTCCATCGAGGGCTTCGACGAGAACATCGCGGCCGAGCTCAAGCGCCGCGCTCTCGCCCATCTCGAGGCGAAGGAGGCGGAGCTCGCGGAACGGCGCGTGGCGCTGGGCGTGGACGACGCGCTGCTCGGCCTCGAGGTGTTCACCAACGCGCAGCTCGTGGCGCTGGGCGAGGCGGGCATCAAGACGATGGACGACCTCGCGGACCTCGCCTCGGACGAGCTGATCGAGATCCTGGGCGAGGGCGCGATGGACGAGGAGACGGCGAACGCCGTCATCATGGCCGCGCGGGCCCACTGGTTCGAGGGCGAGGAGGGTGGCGCGCCTGCCTGACGCCCCGGCCGAGGAGGAGGCCTCCCCGCTGCCCGATGACGCCATCGCGCGCGAGCGGGGGCCGCTGCGCCGCTGCATCGTGACGCGGGAGGTGCTGCCGAAGGAGCGGCTGCTGCGCTTCGTGCTCGGCCCCGGGCGCGAAGTCGTGCCCGATCCCGGTGGACGCCTTCCGGGCAGGGGCCTATGGTTGCTGCCGCAGGAAGCGGTGCTGGCCCGCGCCCTCAAGCAAGGGGCGTTCGCGCGGGCGGCGCGGGGGCCGGTGGTGGCGCCGGCTGATCTCCCTGCGCGCGTCGCGGCGGCGCTGCGGGGCCGCCTGCGGGACTTCCTGGGCCTCGCGCGGCGCAGCGGTGCGGCGGTGGCGGGCCGGGAGGCGGTGCTGGAGTGGCTCCGGGCCGGGCGCGTGGCGCTGCTGGTCCAGGCCAGCGACGGCAGCCCGGCGGAACGCGAGCGTCTGCAGGGCGGCCATGCGCTGCCCGTGGTGCTGGCGCTGACGGCGGCGGAGCTCGGCGCCGTGTTCGGGCGGGAGCGGGCCGTCCATGTGGCGGTGGCCCCCGGCGGGCTCGCGGAGGCCCTGCGCGCGGAAGCGGCGAGACTCGCCGGTTTCGCGCCGGGGGCGATTGAACAGGGCGCGGCGCCGGCGTAGGGGCATCGCGCGGAATGCGTTTTTGCGGGACGGGCGAGACTTGCCCCCGCGGAGTTCGGAACGGCGGATGAGCGACCAGAACGATCAGGATTCGGCGAAGAACCGGCTGAGCCTGCGGCCCGCGGGCCGGCTGGAAATCGGCAAGACGGTGGACGCCGGCAGCGTGCGCCAGAGCTTCAGCCATGGGCGCTCGAAGGTCGTCCAGGTCGAGGTGGTGAAGAAGCGCGCCCCGACGCCCGCGGGTGCGGGCGGCGCGCCGGCGGCCGGCGGCACGCTGCGCGCCCCGGCGGCCGCGCCGCGCCCCGCGAGCCCGGCCGCGCCCGCCCGCCCGGGTGCGGCGCCCGCCCGCCCCGGCGCGGCCGCCGCCCGCCCCGGCGCGCCCAGCCCCGGCCGGCCGCTGACGCCCGCCGAACTCGCCATCCGCCAGCGCGTGCTGGAGGAGCAGCGCCGGCTCGAGGCCCAGCGCGAGCGCGAGGCGCGGGAGCGCCAGGCGCTGATGCTGCGCAGCGCCGCCGAGGAGGCCGCCCGCCAGAAGGCCGAGGAGGAGGCGCGCCAGCGCGCGGAGGAGGAGGCGCGCCAGCGCGCCGAGGCCGAGGCCGCCCGCGCCGCGCGCGAGGCGCCCAAGCCCGCCGAACCCGCGGCGGAGGCCCGCCCCGCGCCCGCCCGGCCCGAGCCCGCCGCGCCCGAGGTCAACCCGCTTGTCGCGCCCCGCACCCCCGCGCCGCGCGTCACCCCGCTCGCCGCCCGCGCCCAGCCCGGGCCGGCCCTGCGCCCGAGCGGCCCGCCGCCCTCCGCCGCGCCGGCCGCCCGGCTCAGCCTGAACCCGCGCGCCCGCGCCGATGACGAGGAGGATCGCCGCGGCCCCGCGCGCCGCCCCGGCGCCGCCGCCGGCGCCAAGCGCCCCGCCGCCGCGCCCGCGAAGAAGACGCCGCTGGCCGGCGAACGCCGGCGCGAGGGCCGCATCGACGTGGCCGCCGCGCTGGAGGGCGAGGACGAGCGCAGCCGCTCGCTCGCCTCCATGCGCCGCGCGCGCGAGCGCGAGCGCCGCCAGGCCGAGCTGCAGCGCCTGCGCTCCGGCGCCGAGCGCGTGGTGCGCGACGTGGTGATCCCCGAGACCATCACCGTTCAGGAACTCGCCAACCGCATGGCCGCCCGCGGCGGCGAGGTGGTGAAGGCGCTGTTCCGCATGGGCGTGATGGCCACGCTGACCCAGACCATCGACGCCGACACGGCCGAACTGGTGGCGCAGGAGTTCGGCCACCGTGTGAAGCGCGTGGCGGAGGACGACGTGGAGCTCGGCCTCGAGGGCGCGGTGGACGAGGAGGGCGCGCTGCAGCCCCGCCCGCCCGTGGTCACCATCATGGGCCATGTGGACCACGGCAAGACCAGCCTGCTCGACGCGCTGCGCAAGACCGACGTGGCCGCGAAGGAGGCCGGCGGCATCACCCAGCACATCGGCGCCTATCAGGTCGAGGTGCCGGGCGGGCAGAAGGTCACCTTCATCGACACGCCGGGCCATGAGGCCTTCACCGCCATGCGCGCCCGCGGCGCCTCGGTCACCGACATGGTGGTGCTGGTGGTGGCGGCCGACGACGGCGTGATGCCGCAGACCATCGAGGCCATCAAGCACGCGCGCGCCGCCGATGTGCCGCTGATCGTGGCCGTGAACAAGATCGACAAGCCCGGCATCAACCTCGACCGCGTGCGCAACGAGCTGCTGCAGCACGAGGTGGTGGTGGAATCCCTCGGCGGCGATGTGCAGGAGGTGCAGGTCTCCGCGCTGAAGGGCACCAACCTCGACAAGCTGCTGGAGGCCATCCTGCTGCAGGCCGAAATCCTCGACCTGCGCGCCAACCCCGACCGCCCGGCCGAGGGCACCGTGATCGAGAGCAAGCTCGACCGCGGGCGCGGCCCGGTGGCGACGGTGCTGGTGCAGCGCGGCACGCTCAAGCAGGGCGACATCGTGGTGGCCGGGGCCGAATGGGGCCGTGTGCGCGCCCTGGTGAACGACAAGGGCCAGCAGGTGAAGGCCGCCGGCCCCTCGGTGCCGGTGGAGGTGCTGGGCCTCTCGGGCGTGCCGAGCGCGGGCGAGAACCTGATCGCCGTGGACGGCGAGGCGCGCGCGCGCGAGGTGAGCGAGTTCCGCCAGCGCAAGCTGCGCGAGAAGGCGGCCGCCGCCATGGGTGCGGCGCGCGGCTCGCTGAACGAGATGCTGGCCCGCATCCAGGCGGGCGAGCAGAAGGAGGTCGCCGTCGTCGTCAAGGCGGACGTGCAGGGCTCGGCCGAGGCGATCAACGTCACCCTGGCCAAGCTCGGCAACGAGGAGGTGAAGGTGCGCGTGCTGCACTCGGCGGTCGGCCAGATCACCGAGAGCGACATCCAGCTCGCCAAGGCCTCCAACGCCGTGGTCGTCGCCTTCAACGTGCGCGCCACCAGCCAGGCGCGCGAGATGGCGCAGCGCGACGGCGTGGACATCCGCTACTACTCCATCATCTACCAGGTGGCGGACGACATCGAGGCGCTGGTGAAGTCCAAGCTCGCCCCCGTGCAGCGCGAGAACTTCATCGGCTACGCCACCATCCTGCAGGTCTTCGACATCAAGAAGGTGGGCCGCGTGGCCGGCTGCCGCGTGACCGAGGGCGTGGTGCGGCGCGGCTGCGGCTTCCGCCTCATCCGCGAGGGCGTGGTGGTCCACGAGGGCGAGCTCTCGACGCTGCGCCGCTTCAAGGACGACGTGAAGGAAGTCACGAACGGCTACGAATGCGGCATGGGCTTCAAGAACTTCGACGACATCCGCGTGGGCGACCAGATCGAGTGCTTCGAGACGGAGACCGTGGCGGCCGCGTAGCGGCGGCTGCCCCGCCCTCCCGACCTCCGGCGCGCCCGCACCCGGCGCACCGGCTGAAAGGTTCCCCATGGCCCGTCGCCCTTCGCAGCATGACCCCGCCGCCGGCCCCTCGCAGCGGCAGCTCCGCGTGGCCGAGGAAATCCGCCACGCGCTGGCCGCCCTGTTCGAGCGCGCGGAGTTCCGCGACCCCGATCTGCTCGGCGCGCACATCACCGTCACCGAGGTGCGCGCCTCGCCCGATCTCAAGCACATGACGGCCTTCGTCAGCGGGCTGGGGCGGGATCTGCCGCCCGAGCAGTTCGCCGCGCTGAAGCGCGCGGCCCCCTTCCTGCGCGGCCAGGTGGCGCGGGCGGTGCGCCTGAAATACGCGCCCGAGCTGCATTTCCAGCCGGACACGGCGCTGGACCACGCCGTGCGCATGAGCGCGCTGCTGCGCCGGCCCGAGGTGGCGCGCGACCTCGCTCCCGGAAAGGCCGAGGAGGAATAGGCCCCGCGCGCGCATGGCTGCCGCGCGCCCGCGCGCTTCCGCCGCGCGGGTTTCCGGGTAGAACCCCGCCTCCCACACACCGAAGAGCGCCATGGCCCGCCCGCACCGGAAGAAGCCCCGCGGCCGCGACATCAGCGGCTGGCTGATCATCGACAAGCCCACGGGCATCGGCAGCACCGAGGTCGTCAACCGCGTCAAGCGCGCCTTCGACGCGCAGAAGGCCGGCCATGGCGGCACGCTCGACCCGCTGGCCACGGGGCTGCTGCCCATCGCCTTCGGCGCCGCCACCAAGACCGTGCCCTATGTGATGGACGGCACGAAGGTCTATCGCTTCACCCTGCGCTTCGGCGAGGCGCGGGATTCCGACGACGCGGACGGCGCGGTGACCGAAACGAGCCCCGTCCGCCCGACGGACGAGGCGATCCGCGCCGCGCTGCCCGCCTTCCTGGGCGACATCATGCAGGTGCCGCCCGCCTTCTCGGCCGTGAAGGTCGGGGGCGAACGCGCCTATGACCTGGCGCGCGAAGGCCAGGCCGTGGCGCTCGAGCCCCGCCCCGCCCGGGTGGACCGCTTCGAGCTGATCGCCCGGCCCGACGCCGACCACGCGGAGTTCGAGGTGCAGTCGGGCAAGGGGGTCTATATGCGCTCCCTCGCGCGCGATTTGGCGCGGGCGCTGGGCACGGTGGGCCACATCGCCGCGCTGCGCCGCCTGCGCGTGGGGCCCTTCCGCGAATCGCATGCCGTGGCGCTGGACAAGATCGCGGGAACGGGCGATACGCCGCCTCCTTCGCTGGACCTCCTGCTGCCCGTCACGACCGCGCTGGCCGACATCCCGGCACTGGCCGTCACGGAAGGGGAGGCCGCCCGGCTCGGATTCGGCCAGGCCCTCAGCCTGGTCGATTTCATGGGCCGGGTTCCCTCGGCGGCCGACCCCGATGGGGGGCTGGTGCGCGCGATGGCAGGGGAGCGGTTCATCGGCCTGTGCCGCCTCGAGGAGGGGCTGCTGCGGCCGGAGCGGCTGATGGCCACGGCCTGAGGCGGCGGAACCGGAACGCACTCCAACCGAAGGGTCACGCCGATGTCGATCACCGCCGAGCGCCGCAGCGCGCTCATCGCCGAATACGCCACCAAGCCCGGCGACACGGGCAGCCCCGAGGTGCAGGTGGCGCTGCTCTCCGAGCGCATCGCCAACCTCACCGAGCACCTCAAGACCCACGCCAAGGACTTCCACAGCCGGCGCGGCCTGCTGGTGCTGGTCGGGCAGCGCCGCGGCCTGCTCGACTATCTGAAGCGCAAGGACAAGGCGCGCTACGAGGCGCTGATCGGGCGCCTCGGCCTGCGCCGCTGATCGGGCCGGGGCGAGCCGGGGGGCGCATGGCGCGCGGCTGGCCTCTCCCCCGCCGCTTCTCCCCTTCCTCGCGCGCGGGCGCATGAGCGGCCGCGCCGCGGCGGCCGGCCGGCGGTCGCGCCTCACCGTGTTGTTCGAGGCGCGCTGGGGCCGTTCCCTGCGGGTGCTCAGCCTCGCCCTCTGGGGCGCCTGTCTGCTGGGCGCGGTGCTGCTGGTTGCGAGCCTCGCCGAATGGTGGCCCACCGGCGATGACAGCCGCACGCTGATCCTCGGCCAGGCCTTGCTGCTGGCCGCCGCCGCGATCGCCGACGGCCGGCGGCGGCGGCACGTCATGCGCATCCTGCGCCCGCGCGACGGCCAGGGCATCGTGATCGAGACGCCGGGCCTGTTCGGCCCGGTGCATCGCTTCGTCTCCCTCGAGCAGATGGCGCGCATGAAGCTCGGCGCGCCCGATGCGCATGGCGTGATGACGCTGCGCCTGCCCGGCCAGCGCAGCCCCTATCGCGTGGACACGGCGGGGCAGGAGCTGGACATCGGGCTGGACGCGATTCCCCGGCCTGTGCGGCGCTGAGCGGGGCTTCCGGCGTGCCCGGCGGCGCCTTTCCGCCCTGCTTTCCCGCCCCCGCCGCCGCGCGAGCCGCGGGGCTTTCCCGCCGCGCCCTGCCGCTTCTGCTGCTCATGCCCGCGGCCCGCCCGGCGCGCGGGGAGCTGTGGCGGCATGTCATCACCGAGCGCGAGGGCCGCATCGCCTTCTCCGCGCGCCATCTCGGTCTGCTGCGCTCGGAGGGCGAGTTCCGCCGCTTCCGCGCCCTGCTGGAGCTGGACCCGGAGCGGCCGGAGGCCACGCGCATCGCCGGCACGGTGGAGACGGGTTCGGCCACCGTCGCCTATCCCGGCGCGGACGAGATGCTGCGCTCCGAGGCGTTCTTCGACAGCGCGCGCCACCCGGAGGCCCATTTCGAGGGGGTGGCGCTCGGCGCGGGCCGCGCCTGGCGTTTTCCCATCGAGGGCACGCTCACCCTGCGCGGCATCCGCCGGCCCTGGCTGCTGGAGGCGCGGCTGCTGGGGCGCGAGGGCGGGCAGGCCCTCTTCGAGGCCGTGGGGCGGCTGAGCCGCCGCGCCTATGGCATGGTGGCCGAACGGCTGCTGATCGGCGACGAGATCGTGATCACCATCAGCGTCCGCGTGCCGGTCTGACAGGGGCGGCATCACGTGCCGCCCGCGTGGCGGCGGCGCGGCCTTCTCGCGGATCAGGGAAGGCGGCTGTGGAGCGGAGCCGCCGCCACCCGGGCCTGCATGGCCGGCCGGCGTTTTTCCGCTGGCGCGGCGCGGCCATCCGGTCCATAAGGCCGCAGGCGGCGACGGAGCCTTCCGGCGCGGCCCACCGCAGCGCGCGCGCGGCGGGTTGTCAGAGCCACAGAACCCTGGCGGATCGCGGGTCTGGCGGCGTTTCCGGCCACATGGCTTCGCCGCGGGCGCCCCGCCCCGGCCCCCATGTTCCCCGAGACGCCGAAAGCCTCCCCTCCCGCGGGGCGTTCCGCGTGCACCTGCCACCCTGTCGCGCCGCGTCCACCCATGCCCCGATCCGCGGGGCGAGACAGGACGACGCATGTTCGACAACTACTTCCGCAAGGACATCCCCTGGGGCGGCCAGGTTCTCACGCTCGAGACGGGCAAGATCGCCCGCCAGGCCGATGGCGCGGTGATGGCCCGGCTGGGCGACACCATCGTGCTCTGCACCGTGGTGGGCAGCCGCAGCGTGAAGCCGGGGCAGGACTTCTTCCCGCTCACCGTGAACTACCAGGAGAAGGCCTTCGCGGCCGGCAAGATTCCCGGCGGCTTCTTCAAGCGCGAGGGCCGGCCGAGCGAGGCGGAGACGCTGGTCTCCCGCCTCATCGACCGCCCCATCCGCCCGCTCTTCCCCGAGGGGTTCCGCAACGAGGTCCAGGTCATAGCGACCGTGCTCAGCCACGACCTGGAGAACGACCCCGACATCGTCGCCATGGTCGGCTGCTCGGCGGCGCTCACTCTCTCGGGCATCCCCTTCTTCGGCCCGGTGGGCGCGGCGCGCGTGGGCTATATCGACGGCGCCTATGTGCTGAACCCCACCCTCGCGCAGCGCAAGCTCTCGAAGCTCGACCTCGTGGTGGCCGGCACCGCCGAGGGCGTGCTGATGGTGGAGAGCGAGGCCTCCGAACTGTCGGAGGAGGTGATGCTCGGCGCGGTGGAGTTCGGCCACAAGAGCTTCCAGCCCGTGATCGAGGGCATCATCGCGCTGGCCGAGGTGGCGGCGAAGGAGCCCTGGCCCCTCGCCGAGGAGGATCCGGCGCAGGCCGCGCTCAAGGCCCGCATCGCCGAGCTCGGCCGCGCCCAGATGGCCGAGGCCTACCGCATCACCGAGAAGCTCGCGCGCCAGAAGGCGGTGGGCGAGGTGAAGAAGGCCGTTCTCGCCACGCTGGAGGCCGAGGGCGCCGACACCGCCGCCGCCAAGGGTCTGCTGAAGGAGTTGGAGGCGGAGGTGGTGCGCAACGCCATCCTCGACACCGGCATCCGCATCGACGGGCGCGACACGAAGACGGTGCGCCCCATCGTCGCCGAGGTCGGCGTGCTGCCGCGCGCGCACGGCTCGGCGCTGTTCACCCGCGGCGAGACCCAGGCGCTCTGCGTCGCCACGCTGGGCACGGGCCAGGACGAGCAGATCGTGGACGCGCTCACGGGCGAGTACCGTGAGGACTTCATGCTGCACTACAACTTCCCGCCCTACAGCGTGAACGAGACGGGCCGCATGGGCTCGCCCGGCCGGCGCGAGATCGGCCACGGCAAGCTCGCCTGGCGCGCCATCCATCCGGTGCTGCCGGAGAAGGAGAAGTTCCCCTACACGCTGCGCGTCGTCTCGGAGATCACGGAGTCCAACGGCTCCTCCTCCATGGCGACGGTGTGCGGCACCTCGCTCGCGCTGATGGATGCGGGCTGCCCTCTGGCGCGGCCGGTGGCGGGCATCGCCATGGGGCTGATCAAGGAGGAGCGGGGCTTCGCCGTGCTCTCCGACATCCTGGGCGACGAGGACCACCTCGGCGACATGGACTTCAAGGTGGCCGGCACCGAGGCGGGCGTGACCAGCCTGCAGATGGACATCAAGATCACCTCCATCACCTTCGACATCATGCGCACCGCGCTCGCGCAGGCGCGCGAGGGGCGGCTGCACATCCTGGGCGAGATGGCGAAGGCGATCAGCGGCGCGCGCACCGAGATGGCCGCCACCGCCCCGCGCATCACCGTCATCACCGTGCCCAAGGACAAGATCCGCGAGGTGATCGGCACCGGCGGCAAGGTGATCCGCGAGATCGTCGAGCAGACCGGCACGAAGATCGACATCGAGGACGACGGCACCATCAAGATCGCCGCCACCAGCACCGAGGCCACCCAGGCCGCCATCGACCGCATCCGCGGCATCGTGGCCGAGCCGGAGGTGGGCGTGATCTACACCGGCAAGGTGGTGAAGACCGCCGAGTTCGGCGCCTTCGTGAACTTCCTGGGCGCGCGGGACGGCCTCGTGCACATCAGCGAACTCGCCAATGACCGCGTGGCCAAGACCACCGACGTGGTGAAGGAAGGCGATGTGGTGAAGGTGAAGGTGCTGGGCTTCGACGACCGCGGGAAGGTGAAGCTGTCCATGCGCGTGGTGGACCAGGCCACGGGCGCGGACATCACCGACCAGGTGGGCGAGCGCCGGCCCCGCCCGCCGCGCGAGGAGGGCGAGGAGCGCCCCCGCCGCGAGCGCCGCGACCGGCGCGAGGACTGAGAAACTCCCGGGACCGCCCGGCGCGGGGTTGCGCCGGGCGGATTCATGATAACGTCACGAAAACCCTGACTGGCTGGGAAGAGCGTGCAGTGAAGGCGATCAACGCGATCCGCATGGGCGGCGTGGAAGTCCTCCCTCTCGTCGAGGGCGGCAAGGGCGTGGCCGTGAGCAACGGGCTCACCGCCGGCGCCTGGGCGGCCGCGGGCGGGGTGGGCACCTTCAGCGCGGTGAACGCGGACAGCTACGACGCCGAAGGCCGCACCATCCGCCAGACCTACAAGGGCACCACCCGGCGCGACCGGCACGAGGAGCTGGTGGCCTACGGCATCGCCGGCGGCATCGCCCAGGCGAAGGAAGCCCGCGAGGTGGGCGGGCCCAAGGCGCGCATCCACGCCAACATCCTCTGGGAGATGGGCGGGGCGGAGCGCGTGATCCGCGGCGTGCTGGAGGGGGCGAAGGGCCTCATCAACGGCATCACCTGCGGGGCGGGCATGCCCTATCGCCTGGCCGAGATCGCGCGCGACTTCGGCGTGCACTACTACCCCATCGTCTCCTCCGCCCGCGCCTTCAACGCGCTGTGGAAGCGCAGCTACCACAAGGCGCGGGAGTGGCTGGGCGGGGTGGTCTATGAGGATCCCTGGCTGGCGGGGGGGCACAACGGCCTGTCCAACAGCGAGGATCCGAAGAAGCCCGAACCCCCCTATGAGCGCGTGCGCAAGCTGCGCGAGCAGATGCGCGCCTTCGGCCTGGACGAGACGCCCATCATCATGGCCGGCGGCGTCTGGTGGCTGGAGGAGTGGGAGGACTGGATCGACAACCCCGAGCTCGGGCCCATCGCCTTCCAGTTCGGCACCCGCCCGCTGCTGACCAGGGAAAGCCCGATCAGCGACGCCTGGAAGAAGCGCCTGACCGAGCTCAAGCCCGGCGATGTGCTGCTGCAGCCCTTCTCGCCCACCGGCTTCTACTCCAGCGCGGTGAAGAACGCCTTCCTGCAGGAGCTGGAGGAGCGCAACGAGCGCCAGGTGGCCTACACCATGGAGCCGGTGGGGGAGCACACGGCCGAGTTCGGCGTGGGCCCGCGCAAGCGCATCGTCTGGCTCACCCCTGGCGACCGCGAGCGGGCGCTGGCCTGGGTGGCCCAGGGCTTCACCGAGGCGATGCGCACCCCCGATTCGACCCTGATCTTCGTCACGCCCGAAAAGTCGCGCGAAATCCTGAAGGACCAGATCGACTGCATGGGCTGCCTCTCCTCCTGCCGCTTCTCCAACTGGTCCCAGCACGGGCCGGACTATTCGAACGGCAAGAAGGCCGATCCGCGCAGCTTCTGCATCCAGAAGACGCTGCAGGACATCGCCCATGACGGCAGCCTGGAAAACAACCTGATGTTCGCGGGGCACAACGCCTACCGTTTCGCAACCGACCCCTTCTATTCGAACGGCTTCATCCCCACTGTCAGACAATTGGTGGACCGGATCATGACCGGCCGCTGACGGAAGGGACAGAAAACGCCGCTTCCCCTTTCCATCAGCGCAGGCGAATATAGGGCGGGCGCCTGGCCCGTCCTGGATGGAGAGAATCAGCATGTTCGCAACCAATGTCGGCGGCCTCGATCGCGTGCTGCGCATCGCCGTGGGGCTTCTGCTCATCGTCGCCGCCCTGGCGGGCTGGATCGGCGTCTGGGGTTGGATCGGGGTGCTGCCGCTGGCCACCGGGCTGCTGCGCACCTGCCCGGCCTATTCCCTGCTGGGCGTGAACACATGCCCCGCCGATTCGAAACGCGCCTGACACGGGAGCATTCCCATGCTACCTGCGCCCGCCATGGACGTTTCGGTTCCGACCCAGACCCTCGCCCTGCCCCCCGAGATGGAGGAGCGCGCCGGCGAGGCCGCCCAGCTCCTCCGCCTTCTGGCCAATGAGCGGCGGCTGCTGCTGCTCTGCCATCTGATCACGGAGGGGGAGGTGACGGTGGGGCGGCTGGCGGAGATGGTGGGGCTCTCCCAGCCCGCCATCTCGCAGCACCTCGCCAAGCTGCGGGCGGATGGGCTGGTGGCGACGCGCCGCGCCGCCACCTCCATCCATTACCGCGTGGCGGACCCGCGGGTGGAGCGGCTGCTGATCACGCTGCGCGACATCTTCTGCCCGCCTGAGGAGATGCTAGCCCCCGGGCAGCAGAAGGCCGCCTTCTGCGACCAGTGAGGCGATCTCCGCCTCGCTGAAGCCGGCTTCCTCCAGCACGGCGCGCCCGTCCTGCCCATGGGCGGGCGCGGGGCCCTCCACGCGCCCCGGCGTGCGCGAGAACCAGGCGGGCATGCCGGGGAAGCGCATCCGCCCGTGCCGCGTCTCCTGCTCGATGAAGAAGCCGGTGGCGGCGAGGTGCGGGTCGCGCAGCAGGCCCTCGGTGTCGTTCACCGGGGCGGCGGGGATGCCGGCGCGCGCGAAGCCCTCCAGCCATTCGGCGGTGGTGCGGGTCGTCAGCGTCTCGGCCACATGGCCGTAGCACTCGTCCACATGCTGCGAGCGGCCCTTGAAGCTCGCGAAGCGCGGGTCCTTCGCCCAGTCCGGATGGCCGGCGAGGTCGAGGAAGGCGCGCCACTGCTTGTCGGTGTACACCAGCGCCGCGATCCAGCCATCCTTCGTGCGGTAGGGCCGGCGCTGGGGCGAGGCGGCGCGCGGATAGACGGGCGGGCCGCGCGGCGGGTCGAACAGCGCGCCGTTGATGTGGTCGGTCAGCACGAAATTCGCCATGGTCTCGAACATGCCGACCTCGATCTCCTGCCCCTCGCCGGTGCGGGCGCGGTGCAGCAGCGCCATCAGGATCGCGTAGAGCACGGTGAGGCCCGAGACCTTGTCCGCCACCAGCGTGCCTGAATAGGACGGGGCGCCCTGCATCCGCGCCTGGATGCCGGCCATGCCGCTGATCGCCTGGATGATGTCGTCATAGGCGGCCCAGGGCGCATAGGGCCCGCGGCGCGAGAAGCCATAGACATTCGCATAGACGATGCGCGGGTTGGCCGCGCCCACCTCGGCATAGGTGAGGCCGAGCCGCGCGATGGCCTCCGCGCGCATGGAGTGGATGAACACGTCCGCCCCTTCGGCGAGGCGCAGCAGCGCCGCGCGCGCCGCGGGCTTCTTCAGGTCGAGCGCGATGCCGCGCTTGCCGCGGTTGAGGTTGAGGAACATCGCGCCCTCGCGCGGGGCGGCCAGCAGGGGCACCTCGCGCGTCGTGTCGCCCTCGGGGCCCTCCACCTTGATCACCTCGGCGCCGTGGTCGGCCAGGATTTGCGTGCAGAAGGGGCCCATCAGCACCTGGGTGAGGTCGAGAACCTTGAGCCCGGCCAGCGCGCCGAAGCCGCGTCCTTGTGTCCCGGTCATGGGGCGTGCTCCCTGAAGTGGCGTTCCGGCCCCTCGCGCGCGGCGGGGGCGGCGATGGCGATGAGGCGGGCCAGCCGGGCCAGCACCGCCGCGCCATGGGGGCAGGCCGAGGGCCGGAGCGCGAGGCCCGCGTTGCGGTGCGCGAAGCGGTGCAGCGCCGCGCGCGCCGCGGGCGTCTTCAGGTCGAGCGCCCCGATCAATAGGATTTCGGCTGGCCGAGCACGCGCTCGGCGATGTGCGAGAGGATGAGTTCGCGCGAGACCGGCGCGATGCGCGGGATCAGGCTTTCGCGCAGGTAGCGCTCCACATGGTATTCCTGCGCGTAGCCCATGCCGCCATGGGTCATCACCGCCGTCTCGGCCGCGCGGAAGCCGGCCTCGGCGGCGAGGTATTTCGCCGCATTCGCCTCCGCGCCGCATTCCTTTCCGGCGTCGTAGAGGCTCGCGGCCTTCCAGACCATGAGTTCGGCGGCCTCCAGCTCCGCCCAGTTGCGCGCCAGCGGGTGCTGGATGGCCTGGTTCTGCCCGATGGGCCGGCCGAAGACCCGGCGTTCCTTCGCATAGGCCGCAGCCCGGCGCAGGGCGGCGCGGCCGATTCCCACCGCCTCGGCGGCGATGAGGATGCGCTCGGGGTTCATGCCGTGCAGGATGTATCGGAAGCCCTGGCCCTCCTCGCCGATGCGGTCCTCGAGGGGGATTTCGAAGCCGTCGAAGAAGACCATGTTCGAGTCCACCGCGTGGCGGCCCATCTTCTCGATCAGGCGCACCTCCACCCTCGCGCGGTCGATCTCCGTGTAGAAGAGGCTGAGGCCCTCGGTCTTGCGCCGGACCTGCTCGAGCGGCGTGGTGCGCGCGAGCAGCAGCATCCTGTTCGCCACCTGCGCGGTGGAGATCCACATCTTCTGGCCGTGGACCACGTAGCGGTCGCCGCGGCGCTCCGCGCGCGTCTTGAGCTCCGTGGTGTTGAGGCCGACATCGGGCTCGGTCACCGCGAAGCAGGGCTTGTCGCGCCCGGCGACGAGGGGCGGCAGGAAGCGGCGCTTCTGCGCCTCCGTGCCGAACACCACCACCGGGTTCAGGCCGAAGATGTTCATGTGCAGCGCCGAGGCGCCGGACATGCAGGCGCCCGAGGCGGCGATGGTCTCCATCATCAGCGCCGCCTCGAGGATGCCGAGGCCCGCGCCGCCGTATTCCACCGGCATGGCGATGCCGAGCCAGCCGCCCGCGGCCATGGCGGCGTGGAACGCGTGCGGGAAGGCGGCCTCGCGGTCCCGCGCCAGCCAGTATTCGTCGGGGAAATCCGCGCAGATGCGCGCGATCTGCTCGCGGATCGCCGCCTGTTCGGGCGTGAGGGTGAAATCCATCGGCGCTTCCTTCCGCGCGAGGATGCGGCGCGTGCGGTTCCGCGTCAACGCGGAGGCTTGACGCGGGCGTTCGCAAATCCATACGCTGTTCGTATATGCGAACGCTGCCGGCAGAGGTGGGGGAGGAACCCATGCTCCATCGACCGCCGCCGCGGCGCCGCGCGCTGCTGGCCGCCACGCTGCGCGAGGAGGCCGTGGCGGCGCGGCAGCGCCGGGCCGGCTTCCTGCCCTTCACGCGGACGCCCGCGCTGTCCGCCGGCGACATCCGCGCCCAGCGCGCCGCCGGGGGCGCGTTCCTGCGCGTCGCGGGCGCCGAGCGGGGCTGAGATGCAGGGCGGCGGCGTCCCGCGCGCAGGCCCGCGCGCGGTCCCGCGGGTGCTGGACATCCTGGGCCGCCTCGCCACCGCGCCGCAGGGCCTCTCGCTCGCCGCCCTCGCCGCCGTGACCGGCGCGCCCAAGACCAGCCTGCTCGGCCTGCTGCGCGGCCTCGCCGCCGAGGGCCATGCCGAGCAGCGCGACGGGCTGTGGCGTCTGGGGCCGGAGGCCGTGGGCCTCGCGCGCGCCATCCTCGCCGCGGCGGGCGATGGCGATCTCGCCGCCACCGCGCGGCCGGTGCTGGAGCGCCTGGCGGAGCAGGCGGGCGAGACGGCGATGCTCGCCGTGCTCGCGCCCGACCGGCGCGCGATGATCTACGCCGACAAGGTGGAGAGCCGCACCGCGCTGCGCTTCGCCGCCACGGTGGGCGATGCGCGGCCCATCCACTGCACCGCCTCGGGCCGCGTGATGCTCGCCTTCATGCCCCCGCCCTGGCCGGAGGAGTTCCTCCGCGGCGCGCGCCTTCCCGCGCACAGCCCCGCGAGCGTGACCGACCGCCGCAGGCTGCGCCGGCTGGTGGCCGAGACCCGCGCGCAGGGCTACGCCGTGACGCTGGGCGAGGCCACGGAAGGGGTCGCGGGCGTCGCCGCCCCGGTCTTCGACGCGCGCGGCGCGGTGGTGGCGGCGCTGATGCTGGCCGGGCCCATTCCGCGCGTCGCGCCGCGCCTTGCCGCCCTCTCCCGCCGCGTGCGCGAGGCGGCGCGGGAGGTCTCGCGCCGCCTCGGCCACCGCCCCGGCTGAACCGCGAAGGAGCGCCCATGCCGGGGGCAGCCGCTGGGCAACGCCTGCTCGCGCTCGGCATGATGATCGGCCGGTCGCGGCTGCGCTTCCCGAAGCCCGTCTTTCGCCGCGACGCGTGATTGGCAGGCGCGAGAAGCGCTCCCGCCCCGACTCCGGGGTGGTCGGGTTCGGGCGCGAATGCCTTCACCAGCGCGGCGAGGTGGTGGCCGTCTGCCCGCGCATGGCGCTGATGCCCAAGCGGGGGCGCCCGATGCGGAGCGGGCCCTTCGTGCCCGCCGACAGCGAGCGCAAACCGCCCGCACCACCTCGGCCGCGGCGCATGCGCTGACGCTCGACCTAGAGGACCGCGTGCTGCCCGCGAACATGCCCGCGGCGCCGAAGGCGGCGCGCGCGCTCTGCCTCGTCGCCGCCGCGGCCGCGGGCGCTGCGGGCGCGCGGCGGCTGGAAGGAAAGATGCTGGATGGGCCGCATCTGCGCCTCGCGCCGCGGCCGCCGGGGCAAGAGGAGAGGCAGCCGCGCTGAAGGCGCTGAGGCGCTTGTCGTTCCGGCAGGGCGCCGCGCGCGTGCGATCAGTCCGGCGGGACCGCCGGCCGTATCGGAACGCCCCCCGCCGCGCTTCCGCGCAAAGGCCTCATGATACGGTCGGCATGAGATGCCGACCGTATCGCGCGCAGGGTTGGCGTGGCGGCTGCGCGCGAAAACAAGGCCATACCAGCGGCCGCACCGCCTGCTCAGGAGTCGAAATCAGCGGCCGCTGGTATGATACGGACGGCCGAGCGACCGAGATCGTCGCGTCCGCCGGGTTGGCGGGCGGCATGTGCTGCCGCCCGCATCATGCCGCGTGCGCGGCCGCTCAGGCCTGCCAGCCGAAGCGGCGGAAGGCCGCCGCGCCCTCGGGCCCGGCGAGGAAGGCGTCGAAGCGCCGCACCTCCTCGCGCGCCGCGCCGCGGCGCGTCAGCACCGACCCGGCGGCGCGCCAGATGCGGAAGGGCTCCTCGATCTCCACGATGTCGGCGTAGTTGGGGGCGGCGATCTGCCAGTGGTTCCAGACGAGCCAGACATCGTAGGCGTCGGGCTTCTCGCGCCACTCGCGCTGGGCCGCGCCGGTGTTGGGCGCCACCATCACGATGCGCTCGCGCATCGCGCGCAGCAGGGCGATGTCCCCGGTGCGGCCGGCCACATCCTCCCACAGCGCCATCTGGCCGGCGCCGCCGGTGGCGAGGATGCGCGCCTCGGCGGGCGGGCGGGAGAGCAGGTCGCGCAGCCCGGTGTAGCCGCGCGGATTGCCCCGGCGGACCAGCAGCGCCGAGGGGCGCAGGAACAGGGTGCGGCGGGTGGCCGGGTCCACCGCCTCGCGCCAGCGCGCCACGAACTCGTCCATCATGTACTCGGCGCCGGAGAAGAGCAGATCGGCCTCGGCGGGCACGCGGTCGGCCCATTGCGGGGTGGGGCCGGAGACGATCTCGACGGCCACGCCCGTGGCGGTGCGGAAGGCGGTGGCGGCGGCGTTCATCGCCGGGGCGGGCCCGCCCGGGCCGAAGCAGCGGATGGGCGCCGCCTGGGCCCGGAGCGTTCCGGGCAGCGCAAGGAGCGGCAGGGCGAGCAGGGCGCGACGAGGGGTCATGCGGTCTCCTTCAGGCTGCGTGGAAAGGGTCAGAGATGGGCCTCGGCCCATGCGGCGATCTGGCGGGCGGGCATCGCACCCGCCTGGCGCGCCACCTCCCGCCCGCCCTTGAACAGGACGAGCAGCGGGATGCCGGTGACGCCGAGCTCGGCCGCCACATCCGGCGCCTCCTCGGTCGAGAGCTTGGCGAGGCGCAGCCGGGGTTCCAGCAGCTTCGCCGCCGCCTCGAACTGCGGGGCCATGGCGCGGCAGGGGCCGCACCAGGAGGCCCAGAAATCCACCAGCAGCGGGATGTCGTTCTTCGCCCGGTGGTGGCGGAAGCGCGCGGCGTCCAGCGCCACGGGCTTGCCCTCGAACAGCGCGGCGTGGCAGGCGCCGCAGCGCGGCCCCTCGCCGAGCCGCGCCTCGGGCACCCGGTTCACCGCGTCGCAATGCGGGCAGACGAGGTGCATGGTCAGAAGGGCAGCACGCGCGTCGCCGCCACCAGCATGCGCCGGGCCATGTCGGGCGGCGCGGCGGGGCGCACCCCCTCGATCAGCGCCTCGGGCCCCACCCCCGCATTGGGCAGGTAGAGGGCGCAGACCTCGGCGCGCACGCCCGCCTGGACGAGGTTGCGGAACATCTGCGCGGGGCTCGCGTTGATCGGCCGGAGCGGCTCGCCCGCCGGGGCGTCGCGCCGCGCCAGATCCCCGGCCGCGCCGCAGAGCATCACCTCCACCGTGACACCCTGCTGGCGCATCTGGTTGAGCAGCACGAAGGCCATGCCCTGCACCTGCGGATCGGCCGAGGTGACGAGGGCGAGGACGCGCGGCGGCGCATCCGCCCGCGCGACGGGGGAGAAGGCGAGGCCCATCGCCAGGGCCAGCGCCGCGAGGGAACGGGTGATCATGCGCGCAGCTCCTTTCCGGTCGTCGCCGCCCGCGCCTCGCGTTCCGGCGCGCGCGAGAACAGCCCCATCACCGCATAGGCCCCCACCGCGCTGCCGATCAGCCCCGCGACGAAGATGCCCACCACCAGCAGCCAGTCCACCGGCCCGCCGAGATCGGCGAAGCGCGAATAGGTCACGGCCTGCATGATCAGCACGGCGGCCACGCCGCCCGCGACGCCGATGGCCTCGGCCCAGACGAGGCGGCGGGCCACCACCCCGCGGTCGCGCAGCAGCACGAAGACGAAGGCGATGGTGGCCGCCGCCGCCAGCAGGAGGAGCGGCCACAGCGTCCAGCCCAGCATCTCCTGGAACACGGCGAGCAGGGTTGCGATGTCGAGATCCTTCATGGCCTTTCCTCCCTCTCAGGCGCGGCCGCGCAGCATGGCGAGGTAGGTCGGCTTCAGCCCCACCACCTTCATCATCCAGGTGATCCAGAGCTCCTCCAGCGGCGCGATGACGCCGGGGAAGGAGGGCGTGAGATTGTCCTGGTAGTCGAACTCCACCAGCAGCGCCCGCCCCACGCGGGTGATCAGCGGGCAGGAGGTGTAGCCCTCATAGCGTTCGGCGCTGCTGCGGCCCTCGATGCTGGCGACGAGGTGATCCACCGCCACCGGCACCTGCCACTTCACGCTGGCGGCCGTCTTGCCCTTGGGCACGCCCGCGATGTCGCCCACGCAGAACACCTCGGGGAAGACGACGTGGCGCAGCGTGCCGCGGTCCACCTCCGCCCAGCCCTCGGCCCGCCAGGGGCCCGTGCGCCAGGCGAGGGGCGAGTTGCGCACGACCGCGGGCGCGCGCATCGGCGGCACCACGTTGATGAAGTCGTAGGGCTGCTCGCGCTCGCCCTGCGGCGTGCGGAAGGTGGCGATGCGCCGGTCGAGGTCGATGCGCGTGAGCACATGCTCGTGGTTCACGGGGATGCCGCGCTGCTGGTAGAGCATGCGCACCTTCTCGGCCACGATGGGCACGGAGAAGAGCGCGCGGTTGTGCGCGTGGTAGATCAGCTCCGCGCGCGAGCGGTTGCCGCGGCGCGAGAGCGCGTCCTCGGTCAGGAAGGCGTATTTCAGCGGGGCGCCCGCGCATTTCATCTCGGTGGCCGGGCGGTGGAAGACGCCGATGCCGCCGCGATCCGCGAACTGGGACATGGCGCGCCAGGTGGCCTCGGCCTGGGCGGGGCCGGCATAGATGCTGCCCATGCCGTTCTGGCCGATGCGGCTCACGTCCATCCCCTCGATGCCCTCGTAGTGGAGCTCGAGGCCGGTGGCCACGATCAGGAAGTCGTAGGAGAGGCGCCGCCCCGCGTCGGTGGTGACGGTCTTCGCCACCGGGTCGATCTCGGCGGCGGATTCCTCGATGAGGTTCAGGCCGGAGGAGAGGTATTCCCGCGTGGTGGAGAGCACGTAGTCGCGCGGCTTGATGCCGGCGGCGACGAGCGTGAAGCCTGGCTGGTAGAGATGCTCCCGCCGCTTGTCGAGCAGCGTGATCTCCGCGCCCTCGAGCCGGTGCACGAGGCGGTTGGCGGCGGCGAGACCGGCCGCCCCGGCGCCGATGATGAGGATCTTCGCGCGCGTGCGCACCGCCGCCCGGGGCGCGTCGCCCGCTCCCAGCGCCAGCAGCGCGCCTGCCCCCGCCAAAACTCCGCGCCGCCCGAGCGCTGTCCAAGATTGCCGCACCGCTTGGTCTCCTCGCCTGGAGCAAAGCCTCTCATTCCGGGAGAGATATATGCTCACTGCCTTAGATAAGCGGCGCATTTAATACAGGCCGGCCGGCCACGCAAATGATCCGGCGCAAACCGGGCCTGTCATGGCAGCGGTCGCCGTGGCGGACCCCCTGTGGGTGCCGCACGGCGCTGGCTGGTATGAAGGCGCCCCCATCTCATCCTCTCGTTGACCCGGGCGGCGCGGCCCGCATGATGGGGCGGTGCGCCGCCCCCGCCTCCTGCCCGCCCTGCTCGCCCTGCTGCTGACGGGGCTCGACGCGCCCGCGCGCGGCCAGCCGGCCGAGCCGCCGGAGATCGAGCAGCTCAAGCGCGAGCTCACCCAGGGTTGCCTCGCCCGCTCCGGCCAGCCGCCGGTGTTCGGGCCGGATTTCCTGCGCCGGGCCAATCTCTCGCCCGATGGCGTGCCCGATCTCGTGGTGGATGTGGCGGGGGTGAACTGCCTCGGCGCGGCGGGCGCCTTCTGCCGCGGCGCGGCCTGCCCGGTGCAGGTCTTCGTCAGCGTGCCGGGGGGCTATCGGCGCGTCTTCGACGGCTTCGTGGAGGGCGTGGCGATCCGCCCCGGCCCGGAGCGGGATGTGGTGGTGCTGGGCAACCGGGCCATGGCCTGGGACGGCAACCGCTTCGTGCAGGTGGCGATGCCGCCCGGCCCGCCGCCATCCCCGCCGCAGCATGGCGGGGCGGGGGCGGCGCTGGCCGCGCCCGGCGCCTGGCGGTTGGAGGCGCAGGGGCGGGCCACCGCCGCGGGCGAGGGGCCCGGGCAGCTCCGCCGCCTCGCCCTGTTCTGCGACGGGCCGCTCAACCCCATCGTCGAGGCGGAGTTCCGCTCGCCCATGCCCGCCCGGGTCGAGATCGCCTTCGAGGCGGGCGGCCAGCGCCTCGCCGCCACCTTCCTGCGCCACACCCCGCTCGAGCCCGTCTGGCGCGCCGACGCCCAGGGCGCGCCCGAGATCGCGCGGCTGCTGGCGGGCGGGGCGGGGGCGGTGGAGATCGCCCTGGACGGCTTCCCCCAGGGCGCGATGGGGCTCGAGGGCGCGGCGGCGGCCATCCGCGCCGCGCTCTCGCGCTGCCTGCGCCTGCCCGCGCGGTGAGGATGGTTCCCGCGCGGTGGTGTTCCACCCGCGCGGCCGCCCCGCCGACCCCGCGCTGATTTCCCTCCGCGCGGCCGCCCCGCCAACCCCGCGCGGGGATCAGGGCCTGCGCCAGACGCCCCGCACCACCTCGGCCAGGCCCTGGTGGCGCGGGCCCTCGTCGAGGCGCACGGCGCCCTCCGTCACCTCCATCACCTCGAGCGGCGCGAAGAGGGATTCGGCGATGGCGCGGCTCCACAGCAGCTCGGGCAGCTTGGGCCCGCCGCTGCGCCGCCCCTCCTGCGCGGGCGAGAAGCATTCCAGCACCAGAAGCCCGCCCGGGCGCAGGGCGCGCAGGCAGCCGGCGGCGGCGGCGGCGCGCTCGGCAGGCGGCAGGTGCAGGTAGATCCAGGCGATGAGGTCGAAGGCCGCTTCCGGGTAGTCCCAGGCGGCGGCGTCCGCCACCCGCGCGTCCAGCGCCACGCCGCGCCGCGCCGCCAGCGCCCGCGCCTTCTCCACCCCGACGGGCGACCAGTCGATGGTCGTGACCGAAAGGCCGAGCCCGGCGAGGAAGACGCCATTGCGCCCCTCGCCATCGCCCACGCACAGCGCGCGGCCGCCGGGCGGGAGGCGCCAGGACTGGGCGCGCAGATAGTCGTTCGGCGCTTCGCCGAACTGGAAATCGCCGCTCGCGTAGCGCTCGTCCCAGGCGAGGCTCGTGCTCATGCCGCCTCTCCCGGCGCCCAGCCTGGCGGCGCCATCTCGAAGCCCCTGAACTCGAAGGCGGGGGAGACGGTGCAGCCCACCAGCGTCCAGCGCCCGAGCGTCTCCGCCGCCTGCCACCAGCCCGGGGGGACGATTCGGAAAGGCGCCTGGCCCGCCCCGAGATCGGGGCCGAGGAGCCGCCGCTCCGCCGCGCCCTGCTCCGGGGCGAGGTCGAGCGCCAGCGGCGCCCCGGCATACCAGTGCCAGGCCTCGGCCGCGTCCACCCGGTGCCAGTGGCTGCGCTCGCCGGCGGCGAGCAGGAAATAGATGGCCGTGCCCGCCCCGCGCCCGCCGCCCGGCGGAGCGTCGCGCCAGATTTCGCGGAAATGCCCGCCCTCCGGGTGCGGGGCGAGGCCGAGGGCGGCGATCACCGCCGCCGCCTCCAGCGCGGGGTCGGCCAGGTTCATCGCGGCCTCACCCCTGCGGCATGGTGTCCGCGAAGATGCGGTTGCCGAGCTGGGCCTCGTAGAAGGCCGCGAGCTTGCTGCGCCCGCCGCGCCAGTCCTCCTGGCCGAAGCGGAAGTCGAGGTAGCCGAGCGCGCAGACCACGCCGAGCTTGCCGATGTCGAGCGGGCCCGAAAGCTCGCCCGCTTCCAGGGCGTCCAGGGCGCGGGTGATGGCGGCCTTCTGGCGCGCGTCGTATTTCTGGCGCCCCTCGTCCTGCGGGAACTGCGAGGAGAGGCGCCGGCCCACCGCCGCGTCGAGGATGCCATCGGCCAGCGCGGCCATGGCGAGCGCCTTCCAGCGCGCCGGGCCGGGGGCGGGGAAGAGCTTGGGCCCCGTGCCGATGTGGTCGAGGTATTCGCAGATGATCGGGCTGTCGTTCAGCGCGAGCCCCTCGTCCGTCACCAGCGAGGGCACCTTGGAGAGCGGGTTGTCGGCCAGCAGGTGATCGGGGCTGAGATGCGGGTTGGAGGGCACCCGCTCGACCGGCAGCCCGTGGTGCAGCGCCACCGCCACGCATTTGCGGACATAGGGGCTGGCGGCGGAATAGTGGATTCGCATGGCGTTCCTCCTCAGCGGAAACTGTCCTTCGCCGCGCGGCGGGCGGCAAGCTCCGCCACGTCCTTCGCGCGCAGGAAGGGGTTGATCGCGCGCTCGAGGGCGATGGTGGTGGGCACCGTGGGCAGGCCGCGCGCGCGCAGCGCCTCGGCTTCTTCCGCGAAGGCGGCGATGGCGGCGTTCGCGGGCTCGACATGGCGGGCGAAGCGCAGGTTCGCGAGGGTGTATTCGTGCCCGCAGCACACGCGCGTCTCGGGCGGCAGGGCGCCGAGCGCGGCGAGGGAGGCGAACATCTCCTCCGCCGTGCCCTCCAGCAGCCGCCCGCAGCCCGCGGCGAACAGGGTGTCGCCGCAGAGCACGGCCGGGCCGTCGGGGAAATGCCAGGCGATGTGCCCGCGCGTGTGGCCGGGGCTGTCGAGGATCGCCGCCTCGCTCTCGCCGAGCGCGAAGCGATCGCCCGGCTTCAAGGCGAGGTCGAGCGGCGGCAGCCGGTGCGCGTCCGCCGCCGCGCCGGCGATCCTCGCGCCGAAGCGCGCCGCGAGTTCGGGGATGCCCGCGATGTGGTCGCCGTGATGGTGGGTGATGAGCAGCCAGTCGAGCCGCCCGCCCCGCGCCTCGATGAAGGCGGCGACCGGCGCGGCTTCCGCGGCGTCGGCCACGGCGGTCATGCCCGTCGCCGCGTCGCGCAGGAACCAGGCGTAGTTGTCCTGCAGGATGGGGATGGGCTCGATGGCGAGCGGCATGGCGGCCTCCCTCGGCGACGTGGCGCGGCCTATATCCCGCGCATGAGCGGAGAGGTCCACGCCCTGCCGGAGTTCTACGCCAGCCCGCCGGGCCAGGCGGCGGCGCGGCTGCTGGGCCAGCGCATCGCCGCGCTCTGGCCGGACTGCACGGGGCTCGATCTGCTCGGCCTCGGCTGGGCCGCGCCCTACATGGGGCTCTGGGCCGGGCAGCGCGGCCGGCGCATCGCGCTGGTGCCGGCGAGCTTCGGCCCCACACCCGGCTGCGCCCTGACCGACGACCACGAGCTGCCCCTGCCCGACCGCAGCCTGGACCGCATCCTGCTCGTGCACGGGCTGGAGGCGAGCGAACGCGCCCGCCCCCTGCTGCGCGAATGCTGGCGCGTGCTGCGCGACGATGGGCGGCTGCTGGTGGTGGCGCCGAACCGGCTGGGCTGCTGGGCGCTGTTCGACCACACCCCCTTCGGCCAGGGCCGCCCCTATTCGCGCGGGCAGTTGCAGCGGCTGCTGGAGGCGCAGCTCTTCCACGTGCTGCGGTGCGAGGCGGCGCTCTTCGTGCCGCCCTTTCCCTGGCGCTTCGCCCTGCGCGGGGCGGGGCTGTGGGAGCGCTGCGGGCGGCGCTTCGCCCGCCGCCTCGGCGGGGTCACGCTGATCGAGGCCGAGAAGGACATGTTCGCCGCCCTGCCCGCGGGGGCGGTGGCGCTCGGCCGGCGCGTGGTGCAGGCGGCGCCCGCGCGCTACGCGGCGCTGTCGGAGGTCAGAGAAACCGCCCCGGGTCGGTGATCCATTCCTCGCGCTCCCAGGCCAGGAAGCCGCGCGTCACCCGCGCCGCGCCGTAGAGCCAGACGAGGATGAGCAGCGGCTCCGCCACGCCCACCGGCATGGCGGCCAGCGCGGCCAGCGCGCCCGCCAGCACCATCCAGAAGCTGCGCACCGCATAGGCGTGCTGGGTGGCCCAGAGCGTGCCGCGCGCCGGCCCCCAGCGATGCGCGAGCACCCCGCCCGCGAGCCAGGGCAGCCCGAGCGCGAGCCCCGCCCCGAAGAGGATGTTCACCCAGAGGATGCGCCGGCGCGGCGTCATTCCGGAGGTCGTTCCCCGGCCCGCGGCGTCGCGGCGCGGCCGCCGGCCGCATCCTCCGCCAGCTCCAGCGCCCGGGCATAGACGCGCTTGCGGGGCAGCCCGGTGGCGGCGGCCACGCTCGCCGCCGCGTCGCGCAGCGAGAGGCTGTCCATGGCCCGGCGCAGCAGCGCGTCCAGCGCCTCGCCCTCGGCGGGCGGCGGGGGAGGGGCCGGGCCGATGCACAGCACCAGCTCGCCGCGCGCCTCATGCGCCGCGTAATGCGCGGCCAGCGCGCCCAGGGGGCCGCGCCGCACCTCCTCGAAACGCTTGGTCAGCTCCCGCGCCACCGCGGCGGGCCGCTCGGCCCCGAGCCCCTCGGCGAGGGCGGCGAGGCTGGCGGCGAGCCGGTGCGGCGCCTCGTAGAAGACCAGCGTGGCGGAAAGCCCCGCCCTCTCGAGCCCCGCCAGGCGCGCGATCTCGGCCGCCCGCGCCGCCTCCTTCGCCGGGAGGAAGCCCTGGAACAGGAAAGGATGCGGCGGCAGCCCCGAGAGGGTGAGGGCGGCCAGCGCCGCGCTCGGGCCCGGGATGGCCGTCACCGGCAGCCCCGCCGCGATCGCCGCGCGCACCAGCCGGAAGCCGGGGTCGGAGAGCAGCGGCGTGCCGGCGTCGCTGACCAGGGCGAAGCGGGCGCCCTGGCGCATCCGCTCGACGAGGCGCGGGGCGAGCTCCGCCTCGTTGTGGTCGTGCAGGGCGATCATCGTCACCGAGATGCCCTGCCGCGCGAGCAGCTTCCCGGTTACCCTGCTGTCCTCGCACAGCACCGCCTCCGCCGATTCGAGGGCGGCGGCGGCGCGCGGGGAGAGATCGCCCATGTTGCCGATGGGCGTGGCGACGAGCGTGAGCCCGCCCCCGGCGAAGGGGGCGGGGGAAGGGAGGTCGGATGCGGTGTCGGATTCCATCCTGGTGCGTGCTCGCGGCCCTGTTCCTTCCGCTGATCGGCTGCGCCCCGCAAGAGCCGCGCCGCCCCTTCCCCGCGCCGACGCGCCCCGCCGCGGCCATGCCGGTGGCGCCCCCGGCGGCGGCGCCCGCCCCCGTCACCGCCCGGGTGGGGCTGCTGCTGCCGCTCTCGGGCAGCAACGCCCCGCTCGGCCAGGCCATGCTGCAGGCGGCGGAACTCGCCCTCTACGACCAGGGCGACCGCGGCATCGCCTTCCTGCCCCGCGACACGCGCGGCACCCCCGCGGGGGCAGAGGCGGCGGCGCGCGCGGCGGCGGCGGAAGGCGCGCGGGCGCTGGCCGGGCCCCTCACGCTGGGCGAGACGGCGGCGGTGGCGCGCGCGACGGCGCTTCCTGTCTTCGCCTTCACCTCCGACGAGACCCAGGCCTCGGCCCAGGTCTGGGTGCTCGGCGTCACGCCCGCGCAGATGGTCCGGCGCGTGATGCAGGCGATGGGCGAGCAGGGGGTGCGGCGCTTCGGCCTGGTCGCGGCCGATGACGCCTTCGGCCAGCGCCTCGCCGCCGCCATGCGCGCCACCGCCTCGCTGGCGGGCTGGCCCGCGCCGGCGATCCATCTGGCGGGCCGGGGCGGGGATGTCGGCGCCGCGGCCGAGGCGATGCGCGCGGGCGAGGCGCAGGCGGTGCTGATCGGCCATGCCGGGGAGGCGGCCCGCGGCGTCGCGCAGGCGTTGGCCGCGCTGCCCGCCCCGCCGCGCCTGCTCGGCACCACGCTCTGGGCCGCCGAGCCCGGGCTCGGCAATGAGCCCGCCCTGGCCGGCGCCCTGTTCCCCGGCCCCGATCCGGCGGGGCGCGACCGCTTCGACCGCCACTACGCCGCCGCCTTCGAGGGCCGCCCGCCCCGGCTGGCCGGCGCCGCCTATGACGCGGCCGCCCTGGCCGCGCGCACGGCGCGCGAGGGCAGGCCGCCCATCGGCATGGCCTTCCTCGGCGCGGATGGGCCGGTGCGGCTGCTCGAGGGCGGGCAGGTGCAGCGGGGCTTGGCCCTGTTCGCGCTGCGCCCGGGGGGGGAACCCATGCTGGTGCAGCCCGCCCCGGTGCCTGGCCCGGCGGGGAGCTGATCCGCCCGCATGGTCACCCTCCCGCGCCTGCTCGCGGTCGCGGCGCTGCTCGCCGGGGCGCCGGGGGCGGCGCTGCTGCTGCTGATGGCGCTGGGCGAGCTCGCGCCGCTGCCGGGGCTGCTCGCGCTGCTGGGCTGCGCGGCGGCGGCGGGGGTGCTCGGCTGGCTGTGGCTGTCCAGCCTTGCGCGGCTGTCTGATTCGCTGCGCCGCGCCGCCACCGAGCAGGGCCCCTTCAGCGCGCCCCTGCCCGTGCCCGGCCTGCCCGGCCTGCGCGAGATCGAGGAGGGGCTCGCGCGGCTCACCCGCTCGCTGCAGGCGCGCGCCGAACTGGTCGGGCAGCTCCGCGCCGCCGACGAGGCGATCGTCGAGGCCTTGCCCGATCCGCTGCTGGTGCTCGGCCCCGACCGCGCCCTGCTGCGCGCCAACCGGGCGGCGCGGCGGCTGTTCGGCGTGGGCACGGGGCAGAGCATGCTGCTCGCCCTGCTGCGCCATCCGCTGATGGCCGCGGCGCTGGACCGCGCCCTGGCCGAGGGCGCGCCGCAGGAGCTCGACCTCACCCTCCCCGCCGCGGTCACGCGGGAGCTGACGGCGCAGGTGCTCTCCATGAACCCGCCGCTCGCCGATGGCGGGCGGATCGTCGTGGTGCTGACCGACCGCACCGCCGCCCGGGCGGTGGAGCGCATGCGGGTGGATTTCGTCGCCAACGCCTCGCACGAGCTGCGCACGCCGCTCGCCTCCATCATCGGGCTGATCGAGACGCTGCGCGGCCCTGCCGCCGACGACCCGGCGGCGCAGCAGCGCTTCCTCGCCATCATGGCCGAGCAGTCCGAGCGCATGCGCCGGCTGGTGGACGATCTGCTCGGCCTGTCGCGGGTGGAGGCGAGCGAGCATCTGCCGCCCGCGGGCGTCGCCGATGTGGCGGGGCTGCTGCGCGCCGAGGCGGCGGCGATGGAGCCGCTCTTCGCCCGGCGCGGCGTGGCGCTGCGCCTCTCTCTCTCCGAGGCGCTGCCCCCGGCCGCCCCGGCCGACGCCGACCAGATCGCCCAGGTGGCGCGCAACCTGCTGGACAATGCGCTGCGCCACGCGCGCGCCGAGGTGACGCTCTGCGCCGTCCCGCAGGACCAGGGCGGGCGGCCGGGGCTCGTCTTCGCGGTGCGCGACGACGGGCCCGGCATCGCGCCCGAGCACATCCCCCGCCTGACCGAGCGCTTCTACCGCGTGGACCGCGGGCGCGCCCGCAGCGAGGGCAACACGGGGCTCGGCCTCGCCATCGTCAAGCACATCCTCAACCGCCACCGCGGGCAGCTTCTGATCGAGAGCACGCCGGGCGAGGGCGCCTGCTTCCGCGTCTGGCTGCCGGCGGGGCGCTAGACCATCATCCGATGTCGCGGATCATGCTCCAGCCCTTGCCGAGAGGGCGATCCACCGCCGCGGCGCTTCCGCCTTCGCGGATCGCGCTCTAGCCCGGCGCCTCCGCCACGGGCACGCCCTCGGGCGTGTGGCTGCCGCTGCGGTAGCGGTGGGTGGAGGCGCCGAAGGCGATCAGCGCGCCCGCCTCGTCGCGCACCTCGCCGCGCGCGAAGAACACGTTGCGCCCGGCGGTGACCAGCCTGCCCTCGGCGATCAGCGGCACGCCGAGCCGCGCCTGGCCGGTGAAGCGCGTGTCGAGGTCGAGCGTCACCGCGTGCCGCCGCCGCCCGGGATGCGGGCAATGCAGCCCCGCGAAGGCGTTGGCCTGGTCGAGCAGCGCGAGCATCACCCCGCCATGGACGATGCCCGAGCGGTTGGCGTGCATGGGCCCCGGCGTGCAGAGCAGCCGGGCGAAGCCCTCCTCCCACAGCACGACGCGGATGCCGAGCAGCTCATGGAAGGGCGAGCGCGCCTGGGCGCGCTGGAAGTCGGGCAGCTCCATGCCGCGCCGGTGCCCCGGCCCCCGCCCGCCGTCAAGCCGCGGGCGTCAGGCGATGCTGAGTTCCTGCAGCGCGGCGTCGAGTTCCTGGAAGCTCGGCATGTGCTGGGAGGGGGCGACCTTGCGCCCCGCCTCGACCGAGACCTGCGGCGCGTTGCCGTGCAGATGCGCGACGATGACGGCGCGGATCACCTCGTAATAGGCGCTCTCCTCCTCCACCACGCCCTTCAGCCGCGCGGCGAGCGGCCCCATCAGCCCGTAGGCGAGCAGCACGCCGAGGAAGGTGCCCACCAGCGCGCCGCCGATCATCTTGCCGAGAACCGCGGGAGGCTGGTCGATTGAGCCCATGGTCTTGATCACGCCGAGCACGGCGGCGACGATGCCGAGCGCGGGCAGCGCATCCGCGATGGACTGCATGGCGTGCGAGGGGTGGAGCTCCTCCTCCTTGATCTTCTTCAGCTCCCGCGCCATCGCGTCCTCGATCTGGTGCGGATCGTCGGCGTTCATGCCCACCATGCGCAGATAGTCGCAGATCAGCACCGTGGCGTGGTGGTCGGCGAGGATCTTCGGGTATTTCTGGAAGGCCGCGCTTTCCTCGGGCTTCTCGATGTGCGGCTCCAGCGCCATCGCGCCCTTGGTCTGCGCGAGGCGGACGAAGAAGTAGAGCAGCGAGAGCAGATCCGTGTAGTCCTGCTGCTTGAAGCGCCCGCCCTTGAGGATCTTCCCGAAGCCCGCGAGCGTGTGCTTCACGTCGTGCATCGAGTTCGCCATCAGGAAGGCGCCGATGGCCGCGCCGCCGATCATCATCATCTCGAAGGGCAGGGCCCCGATGATGATGCCGAACTTGCCCCCGGCGATCACGTAGCCGCCGAAGACCATCGCGAGCAGGAAGACGAAGCCGAGGATGGAGGTCATCGGGGCAGCGGCGCCTCGCGCAGCAGCGTGATGGCCACGCGCCGGTTGGCGGCGGCCTGGGGCTGGCCGGGCAGCAGCGGCTCGCGGTCGGCCATGCCGGTCACGCCGCGCAGGCGGGATTCCGCCACGCCCGCCTCCGTCAGCAGGCGGCGCGCGGCGTTGGCGCGCTCGGCCGACAGCTCCCAGTTCGTGCGGCCGGCGCCGCGGAAGGGCGCGCTGTCGGTGTGGCCGGTGATGGTCAGCGGGTTCTGCAGCCCCGCGGTGCTGCGCGCGATCTGGCGGATGGCCTGGCGCACGCGCTCGGTGGGCTGGCTGCCGCCGGTCGCGAACATCGGCGTGCCGTCGCTCTCCAGAAGCTGGATGCGCAGCCCCTCGGGGACGATCTCCACCAGGATGTGGCGGGCGATCTCCGCAAGCTGCGGGTCGCCCAGGAAGGCGGCGCGCAGCGTGTCGGCGGCCTCCTCCAGCCGCTGCTGCTCGCGCTCGGCGGCCTCGATCAGCCGCGCGCGCTCGGCCGCCTCGGCGGCGCTGGGGGGCAGGGGGGGCGGAAGCTCCCGCGCCTCATGGGCGGCCTGTTCGCCGGCGGCCTGATCGCCGGCCTGGGCCTCGCCCGTCGCCATGCTTCCGCCCTCCGCGACGCGGCGGGGCGGCGCGGCGTCCTCCTCGCCCGGGGGGGCGTTGGGGTTGGGCTGGCTGGCGACGGGGGGCTCCACCTCCTCATCCTCGGATTCGGACTGGGTGGGGCGCGGGCCGCGTTCCAGGCGGATCGCGCCCGTGTCCGAGACCATCTGGCCCACGCTGTGCGGCGTGCGCCCGCCGAAGGGCTGGGCGAGGCCCGACTGGCCGGTGGCCATGGCATTGGAGGGGTTGAAGAAATCCGCAAGGCCGCGGCGCTGTTCCTCCGTGGTGGCGTTGAGCAGCCACATCAGCAGGAAGAAGGCCATCATGGCGGTCACGAAATCGGCGTAGGCGACCTTCCAGGCGCCGCCATGGTGGCCATGGCCGCCTTCCTCGATCCTCTTGAGGACGATCGTGCCGCCCTGATCCTTGCCCCGCCTGGCCAAGCCCGTGCCCCGTCCGTGCGCCGCGGCCTTCTGCCGCGCGCGCAGCCTCGCAGCCCTGGCTTAAGCGCCCGTGAATCCCGCGCCGGGGCCGAGCAGGCGCAGCAGCTTGCGCATGGCGGCGGGCAGGGCGGGGGCCGCCTCCCGGGCGGGCAACGACTCCATCCCCGGCGGCAGGCGGGGGGTTGCGCCGGCATAGAGCCGCAGGCGCAGCTCCCGGTGCGTGAGGATGTGCCGCGCCGCGCCGGGCAGGGGCCGCCAGTTGACCCCCGGCAGCGGGGCGTGGGCCATCGCCTCGGCCTCCTCCCAGGGGCGGGCGCGCCAGGGCGTGCCGGGCAGGCCGAGCATCCCGCCCAGCAGCCCGCCCTCGGGCCGGCGCTCCAGCAGCAGCCGCCCGGCGCCGTCGGTCAGCGCGAAATGCACCCCGTGGAGGGCGGCGCGCGGCGGTTTCGGCGCCTTGCGCGGCAGCGCGGCCGCCATCCCCGCCGCATGGCCCCGGCATGGGGCGCGCCAGGGGCAGAGGGCGCAGGCCGGGGCCCGGGGCGTGCAGAGCGTGGCGCCCAGGTCGAACAGCGCCTGGGCGAAATCCCCGGGCCGGGCGCGCATGGCGGGCTGCGCCGCGAAGCCCTCCGCCAGCGCCGCCAGCGCGCGGCGCGCGCCGGGCAGGGGCGCCTCGACGGCGAAGAGCCGGGCCATGACGCGCTCCACATTGCCGTCCACCGGCACCACGGGCTCGTCATGGGCGATGGCGGCGATGGCCGCGGCGGTGTAGGGGCCGATGCCGGGCAGGGCGCGCCAGCCCGCGGCGTCGCGCGGCATGCCGCCCGCCGCGATGGCGCGCGCCGCCCGGTGCAGGTGGCGCGCGCGCGCATAGTAGCCGAGGCCCGCCCATTCCTCGGCCAGTTCCGCCCACTCCGCCCGCGCCAGCGCCGCGGCATCGGGAAAGCGCGCGAGGAAGCGGGCGTAGCGCGGCCCCACCGCGGCCACGGTGGTCTGCTGCAGCATGACCTCGCTGACCCAGATGCGGTATGGGTCGCGGCTGCCGCGCCAGGGCAGGGACCGTGCGTGGCGGTCGTACCAGGCGAGCAGGGCTTCGGCGGGGGGGTGCATGGCGGGCAGCAGGAAAGGGCAAGCGCCGGCGCTGTCCAGCCCCGAGCCGCCCCGCCGCGGCGTGCAGGAACTGGGCGCGATCATCCCGCGCCTCGCCCGGCCCGCCTTCCGCCGCCGCAGCCCCGCCGCCGCGCAGATCATGGCCGACTGGGCGGAGATGCTCGGCCCCCGCCTTGCGCCGCTGGCCGAGCCGGTGAAGCTCGCGCGCGGCACGCTCACCCTCGCCTGCACGGGGCCGGCGGCGATGGAGCTCGGCCTCTGCGCCCCGGTGCTGATCGAGCGGATCAACGCGCATCTGGGCCGGGCGGCGGTGCAGCGCCTCGCCTTCGTCCAGCGCGCCCCGCGGGCCGCGCCGCCGGCCCGCCCCATGGCCCCGCCGCCGGAGCGCCCCCTGCCCGCGCCGCTGGCCGAGCGCCTCGCCGCCCTGCCGGAGGGCGAGCTGAAGGCCGCGCTGGCGCGGCTCGCCGCGCGGCTGCCGGGCGAGCGGGATTGAGGGGGCGCGGCGGGGCCGGGTAAACTCCCCGCAACCGGAAAGGAGCCTCCCATGATCCTCTCGCGCCGCACGCTCGGCCTCGCCGCCGCCGCCCTGCCGCTGGCCGCGCCGGCCCTGGCGCAGGATGGGCGGCTCGGCCCGCGCGGCGTCGGTCAGGCCTCCGCGCCCGTGGTGGTGACGGAGTTCTTCTCCCTCACCTGCGGGCATTGCGCGAACTTCCACAACAATGTCTGGCCGCGCGTGAGGCGCGAGCTGGTCGAAACGGGCCGCATCCGCCTCGTCTGGCGGGATTTCCCGCTGGACGGGGTGGCGCTGCTGGCCGCCGCCGTGGCGCGCGCCATGCCCGAGGACCGCTACGAGCCCTTCCTCTCCACCCTGTTCCAGACCCAGGATCGCTGGGCCTTCGCCCAGGGCCGCCAGCGCGAGGAGCTGCAGCGCCTCGCCGCGCTGGCCGGCATGGACGCGCGCAGCTTCGACGCGGTGGCGGCCGACCAGGAGTTCCACCGCGGCATCCTCCAGCAGCGGCTGGAGGCGGAGCAGCGCTGGCAGATCCGCGCCACCCCCTCCTTCCTGTTCAACTCGCGCCTGCACACCGGCGGGCTGCCCTTCGAGCAGTTCGAGCGCATGGTGCGCGAAGCCCCGCGCGCCTGAGGCGGCGGGGATGACCGCAGCCCGATGAGCGAGGACAGCGGCGCGGAGGCCGCCCCGCCCCCGCCGCGCCGCCTCACCGCCACGCTCACGGGGCTGCGCATCGCGGGCTTCAAGAGCTTCGCCGAGCCGGTGCAGCTTCCGGTGCTGCCGGGGCTGACGGGCATCGTCGGCCCCAATGGCTGCGGCAAGTCCAACGTCGTCGAGGCGCTGCGCTGGGCGATGGGCGAAAGCTCCGCCCGCAGCCTGCGCGGCGGCGAGATGGACGACGTGATCTTCGCCGGCACCGCCACCCGCCCCGCGCGCAATCTCGCGGAAGTGGCGCTGAGCCTGGAGGACGCGGAGGGCGTGGCCCCCCCGCCCATGGACCGCGCCTCCGAACTCGAGGTGATCCGCCGCATCGAGCGCGGCGCGGGCAGCTCCTACCGCATCAACGGGCGCGAGGTGCGCGCGCGCGACGTGGCGACCATGTTCGCCGACCTCGCGAGCGGCCCGCGCGCCTCGGGCATGGTCAGCCAGGGGCGGGTGGCCATGCTGATCGGCGCGCGGCCCGAGGAGCGGCGCTCGGTGCTGGAGGAGGCGGCCGGCATCGCCGGGCTGCGCGCCCGCCGCCACGAGGCCGAGCTCAAGCTGCGCCAGGCCGAGCAGAACCTGGCGCGCAGCGAGGATGTGCTGGCCGGCCTCGCCGCCCAGGAGGAATCGCTGAAGCGCCAGGCCCGCCAGGCGGCGCGCTACCGCAACCTCTCGGGGCTGGTGCGCGAGGCGGAAGGGGAGTGGTTCGCCCTCCTCGCCGCCCGCGCCGAGGCGGCCATCGAGGAGGCGCGCCGCGCCCTCGCCGCGCGCGAGGCCGCGCTGGCCGAGGCGAGCGCCGCCGCCGAGGCCGCCACGCGCGCCGCCGAGGCCGCCCAGGCCGCGCTCGAGACCCCCCGGGCCGAGGAGGGGGTGGCGCGCACCCTGCTCGAGCGCCGCCGCGTGGAGGCGGAGAACCTCGCCGCCGAATCGGCCCGCGCCGCCGAGGCGCTGCGCGAGGCCGAGGCCCGCCTCGCCCAGCTCCGCACCGACCTCGCCGACGCCGAGCGGCTGGAGGAGGATGCGCGCGCCGCCGAGGCGCGGGCCGGGCGCGAGGCCGCCGGGCTGGCCGGGGCCGAGGCGCGGCTGCCCGAGCGGATCGCCGCGGCCGAGCAGGCCGCCGCGGGGCTCGCCACCGAGATCGCCGCCGTCGAGGGGCGGATGGAGGAGGCGACGCGCGCCGCCGCCGAACTCGCCGCCCGGGCCAACCAGATCGCCTCCGAACTCGCCTTCGCCGATCAGCGCGTCCGCCGCCTCTCGGCCCAGCGCGAGGAGCTGCGGGCGCAGCGCGCCGCTGCCGAGGCGCAGGCCGTGCCCCCGGAGGCGCGCGCCGCCGCCGGGGCGGCCCTCGCCGCCGCCGAGGCCGCGCTGGCCGAGGCGCGCGCGGCGCTGGAGGCCGCCGAGCGGGCCCGCCGCGCCGCCGCCGAGCGCGCGGGGGAGCTGGAGCGCGCCGCCCGCGCCGCCGGGCTGGAACGCGCCGCCGCCTCCCGCGCCCTCGCCGCCGCCGAGGCCCGGCGGCGCGACGCCCGCGCCCGCGCCGAGACGGCCGGGCGCGCGCTCGCCGGGCTGCCCGCCCCCGCGCCCGAGGCCGCCGCGGCCGCCCGCGCCGAGGCCGAGGCCGCCGAGGCGCGCCGCCGCGAAGCCGAGGCGGGGCTGGCCCGCGCCGAGGCCGCCCGCGCCGAGGCCGCCGCCCGCGCCGCCGCGGCCGCCCGCGCCGAGGCCGCCGCCCTGGCCCTCGAATCCCGCCTCAAGGCCGAGCTGCAGGGGCTCTCCGCCGCATCCGGGGATGCGGCGGAGGCCGAGCCCATCGCCCGCACCCTGCGCGTGCCCGAGGGGCTGGAGGCGGCGCTGGGCGCGGCGCTGGGCGAGGGGCTGGAGGGCGCGCGCGGCCAGGGCCGGCGCTTCTGGCGCGCCCTGCCGCCGCTCGCCGGGGCGCCGCCGCTGCCCGCCGGCGCGCAGCCCCTCGCCGGGCTGGTCGAGGCGCCGCCCGAACTCTCCCGCGCCCTCTCGCAGATCGGCCTGGTCGAGGACGGCGCGCCGCTGCAGGCGGCGCTCGGGCCCGGCCAGGCGCTGGTCTCGCGCGCCGGGGCGCTGTGGCGCTGGGATGGCTATGTGCTGGCCGCCGGGGCGGCGGAGGCCGGGGCGGCGCGGCTGCAGGCCCTGGCGCGGCTGCGCCAGGCCGAGGCGCGGCTGGCCGAGGCCGCCCCCGCCGCCCGGGCCGCCGAAGCCGGGCGCGCCGCCGCCCAGCAGGCCGAGCGCGAGGCCGCCGCCGAGGAGGAGGCCGCCCGCCGCGCCCGCAACGCCGCCGAAGCCGCGGCGCGCGAGGCCGCCGCCCGCGCCGCGCGCCTGCTCTCCGAGCAGGAGATGGCGGAAGCGCGCCGCGCCGAGCTCGCCGCGCGCAGCGCCCGCGCGGCGGAGGAGGCGCGCGAGGCCGAGGCCGCCTGGGCCGCTGCGAACCAGGCGCTCGCCGCCCTGCCCGCCGCGCCCGATCCCGCGCCGGCGCTGGCCGAGGCCGAGGCCGCCGCGGCGGGCGAGCGCGCCGCCCGCGCCGCCCTCGCCCGCGCCGAGACCGTGCTGGCCGCGCGCCGGGCCGAGGCGCAGCGCCTGGCCGAGCGCGAGGCCGGGGCGGCGGCGCGGCTCGCCGCCCTCGCCCCGCAGGAGGAGCGGCTGGCCGCGGAAATGGCCGAGGCCGAACAGGCGCTGGCCGCCGCCCGCGCCGCCCGCGCCGCCCTGCCCGAGCTGGCCGCCGCGCGGGCGGAGGTGGAGCAGGCGCGCCTCGCCCTTGCCGCGCTGCGCGGGCGGGAGGCGGAAGCCCGCGCCGAGGCCGCCGCGCTGCGCGCCGAGGGCGAGGGGCTCGCCGCCCGGCGCGCCGCCGCCCTGGCCGAGCGTGCGGCCTGGGCGCAGCGGCTCGTCGAGGCCGGGCGACGGCTCGAGGCGCTGCACGCGCGCGTGCAGGAGGAGGCGCGGCGGCGCGAGGAGCTGGCCCGACGCCCGGCCGAGGCCGAGCGGCTGAACGCGCAGGCGCAGTCCCGCCTCGCCGCCGCCGAGGCGGCCCATGCCGCGGCCGCGGCGGCGCTCTCGGAGGCCATGGCGCGCGCGCGGGCCGCGGAGGAGGAACGCCGGGCCGCCGAATCGGCCCAGGCCCTGGCGCGGGAGGCGGCGCTGCGCGCCGAGGCGGCCGCCGCCTCCGCCCGGCAGGCCGGCGCGGCCCTGGCCGAGCGCATCCTGGAGCGTTTCGGCGAGGACGCCTCCCTGCCCGAGCCGCCGGCCGACCTCTCCGACGCCGCCGAGGAGCGCGCCCGGCGCAAGGCCGAACGCCTCGCGCGCGAGCGGGAGGAGATGGGCCCCGTGAACCTGCGCGCCGAGCAGGAGCTGGCGGAGCTGCAGGGGCGCATCGCCACCCTCTCGGCCGAGCGCGAGGAGATCGGCGCGGCCATCGCCAAGCTGCGCGGCTCCATCGGCCATCTCAACCGCGAGGCGCGGGAGCGGCTGCGCGCCACCTTCGACCGGGTGGACCGCGAGTTCCGCGCCCTGTTCGCGCGGCTGTTCGGCGGCGGGCGGGCGCATCTGGCGCTGGTGGGCAGCGAGGACCCGCTGGAGGCGGGGCTCGAGATCTACGCCGAGCCGCCGGGCAAGAAGCTCGCGGCGCTCTCCCTGCTCTCGGGGGGGGAGCAGGCGCTGACCGCGCTCTCGCTCATCTTCGCCGTGTTCCGCTGCCACCCCGCCCCGGTCTGCGTGCTGGACGAGGTGGACGCGCCGCTGGACGACGCGAATGTGGAGCGGCTGTGCGACCTGCTGGACGCCATGGCGGAGGGCGGCACGCGCTTCCTGATCGTGACGCACCATGCGCTGACCATGGCGCGGATGCACCGCCTCTTCGGCGTGACGATGCAGGAGCGCGGCGTCTCGCGCGTGCTCAGCGTGGATCTGGGCGAGGCGGTGGCGATGGCGGAGGGTGCGTAGCGGCGCGGAAGGCGGGTTCTGGCGCATTGACAGGCTTGCTGCGCCGCCATAGAGGCTGCCTCGCCTTCCAAGGGTGCAGCTCGCGGAGGGAGCCATGGTGGACGAACGGGACGCCTTCTCGAAGCGCCTCGCCGATGCCCGCGCCAAGCGGGGGCTCGACAGGCCGGCGGGCGGGAGAGGGGAGCTTCCTTCGGGCGCCTGGGGGATCGGCTTCCGGGCCGGGGTGGAGGTGGTGTCCGCGCTGATCGTCGGCGTGGGGCTTGGCCTTCTTCTCGATCGCTGGCTCGGCACCTGGCCCTGGCTCTTTCTCGTGTTCTTCGTCCTGGGGGCCGCCGCGGGGGTGCTGAACGTGTATCGGCTGTTCAATCCCCGTTTCGGCGCGCGCAAGGGCTGAACGCGGGGGTTCCGGTGGCGGCAGAGGGCAAGGCGATCGACGCGCTCGGGCAGTTCGAGCTGTCCACCGTGCTGGGGCCGATCGGCGCTGCGGTGGGCTTCACCCAGTCCAACCTGCACATGGTGATCGCGGCCGGGCTGATCGTGGCGCTGATGGTCTATGGCATGCGCCCCGCCGCGATGGTGCCGGGCCGGCTGCAGAGCCTCGCGGAAGCCGCCTACGGCTTCATCGACGACATGGTGGTGGCGCAGGTGGGCGAGGAAGGCCGGCGCTTCTTCCCCTTCGTCTTCACGCTGTTCATGTTCATCCTGTTCGGGAACATGCTGGGGCTGTTCCCCTACGCCTTCACCTATACGAGCCACATCAGCCTGACCTTCACGCTGGCGCTGATGGTCTTCGTGCTGATCACGGCCGTCTCCATCGCGCTGCACGGCAGGAAGTTCCTCGGCTACTTCTTCCCCGAGGGCGCGCCGGTCTGGCTCGCGCCGATCATCATTCCGGTGGAGATCGTCTCCTACCTGTCCCGGCCGATCAGCCTCTCCATCCGTCTCTTCGCCAACATGGTCGCGGGCCACGTCATGCTGAAGGTGTTCGCCACCTTCGTGGTGATGCTGGCGGGGCTTGGCGCCATCGGGCCCTTCGTCTCGATCATGCCGCTCGCGATCAACGTGGCGCTGGTCGGCTTCGAGGTGCTGGTCGCGTTCCTGCAGGCCTATGTGTTCGCGATCCTCACCTGCATCTACCTCCACGACGCGGTGCACCTGCACTGACGCCGCGCCGGAGAACCCCCTCCTCTCGCCAACGGAAGGACTAGGACCATGGAAGTTGCTGCCGCCAAGGCTCTCGGGGCCGGCATCGCCGTCATCGCGCTGTTCGGCGTGGGGCTCGGCATCGGGAACATCTTCTCCTCGCTGATCAACAGCGTGGCGCGCAACCCCGCCGCCCGCGACGCCGTGTTTCCCATCGGCATCCTGGGCTTCGCGCTGACCGAGGCGGTGGCGCTCTTCGCGCTGCTGATCGCCTTCCTCATCCTGTTCGCCTGATCCGGCGGGGCGGGCGGCGGGGCGGGTGAACCCGCCCGCGCGCCGCGCCCCGTTTCCGTGACCCCGGCCCGCGGGACCGCGCCATGCCCCAGCTCGACTTCTCCAACCCGCTGATGACGAGCAAGCTCGTCTGGCTCGTCATCATCTTCGGGGTGCTCTACTTCGTGCTGAAGAGCTACGCGCTGCCGCGCGTCGCCTCGGTGCTGGAAGAGCGGGCCGGCCGCATCAAGGCCGATCTCGACGCGGCGCGCGACGCCCAGGCGGCCGGCGAGGCCGCGCTGGCCGAGCTGCGCGCCGCCACGGCGGCCGCGAAGGCCGAGGCGCAGGCCGCCATCGCCACCGCGATGCAGGAGGCGCAGAAGAAGGCCGCCGCCGAGGCGGAGGCCATCAACGCCCGCCTCACCGCCCAGGTGGCCGAGGCCGAGGCCCGCGTGGCCGCGGCGCGCGACGCCGCCATGGGGGCGCTGCGCTCGGTGGCGGGCGAGACGGCCATGGCCATGCTGGGCCGGCTCGGCGTCTCCGCCCCCGCCAATGACGTGACCGCCGCGGTGGACCGCGCCGCCACGCAGGGAGGCCGCTGATGTTCGCCGATCCGAAGTTCTGGGTCGCCGCCAGCTTCGTCATCTTCGTCCTGCTCTTCGGCAAGCTGGGCTGGACGAAGATCACCGAGATGCTGGACGCGCGCGCCGCGCGCATCCGCGACGAGATCGAGGAAGCCGCGCGGCTGCGCGCCGAGGCGGAGGCCATGCTCCGCCAGGCGGAGGCCGAGCGCGCCGCCGCGCTCGCCGAGGCCGCGCAGATGATCGAGCGCGCCAAGGCCGAGGCCGAGCGCCTGGCCGCCGCCGCGGCCGCCGAGGCGGAGGCCGCCGCCAAGCGCCGCGAGCGCATGGCGATGGACCGCATCGCCGCCGCCGAGGCCAGCGCCATCACCGAGGTCCGCCACGCCGCCGCCGAGATCGCCACCGCCGCGGTGCGCGAGATCGTGGCCGCCCGGCACGACGCGAAGGCGGATGGCGCGATGGTGGACCAGGCCATCGCCAGCCTGCCGACGGCCTTCCGCGCCGCGTGATCCGGGCCCCGGGCGGCGTGACGGCCGCTCGGCTCAATCCCCCGCCACCGCCCCTTCGCGTCTCGGGTCCGCCCCGCCCAGAATCCGCGCCAGCCCGCCCTCCCGCCGCAGCCGGATCAGGTTGAGGCCGGAGTTCATCTCCCGCACCTCCACGGGCAGGCCGCGCGCGATGAGCGAGGGGGCGAGGGCGGCGGCGGCGGTGCCCTCCTCCAACTCCACCACCCCATGCAGCGCCCCCATATGCGGCTGGGCCGCGGCGGGCTGCGGATCCATGTTCCAGTCCAGCATCGCCACCATGGCGCGCGCCACATAGCCGATGATGCGCGCCCCGCCCGGCGAGCCGGCGATCACCTCCAGCTCCCCGTCCCGGAAGGCCATCATGGGCGACATGGAGGAACGCGGCCGCTTGCCCCCCTCCACCCGGTTCGCCACGGGCCGGCCCTCGCTCTCGGGGGCGAAGGCGAAATCGGTGAGCTGGTTGTTCAGGAAGAAGCCCCGCACCATGAGGCGCGCGCCGAAGGGGCCCTCGATGGTGCTGGTCATGCTCACCGCCCCGCCCTCCGCATCCAGGATGGAGAGGTGGCTGGTGCCGCCCTCGGGCTGGGCGGGCTGGGCCGGGGGCGCTGGGCCGAATCGGCGGGGGTTGCCGGGGCGCGGCTGCGCCAGGGCGCGATCGAGGCTCAGAAGCTGGGCGCGGCCGGTGAGATAGGCGGGATCGAGCAGCCCCGCGACCGGGACGGGGACGAAGCCCGGATCGGCGAGATAGGCGTTGCGGTCGGCGAAGGCCAGACGCCCCGCCTCGCCCAGCGCCATCGCCGCATCCGCCCCGCCTGGGGGCAGCGCCGGCATCTCGACATGGCCGAGCAGCCCGAGGATCTGCAGCACGGCCGCCGCCCCCGAGGGCGGGGGCGGGCCGCAGACGACATGGGCCCGGTAGGGCAGGCACAGCGCCTCCCGCCGCTGCGGGGCATAGCCCGCGAGGTCATCGGCCGTCAGCACCCCGGGATTGGCGTGGCTGCGCACGGCGCGGACGATCTCGGCCGCGATGGGGCCGCGGTGCAGCGCGTCCGCCCCCTGCTCGGCCACGGCGCGCAGCGTGGCCGCCAGGGCGGGGTTGGCGAGGCGCGCGCCCTCGGCGAGCGGCGCGCCCTCGGCCGTGAAGAAGAGAGCGCGCGCCGCCGGATCGGCGCGCAGCGCCTCGGCATGGGCGGCGATGGCGCGGGCGAGCCGGGGGCTGACCGGGAACCCCTCCTCGGCGAGCCGGATGGCGGGGGCGAAGAGATCGGCCCAGGGCAGGCGGCCATGGGCGCGGTGCGCCTCCTCCAGCATGCGCAGCACGCCGGGAACCCCCACCGCGCGGCCGCCCAGCGCCGCCGCCTCGAAGGCCATGGGCGCGCCGTTCTGGAGGAAGAGGTCGGGCCGGGCGGCGGCGGGGGCGGCCTCGCGCCCGTCCCAGGCGGTGAGGCGGCGCTCCCCGCCCGACCAGTGCAGCAGGAAGGCACCGCCGCCGATGCCGGAGGATTGCGGCTCCACCAGGCTCAGCACCGCCTGCACCGCCACGGCCGCGTCCAGCGCCGTGCCGCCGGCGCGCAGCATCGCCAGCCCCGCCTCGGCGGCCAGCGGATGGCCGGCCACCACCATCTGCCGCTGCGCGGTCAGGGGCTGGGCGGGCGCCGCGAGGGGGAGGAGCAGGAAAAGGAGAAGGGCGAACGGGCGTCGGCGCATCGGGCGAGACTGCCCCGCCGCGCGGCGGGCTGTCACGCGGCGCGGCGCAGGCCCCGGCGGCCGCGATAGGCGAGGGCCTCGGCCACATGGGCGCGCGCCACCGTCTCGCTGCCCGCGAGATCGGCGATGCTGCGCGCCACCCGCAGGGTGCGCGTATGGCCGCGCGCGGAGAGGCCGAGCCGCTCCGCCGCCTGTTCGAGCAGGGCGCGGGCGGCCGGTTCCAGCGCCAGGGTGGCTTCCAGCACCGCGCCCTCGGCCGCGGCGTTGCAGCGCGGCCCCTCCGGCCCGTAGCGCGCGCGCTGGCGCTCCCGCGCCGCGCGCACCCGGGCGGCGACGGCGGCGGTGCTCTCGCCCGCGGGGGCGCGGGAGAGCTCGGCGGGCGGGACGGGCTGCACCTCGATGGTGAGGTCCATCCGGTCGAGCAGCGGGCCGCTCAGCCGGTCGAGATATTCCTCGCCGCAGCGCGGCGCGCGCGAGCATTCGCGCGCGGGGTCGCCCAGGAAGCCGCAGCGGCAGGGATTCATCGCCGCGACGCACTGGAACCGGGCGGGGTAGGTGACATGGGCGTTGGCGCGCGCGATCACGGCGCGCCCGCTCTCCATGGGCTGGCGCAGCGCCTCCAGCGCGGGGCGCGGGAACTCGGGCCATTCGTCGAGGAACAGCACGCCGTGATGCGCGAGGCTGATCTCGCCCGGCCGGCCGCGAGGGCCGCCGCCGATCAGCGCCGCCTGGCTCGCGGAATGGTGCGGCTCGCGGAAGGGCGGGCGGGTCAGCAGCCGGCCTTCGCGCAGCAGCCCGGCCACCGAGTGGATGAGGGAGAGCTCCAGCGCCTCGGCCGGCGTCAGGTCGGGCAGCAGCCCGGGCAGCCGCGCGGCGAGCATGGATTTCCCCGCCCCCGGCGGGCCCAGCATCAGCAGGTTGTGGCCGCCGGCGGCGGCGATCTCCAGCGCCCGTTTCGCGCTCTCCTGCCCCTTCACCTCGGAGAGGCAGGGGCCGCGCCAGGGCTCGGCCAGGAGGGGCGGGGGCTCGGGCGGGCGCAGCACCTGGCTGCCGCGGAAATGGTTGAGCAGGGCGGGGAGATCGGGCGGGGCCAGCACCTCGCCGCGCCCGGCCCAGGCGGCCTCGCCCCCCTGCGCGGCGGGGCAGATCAGCCCGAGCCCGCGCGCCGAGGCGCCGAGCGCCGCCGGCAGCACGCCCGCCACCGGCAGCAGCGCGCCGTCGAGCGAGAGCTCGCCGAGTGCGGCGTATTCCGCCAGCACCTCGCGCGGGATCACCTCCATGGCGGCGAGCAGGGCGAGGGCGATGGGCAGGTCGTAGTGGCTGCCCTCCTTGGCGAGATCGGCCGGCGCGAGGTTCACCAGGATGCGCTTCGCCGGCAGCGCGAGGCCGAGGCCCGTCAGCGCCGCGCGCACCCGCTCGCGCGATTCGGCCACCGCCTTGTCCGCCAGGCCCACCACCAGGAAGGCCGGCAGCCCGGGGGCGATCTGAACCTGCACCTCCACCGGCAGCGCCTCGATGCCGGCGAAGGCGAAGGTGGAGAGACGGGCGAGGGCCATGCGCGCGAAGGTGGCGCGCACCCGCGCCGGTTGCAAGTTGCGCTAACGCAACGCCTCGCGCACCCGCGCCATGTAGCCGTCGAGATGCGCGGGATCGAGCCAGCGCGTGACGCTGACGATCCCCTCGGCGGGCTCGATCCAGGTGGTGTTGCCGCCCGCGCCGGAGAAGCAGACGGCGCCCTCGCTCGCGCTCGGCCACTTGGTCCGGCCCGTGTTGAGCCAGAACAGGAAGCCGTAATGCGGGTTGAGCGGGCAGGGGGTGCGGCAGAGCCGCAGCCATTCGGCCGAGAGCAGAGGCCGCCCTTCCCAGACGCCATCGGCCGCCACCAAAAGCCCGATGCGCGCCTGGTCCTCGGCCGAGATGAAGACGCCCCCGCCCCAATGCCCGCCGCCCGAGACGCTCTCGATCACCCGGCCATCCACCTCCACGCCGGAGGTCGCATAGCCGTGCCAGCGCCAGTCGGCCGAGCAGCCGATGGGGTCGGCGATGCGTTCGCGGAAGACCTCGGGCAGCGGGCGGCGGAAGAGCAGCAGCAGGGCGAGCGCCAGCGCGTTCACCCGCACATCGTTGTATTCCCAGTGGCCGCCCGGCTCGGCCAGCGGCCGGGCGCTGCGCTTCGCGCCCTGGCCCTCCACGCCCAGGTTGCGGCCGCGGTCGATCAGGTCGCTCTTGCCGAAGAGCGTGCCCTCCCACTCGGAGGTGTTGGTCAGCAGATGCCGCCAGGTGACGCGGCCGTTGCGCGGGCCCGTGAAGGCCTCATGCGCCACCGAGGCCGAGACGGGCGCGTCGAGATCGGCCAGCAGCCCCTCCTGCCAGGCGAGGCCCGCGATCAGCGCGAGGTAGCTCTTCGCCACGCTGAAGGTCATGTCGGGGCGCTGCGTCTCGCCCCAGGCGGCGACGCGCCGGCCGCGATGGAAGATCACGCCCGCCGGCCCGCCGCGCGGGGCGGTGGGGCCGATCACCGCATTGTCGGGCGGGGGCTCGAAATAGCCGGCGTCGAGATGGGCGCGCAGGTCGCGCGGCCAGGGGGTTTCATGGGCGAGGGCGAAGGCCGCCGCCGCATCGAGGCTGCTCATGCGCCCTTGGTGCCATGGGCGGGCGGGGCGCGCATAGGCCCGCCCGATCCCGCCGATGGGCAGCATGCCCTGGCCTGCGCCCACCTGCCCGGCGCATCATGCGGCCAGGCACCCGGAGGAAGCCGCCATGCGCCCCATCATCCTCGCCGCCCTGTCCGCGGCCCTCGCCCTGCCGGCCGCCGCGCAGAACGGAAGCTGCGCCCAGGGCGGGCCGAATGGCGGGCCGCGCGCCAGCCTCACCGGCATCAGCATCAGCACGCAGATGGTCCCGCGCGGGCCGGAGGGGCGGGAGCTCGAGACCATCACCGGCATCTTCACCAACACCACCGGGGAAGCCCTGACGGTGCGGATCACGCTGGTCAGCCGCGCCTTTCAGACGAATCGCACGGTGCTGCCCGCCACGCTGCGCGCGGGCGTGAACGAGGTGGTGCTGGGCAATGCGCTGCGCGGGCAGATCACCCGCGCCAACATGTCGAGCGCGCTGCTGCTCGACTGCCTGTGAACAGGCGGCTTCAGGCCGCCGCGTTGCGGCGCGACTTGGCCGGAAGCTCCACGCCGATGGCCAGCGTGCTCATCCCCTCGCCGCGCTCCAGGTTCACCTGCACCTTGTTCGCGTCCACCTGCACATAGCGCGCGACGACGGCGAGCAGCTCCTGCTGCAGCCGCGGCAGGAAATCCTCGCCGTCGCGGCTCGCGCGCTCATGGGCGAGGATGATCTGCAGCCGGTCCTTGGCGAGGGCGGCGTTGCCCTTTTCCTCGCGCTTTCCCCGGAAGAAGCTGAGCCAGCTCATGCCGCCTTGCCTCCGAACAGCTTCTCGAAGAAGCCCTTCTTCTTCGGCGGCTCGAGGAAGCGGTGCGGGCGCTCCTCGCCGAGGAAGCGGGCCACCGCATCCGCATAGGCCTGGCCGGCCGGGCTCTCCGCGTCCAGGATCACCGGGTTGCCGGCGTTGGAGGCCTTGAGCACCGTCTCGCTCTCCGGGATCACGCCGAGCAGCGGGATGGCGAGGATTTCGAGCACGTCCTCGAGCTTCAGCATCTCCTCGCGCGCCACGCGCACGGGGTCGTAGCGCGTCAGCAGCAGGTGCTGCTTCACCGGCTCCTTCTTCTCCTCCGCGCGCTTCGACTTGGACTGCAGCACGCCGAGGATGCGGTCGGAATCCCGCACGGAGCTGACCTCGGGGTTGGTCACCACGATGGCCTGGTCGGCGAAGTAGAGGGCGAGCAGCGCGCCCTTCTCGATGCCCGCGGGGCTGTCGCAGAGGATGTAGTCGTACTCCTTCGACAGCTCCTCGATGATGGCCTGCACGCCCTCCTTCGTCAGCGCGTCCTTGTCGCGCGTCTGCGAGGCGGGGAGGATGGAGAGGCCCTCCACGCGCTTGTCCTTGATCAGCGCCTGGTTGAGCTTCGCCTCGCCCTGGATGACGTTCACGATGTCGAACACCACCCGGCGCTCGACGCCCATGATCAGGTCGAGGTTGCGCAGCCCCACGTCGAAGTCGATCACGCAGGTCTTCTTGCCCCGCTGCGCGAGGCCGGTGGCGAAGGCGGCGGAGCTGGTGGTCTTGCCCACGCCCCCCTTGCCGGATGTGACGACGATCACCTGCGCCATGAAGCCTGTCCCTCCGGGTTGCGTGCGGTTCAGCCGAGCGCGCTGAACCGGAGCTGCTCGCCATCGAGGCGCACCATGACGGCGCGCCCGATGGGGGTGTTCGAGAGCCCGTCGCGCACCGCGTAGAAGCCGGCGATGGCGACGAGCTCGGGGTCGAAGTTCTGCGCGAAGATGCGCGCGCCCGCGTCCTCGGCCGCGCCGGCCACGGCCCGGCCGCGCAGCGCGCCATGGATGTGGATGTGCCCGTCCGCGATCACCTCCGCGCCCGGGTTCACATGGCCCACCACGATCAGGTCGGCCCCCTGGGCATAGACGCGCTGGCCGGCGCGGATGTTCTGCTCGACGAGCATGGTCCGCGCGGCGGGAGCGGGCCTGGGCTCCTCGACCGGGGCGGGGGCGGGCGGGGGCGCCATGGCCACCGGCGCGGCGACGGGCGCGGGGGCCTCGATCTCCGTCTCCTTCTGGCCGGCGGGGCGCAGGGTGGGCAGGCCGGCGCCGGCCGCCGCGGCGCGCAGCCGCTGCGAGCCGCCGACCACCCCGATGGGCAGGATTTCGAGCCCGCGCAGCCCCTGCACCAGGGCGGGGAAATCCACCGCCTCCTCCAGCAGGTCGTCGAGGCCGATGGCGATGGGCGCGAAGCGCAGGAAGCCGGGCGCCTTGCGGAACTGGTCGCCGAGGGCGGGCAGCACCTCCTCCGGGCGGCCGCTCAGCAGGCGCAGCGTCAGCAGGCTGTAGTTGGACGCGCGCAGCCGGAAGGCTTCCTGGGGGGCGGCGGGCCGGGCGGCGACGGACATGGGCGGAGGGATCATCCCGGGCGTTGGAAACCCCTTCCATACAAGGCCGCAGGCCGCGAGCGAAGCCCCGTTTGCGCCGCGCGGGCGGTGGCGGCGGGCCGCGATCCGCGCCAGGATGCGGGCCATGACCGCCGCCCCGCCCCGCCGCACCGCCGGCGCCCGCGCATGAGGCCGCCGCCCGGCCTGCGCGCCGACTACCGCTGGTTCCACGCCCTGGGCACGCGCTGGATGGACAACGACATCTACGCGCACATGAACAACGTCATCCACTACAGCCTGTTCGACACGCTGGTGGCCCGCTTCCTGCTCGCCCACGGCGTGCTGGACCTCAAGGCGAGCCGCCATGTGGGCCTCGTGGTGGAGACGGGCTGCCGCTACCACGCGCCGCTCGCCTTCCCCGACGAGGTGACCGGCGGGCTGCGCGTGAGGCGCCTCGGCACCACCTCCATCACCTATGAGCTCGCCCTGTTCCGCAACGCGGAGGAGCGCGCCGCCGCCGAGGGGCATTTCACCCACGTCTATGTGGACCGCGCCGAGCAGTCGCGCACCGTGCCGCTGCCCGAGGCGCTGCGCCGCGCGGGCGAGGCGCATCTCGCGCCGTGAACCCGCTGGCCGACCGGCGGGCGCTGCTCGCCGCGCCGCTGCTCGGGCTGCTGGGTGGGGGGCTGCTCTGGCTCGCGGGGCGGGAGGCGGGGCCGGCCTTCGCCATGGGCGCGCTGCCCGTGCTCGCGGTGCTGCTGGCCGAGATGGCGCGCAGCCTGCGCGGCGGCGAGTTCGGGCTCGACCTCATCGCGGCGCTGGCCATGGGCTTCGGCCTCGTCATGGGCGAGTCGCTCGCGGCCAATGTCGTCGCGCTGATGTATGCGGGCGGGCAGTTCCTGGACGACCACGCCCGCCGCCGCGCCAGCGCGGAGATGACGGCGCTTCTCGCCCGCCAGCCGCGCAGCGCGCTGCGCGAGGGGCCGGCGGGGTGGGAGGAGACGCCCATCACCGCCCTGCGCCCCGGCGACCGGCTGCTCATCCCCAAGGGCGGGGTGCTGCCGGTGGATGGGGTGCTCGAATCGGAGATCGCGCTGCTCGACACCGCGGCGCTGACCGGCGAGCCCCTGCCGCTGCGCGCCGAGCGCGGCCAGGCGCTGCTCTCGGGCATGGGCAATGCGGGCGAGGCCTTCGTGCTGGCGGCCAGCACGGATGCGGAGGCGAGCACCTATGCCGGCATCCTGCGCCTCGTGCGCGCCGCGCAGGAAAGCCGCGCGCCCATGGCGCGGCTGGCGGATCGCTGGTCGCTCGCCTTCCTCGCCCTCACCCTCGTCCTGGCCGGCGGCGCCTGGGCGGCGAGCGGGGAGGCGACGCGCGCGCTGGCCGTGCTGGTGGTGGCCACACCCTGCCCGCTGATCCTCGCCGTGCCGGTGGCGCTGATGGCCGGGCTCTCGCGCGCCGCCGCGCTCGGGATGCTGGTGAAATCCGCCGCCGCGCTGGAGGCCATGGCGCGGGTGCGCGCGGTGGTGCTGGACAAGACCGGCACCCTCACCCGCGGCCAGGCGGAGCTGGTGGGCGTGGCCGGGGATGCGCGGGCCCTGCGCGACGCGGCGGCGCTCGACCAGGCCTCGGCGCACCCCATCGCGCGGGCGCTGGTGGCGGCGGCGCGCGCCCGCGGCCTCTCCCTGCCCATGCCCGAGGCGGTGCGCGAGACGCCGGGCGAGGGGCTGGAGGGGATGGTGGAGGGCCGGCGCGTGGTGGTGGGCGGGCCGCGCTTCGTGCTGGCCCGCGCCGAAGGCCCCGTGCCGGAGGCCGATCTGCACGCCGACCTCAGGAGCCTCGTCGCGGTGGAGGGGCGCATCGTCGCCGCGCTGCTCTTCGCCGACCCGCTGCGCGCCGAGGCGCCGGGGCTGGTGGCGCGGCTGCGCGCGGCGGGGGTGGGGCGGGTGGTGCTCGCCTCGGGCGATGGCGCGGCGGCCACGGCGCGCGTGGCGGCCGAGGTGGGGGCGGATGCGCAGCACGCGCGGCTCGACCCGGCCGGGAAGGTGGCCGTGGTGGCGGCCGAGCGCGCGCATGGCCCGGTGATGATGCTGGGCGACGGGCTGAACGACGCCCCGGCGCTGGCCGCGGCCGATGTCGGCGTCGCGGTGGGCGCGCGCGGGGCGGCGGCGGCCGAGGCGGCGGATGCGGTGCTGCTGGGCGAGGGCATCGGCCGGCTCGCCCCCGTGCTGGCCGCGGCGCGGCGGGCGCGCGCCATCGCGGTGCAGAGCGTGGCGGCGGGCATCGGCCTCTCCACGCTCGGGATGATCGCCGCCGCGCTCGGGCATCTCACGCCCGTGCAGGGCGCGCTGCTGCAGGAGGCCATTGACGTCGCGGTGATTCTGAACGCCCTTCGCGCGCTGAAATCCTGAAGGGGGAACCGACCATGCCGCGCCTCGCCCGCCTCGCCATCCTCGACGACTACCAGGGCGTGACGCTGCGCCTCGGGCCATGGGAGCGGCTGGCGCATCTCGACATCACCGTGTTCCGCGACACGCTGGCCGATCAGGACGCGCTGGCGGAGCGCCTCGCGCCCTTCGACGCCATCCTCGCCATGCGCGAGCGCACGCCCTTCCCGCGCGGGCTGATCGAGCGGCTGCCCGAACTCAGGCTCCTCATCACCACGGGCGAGCGCAACCGCGGCATCGACGCCGCCGCCTGCGCCGAGCGCGGCGTGGTGTTCTGCGGCACGCCGAGCTTCGGCGCGCCGACGGTGGACCTGACCTGGGGGCTGATCCTCGGCCTCGCCCGCCGCATCCCCGAGGAGCAGGCCAGCCTGCGCGCCGGCGCCTGGCAGCAGGGGCTGGGCGTGGGGCTGGAGGGGCGCACCCTCGGCCTGCTCGGCCTCGGCAAGCTCGGCCGCCGGGTGGCGAAGGTGGGCCAGGCCTTCGGCATGCAGGTGATCGCCTGGAGCCAGAACCTCACGGCCGAGGCGGCGGCGGCGGTGGGGGTGGAGCGCGTGGAGAAGCGCGAGCTCTTCGCCCGCGCCGATGTGCTCTCCATCCACCTCATCCTCTCCGAACGCTCGCGCGGGCTGGTGGGCGCGGCGGAGCTCGCGGCGATGAAGCCCACGGCCTTCCTGGTGAACACCTCGCGCGGGCCCATCGTGGACCAGGCGGCGCTGATCGCGGCGCTGCAGGAGGGGCGGCTCGCGGGGGCGGGGATCGACGTCTACGACATCGAGCCGCTGCCGCCGGGCCATCCGCTGCTCTCCGCCCCGCGCACCCTGCTCACGCCGCATCTGGGCTATGTGACGGAGGAGAACTACCGCGCCTATTTCGCCGGCGCGGTGGAGGCCATCGAGGCCTATGAGGCCGGCGCGCCGATTCGCGTCATCACGGGATGAGCGCCGGAGGGTGATGGACAGCGCCGCGCGGGCGTTGTTCGCTTCGCGCGAGGGCAGGAGGGTGCGGCGATGGATCTCGACTGGGCCAGGCTGACGCAGCGCGAGCGGGACGCTGCCTACAACAACATGAGCGCGGTGGCCGACGCCGAGGCGCTGATCGCCGCGCGCAACGCCGACTCCGAGGCCTTCCGCGCCGCCCATCCGGGCCATCTCGACCTCGCCTACGGCGCCTCCCCGCGCGAGGCCTGGGATCTCTACCCGGGGGGCGACCCCTCTGCGCCCACCCTCGTCTTCATCCATGGCGGCTACTGGCAGCGCAACCGTCGCGAGGATTTCGCCTGCATGGCCGAGGGCGCGCTGGCCATGGGCTGGAACGCGGCGCTCTGCGGCTATTCCCTCGCGCCCGAGGCGCGGCTGACGCGCATCGTCTGGCAGATCCACGCCGCGCTGGACTGGCTCTCGGCCCATGGCGCGGAGCACGGGCTGGGCGGCCCGGTGGTGCTGACGGGCTGGAGCGCGGGCGGGCATCTCGCGGCCCTGGGCGCCGAGCACCCGGTGGTGACGGCGGCCATCTGCATCTCCGGCATCTACGATCTCGGGCCGATCCGCGACACCTACCTCAACGCCGCGCTGAAGCTGACGGACGAGGAAATCCTGGAGCTTTCGCCCATGCGCCGGCCGGTGGTGCAGAAGCCCATCGGCATCGCCTATGGCGGGCGCGAGCTGCCGGAGCTCTGCCGCCAGTCGCGCGTGTTCCATGCGCTGCGGGCCGAGGCGCAGGCGCCCGGGCCGCTCTGGCCCGTGCCGGGGGCCGATCATTTCCGCGTGCTGGAGGCGCTGCGCCGGCCCGATGGCGCGCTGCTGCGGCTGGCCGCGGAACTGCTGCGTTGAGGCCGGGCATCGGCGCGCTCCGCGCGCGCCTCGCCGCCGGGGTGCCCCCGCGCGTCATCGCCGAGGAGGCGCTGGCGCGCATCGCCGCCTTCGACGACCCGGCGCTGTTCATCACGCTGCGCCCCGCCGCCGAGATCCTGGCCGAGGCGGAGCGCCTGCCCGAGGGGCCGCTGCGCGGCCTGCCCTTCGTGGTGAAGGACAACATCGACGCAGCGGGGCTGCCCACCACCGCCGCCTGCCCGGCCTTCGCGCGCCTCGCCGGGGAGGACGCGCCGGCCGTGGCGCGGCTGCGCGCGGCCGGGGCGCTGCTTCTGGGCAAGGTGAACCTCGACCAGTTCGCCACGGGGCTGAACGGCACGCGCAGCCCCTATGGCACGCCGCGCAACGCGGTGCGGGGCGACCTCATCCCCGGCGGCTCCTCCTCCGGCTCGGCGACCGCGGTGGCGGCGGGCATCGCGGCCTTCTCGCTCGGGACGGACACGGCGGGCTCGGGCCGGGTGCCGGCGGCGGCGCAGAACCTCGTGGGCCTCAAGCCGAGCCTCGGGCTGATCCCGACGCGCGGCGTGGTCCCGGCCTGCCGCTCGCTCGATTGCGTCTCGATCTTCGCGCACAGCGTGGCCGAGGCGGCGGAGGTGCTCGCCATCGCCGCCGGGGAGGACGAGGCGGACCCCTACAGCCGCGCGGCCCCCCCCTTCTGGCGGGCGCTGGAGGCCGCGCCGCCCGCGCTGCGCCTCGCCGCGCCGCGCGAGGAGCAGCTCCTCTTCGACACGCCCGAGGACGCGGCGCTGTTCGAGGCCGCCCTGGCGCGGGCCGAGGCGATGGGCGCGCGCATCGCCCGCGTGGACCTCGCCCCCTTCCTGGCGCTGGCGCGGCGGCTCTACGACGGCGCCTGGGTGGCCGAGCGCACATCGGCCCTGCGCGAATGGGTGACGCGGCGGGCGGAGGCGCTGCACCCCGTCACCCGCACCATCCTCGAGGGCGGGCTCACGCGGCTGACGGTGGACGCCTTCGACGACATGCACGCCGCGGCCGAGGCGCGGCGCCTGGCCCGCCGCCTCTTCGCCGGGGCCGATGCGCTGCTGCTGCCCACCTGCCCGGGCGTGCCGACGCTCGAGGCCATGCTGGCGGACCCGATCGGCGCCAATGCCCGGCTCGGAACCTACACGAATTTCGTGAATCTCTGCGACCTCTCGGCCCTGGCCATCCCGGCGGGATTCCGCGCCGATGGCGCGCCCGCGGGGGTGACGCTGGTCGGGCCCGCCTTCAGCGAGGGGCGGCTTGCGGGGATCGGCGCGGCCATGCACCACGCGGCCGGGCTCGGGCCGCCGCCGCCCGCCCCCGCGCCCCTGGCGGCGGACGAGATCGCGCTCTTCGCCATCGGCGCGCACATGTCGGGCCTGCCGCTCAATCCGCAGCTTCGCGGCCATGGCGGGCGGTTCCTGCGCGCGGCGCGCACCGCGCCCTGCTACCGGCTCTTCGACCTCGGCAACCGGCCCGGGATGCTGCGCGCGGCGGGCGGCGGGGCGGCCATCGCAGGCGAGCTCTGGGCGCTGCCGGCCGCCGCCATCGGCCCCTTCCTCGCGGAAATCCCGCCGCCGCTCGGCTTCGGGCGGGTGACGCTGGAGGAGGGGGAGAGCGTGCTCGGCTTCCTCGCCGAGGCGGAGGGCGTGGCCGGCGCGCCCGAGATCACCGCGCGCGGCGGCTGGCGCGCGCATCTCGCGGCGCGGGGCTGAGCGGGCTGGCCTTCGGGGCGGATGGTGCTGCCGGAGAGGATTGAACTCTCGACCTCTCCCTTACCAAGGGAGTGCTCTACCACTGAGCTACGGCAGCGCCCGCAGGGGCGTCTAGGCGCTGGGCGGGAAACTGGCAAGCCCGCAGCGGGGCGGGGCGGCCGCGCGCCGCGGGCGGGTGCGCGCCAGGCCGCGCCGGGGCAGAAGGGCGCGGCGCGAGGACATCCATGATCCCCCTCTGGGTCGCCGTCACCTGCACCGCAGCCCTGTTCCAGACCTGGCGGACGGCGCTGCAGCAGCGCCTGCGCGGGCAGCTCTCGCTGAACGGGGCGGCGGTGGTGCGCTACCTCTACGGGGTGCCCTTCGGGCTGCTGATCCTCGGCGGCTACTGGCTGGTCTTCGGCGGGTGGTTCGGCTGGCCCGGGGCGTGGTTCCTGCTGCTCTGCGCGATGGCGGGGCTCATGCAGATCTTCGGCACCAACCTGCTCATCTCCTCCTTCGGGCCGCGCGGCTTCGCGGTGGGCACGGCCTATTCCAAGACCGAGGCGGTGCAGGCCTCGCTGATCGCCGCCATCCTGCTGGGGGAGGTGCTGGGCGCGCTCTCCTGGGCGGGAATCGGGCTGAGCGTGGCGGGGGTGATGTCTCTCACCCTCGCCGGGCGGGGGCTGACGCGGCGCGAAATCCTGGAGGCCAGCCTGCAGCCGGCGGCGCTGCGCGGCATGGGCGCGGGCTTCTGCTTCGCGCTGACGGCCATCTGCATCCGCAGCGGCAACGCCGCGCTGGCGGGGCCCGACCCCGTCCTCAAGGCGCTCTTCGCCGTGGTGGTGACCAACGCGATGCAGACGGCCATGCAGGGGGGCTGGCTGCTCTGGCGCGAGCCCGGGCAGCTTCGCGCCGTCCTCACAAGCTGGCGCAGCTCGGCCCCGGTGGGGGCGCTCTCGGCCGCCGGTTCCTGCTGCTGGTTCGTGGGCTTCGCGCTGGCGCCGGTGGCGCTGGTGCGCGCGGTGGGGCAGGTGGAAATCCTGTTCACCCTGCTGTTCAGCCGCTTCTTCCTGGGCGAGACGCTGCGCGCCAAGGACGTGGCGGGGGCACTGCTGGTGGTGGGCGGGGTGGTGCTGGTGCTGCTGGGCAGCCTCTGACGCAAGAGTGTTTCGCGTCACATCAGAGGCATAGGCCCACGGAGGGCGGGACCGGAATCGCCGGAATCCGAACGGGATTCACCACGCTGTGGAAGTTGTGTGCGAGGGTTTTTCCACAAGTTTCTCGCGAACCGAGATAATCCAGTGCTTGTAGGTCAACACCCCTTCTTGCTACAGGATATGGTGTTCGCGTCTAAGGGGGCATCCACAATGGAATGGACGACGGAAGCGATCGACCGCCTGCGTGCTCTGTGGGCGGAGGGGCATTCGACGGCCGAGATCGGCCGCCGCATGGGGGTCTCGAAGAACGCCGTGGTGGGCAAGGCGCATCGCCTGCAGCTTCCGGCGCGGCCGAGCCCGATCCGCCGCGATCCGGCGGCGCCCCGCCCCGTGGCGGCCGGCCGCCGGCCCACCCTGCCGCCGCTGCGCGTGGTGGCGAGCATCGTCCCCGCCGCCCGGCGCGAGGAGAGCGCCGCCGTCGTCGTGCCCGTCGCGGCCGCCCCGGCGCCGGCGCCGGCGAGCAAGCCCGCCTCGGTGGTCCGGGCCTTTCCGCGCATGGGCGCGCGCTCCTGCTGCTGGCCGATCGGCGAGCCCGGCACGCCCGGCTTCAAGTTCTGCTCCGCCGAGGCGATCCCCGGGAAGCCCTATTGCGCGGAGCATGCGGCCGTCGCCTATGTCCGCGTGAAGGACCGGCGCGAGGACGCGGCCTGAGCCTCAGCGCGGCGGGGCGCGCGGCCTTCCGCCGCCCTGCGCCGGGGTGCGCCTGACCGTCCGAGGGCGGCGCTTCACCTTCGGCGCCCTCGGCCCCATGCTGGGGGCATGCCACGGCCCGCGCCATGAACCGCCCGCTCCAGGGCGTCGCCCTGCAGCTCACGGCGCTGCTGCTGTTCGTGGCGATGGACACGGTGTTCAAGCTGCTGACGGCGGATTTCCCCGTCGCGCAGCTCGCCTGGGCGCGATTCCTCTTCTCCTTCCTCTGCGTGGCGGGCTTCCTGCGGCTCTGGCTGGGCCGGCTGCCCTGGCGCTCGCGCGCGCCGGGGCTGCAGGCGCTGCGCTCGCTGCTGCTGTGCGGCTGCACCCTGTTCTTCTCGGCCGCGCTGGCGCGCATCCCGCTGGCCGACGCCACGGCGGTGGGCTTCGCCTCGCCCGTCATCACCGTGGCGCTGGCGGCGCTGCTGCTGAAGGAGGAGGTGGGCTGGCGCCGCTGGGCGGGCGTGATCCTGGGCTTCTGCGGCGTGCTGATCGCGCTGCGGCCGCCCTTCCTGACGGGCGAGCCGCTGCACTGGGCCTATCTGCTGCCGCTCGGCACCGCCACGCTCTTCGCCTTCTACCAGATCCTCACCCGCCGCCTCGCGCAGATCGACGACGCGCGGGTGACGATCTTCCACACGGGCCTCGCTGCCGCGCTGGCCACCAGCCTGTTGCAGCCCTTCGTCTTCGTGCCGCCCAGCCTGCCGCAATGGGGGGCGCTGCTGGTGCTGGGCGCGCTGGGCGCGGTGAGCCACGGGCTGCTGGTGCTGGCCTATGCGCGCGCGCCGGCCAGCCTGCTCGCGCCTCTCTCCTACACCCAGCTCATCTGGGCGAGCCTCGCGGGCGTGCTGGTCTTCGCCGACTGGCCGGATGCCATCACCCTGCTCGGCGCGGCGGTGATCGCGGCGGGCGGGCTGCTCATCGCCCTTCCGCAGCGGCGGGGCGGGCCGTAAGCGCCCTTCAGGCCCGCAGCACCCCGCCCGTCGCCTTCGCCACCGCGGCGACGATCTTCTGCCCCACCGCCTCGATCTCCGCATCCGTCAGCGTGCGCTCGCGCGGCTGCAGCACCACCTCGATGGCGAGGCTGACCTTGCCCTCGGGCAGCTTCTCGCCGGCGTAGCGGTCGAAGAGCACCACCTCGGCGATCAGCCCGCGCTCCGCGCCCTGGGCGGCGCGCAGCAGCTTCTCGGCCGGCGTCGCGGCGTCCACCAGGAAGGCGAAGTCGCGGCGGATGGGCTGGAAGGGCGGCAGCTCGGGCGCGGCCTTGCGGCGGCGCTTGGGCTCGGGGATGGCGTCGAGGAAGATCTCGAAGCCCACCGTCTCCTCGGGCAGGTCGAGGCTGCGGCAGAGCTGCGGGTGCAACTGCCCGAACCGCGCCAGCACCGTCTTCGGCCCCTGGCGCAGCACGCCCGAACGGCCCGGGTGGTAGTGCGCGGGCGCATCGGCGGTGACCTGCAGCGCGGCCATGGGCACGCCCAGCGCCTCCAGCACCGCCAGCGCATCGCCCTTGGCGTCGAAGGCGTCCAGGGCGCGGGCGGGTGCGGCCCAGTTGGCCGGCGTGCGCCCGGCGCGCAGCCCCGCGGCGATGGCGAGCTGCCCCTCGGGGCTCGGGTTCCTGTAGCCGCCGCCGATCTCGCACAGCGCCACATCGGGCAGGCCGCGCGCCGCGTTGCGCGCCGCGGCCAGCGCGAGCGAAGCAAGTGGCGTGGGCCGCATCTGGTCGAGGTCGGAGGCGATGGGGTTCTCGAGGCGCAGGCTGTCGGGCGTCTCGCCGAAGAGGGCGGCCACACGGCGTTCCAGGAAGCCGTAGGTCACGCATTCCAGCAGCCCGCGCGCGGCCAGCACCCGGCGGGCGAGCGCCGCGCGCGCCTGCTTCGCGTCCAGGGAGGGCGGGGGCACCGGGGCCGCGCGCGGCAGCGAGACGGCGGGCACCGCATCGAGCCCGCCCAGGCGCAGCACCTCCTCGATCAGGTCGCACTCCGCCTCCACCGCCGCGCAGCCCTCGGCCGCGGCGGCGGCGCGGGCGGGATCGAGCCCGGGCGCCTGGTCGAGATGGATGGGCGCGGCGATGTCGTTGCGCCAGGAGGGCACGGCCACCGTCACGCGCGCGGCGTCGCGGGCGGTGACGGAAAAGCCCAGCCGCTCGAGCCGCGCCACCGCCTCCTCGGGCGGCAGATCGAGCCCGCCCAGTTCGCCGAGCCGCGCGAAGCGCAGCGTGGCCTCGCGCCGCCAGGCGGGCTCGGCGCCGGCCTCGCTGATGCTGCTGGCCTCGCCGCCGCAGAGGTCGAGGATCATGGCGGTCGCGGCCTCCAGCCCGGGGCGGAGGAAGGCCGGATCCACGCCGCGCTCGAAGCGCGCCCGCGCATCGGTGAAAATGCCGTGCCGCCGGCCGGAGAGCGCGATGCGCACCGGGTCGAACAGCGCGCACTCGATGAAGCACTCGGTGGTGGTCTCGTCGCAGCCCGAATGCTCGCCGCCGATGATGCCGCCCAGCGCCTCGGGCCCCGCGGCGTCGGCGATCACGCCGTCCTCCGCCGTCAGCGCATAGGTCCTGCCGTTCAGCGCGAGGAGCTCCTCGCCCGGCCGGGCCATGCGCATGGCGAGGGTGTCGCCCTTCACCTTGGCCACGTCGAACACGTGCAGCGGCCGGCCCAGCGCGAAGGTGAAGAAGTTCGTCACGTCCACCAGCGCGGAGATGGGGCGCAGCCCGATGGCGGTGAGCCGGTCCTGCAGCCAGCGGGGCGAGGGGCCGTTGCGCAGGCCCCGCACCGCGCGGCCGAGCACCCAGGTGCAGGCGCGCGGATCCTCGATGCGCCAGCGCAGCGGGCTCTCATAGGCCGGCGCGATCGCGGGCGCGGCCCAGGGCCTGAGCGCGCCGAGCCCCGCGGCCGCGAGATCGCGCGCCACGCCGCGCACGGAGAGCGCATCGCCCCGGTTGGGCGTGACCTTGATCTCGATGACCGGATCATCCAGCCCCGCCCAGCGCGCGTAGCTCTCGCCGAGCGGCGCATCCGCGGGAAGCTCCACGATGCCCGAATGGTCCTCGCCGAGCCCCATCTCGCGGGCGGAGAGCATCATCGCCTCGCTCTTCACGCCGCGGATCTCGCCGGCCTTGAGGGTGATGCCCGTGCCGGGGATGAAGGCGCCGGGCAGGGCGGCCACCCCCATCATGCCCGTGCGCGCATTGGGCGCGCCGCAGACGACGGAGAGTTCGCGCCCGTCGCCCACATCCACGCGCAGCGCGCGCAGCCGGTCGGCGTTCGGGTGCGGCACGGCCTCGATGACGCGCGCGATGCGGAAGGGGGCGAGGGCGGCGGCGCGGTCCTCCACGCCCTCGACCTCGATGCCGATGGCCGAGAGCGTGGCGGTCAGGGTCTCAAGCGGCGCGTCGGTGTCGAGATGCTCGCGCAGCCAGGAGAGGGTGAACTTCATCTCACACCCCCTCGTGCAGGCTGGCCGGCGCCAGCGGATGGGCGGCGTAATGCGCGAGCCAGCGCAGATCGCCCTCGAAGAAGGGCCGCAGATCGGCCATGCCGTGCTTCAGCATGGTGATGCGCTCGATGCCCATGCCGAAGGCGAAGCCCTGCCACTGGCGCGGGTCGAGGCCGCAATTGGCCAGCACGCGCGGATGCACCATGCCGCTGCCCAGGATTTCCAGCCAGTCGCTGCCCGCGCCGAGCTCTCCGGTGCGGCGGTTCCAGCCGATGTCCACCTCCATCGAGGGTTCGGTGAAGGGGAAGTAGCTGCTGCGGAAGCGCACCGGCAGATCGGCGATGCCGAAGAAGGCGCGCAGGAAATCGGTCAGGCAGCCCTTGAGGTGGCCGAGTGTCACGCCCTGCTCGATCACCAGCCCCTCCACCTGGTGGAACATGGGCGAGTGGGTGGCGTCATGGTCCGCGCGATAGGTGCGGCCGGGGGCGATGATGCGGATGGGCGGCGGCTCGGCCAGCATGGTGCGGATTTGCAGCGGGCTGGTCTGGGTGCGCAGGACGGCGCGATGCCCCTCGATCTCGCCGGGCAGGTAGAAGGTGTCCTGGTCCTGCCGCGCGGGGTGGTGGTCGGGGATGTTAAGCGCGGCGAAATTGTGCCAGTCGCTCTCCACATCCGGCCCCTCCACGACGCGGAAGCCCATGGCGCCGAAGATCGCCGTCAGCTCCTCCATGGTGCGGGAGATGGGGTGGATGCCGCCCGCCCGTCCCCCGGGGCCGCCGGGGGCGAAGGGGCGGGGCGGCAGCGTCATGTCCTGCCGCTCGGCGGCGAGGCGGGCCTGCAGCGCCGCGGCCTCCAGCGCCTCGCGCCGCGCCTCGATGGCGGCCTCGAGCCGGGCCTTGAGCGCGTTGAGGGCCGCGCCGCGGGCCTTGCGCTCCTCCGCCGGCACGGCGCCGAGCCCCTTGAGCAGCGCGGTCAGCGCGCCGGACTTGCCCAGCACGGCCACGCGCACGGCGTCGAGCGCGCGCAGATCGGCGGCGGCGGCGAGGTCGGCCTCGGTGCGTGCGGCGAGGGCGGCGAGGTCATCGCTCATCGTCGGGAACCCATGCATGGAAAGGGGCCGCTCACGCGCCCGCGTGACGGCCCCCGTGAGAATCATCGGCGCCCGGCGCTCAGGCCGGAACGCGGGCCGCCTTCGCCTTCTCGACGATGGTGGCGAAGGCCGCGGGCTCGTCATAGGCCAGCGCGGCCAGCACCTTGCGGTCCATCTCGATGCCGGCGGCCTTGATGCCGGCGATGAACTGGGAATAGGTCATCCCGTGCTCGCGCACCGCGGCGTTGATGCGCTGGATCCAGAGGCCGCGGAACTCGCGCTTCTTGGTGCGGCGGTCGCGGTAGGCGTATTGCAGCGCCTTCTCCACGCGCTGCAGCGCGGCGCGATAGGTGGTGGAGCTGCGCCCCACATAGCCCTTGGCCTGGGCCAGGACCTTCTTGTGGCGGGCATGGGCGGCGACGCCGCGCTTCACTCGGGCCATCGGTCTTCTCCTCTCCGCGCGCGCTTACCGGGGCAGCCCGTAGGGCAGCCAGTGCTTCACCGTCTTGGCGTCCTGCGGCTCCAGCACCTGCATGCGGCGGTTCTGGCGCTTGGACTTCTGGCTGCGCGCCGAGAGGCAGTGGCGCTTGTTGCCCGGCCCGGCCTTAACCTTGCCGGTCGCGGTGATCTTGAAGCGCTTCTTGGCGCTCGAGGTCGTCTTCATCTTGGACATTGGGCCCTCCTCATGCGGTGGGATGGCGGCCCCAGGCAACCGCACCATGCGGCGGGGGCGCGCGGCCCGGCCGGGCTGTCCAAAGGCCTCGGCGCGGGGAGGCGGCGCTATAGCGGCGGTGCGGCGGGAAGTCCCCCCCGGCCGCCGCATCCCGCGGGCGCGGCCGGCGCGCGCCTCTATCCGCGCGGGCCCGAGATGGGCGGCAGCTCGTCCGCCGGCCGGGGCGGGGCGGGAACCACCGGCGGGGGCGGCACCGCTGCAGGCGCCGCCTCGGCCCCGGCCGCCACCGAGGACGGGCCGGAGGGGGCCGGGCCAGAGGGCGGAGGGGCGGCGGCGGCCGGGCCGGGGACGGCCGGGCCAGGGGCGGGCGGGGCGGAGCCGTGCTGGGCGGCGGGGGCGGGCGGCCCGCCCGCCGTGGCCGGGGCCGGGGCCGGCTCGGGCGCGGTGTAGTCCACCACGATGCGCGCCTGGGCGCCCGTGATCACCAGCACCCGGGTTCCGACCGGGATGGGTGTGGCGTCGCGCTGCGTCACGCTCACCAGCTCGCCATTGGTGCGCCGGACCACATATTCTATGGCGTCGGTGTTGGCGGTGGCGCGCTCGGCGGCCGAGCCGACCAGGCCGCCCACCAGCGCGCCGCCCACCGCGCCCAGCGCGCCGGTCACGCGGTTGCCGCCGGCGGCGCCGCCCACCACGCCGCCCGCCGCCGCGCCCGCGGCCGCGCCCGCGGTGCCGTCGGGCGCGATGGCGACGCGGCGGAAACCCGCCACCACCCCCTGCTGCACCGGGTTGGCCTGCTGCACCGCGCGGGTGGCGTATTCGTCGGCGGAGAAGCGCTCGGCGCAGGCCGCGAGCGCCAGCACCGCCAGGAGCGGAACGAGCCTTCTCATGGGCCACCACATAGGCGGCCCCGCCCCGTCGCGCCACCGCGCGGCCTGGCCTATATGCGTCCCATGCGCGTGCCCTTTCGCAAGATGCATGGCCTCGGCAATGATTTCGTGGTGCTGGACGCGCGCGCCCGCCCGCTTTCCCTGCCGCCCGAGGCCATCCGCCGCATCGGGGACCGGCATCGGGGCGTGGGCTTCGACCAGCTCGTGACGCTGGAGTCCGCGCCGGACGCCGACCTCTTCCTGCGCTTCCACAACAGCGACGGCAGCGAGGCCGGCGCCTGCGGCAACGGCACGCGCTGCGCCGCCGCCCTGGTGCTGGCCGAGACGGGGCGTCCGCGCATCGCCATCCGCACCCTGGGCGGGATGCTGGCGGCCGAGCGCCTGCCGGACGGGACGGTGCGCGTGGACATGGGCCCGCCCCGCCTGCACTGGGCGGAGGTGCCGCTGGCGCGCGAGATGGACACGCTGCATGTGCCGCTGGGCGGCTTCGACGCCGCCTGCTGCTCCATGGGCAACCCGCACGCCACCCTCTTCGTGCCCGATCTCGGGGCGCTCGACATCGCGGCCCTCGGCCCGGGGCTGGAGCATGATCCGCTCTTCCCCGAGCGCGCGAATATCGGCTTCGCGCAGATCCTCGCGCCCGACGACCTGCGCCTCACGGTCTGGGAGCGCGGGGCGGGGCTCACTCTCGCTTGCGGCTCGGGCGCCTGCGCGGCCATGGTGAACGCGGTGCGCCGGGGCCTCACCGGCCGGGCGGCGCGCATCGCCATGCCGGGGGGCGATCTCGCCCTCGAATGGCGCGAGGCGGATGGGCATGTGCTCATGGCCGGCCCCGTGGAGACGGCCTTCACCGGCGAGATCGCGCTTGGCTGAGACGCTCACCTTCGGCTGCCGGCTGAACATCGCCGAGAGCGAGACGATGCGCGCGCTGGCCGCCCGGGCCGGCTTCGCGGGGGCGCTGATCGTGAACACCTGCGCCGTCACCGCCGAGGCGGAGGCCCAGGCGCGCCAGGCCATCCGCCGCGCCCACCGCGAGAATCCCGCCCGGCCCATCCTCGTCACCGGCTGCGCCGCGCAGATCGCCCCCGCGCGCTGGGCGGCGCTGCCCGGGGTGGCGCGCGTGATCGGCAACGGCAACAAGCTGCGCCCCGAGGCCTGGGGGGAGGGCGCGCCCGCCATCGCGCGCGCCGCACCCATCGGCGTGGCCGCGGGGGGCGGCACCCGCGCCTTCCTCGCCGTGCAGCAGGGCTGCGACCATGCCTGCACCTTCTGCATCATCCCTCAGGGCCGCGGCCCCGCCCGCGCCCTGCCGGTTCCGGAGGCCGTCGCCGCCGCCCGGCGCCTCGCCCGGCACCACGCCGAGATCGTGCTGACCGGGGTGGACCTCGCCTCCCACCCCGATCTGCCCGGGCTGATCCGCACCCTGCTGCGCGAGGTGCCGGAACTGCCCCGGCTGCGCCTCTCCTCGCTCGACCCCGCGGCGCTGGACGATCGCTTCTGGGCGGTCTTCGCGGAGGAGGCGCGGCTGATGCCGCAGCTCCATCTCTCGGCCCAGCACGGGCATGACCTGATCCTCGCGCGCATGCGCCGCCGCCACCGCCGGGCCGATCTGCTGGGCCTCGCCCGCCGGGCCCGGGCCCTGCGCCCGGAGGCCGCGCTGGGGGCCGACCTCATCGCCGGCTTCCCCACCGAGACGGAGGAGCATGCCCGCGCGAGCGAGGCGCTGGTGGAGGAGGCGGGGCTCGCCTTCCTGCATGTCTTTCCCTTCTCGCCGCGCGCCGGCACGCCGGCGGCGCGCATGCCCCAGCTCGCCCCGGCGCTGCGGCGCGAGCGCGCCGCCCGGCTGCGCGCGGCGGGGGCGGCGGTGCGGGCGCGCTTCCTCGCCGGGAGGCTGGGCGCGGTGGAATCGGTGCTCTTCGAGGCGGATGGCCGGGGGATGACGGAGCAGGGCGCGCCGCTGCGCACCGCCCTCCCGCCCCCCGCGGGCACGCTCGCCCGGCTGCGCGTGGTGGCGCAGGATGGCGCGACCCTTCACGGCGAGGCGATCTGATGGCGTTGCGGGATTTCTGGGCGAAGATGCGCGGCAAGGAGGCGCCGGCCGAGGCGCCGCACCCCGCGCCGGAGGCCGGGCCCGCCCCCGCGCCGCCGCCCGCCCCCGAGCCCGAATCCCGCCCGGGCTTCCTCGCGCGCCTCAAGGCCGGGCTCGCGCGCTCCACCGCGCGGCTGACCGACTCCCTCGCCGCCGTCTTCACCCGCCGCAAGCTCGACGACGCGGCGCTGGAGGAGCTGGAGGAGACGCTCATCGCCGCCGACCTCGGCGTGGCGGCGGCGCAGCGCATCGTCGCGAGCTTCCGCAAGACGCGCTTCGGCAAGGAGGTGACGGAGGAGGAGATCAGGGCGGCGCTGGCCGAGGAGATCGCCGCCATCCTCGCCCCCGTGGCGCGGCCGCTGGTCATCGAGCCCGCCCATGCGCCGCATGTGGTGCTGGTGGTGGGGGTGAACGGCACGGGCAAGACCACCACCATCGCCAAGCTCGCCGAGCAGTATCGCGCCGAGGGGCTCACCGCCTGGATGGTGGCGGGCGACACCTTCCGCGCCGCGGCGGTGGAGCAGCTCCAGGTCTGGGGCGGGCGCACCGGGGCGCGCGTCATCGCGCCCGAGAAGCCCGGCGCGGACGCCGCGGCCCTTGCCTTCGACGCGCTGAAGCAGGCGCGCGAGGCGCGGGCCGATGTGCTGCTGGTGGACACGGCCGGGCGGCTGCACAACAAGTCCGCGCTGATGGAGGAGCTGCGCAAGGTGGTGCGCGTGCTCAGGCGGCAGGACGCGGCCCTGCCCCATTCCGTGCTGCTGGTGCTGGACGCCACCACGGGCCAGAACGCGGTGAGCCAGGTGCGCGTCTTCAAGGAGATGGTGGAGGTGACGGGCCTCGTCGTCACCAAGCTCGACGGCAGCGCCAAGGGCGGCGTGGTGGTGGCGCTGGCGCAGGAGTTCGGCCTGCCCGTGCACGCCGTGGGCGTGGGCGAGAAGGCGGCCGATCTTCGCCCCTTCGACGCGCGGGAGTTCGCGCGCAGCCTGGTGGGCCTCGATTAGCTCCGCCAGCGGCGGTGCATCCAGAGCCATTGGCCCGGATGCTCGCGGATCCAGCCCTCGACGATGCGCTGGAGCAGCGCCGTCGTCGCCGTCACATCCACCTTGCCGGCCGCATCGCGGGGCAGGTCGAGCGGGCCAAGGAGTTCCAGCCGGAAGCGGTGGCCCTCGGTGCGGATGGCGCGCATGCCATAGACCGGCGCCTCGAAGCGCCGCGCGAGCCGCGCCAGCAGCGGGTTGGAGGCGGCGGGCCGGCCGAAGAAGGGCACGAGGGGGCCGCGGCCGAAGCGCTGGTCCACCAGCATGCCGACCGAGAGGCCCGATTCGAGCGCCTGCGCCATGCGGATGGGCGCGGCCACGCCGGCGGGGATCAGCTCGCCCATGATGGGCGCGCGCAGCCGCACGATGTCCTCGGCGATGAAGCGGTTGTTGGGCGTGCGGTAGAGGATGGCGCCGCGCTGGCCCATGGCGTGCGCCACCACGGCCGGCAGCTCCCAGTTCGCGAGATGGGCGGCGAAGATCAGCACCGGCCTTCCCTCGGCCGCGAGCCGCGCGAAGGCCCGCTTCGTCGCCTCGTCGCTGAACACGCGCCCGCCGTCATGGTCCCAGATCGCGCCGAGATGCACGTATTCGCAGGCTGTGCGGCCGAGATTCTCCCACGCCTCGCGCGCGATGGCCGCGTGCTCGGCCGCGCTCATCTCCGGCAGGGCGAGGCGCAGGTTCTCCATCATGTGGCGGTGGTTGCGCGTGAGCGGGCCGAGCCGCGGCGCGAGGAAGCCGCCCAGCGCCGAGGCGCGCTCGCGCCCCAGCGCGCGCAGCGCCGCGAAGACGAGGCGCACCAGCCGCGCGAGCAGCCAGTCGCCGAGGAGGAGCAGACGCGCCTTCACCTCAGAGCGTGACGACGATCTTCCCGAACACGTTGCGCGATTCGAGCCGCGCGAGCCCCTCGGCGAAGCGCTCGAGCGGCAGCACCGTGTCCAGCACCGGGCGGATGCCCTGGGACATCTTCGCGAGGCTCTCGCCGATGTTGCGCAGGCTGCAGCCGAAGCTGCCGGTGATGCGGAGCTGGCGCTGGAAGAGCATCATCAGGTTCGTCTCGGCCGAGACGCCCGAGGTGCTGCCGCAGGTGACCAGCCGCCCGCCCATGCGCAGCGAGAGCAGCGAGCCCTGCCAGGTGGCCGCGCCCACATGCTCGAACACCACGTCCACCCCGCGCTTGCCGGTGACGCGGCGGGCCACGCTCTCGAAGCGGTCGGTGTTGTAGTTCACCACATGGTCCACGCCGAGCGCCCGGGCCTTGGCGGCCTTCATCTCGTCGCCCACCGTGCCGATCACGGTGCAGCCGATGGCCTTGGCCATGCGCACCGCGGCGCTGCCGATTCCCGAGCCCGCGGCGTGCACCAGCACCGTCTCGCCCGGCTCGAGGCGGGCGTTGTCGAAGAGCATGTGCTGCACCGTGCCGAAGGTGATGGCGGCGCAGGCGGCGTCCTCCAGCGCCACGCCCTCGGGCACGGGCACGAGCAGCCGGGCGGGCATGTTCATCAGCCCCTGGGCGAAGCCGTCCGCGTGGAAGCCGCGCACTCCGGCGACATTCTCGCAGAGATTGTCCCGCCCCTCGCGGCAGGCGCGGCAGGTTCCGCAGGTCATTCCGCCATAGGGCACGACGCGCTGGCCCGGGCGCAGCCCCGCCACGCCCTCGCCCAGCGCCACCACCTCGGCCACCGCCTCGGCGCCCACGGTCAGCGGCAGGCTGCGCCTGGCGAAGGCCATGCCGCGCCAGCCCCAGACATCGATGTGGTTGAGCGCGATGGCGCGCACGGCGATCTGCGCCTCGCCCGGGGCAGGCGGGGGCGGATCGGGCAGCTCGGTCAGGCGCAGGTCGCGGTCGGCGAGGAGGCGAAGGGCGTGCATGGCGGCGCCCGATAGCAGGGAAAAGCGCGCGCTCCTACCGCACCACCCGCGGGCCGCGGTCCACCGTCAGCCAGTCCGGCCAGCCGAAGCCGCGCTCGAGCCCCGCCAGCAGCAGCGAGACGGCGAGGGCGATCCCCAAGATCCAGAGCGTCCGGCGCGAGGGCGGGTGCCGCAGCCATTGCGCCAGCCGCAGCAGCAGGCGCATCTGCGGGTCCATGCCGGGGCTTCTATCCCGGAAGGCAGGCCGCCGCCAGCGCGGCGAAGGCCCGGGCCCGGTGCGAGAGGCGCGCCTTCTGCTCGGGCGTCATCTCCCCGAAGGTGAGGCTCTCGCCCTCGGGCACGAAGATCGGGTCGAAGCCGAAACCGTTCTCCCCGCGCGGGGGATAGACCCAGTGGCCCTCGGTGCGCCCCTCGAAGCCCTCGCAATGCCCGTCCGGCCAGGCGAGGACGAGGGTGGCGACGAAGGCGCAGCGGCGGTCGGGGTTCGCGCCCGCCTCGCGGGCGATGCGCGCCATGGCGGGGCGGTAGTCCCGCGAGCCGTCGGGCTGGGTGGCCCAGTCGGCCGTGTGCACGCCGGGCGCGCCGCCCAGCGCCGCCACCTCGCATCCGCTGTCGTCGGCGAGCGCGGGCAGGCCGGTGGCCCGCGTGGCCGCCAGCGCCTTGATGCGCGCGTTCTCGAGGAAGGTGCTGCCCGTCTCCGCCGGCTCCGGCAGGCCGAGCGCCTTGGCCGAGACGAGCTCCAGCCCATGGGGCGCGAGCAGCGCCGCGAACTCCCGCAGCTTGCCGGCATTGTGGCTGGCCAGCACCAGCCGCCCGGGCGCGAGGCGGCGATGCGTCATGCCAGCGGCCGCTGGCATGCCCTTGTCCTGGCACGCCGCCGCCCGCCAACCCGGCGTGCGCGAGCCCTCCGGCGTGACCTCCGGCCGACTCACAGCCCCACCGCCGCCTTCTGCTGCGCGACGAGCTGCGCCACGCCGTCGCGCGCGAGGTCGAGCATGGCGAGGAACTGCGCCTCGGTGAACACCGCGCCCTCGGCGGTCGCCTGCACCTCGACCAGCGCGCCCGCGCCGGTCAGCACGAAATTGGCGTCCGCCTCGGCCGCGCTGTCCTCGGCGTAGTCGAGGTCGAGGATCGCCTCGCCCTCCCGGATGCCGCAGGAGACGGCGGCCACATGGTCGTTGAGCGGCACGGCGCCCATGATGTTGTTGCGCACGCAATGCTGGAAGGCGAGGTGCAGCGCCACCCAGGCGCCGGTGATGGCGGCGCAGCGCGTGCCGCCATCGGCGTTGATCACGTCGCAGTCGAGGGTGATGGTCATCTCGCCCATCGCCTTGCGGTCCACCACCGCGCGCAGGGCGCGGCCGATCAGGCGCTGGATCTCCTGCGTCCGGCCGGACTGCTTGCCGCGCGCCGCCTCGCGCTCGCCGCGGGTGTGGGTGGCCCGCGGCAGCATGCCGTATTCGGCCGTGACCCAGCCGATGCCCTGGTTGCGCAGGAAGGGCGGCACCCGGCCCTCGACGCTGGCGGCGCAGAGCACCTCGGTCTGGCCCATGCGGATCAGGCAGGAGCCCTCGGCGTGGCGGGCCACGCCGGTCTCGATGCGGATGGGGCGCAGCGCGTCGGCGGCGCGGCCGGATGGGCGCATGGTGGTGTCCTCGCTGGAAGGGGGCGCACCATACGCGCGCGCGCCGTTCTGACCAGGGGGCGCCCCAGGGGGCGCCGAGGCTCACGCGATGCCGGGCGGGGCGGGCGCCATCTCGCGCAGCAGCTTGCGCAGCATGGCCTCGGCGAAGGCGGCGTAGTCGGGGCAGGCCATGGCGAAGGCGCCGGGGCCGCCGATCACCTCCTCCTCCATGTAGCCGAGCAGATCAGGCTCCTCGTTCAGCACGGCCAGCGCGTTGATCGCGACGGCGGAGGCGGCCGCGAGGTCGCGCAGCGGCGCGGGCGGGCGGCCGCGATTGCTGCGCCCATCGCCCGAGACATCCACCGCGGCGCGCCGCGCGGGCCAGGGGCAGGCGGCGAGCAGGCGCAGCGCGGCGGCCAGCGCCTCGCCGAGCGCGGTGGCGCCCGCGGCCGGCAGGCGCGGCGTGGCCGAGAGCGCCTCGGCCAGCGCCTCCGCCTCGGCGGGCACGGCGATGCGCCGCCAGGGCAGCGCCACCTCCTGCGCCTCGGACCAGAACAGCACGGCCACCGCGAGGCCCGCGGCCGGCAGCGCCGCGTGCAGCCGCGCATCCCGCCAGGCCAGGGCGAGCCCCTCCACCATCAGGCCGAACTCGTCACGGTCCACGCTGGCCGAGACATCCACGGCCAGCACCAGCGCGAGTTCAGACGGGCGCGAGGGGTTCGAGCGCATCGCCCACCGCGACGGGCCCGCCCTCGATCACCTCGGCCTGCACGCCCAGATCGGCATGGCCGAAGGCCTCGCGCAGCACGCGCGGGGGGTTGGCGTCGCGCTCGCCCGTCTCCGGATTCACCTCCGTGGCGGGGCAGCGCACGATGCGCTTCCAGACGCGCAGCCGCGCCGCGCCGAGCTGGATCTCCTGGCCGAGCAGGGCGAAATCCCCCCACTCGACCCCGCCCGAGACGTAGATGTTCGCCCGGAAGCGCAGCGGATCGAGCCGCATGCCGTGCGCGCGCTCCAGCGCGGCGAGGCTGGCGAGCGAGATGATGGAGACGGATTTCTGCGGGATGTCGGTGAAGCAGTGGCCCGGCGCCTCGACGAAGCGCAGCCGCCCGCGCGCCTCGTCGCCCAGGAAGGCGGTGAGCACATCCTCCACCAGCGCGCGGCCGGCGGGGCTGCGGATGTCGGCCACCAGCGGGGGGCCGTCCGGCAGGCGCAGGGCGAGCTGGCCGCGCTGCGGGTCGAAGGCGGTGTGGATGCGCGCGAGCCGCGCATTCGCCATCAGGCAGGCGAAGTTCGTCTTGCGCATCCAGGAGGGCGCGGCCGGGTCGAAGGCGCAATCCCCCTGCGCGAGCGCGAAGCGCCGGTCATGCGGCAGGCATTCGCCGGGGGAGAGGGCGACCTCCTCCAGGGCCTCGGCCGAGAACCCCTTCACCGGGTAGCGGTAGATGTGCTCGACGCGCATGGCTCACGGCCCGAAACCTCTTGAACCGACTGTGGCAGAGTTCCCACACTCTCCTCAAGCCGCCCCGCCCGATCGGGGGGTCGGCGTCACAGGTCGCCTCACGGAGGGACAGGAATGGACATCGAGAAATTCACCGAGCGCGCCCGCGGTTTCATCCAGGCCGCGCAGACCATCGCGATCCGCGAATACCACCAGCGTCTGACGCCGGAGCATCTGCTCAAGGCGCTCCTGGATGACGAGCAGGGCGCGGCCTCGGGGCTGATCGCCGCGGCCGGGGGCGATGCGGCGGCCGTGAAGGCGGCGGTGCAGGCGGAGCTCGCGAAGCTGCCCGCGGTGCAGGGCGGGGGTGCCGGCCAGCCCGGCGCCACGCCGGAGTTCGTGCGCGCGCTGGACGCCGCCCAGCAATCCGCCCAGAAGGCCGGCGACGCCTATGTGGCGCAGGACCGCATGCTGCTCGGCCTCGCGCAGACGGCGAGCGGGGCGCAGAAGGCGCTGCAGGCGGGCCGCGTGACGGCGGCGAAGCTCGAGGAGGCGATCGCGCGGCTGCGCAAGGGCCGGCGCGTGGACGCCCCCAACGCCGAGGAGAGCTTCGACGCGCTGAAGAAATACGCGCGCGACATCACCGAGGCGGCGCGCAACGGCAAGCTCGACCCCGTGATCGGCCGCGACGAGGAAATCCGCCGCACCATCCAGGTTCTGGCCCGGCGCACCAAGAACAACCCCGTGCTGATCGGCGAGCCCGGCGTGGGCAAGACCGCCATCGTCGAGGGGCTGGCCCTGCGCGTGGCCAAGGGCGACGTGCCCGAGGCGCTGAAGGACAAGCGCGTGATGGCGCTCGACCTCGGCGCTATGGTCGCGGGCGCGAAGTATCGCGGCGAGTTCGAGGAGCGCCTGAAGGGCGTGCTGAAGGAGGTGGAGAGCGCCGAGGGCGGCATCATCCTCTTCATCGACGAGCTGCACACGCTGGTGGGCGCGGGCAAGGCGGACGGCGCGATGGACGCCTCCAACCTGCTCAAGCCCGCGCTGGCGCGCGGCGAGCTGCACTGCATCGGCGCCACCACGCTCGACGAATACCGCAAGCACATCGAAAAGGACGCGGCGCTGGCGCGGCGCTTCCAGCCCGTCTTCGTGGGCGAGCCGAGCGTGGAGGACACCATCTCCATCCTGCGCGGCATCCGCGAGAAGTACGAGCTGCACCACGGCGTGCGCATCACCGACGGCGCGCTGGTGGCCGCGGCCACCCTCTCCAACCGCTACATCACCGACCGCTTCCTGCCCGACAAGGCGATCGACCTGGTGGACGAGGCGGCGAGCCGGCTGCGCATGCAGGTGGACAGCAAGCCCGAGGAGCTGGACGAGCTCGACCGGCGCCTGCTGCAGCTCAAGATCGAGCGCGAGGCGCTGAAGCGTGAGGAGGACGCCGCCTCGAAGGAGCGGCTGGCCCGGCTGGAGCGCGAGGTGGCGGAGCTCGAGGAGAAATCCGCCGAGATGACCGCCGCCTGGGAGGCCGAGAAGGGCCGCGTGGTGGAGAGCCAGAAGCTGAAGGAGCAGCTCGACGCCGCGCGCACCGAGCAGGAGCTGGCCGAACGCCGGGGCGACCTGAACAAGGCCGCCGAGCTGCGCTACGGCACCATCCCCGCGCTCGAGAAGAAGCTGGCCGAGGCGGCGGCGGGCGGCGCGAAGCTGGTCAACGAGGCGGTGACCGAGGAGGGCATCGCCGCGGTGGTGAGCCGCTGGACCGGCATCCCCGTCGAGAAGATGCTGGAGGGCGAGCGCGCCAAGCTGCTGCGCATGGAGGAGGAGCTGCGCCGGCGCGTCGTCGGCCAGGAGGAGGCGCTGGAGGCCGTCAGCAAGGCGGTGCGCCGCGCCCGCGCCGGGCTGCAGGATCCGAGCCGGCCCATCGGCAGCTTCCTCTTCCTCGGGCCCACGGGCGTGGGCAAGACGGAGCTCGTCAAGGCCGTCGCGGCCTTCCTCTTCGACGACGAGCGGGCGATGACGCGCATCGACATGAGCGAGTTCATGGAGAAGCACGCCGTCTCCCGCCTGATCGGCGCCCCGCCGGGCTATGTCGGCTATGAGGAGGGCGGCGCGCTGACGGAAGCCGTGCGGCGCCGGCCCTACCAGGTGATCCTGTTCGACGAGGTGGAGAAGGCGCACGAGGACGTGTTCAACGTGCTGCTGCAGGTGCTGGACGACGGGCGTCTGACCGACGGCCAGGGCCGGACGGTGGATTTCCGCAACACCATCATCGTGCTGACCAGCAACCTCGGCGCCCAGGCCATCGCCGATCTGCCCGACGGGGCGGATGTGGAGGAGGCGCGGCCGGCCGTGATGCGCGCGGTGCGCGAGCGGTTCCGGCCGGAGTTCCTGAACCGGCTGGATGAGATCGTGCTCTTCCGCCGCCTCGCGCGGGAGGACATGGGGGCGATCGTGCAGATCCAGTTCGGCCGCCTGCGCCGGCTGCTGGAGGACAGGCAGATCGCGGTCCGGCTGACGGACGCCGCGGTGGAGTGGCTCTCCGAGGCGGGCTACGACCCGGTCTATGGGGCGCGGCCGCTGCGGCGGGTGATCCAGCGCCATGTGCAGGACCGGCTGGCCGGCATGCTGCTGGAAGGCGCGGTGAAGCCGGGCGAGACGGTGCTGGTGGACGCCTCGCCCGACGGTTTGGAGCTGCGCGTGCTGGCGGAGGAGGCGGAGGCGAAGGCGGCATAGCCGCCATGTCTCCGCGGCATGGCCGCGGGGTTTACAGGGGGGCGGCCTCTGCGTAGAAGCCGCCCCCACGCCGCGGGGCGATGCTCCCGGCGAGACGAGAAAAAGCCGATGCCGTCGCCGAGGCGGTGCGGGGTTCTCGTCGGGAAGGTCACTTCCTCGCTGTTTCACAACCGCATCTGATCATGCAGTGTTGATTGATACGCGCGTTTGGTGTGTTTTTTGGTGATGATGGCTGGTGCTGACTTATGGTGCTGGTCTGGTGACGATGGGTTGGGATGCGTGGTTGGCGCTGCTGTGGCCTGTTGGGGTCATGGTGGGTGTTGGCTGTGTGTTTGGTCTATTGTTGCTGGGCTTTGAGTGCTGTGGGTTGGGTGCTGGCTGTGGGGTTGGGATTGGTGGTTTGTGATGCCTGCTGGGTTATGTCCTGGTGGGTGTTGTGATGAACCTGAGAGTTTGATCCTGGCTCAGAGCGAACGCTGGCGGAATGCTTAACACATGCAAGTCGTACGGGCAGCTTCGGCTGTCAGTGGCGGACGGGTGAGTAACGCGTAGGAACGTGTCCTGTGATGGGGGATAACGCTGGGAAACTGGCGCTAATACCGCATATCTCCTGAGGGGGAAAGCCGCGAGGCGTCATGGGAGCGGCCTGCGTCCGATTAGGTAGTTGGTGGGGTAAAGGCCTACCAAGCCTTCGATCGGTAGCTGGTCTGAGAGGATGATCAGCCACACTGGGACTGAGACACGGCCCAGACTCCTACGGGAGGCAGCAGTGGGGAATATTGGACAATGGGCGCAAGCCTGATCCAGCAATTCCGCGTGGGTGAAGAAGGTCTTCGGATTGTAAAGCCCTTTCGGCAGGGACGATGATGACGGTACCTGCAGAAGAAGCCCCGGCTAACTTCGTGCCAGCAGCCGCGGTAATACGAAGGGGGCTAGCGTTGCTCGGAATGACTGGGCGTAAAGGGCGCGTAGGCGGTTTACACAGTCAGGCGTGAAATTCCTGGGCTTAACCTGGGGGCTGCGTTTGATACGTGTAGACTTGAGGGTGGAAGAGGCTCGTGGAATTCCCAGTGTAGAGGTGAAATTCGTAGATATTGGGAAGAACACCGGTGGCGAAGGCGGCGAGCTGGTCCATTTCTGACGCTGAGGCGCGAAAGCGTGGGGAGCAAACAGGATTAGATACCCTGGTAGTCCACGCTGTAAACGATGTGCGCTGGATGTTGGGGGGCTTAGCCCTTCAGTGTCGTAGCTAACGCGATAAGCGCACCGCCTGGGGAGTACGGCCGCAAGGTTGAAACTCAAAGGAATTGACGGGGGCCCGCACAAGCGGTGGAGCATGTGGTTTAATTCGAAGCAACGCGCAGAACCTTACCAGCTCTTGACATCCGTCGAACTTCGCAGAGATGCGTTGGTGCCCGCAAGGGAGCGGCGAGACAGGTGCTGCATGGCTGTCGTCAGCTCGTGTCGTGAGATGTTGGGTTAAGTCCCGCAACGAGCGCAACCCTCGCCTCTAGTTGCCAGCATGTTTGGGTGGGCACTCTAGAGGAACTGCCGGTGACAAGCCGGAGGAAGGTGGGGATGACGTCAAGTCCTCATGGCCCTTATGAGCTGGGC
>NZ_AUDH01000009.1 GCF_000425365.1 Rubritepida flocculans DSM 14296 | reverse complement strand
CCATGACCATGCCGACCTCGCCACCAGCCAAATCACAGTGCCACAGTTTCATCCACGGCGGGTCGGGATCGCCGGTGGGTAACTGATACGGGCGGCCACGGTGTTCGGTGCGGCCGGCCGGTTGGCCGGCCGCATCAGGCGTCCAGCATCTCCGCATCCAGCTTGGCCGCGTTCTCCTGGATGAAGCGGAAGCGCAGCTCGGGGCGCCGGCCCATCAGCTCCTCGATGCGCTGGGCGGTAGGCGCGCGGTCCTCGGGCGGCAGCACCACCTGCAGCAGGGTGCGCTTGCCGGGCGCCATGGTGGTCTCGCGCAGCAGGGCGGGCGGCATCTCGCCCAACCCCTTGAAGCGGCTGACCTCGACTTTCTGGTTCGGCTTGAAGTGGCGCTTCATCTGCCGCTCGCGGTCGGCGTCGTCCATCGCATAGACGCTCTTGCCGCCGGCCTGAAGGCGATAGAGCGGCGGCTGGGCGAGGAAGAGCTTCCCCGCCCGCACCAGCTCCGGCAGCTCCTTGTAGAAGAAGGTCATCAGCAGGGCGGCGATGTGCGCGCCGTCCACGTCCGCGTCCGTCATGATGACGATGCGGCCGTAGCGCAGCTTCGCGATGTCGAACCTCTCGCCCACGCCGCAGCCCAGCGCCTCGATCAGGTCGCGCAGCTCCTGGTTCTGGCGCAGCTTCTCCGCACTCGCCGAGGCGACGTTGAGGATCTTGCCCCTGAGCGGCAGCACGGCCTGGGTCTCGCGGTCGCGCGCCTGCTTGGCGCTGCCGCCCGCGCTGTCGCCCTCCACCAGGAACAGCTCCGTGCCCTCGGCGCTCTCGCGCGCGCAGTCGGCGAGCTTGCCGGGCAGGCGCAGCTTGCGCGTGGCGCTCTTGCGCGGCGTCTCCTTCTCGGCGCGGCGGCGCAGCCGCTCCTCCGCGCGCTCGATGGCGAAGGCCAGCAGATTGTCCGCCATGGCCGGGTGGCCGGCCAGCCAATGGTCGAATCGGTCGCGCAGCGCGTTCTCGACCAGGCGCTGCGCGTCGGGCGAGGTGAGCTTGTCCTTCGTCTGCCCCTGGAACTGCGGCTCGCGGATGAAGACGCTGAGCATGCCGGCCAGGCCGGCGAAGAGATCCTCGGCGGTGATGCTCGCCGCGCGCTTTTCCTTCTTGAGCTCGCCATAGCCGCGCAGGCCCTTCACGAGGGCGGCGCGCAGCCCGGCCTCATGGGTGCCGCCCTGCGGCGTGGGGATGGTGTTGGCGTAGGTGGAGAGGAAGCCCTCGCCCTGTTCGAGCCAGGTCAGCGCCACCTCGCAGCGGCCGGCCCCGTTCGGGAAGTCCAGGCTCTCGACGAAGGGCTCGGGCACCACCGTCGCCTTGCCCTCGATGGCGGCGGCGAGGAAGTCCGCGAGCCCCCCGGGGAAGTGCAGCGTGGCCTCGGCGGGCGTCTCCGTGCCGGCGACCAGGGCGGGATCGCAGCGCCAGCGGATTTCCACGCCCTTGAACAGATAGGCCTTGGAGCGGCAGAGGCGGAACAGGCGTTCGGGGCGGAACTTCTGGGCGCCGAAGATCTCGGGATCGGGGCGGAAGCGGATCAGCGTGCCGCGGCGGTTGCGCACCTCGCCCTCGCGCCGGAGCTTCGAGGTGGGCTTGCCGCGCGCGTAGCTCTGGCGGAACAGCTCGCCGCCGCGCGCCACCTCCACCTCCAGCAGTTCCGAGAGCGCGTTCACCACCGAGGAGCCCACCCCGTGCAGCCCGCCCGAGGTGTCATAGGCCTTGCCCGAGAACTTCCCCCCCGAGTGCAGCGTGGTGAGGATCACCTCGAGCGCGGAGAGTTTCGGGAATTTCGGGTGCGGGTCCACCGGGATGCCGCGCCCGTTGTCGCGGATGGAGAGCAGGTTGCCCGCCTCCAGCACCACCTCGATGCGGTCGGCGTGGCCGGCCACCGCCTCGTCCATGGCGTTGTCGAGGATTTCGGCGGCGAGGTGGTGCAGCGCGTTCTCGTCCGTGCCGCCGATGTACATGCCGGGGCGGCGGCGGACGGGCTCGAGCCCCTCCAGCACCTCGATGTCGGCGGCGGTGTAGGCGGCGGCGGGCTTGGCGCCCGCCTTGCCGAACAGGTCGTTCATGGGCGGGGCTTAGCCGCGCGGCCGAGTCCCCGGCAAGCGCGGCGCGGGCGGGGGCGCATTCGCGGTTGGCACGGCCTCAAACCGGCACGTTCACGTAGCGCGCCGCCTCGGGCGGGCCCTCGCCCTCGTGGAAGGCGAGCGCGCGGGCGAGGATGGCCTTGTCCTCCTCCGTCAGCCGCGCGGCCTCGCGCAGATGCTCGGCCCAGCTCTCCACGGTCCAGAGCTCCACCCAGCGCTCGGGGTGGGCCACATCCTCGTAGAGCCGCCAGACCAGCGCGCCCGCGCGCAGCCGCACCCGGCGCGCCCCGGCCATAGCGGCGAGGAACTCCGCCCGGCGCGCGGCGGGCACGCGGTAGCGCACCACCTCCAGCACGCGGTTCTCCTCGCCATGGAGGAAGGCGCTGAGCTCGGAGGCCGCCGGCTCGGGCCGGGCGAGGGCGGCTTCGGGCGGGGGCGCGGGCGGGGCGGCCTCGCCGTCCAGCGAGGCGCGGCGCACCAGCAGCGCGGCCAGCGCCCCGGCCGCGGCGAAGCCCGCCATGGCCCCCGGGACGCCGATCGCGCCGGCGAGCCAGCCCGCCCCGGCCGCGCCCGCCGCCAGCGCGCCGAAGAAGCTCATCTGGTAGATGCCGATGGCGCGCGCCCGCACCCAGGCCGGTGCGGCCATCTGCGCCGCCGCCTGCAGGGTGGAGGCGGCGCTGATCCAGGCCACGCCGTAGAGCACCATGCCCAGGCCGGCGAAGGCCCAGTGGTGCAGCAGCCCCATCACCGCCATTGCCAGCGCGCCGAGCAGCGAGGACCAGAACACCATCCCCGACCGATCGGTGACGCGGCGCGCCGCCGGCAGCAGGAAGCCCGCCGCCACCGCCCCCACCCCCATGCCGCCCAGCAGCAGGCCGAAGGCCTCGGGGCCGAGGCCCAGCGTCTCGCGCACCAGCAGCGGCAAGAGCCCCCACACGGCCGAGGAGAACAGGAAGAACACCACCGCGCGCAGGATGGCCCGGTGCATGGCGGGCGAGGCGAGCACGAAGCGCGCCCCCGCCCGCACGGCCGAGCCGAAGGATTCCGGCGGGCCGCGCCGCCCCGTCTCCACCGCCTCCCGCCGCCAGGCGAGCAGCGCCCCCGCCAGCACGAGCAGGCAGAGCGCATTCACCAGGAAGGCGGCCCCCACGCCCGACCAGGCGATGATCAGCCCGCCGATGGCCGGCCCCACCGCGCGCGTCAGGTTGAAGCCGATGCCGTTCAGCGCGATGGCGCCCACCAGATCCTCGCGCGGGACGAGCTCGGGCGTGGTGGCCGCCCAGGCCGGGAAGGTCATGGCGAGCCCCGCGCCGAGCGCGAAGGTGAAGGCGACCAGCCCCCAGGGCCCGAGCCAGCCCGCCCAGGTGAAGAGGCAGAGCAGCAGCGCCACGCCGCTCATCCAGAGCTGGGCGGCGATGAGGAAGAGCCGGCGGTCCAGGATGTCGGCCAGCGCCCCGGCCGGCAGGGCGAGCAGGAACACCGGCAGCAGGGAGGCCGCCTGAACGAGGCTGACCATCAGCGGCGAGGGGTCGAGCCCCGTCATCAGCCAGCCCGCGGCCGTGTTCTGGACGAACAGCCCGATGTTGGAGGCGAGGTTGGCGAGCCAGAGGAGCCGGAAGGCCGGGTGGCGGAGCGGGGCGAGGGCGGCGGGGCGGCGCATCGCGCCGCAGCATGCCCGATCGGCGCCGGCTTGGCGCGGGTGATCCGGCCAGCCGTCACGCCGCCCAACTCACCGCCTGTTCACGCCCCGGCAGGGCGCGCGTCACGCGCCGCATGGTCTGTCGGGCCCATGCACGACGCCGAGCGGTTCTGGCGCGAGGGGCCTGCGGCCGCCCTCGCCGCCCTTCACAGCGCCCCCGAGGGGCTGAGCGAGGCCGAGGCCCGCGCGCGCCTCGCCCGCTTCGGCCCCAACAGCCCCGCCCCCTCGCCCCGGCGGCGCTGGCCCGCGCGGCTCGCGCGCCGCCTGGCCGAGCCGCTGCTCCTCATCCTCATCGCCGCCGCCCTGCTCTCGGGCCTCACCGGCGAGTGGGCGAGCTGCGCCATCATCCTGATCATCCTCTCCCTCTCCGTCGCGCTGGACATGTTCCAGGAACACCGGGCCGAGCGCGCGGTGGAGGCGCTGCGCGGCGCGGTCGCGCTCACCGCGCGCACGCTGCGCGACGGGGCGGAGCGCGAAATCCCCACCACCGCGCTCGTGCCCGGGGATGTGGTGCGCCTCGGCCCCGGCGATCTCGTGCCCGCCGACGGGCTGGTGCTGCGCGCGGTGCACGCCGAGGCGCAGGAGGCGCTGCTGACGGGCGAGCCCTATCCGGTCGAGAAGCGCCCCGGCCCCTCGGGCGCCACCGAGCCCGCGCGCGCGCATGACGCGCTCTTCGCCGGCACGGCGCTGATGGCGGGCGAGGCGGAGATGCTCGTCACCGCCACGGGCCCGCGCACGCGCTTCGGCGCCATCGCCGCCGCGCTGGAGGCCGAGCCCCCACCCACCGCCTTCCAGCGCGGCCTGCACGCGCTCGGCGTGCTGATCCTGCGGCTGACGGCCTTCCTCGTGCTCTTCCTGCTGCTGACGCATCTTGCCTTCGGGCGCGACGCCATCGAGAGCTTCCTCTTCGCCATCGCGCTGGCCGTCGGCCTCACGCCCGAGCTGCTGCCGATGATCACGACGGTCACGCTCGCGCGCGGGGCGCAGCGCATGGCGCGGCGCAAGGTGGTGGTGAAGCGCCTCTCCGCCATCCATGACCTCGGCGCCATCACCGTGCTCTGCACCGACAAGACGGGCACGCTGACCGAGGCGCGGGTGGAGGTGACCGGCCAGCACGGCGCGCCCGAGACGCTCGAGCTCGCGGCGGTGAACGCGGGCTTCGCGCGCGGCGTGCCCAACCCGCTGGACGCGGCCATCCTCGCCGCCCAGCCCGCGCCCGCCGGCTGGACGCGCTGCGACGACCTGCCCTTCGACTTCGCGCGCCGGCGCAGCGCCGTGCTGGCCGAGGGGCCGGAGGGGCGGCTGCTCATCGTCAAGGGCGCGGCCGAGGAGGTGCTGGCGCTCTGCACCCGGGCGCTGCACGGCGGCTTCGACCGCGCGGCGCTGCAGGCCGAGCAGGCCGGCCTCGCCGCCTCCGGGCTGCGCTGCCTCGCCGTGGCGGTGCGGCCCATGGCGGGCGCGGAGACGATCGCGCCGGAGGACGAGAGGGATCTCGCCTTCGCCGGCTTCCTCGCCTTCGCCGACCCCGCGAAGCCCGACGCCGCGGCCTCGCTCCAGCGGCTCGCGCGGCTCGGCGTCGCGGTGAAGATCGTCTCGGGCGATGCGGCGGAGGTGGTGCGCCACCTGGCGGGCGAGGTCGGCCTCGGCGCGCCCGCGCTGCTGACGGGCGAGGAGATCGCGCGCCTGGACGACGACGCGCTGGCCGCGCGGGCCGAGGCGGTGACGCTCTTCGCCCGCGTCTCGCCCGAGCAGAAGGCGCGGCTGGTGCGCGCGCTGCAGGCGCGCGGGCACACGGTGGGCTTCCTCGGCGATGGCATCAACGACGCGCCGGCCATCCGCGCCGCCGATGCCGGCGTCTCGGTGGCGGGCGCGACCGAGGTGGCCCGCGCCGCGGCCGACCTGATCCTGCTCGAGCAGGATCTGGGCGTGCTGGCCGATGGCGTGGCCGAGGGCCGGCGCACCTACGCCAACATCATGAAGTATCTGCGCATGGGCACCTCCTCCAACTTCGGCAACATGCTCTCCATGGCGGTGGCCTCGCTGTTCATCCCCTTCCTGCCGCTCACGCCCGTGCAGGTGCTGCTGAACAACCTGCTCTACGACCTCTCCGAGACGGGCATCCCCTTCGATTCGGTGGACGAGGCGGAAGTCGCCGCGCCCCAGGCGTGGAACATGGGCGAGGTGCTGCGCTTCACGCTGGTGATGGGCCCGCTCTCCTCCCTCTTCGACCTCGCCGCCTTCGGCATCCTGCTGCTGGGCTTCGGCGCGACGCCGGAGGAGTTCCGCACCGCCTGGTTCGTCGAGAGCATGGCGACGCAGATCCTGGTGATCTTCCTCATCCGCACGCGCGGGCCGGCCTTCGCCTCGCTGCCGCACCCGGCGCTGGCGGCGAGTTCGCTCGGCGCGCTGGCGCTGGCGCTCGCGCTCGCGCTCGGGCCGGCGGCGCCCTGGCTCGGATTCGCGCCGCTGCCCGGCGCGCTGCTCGCCGCGGTGGGGCTGCTGGTGCTGGGCTATCTGCTGGCGGCGGAGCGGCTGAAGCGCCACGCCCTGCGCCGGGGGTGATGGACGCGCGGGGCGGGCCGGCGCAGCATCGCCCGCAAGGACGCGGAGGAAACCCATGCCCAGCCTGACCGCCGAGGGGCGCACGCACCACTACGCCGAGGCCGGCCCGGCCGATGGCCCGCCGCTCGTGCTGCTGCACGGCACGCTGGGCGATCAGCGCAGCTTCGCCGCGATGATGGCGCCCCTTGCCGCTGGCGGGCGGCGCGTGCTCGCGCTCAGCCTGCGCCATTGCTGGCCCGGCGCCTGGGAGGAGGGCGGGGATTTCCGCATCGCCACCCATGTCGCGGATGTGGCCGCCTTCCTCGCCGCGCTGGGGCGGGGCCCCGCGGATCTGCTCGGCCATTCGCGCGGCGGGCACATCGCCTTCCGCGTGGCGCAGCAGCACCCTGACCTGGTGCGCCGCCTCGTCCTCGCAGAGCCGGGCGGCGAGCGTGACCCGAGCCTGGGCGGCGCGCCGGGTGCGAACGCCCAGGCCGCGGCCTTCGCGGAGGGCGCGCGGCTGATCGCCGCGGGCGAGGAGGAGGCGGGGCTGCGCCGCATCGCCGAGCACACCGGCGGCCCCGGCGCCTGGGAACGCCGGCCCGAGGCGCAGAAGGCCATCAGCCGCGCCAATGCGCGCACGCTGCTCGGCCAGATCCACGAAGCGCGGCGCCCCTATGCGCGCGCCGAGGCGGAGGCGATCCGGGCCCCCACCCTGCTGCTGCAGGGGGCGGAGACGCAGCCCGCCTTCGTCGCCAATGTCACGGCGCTGGCGGGCGCGATCCCGGATGCGCGGGTGGTGGTGATCCCGCGCGCCACCCACTCCCTGATCTCCGAGCAGCCCGAGGCGGTGGCCGCCGCCGCCCTCGCCTTCCTGGCCGGCTGATCGGGAGATTCGCGCAGGGAGGCATCGCGTCGGGCTGTCGCGACGGAGCCGCCCGGCCTGACCACCGAGACCGTATCGCCGGTCGAAGAGAGCCGCCGCCGGCATGAAGGCCCCCCGCGCCCCTTCGTGCTATCCAGCACGCATGACGCTCGCCCCCCTCACCGTGCCGCCCGCCGAGGCGGACACGCGCCTCGACCGCTGGCTGAAGCGCCGCTTCCCGGCGCTCACCCAGGGGGCGCTGCAGAAGATGCTCCGCACCGGGCAGATCCGCGTGGACGGCAAGCGCGCCGAGGCGAGCACGCGCCTCCTCGCCGGGCAGGAGGTGCGCGTGCCGCCCCTGCCCGAAACCCCCGCGCCCAGGCCCGCCGCCCGCCCCGTGCCGGAGGAGGAGGCGCGCGCCCTGCAGGCCCGGGTGCTGCATCGCGACGCCAGCGTGATCGTGCTCGACAAGCCGCATGGCCTCGCCGTGCAGGGCGGGCCCGGGATCGCGCGGCACCTGGACGGGATGCTGCAGGCGCTGGCCTTCGGAGGCGAGAAGCCCCGCCTCGTGCATCGCCTGGACCGCGACACCTCGGGCGTGCTGGTGCTGGCGCGCAGCGCCCCGGCCGCGGCCGCCCTGGCCCGGGCCTTTCGCGGACGGGACGTGGCCAAGACCTACTGGGCGGTGGTGGTGGGCGAGCCCGCGCACCCGGGCGGGCGCATCGAGATGGCGCTGGCGCGCGAGCACGGCGCGCGGGGCGAGCGCACCATCCCCGCCGCGCCGGGGGCCAGGGACGCCGCCCGCGCCATTACCGACTACGACGTGCTGGACCGCGCCAAGCGCCGCGCCGCCCTGCTGGAGTTGCGCCCGCTGACGGGCCGCACCCACCAGCTTCGCGTCCACTGCGCCGAGGCGCTGGGCTGTCCCATCCTGGGCGATGGCAAATACGGCGGGCAGGCGGCGCATCTGGAGGGGCTGTCCGGCGCGCTGCACCTGCACGCGCGCGCGCTGCGCCTGCCGCACCCGGAGGGCGGCTGGCTCGATGTGGCCGCCGCCGCCCCGCCCCATATGGCCGAGACCATGGCCTTCTTCGGCTTCGCCAATCCCCCGCCCAGGCCGCCGCGCAGGACGCCGTGAGACGCGCCCTGCTCCTCGCGGCCGGGCTGCTGCTGGCCCTGCCGCTGGCCGCGCTGCTCGGGCTCCTGCTGGCCTTCGACCCGGATCGCTTCCGCCCCGAGGCCGAGCGGGCGGCGGCCCGCGCCCTGGGCCGCGAGGTGCGGATCGAGGGCGGGCTTTCCTGGGCGCCGGGCCTCGCGCCGCGGATCGAGGCGGCGCGGATCGTCGTGGCGGGGGCGGATGGCGCGCCCGCGCTGCGCCTCGCGCGGGCCGAACTCCGCCTCGCCCTCGCCCCGCTGCTCTCGCGCCGGATCGAGGTGACGGAGCTCGTGCTGGAGGAGGGCGTGCTGCGGCTCGACGCCGCCGCCTGGGCCGGGCCCGCCGCCCCGCCGCCCGTCGCGCCCCCGGCCCCCGCCGCCGCGCGGGGCGAGACGCCCCTCGCCCTGGACATCCGCCGCGTGCTGCTGCGCGGCTGGCGGCTGAGCCATGGGGCGGAGCTGCTGGAACTGCCCGCGCTGCGCGCCGAATCGCCCGCGCCCGGCGCGCCGGTCGCGCTGACCGGGGGGGCCGTCTGGCGCGGCCTCTCCCTCGCCCTCTCGGGCGAGCTGGCCCCGCCCGCCCGGCTGCGCCTCGCGGCGGAGGCGGAGGGCGCGCTCCTCGCGCTGGAGGCGGGGCCCGATGCGGCCCGGGCGCGACTCGATCTGCCCGAGCCGGGGCGTTTCTCCGCCCTGGCCGGCCGGCCGCTGGAGGCGCTGGGCCCCGTCGCGGCCGAGGCGGAAGCCCGGCGCGGGCCGGGCGGCTGGGCGCTCGGCGCGCTTTCCCTGCGCGCCGCCCCGGCGGGCGGGCGGCTGGAAGTGAGGACGGCAGGGGAAGGGGTGTTCCGTCTGGAGCTCGCCCTGCCCGCCCTCGCGCCCCTCGCGCCGCTCGCGGGGCGGGCGCTGCCGGCGCTGACCGGGATCGAGGGCGCGGCCAGGCTGGCGCCGGAGGGCGCGGGCCGGCTGGCGCTGCGCGGCCTCGCCCTGCGCGCCTCGGCCGGCGATCTGGCGGGAGAGGGGATCCTGGCCCTCGCCCCGCGGCCCGGCTTTTCGGGCGCGCTGCGCTCGGAGCGGCTGGACCTCGCCGCGCTGCGCCCGCCGCCCGCCGCCGCCACACCCGCCGCCCCAGCCGCTGCCATGCCCGGGCCGGCGCGGGTGATCCCGGATGTGCCCGTCGATCTCTCAGTGCTGCGCGGCTTCGACGCCGATCTCGCCTTCCGCTTCGGCCGCATCGAGGACGGGCCCCGCGTGCTGACCGAGGTGGAGGGCCGCTTCGTCAATGCCGCCGGCCAGGCGCGGCTGGAGCCGCTGGCGCTCTCTCTGCCCGGCGGGCGGCTTTCGCTGTGGGCGACGGCGGATGCGGCGCGCCCCATCCCCGCGTTGCAGATGGCCGGCGGCGGGCAGGGACTCGAACTCGCGGCCTTCCTGCGCGGGCTGGGCGCCGGGGCGCCGAGCGACGGCCGGGCCGACCTCGCCTTCGACCTGCGCGGCCAGGGGCGCGGCACGCGCGAGATGGCCGCGAGCCTCACCGGCGTCTTCGGGCTCGCGGTGATCGACGGGGCGCTGGGCGGCGGCCTCGCGCGCAGCCTCGGGCAGCTCTCGCCGCAGCTTGCGCAGGGGGTGGCGCTCTCCTGCCTCGCCCTGCGGGGCGAGGCGGAGGGCGGGGTGCTGCGCTTCTCCACCCTCTTCCTCGACGGGGCGGCGGGGCGGATCGGCGGGGAGGGAGTGGTCCGGCTGGCCGATGAGACGCTGGCGCTGCGGCTGCTGGCCGATCTGCGCCTCGGGGGCGTGCGGCTGCGCGCCCCGGTGCCGGTGACGGGAACCCTGGCGCAGCCGCGGCTGGAGGGGGCGGGGCTGCTCGCCGGGGCGCTGGGCGGGGCGCCGCCGCCGCCCCTGCCCGATTGCGCCGGCGCCCTGCGCGCGGCGCGCGGCGGGGCCGAGGGCCCCCTGCCCGCCCCCCGCGCCGCGCCGGAGCCCGGCCCGCCTCCGCCCGGGGGGAACCTGCTGCGCGGTCTGCTCGGCCGGTGATAGAAGGGCGGGCATGAAACGGTTCTGGAACGAGGCGTGCGCCGTCCCCGAGGGCGAGGGGTTCGCCGTGCATCTCGATGGCCGCCCGGTGCGGCTGCCCTCCGGCGCGCCGCTCTCGGTGCGCACCCGGCCGCTGGCCGAGGCGCTGGCCGCCGAATGGCAGTCGGCGGGGGGCGGCCCGGGCGGCGAGATGCGCTGGGAGGATGTGCCGCTGACGCGCCTCGCCGGCACGGCGGCCGAGCGCATCGCCCCCGCGCCGGAGGCCACCGTCGCGGCGCTGGCGAAATACGCCGAGACGGATCTGCTCTGCTACCGCGCGACCGAGCCCGATCTGGCGGCGCGCCAGGCCGAGGCCTGGCAGCCCTGGCTCGACTGGGCGGCGGCCAGGCTGGGCGCGCGGCTCTCCGTCACCGCCGGGCTGATGCCCGTCGCGCAGCCGCCCGCGGCGGTGGCGGCGTTGTCCGGGCGGCTGCTGGCGCTGGACCCGCTGCGGCTTTCGGCCCTCGGGGTGCTGGTGCCGGGCCTGGGCAGCCTGGTGCTGGGGCTCGCCGTGCTGGAGCGGGCGCTGGCGGTGGAGGAGGCGCATCGCCTCGCCCGTCTGGACGAGCTCTACCAGGAGGAGCTGTGGGGGCTCGACGCCGAGGCGGCGGCACGGCGTGAGCGGATGGCGGCCGATCTCGCCCAGGCGGCGCGGCTGCTGGACCTCGCCGCGGCATGAGCCCAGGGGCGCGGCGGGAGGGGCGCTCTCCTCCATGAACAGCGCGCGCCTGATCCGCATCACCGGGCGCGTGCAGGGCGTGGGGTTCCGCGACTGGCTGCTGCGCGAGGCCGGGCGGCACGGGCTTCAGGGCTGGGTGCGCAACCGGCGCGACGGGGCGGTGGAGGCGCTGCTCTGCGGCGAGGCGGACGCGCTCGCCGCCGTGCTGGCGGCCTGCCGGCGCGGCCCCCCGCTGGCCCGCGTCGAGGCGATCGAGGAACGCTTCGCCGAGCCGCCGGCCGAACCCGGCTTCCACCGCCTGCCCACCGTCTGATAGCGCCGGCCGCAGTGGCCGAGTTGCGGGAGGACGGCGCGGCCGCCGGCATCGCCCCGCAACCCTGCCCCGCGTTCCGTCACGCGGATGTCGCTTGCGGAACGCGCCGCGATGGCCCATGTGGGCGGTGTTGGCGGGGTGTTCCCGCCCGGACCCGGCCGCGTGAGCGGCGCCTCGCCCTCGGCTGAGGGCCGCATATGGCAGCCGAACTGCCGGGCTCCCTCGGACGCTCTCCCGGATCAACCCAGCCACGCGGGGTGTCCACCCTGATCTCACGCGGGCCGCCCGGCGGCGCCGCGCCACTGGAACACGCATGACCTCCTTCGCAGAACTCGGCCTCCATCCCCGCATCCTCGCGGCGCTGGAGGAGGCCGGCTACACCACCCCCACCCCCATCCAGGCCCAGGCCATCCCGCAGGCGCTCGCGGGGCGCGACGTGCTGGGCATCGCCCAGACCGGCACCGGCAAGACCGCCGCCTTCGCCCTGCCCATCCTGCACCGCCTGGCCAGCAACCCGGGCCGCGTGGCGCGCGGCGGCTGCCGCGTGCTGGTGCTCTCGCCCACCCGCGAACTCGCCAGCCAGATCGCCGACAGCTTCAAGGCCTATGCGAAGCACCTGCCGCTCTCCATCGCCACCGTCTTCGGCGGCGTGGGCCATGCGCCGCAGCAGCGCGCGCTCGCCCGCGGGGTGGACGTGCTGGTGGCCACGCCGGGCCGGCTGATCGACCACCTGCAGACGCGCCACGCGCGCCTCGACATGACCGAGGTGCTGGTGCTGGACGAGGCCGACCAGATGCTCGACCGCGGCTTCCTGCCCGCGGCGCGGCAGATCGTGCGCCAGGTGCCCAAGCAGCGGCTGACGCTGTTCTTCAGCGCCACCATGCCCGCCGACATCGCCTCGCTGGCCGCCGAGATGCTGAACGACCCGGCGCGCGTGGAGGTCACGCCCGTCGCCACCACGGCCGAGCGGGTGAACCAGCGCGCCATCCTGCTCGAGGGCGGGCGGAAGCGCGCCGCGCTGGCCGACATCCTGCGCGGGGAGGGGGTGGGGCGCACCCTCGTCTTCGCCCGCACCAAGCACGGCGCCGACAAGATCGTGAAGGCGCTGGAGCAGGACGGGCTCTTCGCCAACGCCATCCACGGCAACAAGGGCCAGAGCCAGCGCGAGCGCGCGCTCGCCGAGTTCAAGTCCGGCCGCGCGCCCATCCTGGTCGCGACCGACATCGCCGCGCGCGGGATCGACGTGCCGGAGGTGACGCACGTGATCCAGCACGAGCTGCCCGAGGTGCCCGAGACCTATGTGCACCGCATCGGCCGCACCGCGCGCGCCGGCGCCTCGGGCGAGGCCATCGCGCTGGTCGCGCCCGACGAGCTCGGCCTTCTGCGCGCCATCGAGCGCACCACGCGCCAGCGCATCCCGCTCGAGGACATGCGCGCCGACCGCAGCGCCCCGCTGAACGACCGCGCGACGCCGCAGCGGCCGCAGCGCGGGCGCGGCGGGCCTGGCGGCCAGCCGCAGCGCCAGAAGGAGCCGCGGCACCACGAGCCCCGCCCGGCCGATCATCGCGGGGCCGACCCCCGCGCCCAGCACCCGCGCCAGCAGGAGCAGCGCGGCGGCCAGCACGCCAAGCCGCAGGGGCCGCGCGGCGGCCACCACGCCCCGGCCCCGCAGGGCCGCGGCGGCGATCAGGGCCGCAAGCGCCCGCAGGCGGGCGGCGGGCGGGGCTTCCTCGCGCGCGGGCCGTGATGCCCGGGCGCGACCGTCGCCCGCCTCACCCCACGAGGCGCGGGTTGCGCCAGAACTGCGTGCCGTCGCAGATGGTGAGCGCCTCCACGCTCGGCGCGCCCGGCGCATGGCCGACCACCGGGCCGAGATTGGCGAGCATGTGCCAGCCCGCCGCGTGGAACATCTCGAAACAGGCGGCGTCCAGCGCCTTGGAATGGGTGGCGAGGAGAAGGAAGCGCACCCGCTCCTCCAGCACCGGCAGGGCGGCGCGGCAAAGGCGCTCCTCCCAGCCCTGCACGTCCATGTGGACGAAGTCCCATTGCGGCTCCCGCGCCAGGAACTCCGCGAAGGGCAGGCCGGGGCGCGCCGCCGCCCCCTCGAAGGCCTCGAAGCCGCGGTAATCGGGCTCGCCGGGCCGGCGGGCGCGGTTGCCGTAGTCGGGGCCCGCCGTTTCGGGCCGCTCGGTCCAGAGCACCTCGCCCGGTTCCGGCGTCAGCACCGCATCCAGCACCACCACCTCCTCCTCGGGGATGGCGTTGTCGGCCAGATGGGTGCGCAGCCGTGCGAGGTTCCGCGCCTCGGCCTCGACGGCGTAGAAGCGGCGCTCCGCCACCCCGTGACGCCGGGCCAGCGCATGGGCGGCGGCGGTCCAGGGCCCCCAGCCGGCGCCGAGCTCCGCCATCACGAAGCGCTCGCGCGAGGCGCCCAGCGCGCGCAGCAGCGCGAGCCACTCCACCGCCTCGGCGTGGAAGTCGGAGGGGATGGGCAGCGGGCAATGCCGCCCGTCATGGCCGGGCGGCAGCCCCACCAGCGAGAGCCGGGTGTAGATGCCGGTGAAGTCGGAGACGAAACCGGGCCGGGGCGGGGGCCAGCTCAGGCCGCTCGCGGCGCGCAGATCCTCGATGTCGGCCGGGCCGAGGCCCAGCCGCCGCATGACCTGCGGGTGCATCACGTGCTGCGTACGCCGCTGCCCCTCCTCGCAGGAGAGGAGGCTTTCCCCGAAGGCTTCCGCGCTGTCATGCGCGGCGGCGTGGGCGGCGATGACCTCCTCGCTCTCGGGCCATCGCCCCAGCACGAGGCGATAGCCCAGGATCACCTCTTCCCGGCTGATCGGCATCCGGGCAGGCGCGGCGGGCCTCAGCCCGCCTTGGCCATGATCTCGTCGGCGACGTTGCGCGGCACCGGATCGTAGTGGTGGAACTGCATGGAGAAGGAGGCGCGCCCCTTCGTCATGCCGCGCAGGTTGGAGATGTAGCCGAACATCTCCTTCAGCGGCACATGCGCCCGCACGATGACCGAGGTGCCCGCCATGTCCTGGCTCTGGATCACGCCGCGGCGGCGGTTCAGGTCGCCCACCACGTCGCCGACATGGTCCTGGGGCGTGGTCACCTCCACGTCCATGATCGGCTCGAGGATCACGGGGCCGGCCTTCTTCATGCCCTCGCGGAAGCAGGCCTTGGCCGCGATCTCGAAGGCGAGCGCGGAGGAGTCCACGTCATGGTACTTGCCGTCCACCAGGGTGAAGCGGAAGTCCACCGTCGGGAAGCCGGCCAGCACGCCCGTGTCGGCCTGCACCTTGATGCCCTTCTCGACCGCCGGGATGTACTCCTTCGGCACCGCGCCGCCCACCACGGCGTTGACGAACTCGATGCCCTGGTTCCGCTCCAGCGGCTCGAAGGTGATCTTCACCTCGGCGAACTGGCCCGAGCCGCCGGTCTGCTTCTTGTGGGTGTAGACCTCGGTGTGCGGCTTGGTGATCGTCTCGCGATAGGCCACCTGCGGGGCGCCGATGTTGGCGTCCACGCCGTACTCGCGCTTCAGCCGGTCGATGATGATCTCGAGGTGCAGCTCGCCCATGCCGGAGAGGATGGTCTGGCCCGTCTCCTGGTCGGTGCGCAGGCGCAGCGAGGGGTCCTCGCCCGCCAGCTTCTGCAGGCCGAGCGTCATCTTCTCGATGGCGTCCTTGGTCTTGGGCTCCACGGAGATGTCGATCACCGGCACCGGGAAGGCCATGCGCTCGAGCACCACCGGATCCTCCTGGGAGGCCAGCGTGTCGCCCGTGCCGGTGTCCTTCAGGCCCACGAAGGCCGCGATGTCGCCGGCGAAGACCTCCTTGATCTCCTCGCGCTTGTCGGCGTGCATCTGGAACATGCGGCCGACGCGCTCCTTGTGGCCCTTGGTGGTGTTCAGCACCTGGTCGCCGGAGCGCAGCACGCCGCGATAGACGCGCACGAAGGTGAGGTTGCCGTACTTGTCGTTGATGATCTTGAAGGCGAGGCCGGCGAAGGGCCCGTCCTCGGTCACCGGGATCACGCGGCGGTCGCTGCTCTCGTCCTGGCCCTCCTCGGGGGCGACCTTGATGCCCTCGATGTCCACCGGGCTCGGGAGGTAGTCGATCACCGCGTCGAGCAGCGGCTGCACGCCCTTGTTCTTGAAGGAGGAGCCGCAGAGCACCGGGCGGAACTCGCCCGAGATGGTGCCCTTCTTGATGCAGCGCTTCAGCGTCTCGACCGAGACGTCGCCCTTCTCGAAGTATTCCTCCATCGCCGCCTCGTCCACGCCCACGGCGGTGTCGAGCAGCTTCTGGCGGTACTCGGCCGCCTTCTCCTGGAGGTCGGCCGGGATCTCGGCCTCATGGAACTTCGCGCCGAGCTCGTCGCCCTCCCAGATCAGCGCCTTCATGGTCACGAGGTCCACCACGCCCTTCAGCGTGTCCTCGATGCCGATGGGAAGCTGCAGCGCCACCCAGTTGATGCCGAGCTTCTCGGTCAGGGTGGCCGCGGCACGGTAGAAATCCGCGCCGGTGCGGTCCAGCTTGTTGATGTAGATGATGCGCGGGACGTTGTAGCGGTCCGCGAGGCGCCAGTTCGTCTCGGACTGCGGCTGCACGCCGGCCACGCCCTCGATGATGAACACCGCGCCGTCGAGCACGCGCAGGGAGCGGTTCACCTCGATGTTGAAGTCGATGTGGCCCGGCGTGTCGATGATGTTGATGCGGTGGCCCTTCCACTCGGCCGTCACGGCGGCGGAGGTGATGGTGATGCCCCGCTCGCGCTCCTGCTCCATGTAGTCGGTCGTGGTGTTGCCGTCGTGCACCTCGCCGATCTTGTGGCTCTTGCCGGTGTAGTAGAGGATGCGCTCGGTCGTGGTGGTCTTCCCCGCGTCGATGTGCGCGGTGATGCCGATGTTGCGGATCTTCTCGAGCGGGGTGCGCGCCACGGTGGGCCTCCATGCGTCAAGGCAGGCCGCAACCCCCACTCCGGGGCTCCGCCTGCCTCGCTGAAACGTCGAATCAGGAACCTGGGCGGGCAGATGCCCTCTCCGGCTTCATTTTGCAAGCCTCGGCGCGCCGGGCGGGGTTGCGCCCGGCGCGGGGCCGCTCATACCAGCGGCCGCTTGCTTTGACCCGTGCGGCAGCGGCGCAGCCGCTGGTATGCCTTTGTTTTGGCGCGCAGCCGCCACGCCAACCCTGCGCGCGATACGGTCGGCATGCGATGCCGCCCGTATCAGCGCAGCCCCCGGCAGAAGCGCTGGATGCGCGTGCAGGCCTCGCGCAGCGAGGCGTCGTCGGTGGCGTAGCTGATGCGGAAATGGCCGGGGAACATGAAGGCCGCGCCGTGCACCGCGGCCACCCCCTCCTCCTCCAGCAGCGCCAGCACGAAATCCTCGTCCGTCTCGATCCTGCGCCCGCCCGCGCTGGTCTTGCCGAGGCAGGCGTGGATGGAGGGATAGACGTAGAAGGCGCCCTCGGGCGTGGCGCAGCGGATGCCGGGGGCCTCGTTCAGCATGCCCACCACCAGATCCCGGCGGCGCTGATAGACCTTCACCATCTCCTGGATGCTCTCCTGCGGGCCGTTCAGCGCCTCGATGGCCGCGGCCTGGGAGACGGAGCTGGTGTTGGAGGTGGACTGGCTCTGCAGCTTGTCCATCGCCTTGATCAGCGCGACGGGGGCGCCGGCGTAGCCGATGCGCCAGCCCGTCATCGCATAGGCCTTGGAGCAGCCGTTCATGGTGATGGTCCGCTCCTTCAGCCGCGGCTCCACCTCCACCACCGTCGCGGGCTTGAAGCCGTCATAGGCGAGCTTCTCGTAAATGTCGTCGGTGAAGACCCAGACCTGGGGGTGGCGCAGCAGCACCTCGGTCAGCGCCTTCAGCTCCTCGCGCGAATAGGCCGCGCCGGTGGGGTTGCAGGGGTTGTTGAGGATGAACCACTTGGTGCGCGGGGTGATCGCGGCCTCGAGCTGCTCGGGCGTGATCTTGAAGCCCTGGTTCTGCCCGCAGGGCACGATCACGGGCTTGCCTTCGGCGAGCTGCACGATGTCGGGATAGCTCACCCAGCAGGGGGCGGGGATGATCGCCTCGTCGCCCGGATCGATGGTCGCCATCAGCGCGTTGAAGATCACCTGCTTGCCGCCGGTGCTGACGATGATCTCCTCCGGCGTGTAGGAAATCCCGTGGTCGCGCTGGAACTTCGAGCAGATCGCCTTGCGCAGCTCCATGGTGCCGGCCACGTCGGTGTATTTCGTCTCGCCGCGCTGGATGGCGGCGATGGCCGCGTCCTTCACGTTCTGCGGCGTGTCGAAATCGGGCTCTCCGGCCGAGAGGCTGATCACGTCGCGGCCCGCGGCCTTCAGCGCGCGCGCCTTGGCCGACATGGCGATGGTCTGGGAGGGGGAGATGCGGTCGAGCCGCTGGGCGGTGAGCTGCATGGACGTCCGGTCCTGGCGGGAAGGAGGCGGACCCTATTCCCGTGACGGGGGTGTTTCAACCCGCCCGCGCCGCAGGATGACCGCGAGCCCGAACAGCCCGAGCCCCGCGAGGCCCAGCAGCACCACCGCCAGCGCATTGGCTTCGGGCGTCAGCCCCAGCCGCAACTGGCTGAAGAGATAGACCGGCAGGGTGGTGGCGCCGGGGCCGGAGACGAAGCTCGCCAGCACCACATCGTCCAGCGAAAGGGTGAAGGCGAGGCCCCAGCCGGCCGCGAGGCTGGGGGCGATCAGCGGCAGGGTGATGGTGCGGAACACCGCGAAGGGCGAGGCGCCCAGATCCGCCGCCGCCTCCTCCAGCCTCGGGTCGAGGGCGGCCAGCCGCGCCTGCACCAGCACCGCCACATAGGCCATGCCCAGGGCGGAATGGGCGAGCCAGACGGTGAGCGCCCCGCGCTGCGCGGGCCAGCCCAGCAGCCCCTGCAGCGCCACGAAGAGCAGCAGCAGCGCGAGGCCCATGACCACCTCGGGCAGCACCAGCGGCGCGCCCGCCAGCGCGCCGAAGAGCGGCCGCCCCGCGAAGGGCCCGTGCCGGGCCAGCACCCAGCCCAGCAGCAGGCCGAGCAGCGTGGCGAGGGTGGCCGACCCCGCCGCGATCCGCAGCGAGAGCCAGGCCGCCTCGATCAGCCGCTCATTGGCCGCGAGTGCAGCGAACCAGCGCAGCGAGAAGCCGCCCCAGACATAGGGCGTGCGGCTCTCGCTGAAGGCATAGGCGGCCATGAGCAGGATCGGCGCCCAGAGGAAGCAGAGGCCGAGGGCGAGAAACAGCCGCCTCATCGCCGCGCGAGCCGCTGGTAGAGCGCAACCGGCAGCAGCAGCACCGCCAGCAGCGCGGTGGCGAGTGCGGCGGCCGCCGGCCAGTCCCGCGTCTGGAAGAACTCGGCCCAGATGGCCCGGCCGATCAGGATGGAATCCGGCGCGCCGAGAAGCTCCGGGATCACCACCTCCCCCGCGGCGGGGATGAACACCAGGAGGAAGGCGGCGGCCGCCGCGGGCGCGGCGAGCGGCAGGGTGACGGTGCGGAACACCGTGAAGGGCGAGGCGCCGAGATCCGCCGCCGCCTCCTCCAGCGCGGGATCACGCCGCGCGAGCGTGGCATAGAGCGGCAGCACGGCGAAGGGCAGGTAGCCGTGCACCATGCCCGCCAGCATCGCGCCCTCGGTGTAGAGCAGGGCGAGCGGCGCCTCGATCAGCCCGAGCGAGAGCAGCACCGTGTTGATCCAGCCCGAATCCCGCAGCAGCCCCACCCAGGCCGAGAGGCGCAGCACGAAGCCCGTCCAGAAGGGCAGCAGCACCAGCGCGAGCAGCAGGAGTTGCCGCTCCGGCCGGGCCGAGGCGATGCCGAGCGCCATGCCGAAGCCGATGACGAGGCAGAGCGTGGCCGTCAGCGCCGCGAGCCGCAGCGCGCGCAGGAAGGCATCGAGGTAGTAGCCGTCGGCGAAGAGCAGCGACCAGGCTTCCAGGCTGCCCTGCCAGCCCTCCGCCCCGATGGGCCAACGGACCGGCGGCACCCCCGGGGCGACGCTGCCGAAGCCCATGCCGAGCACGATGGCGAGCGGCGCGGCCACCAGCAGCCCGAGCGCGAGCCAGGCGGCGGTGCGGATCACGCCGCGAGCGGGGCCAGCGCCGCCGCCTCCCAGGCGAGGGCGATCTGCGCTCCGCGCTCGGGCAGGGCCGCGCCCGCGGGCAGCACCACCCGCAGCGCCTCGCCGCCTGCGGGCCGCGCGAGCAGCAGCGCATCCGCCCCGCGGAAGGCCACCTCCTCCACCACGGCGCGCACGCCGTTCACGGGCGGGGCTTCGGCGACCAGCGCGATGCGCTCGGGCCGCAGCGCATAGGCGGGGGCGGGCGTCTCGGGGGCGAGCGGGATGGGCCCGCCCGCCTCCAGGATGTTCGCCGCGCCCAGGAAGCGCGCCACGCCGCGGGTGGCCGGCCGGTCGTAGAGCTCGCGCGGGGGCGCCACCTGCGCGATGCGCCCGCCCTCCAGCAGCGCCACGCGATCGGCCAGCGCCAGCGCCTCGGACTGGTCATGCGTGACCATGACGAAGCTCGCGCCCGTGCGGCGCTGCAGGGCGCGCAGCTCGAGCCCCGTGCGCTCGCGAAGCCCCGCGTCCAGTGCTGCGAGCGGCTCGTCGAGCAGCAGCAGCGCGGGGCGGCGCGCCAGGGCGCGGGCCAGCGCCACGCGCTGCTGCTGCCCGCCCGAGAGCTGCGCGGGCCGGCGCGCCTCCAGCCCCTCGAGGCGCAGCAGCGCCACCAGCTCCGCCACGCGCGCGGCGATGGCGCGGGGCTCGGCGCCGGCGCGGCGCAGCCCGTAGGCGATGTTCTCGCGAACGCTCATGTGCGGGAACAGCGCGTAGGACTGGAACATCATCGCGACATCCCGCGCGGGCGGCGGCGCCTGCGTGATGTCGCGCCCGTTCAGCACCACGCGGCCCGCATCGGGCCGCTCGAAGCCGGCCACGACGCGCAGCAGCGTGGATTTGCCCGAGCCCGAGCCGCCGAGCAGCGCGACGAACTCGCCCGCCGCGACGCTGAGCGAGAGGTTCTCCAGCGCCACGGCCGCGCCGAAGCGGCGGGTGATGTTCTCGAGCGCGAGCAGCGCTCAGCGCCCCGCCCGGAAGCGCGCCCAGAGCCGGGCGCGCGCGCGCTCGGCCGCCTGGCTGGGCGTGCCGGCGACGAAGCTGCGCGCGATGGTCTCGGCGTCGGGGAACACCGAGGGATCGTCCTGCACCTCCTGCGGCAGCAGGGCGCGCGAGGCCGGCACGGCGTTGGGGTAGCGCACCTGGCGCGTGATGCCGGCCATCACCTCCGGCTCCAGCACGAAGTCGATGAAGGCGTGCGCCGCGTCGGGGTTGGGCGCGTCGGCGGGGATGGCCAGCATGTCGAACCAGAGCTGCGCGCCCTCGCGCGGGGTGACGTAGCGCACCTCATGCGCGCGCCGCGCCTCGCGCGCGCGGGCGGCCGCCTGGATCACATCGCCCGAATAGGTGAAGGCGAGGCAGATCTCGCCGTTCGCCAGCGCCTCGATCAGCGCGGGCGGCGAGGGGATGGAGCGCAGGAAGGGGCGGATGGCGAGCAGCGCCCGCTGCGCGGCGTCGAGCTCGGCCTGCGCGGCCGTGTCGGGATGGAAGCCGAGATGGCGCAGCACCGAGGGCAGCACATCCACCGCGCTGTCCATCACCGCCACGCCGCAGCGCGAAATCCGGCGCAGGTGCTGGGGGTCCATGAGCAGGGCCATGCTGTCGAGCGGCGCATCGGGCGCCAGGGCGCGGATGCGCTCGGGGATCATGCCGAAGCCGACGGTGCCCCAGAGATAGATCACCCCGTGCCGGTTGCCCGGATCCACCGCGGCGATGCGCGCCATCAGCGCCGGGTCGAGGTTCCGCGCGTTGGGGATGCGCGCCATGTCGAGCGGCCGCAGCGCGCCCGCGCGCACCAGGCGGTGGAAGGTGGGCTCGCTGGTGGGCACGACGATGTCGTAGCCGCTGCGGCCCGCGGAGAGTTTTCCTTCCAGCGTCTCCAGCGTGTCGTACACGTCGTAGCGGACGCGGATGCCGGTTTCGCGCTGGAAGCGCTCGATGGCGTAGGGGTCTATGTAGTCCGCCCAGTTGTAGATGTTGAGAACCGGCTGCTGCGCCTGTGCGGCGGGGCCGAGCAGCAGGAGGGCGGCGGCGAGCAGCAGGCGGCGCATGAACCCCTCTCCATCCGGGAAAGACCCGCTCTTGCAGCAGCGGCCCCGCGCCCGCAATCCCGGAATATTTTCCTTGACCGCGATAGGAATGTGATCTAAAGCCGGGGGGCCAAGGGGCGATTTGCGCCCAGGCTCCCCCCTCCCCCGTTTCGCCGCCCTCAACCGCCGCGCCTCGCGCGGAAGGAGACGCACGCCCATGCCCTTCGTCGCCAATGCCCTCGTGCCCCTGGTGCAGACGGCGGGATTCAGCCTCTGGCACTACCGCAGCGCGGACACCCGCACCGACATCACCGCCCCCGGCTATTTCGCCGCCGCCGCCGTGCGGCTGCGCGCGGGCGACGTGATGATCGTCGAGGCCTCGGACGCGCTGGCCATCCTGCCCGTGCGCGCCAACGCCGTCATCGGCACCGGCGTGAACCTGGACGGCGCGGTGGCGCCCGTCGCCCTCACCCGCAGCATCGCGCAGACGCTGCGCATGGTGCAGCAGGCCGGCGCGGTGGTGACGACCATCATCCTCGCCCCGCTGATGGCCGGCATCATCGCCGGCACCTCCATTCCGGTGCAGGCCCAGGTGACGGGCCCGATCAGCCAGGTCCTCGTCAGCGTGCGCGACGCGCAGGGCGCCGTCATCCCGCCGGTGCAGACGGTCAACGTCTCCCAGGGCTATGCGATCACCGCCCTGCCCACCCCGCCGGAGGGCTCGGGCTATCGCATCCGCGTCGAGGACGCGGGCGATACGGGCATCGCCGTCACCTCCCGCAGCTTCAACATCCTGCCCGACCTGCGCCTCGTCCTCGCCGAGGACGGGCTGCGCCTCGCGCAGGAGGACGACTTCGCCCTCGCGCAGGACTGACGGCGCCCTCCCCCCTCACCGGCCACCCCCAGCAGACCGGACGGAGCCCCGATGCCCGACCTCCGAATCAGCCAACTGCCCGCCGCGACGAGCCTGAACGACGCCGACATCGTTCCACTCGTCCAGGGCGGGCCCAACACCACCCGGCGCGCCAGCGTCAGCCAGCTGCGCCGCCAGGTCCTCGCCGACCGCGGCGTGGACCTGCGCGACTTCGGCGCCGCCGGCAACGGCACGACCAACGACGCGCCGGCCCTGCAGGCGGCGATCAACGCGCTGGGCAGCGCGGGCGGCACCATCCGCCTCGGCCCGCGCACCTACCGCCTCGCCTCGGCGGTCACCATCAGCGCGGGGCCCATCCGCCTGATCGGCCAGGGCTATCCCGAGGGCGGGGGGCCTGGCAGCGGCACCTGGCTGACGGTGGACCAGACGGGCTTCTTCCCCATCACCTTCAGCGGCGTCTCGGCGCGCGGCTCGCTCGTCGCCAACCTCGCCGTGCGCCAGACGCACAGCGCCGCGCAGAACGCCTCGTGGGCGCCCACCGCCTATGACTGGTTCTTCCGCGTGCTCGACTGCCTGGGCGGCGTGGAGTTCGAGAACGTGATGCTCTCGGCCGTCAACCGCGGCATCCAGGTGAAGAACTCCGGCCGCACCGACATCCGTCGCCTGCGCGGGCAGGTGTTCACGGCGGGCGTGGACTTCGACGAGATCTACGACGTCGTGCGCATCGCCAACCTGCACTTCTGGCCCTTCTGGTCGGCCAACGACCATGTGGTGCGCTGGCAGCAGGACAACGGCGACGCCATGATCTTCCGCCGTGTGGACGGCGTGTTCGTGGACCAGTCCTTCGTGCTCGGCCACCGCAGCATGTTCCGCTTCGCCTCCTCGCCGGCGGGCTACACGCAGAAGTTCTCGATCGGCCAGGCCTATGCCGATTTCGTGAAGCACGGGGTGCTGATCGAGGCGGCCGGCACGGACGGCCAGATCGATTCCATGACCGTGCAGTGCGAGATCTTCAACGCCGGCGGCGCGCCGGTTCCGGGCTCCGTCGGCTTCTACGTCACCGCCCATTCCTCGAAGGTGCAGGTCGGCAGCCTGCGCATCGACGACGCCGAGGACAACGCGATCCGCCTCGAGCAGCATTCCAACCGGCTCGACATCGGCGCGCTGCGCGTCGTGAACTTCAACCTGCGCAGCAACGGCGCGGCGGCCATCCACCTGGCGAATGCGGCCTCCGGCGCGCCGAACCGGGTGAATCTCGGCAGCAAGCCGCTGCTCGAGACGCCGGTGATGGGCCCCCTCTTCAACGCCGGCAGCAACGGCTCGGTGGGCGTGCTGGCGCCCGCGGGCGAGGCGGCGCGGCCCGGCCTCGCCGTCGGCGCGGCGGAGACGGGCTTCTTCCAGCCCGCCACGAACATCCTGGCCGCCAGCGCGGGCGGCGCCGAAATCCTGCGCGCCGGGGCCGGCAGCCTCTCGCTCGGCGGCGCGCAGGGCGCGCATGGCTTCGAGGTGATCACGCCGGGCGGCAGCCTCAACCGCATGGTCGCCATCGGCGGCGTCACCGGCGCGCCGGGCCGGGCGGGATGGGCGGTCTCCGGCGCCGATGCCAACATCGACGCGGTGCTGGGCCAGCCCAAGGGCAGCGGCGCGCTGCTCGCGCAGTTCCCGGACAATGCGGTCACGGGCGGCAACGCGCGCGGCGCGAACGCGGTGGACCTGCAGACGAGCCGCACGGCGGCGACGCAGGTGGCCTCGGGCGCGAACGCGGTGATCGCGGGCGGGTCGGGCAACACCGCCTCGGGGACCGCGGCCGTGGTGGTCGGCGGGCAGAACAACAGCGCCACCGGCATCCGCGGCATCGTCGTGGGCGGGCAGCAGAACGCCGCCTCGGGCAATGACAGTTGGTGCCCGGGCGGCTTCTGGGGCACTGCCCGCGGCCTCTACGGGCGCGGCTTCTGGGCGGCCAACCGCTTCGCCACCGCCGGCGACGCCCAGGCGGGCGAGTTCCTGCTGCGCCAGATCACCAGCGACGCCACGCCCGCGCGCCTGACGGCCGATCAGGCGGCGCCCTCCTCCAGCAACACGCTCAACCTGCCCAACAACGGCACCTACCGCCTCAAGCTGCTCGTCGTGGCGCAGCAGACGGGCGGCAGCGCGGGCAGCGCGGGCGACTGCGCCTCCTGGGAGTGCGACGTGCTGATCAAGCGCGGGGCGAACGCGGCCGCCACCGCCTTCGTGGGCGGGCGCGTGATCACCAGCGCGCCCGCCATCGCCGCCGTCACCGCGGGCACGCCCTTCGGCCCGGGGATGCGCGACGCGGCCGCCGCCGGCTGGACGCTCACCCTCGCCGCCGACACCACGAACGGGGGCCTCGCCGTCACCGGCACGGGCGAGGCGAACAAGACCATCCGCTGGGTGGCGCGCGTGATGAGCGTCGAAGTCACCGCCTGACCCCCCTTCCCTCCCCCTGATCCACGGAGCAGACCATGGCCCTCCTCAAGCCCATCGAGATGCGCGAGACGGGCGTCACCGTCGCCTACTGGCGCCTCACCCACCTGCAGATGGACTGCGTCGCGCGCATGCTCGAGGCGCAGCTCCACGGCTACCGCGACGAGGCGGCGCGCCGGGCGGGGCTGAACCCCATCCACCGCCTCTCCTTCCGCTTCCCCACCGGCGGCTTCCCGGAGCCGGGCGCGATCGCCCTGGCCGAGGTCTATGCCGCCATCCGCACCGCCCCCGACGGCTTCGACGAGGCCGGCGCGCCGCGCCCGCCGCTCTTCGCCGACGCCGCCGACATCTGATTCCCCGCCAGCAAAGGATCCGCACCCCATGAGCTCCCTCACCGACCACGGCCGCAACATCCTCGCCCGCGCCCTGTGCGGCCGGCTGCCCGCCCTGCCCAACGCCGTCTTCCTCGGCCTGGGCACGGGGGGCAGCGTGGCCTCCGGCCTCTCGGGCGAGCCGGTGGGCAACGGCTATGCGCGGCAGCGCGTGGTGTTCACCGGCACCGGCGTGCAGCAGAACGCCGAGGCGGTGCGCTTCACCTTCACCGGCGCCGTGGGCACGCTCACCCATGTCGGGCTGTTCGACGCGGCCTCGGGCGGGAACGCGCTCACCTGGTCGGCGCTGACGCAGAGCGCGACGGTGAACGGGCCGGGCACCGTCACCATCAATCCCGGCGCCTTCACCATCACCGGGAGCTGAGGCCGGCGGGGCCTGCCTCCGCCCGGGGGCAGGCCCTTCCTGACGGCTTCATGACAATTCCGATGGACAGACCTTCCATTCGCTGAGGTTGAAACTCGGGGATGGCTGGGCCTATCCTCTCTCCCAATGAGGGAGGCTCTGGCTCCGTGAACCCATTGGACACCGCGCGCTGGTCCACGAGCGACTCCCGCCAGCAAGACCCCTGCGTGGGCTGCGCCAGCAAGCGTTTCGGCATCTGCCTGCCGCTCGACGCCCAGGCGCTCGACGACCTCTCCGGCGATTCCGACCGCCATGCGCTGCCCGCCAAGTCGGTGCTCTTCCGTGAGGGCGACCCCGCGACGCGCGCCTTCAGCCTGCTCGAGGGCACGGTGAAGCTCTCGCGCCTGCTGCCCGACGGGCGGCAGCAGGTGGTCGGCTTCCGCTTCAAGGGCGATCTGCTGGGCTACACCGCCGGTAAGACCTACCCCTTCGACGCCGAGCTCCTCACCCCCGGGCAGTTCTGCCGCATCGAGCGCAGCCGGCTCGATGCCTTGCTGCGCCGCTACCCGGCCCTGGAGCGGCGGGTGCTCGACATGTGCCTGGGCGAGCTCGCCGCCACGCAGGAGCATCTGGTCACCGTCGCCCGCCGCTCGGCCGAGGCGCGGGTGGCCGCCTTCCTCATCGGCCTCGCCGAGGCGCACCGGCGGCGCGGCCTGCTCACCGGCGACCTGCCCATGCCGATGACCCGCAGCGACATCGGCGACTTCCTCGGCCTGACGCTGGAAACCGTCAGCCGCACCTTCACCGCCTTCAAGCGCCATGGCTGGATCGCGGAGCCCGGGGGGCAGAAGCTGCGCCTGCTCGACATGGACGCGCTGGAGCAGCTCTGCGCCGGCGAGCACGAGAGGCTCTGACACGGCGGGCCCCGGCCCGCCCGCTTGACCGCGCGGCGCACCCCGCGCGATGAGGTGGCCGCCCGCCGCGGCGCGCGACGGGGCCGGCGAGGAGAGACGACCATCATCATGCGGCGCGGTGGCACAGGCCAGGGGCGGCCCGGCAGCGCCCGGCGGGGCCGGGCGTGAACGGCCTCAAGCCCGTGCTCGCGCGCCTCGCCGAGGGCGCGCGCCTGGCCGAGAGCGAGGCCGAGGCCGCCTTCAACATCATCATGGCCGGCGAAGCGACACCCGCGCAGATCGCGGGGCTGCTCATGGCCATGCGCGTGCGCGGCGAGACGGTGGCCGAGCTCACCGGCGCGGTGCGCGCGCTGCGCGCCCATATGACCGCCGTGGAGGCCCCCCCGGGCGCCATGGACATCGTGGGCACGGGCGGCGACGCCTCGGGCAGCCTCAACATCTCCACCGCCGCGGCGCTGGTGGTCGCGGGCTGCGGCGTGCCGGTGGCCAAGCACGGCAACCGCGCCCTCTCCTCGAAATCCGGCGCGGCGGATGCGCTGGCCGCACTCGGCGTGAACCTCGACGTGCCGCTCGAGCGGCTGCCGGAGGTGATCGCCGAAGCGGGCATCTGCTTCCTGCTCGCCCCCCGCCACCACCCGGCGCTGCGCCACGCCGGCGGCGCGCGCATGGAGCTCGGCACCCGCACCCTGTTCAACCTGCTCGGCCCGCTCGCCAACCCGGCGCGCGTCAGCCGGCAGATGACGGGCGCCTTCTCCGCCCAGTGGCTGCGCCCCATGGCCGAGGCGCTGGCCCGGCTCGGCACGGAGCGCGCCTGGGTGGTGCACGGCCAGGGGCTGGACGAGATCGCCCTCTCCGGCCCCACCCAGGTGGTGGAGCTGAACGCCGGCGCCATCCGGGAGTTCAGCGTCTCGCCCGCCGATGCCGGTCTGCCGGAAGCCCCGCCCGAGGCCATCCGCGGCGGGGATCCGGCCGAGAACGCGCTCGCGCTGCGCGCGCTGCTGGAGGGCGCCCCCGGCCCCTACCGCGACATCGTGTGCCTCAACGCCGCCGCCGCCCTGGTGGTGGCCGGCCGCGCCGCCGATCTGCGCGAGGGCGCGGCGCTCGCCGCCCGCTCCCTCGACGAGGGCCGCGCCCGCGCGGCGCTCGAGGCGCTGATCCGCGCCACCAACCCTCCCCCCGCCTGACGGGCCCGCCCATGGACAACCCGCCCCCGCCCGACGTGCTGCTCCGCATCCTGGCCGACAAGGCCGAGGAGGTGCGCGCCCGCATGGAGGAGACCCCGCTGCCCGAGATGGAGCGGGCGGCCCGCCACGCCCCGCCGCCGCGCGATTTCGTGGGCGCGCTCTGCGCCGCCGTGGCCGAGGGCCGCACCGGGCTGATCGCGGAGATCAAGCGCGCCTCGCCCTCGGGCGGGCTGATCCGCGACCCCTTCGACCCCGCCGCCCTCGCCCGCGCCTATGAATCGGCCGGGGCCTCCTGCCTCTCCGTGCTCACCGACGCGCCGCATTTCCAAGGGACGCCCGAGCACCTGAAGGCCGCCCGCGCCGCCTGCGCCCTGCCCGTGCTGCGCAAGGACTTCATGATCCACCCCTTCCAGGTCTTCGAGGCCCGGGTGATGGGGGCGGACGCCATCCTGCTCATCATGGCCGCGCTGACCGACGACCAGGCGGTGGAGCTCGAGGGGCTCGCGCAATCCCTCGACATGGCGGTGCTGGCCGAGGTGCATGACGCGGCCGAGCTCGAGCGCGCGCTCGGCCTGCGCACCCGCCTCATCGGCGTGAACAACCGCGACCTGCGCAGCCTGGTGACCGACCTCGCCACCTCCGAGCGCCTGATCCCGATGATCCCGCCCGACCGCATCCCCGTGGCCGAGAGCGGCATCCGCACCCATGCCGATGTGCGGCGCATGGCCGCGGCCGGGGCCAACTGCATCCTGGTGGGCGAGCATCTGATGCGCCAGCCCGATGTGGCGGCCGCCACCCGGGCGCTGCTGGGCGCGTGAGGGGGCGGGCATGAGCGGGCTCACGCATTTCGACGCGGCCGGCAACGCCGCGATGGTGGATGTCTCCTCCAAGGCCGAGACGGCGCGGGTGGCCCGCGCCCGCGCGCGCATCGTCATGAAGCCCGAGACGCTCGCGCTGATCCGCGAAGGCCGGGCGGGCAAGGGCGATGTGCTGGGCGTGGCGCGCATCGCCGGCATCATGGCCGCCAAGCGCACCCATGAGCTGATCCCGCTCTGCCACCCGCTTTTGATCAGCAAGGTGGCGGTGGAGTTCGAGATCGCGCCGCCCGACGCCATCGAGATCGAGGCCAGCGTCTCGCTCACCGGCAGGACCGGGGTGGAGATGGAGGCGCTGACGGCGGCCTCCGTCGCCGCCCTCACCATTTACGACATGGTGAAGGCGGTGGACCGCGGCATGCGCATCGAGGCGCTGCGCGTGGTGCACAAGGCGGGCGGCAAGTCCGGCACCTTCAGCGAGGCGGGCGCGTGATCCCGGTCGCGGAGGCGCGGGCGCGCATCCTCGCGGGCGTGACGCCCGTCTCCGCCGAGACCATCCCGCTCACGGCCGCGGCGGGCCGGGTGCTGGCCGCCCCCCTGCGCGCGCGCGTCACCCAGCCGCCCGCCGATGTCTCGGCCATGGACGGCTACGCCCTGCGCGCCGCCGAGGCCAATGCGGGCATGGCGCTGCGGGTGATCGGCGCCGCGCCGGCCGGGCGGCCCTTCGCCGGCGGGCTCGGCCCCGGCGAGGCGCTGCGCATCTTCACCGGCGCGCCGATCCCCGAGGGCGCGGACGGCATCCTGCTGCAGGAGGATGCAAGGCTCGACGCCGAGGGCCGCGTCACCGCCGCCGACCAGGTGACGCCGGGCCGCTGGATCCGCCCCCGCGGGCTCGATTTCGCCGAGGGCGATGTGCTGCTCGAGGCGGGGCGCAAGCTCGGCGCGCGCGAGATCGGGCTCGCCGCCGCCGCCAACCACCCCTTCCTGCCGGTGCGGCGCGCCCCGCGCGTGGCCATCCTCGCCACCGGCGACGAAATCCTGCTGCCCGGCGAGGCGCCCCGGCCCGGGGCGATCTACAGCTCCAACAGCTTCGCCCTGGCCGCGATGGTCGCGGCCGCGGGCGGCGCGCCGGAAATCCTGCCCGTGGCACCCGATGACGCCGGGGCCATCGGCGCGCTGATCGCGGGTGCGGCCTCGGCCGATGTGCTGCTCACCACCGGCGGCGCCTCGGTGGGCGAACATGATCTGGTGCGCGCCGCGCTGGAGGCGGAGGGCTACCGGCTCGACTTCTGGCGCATCGCCATGCGGCCTGGAAAGCCGCTCTTCCACGGCCGGCGCGCCGGCGGCCCCGCGGTGCTCGGCCTGCCGGGCAACCCCGTCTCGGCGCTGGTCTGCGGGGTGCTGTTCCTGCTGCCCCTGCTGGCCGCGCTGCTCGGCCGCGAGGGCTGGGCGCTGCCGCTCTCGCGCTTCCGGCTGGGGCGCGACCTGCCCGCGAACGACAAGCGCGAGGATCATCTGCGCGCCCGGCTGCTGCGCGCCCCGGACGGGGTGATGGAGGCCCTGCCCTTCGAGCGGCAGGACAGTTCCATGCTGCGCCTTCTGGCCGAGGCCGATGCGCTGGTGATCCGCGCGCCCCACGCCCCGCCCCTGCCCCGCGGGGCGGATGTGGAGGCCATCCCGCTCGCCGCGCTGGGGCTTTGATACGGTCGGCGCGCTCAGCCGCGCAGCCACTCGGCCATGGCCTCGGCCACGGCGAGGGGCTGCTCCATGCTGGGCAGATGGCCCGCCCCGGCGAATCGGCGCAGCCGCGCGCCGGGGATCAGGGCGGCCATCTCCTCATGCAGCGCGGGCGGCGTCAGCGCATCCTCCTCGCCGCAGGCGATCAGCGTCGGCACGGCGATCCGCGGCAGCAGCGGGCGCGAATCGGGCCGGCCCATGATCGCCGTCTGCTGGCGCAGGAAGGCTTCCGGCCCCACGCGCTCGGCCATCGCCATCACCTCCTCGGCCAGGGGGCCCTTCTGCTGGGCGGGATGCAGCAGCAGCGGCAGCAGCCGCGGCGTCACGCCGCGGAACTGCCCCTGGCGGCTGAGCGCGATGAGCGCCTGGCGGCGCTCGGTCTGCTCCGGCGCATCGGCGCGGGCGGAGGTGTCGAGGAGGGCGAGATGCGTCACCCGCGCCGGGGCGCGCCGCATGATCTCGAACGCCACATAGCCGCCCATGGAAAGGCCGGCGAGCGCGAAGCGCGGCGCATCTTCCATCACCGCCAGCGCATCCCGCGCCATGCCGGCGATGCTGTCGCGCTGCGTCAGGTCCGCCACGCGCGGCGCGGCGAGGCCGGCGAGCGGGGGCAGCACGTCGCGCCAGAGCCGCGCGTCGCACAGCAGCCCGGGCAGCAGGAGGAGGGGAAGAGCCATGCGCGCCCGATAGATCCGCCCCGCGCGCGCGTCCATCCGCCGCTTTGCGGTTGCGTTCCGCGCAAGGCCGGCGCATATGCGCGGTGTTGCAGCAGGGCGGGGGATCCGCCCGGGCCGGCGCGCGCCCTCACGGCTCGTGAAGCGGGCGCGGCGCGGCTCATGTGGCGCGAACCCCATGGGCGCCCCCGGGCGCCCGAGACGACCGGCGCAGGACACGACGCCTTGACCGACACGCCTGCGGCCCCTCTGGCCGCCGAGACGCAGAACCCCGACATCCCCGCCACGGACTCGCCGCCGCAGGCTGCAGCGCCCGCACAGGCGGAAGCCGCGCCCTCCGCAGCGCGCGAGATCGCCGCGCAAGCGCAGGAGGCCGAAGCCGCCGAGAGCGAAGCCGCCGAGGCGGAGGCCGCCGACAGCGAGCCCCCCCCGCCCGAGGAGGCCGCCCCCGAACCCCCGCGCGCCGTCTTCGCCGATCTCGGCCTCTCCGAGCCCATTCTCCGCGCGGTGGAGGAGGCCGGCTACCGCCACCCCACCCCCATCCAGGAACAGGCCATCCCCATCGTGCTGATGGGCCGCGACGTGCTGGGCTGCGCGCAGACCGGCACGGGCAAGACCGCCAGCTTCACCCTGCCGATGATGGACATCCTGGCCGGCTCGCGCGCCAAGGCGCGCATGCCGCGCAGCCTGATCCTCGAGCCCACGCGCGAGCTCGCGCTGCAGGTGGCCGAGCAGTTCGTGAAGTACGGCAAGTATCTCTCGCTCAGCCACGCGCTGCTGATCGGCGGCGAGAGCATGGACGAGCAGAAGGCCGTGCTCGAGAAGGGCGTGGACGTGCTGATCGCCACGCCGGGCCGGCTGCTCGACCTGTTCGAGCGCGGGCGCATCCTGCTCGCGGACTGCAAGGTGCTGGTGATCGACGAGGCCGACCGCATGCTCGACATGGGGTTCATCCCCGATGTGGAGCGCATCGTCTCGCTGCTGCCGCGCATGCGCCAGACGCTGTTCTTCTCGGCCACCATGGCGCCCGAAATCCGCAAGCTGGCGGACGCCTTCCTGCAGAACCCGAAGGAGATCACCGTCAGCCGCCCCGCCACGGTGGCGACGACCATCACCACCGGCCTGCTCTACGTGCAGGAGCGCGACAAGCGCGAGGCGCTGCGCCGGCTGATCCGGCGCGAGCAGGTGCAGAACGCGCTGATCTTCTGCAACCGCAAGCGCGACGTGGACATCCTCTACAAATCGCTCAAGCGGCACGGATTCTCGGTCGGCGCCCTGCACGGGGACATGGACCAGTCCGCCCGCTTCGCCACGCTCAACGCCTTCAAGGCGAACGAAATCCAGCTCCTCGTCTGCTCCGACGTGGCGGCGCGCGGGCTCGACATCGGCGGGCTCAGCCATGTCTTCAACTTCGACATCCCCTTCCACTCCGAGGACTATGTGCACCGCATCGGCCGCACGGGCCGGGCAGGGCGCGAGGGCCACGCCTATTCCATCGCCACCGCCGAGGACGCGAAGCTCGTCGCCGCCATCGAGAAGCTGACGGGCAAGCCCATCCCGCGCATCAGCCTCGACGGGCTCGATCCGGTGAGCGAGGAGGAGATCGCCGAGGCCGCCACCCGCAAGCGCGCCCGGCCCGGCGCGAAGGCCGAGCCGCGCGACCGCGGCCGGGGCGCGCGCGAGCGCGCCGACGGCCGCGACCGGCGCGAGGAGAAACCCCGGGAGGCGCGCGAGCCGCGCCGCGAGGAGCGCCCCCGCCGCGAGGAGCGCGAGTCCCGCCGGGAGGAGCGCGTGCGCGAGGAGCGCCCCCGCGCCGAGCCGCGCCGCGAGCGCGAGGATGCAGGCCCGCCCGTGCGCGGCTTCGGCGACAGCATCCCCGCCTTCATGCTCATTCCCATCCCGCGCCCGCGCCGGCCGGCGGCGGAACCCGCCGCGCCCGCCGAGGCCGCGACGGAGACCGCGGGCGAGGCGGCCTGATCCCTCCCCGCGCGATAGACTGCTGGTTGGTCGCCGCGCCACGCCGCGCGGCGGGTTGAGGAGGTCCGCATGAACGTCGTCACGCCGCCCGGAAAAACCAAGCTCGCCCCCTTCTCCTGGGAGGATGCGCTGCTGCTCGAGGAGCAGCTCACCGAGGAGGAGCGGATGATCCGCGACGCCGCGCGCGCCTTCTGCCAGGAGCGTCTGATGCCCGGCGTGCTGATGGCGAACCGCACGGAGAGCTTCGACCGCTCCATCATGAACGCCTTCGGCGAGCAGGGCTTCCTGGGCGCCACGCTGGAGGGCTACGGCTGCGCGGGCGTGAGCTATGTCGCCTACGGGCTGATGGCGCGCGAGGTGGAGCGCGTGGATTCCGGCTACCGCAGCGCCTTCTCGGTGCAGTCCTCGCTCGTGATGTTCCCCATCCACGCCTATGGCAGCGAGGCGCAGAAGCAGAAGTTCCTGCCCAAGCTGCGCACCGGCGAATGGGTGGGCTGCTTCGGCCTGACCGAGCCGGATGCGGGCTCCGACCCCTCCTCCATGCGCACGCGCGCGAAGCGCGTTGAGGGCGGCTGGCTCCTCTCCGGCTCCAAGACCTGGATCACCAACTCGCCCATCGCCGATGTCTGCCTCGTCTGGGCGAAGGACGACGAGGGCACGCTCGGCGGCTTCCTGCTCGAGCGCGGCATGAAGGGCCTGACCACGCCCAAGATCGAGGGCAAGTTCAGCCTGCGCGCCAGCGTCACCGGCATGATCATGATGGACGAGGTCTTCGTCCCCGAGGAGAACCGGCTGCCCGGCGCGCGCAGCTTCGCCGCCCCCTTCTCCTGCCTCAACCGCGCCCGCTACGGCATCGCCTGGGGCGTGCTGGGCGCGGCCGAGTTCTGCATGGCCGCGGCGCGCGACTACACGCTGAACCGCAGGATGTTCGGCCGGCCGCTGGCGCAGACGCAGCTCATCCAGAAGAAGCTCGCGGACATGGAGACCGAGATCGCGCTCGGCCTGCAGGCCGCGCTGCGCGTGGGGCGCCTCTTCGACGAGGGCAAGGCCGCGCCGGAGATGATCAGCCTCATCAAGCGCAACAACTGCGGCAAGGCGCTCGACATCGCCCGCATGTCCCGCGACATGCACGGCGGCAACGGCATCGTGGACGAGTATCACGTGATCCGCCACGTGATGAACCTCGAGACGGTGAACACCTATGAGGGCACGCATGACGTGCACGCCCTCATCCTCGGCCGCGCCATCACGGGGCTGAACGCCTTCGGGGGCTGAGCCCCCGATGCGCCTCGTCATCGCGCGCATGGGCGCGGCCGGCGACGGGGTGACGGAGGATGGCCGCTTCCTCCCCCTCGCCCTGCCCGGCGAGGTGGTGGAGGCGGAGCCCGAGGGCGAGCGGCGGCTGCGCCTGACCCGGCTGTTCGCCCCCTCGCCCGAGCGCGTCCCGCCCCCCTGCCCGCATTTCGGCGCCTGCGGCGCCTGCAGCCTCCAGCACTGGGCGGATGCGCCCTATGCCGCCTGGAAGCGCGGGCTGCTCCTCGAGGCGCTGGCGCGCGCGGGCTTTGCCGAAGCGCCGGTCGGCCCGCTCGCGCGCAACCCGCCCGGCGCGCGGCGCCGCGCGGATTTCGCCCTCGCCCGCGGGCGCGACGGGGTGGTGGAGATCGGCTTCCACGCCCGGGGCGCGGCGGATGTGGTGGCGCTGCACCGCTGCCTGGTGCTCGCGCCCCCGCTCGTGGCGCTGCTCGCCCCGCTCGCCGCCGCGCTGCGCGGGGTGCAGGGGCTGCGGCGCGCGGGCGGCGCGCTGGTGAACCTGCTCGACAGCGGGCCCGACCTGCTGCTGCGCACCGATGGCGCGCTGACGCTGCAGGACCGCCAGCGCCTGGCCGCCTTCGCCGAGGCCGAGGGCATCGCGCGCATCGCCTGGCAGGGCCCCAAGGGCCCGGCCGAGACGGCGGTGCAGCTCCGCCCCGTGCGGCATCGGCTGGCGGGGGTGGAGATCGCGCCCCCGCCCGGCGCCTTCCTGCAGGCGAGCGCGGAGGGGGAGGCCGCCATCACCGCCGCCGTGCTGGCCGGGCTGCCGGAGAAGCTCGGGCCCCGCGCGCGGATTGCCGATCTCTACGCCGGGCTCGGCACCCTTTCCCTGCCGCTCGCCGCGCGCGGGGTGGTGCGGGCCTTCGAAGGCGAGGCCGGGGCGGTGGCGGCGCTGGCCGGCGCCCATCCGCGCGTGCAGGCCGAGCGGCGCGACCTGGCGCGCCAGCCCCTGCTGCCCGCCGAGCTCAAGGGCTTCGCCGCCGTGGTGCTCGACCCGCCCTTCGCCGGCGCGGCCGAGCAGGTGGCGCAGATCGCGCGCAGCACGGTCGGGCGCGTCATCTACGTCTCCTGCAACCCGGCCGCGCTGGCGCGCGATGCGGGGCTGCTGCGGCGCGCGGGCTTCGCCGTGCGGGCGGCCACGCCGGTGGACCAGTTCCTGTGGTCCGCCCATCTGGAGAGCGTGGTGGTTTTCGCGCGATAATCCCGCCCATGCCCCGCCTGATCACGCTCGCCGGCGCGCAGACCGGCCCCATCCAGCGCGCCGACAGCCGCGCGCGCACCCTCGAGCGGCTGATCGCCCTGCTCGAATCCGCGGCGCGGCAGGGCGCGCAGCTCGTGGTCTTTCCCGAGCTCGCGCTCACCACCTTCTTCCCGCGCTGGTTCATCCCCGAGGCGGCCGAGCTCGACGCCTGGTTCGAGCGCGAGATGCCCAACCCGGGCTGCCAGCGCCTGTTCGACCGCGCGCGGGAGCTCGGCGTGGGCTTCTACCTCGGCTACGCCGAGCTCACGCCCGAGGGGCGGCGCTTCAACAGCGCCATCACCGTCGGGCCGGACGGGAGGATCCTCGCCAAATACCGCAAGGTGCATCTGCCCGGCAGCGTGGAGCCCCGCCCCGGCAGCCGCTTCCAGCAGCTCGAGAAGCGCTATTTCGAGTATGGCGATCTCGGCTTCCCCGCCTTCCGCGGCCCCGCCGAATGGGGCGGGCCGGTGATGGGCATGCTCATCTGCAACGACCGCCGCTGGCCGGAGGCCTGGCGCTGCTACGGGCTGCAGGGGGTGGAGCTGATGGTGATGGGCTACAACTCCGCCGCCTATGACCCGAACGGGGGCGAGACGGAGAGCGCGGATCTGCGCCGCTTCCACTCCACCCTGGCCGTGCAGGCCAACGCCTACATGAACGCCACCTGGGCGGTGAGCGTGGCGAAGGCCGGCAACGAGGACGGCTCGGGCCTGATCGGCGGCTCGGTGATCGTCAGCCCCGACGGGCTGGTGGTGGCGGAGGCGCGGACGCTGGAGGACGAGGTGATCCTCGCGGAGTGCGACCTCGACGCCTGCCGCCAGGGCAAGGAGAAGATGTTCAACTTCGCCGCCCACCGCCGGCCCGAGCATTACCGGCGCATCGTGGAGCAGGTAGGGGCTGTGCCGCCCGGCTGATCCGGGCGGCCAGCCCGATCACTTCGGCGCCAGCACCATCACCATCTGGCGGTTCTCGAGGCGCGGCATGGATTCGACCTTCACCATGTCGGCCAGCTCCGCCCGGATGCGCTCGAGCAGCTTCACGCCGAGTTCCTGGTGCGCCATCTCGCGGCCGCGGAACCGCAGAGTGACTTTCACCTTGTCGCCCTCGCTGATGAAGCTCTTGGCCTGCTTCATCTTCACCTCGTAGTCGTGGTCGTCGATATTGGGGCGAACCTTGATTTCCTTGATCTCGACGATCTTCTGCTTCTTGCGGGCCTCGTTGGCCTTCTTCTGCTGTTCGTACTTGAACTTGCCGTAGTCGGTGATCTTGCAGACCGGCGGCACCGCGTTGGGGCTGATCTCCAGAAGGTCGAGCCCCGCCTGATAGGCGCGATACAGCGCGTCGCGGATGCTCATCACCCCGATCATCTCCCCGTTCTCGTCGATGAGACGGACCTGGGGGACGCGGATCTCCTCGTTCACGCGGGGGCCTTCACGCGAAGGCGGCGCGGGGGGCATGGGGCCTCGGGCTATGGTGCTCTCCTGTCGTTGTTCCGGCGAGTCTGGCGCCCGTCTTATGGGGCGCGCTTCATTTCGCTGCAACGGGCGCGCTTGACAAATCCGGCGCGCGCCCCTCGGCCGCCAGCCGCCGCACCGCCTCGGCGAGCGGCAGCGCCTCCTGCTCGCGGCCCGGCAGGCGGCGCAGCACGAGGCTGCCCTCCTCCGCCTCGCGCCGGCCGACGACGGCGAGCACCGGCACCCGGGCCTCGATATGGTCCACGACCTTGCGGTTGATCTTCTCGTTGCGGAGATCAGTATCGACGCGCAGCCCCGCCGCGCGCAGCGCCGCCGCGGCCTGCTCGGCGAAGGGGGCGGCGTCGTCCACGATGGTCGCCACCACCACCTGCACGGGGGCGAGCCAGAGCGGGAAGCGCCCCGCGTGCTGCTCGATCAGGATGCCGAGGAAGCGCTCGAAGGAACCCAGGATGGCCCGGTGCAGCATCACCGGCCGCTTGCGCGTGCCGTCCTCGGCCACATAGGTCGCGTCCAGCCGCTCGGGCAGCACGAAATCCACCTGCAGCGTGCCGCACTGCCAGTCGCGGCCGATCGCATCGCGCAGCACGAACTCGAGCTTGGGGCCGTAGAAGGCGCCCTCGCCCGGGTTCAGCTCGTAGGCGACGCCCGCGGTGACGCAGGCCTCGCGCAGCGCGCCTTCCGCGCGGTCCCAGGTCGCGTCGTCGCCGGCGCGGATGTCGGGGCGGTCGGAGAACTTCACGCGGAAGCCCTCGAAGCCGAGGTCGCGGTAGATCGAGGAGAGGAGTTCGACGAAGCGCACCGTCTCGGCGGCGATCTGGTGCTCCTCGCAGAAGATGTGCGCGTCGTCCTGGGTGAAGGCGCGCACGCGCATGATGCCGTGCAGCGCGCCCGAGGGCTCGAAGCGGTGGCAGGCGCCGAACTCGGCCATGCGCAGCGGCAGCTCGCGGTAGCTGCGCAGGCCCTGGTTGAAGATCTGCACATGGCAGGGGCAGTTCATGGGCTTGAGCGCATAGACGCGCTCGGCCTCCTCCTTGTCCTCGACCTTGGCGAGGAACATGGCGTGGCGGAACTTCTCCCAATGCCCGGAGGCCTCCCACAGCCGCCGGTCCACGAGCTGGGGCGTCCTCACCTCCAGGTAGCCGGCCGCATCCAGGCGGCGGCGCATATAGGCCTCGACGGTGCGGTAGAGCGTCCAGCCGCGCGGGTGCCAGAAGACGCTGCCCGTCGCCTCCTCCTGGAGGTGGAACAGCCCCATCTCGCGGCCGATGCGGCGGTGGTCGCGGCGCTCGGCCTCCTCCAGCATGGTGAGGTAGGCCTCGAGCTCCTTGCGGTCGCGCCAGGCGGTGCCGTAGATGCGGCTGAGCACCGGGTTCTCGCTCTTGCCGCGCCAGTAGGCGCCGGCGACCTTCATGAGCTTGAAGGCGTCGCCCACATCGGCGGTGGTGCGCATGTGCGGGCCGCGGCAGAGATCCACCCATTCGCCCTGGCTGTAGAGGCTGATCTCCTCGCCCTCGGGCAGGTCGCGGATCAGCTCCACCTTGAAGCGCTCGCCCTTCCTCACGAAGAGGTCCACCGCCTCGGCGCGGGAGACGACGCGCCGCGCGAAGGGCGCGCCGCGCGCGACGATCTCGCGCATCTTCGCCTCGATGGCGGGGAAGTCCTCGGGCGTGAAGGGCTCGTTGCGGTGGAAGTCGTAGTAGAAGCCGTTCTCGATGGCGGGCCCGATGGTCACCTGCGTCCCCGGGTAGAGCTCCTGCACCGCCTCGGCCAGCACATGGGCGCAGTCGTGGCGGATCAGCTCCAGCGCCTCGGGATCCTTGCGGGTGATGAAGCGCACGCGCGCGTCGGCGGCGATCTCGGCCGAGAGGTCGCGCAGCGCGCCGTCCACCTCCATGGCCAGCGCGGCGCGGGCGAGGCCGGGGCCGATGCTCTCGGCCAGCGCCCTGCCCGTCACCGGCCCATCGAAGGCGCGCACGGATCCATCGGGCAGGGTGATCGCGGGCATCGGCGGGGCTCGGCCTCTTTCGCGGGAAAACGGGGGCGGACCATGGGCAGCCCCCCGCGCGCGGTCAAGGCCGGCTTGCGCCGCGCCCGCCCCCGCGCGCAGCATGGGCCATGTCCGATTCCCCGCTGCGCGGCGCGATCTACGTGGATTTCGACAATGTGGTCTCCGGCCTGCGCGACGGCGCGGGGGCGGAATGGGCGCTGCGCTTCGCCGAGGCGCCGGAGGAATGGCTCGCCTGGCTGATGCAGGGGGCGGCCCGGCGCATGCTCATCCGCCGCTGCTACATGAACCCCGCCGGCTGGCTGGAGGGGGAGCAGGGCGAGCGGCGCTACTTCTCCAGCTTCCGCGCCGCCTTCCAGGGCGCGGGCTTCGAGGTGGTGGACTGCCCGCGCCTGACGCGCAGCAAGAACGCGGCCGATCTGCGCATCGCCCTCGACGTGCTGGACGCGCTCGGCAACCCGCATGCGCGCATCGGGGAGTTCACCCTGCTCTCCAGCGATTCCGACTTCGTGCCCCTGCTTCTGCGCCTGCGCGCGGCGGACCGCGCCACGCGCCTCGTCGCGCACCCCGATCTCGGCCGGGTGGTGCGCGCCGCGGCGGACGAGGTGATCGGCCTCGACGCGCTGGCCGCGGCGCTGGGCTGGCGCGCCGCGCCCGAGGCGCATTTCGGCCATGTGCCGCCGGAGGAAATCCTCGCCGCGCTGCGCGAGGCCATGGCCGAGGCGCGCGCGCCCGTGCATCTGCCCACCCTCGGCAAGATCGTGCTGGAGCGCACGGGCCAGACCCTGCGCGGCAGCGATTATGCCGGCTTCGGCGCGCTGGAGCCCATGCTGGAGGCGGCCGGCGGCTTCATCCGCCAGGACGGGCCCGGGGGCGGCTATGTGCTGCGGCCGGAATGGCTCGCGCCTCCCTCGGCCGAGGCCGCGGCCGAGCCCGCCCCGGGCGGCGAGACGCCCAGCAGCTCGGCATAGACCGCAAGGGTGGCCGCCTGCATGGCGGCGATGGAGGGCGCGGCGGCGCGGGCGGCGGCGGCGATGCGCGCGCGCGCCTCCTCGGGCAGGGCCAGCGCCTCGCGGATCGCGGCGGCGAGGGCGGCGGGATCGCCCGGCGGCGCGCGCCAGCCGGTCACGCCATGCTGCACCGTCTCGCGCGGGGCGCCGAGGTCGGAGGCGATGACGAGGCGGCCCATCATCTGCGCCTCGGCGATGGTGCGGCCGAAGCCCTCGGGCTCCAGGCTCGCATGCACCACCACATCGGCGGCCATCAGCGCGGCGGGCACATCCTCCACATGGCCGGGCAGGTGCAGGCGCTGCGCCACGCCCAGCCGCTCGGCGGCGGCGAGGAGGGACTGCACATAGGCGTCCCGCCCCTGGGCGTCGCCGGCCAGCACCGCATGGGCGCCGGGCAGCAGGGCCAGCGCCTCGACCAGCACCGACTGCCCCTTCCAGCGCGAGAGCCGCGCGGGCATCAGGATCAGCGGCGCGCCCGCCGGCACCCCCCAGGCGCGGCGCAGCGCGGCGGCGGCGGCGGGCGGCACGCGGGCGGGGTCGAAACGCCGCGAATCGGCCCCGCGCAGGATCACGCGCAGCCGCGCCTCCTCCACGCCATGGGTGGCGCGGACATGGGCCGCGATGTGGTGGCTGATCGCGATCACCCGGTCGCCGCGGGCCATGACGGAGTTGTAGAGCCGCTTGCCCGGAAACCCCTCGGAATAGGTGGCGTGGTAGGTGGTGACGAAGGGCACCCCCGTCCGCCGCGCCGCCAGCAGCGCCGACCAGGCGGGCCCGCGCGAGCGCGCATGGATCAGCGAGACCCCCTCGCGCCGGATCACCTCCTCGAGAAGGGCCGCGTTGCGCCAGATGCGCCAGGGCGATTTGCCGGCCAGCGGCAGCGGGATGTGGCGCGCGCCGAGCCGCTCGAGCTCCGGCGCCAGCCGCCCGCCGGAGGAGGCGACCAGCGCCCGCCAGCCCGCCGCCGCGATGGCCTCGGCGATCTCGAGCGTGCCGCGCTCCACCCCGCCCGCGTCGAGGCTCGGCAGCACCTGGAGGATCGCGGGCGTCATGCCCCGCCCTTACGGCGGCGCGGCGGGTTTGACCATGGGCGGCGGCGGTGCCAAGCCCGGGCCATGCGCGAAGAGAGCCTCACCCTCCCCGCCCCCGACGGCACGCCGCTCGCCTGCCGCCGCCTGCCCGGCCGCGGCCCGGGCGTGGTGTTCCTGGGCGGCTTCCGCAGCGACATGACGGGAAGCAAGGCGGAGTTCCTGGCCGGCTGGTGCGCCGCGCGCGGCCGCGCCTTCCTGCGCTTCGACTACAGCGGCCATGGCGCCTCGGGCGGGCGCTTCGAGGAGGGCAGCATCGGCCGCTGGACCGCGGACGCCGAAGCCGCGCTGACGCGGCTCACCGAAGGGCCGCAGATTCTCGTCGGCTCCTCCATGGGCGGCTGGATCGCGCTGCTGCTGGCGCTGCGCCACCCCGAACGGCTCGCCGGGCTCATCGGCATCGCCCCCGCGCCCGACTTCACCGAGGAGCTCATGTGGGCGCGCTTCCCCGAGCCGGTGCGCGCCGCGCTGCTGCGCGAGGGGCGCTGGCTGCGGCCTTCCGAGTATGGCGACCCCATCCCCATCACCCGCGCGCTGATCGAGGAGGGGCGGAGGCATCTTCTGCTCGGCGCGCCCATCCCCATCGCCGCGCCGGTGCGGCTGCTGCACGGCCAGCAGGACCCGGACGTGCCCTGGCGGCACAGCCTGCGCCTGGCGGAGCGCATCACCGGGGCGGATGTGGAGGTGACGCTGGTGAAGGCGGGCGACCACCGCCTCTCAACCCCGGCGAACCTCGCCCTGCTCGGCCGCACCCTGGGCGCGCTGCTCGGCGAGGATGGCGGCTAGCCCCTCGCGGTAGCTGGGAAAGGCCCAGTCCAGCCCCAGCGCCGCCTTGGTGCGCGCATTGGCGACGCGCCGGTTCTCCGCCCAGAAGCTGCGGGCCATCTCGCTCATCCGCGCCCAGGCCTCGGCGAAGGGGGTCTCGGGCGGCGGGGGCAGGCCGAGAAGGCGGCAGGCCTCCTCCACCACGCGGGCGGGCTCGGCCGGCTCGTCGTCCACCAGGTGCAGCACGCGCAGCCCGGGCGCGGGCGGGCGGGCGGCGGCGGCGAGCACGGCGCGGACGATGTCCTGCACATGGATGCGGCCGAAGGCGTGGCCGGGCTTGAGGATGCGCCGCGCCGTGCCGGCCCGCGCCTCGTCGAGGGCGCTGCGCCCCGGGCCGTAGATGCCGCCGGTGCGGAACAGGTCCACCGCCGCGCGGCTGGCCAGGGCCTCCCATTGCCGCTCCGCCTCGCGCCGGCGGAGGCTGCGGGGCTGGCCGGGGGCGGGGGGCGTGTCCTCCTCCACCCAGCCGCCGCCGCGGTCGCCATAGACGCCGGTGGTCGAGAGATAGCCCACCCAGCGCAGCGGCGCGGCGGAGAGCCGCGCGGCATGGGCGGCCCAGACCGGGTCGCCCGCCTCGCCGGGCGGGGCGGTGACGAGGAGGTGGGTGGCCGCCTCCACCCAGCCCGGCGCGGCGAACTCCACCACCTCCACCCCGGGCGGGGGCGAGAGGGCGGCGGGGTCGCGCGCCGTGGCGCGCACGCGCCAGCCCCCGGCCGCGGCGCGCGCGGCGACGGCCCGGCCGGTGTAGCCGAGCCCGACCACGGTGAGGGTGCGGGGAGTCTCGCCCATGCGCGTCGAAGATGGACGCAGGGCCCGGCCCGCGCCAGCCCCGCCCGATTCCGCGCGGCGGAATCCTGGTCTATGCTGCGCGCGTGACGTTTCGCACGCTCCTGATCCTGGCCGCCGCCGTGGTGCTCGTCTTCGGCGCGCTGCTCGCGTTCCGGCCGGGCGAGCGGATCGAGACGGCGGCGCCCCCCGGCACGCCCCCCGCGCTGGTCGAGCTTCTTCCCCTGCCCCTGCCGCCCGAGCTGCCGCGCATCGCCGATGGGCCGGACTATGACCGCTGCCTCGAGATGCTGCGCGACGATCCCGAGGAGGCGATGCGCTTCGCCCAGGCCTGGGACGCCACCGGCGGCGGCGAGGGCGCGCTGCATTGCGCGGCGCTGGCCATGATCGGCCTGGGCGAGCCCGACCGCGCGGCCGAGCGGCTGGAGCGGCTGGCGGCTGGCAGCCGCTCCGGCGGGCTGGCCCGCGCCTCGGTCTATGGGCAGGCGGCGCAGGCCTGGATGATGGCGGGCGATCCGAACCGCGCCTTCGGCGCCGTCACCATGGCGCTCACCCTCGCCCCCACGGATCCCGACCTGATGGTGGACCGCGCCGTGGTGCTGGCCGCGCTGCGCCGCTACGGCGAGGCGCTCGAGGATCTCGACCGCGCCCTGGCGCAGGAGCCCGAGCGCGTTGAGGCGCATGTGTTCCGCGCCGCCGCGCTGCGCCACCTCGACCGCGCGGCCGAGGCGATGGGCGCGGTGGAACGCGCGCTCGCCCTCGCCCCCGAGAACGCCGAGGCGCTGCTGGAGCGCGGCATCCTCCGCCAGCTCCGCGGCGACATCCAGGGCGCGCGCGCGGACTGGGAGCGGGTGGTGCAGCTCGCGCCCGACAGCGTGGCCGCGAGCCTCGCGCAGCAGAACCTCGCCCTGGCGGAGCTCGGCCCCCAGGGGCGTTAGGCCCGCCCCCCGGGCGGCTTCGCCTCCGCCCCGCCCGGCTCGCCCGGGAGGGGGAAGCCCGCCAGCGCCTGCCAGACGCGCAGCACGAAGGCGTCGTCCCGCCCGCCTTGGCCCAGCGCGCGCTGCGCGACGAAAAGCTGCAGCGCCTGGGCCGCCAGCGGCACGGGCAGCGCGGCCTCGCGCGCCATGGCCTCGACCAGGCCGAGATCCTTCACGAAGATGTCGCCCGCGCTGAGCGGCGTGTCGTCGCCCGCCAGCACATGCGCCATGCGGTTCTCGAACATCCAGGAATTGCCGGCCGCGCTGGTCACCACGCCATAGACCGTGTGCGGATCGAGCCCGCTGCGCAGGGCGAGGGCCATGGCCTCGGCGGCGGCGGCGATGTGCACCCCGGCGAGGAGCTGGTGCACCACCTTCATCGCCGCGCCCTGGCCGGGCTCGGGGCCGAGGTTCCACACCTTGCCCGCGATGGCGTCGAGCACGGGCTTCGCGGCGGCGAAGGCGGCCTCGGACCCGCTCGCCATCACCGTCATGCGGCCCTCGCGCGCCGCGGCGGCCCCGCCGGAGACGGGCGCGTCGAGGTGGAGCAGCCCGCGCGCCGCCGCCTCGGCCGCCAGCCGCCGCGCCTCGGCCGGCGCCATGGTGGCCGAGCAGATCACCACGCCGCCGGGGGCGAGGCGCTGCGCGGCGCCCTCGGGGCCGTAGAGCGCGGCCTCGGCCTGGGCGGCGTTCACCGTCAGCACCAGCAGGGCCTGCTGGCCGGGGTCGAGATCCGCCCCGCGCGCCACCGCGCGGTTGCCGAAACGCGCGCGCGCGGCCTCGGAGGGGTCCACCCCCGTCACCTCCAGCCCGGCGCGCAGCGCGCTCAGCGCCGCCCCCCCGCCCATGCTGCCGAGGCCGATGACCGCGAGCTTCACGCGCCCACGCTCCAGCTCTCGCGCGCGTTGAGAAGGGCGGGGTCGAAGCCCGCCAGCCGCTTGTACTCGGCCGCGGTGGTCTCGAGCTCCTCGCGCGAGATCACGGCGTAGAGGTCGGTGAAGCCGTGCGGCGCGCGGCGGTGCACCTCCTCCAGGATCACGTCGGGCCCGAGGGCGCGGTTGGCCAGCGTCAGCTTCGCGGTGGGCGGGCGGCGCTCGGCCTCGTAGGCGGCGAGGCCGGCCGGCACATCCCCCTTTGCGCGGGCGAGCTGCAGGGCGAGCTGCCGCGCGTCCAGGATGGCCTGGGAGGCGCCGTTGGAGCCGATCGGGTACATCGGATGGGCGGCGTCGCCCAGCAGCGTCACGCGGCCATCGGTCCAGCGCGGCAGCGGGTCGCGGTCCACCATCGGGTATTCGAAGACCTGCTCCGCGCCGCGGATCAGCCCCGGCACGTCGAGCCAGCCCCAGTTCCAGCCCTCGTAGTGGGAGAGGAAGCGCGCGCGGTCCACCTCGCGGTTCCAGTCCTCGCGGGCGAAGCCCTGGGCCGGGTCCACCTTCATCTCCGCGATCCAGTTGGTCAGCACCCGGCCATCGGGCAGGTGGCGGATGGGGTAGCAGACGAATTTCTGGTCGTGATGCCCCGCCTGCACCATGGAGGCGCCGGTGAGATAGGGGGCCGCGACGGTGGTGGCGCGCCAGAGGATGGCCCCGTTCCAGCAGGGCGGCCCCTCGCCCGGCGCGAAATGGGCGCGGATGCGCGAATGGATGCCGTCGGCCCCGATCAGCGCCGCCCCCCGCGCCTCGCCCCCCTGCTCGAAGCGCGCCGTCACGCCCTCCGCGTCCTGCGCGAAGCCGGCCACGCGCCGGCCCGTCTCGACGGGGATGCCGCGCGCCCGCGCCGCCTCCAGCAGCTTCATCTGCAGCACGCCGCGGTGGATGGAGTATTGCGGCCAGCGATAGCCGGCGGCCAGGCCGCGATCCTCCCGCCAGATCACCTGGCCATGGGCGGAGACGTAGAGCAGCTCGCGCGTCGCCACCGCGTTCCCGGCCAGCATCTCCGCGAGGCCGAGCTCCGTCAGCTCGCGCACCGCATGCGGCAGCAGGTTGATGCCCACGCCGAGCGGCCGCGGCTCGCGCACCTGTTCGAAGACGCGCGGGGCGAAGCCCGCGGCCTTGAGCGAGAGCGCGGCGACGAGGCCGCCGATGCCCCCGCCCGCGATCAGGATCTCCTGGCTCATCGTCCCCGCCTCACTGCATCGCCTGGCGGAGCCACTCGCCCCACATCAGGCACTGCGCGTCCTCGCCGCGCCGGGCCACCACCTGCACGCCGAGCGGCAGCCCCCTGGGCCCCGCGCCCGCCGGCACCGTCACGCAGGGGACGTGCAGCAGCGTCCAGAGGGTGTTGAAGGCCGGATCGCCCGTCCAGCCCAGCCCCTCGGGCGCCTCGCCCGGCGCGGCGGGGGTGATCACGGCGTCGAAGCCCTCGATGGCGGCGGGGAAGGCCGCCTGGGCGGCGGCGAAGGCGGCGCGCGCCTCGGCCAGCCGCGCGCGCGGCTCGGCGAGCGCCCAGCCCATGTTCTCGCGCATCACCGGCGAGAGCAGTGCGCAGGCGTGGTCGAGCTCCCAGGCCAGGGCCTCGGCGCTCTCCATGTGCATGACATGGCCGTGGAGTTCGCAGGCGCGGGAGAAGATCCCGGGCAGGGCGAGCGGCGTGACGCTCGCCCCGCGCGCGCGGGCGGCGGCGGCGGCGCGCTCCATGAGCGCCAGCGTCTCGGGCGCGGCCTTCTCCGCCGCGGGGCCCATGACGAGGGCGAAGCGCGGATGGCCCGCGGCGGGCTTCACGCGCAGGTCGCCGTGCTCCACGCCGGTCAGCGCCGTCATGGCGAGGGCGGCGTCCTCCACGCTGCGGGCCATCACGCCGATGGTGTCGAGGCTCTCGCTCATCACCTTCATGCCGGCACGGTGCAGCGTGCCGAAGCTCGGCTTGAAACCGACCACGCCGCAGAAGGCCGCGGGGCGGATGATGGAGCCCGCGGTCTGGGTGCCGAAGGCGAGGTGCAGCATCCCGGCCGCCACCCCTGCCGCCGAGCCCTGGGAGGAGCCGCCCGGGGTGTGGGCGGGGTTGTGCGGGTTCCTGGTCGGGCCCGGGTGGCGCGTGGCGAATTCGGTGGTGACGGTCTTGCCCGCGATCACCGCCCCTGCGCGGCGGGCGAGCGCCACGCAGGCGGCGTCCGCCCGCGGCCGGTGCCCCGCCCAGATGGGCGAGCCGTATTGCGAGGGCTGGTCGAAGGTGTCGAGCACATCCTTCACGCCGAGGAAGAGCCCGGCGAGCGGCCCCTTCGCCCCGCGCGCGTCCAGCGCATCGGCCTGGCGGCGGATCAGCGCGGGGTCGAGATGGGCGAAGGCGCGCACATCGCCCTCGCGCGCGGCGATGCGCGCGAGCATGGCTTCCGCGAGGTCGCGGGCCGTGAGGGCGCCGGAGCGGACGCGGCGGGCCGCCTCGGCGGCGGAGAGGGTGGCGGGGTCGGTCATGACGCGAGGCTAATCCGCGCGGGGCGAGGCTGTGAACCGGGCCGGAATGGGCCAGAATGGGGGCATGGTCCGCACCACCGCCCTGCCCTCCGGCGCCTTCCGGCACGAGCTGCCCGTCGCGCCCGGCGCCCTGCCCGCCGTGCCCCCCGCCGCGCTCGAGATCGCCTGGGACTGCGCGCGCGAGGCGGCGGAGGCCGGGCTCTGGGGCCCCGCGCGGCTGATCGCCTTCGCCGGCGGGGAGGAGATCGCGCTCACCGACCCCGACGCCGCCGCCTGGGCCGAGGCGATGGCCCGGCACGCGGGGTTCGAGACGCTGGCGGGCGTGGCGCTCTGCCTCAGGCTGCTCGCCCTCGTCGAGGTGATGGGCCGCGCCGCCTGGCTGCGCGGGCATTTCACCCTGGGCGCGGAGGGCGTGAGCTTCCACCCCGCGCTGCTCGCCGCCGCCGCCCGCGCCCCCCTGGACGCGACCGGCCGTTTCGAGGAATCGTCGCTGCGTGCGATGCTGCAGGGGATGCTCCCCCGGGCCGCCACGCCCGCCTGATCCAGAGAGTTCCCGATGCCCCGCGCCGCCCTGCTGCTCGCCTGCCTCGCCCTTTCCGCCGGGAGCCTCGGGGGCTGCGCCACGCAGCGCCCGGTGGCGCGCATCGTCGAGGCGCCGCCGGGCGCGCCGAGCACCAACCCCGCCGTGGTGGCCGCCTGCCGCGAGGAGATGGCCCGCCAGCTCGCCCGGCAGGACCGCGGGCAAATCCTGCGCGAGGACGAGCGCGACGTGCGGCTGGGCTCGGACACCACCGGCCCGCTCGGCTTCCGCGCGCCGATCGACCGCATGGGGCGCGAGTTCCGCTACGAGCGCATGGTGGAGGAATGCGTGCGCCTGAACACGCGCCAGAGCCAGGCGCAGCAGGCCCAGCCCCTGCCCGAACCGCCCCCCGCCCCGCCGCGCCGGGCCGGGCGCTAGCGCCCCCGGCGGCCCATGGCCGCCTTCGGCGCGCTGACCCGCGCCCTCTCCCACCGCGACGCCCGCATCTTCTTCGGCGCCAGCCTCACCGCCTGGACGGGGCTGTGGATGCACCGCATCGCGGTGATGTGGCTCGCCTGGGAGCTCACCCGCTCGGCCTTCTGGGTGGGCCTCGTCGCCTTCTGCGACTTGGCGCCCGCGGTGGTGTTCAGCCCCATCGCCGGGGCGGTGGCCGACCGGATGAACCGCGTGCGGCTGACCATGCTGGCCCAGGCCACCATCGGCGCCCAGGCGCTGGGCGTGGCGGCGCTGACCTGGGCAGGCGAGATCACCATCCTCTGGTTGCTCGCCTTCGAGGTGGTGGGCGGCGTCGCGGCGAGCTTCGCCCAGCCCGCGCGCCAGGCGCTGATGCCGGGCCTGGTGCCGCGGGCCGACCTTCCGGCGGCGGTGGCGGCGAACTCCCTCACCTTCAACGTGGCGCGCTTCCTCGGGCCCGCGCTGGCCGGGCCGATGATCGCGCTGGGCGGCGTGGTGCCCGTCATCCTCTGCAATGTGCTGGCCTATGCGGCGGCCACCGCCACCCTGCCCCTGCTGCGGCCGCATCCCGAGCATCTGCGCGGCCATGCGCCCGAGGCCTCGCTGCTGGCCGAGACGCTGGAGGGGTTCCGCTACGCCGCCTCGCACCCCGGCATCGGGCCGCTGCTCGCCTTCGCCGGGGTCTCGGCCATCCTGCTGCGCGGGGTGCAGGAGGTGCTGCCGCCTTATGTGGAGCGGCTCTTCGGCCAGGGCGCGGAGGGGCTCGCGCTGCTCACCGCCGCCATCGGGGTGGGGGCGCTGGCGGGCGGGCTCTGGGTTGCGGCGCGCGGGCGGCTCGGAGGCGTGACGCGCCTTGCGGTGGTGGGGGTGGCGCTGCAGGCGGCGGGAATCGCGGGCTTCGTCGCGACGGGCTTCTTCCCGCTCGCGGTGCTCTGCGGGGCGCTGTTCGGCGCCTGCGCCACCATCCACGGCATCAGCGTGCAGATGCTCTGCCAGTCCGCGGCGCTGACGAACATGCGCGGGCGGACGCTGGCGCTGTGGGGGCTGATCACGCGCGCCTGCCCGGCGCTGGGCGCGCTGCTGCTGGGGCTGACGGGCGAGTGGTTCGGCATGCGCGCGCCGACCTGGATCCTCGCCCTGCTGGCCTTCCTTCTCGCGGCCTGGGCGGTGACGCGGATGCGCCGCTGGGCCCGCCATCTCGAACACCCGCCAACATAGGGACAATGCGATGCTGAACTGCGCCATCGTGGGCATGGGCCGCTGGGGCCAGACGCTGGTGAACAGCGTGCACGGCCGCAACGAGAGCGGGCTGCGCTTCGTCGCCGGCTGCACCGGCCGGCCCGAGCGCGCGGCCGAATGGGCCGCCGAGAAGGGCATCCCCCTCCTGCCCGACTACGCGGCGGTGCTGGCGCACCCCGAGGTGCAGGCGGTGGTGCTCGCCACCCCGCACGGCCAGCACGCCGAGCAGGTGATCGCCGCCGCCCGCGCGGGCAAGCACGTGTTCGTGGAGAAGCCCTTCACGCTGAGCAAGGCCAGCGCCGAGGCCGCGGTGGCCGCCTGCCGCACGGCGGGGGTGGTGATGGCGCTCGGCCACAACCGGCGCTTCCTGCCCGCGGTCGCCGCGATGAAGGCGATGCTGGCCGAGGGCCGGCTCGGCCGGCTGCTGCATGTGGAGGGGCAGTTCAGCGGCCCCGGCGCGGCGGCCTACAAGCCCGGCATGTGGCGGGCCGACCGCAACGAGAGCCCCTTGGGCGGCATGGGCGGCATGGGCATCCACATGGTGGACATGATCATCCACCTCGCCGGCCGCTTCCGCGACGTGCGGGTGATCTCCAAGGCGCTGGTGAGCGAGACGATCGACGACACGACGGCCATGCTGGCCAATCTCGAGAACGGCGCCACCGTCACCTTCGCCACCCTCTCGCTCGCGCCGCGCTTCTGGCGCGTGGGGCTGTTCGGCACCAGGGGCTATGCGGTGCTGCAGGGGCATGAGCAGCTCACCTTCTGCCCGCTGGAGGGCAGCCCCGAGACGACGAGCTTCCCCGTGACCGACATCGAGCGCGCGGAGCTCGAGGCCTTCGCCCGCGCCGTGGCCGGCGGCCCCGCCTACCCGCTGCCGCCGGAGGAGGCGATCCATGGCGTGGCGGTGTTCGAGACGATGATCCACGCCGCGACTGCCGGCAGCGCCTGCGCCGTGCCGGCCTGACCCGCCGCCCGGGCGGGCGCGGGGCGCGGCTTCCGCCCCCGCCCGGCCCGGGCTACACGCGCCCCGCCAAACCCGCCCGAGGAGCAGAGACCCGGACCATGAGCAAGATCACCCGCACCGGCAGCAACCCGATCCTCTCCAGCGCCGTGGAGTATCACAACTTCGTCTTCCTGGCCGGCATCACCGCCGATGACCTGAGCCAGGACGTGACGGGCCAGACGCGCCAGGTCGTCGCCAAGATCGACTCGCTGCTGGAGGCGAACGGCACGGACAAGACTCGCCTGCTGCAGGCGCAGATCTGGCTGAAGGACATCCGCGACCGCGACGCCATGAACAAGGTGTGGGTGGAGTGGCTGGGCGATGCCGGCCGCCCCGCCCGCGCCTGCGTGCAGGCGAACATGGCCGATCCGCGCCACCTCGTGGAAATCATGATCACCGCCTGCAAGTAACGTTTTCCGGCGGCGCAGCATCGCCGCCAGCAACGCCCTGGACGGCGCCCGGCTCTCGGCCGCGGCGCCGTTTTTCATGCCTGGGCCATGGCCGCCGAGACTTGCCGCGCTGCGGGGGATGCTGGGCAGCCGGCGGCGTGACTGGGCCGAGACCTGTTGCGGCAGAATCGCCACACTGTGGCATCGCCCCATTGACGCCACAGTGTCAGGAATTTCGACCCATTTCCGCCCCCGCCGCCGCCCCGCATCCGACGAATCACGCCGTGTTGCGCCATGTGTCGGTTTTCGCGGTTGCCCACCCCCCGCCCGGCCGATACCGACACCGCGTCGCCGCGCATCGTCCGCGCGGCGGGGGGTTCATCCAGGAGGGATCGGGCATGCGCCTCAAGGCGGCCGCTCTGAGCATGTGTGTTCTGATCGCGGGGGCCGGCATGGCCCCCCAGGCCCAGGCCACCCGGAGCGACGGCCGCACCGAACTGCGCAGCACCCCCGCCCCGCGCGCCTCCGAGGCGCGCAACACCCAGGCCCGCCAGGCGCATTCCCGGCCGCGCACGGGCCAGCCGGCCGCCATCTCCTGCGTGCCCTATGCGCGCGCGGTCACGGGCATGGAGATTTCCGGCAATGGCCGCGACTGGTGGCACAACGCCGCCGGCCGCTACGCCCGCGGGCGCCGGCCGGAGATCGGCTCCATCCTCGCCTTTCCTGCCTCGGGCGGCATGCGGGCGGGCCATGTGGCCGTGGTCTCGCGCATCCACCACAACCGCCTGATCGAGATCGACCACGCCAACTGGGGCGGCCCCGGAATCCGCCGCGGCCAGGTGATGCGCGGGGTGCAGGTGATGGACGTCTCGGAGGACAATTCCTGGACGCGCGTGCGCGTTCAGGTGGGCTGGTCGGCCGAGAATTTCGGGCGCGAGTATCCGACCTACGGCTTCATCCACAACCGCCCCGCCACCAGCTTCGCGGCGGAGGAGGATCTGGTCCGCCCCGTCGCCTACACCCGGCGCGAGGCCCTGCGCCCCGGCGCGCCCGCCGCCCGGCCGGGCCAGCCCCGGGCGAGCCAGCCGCGCGCCGCGCAGCAGCGCCCCTCCGCGCAGCGCCCCGCCACGGTCCGCACCGCCAGCGCGGCCCGCTGATCCTGCCGGCGAGCGCGCCGCGGCGCGTCGCGCGAGCGGCCGCTGGTGTCGCTCTTTTCTTGGCGCGCAGCCGCCAGCCGGGCCCCAGCGGCTTGCCGGGTGGCGTGGTGGCGGCCCCGCGCGCGATACGGGCGGCCGCCGGCACGAGGCGCGAGGCCTTCCCTTTTCCGGAGCCCGCCGCGTAACCTCCCCTGCAAAGAGGGAGGAAACAGCTCATGCACCGTCGCCAGATGCTGGCGCTCGCCGGCGCGTCGCTGCTCGCGGCCCCGGCCGTCGCGCAGGGCCAGTGGCAGCCCGACCGGCCCATCCGCATCGTCGTCCCCTTCCCCGCCGGCGGGGCCACCGATGTCTGGGCGCGGCTCGTGGCCGAGCCCATGGCCGAGATGCTGCGCGTGCCGGTGGTGATCGAGAACCGCTCGGGCGCCGCCTCCATCATCGGCTCGGAGCTGGTGGCGAAATCCCCGCCCGACGGGCACACGCTGCTCTTCACCATCACGCCGCTGGTGCAGGCGCCCATCGTGCTGAACCAGCACCCCTATGACGTGGCGCGGGACTTCACCCCGATCGGCCAGATGGGCACGACCACCCTCATCTTCATGTGCCGCAGCGAGTTCCCCGTGCGCACCCTGCCCGAGTTCATCGCCTTCGCCCGCCGGCAGGCGGCGGCCGGGCGGGGGCTGAACCTCGGCTCCTGGGCGGCGGGCTCCACCGCGCATGTCTTCGGCCTTGCCTTCAACAACCAGCTCAACCTCGGCATGACGCATGTCGCCTATCGCGGCGAGGCGCCCATGCTGGCGGCCTATCTCGCGCGCGAGGTGGATTGCGGCATCAACTCCCTGACCACGATGCGCGAGCACATCGCCTCCGGCCGGGTGCGGCCGCTGGCGGCGCTGGGCGATGCGCGGGCGGGGGGCATGCCCGAGGTGCCGACCTTCATCGAGCAGGGGGTGGAGATCGGCCGCGGCTGGTCGGGCTTCGCGGGGCTGCTCGGGCCGGCGGGCCTGCCGCCCGCGGTGCATGCGCGGCTCGCCGAGGTGTTCCGCCTGACCATGGAGCGCCCGGCGCTGCGCCAGCGGCTGATCCAGCTCGACACCGACCCCGTCTGGCTCGGCCCGGAGGAGTTCGGCCGCGCCATCCTGCGCGTGCGCGACAAGTGGATCGAGCTGACGCGCGGGATGGATCTGCAGCTTGGGTGATCCCCGGTTTGGTTCTGATCCTGGTGGCTTCGCTCCGTTGCCGCGGCAAAGCCGCGGCGCCGACCGGGGGGCGGCGCGGCCGCTGGGATGCCTTTGTTTTGGGGCGCAGCCGCCACGCCGGATCCCATCGAAGCAAAGCTTCGATGGGTGCCCGCCAACCCTGCGCGCGATACGGTCGGCATGTCATGCCGACGTATAAGGCTACACGGGCCGCGGCCGCGTCAGCTCCGGCAGCACCAGCTTCCTCACCGCCGCCTCGCCCGCGGCCGCCAGGCGCTCGGGGCCGATGGCGGCCAGCGGATCCTCGGCGTTGCGCCATTGCTTGTAGTCGTCGCTGTAGTCCCAGCCCATGGACTCGGCGAGCAGATGCACCCAGTTCACCACGCGGATGCCGTGGTCGCGCTCCAGCCCCACCAGCTCGCGGTGGCAGGAGTGGAAGATGGTCACCAGCGTGTCCGCCCCCGTCTCGTGCATCGCCGCCAGCAGCGCGCGCTGGTGCGCGCCCAGCGCGCCGGGGACGTTGGCGAGGCCGAAGCACATGTAGCTGCCGCCGCGATGGCCGTGATCCACATGCTCCGCGCCGGGGATCATGCCGAGCAGCGCGGGGATGATGTGGTTCACCGGCACCTCCGCGTGGAAGCCCATGTGCCGGTCCACCAGGAAGCGCGTCGCCACGCGCTTCGTCAGCAGCGGGGCGAGCGCCGCGCGCCGCTCCCACAGCGCCTCGGAGAGGTGGCGATGGTCGAAGCCCTTCTCCTTGGTCCGCCCCATGAAGTCGTCGAGGTTCATGTGGCAGGAGGGGCACCAGGTGATGACGCTTGGCGGCCCCTTCGGCGCGGCGGCCGATTCACGGCTCCGGTGCTCGCCGCCCTTGGCGGCTCCGCCCTCCGCCGATCGGACGCCCGAGGCCCATTTCCCGAACTTCTCCATCGTCCGGTTCGCCATGCCCTCCGCGATGCGCGGCGTGCTCTCCTTGGGGCTGCCGCAGCAGGCGCCGGGGCCGCCGACCGGGGCCGCGCCGACGCCCACCGCCTCCAGCATGCGCGCGGCGAGGCGGATGATCTCGCCGTGGCGCGTCATGTTGCAGCCGTACCAGAACAGCGCCTCGGTCACAGCCATTCCTCCTGTTCCCGCTCGCTGAAGCCGAGCCGCGCGAAGGCCTTCACGCGCGCCATGGCCTCCGAGGCGTCGCGCTTCGGCAGCACGCCCGTCTCGTTCGCGCGCCATTTGGCGAGGCGCAGCATCAGGCGCGGGTTCACCGCCTCCGGGCAGGCCGCGTTGCAGACGCCGCTGCGCGTGCAGACGCTGATCCAGCCGCGCGCGCCCGCGCCGCCCTCGCCGCCCGAGAGCACCTCCAGCACGCCTTCCACCAGCGTGGCGGCGGACACGCCCGCCGCGCCCTCGGCATAGGGCATCATCGGGCAGACCTCGGCGCAGCGGCCGCAGCGCGTGCAGGCGGCGAGGATGCGCGCCGTCTCGCTCTCCCGCAGGGCGGACCAGTCGGCGTGCGCTACCATCCGTTCACGCGGTCCCACACGGCGATCACCTCGCGCCCTCCGTCCACGACATGATAGCGGTCATAGGCCGCCGCCGTCAGGCAGGAATGGTTGGGCGCGATGCGCAGCTTCGCCCCCACGGGCAGCATGGGCGCGCCCGAGAGCTCCCCATGCTCCTGGTGCACGCGCGTGACGACGGGCTCGCCCGGCAGGGGCGCGCCGTCGAGGTCGAGGCCGAGCCCGAAGCCGTAGTCGCGCGGCGCCTTCTCCGTGCTGCGGTCCTTGGAGAGCGCGAGCGCCCCGGCGTCGAGCAGCAGCGCGCCGCGCTCCGGCTTGCGGCCGATCACGCTCGCCAGCACCGTCACGGCGATGTCGCCCATCGGGTGGGTGCCGAGCTGTCCCTGGAAGAGATCCCCGAACATGTACACGCCCGCCCGCACCTCGGTGATGCCGGCGAGCGAGCGAGCGTGCAGCGCGGTGGGCGAGGAGCCGAGGCTCACGATGTCCACGCGAAGCCCGGCCGCGCGCAGCGCCTCGGCCGCCGCGACGGCGCCCGCGCGCTCCTCCTCGGCGATGCGCGCCATCTCCTCCGCGCTGCGCCCCGCGTAGGAATGGCCCGCATGGGTGAAGACGCCGCGCAGCTTGGGGCCGAGCGCACGCGCCACCGCCAGCGCCTCGGCGGGCGGCACGCCGCCGCGGCCCTCGCCCACATCCACCTCCACCAGCGCGGGCGTCTCGCCCGGATGGACGGCGATGGCGGCGGCGCATTCGGCATCGTCGGTGATGACCTTCACCTGCGCCCCCGCCGCGTTCAGCGCCGCCACCGCATCGAGCTTCTGCGGCGTGACACCCACGGCGTAGATCTGGTCGCGCCAGCCGCCCTCGGCGAAATGGCGCGCCTCGGCCAGCGTGCTCACGGTGATGGGGCCATGGCCGGGTGCGGCGAGTTCCGCCACCGCGCGGGATTTCGCGGTCTTGAGATGCGGGCGCAGCGTCACGCCGGGGTGGCGGGCCATCGCCGCCCGCATGCGCGCGAGGTTGCGCTTCAGCACGCCGAGGTCGAGCACGAGGGCGGGCGTGGGCAGATCGTCGAGCGTCATCGCGTCGTCTCCGGATCGAGCGGCAGCACGGGCCTGGGCAGCTTCGTCCAGTCGAAGCGCGCGAGGATGGGCGAGGTGAGGCCCGGCGCGTCCACCTCCACGATGCGCGCGTGGTCGAAGAACTCGTCGAAGCCGCCGCGGAAATGCCCTCGCGACTTCACCACCACGCAGCGCGCCTTGGCGATCTCGATGCCGAAGTGTTCCAGGAAGGCCGGGTCCGCGCATTGGGTGCGGCCCTCGATCACCACCACCTCGATGCCGCCGAGACGCAGCCGCGCGCTGCGCCCGAGCTGCATGGCCGTGCCCGCGAAGATGCCGCGCCGGCCGGTGATCCGCCCGTCCGAGAGCGCGATCACCTCCGCCTCCGCCGCGAAGGGGCGGGCGAAGGGATCCTGCGCGGCGTCGCGGTTGAAGCGCGCCTCGAAGCGCGCGCCCACGCCCTTCTCATGGGCCTCGATGGCGAGCGCGGGGTCGTGGATCACGCCGAAGACGGCGCCCTGCACGCCCGCGCGGTGGAAGGCCTCCAGGATCCACATGGTGTTGCCGCGCCCGCCGCCGCCCGGATTGTCGGCCACATCGGCGAAGGCGAGCGGAACATCGCTCGAGAGGGCGCGGCGCACCGCCTCCTCGAGCGGGGTGAGATCGGCCACGAAGCGCGCGCGCCGCGCCCAGGCGGCCTCGGCCAGCTCATCGGCCAGGCGGTCGGCCGCGCCCTGATGCGTCGCCGTCACCACCGCGCACATGCCGTTGAAGGGCGTGTCGCCATAGGCGAAGCCGCCCATCACCGAGACGTTGACGATGCGCGGATCCTCCGCCTGGCGCTGCTGGCCGAGCGCGATCACCTCCGCATAGGGCCCCTCGGCGGTGAGCAGCGAGACGGTGGGCGCGACGATGGGAAGCCGCCGATGCGCGCGCAGGAAGCGCTCGCCCGCCATCAGCCGGCGCAGGAGCTGCGCGCATTCGGCGCCGCGCGCGCGCATGTCGAGGTGCGGGTTGGTGCGGTAGCCCACGAAGGCGTCGTTCAGCGCCACGTTCGCGTCGCTGACATTGGCGTGCAGGTCCCAGGAGCAGACGAAGGGGACCTCGCCCAGCTCCGCGCGCACCAGCGCCTGCAGCGCGCCCTCCGGGTCGTCGAGGCGGGTGGTCAGCCCCGCCCCGTGCATCACGCAGAACACGCCCTCCACCCGGCCGCGCAGCAGCCGCAGCCCAGCCTGCCATTCGGCCATCAGCCGCTCGAAGAAGCCGTGCTCCACCGGCCCGTTCGGCTCGGCCATGGCGAGCAGGATGGGCTTGGGCTCCCAGGGGCCGGCGGCGTCCATCTCCGCGACGAAGCCCGGCATCTCGCCCAGCGCCTGCGGGGCGGGGCCGCGCGCATCGGCGAGGATGGCGGGCCCGCGCAGCAGGCAGCGCTGCGCGAAATCCGCCTCGCCGGCGGCGGGGGCGAAGCGGTTGCACTCGATGGAGAAGCCCAGCAGGGCGACGCGGGGCCGCATCATACCAGCGGCCGCTTGCATTGACTCGTGGGGATGCGGCGCGGCCGCTGGTATGCCCTTGCTTTGGCGCGCAGCCGCCACGGCGGGTCCCATCGAAGCGCAGCTTCGATGGGTGCCCGTCAACCCTGCGCGCGAGACGCCCGGCGTGACCGCCGGCCGTCTCACAGCGCCACTCCCAGCATCTCCGCATAGCGCGGCGTGGCCTTGAGCCCCGTGCCCGTCAGCACCACCACGCTCGTCTCGCCCGGGGCGATGCGTCCCGCCGCGAGCAGCTTGCCGAAGGCGGCCGCGGCCTGGGCGCAGGTGGGCTCCACATAGACGCCGCGGCGGGCGAGCGTCAGCGCGGCCTCGGCGATCTCCTCCTCGCTCAGCAGCACCGCGCCCCCTTCCGATTCGCGCAGCGCGGCCAGGCATTCGGGCAGGCGCAGCGGCTCGGCGATGGCGGTGCCCTCCGCGATGGTGGGCCGCGCGGGCGCGGGCGGCAGGCCGAGGGCGGCGCGCGCGATGGGCCCGCAATTCGCGGGCTGCGCGGCGAAGAGGCGCGGCCGCTTCGCGATCTGCCCCGCGCGCAGCAGCTCCCCGAAGCCGATGGCGCAGCCCAGCACGTTGGAGCCCGCGCCGCAGGGGATGATCACGTTGTCCGGCGCGCGGAAGCCGAGATCCTCCCACAGCTCATAGGCGAGCGTCTTGGTGCCCTGCAGGAAGAAGGGGTGCCAGTTGTGGCTGGCGTAGAAGATCCGCTCCGCCTCGCGCTCGGCGGCCTCGGCGCAGTCCTGGCGCGAGCCGGGCACGAGGGTGATGGAGGCCCCCGCCGCGCGGCTCTGCACCGTCTTGGCGGGAGAGGTGCTCGCGGGCACGAAGATGCTGGCCTGCATGCCCCCGGCCGCCGCATAGGCGGCGATGGCCGCGCCGCCATTGCCCGAGGAATCCTCCAGCACCGCCCGCACGCCCTGCTCGCGCAGCAGCGAGAGCATCACCGAGGCGCCGCGGTCCTTGAAGCTGCCGGTGGGCATGAACCACTCGCATTTCAGCAGCGCCGTGCCGCCGCCCAGCGCCATCTCGACGAGCGGCGTGCAGCCCTCACCCATGCTGATGGGCGCGGCGGGCAGGAACGGAAGGGCCGCGGCATAGCGCCAGAGGCTGCGCAGGCCGGTGGCGATGTCCTCCCGCCCGATGCCGGGCAGATCGGTCAGCAGCAGGGGTGCGCGGTCATCGCCGCACCAGCGGGGCGCATCGAGCGGCCAGGTGCGCCCGCTGCGGGGGTCGAGATAGGCGGTCATGGGCGGCGAGGGTTGCGCGCGGCCCCGCTTCGGGCAAGCCTCGCGCGCCATGGAAAACGACATCGCGCGCCTCGCCGCGGAGCTTGTGCGGATCGACAGCCGCAGCGCCCTCTCCAACCTTCCCATCGCCGAGCGCATCGAGGCCGAGCTCGCGGGCTTCGAGATCGAGCGCCTCGACTACACCGACGCGGCGGGCGTGCAGAAGCGCGCGCTGGTGGCGCACAAGGGCGGCCCGGGCGGCCTCGCCCTCTCCGGCCACATGGACACGGTGCCCGAGACGGGCTGGACGGAGGATCCCTGGTCCGGCCGCATCGCGGAGGGCGTGCTGCACGGGCTGGGCAGCGTGGACATGAAGGGGCCGCTCGCCGCCTGCATCCTCGCCGCGCGCGCGGCGCGGCGCGCCACGCTGCTCATCACCACCGACGAGGAGACGACCAAGGCCGGCGCGCGGATCATCGCCGAGCGCTCCGTTCTCGCGCGCCAGGCCGCGCCGCGCGGCATCCTGGTGGCGGAGCCCACGAGCCTCGCGCCCGTGCGCGGGCATCGCGCGCACATCCTCATCACCGCCACCGCGACGGGGGTGCAGGCCCATTCCTCCACCGGCCAGGGCGTGAACGCGAACTGGGCGCTGATCCCCTTCCTCGTGGAGGCGCGGCGCATCCACGAGATGCTGCGCCACGATCCCGCCTGGCAGGATCCGGCCTATGAGCCGCCCTTCAGCGACTTCAACCTGATCCTGGACAATCACGGCACGGCGCAGAACGTCACCGTCGCCAAGGCCACGGCGCGCATCAAGTTCCGCTACTCCCGCCGCATCGACCCTGCGCCCATCCTCGCCGCGCTGCGCCGCGCGGCGGAGGCGAACGGCCTCGCCCTCGAGGAGGCGCGCGAGGGCACACCGCCCGAACTGCCCGAGGAGCACCCGCTGCTGCGCGAGGCGATGCGCGCCACCAACGCGGCCCCGCGCACCGCGCCCTACGGCACCGACGCCTCGGAGCTGCAGACGCTCGCCCCCTGCGTGATCCTCGGGCCGGGCAGCATCGCCACCGCGCACACGCCGCAGGAATGCGTGCGGATCGAGGAGCTGGAGGCGGCGCGCGCCGTCTTCGCACGCCTCCTCGCGGACTGAACGAGAACGGATTCAAGGGACGGAACGCCAGACATGGACTTCGCCACGCTCGACCCGATGATCCGCCCGCGCTCCATCGCCATCGTCGGCGCATCGGACGATCCCACGCGCATCGGCGGGCGGCCCATCGCCTACATGAAGGCGCGCGGCTTCCGGGGGGCCATCTTCCCGGTGAACCCCAAGCGGCCCTCGGTGCAGGACATCCCGGCCTTTCCCGATGTGGCCTCCCTGCCCGAGACGCCCGATGTCGGCCTCGTGGCGGTGCCGGGCGAGGCGGCGATCGAGGCCATCGAGGCGCTGGGGGCGAAGGGCACCAAGGCCGCCATCGTCTTCACCGCGGGCTTCGCCGAGGTGGACGAGAAGGGCGCCGAGGCCCAGGCGCGCATGGTGGCCGCGGCCAGGCGGCACGGGATGCGGATGCTGGGGCCCAACTGCCTCGGCCTGTTCAACGACGCGATCGGCTTCTACCCGATCTTCTCCTCCTCCTTCGAGCAGGGCTGGCCCATCGCGGGGCGCATCGGCATCGCCTCGCAGTCCGGCGCCTATGGCACGCATCTCTATTCGCTCGCGCGCAACCGCGGCATCGGCACCAATGTCGTCGTCACCACCGGCAACGAGGCGGAGGTGGCGCTGGGCGACGTGCTGGGCTGGATGGCGCAATCCCCCGAGATCGACGTGATCTGCGCCTATGCGGAGGGAATCCGCGAGAGCGCGAAGTTCCTCGCCGCGCTCGATCTCGCGCGGCGCAACCGCAAGCCCATCGTGATGATGAAGGTGGGCCGCAGCGCGCTCGGCGCGCGCGCCGCGCAGTCCCACACCGCCTCCATCGCCGGCGACGACGCGGTGACCGAGGCGGTGCTCGCCGAGTTCGGCGTGGTGCGCGCCCGCAACACGGAGGAGCTGCTCGACATCGCCTACGCCGCGACGAAGCGCATCTACCCCGCGCACAACACTCTGGGCGTGATGACCGTCTCGGGGGGCGCGGGGGTGCTGATCAGCGACGTGGCGGAATCCCTCGGCTTTCCCATGCCGCCCATGCCGGAGGCGGCGCAGGCGCGGCTGCGCGGCCTCGTGCCCTTCTGCGCGCCCGCCAACCCGGTGGACTGCACGGCCCAGGCCTTCAACCAGATCGAGCTGATCGGCGCCTTCACGCGCAGCATGGTGGAGGAGGGCGGCTACACCTCCTGCCTCGGCTTCTTCACCCAGGTGGGCGGCTCCACCACCAATGCGCCCAAGGTGCGCGCGCAGATGAAGGCGGTGATGCAGGACCACCCCGACCGCGTCTGGGCGCTCAGCGTCATCGCGCCCCCCGAGATGGTGCGCGACTACGAGCGCGACGGCTTCCTCGTCTTCGAGGATCCGACGCGCGCGGTGGTGGCGCTGCACGCGCTGGGCCGCTTCGGCGCGGCCTTCGCCGCCGCCCCCGCCGCCCCGCCGCCCCTGCCCGCCATCGCCCTGCCGGCCGAGGCGCCCTCCGAGGCCGAGGCGAAGCGCATCCTGGCAGAGGCGGGCATCCCCGCCGTGCCCGAGCGCGCCTGCCCCGCGGTGGAGACGGCCGTGGCCGCGGCGCGGGAGTTCGGCTTCCCCGTGGTGATGAAGATCCTCTCGCCCGACATCCTGCACAAGAGCGAGATCGGCGGCGTGCTGCTCGACGTGGCGGACGAGGCGGCGGTGCGCGAAGGCTTCGCCACGCTGATGGCCCGCGCGGCCGAGCACGCGCCCGGCGCGCGCCTCGAGGGCGTGCTGGTGGCCAGGCAGATCAAGGGCGCGGTGGAGATGGCGCTCGGCCTGCTCCGCGACCCGGTCTTCGGCCCCGTGGCGATGGTGGGGCTGGGTGGCGTCTTCATCGAGGTGCTGAAGGATGTCGCCTTCCGCCGCTGCCCCTTCGGCGTGGCGGAGGCGGAGGCGATGATCCGCTCGCTCAAGGGCTTTCCGCTGCTGGACGGCGCGCGCGGCCGCCCCAGGGCCGACGTGGCGGCGCTGGCCGAGGCGCTGTCCAGGCTCTCCGCCTTCGGCGCGGCGGCGGGCGAGCGGCTGGTCTCGGTGGACATCAACCCCTTCTTCGTGCTGCCCGCGGGAGAAGGCGGCTTCGCCGCCGATGCGGTGATCGAACTCGCCCCCTGATACGGTCGGCATGACATGCCGACCGTATCGCGCGCAGGGTTGGCGGGCGGCTGCGCGCCAAAACAAAGGCATACCAGCGGCCGCACCGGCTTCTCAGGAGTCGAAATCAGCGGCCGCTGGTATGAGCCCCCTCCCCCTCTCCCCGACGGAAAGGACCACGCCGATGCCCCGCCTCCGCTACGACCACATCCATCTGCGCAGCCCCGACCCCGAGGCCACCGCCGCCTGGTTCGAGGAGATGCTGGGCGCGGAGGTGATCCGCAGCATGCAGCAGGGCAAGCCGCGCATCGATCTCAGGCTCGGCGGGACGGACATCTTCATCGTCCAGAGCGACGCCACGGCGGCCGAGGCGCCCATCGCGCCCTACAAGGGCATCGACCATTTCGGCTTCGCCGTGGAGGGCGGGCTGGACGAGATGGTGGCCCGCCTCAAGGCCAAGGGCGTTCACTTCACCATGGAGCCGAACTCGCCGCGCCCGGGCATCCGAATCTGCTTCATCCGCGGGCCGGAGAACATCTCCATCGAGCTGCTGGAGCGTTTTCCGGCCTAGACAGAAACTGACACGCGGGCTCTGGCGCACCATCGGCATGCCGACCTCGCCACCAGCCAAACCATAGTGCCACAGTTTCATCCACGGCGGGTCGGGATCGCCGGTGGGTAACTGATACGGTCGGCATGACATGCCGCCCGGATGGCGCAGCGATGGCGCACCCAGGGCGGCGCGCCGCGTTGCGGCCCGGCGTGGCGGCTGCGGGCCAGGACACAGGCGCATCAACAGCCCGCGATCGGGGCGCGCCCGGAGGCTACCCCCCGCCCGGAGCCCGCCAGTCGAAGGGCCGGGCGCGCGGCAGGCCCAGGTTCTCGCGCAATGTCGTGCCCTGATAGCCGCGGCGGAACAGCCCGCGCCGCTGCAGCTCGGGCACCAGAAGCCGCACCACGTCCTCGTAGCTTCCGGGCATGTGGGTGGCCGCGATCACGAAGCCGTCGCAGGCCTCCTGCTCGAACCAGGCCTGCATCTCCTCGGCCACGCGCGGAGCGGTCCCGCAGAAGACCGGAAACTCCCGGATGGTGCCGCGGCCGCTGATCTCCACGAAGTCCCGCAGCGTCGGGTTGCGCTTGCCGGACTGCGCCACCACGCGGTCGCGCAGGGCCTGCAGCCCCGTGATGCCGGCCAGCTCCTCGTCGGTGAAGGCCTCGTCGAGCCCCTTCTTCGAGAAGTCCACGTTCAGCACCTCCGAGAGCAGGGCGAGCCCGTCCACCGGCCGCGCCAGGCTCTCGATCAGCGCGCGCTTCTCCGCCGCGGCGGCCTCGGTCTCGCCCAGAATCACGTAGATGGCGGGGCAGACGCGCACCCGCCCCGGGTCGCGGCCGGCGCTGGCCACCTGGTCCTTGAAGGCGCGCCAGGCGCGCCGAGCGGCCTCGAGCTGCGGCTGGATGACGAAGATCAGCTCGCCCCAGCGCGCGGCGAAGCGCTGGCCGCGCCCGCTCTGCCCCGCCTGGATCAGCACCGGCCGGCCCTGCGGCGTGCGCGGCACGGTGAAGGGCCCGCGCGAGCGGAACCAGCGCCCCTCGAAGTCGAGGCGCCGCACCTTGGCCGGATCGGCGAAGAGGCCGCTCGCGCGGTCCTGCACCAGCGCGTCCTCTTCCCAGGAATCCCAGTGGCCGAGCACCACCTCCAGGAACTCGTCGGCGCGGTCGTAGCGCAGGTCGTGCTCGAGATGCGCCGCCGCGCCCATGTTGCGCGCCTCGCTGTCGTTGAGCGAGGTGACGACGTTCCAGGCGACCCGCCCGCCCAGCAGATGGTCGAGCGTGGCGAAGACGCGCGCGACGTGGAAGGGCTCGTAGTAGGTGGTCGAATAGGTGGCGCCGAGGCCCAGATGGCGCGTGGCCAGCCCCATGGCGGTGAGGATGGAGACGAGGTCGAGCTTCACGGCGCGGATGCCGTGGCGCACCGTCTCGGCATGGTCGTCGCCCAGGATGTCGGGCATGGCGAGGCGGTCGTCGAAGAAGGCCATGTGGAAGCAGCCCGCCTCCAGCGTGCGGGCGATGCGCTGGTAGTATTCCGCGCCGAGATAGTCCTGCATGGTGGCCGGGTGCCGCCAGGAACCGGGATAGTTCGAGCAGTTCTGCGCCTGCAGGAAGGCCACCAGGGCCATCTGGCCGTCGCGCGACATGTTCCCTCCCCTCCTCCTCCGCGCCTCCGCGTGCCGGGGCGGGCGCCTCTGGCGGGCGCGGGCGAAGTCTCGGCCCGATCGCGGCGGCTGACCAGGGTGGGGCGGCCGGCTGGACCCCGCCCCCCGCCCGCCCCAGGATGCCCCCCGACCGACCCGGGGAGACGCCGCATGACCCTTCGCCCCTGCCGGAGCTTCCTCTTCGCCCCCGGCGACCATGCGCGGCGGGCCGGCAAGGCGCTGGCCCTGCCCGCCGACGCCGCGATCCTCGACCTGGAGGACGCGGTGGCCGTGCCGGCCAAGGCCGCGGCCCGGGCCGCGGTGCGGGCGGCGCTGGAGGGGCCGCGCCGCGCCCGCGCCTTCGTGCGCGTCAACGGCTTCGCCACCGAATGGTGCTTCGGCGACATCGAGGCGGTGGCGGGGCCCTGGCTCGACGGCATCGTGCTGCCCAAGCTCGAAGCCCCGGCGGAGCTGGTCGCGGTGGACTGGATGCTGGCCGCGCTGGAGCGCGCCCGCGGCCTCGCCCCCCGCGCCATCGAGCTGATGCCCATCCTGGAGAGCGCGCGCGGCCTCGCAGCCCTGCCCGAGCTGGCCGCCGCCGCGGCCGGGCTGGGCGGACGGGTGCGCCGCCTCGCCTTCGGCGCGGGGGATTACACGCTCGACCTCGGCCTCGCCTGGGGGCGGGAGGAGGAGGAGCTCGCCCCCGCGCGCGCGGCGATGGTGCTGCACAGCCGCGCCGCCGGGCTCGAGGCGCCGGTGGACACGGTCTGGATCGAGCTGGCGGACGCCGAGGGCTTCGCCGCCTCCTGCGCGCGCGGGGCGGCGCTGGGCTTCCAGGGCAAGCTCTGCATCCATCCCGACCAGATCGCCCCGGCCAACGCCGCCTTCTCCCCGCCCGCCGAGGAGGTGGCGCGGGCGCGGCGCATCATCGCCGCCTTCGCCGCGGCCGAGGCCGAGGGCCTCGCCTCCATCCGCGTGGAGGGGCGCTTCGTGGACTACCCGATCATGGACCGGGCGCGGCGGATGGTGGCGCTGGCCGAGGCGATCGCGGCGGCCGAGGGCGGCGCCGGCGCGGCCGGCGCACCGCCCCCGTCAGGCCGGGCCTGTCAGCCCACGATCTCGCAGCCGGCGAAGAAATAGGCGATCTCGATCGCCGCGTTCTCGGGGCTGTCGGAGCCGTGCACCGAGTTCGCCTCGATGCTCTCGGCGAAGAGCTTGCGGATGGTGCCCTCGGCCGCATTCGCCGGGTTGGTCGCGCCCATCAGCTCGCGGTTCTTCGCGACCGCGTTCTCGCCCTCCAGCACCTGCACCACCACGGGGCCGGAGACCATGAAGTCCACCAGGTCGTTGTAGAAGGGGCGGGCGGCGTGGACCTTGTAGAACTCCTTGGCCTGGGCGCGGCTCATCCAGATGCGCTTCTGCGCCACGATGCGCAGCCCGTTCTCCTCGAAGATCGCGTTGATCTTGCCGGTCAGGTTGCGGCGCGTCGCGTCGGGCTTGATGATGGAAAAGGTGCGTTCGATGGCCATGGGGGCGTCCTCTGACGTCGGATCGCGCGCCTTCAAGCCTGCCGCCGCTTCCCGCGCAAGCCCCGAGGAAGCTACACCCCCGCCATGACGGTGCTCACGATCCGCGACCTCACGCTGCGCATGGCCGGGCGGCCGCTGCTGGAGGGCGCCTCGCTGCAGGTGGACACAGGCCGCAAGATCGGCCTCGTCGGGCGCAACGGGGCGGGCAAGTCCACCCTCCTCCGCGCCATCCTGGGCGAGGTCGCGCCCGATGGCGGCGAAATCCGCCTCGCCGCGCGCGCGCGCCTCGGCCATGTGGCGCAGGAGGCGCCGGCGGGCGAGGAGTCGCTGCTCGAGGTGGTGCTCGCCGCCGATGCGGAGCGCGCCGCGCTGCTGGCCGAGCTGGAGGCCGGGCCCGAGCCCGGCCGCGCCGCCGAAATCCATGAGCGGCTGATCGCCATCCGCGCCGAGGCCGCCCCCGCGCGCGCGGCCGCCATCCTCGCCGGGCTCGGCTTCGACGCCGCCGCCCAGGCCCGCCCCTCGCGCGAGTATTCGGGCGGCTGGCGCATGCGCGTCTCCCTCGCGCGCGCCCTGTTCCTCGAGCCCGATCTGCTGCTGCTCGACGAGCCGACCAACCACCTCGACCTCGAGGCCGCGCTCTGGCTCGAGGAATGGCTGCGGAAATTCTCCGGCGCGGCCATCGTCATCAGCCATGACCGCGGCCTGCTCGACCGCTGCGTGGACGCGATCGCGCATCTCGACCAGCGCCGCATCGCCCTTTACCCCGGCAATTTCGAGAGCTTCCTGCGCATCCGCACCGAGCGCGCGCAGCAGCAGGCGGCGCTGAACGCGCGCATCGCCGCCCAGCGCGCGCACATGCAGGCCTTCGTGGACCGTTTCCGCGCCAAGGCCACCAAGGCGCGCCAGGCGCAATCCCGCCTCAAGGCGCTGGAGAAGCTGCCCCCCATCGAGGCCATCGTGGAGGAGGCGCCGACCCGCTTCGCCTTCCCCGAGCCCGAGCCGCTTCCCCCGCCCATCCTGCAGCTCCGCAACGGGGTGGCGGGCTATGGCGAGCGCGTGGTGCTGCGCGGCCTCGACATCCGGCTCGACCAGGAGGACCGCATCGCCCTGCTGGGCGCGAACGGCAACGGCAAGTCCACCCTGGCCAAGCTGCTCGCGGGGCGTCTCGCGCCGCTCGCGGGCGAGATGCACCGCGACCGGCGGCTGCGCGTGGGCTATTTCGCCCAGCACCAGGCCGATGAGCTGGACCCCGCCGGCACGCCGCTCTCGCACATGGCCGAGGCGCTGCCGCGCGCGAACGAGACGCAGCACCGCGCGCAGCTCGCCCGCTTCGGCCTGGACGCCGATCGCGCGGAGACGCGCGTGGCCTCGCTCTCGGGCGGCGAAAAGGCGCGGCTGCTGCTGGCGCTGACCACGCGCGAGGCGCCGCATCTGCTCATCCTCGACGAGCCGACCAACCACCTCGACATCGACGCGCGCGAGGCGCTGGTGCGCGCCCTGGCCGACTACCGGGGCGCGGTGCTGCTCATCAGCCACGACCCGCATCTGGTGGAGCTGGTGGCCGACCGGCTCTGGCTCGTGGCCGACGGCACGGTGCGCCCCTTCGAGGGCGATCTCGAGGACTACCGCGCGCATCTGGCCGAGCGCGCGCGCGGCGCGGCGAGGCCCGCCGAGGCGCCGGCGCGCCGCGACGAACGCCGCGAACGCGCCGAGCAGCGCCAGAACCTCGCCCCCCTGCGCCAGCGCCTCAAGGCCGTGGAGGCGCAGATGGCGAAGCTCGGCGAGGAGGCGCGGGTGATCGACGGCGCGCTCTCCGACCCGCGCCTCTACGAGCGCAACAAGCCCGACCTCATCGCCCGCGCCACCGCCCGCCGCGCGGCCATCGCGCGCGAGATGGAGGCGCTGGAGACGGAGTGGCTGACGCTGAGCGAGGCCCTGGAGGCCGCCTGATTCGCGCCCTATCCTCGGGGCGGAAACGCCAGGACGCGCCATGACCGAGGAGAGCCTCCCGCCCCTTCCCCTGCCGCCGGGCCTCCGCGCGCGCGTCATCCGGCACGTCAACGGCCTGCACATGCATGTGCTGGAGGCGGGCGAGCCGGGGCGGCCGCTCATCCTGCTGCTGCACGGCTTCCCGGAGCTCGCCTATTCCTGGCGGCATGTGATGGGGCCGCTCGCGGCGGCCGGCTATCACGTCGTCGCGCCCGATCAGCGCGGCTATGGCCGCACCACCGGCGCCGACACGCGCTTCGAGGCCGATCTCGCCGCCTATCGCCTGATGAACCTGGCGCGGGACGCGATGGGGCTGGTCGCCGCGCTCGGCGCGCCGCGGGTGCGGCTGCTGGTGGGGCATGATTTCGGCTCGCCCGTCGCGGCCTATGCCGCGCTGATCCGGCCCGACCTCTTCCCCGCCCTGGTGCTGATGTCCGCGCCCTTCGCCGGCCCGCCCGCGCGGCTCGGCGACGGCGCGCCCCCGCCGGGGCAGGACATCCAGGCCGAGCTCGCCGCCATCGGGCGCAAGCACTACCACTGGTACTACTCGACGCCCGAGGCCGATGCCGACATGCGCGGCGCGCCGCAGGGGCTCGCCGCCTTCCTGCGCGGCTACTACCACATGAAGAGCGCGGACTGGCCGCACAACGCGCCGCACCCGCTCGCCGCCTGGACGGCGGAGGAGCTGGCGAAGCTGCCCACCTACTACGTGATGAAGCTGCACGAGACGATGGCGCAGACGGTGGCCCCCCACACGCCCGCGCGCGCGGCGCCCTGGCTGACGGAGGCGGAGCTCGCCGTCTATGCGGGCGAGTATGCGCGCACCGGCTTCCAGGGCGGGCTGAACTGGTATCGCATCCGCACCTCGCGCCGCTTCGACGCCGATCTCGAGGCCTTCGCGGGGCAGGCCATCGCCGTGCCCTCGCTGTTCATCGCGGGCGCAGCGGATTGGGGCATCCACCAGGTTCCGGGCGCGCTCGAGCGGATGAACGGCACGGCCTGCACCGCGATGCGCGCGGTGCACCTCCTCCCCGGCGCGGGCCATTGGGTGCAGCAGGAGCAGCCCGCGGCCGTGACGCGCCATCTTCTCGATTTCCTCGCCACCCTGCCGGAGTGACCCCGATGCGCCTTTCCCGCCGCCCGCTGTTCGCGCTGCTCGCCGCGCCCGCCGTGGCGCGCGCGCAATCCGCGCCGCTGCGCGTGATCGTGCCCGCCCCGCCAGGGGGCTCGACCGACATCCTGGCCCGGGTGGTCGGCGAGCGCGCGGGCGCGCTGCTCAACCAGCCGGTGGTGGTGGACAATCGCGGCGGCGCGGGCGGCATCATCGGCACCGAGGCCGCGGCGCGCGCCGCGCCCGACGGCAACACGGTGGTGCTCGGCCACAACCAGACCCACGCCTCGAACCAGTGGATGGCGCGCAACCTGCCCTACCATGTGATCGAGAGCTTCACGCCCGTCGCGCGGCTCGCCACCGTGCACCACGCGACGGTGGTGCCCGCCGGCTCGCGCGCGCGCGACATGGCGGGGCTGGTGGCGATGGGCCGCAATGGCGGGCGCGTTTCCTACGCCTCCTCGCAGGCGGGCTCGGCCTCGCATGTGATCGCGGAGACCTTCGTGCGCCGCACCGGCATGGACGCGACGCATGTGCCCTATCGCGGCGGCGGGCCGGCGACGCAGGACACGGTGGCGGGGGTGGTGGATTTCTACGTCTCCACCTGGCCCGGCGTGGTGAGCCTGGTGCGCGAGGGGCGGCTGCGCGCCCTTTCCATCGGCGCGGCGGCGCGGCTCGCCGAGTTTCCGGAGCTGCCCACGGCGGCGGAGGCGGGTTTCCCCTTCATGGCGGTGGATGCGTGGTTCGGCCTCTTCGCGCCGCGCGGCACGGCGCTGCCGCGCGTGGAGCAGATCGCCGCGGCCTTCCTGCAGGCGCTGGGCGAGCCCGCCGTCGCGGCGCGCGCGGTGGCGGCGGGGCTGAACGCCGCGCCGCTGATGCCGCTGGAGTTCGGCGCCTTCCAGCAGGAGGAGGTGGCGCGCTGGCGCGAGATGGCGACGCTGACGGGGATCATGATGGATTCTTGAGTTCCCCACGACGCCGCTGCGCGCCGTCGCGGGGGCCCCCCGAGTTCCCCACGACGCCGCTGCGCGCCGTCGCGGGGGCCCCATGGGCGCCCGGCCTGTGCGGGGCGCGCTGCTCCGGCGCGGCGAAGCCGCGCCTCCGCCCGGAGCGGGCGAATGACGCCGGCCATCTCCTCCTCCGCGCCTCGCGCGAATGGCCAGGAAACGCACGCCCTCCGGCCTCGCCCCCGGCGGAGCCCTTCCGCGGCTCTGCCGCGGAAGGAGGCGCCACCCTCCCAGATTCAGAGCCTCAACGGGGCCCCCGCGACGACGCGCAGCGGCGTCGTGGGGAGTTCTCCCGGGGCCCCCGCGACGGCGCGCAGCGGCGTCGTGGGGAGCCACTCACCCCCGCTCCCACCCCCGCGCCGTCTGCCGCCAATAGGTCAGCCCATGGCCCGCCGCCTTGGCCGCCGCCCAGCGTCGCCGCGCGGCCTCCACCTGCGCCGCGTCGCCCCCGTCGAACAGGTCGAAGACGCGCGCGTAGAGATCGAGATGCGCGCTCTCCACCCCCTCGGTCAGGAACAGATGCTGCGCGCCATTGGCCGGCGGGGCGTCCTCGAGCGTGAGGAAGATGGGCTGGCACTCCGCATCCCGCGTGCCGTGCGGCAGCCAGTCGGGCTCCGGGCAGGTCCAGAGCGCATCGTCCAGCGCGCGCAGCCGCTCCTCGCTGGCGCAGAGCACCAGGGCGCGCGCGGGCAGCGCCAGCACCCGCCCCAGCAGGCGCGGCAGCGCCTGTTCGAGGCTGGAGCGCGTGAGGTGGTAGAAGCCGATCTCCGCCATCAGGCGATGTCGAGCACGATGTTCCCGATGGCGCTGCCCGCCTGCACGATCTCGTGCGCCGCGGCGCATTCGGCGAGCGGCAGCCGCCCCGCGATGGCGTGGATCAGCACGCCCTCGGCGAGCCAGCGCGTCAGCAGCGCCTCGCACTCCGCGCGCGCGGGCGGGCTCAGCTCATAGACGATGAAGAACCGCAGCCCGAAGCCGCCCAGGATCATCGGGAAGAAGGGCAGGGTGAACTCGGGCGCGCCCGAGCCATAGACGACGCACAGCCCATCCTGCGCCAGAAGCCGCGGCAGCAGGGGCGCGTTGGCGGCGATGTCCACCTCCACGATGCGGTCCACGCCGCGGCCGTCGGTCAGTTCCTTCACGCGCTCGGCCGCATCCTCCTGGCGGTAGTCCACGCAGGCGTCCGCCCCGGCCTCCATGGCGCGGCGCGCCTTCTCGGGGCTGGAGACGGTGGCGATCACCTGCCGCGCGCCGAGCCGCCGCGCGAACTGGATGGCGTAATGCCCCACCGCCCCCGCGCCGCCGGCCACCAGCACGCTCCGCCCCGCCACCCCGCCATCGGTGAGCACCGCGCGCAGGGCGGTGAGGGCGGGGATGCCGAGGCAGGCGCCCTCGACGAAGGAGGTGGTGTCGGGCAGCCGCACCGCCTGGGCCGAGGGCAGGGCGATGTACTGCGCCGCGGTGCCGAAGGCGCGCTTCCACTGGCCGTTCCAGATCCACACGCGCTCGCCGATGCGTGCGGGGTTCACGCCCGCGCCCACCGCCTCGATCACGCCCGCCCCGTCGCTGTGCGGGATGACGCGCGGCGCCACCATGGGGCGGCTGCCCGCCCGCGCCTTCCAGTCCGAGGGGTTCACGCCGGAGGCGGCGAGGCGCACCAGCACCTCGCCCGGGCCGGGCGAGGGCGTGGGCATCTCGCCGAACACCAGCGCCTCGCGGGCCGGGCCCGTGCGTTCGTACCAGACGGCCTTCATGCGGCGTGTTCCTCCCTCGGGGTGGGCCTTCCGCTATATACGGTGCGGATCCTCGAAATGCCGCTCGATCAGCGCATCGAGCAGCCGCGCGCCGAAACCGGTGGGCTGGCCCTTGGCGGCCGGCAGCTCCGGGCTCTCGGCGGAATCCACGCCCGCGATGTCGAGATGCGCCCAGGGCAGCCCGCCCACGAACTCGCGCAGGAAGGCGGCGGCGTGGCAAGCGTCGGGCAGCAGCCGCCCTCCCCAGGCGCCGGAGCCCGCGGGCGCGCATTGCCGCAGGTCCGCGATGTCGGAGCGCAGATCCTCGCGGTGCCGCTCGCCGATGGGCAGGGGCCAGACGCGCTCGCCCACCGCCTCGCCCGCCGCGGCGATCAGCGCGCCCAGCGCCGCGTCATTGCCGAACAGCCCCGCGCGGTGATGGCCGAGCGCGGTGATCACGCTGCCCGTCAGCGTCGCCACGTCGATCACCGCCTGGGGGCGGAAGCGCTGGATCGCGTGGTGCAGCGCATCCGCGAGGATCAGGCGGCCCTCGGCGTCGGTGTCCACCACCTCGACGCTGCGGCCGGAGAGGGTGGTGAGCACATCGCCGGGCCGATAGCTCGCAGCCCCCAGCGCGTTCTCGGCGATGGCGAGCACCGCGACCGCGGGGCAGGGCGAGCGGCGGCGCGCCAGCGCCAGCATCGCGCCCGCGCAGGCGGCGGCCCCGGCCATGTCCTGGCGCATCGCCTCCATGCCGGCGGCGGGCTTCACCGACACCCCGCCCGTGTCGAAGCAGACGCCCTTGCCCACGAAGACCACGGGGGGCGCGGCGAAGCCGCCCTTCCAGCGCAGCACGACGAGGCGCGGCCCCTCCGCCGCCGCCCCGCCCACGGCGAGCAGCGCCCCCGCGCCCATGCGCCGCAGCCGCGCGGGCTTGATCACCTGGACGGAGAGCCCCTCCGCCTCCAGCGCCTTCAGCCGCCTCGCGAAAACGCGCGGGGTGAGGCGGTTGGCCGGCTCGGCGGAGAGTTCCCGCGCGAGAAAGGTCCCGGCGAGCCCCGCCTCGGCCCGCGCCCAGAGCGGCCGCGCCCGCTCGGGGTCGTCGAGCAGCAGGGCGATGCGGCGCGGCCCGGGCGGCGGCTTGCCCTGCAGCGCGGTGAAGCGCCAGGCGCGCAGCGCGGCCCCCACGCCGAGGGCGACGGCCACCGCATCGGGCAGGCCGCGCGCGTCCAGCGCCACGCGCCCCGCCTCGCCGGCGGCGGCGACGCACTCCGCGCCCACGCGCTCCCATTGCGCGGGGGTGGCGGCGCCGTCCGCGCCCACCCAGCGCTCGCGCGGGCCGATGTCGAGGATCTCGCCCGGCCGCCCGGCGAAGCCCGAGGGGTGCGGCGGCCCGCCCTCCAGCACCGGGCGCAGCAGCAGCGCGCCGGCCGGTGCGGCGCGGCGCAGGCGCAGCACGGCTCAGCCCTCGCAGTGATCCGCGACCAGGCGATCGAGCAGCCGCACGCCGAAGGCGGTGGCGCCCTTGGGCACGGTGTCCCGGTCCTTGCTGCTCCAGGCCGTGCCGGCGATGTCGAGATGCGCCCAGCGCTTGCCCTGCACGAAGCGCTGCAGGAACTGCGCGGCGGTGATGGCCCCGCCCGGGCGCCCGCCCACGTTCTTCATGTCCGCGATGTCGGACTTGAGCTGCTTGTCGTAGGCCTCGGCCAGCGGCATGCGCCAGCACAGCTCGCCCGTGGCGCGGCCGGCCGCCTCGATGCGCGCGGCGAGCTCGTCGTCGTTGGAGAAGAGCCCCGCATGCTCGTGGCCGAGCGCGATGATGATCGCGCCGGTGAGGGTGGCGAGGTCCACCATGAACTGCGGGTCGAAGCGCTCGATGGCGTAGTGGAACACGTCGGCCAGCACCAGGCGGCCCTCGGCGTCGGTGTTGATCACCTCGATGGTCTGGCCCGAGGCGCTCTTCACCACATCGCCCGGGCGCTGGGCCGTGCCGGAGGGCATGTTCTCGACGAGGCCGAGCAGCCCCACCGCATCCACCTTCGCCCTGCGGCCGGCCAGCGCGGCCATCAGCCCGGCCACCGCGCCGGCGCCGGCCATGTCCCACTTCATGTCCTCCATGCCGGCGGCGGGCTTGATGGAGATGCCGCCCGTGTCGAAGGTGACGCCCTTGCCGATGAAGCACACCGGCTTCTCGGCCTTCGCGCCCCTGCCCTTGCCGGCCGAGGCCCCGTTCCAGCGCAGCACGACGAGGCGCGGCTCGTTCGCCGAACCCTGCGCGACGCCGAGCAGCGCGCCCATGCCGTGCTTCTTCATCTCCTTCGGGCCGAGCACCTCCACCTCCAGCCCGAGCTTCGCGAGCCCGAGGCAGCGCTCAGCGAAGACGGCGGGGGTGAGCACATTGGCCGGTTCGGAGACGAGGTCGCGGGTGAGGAAGACGCCCTCCGCCACCGCCTTCATGGGCGCGAAGGCGGCGCGGGCGGCGGCGGCCTCGGCCGTGGCGAGGGTGAGCTTCGCGAGCTTCGGCTTGTCCTCGGGCTTCTCGGTGGTGCGGTAGCGGTCGAAGCGGTAGCGGCGCAGCACCGCGCCCATGGCGATGGCGGCGAGCGCGGTCGCGTCCGCGCCCTCGGCGGCGAGCAGCGCGGCGGGCTCGGCCGCGAGGGCGGCGGCGGCGGCGGCGCCGGCCTTCTCCCACTCCGCGCCCTCGGCCTTGCCCGTGCCCTGCACCAGCACGCGCGTGAGCCCCGGCGCCGGCGCCCAGAGCGTGACGGACTGGCCCTTGCGCCCCTTGAAGCCCGCCGCCTCCAGCGCGCGCGCGAGGCCGCCCTGCATCGCCGCGTCGAGCTGCGCGGCGAGGCCGGCGAGCGGCGCCTCGCCCGGCATCCCCTCCGGCAGCAGCAGCGCGAGGGCGCCCGCTTTCGGCAGCGCGGGCTTGGCGAAGGCGATCTCGAGCATGGGGCTGTCCTGTGCGGCGATTCCGTGTCGGTCCACGATAGGCGCGCGCGCGCATTGCGTCATCCCGCCCGAGGCCCTAACCACCGCCCATGACCCACGAGGATCTCCTGGAACTGGCCGTCCGCCTCGCGCGCGAGGCGGGGGCGGCGATCGAGGCCGTGCGCCGCGCCGGCTTCGCGGTGGAGCGCAAGGGCGATGCGAGCCCCGTCACCGCCGCCGACCATCTCTCGGAGGGCATCATCATCGAGGGGCTGCGCGCCGCCGCGCCCGAGATCCCCATCATCGCCGAGGAGGCGATGGCCGCGGGCGGCGAACCCCCGCCGCCCCCGCCGCGCTTCTGGCTGGTGGACCCGCTGGACGGCACCAAGGAGTTCGCAGCGGGTCTGCCGGAATACTGCGTGTGCATCGCGCTGGTGGAGGAGGGCTACGCCACGCTGGGCGTGCTCGGCGCGCCGGCCGAGCCCGCGATCTACGCCGGGCTGCCGGGGCACGGCGCCTGGGTGGAGCGCGACGGGGTGCGCCGGCCCATCGCCGCCCGCCGCCCGCCGCCCCAGGGGCTCACGCTCATGGCGAGCCGCAGCCACCGCAAGGACACGGGCGAGGCGGGCTTCCAGCCGCCGATCCCGGTGGCGGAGACTCTGGTGATGGGCTCCGCGCTCAAATACGCGCGCATCGCGGAAGGGCTGGCCGATGTCTCGCCGCGGCTCGATGGCCGCACCATGGAATGGGACACGGCGGCCGCGCAGGCGGTGCTGGAGGCGGCCGGCGGGCGCATGTTCGACGCCGCGGGCGCGCGGCTGCGCTACGGCAAGCCGGGCTACCGCAACGAGGGCTTCATCGCCTGGGGGCGCGAGGGCTGAGGGCGGCGTGACGGCGCTGCTCGACGATCCGCTCGACGCCGCGGCGCTGCTGCGCGCGGGCGCGCTCGTCGCCTTCCCGACAGAGACGGTCTATGGGCTGGGCGCGGATGCGCGCAACGCCGCGGCGGTGGCCGAAATCTTCGCTGCCAAGGGGCGGCCGCACTTCAACCCGCTGATCTGCCACTTCGCCGACGCCGATTCCGCCTTCGCCGAGGTGCGCGCCGATGCGCGCGCCCGCGCGCTCGCCGCGCGCTTCTGGCCCGGGCCGCTCACCCTCGTACTGCCGCGCCGGGCCGATTGCCGGGTGGAGCTGCTGGCGGGGGCGGGGCTCGACACGCTGGCGGTGCGCGTGCCCGCGCATGATCTCGCGCTCGCCATGCTGCGCGCCTTCGGCGGGCCGGTGGCCGCGCCCTCGGCCAACCGCTCTGGCCGCGTGAGCCCCACAAGCCCCGCGCATGTGATGGAGGAGCTGGGCGGGCGCATCGCCGCCATCCTCGATGGCGGGGAATGCGCGGTGGGCGTGGAGTCCACCGTGCTCGACCTCGGCGCGGGCGGGGCGGCGCTGCTGCGGCCCGGCGGCGTGCCGGTGGAGGCGATCGAGGCGGTGATCGGCCCCGTGGGGCGGCCGCTCTCGCCCGAGGCCGCGCCCGCGCCGACGCTGCGCAGCCCTGGCCTGCTGCTCTCGCACTACGCGCCCGTGCTGCCGCTGCGGCTCGATGCGCGGGAGGTGGCGGCGGACGAGGCGCTGCTCGCCTTCGGCCCGCCCCTCGCAGGGGCGGCGATCACCGAGCAGCTCTCGCTCGCGCGCGACGACCGCGAGGCGGCGCGCCGCCTCTTCGGCGCGCTGCGCCGGCTGGATGCGGAGGGCCGTCGCCTCGGGCTGCGCGGCATCGCGGCCATGCCGGTGCCGGGCGGCGGCCTCGCGCCCGCCATCCGCGACCGGCTCGCGCGCGCCGCCGCGCCGCGCGGATAGGGCGCGGCCGCCCCACCTTGCCGCCCCGGCGCGCGCGCTTAAGCTGCGGCGCAACAAGACTGGGGAAGAGGAAGACACGCCATGTCGGACGCCATCGAAGTGCGCAAGGGGCTGGTCGGCGTCTATGCCGATGACAGCGCCATCTCCAAGGTGATGCCGGAGACGAACAGCCTCACCTATCGCGGCTATGCGGTGCAGGATCTCTGCGAGGAGGCGAGCTTCGACGAGGTCGCCTATCTGCTCTGGAACGGCGAATTGCCGACGCGCGCCGAGCTTGCGGCCTTCCAGGCGGCGGAGAAGGCCGAGCGGGGCCTGAGCCCCGCCCTGCTGCGCGTGCTGCGGGAGTTCCCGAAGGAGGCGCACCCGATGGACGCGATCCGCACCGCCGTCTCCTTCATGGGGATGGAGGATCCCGAGACGGCCGACATCAGCGACGCCGCGCAGCGCCGCAAGGCGATGCGGCTGCTGGCGAAGATCCCCTGCGCGGTGGCGGCGACCAACCGGCTCTCCAAGGGGCTCGAGCCCATCGCGCCCGATCCGGCCCTGCCCTGGTGCGAGAACTTCTTCCACATGGTGTTCGGGCGCGTGCCGCAGAAGGAGGTGATCAAGGCCTTCGACGTCTCGATGATCCTCTACGCCGAGCACACCTTCAACGCCTCCACCTTCACCGCGCGCACCGTCACCTCGACCATGGCGGACATGCATGGCGCCATCACCGCGGCCATCGCGGCGCTGAAGGGCCCGCTGCACGGCGGCGCGAACGAGGCGGTGATGCACATGCTGAAGGAAATCCCGGGGCCCGAGGCCGCCGAGGCCTGGCTGCGCGAGCGCTTCGACCACAAGGCGCTGGTCATGGGCTTCGGCCACCGCGTGTACAAGAACGGCGACAGCCGCGTGCCGACCATGAAGAAGTATGCGGAGCTGATGGCCGAGGTGGTGGGCGACAAGCGCTGGATGAACACCTCCGCCGTGCTCGCACGGGTGATGCTGGAGGAGAAGCGCATCCACCCCAACCTCGATTTCCCGGCCGGGCCCGCCTACTACCTGATGGGCTTCGACATCCCGATGTTCACGCCCATCTTCGTCTGCTCGCGCATCACGGGCTGGGCCGCGCATGTGCTGGAGCAGGCCGCCGACAACCGCCTGATCCGCCCGCTCTCGCGCTACACCGGCGTGGAGCAGCGGCCTGTCGTGCCGCTCGCGCAGCGCGGCTAGCGCTGCGCGGCCAGCGGCGCGCGAGGCGGGCGTGCCGCTCGCGCAGCGCGGCTAGCGCTGCGCGGCCAGCGGCGCGCGAGGCGGGCGTGCCGCTCGCGCAGCGCGGCTAGCGCTGCGCGACCAGCGGCGCGCGGGGAAAAGCTCGCCGCTCGCGCAGCGGGGTGTGCGCCGCGCTGTTCCGATCTCTCCGCGGGAGGGCGAGGGAATGCTCCCTCGCCCTCTTCGCATCCGCGACACGCCGCACGCGGATGATGCGCGCGCGACTCACGCGCGACGAAAATGCGCGCGCGACTCCAGATTGTGTTTGACACGCGCGATGCGCATTCCGATAGCGTTGCGCACGCACGCATTGACGCGCGATTCGACTGCACGCTCGCACATCCGCGCCGGCCGCGAGAGCGAGGGGAACGCAAGGGATCGCAGGCCAGGGCGGGCGTCGTGCAGGATGGGTGATCCGTGATTCGCGATCAGGGTCCGATGGGAGAAGCCTCCCTGGTGATTCGGAGGAAGGGCATGAGGCCGTCGCCTGATGCCGGGCGGAGGCGCATTGGGCGCGCTGGGCTTTCCTCCTTCGCCGGAATCCCGGCCTGCGCAGTTCTGCACCGGCCATGTCCGCGAGAGGGCGCGGCGGCCGGAACCGTCTCAACGCCCCACAGGTGACGCGCGACGCGCGCAATGAGGAGATCCACAGTGACCGACAGCACCGACACCCCCAAGAAGGCCCCACGCGCGATGGCGATGGCGATGGCGACCGGCCGCCGCACGGCGAAGCCCGCCTCCGCGCGCGCGCGCGTCGCGGCCAAGAAGCCCGCGGCCAAGAAGCCGGCTGCGAAGAAGGCCGCCGCGCCGAAGAAGGCCGCCGCCAAGAAGCCGGCCGCGAAGAAGGCCGCCGCGCCGAAGAAGGCCGCCGCCAAGAAGCCGGCCGCGAAGAAGGCCGCCGCGCCGAAGAAGGCCGCCGCCAAGAAGCCGGCCGCGAAGAAGGCCGCCGCGCCGAAGAAGGCCGCCGCCAAGAAGCCGGCCGCGAAGAAGGCCGCCACGCCGAAGAAGGCCGCCGCCAGGAAGCCGGCCGCGAAGAAGGCCGCAGCGCCGAAGAAGGCCGCCGCCAAGCCCGCCGCGAAGAAGGCCGCCGCGCCGAAGAAGGCCGCCGCCAAGCCCGCCGCGAAGAAGGCCGCCGACCCGAAGCGCGCGGAGGCCGCGAAGAAGGCCGCCGCCACGCGCGCCGCGAAGAAGGCCGCCGCCGCCGCCGCGGCTGCCGCCCCGGCCGCTCCCGCGCCGAGCGAAACGCCGAGCACCTGAACCGCGCCAGCCGGTGCGACCAGGCCAGGGCGCCGCTCCGAAAGGGGCGGCGCCCTTTGCGCTGCTACAGCCCCTTGCCCCAGGCGCCGGCGAAGAACAGCTCGCCGAAGGGCTTGCGCGCGCGCGGGGCCGTCTCGCGCTGCGCCAGCGCCTCGTCGAGCGCGCTCGCCGGGCCGGGCTTGCCGAGCGTCATGGCCGCGATCGGCTCCGCATCCTCCGGAATGGCGAAGGCCGCGCGCGCGGCCGCGGCGTCGAAGCCCGCCATCTGATGGATCTGAAGGCCGAGGGCGGCGGCCTCGATGGCCATGGCGCTGCTCGCCTGGCCCGTGTCGTAGGCGGCCCAGCGGTTGGGCGTGCCCTTGCCCGCCATGGTCTGCCGGTAGCAGGCGAGGATGAGCACCGGCGCGCGCACGGCCCAGCCCTGGTTGAAGGGCACGAGGCAGGCGAGCAGCTTCGCATGCGCCTCCGGCTCCACATGCCTGCGCGTGACGAGGTAGAGCCAGGGCTGCTCGTTGTAGGCCGAGGCCGCCCAGCGCCCCGCCTCCAGCACGCGGCGCAGATCGGCGTCGGGGATCGCCTCCTCCAGATAGCTGCGCGGGCTCCAGCGCGCGGCGATGGCGGGCAGCACGGGATGGTCGGTGGGCGCGGTGCGGTCCATGGGCTCTCTCTCCGGGTTGTCGGTGGGTTCGCTCAGCCGAAGGTGCGGAGCAGGTCGTCCACCTGCGCCGGCGTCAGCAGGCGGGGGTTCGCGCCGCGCAGCAGCAGCGCGAGCTTCGCGGCCTCCTCCAGCTCCTCGGCGGCGTTCACCGCGTCGGTCAGGCTGGGGCCGCAGATCACGGGGCCGTGGTTGGCGAGCAGCACGGCCTTGGCGCGGCGCGCCGCCTCGCGGATGGCGGGCTCCATCGCCGCATCGCCGGGCCGGTAATAGGGAATGAGCGGAACCTCGCGCCCCGCCCGCATCACGAAATAGGGCGTGAGCGGCGGGATCGCGCCATCGAGGCAGGAGAGGGCGGTGGCGTGGGTGGAGTGCAGATGCACCACCGCCCCCGCATCGGGCCGCGCCTCAAGGAAGGCGCGGTGCAGGAACACCTCCTTGGTCGGCCTGTCGCCGCCCACATGGTTCCATGCGAGGTCGAGCTTGCTGATCCGCGCCGCCTCCAGCCGGCCGAGGCAGGAGTTGGTCGGCGTCATCAGATAGCCGTCGGGCAGGCGGACGGAGATGTTGCCCGCGCTGCCCACCGAGAAGCCCCGCTGGAACAGCGAGGCGCCGAGCGCCACCAGCTCCTCGCGCAGCGCCTCTTCGCTCATGCCGCGAAGGCCTTCAGGAAGAAGTCGCGCGCGCCGAAATTGCCGCTCTTGAGCGCGAGGTGCAGCCCCTCGGGCGCGGCGGGAATGGTGGTGTGGGTCCAGGGCACGCCCGGATCTATCTCCGCGCCGATGCGCAGCTCGCGCACGCCGAGGCGCTGCACCACCGCGCCCGAGGTCTCGCCGCCCGCCACCACCAGGCGGCGCACCCCGCGCGCGACCAGGCGCGCCGCGATTTCGGCCAGCGCCTCCTCCACCAGCGCGCCGGCGGCCTCGCGCCCGAGCCTCGCCTGCAGCGCGGCCACGCGCTCGGGCGGCGCGGAGGCGGCGATCACCACGGGGCGCGCCGCCTCCAGCCTGCCCTCCATCCAGGCCGCGGCCTCAGCGGCGAGGGCGGCCGCATCGGGGGTCGCGAGGGCGTCGAGCTCCAGCACCGGCACGTGATCGCGCGCGAGCCCGATCTGCCCGAGCGTGGCGCGCGAGCAGGAGCCCGCGACCACGGCGCAGAAGCCGCCGGGAGGGGGCAGCGCGTCGGCGTCCGTGCGGGCGGGCAGCAGCCCCGCGCGGCGGAAATTCTCCGGCAGCCCCATGGCGATGCCCGAGCCGCCGGTGACGAGCGGATGCTCCGCGCAGGCCTCGCCCAGCGCCATCAGATGCGCCTCCGTCACCGCATCCGCGATGGCGAGCGCGCGGCCGGATTCGGAGAGGCGCGCCATCTCGCGCCGGATCGCGGCCGGGCCCTGCTCCACGACCGCGAAGGGGAGAAGCCCCACGCCGAGCCGCGTCTGCCGGCCGAGCACGCGCACGAGGTTCGCGTCCGTCATCGGCGTGAGGGGGTGCTTCTCCATGCCGCTCTCGTTCAGCAGGCTCGCGCCGACGAAGAGGTGGCCCTGGTAGATCGTGCGGCCATTGGCGGGGAAGGCGGGGCAGGCGATGGCGAAGCCCGCGCCGAGCCGCCGCATCAGCGCCTCCGCCACGGGGCCGATATTGCCCTGATCCGTGCTGTCGAAGGTAGAGCAGTACTTGAACAGGATCTGCCGCGCGCCGGCGCCGAGCAGCGCCTCGCAGGCCGCGAGCGACTGCGCCACCGCCTCGGCCGCGGGGATGGTGCGGGACTTGAGCGCGACGACCACCGCATCCGCCTCGGGCAGCGGCGCCTGCGGCACGCCGATCACCTGCACCGCGCGCATGCCGTGGCGCACGAGCATGCTGGCGAGGTCGGTGGCGCCGGTGAAGTCGTCGGCGATGCAGCCGAGCAGGGGCATGGGAAGCGTCTCCGTGGCGCCCCTCCTTTACGGAGTGTTGCGGCGCGCGCAACGGGGCTTGAACAGCCCGGGGCGGCGGGGCCAGATGGCGGGCATGAGCGATTTCCGCCGCCCCCCGCCGGTGCTGGACATGACGCCGGAGGGAGAATTCCGCGAACCGCCGAAGCCGAGCGGCCTCGACGCCTTCCTCGCGCGGCTGGGCGGCGCCGCGGTGCTGATCGGCGCGATGGCGGGCGGGCTGATCCTCGCCGCGCTCGCCATCTTCTTCATCGGGCTGCTGCTGCCGGTCCTGCTGGGCGCGGTGGGGGTGGCGGCGCTCTCCCTCTGGTGGCGGCGGCGCCGGCTGCGGAAGATGGGCATCGAGCCCGGCGGCATTCGCATCGTGGTGAGACGCTGAGAGAGGAACGGCCCTTCGGCCTCGACCCTGCCCGGACCTTCGAGGTCTCGCGCGACGGCACGCCGCGGGCCGATGCGGCGCCGCCGCCCGAGTGGCTTTCGCCGCGGCACCGGCTGGTGCTGGCGCTCTTCGCCCTGGCGCTGCTGGTGATCGGGGCGCTGGCGGGGCTGACGGTGGCCGCCCTGGCCTCGGGCGCGCGCGGGGCGGCGGCGGTGTTCGCGCTGCTGACGCTGGCGGCCCTGCCGCTGCTGGCCCTCGGGCCGCTGCAGGATTGGTGGCGGTTCCGGAGGGGGAGGCGGCTGCGCTGATGCGGGCTGCGGCGCGCAAAAACAAAGGCATACCCGCCGCCGCTGGTATGCCCCCCTACTCCCTCTCGTACAACAACCTCGCCCGGATCGTGTGCGGCAGCGCGCGCAGCTCCGCCAGGATCGCCTCGCTGTCGCGCGTGGCGCCCGCGTCCACCACCACATAGCCGATCTCGCCGTCCGTCTGCAGATACTGGCCGGCGATGTTCACGCCACGCCGGGCGAAGACCTGGTTCACGGCGCCCAGAACCCCGGGCGCGTTGTGGTGCACATGCATGAAGCGCGTGCCGGTGGGGCGCGCGGGCAGCGCCACCTGCGGGAAGTTCACCGCGCCCACCGTGCTGCCCGTGTCGGAATAATCGGCCAGCTTGCGCGCCACCTCCTCGCCGATGCGCGACTGCGCCTCCTCCGTGCTGCCGCCGATGTGCGGCGTGAGGATCACGTTGGGGATGTTCTGCAGCGGCGTCACGAAGGGGTCGCCGTTGCGCTTGGGCTCCTCGGGGAAGACGTCGAGCGCGGCACCCGCGAGCCGGCCCTCGCGCAGCGCCAGGGCCAGCGCCTCCACATCCACCAGCGTGCCGCGGGCGTTGTTGATGAGGAAGGCGCCCGGGCGCATCTTCGCGATCTGCTCCGCGCCGATCATGCCCATGGTCTCGGGCGTTTCGGGCACATGCAGGCTCACCACGTCCGACCAGTGGAGCAGCTCCTCCAGCGTGGCGCAGCGCGAGGCGTTGCCGAGCGGCAGCCTGGCCGCCGTGTCGAAATAGATCACCCGCATGCCGAAGGCCTCGGCCAGCACGGAGAGCTGGGAGCCGATGTTGCCGTAGCCGATGATGCCGAGCGTGCGCCCGCGCACCTCGCGGAACCCCTCGGCCGATTTGTCCCATTCCCCCGCATGGGCGGCGACGGATTTCGGGAAGATGCCGCGCAGCAGCATCACGATCTCGCCGATCGTCAGCTCCGCCACGCTGCGGGTGTTGGAGAAGGGGGCGTTGAAGACCGGGATGCCCAGGCGGCGCGCCGCATCCAGGTCCACCTGGTTGGTGCCGATGCAGAAGCAGCCCACGGCGATCAGGCGGTCGGCGGCCTCCAGCACCTCGGCCGTGAGCGTGGTGCGGCTGCGGATGCCGAGCATGTGCACGCCGCGCAGCGCCTCGCGCAGCGCCTCGCCCTCGAGCGCCTTCTTCTCGCGCACGACATTGGTGTAGCCGTCCTCCGCCAGCAGGGTCACCGCCGTCTCGGCGATGTTCTCGAGCAGCAGGGTGCGAATGCGGTCCTTGGGAAGGGAGAGCTGTTCGCTCACGGGCGCGCTCCAGAAGGGCATCAGCGGTTGGCGAGATCGGCCAGCACCTGCGCGAGGACGCGGGCGCCGGCGGCCAGCGCCTCGGGCGTGGCGTATTCGCTCGGATGATGCGAGACGCCGGCGCGGCAGGGCACGAAGATCATCCCCGTCGGGCAGAGCGGGACCATGAACTGGCTGTCGTGGAAGGCGCCCGAGGGCAGGCGCATGTGGCGCAGCCCCTGGGCGCGGGCGGCGGCCTCCACCGCGTCCGGCACCTCGGGCTGGAAGGTGACGGGCACGGCGTGGAAGCGCTCCGTCACCTTCACCGCGCAGTCGCGCACCGCGGCCTGGATCACGCCCTCGATGGCGTTGCCGCGGGCCTGCAGCACCGCGTTGTCGGGGTGGCGGAAATCGATGGTGAAGCGCACGAGGCCCGCCACCGAGTTGGAGGTGTTGGGCTGCACCTCGATGCTCGCCACCGTGAAGCGCAGCACGTCCTTCGGGTCGTGCATCAGGGCGTTGAGCGCGTTGATGGCGCGCAGCATGTCCTGCACCGCATCCTTGCGCATGGCGAGCGGCGTGGTGCCGGCGTGGTCGCTCTTGCCCTTCAGCTCCACCACGAACCAGCGGCTGCCCTGGATGCCGGTGACGACGCCGATGTCCATCTCCTTCGCCTCGAGCAGCGGGCCCTGCTCGATATGCGCCTCGACATAGGCGAAGGGCGCCTGCCCCTCGACCACGCCGAGCGGGCGGCGGGCGATGTCGGCCTCCAGCGCGAGCTGTTCGGCCAGCGCGTCCGCCCAGCGGATGCCGTCGCGGTCCGTCACATCGTCCCATGTGTCGGGCGGCGCGAAGCCGGCATAGGCCATGCTGCCCATGCAGCCCGGCGCGTAGCGGCCGCCCTCCTCGTTCGTCCAGGCCACCACCTCGATGGGGCGCTTCGTCGCCACCCCAGCCTCGCGCAGCGCGCGCACCGCCTCGAGCCCCGCGATCACCCCCCAGATCCCGTCGAAGCGCCCGCCATTGGGCTGGCTGTCCATGTGGCTGCCGGTCAGCACGGGGGCGAGGCCCGGCGCGCTGCCCTCATGGCGCAGGAAGAGGTTGCCCAGACGGTCCACCGAGACGCCGAGCCCCGCCTTCTCCGCCCAGGAGATCAGCAGCCGCCGCGCCTGGCGGTCGAGCGGCGAGAGGCAGGGGCGGTTCACGCCCGGATGCCCCGCCTCGTCGATGAAGCCGCCGATCTCGGCCATGGCCATCATGTCCCGCCAGTGGCGGGCGGCATCGACGGCGGCGACGAGGTTGGGGGCGACGGCATCGGGCATGGGAACTCTCCCTGGGCGGTCTGCGCGCCTTACGGCCCAAGCCCTGGGCGATCAAGCGCGGGGGGCGCGCGGCAGCCATCGCGCGGCGCTTGCCAGCCCGGCGGCGCCGGCCGCAATGTCGCGGCGCAACAGAGGGGTTCCCGATGGGCCGGCTGTCCACCCATGTTCTCGATACCTCGCGCGGGCGCCCCGGCGCCGGCATGGCCTTCGCCCTCTATCGCGTCGAGGGCGAGGCGCGGGTGAAGCTGGCCGAGGGCGTGACCAACGAGGACGGGCGCGCGCCGAAGCCGCTCCTGGAGGGGGAGGCCTTCCGGCCCGGCCGCTACATGCTGGTCTTCCGGGTGGCCGCCTATTTCCGCGCGCTGGGCGTGGCGCTGCCCGACCCACCCTTCCTCGACGAGGTCACGCTCTGCTTCGGCATGGCCGAGGACGGGCACTACCATGTGCCGCTGCTCGTCTCGCCCTTCGGCTACACCACCTATCGCGGAAGCTGAGCGATGGAGATCGAGTGGGGCTACATCGCCGAATGGGCGAATCTGCTGCTGCGCTGGCTGCACATCATCGCCGGCATCGCCTGGATCGGCGCGAGCTTCTACTTCATCGCCCTCGACAACAGCCTGGAGCCGCCGGCCGACGGCAACCCCCGCGTGCGCGGGGAGCAATGGTCCATCCACGGCGGGGGCTTCTACTACAAGCGCAAATATGTCGGCGCGCCCGAGGCGCTGCCCGCGAAACTCCACTGGTTCAAGTGGGAGGCCTACTGGACCTGGATCAGCGGCTTCGCGCTGTTCGTGCTGATCTACTGGGGCCAGGCCGGCACCTACCTGGTGGACCCGCGGGTGCTGGACATGCCCGCCTGGCTCGCCATCCTGCTCTCGGCGGCGATGATCCTGGGCGGCTGGGTGGCCTATGACCGGCTGTGCAGGTCGCGCTTCGGGGAGGACGAGGCGAAGCTGCTCGCCGCCGGCGCGGCGATGCTCGTGGCGGTGACGCTGCTGGCGACGCACCTGTTCTCCGGCCGCGGCGCCTTCATCCTGGTCGGCGTGATGACGGGCACCATCATGGTGGCGAATGTGGCCATGGTGATCATCCCCGGCCAGCGGAAGATGGTCGCCGCCATGGAGAAGGGCGAGGCGCCCGACCCGCGCTACGGGCTCTGGGGCAAGCAGCGCAGCGTGCACAACACCTATCTGACGCTGCCGGTGCTGTTCCTGATGATCAGCCCGCACTACCCGATGCTGACGCAGCACCGCTACAACTGGCTGGCCCTGCTGCTCATCGCGCTGGCCGGCGCGCTGGTGCGGCAGTTCTTCGTGCTGCGCCATTCGGGCCGCTCCAACTGGGCGCTGCCGGCGGGCGGGGCGGTGGCGGTGGCGCTGCTCTTCGTGCTGGTGGCGCCGCGCCCCGATGCGCGCTTCGCGGGCGTGGAGGCGCCGCCCTTCGCGGAGGTCCAGGCGCTGGTCGCCGCCCATTGCGCGAGCTGCCACGCCGCACGGCCGAGTTTCGAGGGCATCGCGAGCCCGCCCAAGGGCGTGGTGCTGGAGGCGCCCGCCGATCTGCGCCGCCACGCGGCCGCCATGCGCGTGCAGATCGAGACGGAGGCCATGCCGCCGGGCAACCTGACGGACATGACCGACACGCAGCGCGCCCAGATCATCGCCTGGATCCGGGCAGGGGCGCGGGTCCAGTAGTCATCCCAGCGGCCGCGTGCTTTCTCACCGGCGGTTCCGGGCATGCCCCGCTTTGGCACGCCACCCCGCCCATCACATCAGCCGCGCATACTCCCAGCGCTCCGCCTCCACGCCCATGACGAGCACCCGGCCGGTGCACATCCCGGCCAGGCTGCGCGCCACGCGGCGCGAGGCCTCGTTCTCGGGGCGGATCAGGCTGAAGAGGCGGCGCCCGCCCAGATGGGCGTCCGCCCACTCGAGGGCGGCGCGCGCCGCCTCCACCGCAAGGCCCTGGCCCCAGGCCTCGCGCGCCAGCGCATAGGCCAGCTCGGGCCCCGGCCAGCCCTCCGGATGGAGGATGCCCACCCGGCCGACGAAGCGCCCCGCATGCTCCACCGCCCAGAGGCCGCAGCCGCGCAGCGCCCATTGCCCCATGAACTGGGCCATGTGCTGCCAGCTCTCGATGCGCCCGCGCGGGCGGCCGGCGCTCTCGCCCACGCCGAGATGGCGCATCACCTCCGGGTCCGCCTGCATGGCGGCCAGCGCGTCGAGATCATCCTCGCGGAAACCCCGCAGCAGCAGGCGCTGCGTGCGCAGGACCGGCACGAGGCCGGCGGGGGTCCCGTCCATCACTCGGTGCCGAAGCAGCGGTCCCCGGCGTCGCCGAGGCCGGGGACGATGTAGCCCTGCTCGTTCAGCCGCTCGTCCAGCGCGGCGGAGAGGATGGGCACGTCCGGGTGCGCGGCCTGCAGCGCCTGCACCCCCTCGGGCGCGGCGACGACGCAGGCAAAGCGCACGGCGCGCGCGCCGGCCTGCTTCACCCGCGCGATGGCCTGGATGGCCGAGCCGCCGGTGGCGAGCATGGGATCGAGCACCAGCGCCCCGCGGCGCGAGAGATCCCGCGGCAGGCGCACCACGTATTCGCTGGCCTTGAGCGTGTGCTCGTCCCGCACCAGGCCGAGATGGCCCACCGGCGCGTCGGGCAGCACCATGCGCGCGCCCTCCAGCAGGCCGAGCCCCGCGCGCAGCACGGCGACGAGGCAGGGCTCGGGCGCGCTCAGGATCGGCGCCTCCATCGGCGCCAGAGGCGTCTCGATGCGCGCGCTGGCCTCGGGCAGGTCGCGCAGCGATTCGGCGGTGAGGATGGCGCCGATCTCCGCCAGCACGCGGCGGAAGGTGGCGCTGTCCGTCTCGCGGCGGCGGATCAGGGTGAGCTTGGCGCGCAGAAGGGCGTGGCGCGGCACGCGGAAGGTGGACTCCATCCGCCCTCCCCTACCGGTCGGTGAGGCGCAGTTCAATCCGCCGGTTGCGGGCGTGCGCCTCGGGCGTGTCCGCCTCCTCCAGCGGCTGCTGGTCGCCGAAGGCGGTGGCGGCGAGGCGGTTCGCCGGCACCCCCGCCTCGATGAGAAGCTGCACCACCGCGAGCGCCCGCGCGGCCGAGAGCTGCCAGTTGTCGGCGAAGCGCCCGCCGCGGATGGGGTTGCGGTCCGCATGCCCGTCCACGCGCAGGATCCAGGGAGTGCCGGGCGGGATGCGCGGCGCGATCTCGCCGAGCAGCCGCGCGATCTGGCGAAGCTGCGCCTGGCCCGCGGGCGAGAGCTCGGCCGAGGCGGCGGGAAAGAGAAGCTCGGCCTGGAAGACGAAACGGTCGCCCACCACGCGCAGCTCCGGCCGGTCGCCCAGCGCGCCGCGCAGCCGGGCGTAGAACTCGCTGCGCGTCTGCTGCAGCTCCTCCACCCGCGCGAGCAGGGCGGCGTCCAGCCGGGCCTGGAGGTCGGCGAGCCGCGCCTCGCCCGTGCGCACCCGCGCCTCCGAGACATCGAGCGCCGCCACCAGCCGGGCGAGCTGGGCGCGCAGCTCCGCGAGCTCCCGCGCGAGGCGCTCGCCATCCGCGGCGGCGGCGGAGAGGGCCTGCTCGCGCCGCTGCGCCTCGGCGCGCAGGGCGGCGGCCCCGGCCCGCTCCACGCGAAGCTGCTCCGACAGCGCGGCGAGCTGCCGCTCCAGCGCCGCCAGCGCCCTGTCCCGCCCGCTCAGCGCCGAGGCGAGGAAGCCCTGCCCCAGCACGAAGACCAGCAGCACGAAGATGACGACCATGAGCAGGGTGGAGAGCGCGTCCACATAGCCCGGCCAGGCGTCGAAGGGCGCGGCGCGCCGCAGCCGCCTAGCCATCGCGCCGGGCGAGCGCGCGCAGGAGCTGCTGCATCTCCTGCCGCCGCTCCTCCTCGCGCTCGAGGATCTGCGCCTGCTGCTCGGCCACGCGGCCCAGGAGGTACTGCGTGGCGCGCGCCTGCTCGGCCAGCACCGACATGCGGTCGGCCAGCAGGGCGAGGGAGGCGGGGCCGCCGCCGTGCTCCAGCGCCGCCTGCACGGATTCGACCGCCGCGCCGAGCTGGTCGAGCAGGGGCGCGAGTTCGCCCGCGCCCCCCTCGGACAGCCCGCCCGAGAGCAGCGCCTGGCCGGCCAGCCAGTCCTCGAGTTCGGTGGCGAAGCGGCTCTGCGCCTGGCCGGCGGTGAGGTCGAGGAAGCCCAGCACCAGCGCCCCCGCCAGCCCGAACAGCGAGGAGGAGAAGGCGATGCCCATGCCGCGCAGCGGCTCGGCCAGGCCGGCCTTGAGCTGGTCGAACAGCTCCATCGCCTCGCCGCCGGAAAGGCGCATGGCCCCGATCACCTCCGCCACCGCGGCGATGGTGAGCAGCAGCCCCCAGAAGGTGCCGAGCAGGCCGAGGAAGATCAGCAGCCCCGTCATGTAGCGCGAGAGCTCGCGGGTTTCGTCGAGCCGCGCCACGATCCCGTCCAGCACCGAGCGCAGCCCGCCCGCGGAGAGGGCGAGCCGTTCCGACCGGCGCGCGGCCAGCAGCGCGGCGAGCGGGGCGAGCAGCCGCGGCTCCGCCCGCGCCGGCGCGCCGCGCCGCGCCTGGCGGAAGGCCTCGACCCATTCCACCTCCTCGCGCAGGCGCAGCACCTGCAGGATGTTCCAGGCCACGCCGCCCAGCAGCACGGCCAGGATCAGCCCGTTCAGCAGCGGGTTGGCGGCGAAGGCGCGCGCCAGCGTGGGCGCGAGCACGGCGGCGAGCGCCAGCGCCCCCGCAAGGAAGCCCAGCATCCGCCACAGGTAAGGAAGGGGGCGCGTCATCGCCGCAGAGGGTAGGCGCTGGGGGGCGGGCGCACCAGTTGCGCGTCTCAGGGCCTCGCCGCGCCGGGGGGCAGGATGTCCACCACATCCTGCCGCGCCTCGGTGCGGCCCAGGGGGCGCAAATCCACCCGCGTCTCCGGCAGGCCGCCCAGCACCAGCGCCTCGCGCACCGCCAGCGCCCGGCGCAACGAGAGGCGGCGCGCCTCCGAGACATCCTCGCCCAGCGCCACCTCGGCCCAGAGCGTGACCCGGCCCTGGGTGTAGGCGGCGAGGATGTTGCCGATCTCCATCAGCGTCAGGCGCTGTTCCGGGCTCGGGCGCTCCTCCTCCCGCGCGAAGAGGAGGCGCCAGCCGCCGCCCGGCAGGGCGACGACGCCCGGGGCCGGCACGGGCTCGGGCAGGGCCGCGCGGGGCTGGGCGCGCGCGGCGGGGCCGGCCAGCGGCAGCAGCAGCAGGGCGCGGCGGGCGGGGCGCATGGGCGCGGGGCGGTTCAGTGGGCCTCGCCGCGGCCCTCGGCCCGGGCCTTTTGCGCCGCGGCGATGCTCTCGGCCACCGTCTCGCGCAGCTTGCCGTGCAGGTGGGGATTGCCGGCCACCACATGGCCCTCGGCATAGGCGTCCCCGCCATCGGGGCTGGTGACGTAGCCGCCCGCCTCGCGCACCAGGATGATGCCGGCGGCGATGTCCCACTTGTTCAGCCCGAGCTCCCAGAACCCGTCGTAGCGGCCGGCGGCCGTCCAGGCGAGGTCGAGCGCGGCGGAGCCGAAGCGGCGGATGCCCGCCACCTGCGGCATGAGGCGCACCAGCGCATGGGTGAACTCGCCCTTGCGCGGCACGGAGGCGAAGGGAATGCCGGTGGCGAAAAGCGCCTCGCGCAGATCCCGCCGGCCGGAGACGCGCAGGCGCCGGTCGTTGAGGAAGGCGCCCATCCCCTTCTCGGCCCAGAACAGCTCGTCCGAGGCGGGGTTGTAGATCACCCCGGCCACCACCTCCGAGCTGGTCTCCGAGAGGCGCTTCTCGATGCCGACGCTGATCGCCCAGTGCGGGATGCCGTGCAGGAAGTTGCTGGTGCCGTCCAGCGGGTCCACCACCCAGCGCCAGTCCCAGTCGGCCTCGCCGCTCGCGCCGCTCTCCTCCATCAGGAAGGCGAAGCCGGGGCGGGCCTTCTTCAGATCCTCGCGCAGCGACTGCTCGGCGCGCAGATCGGCCTGGCTGACGAAATCGCCGGGCGATTTGCTCGCGACCTGCAGCGTCTCCACCTCCGCGAAGTCGCGCAGCAGGCGGCGGCCGGCCTTGCGGACGGCGGCGACGACCACGTTGAGCGCGGGCGAAAGCCGGGGCGAGGCGCCGGACATGCGGGCGGACCTCGCTTCAGCCCTTCGCGCGCTCGACGTAGGAGCCGTCCTCGGTGCGGACCACGATCTTCTCGCCGGCGGTGACGAAGGGCGGCACCATGGTCTTCACGCCGTTCGAGAGCACGGCGGGCTTGTAGGAGGAGGAGGCGGTCTGCCCCTTCACCACCGGGTCGGCCTCGGCCACCTCGAGCACCACCGTCTCGGGCAGGTCGAGGGAGACGGGCTCGCCCTCGATGAGGCGGACGTTGACCGTCATGTTCTCCTGCAGGAAGGGCAGGCGGTCGCCCAGGATGTCCTTGGGCACCTGGGTCTGCTCGTAGGTCTCGGGGTCCATGAGCACGAGCATGTCGCCGTCGTCGTAGGAGTAGGTGAACTCCTTGTCCTCGGTGGTCAGGCGCTCGACGGTGTCGGCGGTGCGCCAGCGCTGGTCCTTCTTCGCGCCGGTCTTGATGTTGCGCATCTCGACCTGGATCACGGCGGCGCCCTTGCCGGGGATCATGATGTTCTGCTTGAGGATGGTGTAGCGCTGGCCCTCGAACTCGATGACCATGCCGGCGCGCATCTGGTTGGCCTGCATCTTCGCCATGGAAGGGCCCCTTGGAACTCTGCGGGTTGCGGTGTGGCGGCGGGCTTACACGGCGGGGGGCGGCTGGGCAACCGGGGGTGGGGGCGCGGGCCTATCCCGCCGCGTGCAGCCCCATCGCCTGGCGCGCGAAGGCGCGCTTGAGCGGCCCGATCCGGTCCACCGCGGCGATGCCGAGCCGCCGCGCGAGGCGCAGCAGCCCGATGTCGTTGCCGAACAGCCTCTCCAGCGCATGGGTGGCGCCGATCATCAGCAGCGCGTCCGGCCGGCGCTCGGCCTGATAGGCGCGGAGCAGGGCCGGTGCGCCCACATCGCCGCCCGCCGCATGCGCCTCGCCCACCAGCCGCGCCAGCGCCGCCACGTCGCGGAAGCCGATGTTGAGCCCCTGCCCCGCGATGGGGTGCATGCCATGCGCCGCATCCCCCACCAGCGCCATGCGCGGCGCCACATAGCGCGTGGCGTGCATGGCCGTCAGCGGATAGGACCAGCGGCGGCCGATGGGCTCGATCTCGCCCAGCCAGTCGCCCAGGCGGCGGCGCAGCTCGCGCGCGAAGGCGGCGTGCTCCATCGCCAGCAGCCGCTGCGCCACGCCGCGGCTTTCGGTCCAGACGAAGGCGCTGGCGTGCGGCAGGCGGCTCTCGCCGAACTCCGCGATGTCGGTCAGCGGAAGCTGCGCGAAGGGGCCGGCGGGCAGGAACAGCTCCAGCGCGCGGTTGCGGTGCGGCCGCTCGTGGGCGAAGGCGCCGACGAGGCCGATCTGCCCGTAATCGTGCCGCGCCGTGCCGATGCCGGCCGCCTGGCGCAGCGGTGAGTTGCGCCCCTCCGCCCCCACCGCCAGGCGCGCGCGGATGCGCGTGCCGTCGCGCAGGGTGAGGGTGGCGCCGGCCTCGTCGCGCGCCACCTCGGCCGTCATGGGCGCGAAGACGCGCACGCCGGGGAGTTCGGGCAGCCGGGCGTTGAGCGCGACGCGCAGGGCCCGCGCCTCCACCATCCAGCCGAAGGGCTCCTCCGCCACCTCGGCGGCGCGGAAGTCGAGGTCGAGGGCGGAGGGCGCCTCGCCCACCCGGCCATCGGCCACCTTGATCTCCTGGATGGGACAGGGGGTGGTGGGCAGGCGCTCCCACACCCCGGCCTCGGCCAGCAGCCGCTGCGAGGCGAGCGCGATGGCGTAGGCGCGCCCGTCGAAGCCCTGCAGTTCCATCGGCGGGAGCGGCTGGGCATCGAGGATCACGCAGGGCACCCCGCGCGCGGCCAGCGCCGCGGCGAGGGTGGCGCCCACCGGGCCCGCGCCCAGGATGGCCACTTCGGTCTCGATCGCATCGGTCATGCGACACAGCTTAGGCCATTCGGCGCGCGCGCAAGAGTCGGGCGCGCCGCCCATCAGGAGGGGGGGCGATCTGCCCATTTTCGAGGCAGGAACCACCGCAACCCACGGAAGCGCCTCGCCTTCCGTCGCTGGCACGACTCTTGGAAGGCGGGAGCGGAGCCAGCGGCGCCCCGCCGCGGCCGATCGGAGAGAGGCAGGCTGATGAAGCTCGTGATGGCGATCATCAAGCCCTTCAAGCTGGACGAGGTGCGCGACGCGCTCACCCCGCTCGGCGTGCAGGGGCTGACGGTGACGGAGGTGAAGGGGTTCGGCCGGCAGAAGGGCCAGACCGAGATCTACCGCGGCGCCGAGTATCAGGTGAGCTTCCTGCCGAAGCTCAAGGTCGAGATCGCCGTGCCCTCCGAGATGGTGGACGCGGTGGTCGAGGCCATCGCCAGCGCCGCGCGCACCGGCAAGATCGGCGACGGCAAGATCTTCGTGCTCGACGTGGACCGCGCGCTGCGCATCCGCACGGGCGAGACCGACGCGGCGGCGCTCTGACGCCCCGCCCCCGCCCATGACCTTCACCAAGGGAACCCCGACCATGATGTCCTGGATGCGGCGCGCGCTGGCCGCCGCCCCCCTTCTCGCGCTCTCGGCGCTGCCCGCCTTCGCGGGCGACGAGGCGAAGATCGACGCCGGCAACACCGCCTGGATGCTGATCTCGACCGCCATCGTCCTGATGATGACCATCCCCGGCGTGGCGCTGTTCTACGCGGGCATGGTGCGCAAGAAGAACGTGCTCTCCACCCTCGCGCAGTCCTTCGTGATCTGCGCGCTGGTGTCGGTGATGTGGGTGGTGATCGGCTACAGCATCGCCTTCGGCGAGGGCGGCCCCTATTTCGGCGACCTCTCGAAGTTCCTGCTGGCCGGCGTCTCGGAGGGCTGGGACAAGCCCTTCACCCTGGGCAGCGGGGACGGCGCGGTGGCGCTCACCATCCCCGAGAGCGTCTTCATCGCCTTCCAGATGACCTTCGCCGTCATCACCGCGGCGCTGATCACCGGCGCGCTGGCGGACCGCATCAAGTTCTCCGCCCTGCTCGTCTTCACCGCGCTGTGGACGGTGCTGGTCTATGCGCCGGTGGCGCACTGGGTGTGGCACCCGAATGGCTGGATCTTCGCCCTCGGCGCGCTCGACTTCGCGGGCGGCACGGTGGTGCACATCAATGCGGGCGTGGCGGGCCTGATCGGCGCGCTCGTGGTCGGCAAGCGCATGGGCTACGGGACCGACAACCTCGCCCCCTACAACCTCGCCTATGCCGTGATCGGCGCGGCGCTGCTGTGGGTGGGCTGGTTCGGCTTCAATGCGGGCTCGGCCGTCGCCGCCGACGGGCGCGCGGGCATGGCGCTGCTGGTGACGAACACGGCCGCCGCGGCCGCCACCCTCTCCTGGCTCTTCGCGGAGTGGATGATCAAGGGCAAGCCCTCCGTGCTGGGCGCCATCTCGGGCGCTGTGGCGGGGCTCGTCGCCATCACCCCGGCGGCGGGCTTCGTGCTGCCGGGTTCCGCGCTGATCATCGGCGTCGCGGGCGGCATCGCGGGCTTCTGGGGCGCGACCGCACTGAAGAAGTGGCTGGGCTACGACGACAGCCTCGACGCCTTCGGCGTGCATGGCGTCTGCGGCATCGTCGGCGCGCTGCTGACCGGCGTGCTGGCCTATGGCGCGCTCTCGGCCACCGAGGCCTCGCCCGAGGGCACCTCGGGCTCGGTCGCGCAGCTCGTCATCCAGTTCTATGCGGTGGCGGCCACCTTCGTCTTCACCGCGGTGGCGAGCTTCATCCTCTTCAAGATCGTGGACGCGATCATGGGCCTGCGCGTCACCGAGGAGGAGGAGCGCGAGGGCCTCGACGTGACCCAGCACGGCGAGCGGCTGGGCTGAAGCGCCCTCCGTCAGCACCATGTCCATGCGGGGGCGGCCTTCGGGCCGCCCCTTTTCCGTTCCGGCCGCCTTGCCGCTTGACCCGGCGCGGCCGCGTTCCTTTCTCTATCGGCATGCGCGATCTGGCGGCGCTGCCGCGCTCCGACGAGGACACGCTCTGGGCCGTCATCGCCACGGTCGGCCGGAAGAACCGCGTGGCCGAGGTCTATCGCTCCCGCGCCGCCGCGCTGGAGGACCGCGCCTGGAGGGCCCAGCAGGTCCGTGCCTACGAGGATTTCCTGCGCCGCTCGAAACAGCCCGTGCCGCACTATTCGGTCACGCCCATCCGCCGGTCCGATCTTCCGCGCAAATGGGCGCCGCTTCCCGCGCTCGGCTTCCTGCGCGGCGAGTTCGTCTAGACAGAAACTGACACGCGGGCTCTGGCGCACCATGACCATGCCGACCTCGCCACCAGCCAAACCAGAGTGCCACAGTTTCATTCACGGCGGGTCGGGACCGCCGGTGGGTAACTGATACGGGCGGCCGCGCCATTCACGCCGGCCCGCTTCGCGCCTAGTTTCAGGCCATGGCCTCTCCCCGCGTCGCCCTCTTCGTCACCTGCCTGGTGGACATCCACCGCCCCGCCGTCGGCTTCGCCGCCATCCGGCTGCTGGAGGAGGCGGGCTGCCGCGTCGAGGTGCCGCCCGCCCAGACCTGCTGCGGCCAGCCCGCCTAGACAGAAACTGACACGCGGGCTCTGGCGCACCATGACCATGCCGACCTCGCCACCAGCCAAACCAGAGTGCCACAGTTTCATTCACGGCGGGTCGGGACCGCCGGTGGGTAACTGATACGGGCGGCCGCGCCATTCACGCCGGCCCGCTTCGCGCCTAGTTTCAGGCCATGGCCTCTCCCCGCGTCGCCCTCTTCGTCACCTGCCTGGTGGACATCCACCGCCCCGCCGTCGGCTTCGCCGCCATCCGGCTGCTGGAGGAGGCGGGCTGCCGCGTCGAGGTGCCGCCCGCCCAGACCTGCTGCGGCCAGCCCGCCTACAATGCGGGCGACCGCGCCACCGCCCAGGAGATCGCCCGCCAGGTGATCGACGCCTTCCTGGGCTTCGATTTCGTCGTGGCGCCCTCGGGCTCCTGCGCGGCGATGATCGCGCGCCACTACCCCGCCCTCTTCGCGGAGCTGGACCCCGAATACCGCGCCCGCGCCGAGCGCCTCGCCGCCAAGACCCATGAGCTGACGAGCTTCCTGACCGATGTCATGGGCCTGCGCGCCGTCCCCGCGCGGCTGGAGGCGCGCGCCACCTATCACGATTCCTGCTCGGGGCTGCGCGAGCTCGGCGTGAAGGCGCAGCCGCGCGCCCTGCTCGAGAGCGTGGCGGGCCTCACCCTGACCGAGATGAAGGAGCCCGAGATCTGCTGCGGCTTCGGCGGCACCTTCTGCGTGAAGTATCCCGACATCTCCACCCGCATGGTCAGCGACAAGACGGCCGACATCGCCGCCACCGGGGCCGATCTGCTGCTGGCGGGCGACATGGGCTGCCTGCTGAACATCGCAGGCCGGCTGAAGCGCGAGGGCAGCCCCGTGCAGGTGCGCCATGTGGCCGAGGTTCTGGCCGGCATGACGGGCGAGGCGCCCGCCATCGGGGAGGCGGGATGACGCTGCCCGAGCGCGTGCGCGCCGAGGGCTTCGCGCGCCTGCCCCCCGCCGAGGCGGCCGCCGCCCTCGGCCTCTGCCCGGCCGCGCTGGCGGATTTCGCCGCGAGCTGGGCGCGGCTGGAGCCGGACAATTTCATGGCCGATGGCGGGCGCTACCGCCGCCGCCGCCACGCCAATTTCCTGGCCCTGCCGGGCGAGGCCGGGCACCGCCGCGGCCTGCACCGGCCGCATTTCCAGGCCACCGTCCACAACCGGCTCAATGGCGGGGTGGATCGCTGGTTCGCCCCGGTGGAGGAGGCGGTGGCGCGCCACCCCGCCTGCGAGGGGCTGCTCGGCCTCGGCCGGGCGGTGGCGGATTCGCTGCACCCCGGCACGCCCTGGTTCGTCGAGATGCACCAGTTCCGCATCGAGGCCCGCCCCGGCGCGCCCGGCCTGCCCACCCCCGAGGGCGTGCACCATGACGGCGTGGCGGTGGTGCTCATCGCCATGATCGCGCGCACCAATCTGCGGGGCGGCGAGACCCTGGTGACCGACCCCGCGGGCCAAGAGCTCGCCCGCTTCACCCTCGACGGGATGCTCGACCTCGCGGTGCTGGACGACCGGCGCGTGATGCACGGCGTGACGCCCGTGGAGCCCGCCGACCCCGCCCTGCCCTCCTGCCGCGACGTGCTGGTGCTGACCTGGCAGCCCGCGGGCGCCGGCTGAACCCGCGGCGTGCAGCGCGTCCTCGTCCTCGACATCGAGACCCTGCCCGATCTCGCGGCGGGCCGCGCGCTGCTGGACATGCCGGAGGCGGAGGAGGAGGCGGTGCGCGCCGCCCTCGGCGCCCGCTACGCCCGCCCGGGCGAGGCGCCGGAGCGCGCCTTCCTCAAGCCCCCCCTGCACCGGCTCTGCTGCCTCGGCCTGCTGGTGGCCGAGCGCGCCGCCCCCGACGAGCCCTGGCGCGTGGCGCGGCTGCGCGCCCGCACCGTGGCCGAGGAGCCGGAGGCCGCGCTGCTCGCCCGCTTCGACGCGGCGCTGCGCGGCGGCCCGGGGCTCATCGGCTTCAACACGGGCGGCTTCGACCTGCCGGTGCTGCGCTACCGCGCCCTGACGCTGGGCGTGCCCATGCCGCATCTGCACGCGCCCGGCTTCGCCTATCTGCACCGCTTCGGCGAGCGGCATCTCGACCTGATGGACCGGCTCTCGGGCTTCCGCGCCTCGCCCGCGCCGAGCCTCGGGGAATGCGCGGCGCTGCTCGGCCTCTCGCTCAAGGCGGAGATCGACGGGGAGCGGGTGGAGGCGCTCTGGGCGGCAGGGGAGCACGCGCGCATCGCCGCCTATTGCCGCACCGACCTCGCCGCCACCTGGCTGCTCGCGCTGCGCTGGTGGATGGTGACGGGCGGCCTGCCGCCGGAGCGGGCGCGGGAGAGCCTGCGGGGCTTCGCCGAGGCCATCGCGGAGGGCGCGCTGGGCGAAGGGCTCGAGGCCATCGCCGCGGCGGCCCGCGCGGCGGCGGGCTAGCTACCCCCCGCCCAGCGCCCGGGCCAGCGCCGCGCGCAGGGGCTTGGGCTGGAGCGCCTCGTCATAGGGCAGGCCGCGGGTGGCGGCGCCATCGCCGCGCGCCACCGCGGGCTCCTTCACCAGCCAGGAATCGCGGTCGGTCAGGCCCCAGGTGAGCACGCTGCGCACGCCCCCCTCGATGGCCGCGGCGAGGAAGCGCCCTGCATACTCCGCCACCGCCGCATCGCGCTCGGCGAGGCTGGGCGCGAGCGCATCCGGCTCGCGCACGTCGAGTTCGGTGACCAGAACCGCGAGGCCGAGTTCGCGCAGCGCGCGCAGGAAGGCGATGAAGGGCTCGGGCCGGAAGGGGTCGCGCATCTGCAGATGCGCCTGGATGCCCACCGCATCCAGCGGCGCGCCGCGCTGCACGAGGCCGCGCACCACGCGCAGCAGCCGCTGGCGCTTGACCTCGGCGTGCGGCGTGTCCGCCTCCACCCCGTAATCGTTGAGGGTGAGGCGCAGGGTGGGGTCGAGCTGGCGCGCGAGGCGCAGCGCGCGCTCGGGATAGCCGGGGCCGAGGGCGGAGAGCCAGGGGGTGGGGCGCAGGTCGCCGTCGGTCGGGCTCGGGTTGTCGCTGCCCTCTGGGTTGGCGATCACCTCGTTCAGCACGTCCCAGTCGCGGATGGCCTCGCGCGTTTCGCGCAGCACGGCGGTGAGGTGGGCTTCCATCACGGCGGCCGCCCGGCGCGGGCCTTCGGCCAGCGCCGCGGGCAGCCACGGCGGCATGGCGGCATGCCAGATCAGCGCATGGCCCCGCACCCGCTGCTGGTGGCGCTGCGCGAAGCCGATGATGGCGCGCAGCGGGGCGAACTCGAAGCGCCCCTCCTCGGGCTGCAGCGCATCCCATTTGCCCTCCCATTCGGGGACGAGCAGCTCGGCCTCGCGGGCCACCAGCGCGGCGAGCGCGGCGTCATCGGCCAGCAGATCGGCGCGGACGGCGGTGCCGAAGACATGGCCCCGCGCCCGGGCGACTTGGCGCAGCGGCGCCTCCTGGGCGCCCAGCGGCGGCGCGGCGCAGGCCGGCAGCGCGCCCAGCCCCGCCAGCGCCCGCCGGCGCGAGATCACGCCGCCCGCGCGAGGCTGGCCGATTCGCTGTTGGCGACGGCCTGCTGCGCCAGGGCCTGGCGGTAGCGGTCCCGCCGCCAGCAGAGAAGGCGCCAAGCCCCCTTGGCCGCGATGTCGGCCATGCGGCCGCGCGGCTCGAGGCCGATGGCCTTGAAGATCATGCCCATGCCGCGCTCGATGTGGCGGAAGCGGTAGAAGCCCATGGCGCGGCCCATGTAGCCGGCGAGGCAGCGGTCATGGTCATAGGCGAGGCCGGGCGGGTCGTTGCTGCAGTGGAAGGCGAAGGCGAGCTCGTCGTCCTCCGTCTCGCCGATGCGCCCGAGCGCCACGCGCAGCCGCTTCGGGAAGGAGAGGTTCTCGCGCTCCAGATAGCGCTTCATGTGGTCGTAGAAGAGCTTGAAGTGCCGGTATTCGTCCGCCGCGATCAGGCGGCAGATCTCCTTCAGCACCGGCTCCTCCGAGGCCTCGCCGAGGGCGGTGTAGTAGCTGGAGGTGCCCGTCTCCACCATGCAGCGGGCGATGAGTTCGCCCGTGCGGGAGCCGCGGATGGAGGCGTCGGCCTTCACGTCTATCTTGAAGCCCTCGCGGTATTTCGCGAAGGCGGCCGGATAGTCGAAGGAAGGGTCGGCGAGGGTCGCCCATTTGCCGAGCGCGTCGCCGTGCTGGACCTCCTCGACCGCCCAGTTGTCGGCGGCCTGCTGGAAGTCCGGGTCGTCCTTGAAGACGGATTTGAGGTAGAGCGCGTAGTCGTCGCCGTTGCGCTCGACCATGGCGGCCGCCTTGACCAGCGGGATCACCTCCGGCTCGACCTTGGCGGGGTCGAAGCGGTCCCAGGCCACCTGCTCGATCGTCCAATGCTTCATGCCACCCCACTCCCCGGGCTGGACATGCGACGGGCGGCGGCCGAATTCAACCCGCCTGGGCGGCCTCGCGCATGGCGCGCATGGCCAGCAGGCGGTTCATCGCCGCCTCGCGCTTCTCCGGGCTCTCGGCCGCGGCGGCCAGATACTCCTGCTCGGCGGCGGCGATGCGCGAATCCGCCTCGGCGCGGGAGAGCTCCGCCACCGGGGTCGCCTCGTCGGCGAGGATGGTCACGCGCTCCGGCCCCACCTCGGCGAAGCCGCCGGCGACGAAGAGGCGCTCCTTCTCCTGCCCGCCCTCGCGCACCGAGATCACGCCGCCGCGCAGCGCCACGATCATCGGCGCATGGCCGGGCAGCACGCCCATCTCGCCCTCGGCGGCGGGGATGACGACCATCTCGACGGGCCGCGAGAGCAGCAGCTTCTCGGGCGAGACGAGTTCGAGTTGAAACGTGGCCATCTGCGCACCCGATCCTTCACACCGCAGGACGCCCGCACGGCGCCCGCGCCCAGTTCAGAGCCTCCGGCCGCAGCGGCCGGCGCCGCCCACATCGCTCTCCCCCAGGCGCCCGGGCGGCGCGGCGCAGGCCGCGGCCGCCCGGTGCATGAGGGCGAGGAATCACGCCGCCTGCTTCAGCGCCTCGGCCTTCTTCACCGCCTCCTCGATGGTGCCCACCATGTAGAAGGCCGCCTCGGGCAGGTGGTCGTACTCGCCGGCGCAGATCGCCGCGAAGCTGCGGATCGTGTCCTCGAGCTTCACGAAGACGCCCGGCGTGCCGGTGAACACCTCGGCCACATGGAAGGGCTGGCTGAGGAAGCGCTGGATCTTGCGCGCGCGCGCCACGATCAGCTTGTCCTCCTCCGACAGCTCGTCCATGCCGAGGATGGCGATGATGTCCTGCAGCGACTTGTAGGTCTGCAGGATGCGCTGCACCTCGCGCGCCGTCTTGTAGTGCTCCTCGCCCACGATGCGCGGGTCGAGCGCGCGGGAGGTGGAGTCGAGCGGGTCCACCGCCGGGAAGATGCCGAGCTCCGCGATGGAGCGGTTCAGCACCGTCGTCGCATCGAGGTGCGCGAAGGAGGTGGCCGGCGCGGGGTCCGTCAGGTCGTCGGCGGGCACGTAGATGGCCTGCACCGAGGTGATGGAGCCCTTCTTGGTGGAGGTGATGCGCTCCTGCAGCGCGCCCATGTCGGTGGCCAGCGTCGGCTGATAGCCCACCGCCGAGGGGATGCGGCCGAGCAGCGCGGAGACCTCCGCGCCCGCCTGGGTGAAGCGGAAGATGTTGTCGATGAAGAACAGCACGTCCTGGCCCTGCTCGTCGCGGAAATATTCCGCGATGGAGAGGCCCGAGAGCGCCACGCGCGCGCGCGCCCCCGGCGGCTCGTTCATCTGGCCATAGACCAGCGCCACCTTGGAGCCGTCGGTCGAGCCGTCCTCGTTCAGCTTGATGACGCCCGCATCGATCATCTCGTGGTAGAGGTCGTTGCCCTCGCGGGTGCGCTCGCCCACCCCGGCGAAGACCGACACGCCGCCATGCGCCTTGGCGATGTTGTTGATCAGCTCCTGGATGGTCACGGTCTTGCCCACGCCGGCGCCACCGAACAGGCCGATCTTGCCGCCCTTCAGGTAGGGGGCCAGCAGGTCGATCACCTTGATGCCGGTGACGAGGATCTCGGCCGCGGTGGCCTGCTCCTCGAAGGCCGGGGCGTCGCGGTGGATGGTGTAGGTCTTCTCCGCCTTCACCGGCCCGCGCTCGTCGATCGGCTCGCCGATCACGTTGAGGATGCGCCCGAGCGTGCCGTTGCCCACCGGCACCGCGATGCCCGCGCCCGTGTCCGTCACCTCGGCGCCGCGCACCAGGCCGTCCGTCGTGTCCATGGCGATGCAGCGCACGGTGCGCTCGCCGAGGTGCTGCGCCACCTCGAGCACCAGCGTGCTCTCGCCCACCTTCACGTGGAGCGCGTTCATGATGGCCGGCAGCTCGGCGGGGAACTGCACGTCCACCACGGCGCCGAGCACCTGCGTGACCTGACCGACATTGTTCTTCATGGCGTGCGTTCCTTTCTCAGACCGCTTCGGCACCGGAGATGATCTCGATCAGCTCCTTGGTGATGTTGGCCTGACGGGTGCGGTTGTAGTTCAGCGTGAGCTTGTTGATCATCTGGCCCGCGTTGCGGGTCGCGTTGTCCATGGCCGTCATCTGGCTGCCGAAGAAGCCGGCCTGGCTGTCGAGCAGCGCGCGGTAGATCTGGATCGCGAGGTTCTGCGGCAGCAGCCGGGCAAGGATCTCCTCCTCCGCCGGCTCGAACTCGTAGAGCGCACCGCCCGCGCCGCCGGCCGCCGCCTCGGGCAGGGGTGCCGGGATCAGGCGCTGCTCCACCGGCGTCTGGCTGATCACGCTCCTGAAGCGGTTGTAGATCAGGCCGCAGACGTCGAAGCCGCCCTCGTCCAGCATCGCCGTGATGCGCGCGGCGATCTCGGCCGCGTCCTCGAAGCCGATCTTCTTCTTGCCGGCGAAGCTGATCTCGCCGACGAAGCGGCTGCCGAGGTCGCGGCGCAGATAGGTCGCGCCCTTGCGGCCGACGGTGATGATCTTCACCACCTTGCCCTCGGCCTCCAGGGCGCGCGCGCGGTTGCGCGCGAAGCGGCCGACATTGGTGTTGAACGGGCCGCACAGCCCGCGCTCGGAGGTGACGACGACGAGCAGATGCGTCCGCTCCGCCCCCGTTCCCACCAGCAGCTTCGGCGCATCGGGGCTGCCGGCCACCGAGGCGCCGAGCGAGGCCAGCATGCGCTCCATGCGCTCGGCATAGGGGCGCGCCTGCTCGGCCTGGGTCTGCGCCCGGCGCAGCTTGGCGGCGGCCACCATCTTCATCGCCTGCGTGATCTTGCGCGTGGACTTCACGCTGTTGATCCGCGTGCGCAGGCTCTTCAGGCTCGGCATCTCGTCTCACCTCTGCCGCCGCGGGGCGGCCGGATGCGTGCGAAGGGGGCGCGGCGGGCCATCCCGCCGCGCCGGCGCTCAGGCGAAGGACTTCCCGAAGGCGTCGAGGAAGGCCACCAGCTTCGCCTCGGTCTCCTTCTTGATCTCGCGGTCGGCGCGGATCGCGTTCAGGATCTCGGGCGCGGTGGCCTTCATCTCGGAGAGCATGCGGCTCTCGTAATCGCCGACCTTCGTCACGGGAAGCTTGTCGAGGTAGCCGCGCGTGCCGGCGAAGATCGCCACCACCTGCTCCTCCACCGGCACAGGCTTGAACTGCGGCTGCTTCAGCAGCTCCGTCAGCCGCGCGCCGCGCGCCAGCAGCGCCTGCGTCGTGGCGTCGAGGTCGGAGGCGAACTGCGCGAAGGCCGCCATCTCGCGATACTGCGCGAGCTCGAGCTTGATCTTGCCCGCGACCTGCTTCATCGCCTTGATCTGCGCGGCCGAGCCCACGCGGCTCACCGAGATGCCGACGTTCACGGCCGGACGGATGCCCTTGTAGAACAGCTCCGTCTCCAGGAAGATCTGCCCGTCCGTGATCGAGATCACGTTGGTCGGGATGTAGGCGGAGACGTCGCCGGCCTGGGTCTCGATCACCGGCAGCGCCGTGAGCGAGCCCGCGCCGAAATCGTCGTTCATCTTCGCCGCGCGCTCGAGCAGGCGCGAGTGCAGGTAGAACACGTCGCCCGGATAGGCCTCGCGGCCGGGCGGGCGGCGCAGCAGCAGCGACATCTGGCGGTAGGCGACGGCCTGCTTGGAGAGGTCGTCGTAGAAGATCACCGCGTGCATGCCGTTGTCGCGGAAGAACTCGCCCATCGCGCAGCCAGTGTAGGGCGCGAGGAACTGCATGGGCGCCGGGTCGGAGGCCGTGGCGGCGACGATGATCGAATACTCGAGCGCGCCGTTCTCCTCGAGCTGCTTGACGAGCTGCGCCACCGTCGAACGCTTCTGCCCGACCGCCACGTAGATGCAGTAGAGCTTCTGCTTCTCGTCGCCGGTGGCGTTCACGCCCTTCTGGTTGATGATCGTGTCCACGATCACGGCGGTCTTGCCGGTCTGACGGTCGCCGATGATCAGTTCGCGCTGGCCGCGGCCGATCGGGATCAGAGCGTCGATCGCCTTGATGCCCGTCTGCATCGGCTCATGCACCGACTTGCGCGGGATGATGCCGGGCGCCTTCAGCTCGGCGCGGCGGCGCGTCACGTCGGTCAGCGGGCCCTTGCCGTCGATCGGGTTGCCGAGCCCGTCCACCACGCGGCCGAGCAGCCCCTTGCCCACCGGCACGTCCACGATCGAGCCCGTGCGGCTGACCGTGTCGCCCTCCTTCACCGACTTGTCGTCGCCGAAGATCACGACGCCGACATTGTCGCTCTCGAGGTTGAGCGCCATGCCCTTCACGCCGGAGGCCGGGAAGTCCACCAGCTCGCCCGCCATGACGTTCTGCAGGCCATAGACGCGCGCGACGCCGTCGCCCACCGTCAGCACCGTGCCCACCTCGGCGACGTTCGCCTCGGCGTCGAAGCTCGCGATCTGCTGCTTCAGGATCTCGGAAATCTCAGCCGGACGGATGTCCATCTCAGGCGGCCCCCTTCATGGCGTACTGCAGGCGCTGCAGCTTGGACTTGATCGAGTTGTCGTAGAGGCGCGAGCCGATCCGCACGATCAGCCCGCCGAGGATCGCGCGGTCCACCGTCTCGGAGAGCTTCACGCCGGAGAATCCGGCCTCCGTCAGCCGCGCCGTGATCTGCGCGCGCTGCGTGTCGGAAAGCGGGAAGGCGGTCGTCACATGCGCGACCTGCTGGCCGCGCCGCGCGGCGAGCTTCGCGCCGAAGGCGGCGGCGATCGCGGGCAGCGCCGAAAGGCGCCGGTTGGCGATCAGCACGCCGACGAAATTGCGGATCTCCACGCCCGCACCCGCCTTCTCCAGCAGCGCGAACAGCGCGCGCTTCTGGTCCGCGGCGGAGAGGCGCGGATCGGCCACGAAGGCGCGGAAGGCGGGATCGCCCCGGTAGAGCGCGAAGAGCGCGTCGAGGTCGGCGGCGATGCGGTCCAGCGCGCCGGGATCGGCCTGGCGCTTGTCGTCGGCGAGCGCGAGCAGGGCCAGCGCGTAGCGCTCGGCCACGCCGCCCCCCGCCGTCACGTCTGCTGGGGGCGCGTCTGGGGAAATGGTCTCGGCGGCCACGGGCGGGTCCGGTCCTGTTCCTGAAGCGCCGGAAGGGCCCTCCCCTTGCGGCGCGCGCGCCTTAACACAGGCCTTGCTGCACGGCAACCAAGCCTGCGCCTGCTTCAGCGCGCTTTTCGGATCACGTCCATCAGGCGGCGCAGCACCTCGGGCACGCCCGCGCCCGTGGCGCCGGAGGCGAGCATCACGGGGCCGCCGCAGGCGCGCTCCAGCGCCTTGCGCCGGCTGGCGATGGCCTGGGGCGTCATCGCGTCCGTCTTGTTCAGCACCACCACCTCGGGCTTCTCCTCGAGCCCCGCGCCGTATTCGGCGAGTTCGCGGCGGATCAGGCGATAGGCCGCCCCCGGGTCGGCCTGGCTGCCATCCACCAGGTGCAGCAGCACCCGGCAGCGCTCGATGTGGCCGAGGAAGCGCGTGCCCAGCCCCGCCCCCTCCGAGGCGCCCTCGATCAGGCCGGGGATGTCCGCCAGCACGAACTCCTCGGTCGCGTTCAGCCGCACGACGCCGAGCTGCGGATGCAGGGTGGTGAAGGGGTAGTCCGCGATCTTCGGCCGCGCGGCCGAGACGGCGGCGAGGAAGGTGGATTTCCCGGCATTGGGCAGCCCTACCAGCCCGGCATCGGCCATGAGCTTGAGGCGCAGCCAGATCCAGCGTTCCTCGCCCGGCCAGCCCTTGTCGGCCCGGCGCGGTGCCCGATTCGTGCTCGACTTGTAGTGCGCGTTGCCGAAGCCCCCGTCGCCGCCCTTGCAGATCAGGACGCGCTTGCCCGGCGCGTCGAGGTCCGCGATCAGGCTCTCCTTGTCCTCGTCGAGGATCTGGGTGCCGACGGGCACCTTCAGCACCACGTCCGGGGCCTTGGCGCCGGTGCGGTCGCTGCCCGCGCCGTTGCCGCCCTTCCGCGCCCGGAAATGCTGCGTGTAGCGGTAGTCGATGAGGGTGTTCAGCCCCTCCACCGCCTCGGCCCAGACATCGCCGCCGCGGCCGCCATTGCCGCCATCGGGCCCGCCGAACTCGATGAACTTCTCGCGCCGGAAGGCGACGACGCCATCGCCGCCATCGCCGGAGCGGACATAGACCTTGGCTTCGTCGAGGAATTTCATTGTCTGTGCCGCGATGCAGGTAGCCGCGACGCCAACCCTAGCTGCATCGCGGCAAGGGGGGGCTTGGCCCCCCCCTAAGCCCCCCCCGGCTCGGCCGGGGGGGGGGGGCGTGGGGCGGGGCCGGAAACGAAAACGGGGGCCGCGAGGCCCCCGCCCGAAACACGCTCAGCGCGTGCGGATCACTCCGCCGCCTGCGGGAGGGGCACGACGGAGACGTGCACCCGGCCCTCGGCCTTGCGCTCGAACTTCACATGCCCCTCGACGAGGGCGAACAGCGTGTGGTCACGCCCGAGCCCGACGTGGCGGCCCGGCTTCATCTTGGTGCCGCGCTGGCGGACCAGGATGTTGCCCGCGAGCACGTGCTCGCCGCCGAACTTCTTCACGCCGAGCCGCTGCCCGGGAGAGTCGCGGCCGTTGCGCGAGGAGCCGCCGGCCTTCTTGTGCGCCATGAGAGTGTCTCCTTCAGGCCGCGATGGCGGAGATGCGCAGCACCGTCAGCTGCTGGCGGTGGCCCCGCTTGCGGCGGCTGTTCTGGCGGCGGCGCTTCTTCAGGATCAGCACCTTCTCGCCCTTCTTCTGCTCCAGCACGGTGGCCGTCACCGTGGCACCCGGCACGGTGGGGGCGCCGAGCTGCAGCCCGGCCTCGCCGCCCAGCGCCAGCACCTCGTGGAAGGTGACGGTCGCCCCGGGCTCGGCCTCGAGCTTTTCGACGGCGAGCACCGCGTTCGGCGTCACCCGGTATTGCTTTCCGCCGGTGCGGATCACTGCGAAGGTCATCACACGCGCCTTTGACCGAGAAACCCTTTGGGCCGCCGCGTGGCGTGGACGGGCCCGCATCACTGGAACATTCCGGTGCCCGCGGCCCTGACGATGCAGGCCCGCGAACGACCGCGGGCGGCACGCCAGCGCCGCCCGGGAGCGCGGCGTTTAGCGGCGGCCGGCCCGGCGAGTCAAGCCTCTCACCGCGCCCCGCGCCGGCGGTTGAGCGCCAGCTCCTCCTCGTTCAGCAGGAAGCCGACCATGATGCGGTAATCCTGCACGCGCCGCCCCTCGGCCACCGGGAACTCGATCTCGATGGGCGCGGAGGTGATGGTCAGGCGCGGCGTGTTGGCCGGGAAGGCGGCGGGGATGCGGAAGGTGGCGCGCGAGGCGATCCGCTCCGTCCCCTCCTCCACCACCGCGAGGTACCAGGGCAGCTCCACCGCCCGCCCCTGCGCGGCGGGGCCGCGCTCCACCTGGAAGCGGGGCGCGATGCGCGCCACCACGCTGCGGTCGCGCCGCCCGCGCACGCAGGAGCCCTCGATGGCCGTGATGCGCGCGTCCATCACCATCGCCGAGAGATCGGGCGGGCCGTCGGGGCGGTAGCGCGTCAGGTCCGCCGTGTCGGCGGGGAGGCTGAGTTCGGGGCAGGCGATGAGCAGATCCTCGATGCGCCCCGAGCCGCAGCCCGCCAGCACCAGCCCCGCCGCCAGAATCACCCCGAGCCGCATGCCGCACCTCCCTCTCCGGAACCGAGCCGTCGCGGCGTCTCTGGCACCGATCCGGCCGAAGCGGTAGTCTCCCGCCGCACCAGTGCTGGGATGCTCACGCGAATGGCCGAAAAGCCCACCCTCAAGGTTCTCCTCGCCGGCCCGCGCGGCTTCTGCGCCGGCGTGGACCGCGCGATCAAGATCGTCGAGGAGGCGCTGAAACGCTACGGCGCGCCCGTCTATGTCCGGCACGAGATCGTGCACAACCGCTTCGTGGTGGAAAGCCTCGAGAAGCTCGGCGCCGTCTTCGTCGAGGAGCTCGACGAAATCCCCGACGACGGCCAGCCCGTCGTGTTCAGCGCCCATGGCGTGCCCAAGTCCATCCCCGCCGAGGCCGAGCGCCGGAGGATGTTCTTCCTCGACGCCACCTGCCCCCTGGTCAGCAAGGTGCACCGCGAGGCGGAGCATCATTTCGCGCGCGACCGGCACATCTTCCTCATCGGCCATGCCGGCCACCCGGAGGTGATCGGCACCATGGGCCAGCTTCCCGCCGGCGCCATCACCCTGGTCGAGGACGAGGACCAGGCGCGCAGCGTGGCCGCGCCCGCGGGCAAGGCCCTCTCCTTCATCACCCAGACCACGCTCTCGGTGGACGACACGGCCGAGATCGTGAACATCCTGCGCCACCGCTTCCCCGAGATCTCGGCCCCGGCGAAGGAGGACATCTGCTACGCCACCACCAACCGCCAGGCCGCGGTGAAGGAGATCGCGCCGCGCGTGCAGATGATGATCGTGGTGGGCGCGCCGAACTCCTCCAACTCCCTGCGCCTCGTCGAGGTGGCGAGCCGCTCGGGCTGCGAGAAGGCCGTGATGGTCCAGCGCGGGCGCGAGCTCGACCTCGACCTGGTCAACGGCTACGCCAGCGTGGGCGTCACCGCCGGCGCCAGCGCGCCCGAACTGCTGGTGGAGGAGGTTCTGGCCCGGCTGCGCGAGCGCTTCGATCTCGACATCGAGGAGATCGTCGTCGCCGAGGAGAAGGTGATCTTCAAGCTCCCCGCCGCCCTGGCCGCCACCCCCGCCGCCTGATCCGTGGCCGTCTATACCGAGGTCTCCGACGAGGCGCTGCGCGCGTTCCTCGCGCAATACGCCATCGGCGAGCTGCTGGCCTATCGCGGCATCGCCGAGGGGGTGGAGAACAGCAACTACGCGCTCAAGACCACCCAGGGCGACTTCATCCTCACCCTCTACGAGAAGCGCGTGGACCCCGCGGAGCTGCCCTGGTTCCTCGGCCTGATGCAGCACCTCGCGGCGCGGGGGCTCTCCTGCCCGCAGCCCGTGCCGGGGCGGGACGGGGCGGCGCTGCGCGTGCTGGAGGGGCGGCCGGCGGCCATCTGCACCTTCCTGCCCGGCTTCTGGCCGCGGCGCGTGCGCCCCTCGCATTGCGCGCCTCTCGGCGAGGCGCTGGCGCAGCTCCATCGCGCCGGGGAGGGCTATGCGCCGGTGCGGCGCAATGCGCTCGGCCCCGATTCCTGGGGCCCGCTGCTCGACCGCTGCCGCGGCGACGGCGAATCCGTGCAGCCCGGGCTGATCGCGGAGCTCGACGCGGCGCTGGCCGAGATCCTCGCCCAGTGGCCTGAGCCGGGCCGCCTGCCCGTCGGCCACATCCATGCCGACCTGTTCCCCGACAACGTGTTCTTCCTGGAGGATGACGGGCGGCGGCCGCGCGTCTCTGGCCTGATCGACTTCTACTTCGCCTGCACGGACCTCTACGCCTACGACATCGCGGTGGTGCTGAACGCCTGGTGCTTCGAGCCCGACCACAGCTTCAACGTCACCAAGGCGCGCGCCATCCTGCGCGCCTATGGCGGGCGGCGCGAGATCGCGCCCGCCGAATGGCAGGCCCTGCCCGTGCTCTGCCGCGGGGCGGCCATGCGCTTCCTGCTCACCCGCCTCTACGACTGGGTGAACACGCCACCCGGGGCGATGGTCACGCGCAAGGACCCGCTGGAATACCTGCACAAGCTGCGCTTCTTCCGCCACGCCACGCATGCGGGGGCCATCGGTGGCTGAGACGCGGCAGGCGCCGGGGGGCGAGACCCTGGTCGAAATCTGGACCGATGGCGGCTGCAAGCCCAACCCGGGCCCGGGCGGCTGGGCCGCCATCCTGCGCTACGGGAAGGTGGAGCGCGAACTCTCCGGCGCCGAGGCGGAGACGACCAACAACCGCATGGAACTCACCGCCGCCATCGCGGCGCTGGAGGCGCTGAAGCGCCCCTGCCGCGTGATCCTGCACACGGACAGCGAATATCTCCGCAACGGGATGGAGCGCTGGATCACGGGCTGGGTGCGCAACAACTGGCGCAACGCGGCGCGCGAGCCGGTGAAGAACTTCGAACTGTGGCAGAGGCTGCTCGCCGCCGCCAGGCCGCACGAGATCGAGTGGCGCTGGGTGCGCGGCCATGCGGGCGACCCGATGAACGAAAGGGCGGACGCGCTCGCCACCGCCGCGCGGGAGGCGCTGGGCTGAGGCGGGCGGCATGTCATGCCGGCCGTGTCATACCAGCGGCCGCTGATTTCGACTCCTGAGGAGCCGGGGCGGCCGCTGGTATGCCTTTGTCTTGGCGCGCAGCCGCCACGCCAACCCTGCGCGCGATACGGCCGGCATGTCATGCCGGCCGTATCAGCGGCCGCGCGGCAGGGGCCCGCTGCGCCGCAGATCGTAGCCCAGGCTGCAGGTTCCGCGCCCCGGATGGCTGCCGGTGAAACGCCGGGCGTTGTTCGCGCCGATGAAGATCTGCCCTTGCCCGGCCTGGAACAGCCCGACGGGCGGCAGCGTCACCGCCCCGTTCGCGCCGATCCGGCCGGTGATGGGCGCATCCCCCGGCAGCCCGGCGATGACGATCTCGCCGCCGCGCACCTCGGCCGAGGTGCGGTCCTGCCGCACCCGGCCGCCGCCGCGGCATTCCTGGAACATCACCCCGTCATAGATGCCGTCATGCGGGCCGGGCGCGCGCTGCGCCAGCGCCGGAGAGGCGGCCAGCAGCAGCGCAAGCATGATGCCGAGGCGCATGGTCACTCCCCGAAGCTGTTGCCGCGCGGGAAGCCATTGGGCGGCAGCCTGCCGGCGCCCGCGCGATGCCCTTGCCATGGCTTGAGATCATGCTCCACCCGCAGCCGGTCGCCCAGGCGCCAGGAGAGGCCCTCCGCCAGGGTGAAGACCTTGGCGTCCGACAGCCCGCCATCCTTGTAGGACTGCAACTGCACGCCGCGCCCGCGCGCCAGCACCGGAAGCTGCTCGAGCGGAAAGACGAGCAGCTTGCGGTTCTCGCCGATCACCGCGACATGGTCGCCCTCGGCGGGCCTGCACAGCACGGCGCGCGCCCCGCCTTCGAGCGTCATCACCTGCTTGCCGGTGCGCTTCTCCGCCAGAAGCTCCGCCGTCTCCACGAGGAAACCCTTGCCGTCGCTGGCGGCGAGAAGCAGCTTCCTGCCCTCGACCGGCACGAAAAGCGCGATGGGCTCCTCCTCGTTGGGCAGATCCACCAGCAGCCGCACGGGCTGGCCGTCGCCGCGGCCGCGCGGCAGCGCATCGGCCTTCAGCGTATAGGCGCGCCCGTTGCTGGCGAAGAGCACGAGCCGGTCGGTGCTCTGCGCGTGCAGCCGGAAGGCCGGCCCGTCGCCCTCCTTGAAGCGCAGCTCCGCATCCTCGGGCAGATGGCCCTTCAGCGCGCGGATCCAGCCCTTCTGCGAGAGCACCACCGTCAGCGGCTCGCGCTCGATGAAGGCGCTCTCGTCCACCGCCAGGGCGGGCAGCGCCTCGGCCACCGCGGTGCGGCGCGCGCCCAGCGCGCCCTCGCCGAACTTCCGCCGAGTCTCCTCGATCTCCCGGCCGATGGCGGCCCAGCGCTTCGCCTCGCTGCCCATCAGCGCGGCGAGGCCCTTCTGCTCCTTGAGCAGCTTCTCGTGCTCGCGGCGGATTTCCATCTCCTCGAGGCGGCGCAGGGCGCGCAGCCGCATGTTGAGAATCGCCTCCGCCTGCACCTCGCTGAGCGAGAAGGCGGCCATCAGCTTCGGTCTGGGCTCCTCCTCGGTGCGGATGATGCGGATCACCTCGTCGAGGTTGAGATAGACGATGAGGTAGCCCTCCAGCACCTCCAGCCGCCGCGCGATGGCGGCCAGCCGGTGCGCGCTGCGGCGCTTGAGCACCTCGTGGCGATGATCGAGCCAGGCGCGCAGCACCTCGCGCAGCGACATCACGCGCGGCGTGCGGCTCGCGTCCAGCACGTTCATGTTGAGCGGGAAGCGGCTTTCGAGCTGGGTGGCGCGGAACAGCGTCTCCATCAGCACGGCCGGCTCGACGGTGCGGCTGCGCGGCTCGAGCACGATGCGCACCCGCTCGGTGCTCTCGTCGCGCACATCGCCGAGCAGCGGCAGCTTCTTCTCCTCCAGCAGCAGCGCGATCTGCTCGATCAGGCGTGACTTCGCGACCTGGTAGGGGATCTCGGTGACGACGATCTGCCAGCCGCCGCCCTTCTGGCGCTCCACCTCCCATTTCGCGCGCAGGCGGAAGCCGCCGCGGCCCGTCTCATAGGCCTCGATCAGGCTTTCGCGCCCCTCGACCAGCACGCCGCCGGTGGGGAAGTCGGGGCCGGGCATATGCGCCAGAAGCTCGGCCGTCGTCGCCTCGGGGTGCGCGATCAGGTGCAGCGCGGCGGCGCAGAGCTCGCCCGCGTTGTGCGGCGGGATGGAGGTGGCCATGCCCACCGCGATGCCGCTCGCGCCGTTCGCCAGCAGGTTGGGGAAGGCGGCCGGCAGCACCACCGGCTCGCGGTCCTCGCCGTCATAGGTAAGGCGGAAATCGACGGTGTCCTCGTCGATCTGCGCGAGCAGCGCCTGCGCCACCTCGGTCAGCCGCGCCTCGGTGTAGCGCATGGCCGCGGCGTTGTCGCCGTCGATGTTGCCGAAATTCCCCTGGCCCTCGACCAGCGGGTAGCGCGCGGCGAAATCCTGCGCGAGCCGCACCAGCGCCTCATAGACGGCCGCATCGCCATGCGGGTGGTATTTGCCGATCACGTCGCCCACCACGCGCGCGCATTTCTTGAAGCCGCTCGCGGGGTCGAGCTTCAACTGGTGCATCGCCCAGAGCAGGCGGCGGTGCACCGGCTTCAGCCCGTCGCGCACATCGGGCAGGGAGCGCGCCATGATGGTGCTCATGGCGTAGGCGAGGTAGCGCTCGGACAGCGCCTCCGAGAGCCGCGTGGGGCGGATCGCGCCGCCATCCGCTGGCACGATGTCGTCAGGCATCAGCCGTCCTTCCGATTCGATCCGCGAGCCGCGCCTCCAGCGCCTCGCGCGCCGCGGGCAGCGGGCGGTGCTGGAGGCCGAAGGCGTCGCGCGCCAGGAAGAACCCGGTCAGGCGGAGTCCCGCAAGCCATTCCGGCGCATCCCCGGGCTGTTCCGGATCGCGCAGGAAGCCGGGCAGGGGCAGCAGCCGCGCCGCATAGGGCGCGCCCGCCTGCGCGCTGACCGCCCGGCCCGAGCGGGGGGAGACCCAGACGAGCCCCTCCGTCGCCCCGCTCGCGGCGCAGCGGTCGAGATCGAGCCCGTAGCCGAGTTCTGCCAGCAGCGAGAGCTCCCAGCGCACGAGCAGCGGCAGGGCCGCCTCCGGCCCGCGGGCCAGGGCGGCGATGACGGCGACGAGGCCGTGGAAACAGGCGGGGTGCGCCTCGCGCTCGGGCAGCGCGCCCTCCGCCACGGCGCAGGCGGCGCTGAGCGTGGCGAGCGCCAGCCCATCCTCCATGGCCAGCGCCGCGGCCGGATGCACCATCTCGCCCGAGAGGCTGCCGAGCTGCTCGGGCAGCCGCGCCACCCAGCGCGCCTCGATCAGGTTGCCGGGCTGCCAGAGCCCGGCCTGCGCGCGGCTCGCCCCGCCCTTCACGAGGCCGGCGTGGCGGCCCAGCGCCTCGGTCAGCACCGTCACGACCGCCCCGCCCTCGCCATGCGGCCGGGCCGCGAGCACCACCGCCGGCGCCGCCCATTCCACGGCCATGGCGCCTCAGCCCTCCTCCTCGTCGAGGCCGAGCGCGCGCAGCCGGCCCGTCTCCTCGTCCCAGCCCGGACGGTCCTTGACGTTGAGGAAGAGATGGATGGGCCGCTCCAGCAATTGCGAGAGCTCGGCCCGCGCGCGGCGGCCGATCTCGCGGATGCGCGCGCCGCCATCGCCGATCAGGATGGCCTTCTGCGAGGGCCGCGCGACATAGATGGTGCAGTCCACCCGCGCGCTGCCGTCGGCGCGCTCGGTCCACTGCTCCGTCTCCACCGTGGCGTGGTGCGGCACCTCCTCATGCGTCTGGCGGAGGATCTGCTCGCGCACGATCTCCGCGGCCAGCATGCGGTTGGGCAGATCCGACAGCTCGTCCTCGGGGAACATCCAGGGGCCGGGCGGCACGGCCTCGGCGAGCCTGGCGCGCAGCCGCTCCAGCCCCTGCGCCTTCTGGGCGCTGACCATGAAGGTCTCGGCGAAGGGCAGCAGGGCGTTGCACTCCGCCGCCAGCGGCAGCAGCCGTTCGCGCGGGATCAGGTCCACCTTGTTCAGCACCAGCCAGACGGGGCGGCGCTGCCCCGCGAGGCGGGCGATGATGGCGCGCACCGCCTCGGTCAGCCCGGTCCTCGCGTCCACCACCAGGAGCGCGAAGTCGGCGTCCTTCGCCCCGCCCCAGGCGGCGCCGACCATGGCGCGGTCGAGCCGCCGGCGGGGCGCGAAGATGCCCGGCGTGTCCACCAGCACGATCTGCGCCGGGCCCTCGACGAGCACGGCGCGGATGCGGAAGCGCGTGGTCTGGGGTTTCGGCGAGACGATGCTGACCTTGGCCCCCGCCAGCGCGTTCACCAGCGTGGATTTGCCCGCATTGGGCGCGCCGAGCACGGCGACGAAGCCGCAGCGCCTCTCGCCGCCGCCGGGGGCGGGGGTGTGCGCGGCGCCGCTCACCGTTCGGCCTCCGCGAGCCAGGCCTCGGCGGCGGCCGCCTCGGCGGCGCGCTTGGTCTCGCCGCTGCCGCGCGCCTCGCGCCCCGCCGCGCGCACCAGCACGACGAAGCGCGGCGCATGGGCCGGGCCCTCGGCGCCGAGATGGCGGTATTCCGGCAGGCCGAGCCCGCGCCCCAGCGTCCATTCCTGCAGCCGGTTCTTGGCGCTGCTGGGCGGGCGGCGCTGGCCTTCCACAGCCGCCTCCCATTCGCGACGGATCACGCGGCGCGCCGCATCGAGCCCCGCATCGAGGTAGAGCGCGCCCAGCACCGCCTCCAGCGCGTCGGAGAGCACGGTGGCGCGCTCGCGCACGCCGCCGCGCGCCTCCGAGGGCGGCACGCGCAGCGCCGCGGCGATGCCCATCGCCTCGGCGATGGGCGCGATGGCCTCCTGCGAGCAGAGGCGGGCGAGCCGCTTGCCCAGATCGCCCTCGCGCTCCTTCGGAAAGCGCTCGAGGATCCATTCGGCGATGACGAGGCCGAGCACCCGGTCGCCCAGGAACTCCAGCCGCTCGTTGGATTCGATGCCCTTGCCGGCGGCCGAGCGGTGCGTCAGGGCGCGCTCCAGCAGCGCGCGGTCGGTGAAGCGGTGGCCGAGACGTTCCTCGAGGGCGTCCGCGCTCATCTGACCGCGCTGAACAGGCGCGACCAGCGGATGGCGAAGGGCCAGGCCCAGACCTCCCAGATGCGGGCGCTGCCATCCACGGAGAAGAAGATGAACTCCGCCCGGCCGACCAGGTTCTCGACCGGGATCACGCCCACCGCCCCGGGGACGCGGGAATCGAGGCTGTTGTCGCGGTTGTCGCCCATGGCGAAGACATGGCCGGGCGGCACCACGAACTCGGGCGTGTTGTCGAGCGGCCCGTCGTCCGACTGCTCGACGATCAGGTGCGCCCGCCCGCCGGGCAGGAACTCCCGGTACATCTGCACGGTCATGCGCGGCCCGTCGCCCTCGGCAACATAGGGCCCCAGCGGCTCGCGCCGGGCGGGCTCGCCGTTCACGTGCAGCACGCCGCGGATCACCTGGATGCGGTCCCCGGGCAGGCCGATGATGCGCTTGATGTAGTCCTGCCCCGTGTCGCGCGGCAGCTTGAACACCGCCACATCGCCGCGCTCGGGCATGGCGGCCCAGATCCGGCCCGAGAACAGGTTCGGGCTGAAGGGCATGGAGTGGCGCGAATAGCCGTAGGAATACTTCGAGACGAAGAGGTAGTCCCCCACCAGGAGGGTGGGGATCATCGAGCCCGAGGGGATGTTGAAGGGCTCGAAGGCCACGGTGCGGATGCCGATGGCGATGAGGGCGGCGTAGAGGATGGTCTTGACGCTCTCGAGCCAGCCGCCCGACTTCTTCTTCGCCATCGAGGGTGCGCTCTTCGCCATGATCCGTCCGCCAGGGGGTGGCGCGGATCAAGCCCAGGGGCACCCACCTGTCAAGGAAGCGCGCCGCCTCACCAGTGGCGGTGGTGGTGATGATGATGACGGCGCGGCGGGGGGCGGCGGTAATGGCGCGGCGGCGGGCTCGGCGTGGTGGCCGCGCCGATGGCCGCGCCGGCGAGCCCGCCCGCGATCGCGCCCACGGCCGCGCCCTCGCCGCCCCCGGCCAGCGCGCCCAGCGCCGCCCCGCCGCCCGCGCCGATCAGCGCCCCGCCCGCCGCGCGCTGGCCCGGGCTGTAGGGGTTGGTGCAGGCGCCGAGGCCGAGCAGCAGGCCGCCGGCCAGAACCAGCGGGCGCAACCGGGTGGGGGTCATGGCGATTCTCCTTTTCTGGGGCCCCGCGAGGGCCGTGCTGGCGCGAGGGAAACGGGAGCATTCTGGCGCATTGATGGCGGAGGCCAGGGCCCGCCGCTCAATGCAGCCGGGGCGTTCGCAGATGCCGCCTTCGGTCGGCGCTGGTGACGCGCAGTTCCATCTGCCGGTCGCCGCGCGCGACGGTGAGGCGCAGTTCCGCCCCCGCGGGCCCGGCTGCGCGCACCGCCTGCCAGAGCGAGGCCAGATCGGTCACCGCCCGGCCGTCCACGGCCAGGATGCGGTCGCGCGGCCGCAGCCCCGCGCGCTCGGCCGGCCCGCCCTTGGCCAGGGAGCCCACGCCCACCGCCTCCTCCTCCTCGGTGGCGTAGAGGCCGAGCCAGGGGCGCGGCGGCCTGCCCGAGCCGCCGGTGCGGCGCAGGGTCTCCAGCACCGGAAGCAGTTCCGCGATCGGGACCACCATGTTGAGGTCGAGCCGCTTGCCGCCGCGCTGCCCCTGCTGGAGGATCAGGCTGCCGATGCCGCAGAGCCGCCCATCCGGCCCGAAGAGCCCTGCCCCGCCCCAATGCGGGTGCGCCGGGGCGGTGAAGATCGCGTTCTCCAGCAGATATTCCCAATAGCCCGCGAAGGGCTGGCGGGCGGCCACCGTGCAGGCCAGCGCATGGCTGCGCCCGCCCGCGGCCGCGAGCACGCAGCCGGCGCCGAAGGTCAGCGAATCCGAATCGCCCAGCGGGGCCACGGGCAGGCCGGGCATGCGCCCCAGCGCCTGCAGCAGCCCGAAGCCGCTCTCGAAATCCACGCCGATGGGCGTGGCCTCCACCACCCGCCCATCCTGGGCGGTGAGCCACACCGTCTCGGCTTCCATGATCAGATAGCCGATGGTGAGCACGAGCCCCGAGGACTCGATCCACACGCCTGAGCCCTCGCGCTCCACGCCGAGCGTGGCGGCGGAACTCGCATCCGGCGGCACCAGGGATTTGAGGGCGAGCACGCTCGCCAGACGCTCCTCCAGCGGGAAGGCGTATTCGGAGGGTTCGGGCTGGAAGGCCTCCGGGACTTCCCACTCCTCGTCAGACATCGCGTGGCGTCTCTCGCATCGCCTTCATTTACGGGCGCGGCCTGCGGAGCGCCATATGGGGGCGGGTGGAGCTGTCCCCATCGGGCCGTTCGATTCGGCCCGGATTGCTGACGGCGCGGCGATGATCCCATACCAGCGGCCGCCGCTTCTCAGTTGTTTGAGAAGGCGGCGCGGTCGCTGGCACGCCTTTGTTTTGGCGCGCCGCCGCCACGCCAACCCTGCAGGCGATACGGGCGGGAGGGTATGCCGTCTGTATCAACTGAGCGGGCGCATGCCCGAACCGCTGCGGCGATGGGAAAGGCTGTTTGAAACGCCAAAAGCCCCGGCGAGGTGGCCGAGGCTTTGTGTGTGCGAATCAAGAGGGATGCGGGGACAGGATTTGAACCTGTGACCTTCAGGTTATGAGCCTGACGAGCTACCGGGCTGCTCCACCCCGCGTGTGTGGTGGTGATCGGTTGGGTGGCCTGGCGCTGACCGACTCTCCCGCCGCTTGAGCGGCAGTACCATGGGCGCTGGCGTGTTTCACGGCCGAGTTCGGGATGGGATCGGGTGTGTCAACGCCGCGATGGGCACCAGGCCACCGAACCGCCCTCGTGTGAGGGATGTGGTTCAGGTGGCGGATGGTTGGCTGGATGGGGTGGGGGTGTGGTGCGAGGCTTGGTGCTGCGTGCGTTGTCTCCTTGTGGGGAGACGGTGTGGTGTGTGGAGTGAGCCTATCGGGCGATTAGGATCGCTTGGCTGAGCATGTTGCCATGCGTACACCTGCGACCTATCGACGTGATGGTCTATCACGGCCCTCGGGGAGACCTGGTTTTGAGGTGGGTTTCCCGCTTAGATGCCTTCAGCGGTTATCCCGTCCGCACTTGGCTACCCAGCTGTGCCACTGGCGTGACAACTGGTGCACCAGAGGTGCGTCCATCCCGGTCCTCTCGTACTAGGGACAGATCCTCTCAAGTCTCCGACACCCACGGCAGATAGGGACCGAACTGTCTCACGACGTTCTAAACCCAGCTCACGTACCGCTTTAATCGGCGAACAGCCGAACCCTTGGGACCTGCTCCAGCCCCGGGATGCGATGAGCCGACATCGAGGTGCCAAACCTCCCCGTCGATGTGGACTCTTGGGGGAGATCAGCCTGTTATCCCTAGAGTACCTTTTATCCGTTGAGCGATGGCCCGTCCACGAGGAACCACCGGATCACTAAGGCCGACTTTCGTCTCTGCTCGCGCTGTCACGCTCGCAGTCAGGCGGGCTTATGCCTTTGCACTCAACAGCCGATGTCCGACCGGCCTGAGCCCACCATCGCGCGCCTCCGTTACCATTTGGGAGGCGACCGCCCCAGTCAAACTGCCCACCACGCAGGGTCCCGGCCCGGGATCACCAGGCTCGGTTAGACGCCAAAAAGGCACAGGGTGGTATTTCAAGGTTGGCTCCACCGAAGCTGGCGCCCCGGTTTCAAAGCCTCCCACCTATCCTACACAGTCCCTTCCTGGCGCCACTGCGAAGTTGCAGTAAAGGTTCATAGGGTCTTTCCGTCTAACCGCGGGTACCCCGCATCTTCACGGGGAATTCAATTTCGCTGAGCCCATGCCGGAGACAGTGGGGAGGTCGTTACGCCATTCGTGCAGGTCGGAACTTACCCGACAAGGAATTTCGCTACCTTAGGACCGTTATAGTTACGGCCGCCGTTTACCGGGGCTTCGGTTCGGAGCTTGCACTCCTCCCCTTGACCTTCCGGCACCGGGCAGGCGTCAGACCCTATACGTCGTCTCTCGACTTCGCAGAGCCCTGTGTTTTTACTAAACAGTCGCCACCCCCTGCTCTGTGCCACCCCGCCCTGGTTGCCCAGGACAGGGTCTCGCTTATCCCGAAGTTACGCGAGCAATTTGCCTAGTTCCTTCGACATGGTTCTCTCAAGCGCCTTGGTATGCTCTACCAGTCCACCTGTGTCGGTTTCGGGTACGGTCCAATGCCAGAGCTGTTTCCCGGATCCATCCAACTGCCCGATCAATCCAATAAGACCGAACAGAACTTCAGGACCGTCACTTCTGGCGGGCCCAGGAATATTCACCTGGTTCCCATCGGCTACGGCTGTCGCCCTCGCCTTAGGGGCCGGCTCACCCTGCGCGGATTAACCTTGCGCAGGAACCCTTGGACTTTCGGCGGGAGAGTTTCTCACTCTCCTTGTCGCTACTCATGTCCGCATTCTCACTTCCGATACCTCCAGCAGCCCTCGCGAGCCACCTTCACAGGCCTACGGAACGCTCCGCTACCACGCTCTTTCGAGCATCCACAGCTTCGGTACGTGGCTTGAGCCCCGTTACATTTTCGCCGCAGGACAGCTATTAGACCAGTGAGCTATTACGCTTTCTTTAAAGGATGGCTGCTTCTAAGCCAACCTCCTGGTTGTTTTGGCCGTCCCACATGCTTTCCCACTTAGCCACGATTTGGGGACCTTAGCTGGTGGTCTGGGCTGTTTCCCTCTCGACGATGGACCTTAGCACCCACCGTCTGTCTGCCCGGCTGCACTCCTCGGCATTCGGAGTTCGGTAGGGTTTGGTAAGGCTTTGGGCCCCCCTAGCCCTTCCGGTGCTCTACCTCCGAGGGTGACCACCGAACGATCTACCTCAATAGATTTCGCGGAGAACCAGCTATTTCCGAGTTTGATTGGCCTTTCACCCCTAGCCACAGCTCATCCCCGACTTTTTCAACAGGCGTGGGTTCGGCCCTCCAGTGGGTGTTACCCCACCTTCAGCCTGGCCATGGCTAGATCACTCGGTTTCGGGTCTCATGCCGGCAACTATACGCCCTGTTCAGACTCGCTTTCGCTGCGCCTACACCTAACGGCTTAAGCTCGCTGCCAACACGAACTCGCGGACCCATTATACAAAAGGTACGCCGTCACAGGACAAGCCTGCTCCGACT
>NZ_AUDH01000008.1 GCF_000425365.1 Rubritepida flocculans DSM 14296 | reverse complement strand
GGCTCAAGACCACCCTCGTCCAGTGCGCCTGGGCCGCCACCCGCAAGAAGGACAGCTATCTCCGCGCCCAGTTCCACCATCTGCGACAGCGCCGCGGACCGAAAAAAGCCATCTGCGCCGTCGCCGCCTCCATCCTCACCGCCGTCTGGCACATGCTCCAAAACGGAACCTTCTGGCACGATCTCGGACCAAATCACTTCCACCAACGCTCGCCAGAACAGCAGGCACGTCACCTCGCCGCCCAAATCATAAAGCTCGGCTTCAAGTGCTCCCTCGAACCACAAGCCGAGGGAGTTTCTGTCTAGGCGGCCGGGCGGTGTGGGATGCGGGCGAAATCCAGGCCCGCGCCCGACGCGATGCCAGGCGGATCGGCACCGGCTCGACAGTCCGTCCCGACCCGACCCGCTCCGCGTGAGGCCGTCTCACCTCCGGCCGCCGATAGAGAAAGCAGCTACGCGGAAATGGGGGTAGCCTTGAGGGTGGGACGCCAGTCGCACAAAAAGTGCAACGATTTCAGTGTGAATGGCTCCGGCGGTTGGATTCGAACCAACGACCAACGGATTAACAGTCCGCTGCGCTACCGCTGCGCCACGCCGGATCGCCTCACGCGGGGCCTGTAGCAGAGGCTTCCCGGCAGCGCAACGGAGGCCCCGACAGGCCAGGCTCGCGCCGCGCCGGGCCCTTCGCCCAAACCCGAACACCCCGCGCGAAGCAGGCCGGGCACGCCGTCATGCGAGAGGAGGAAGCTGGAGGTCCGAGGCGGAATCGAACCGCCGTAGAGGGTTTTGCAGACCCTTGCCTGACCACTCGGCCATCGGACCAGCCGCATGCTCTATCGGGCGGCGGGGCGCGCGGGTCAAGGCGCGGCTCGGCTTTCCCGCCATGCGCGCGCGGCCTATAACCGGGGCCGAGGACAGGCAGGACACCGATGATCGCAGCGCAGAGCGTCGCGGCGCAGCCCATGGCGGCCGAGGATTCCGAGACCGCCCGCCGCATGATGGTGGACGGGCAGGTGACGCCCACCGGCGTGAGCGACCCGCTGCTGATCGCCGCGATGCGCGATGTTCCGCGCGAGCGTTTCGTGCCCCCCGCGCTGCGCCACCGCGCCTATGCGGATGCGCCGCTGCCGCTCGCCCCCGGGCGCGCCATGCTCATTCCCATGGTGCAGGCGCGGCTGATCCAGGCGCTGGCCCCGCAACCGGGCGACCGCGCGCTGGTGCTCGCCTCCGGCGCGGGCTACGCGGCGGCGATCCTCGCGCGCATGGGGCTGCTCGTCACCGGCGTCGAGCAGGAGGAGGGGCTGCTCTCCCTCGCCCGCCAGGGCTGCGATCTCGCGCTGCGGGAGAATCGGCCGGAGTTCCTGCCGGGCGACCCGAGCCAGGGCCACGCGCCGGGCGCGCCCTATCGCGTGATCCTCATCGAGGGCGCGGTGGCGCGGATTCCCCGCCCCGTGCGCGACCAGATGGCCGAGGGCGGCCGCCTCGCCTGCCTGCGGGTGAAGGAGGGGCGGCTGTGCGAGGCGCTGCTGCTGCGCCGGGCGGGCGGCGGAGTGGGCGAGACGGCGCTGTTCGAAACCCAGGCCGACCCCCTGCCCGGCTTCGCCCCGCCGCGCGGCTTCGCCTTCTGATTCGCCCGGCCTGAAGCCCTATTCCAGGAAGCGGGCGGCCGCCTCGCTCAGCGCGGCCTCGCGCGTCCAGCGCGCCATGGCGCCCTTGGGCGGCAAGCTCGGCAGATCGGCCGGCTTCACGCCCTCGCGCAGCGCCTTGAGCGTGGCGTGGATGGCCTGCGCGGCCGCCTGGCTCGGCGCATGGCCCTGCAGGGCGATGCGCACGCCGCGGCTCGCGAGATAGGCGCGGTCGCTGATCTCCTCGGTCAGGGTGCCGAGCACCAGCGGCAGCCGCGCCGCCTCCGCCGCCGCATCCAACTCGGCGCGGGTGCGCACCCCGGTGAGGAAGATCCCGTCCACCCCCGTCGCGTTGTAGGCCCGGATGCGCGCGAGCGCGTCCTCGAGCCCGGTGATGCCCATCGCGCCCGTGCGGGCGAAGATGGCGAGCCCCGGGTCCATGCGCGCCGCCACCGCCGCGCGCATCTTGCCCACCCCCTCCTCCAGCGGAACAAGGCGCGGCGCGCCCGCGCCGAAGGGGCGGGGCAGCTCCGTGTCCTCGATCGACAGGGCGGCGATGCCGGCCTGCTCCATCTCCTCCACCGTGCGCATCACGTTCAGCGCATTGCCGTAGCCGTGGTCCGCGTCCACCACCACGGGCAGTTCCGCCGCGCGGGTGATGCGCCGGCACTGCTCGGCGAACTCGCTCAGCGTGATGAGGATGAGGTCGGGCGCGCCGAGGATGGCGAGAGAGGCGGTGCTGCCCGCGAACATGCCGAGCTCGAAGCCCAGCTCCTCGGCGATGCGCGCCGAGAGCGGATCGTGCACCGAGGCGGGGTGGACGCATAGGCCCCCCTCCAGCACCGCCCGCGCCTTCTCGCGCCGCTGCCTGTAGCGCATCGCATGCCTCCCTGCCTTGCCCGGCCATCATGCCGCGCCTAGCGTCGGCGCGGAACGGGAGGGGGCGCGCATGAGCGACAGGCTGAACGCGAACGAGCTGGAGGGCGGCAAATACCTCTGCCTGCACGAGTTCGTGAAGGCGGCGAAGCTCAAGCTCAACGCCAATATCTGGGACTATCTGGTGGGCGGGACGGAGACGGAGACCACGCTGGCGCGCAACCGCCTCGCCATCGACACGGTGGCGCTGCGGCCCCGGGTGCTGAACGACGTCTCGAAGGTGGACCCGAGCGTGGAGTTCTTCGGCCACCGCATCCGGCTGCCGGTGTTCCTCGCCCCGGTCGGCTCCCTCGAATCCTTCGAGCCGGGCGGAGGCGCCTCGGTGGCGCGGGGGGCGGGCGCCTTCGGCGTGCCCTTCATGCTGAGCAGCGTGACGCAGCCCGGGCTGGAGGCGGCGGCCCAGGCGGCCTCCGGCCCGCGCGTGTTCCAGCTCTACGTGCGCGGCGGCGACGCCTTCGTGGACGAGCACGCGCGGCGCGCCATGGACGCCGGCTACGACGCCTTCTGCATGACGGTGGACACGGCCCACTACTCGCGCCGCGAGCGCGACATCGCCAAGCGCTTCGTCAAGACCTGGCGCGCGGCGAACACGGGGATGGATCACCAGGCCGCGCTCTCCTGGCGCGAGGTCGCGCGCTTCAAGGAGAAGCACCCAATCCCGCTCATCCTCAAGGGCATCGGCACGGCCGAGGACGCGGCGATCGCCGTCGAGCACGGGGTGGAGGTGATCTACGTCTCCAACCATGGCGGGCGGCAGCTCGACGGCGGACGCGGCGCGCTGGACGTGCTGCCCGAGGTGGTGGAGGCCGTGGCCGGTCGCGCGAAGATCATGGTGGATGGCGGCTTCTCGCGCGGGACGGACATCGTGAAGGCCATCGCGCTCGGCGCGGACTGGGTGGGGCTCGGGCGGCTCTACCTCTACGGGCTGGCCGCGGAGGGCGCCGCGGGCGTGACGCGCCTGCTCGAAATCCTGGAGGACGAGTGCGTCAAGGCGCTCGGCCTGACGGGCGTGACCGGCTTCGGCGAGCTGACGCGCGGGCATGTGCATCGCGGCGCGCCGCCGGTGCTGTGGCCGCATGTGCACAGCGCCTTTCCGCTGCTGCGCGAGGGGTATTGAGAGGGCGGCGGCGTGCCGAAGCGAGGGCATGCCAGGGCCCGCGCCGCCTTCTCGCGGGTCGAAGCAGGCGGCCGCTGGTATGTACGGGCGGCATGACATGCCGACCGTATCGCGCGCAGGGTTGGTGTGGCGGCTGCGCGCCAAAACAAAGGCATGCCAGCGGCCGCACCGGCTCCTCAGGGGTCGACATCAGCGGCCGCTGGTATGACACGGTATCGTCATCCAGCTTCCGCCGATGCGTTACCGACGGCCGATAAGCTGATGGGCGGATTCGGAAACGGGACGCCCAGATGCACCGCCGCGCCGCCCTCGCCGCCGCCCTCGCCGCCCTGCCGCTCGCCGGGGCGGCGGCCCAGCCCCGGAGCGTCTCGCTCGCCATCACCGATGTGCCCGGGCTCGAGGAGCTGCAGCGCGATTTCGGCCCCTTCCGGGAGGCGTTCCAGCGCCTGTCGGGCATGGAGCTGCGCTTCTTCCCCGTAAACAGCCGCACCGCCGCGGTCGAGGCGCTGAACGCCCGCCGCGTGGACTTCGTGCTCACGGGGCCCTCCGAATACGTCGTCTTCCGCCAGCGCACCAACGCGGTGCCCGTGGTCACCTTCCAGCGACCCGACTACTTCTCGAACATCGTCGTGCTCGCGCGCAGCGAGTTCCAGACGCCGGCCGACCTGCGCGGCCGGCGCGTGGCCTTCGGCGATGCGGGCTCGACCAGCCGCCATCTCGGCCCCATGCAGGTGCTGGCCGACCACGGCCTCGATCCGCGCCGCGACGTCCAGCCGATGCACGTCTCGCGGAACCTGGCCATCGAGGCGCTGCGCCGCGGCGATGTCGCGGCCATCGGCGTGAACCACACCGACGTGCAGCAGCTCCGCCAGCGCTTCCCCGACCTGCCGCTGCGCGTCATCGCGCGCGGCCGGGATCTGCCCGATGACGTGATGGTGGCCGGGGCGCATGTGCCGGCGGCCACCATCGAGGCGGTGCGCCGCGTCTTCGTGGACAACTCGGCCGAGATGTGGCGGGCGCTGACCGCGACGGAGAGCAACCAGAAATACGTCGGCGGCGTCTTCCTGCCCACCCCGCGCGACGCCGACTACAACTACGTGCGCGCCATGTACCGCACCATCGGCCAGCCGCAATTCGCCGACTTCGTCGGGAATTGAGCGCGACGCTGACCCTCGCGGCGCCGCTGGCCGCGCCGCCGCCAGGCCCCGACGACCTCCGCATCGAGGGGCTGGTGAAACGCTTCGGCGCGACGGAGGTGCTGCGCGGCGTGCGGCTGCGCGTGCCGCGCGGGCAGCTCTGCGCGCTGATCGGGGCGAACGGCGCGGGCAAATCCACCCTGCTGCGCTGCCTGCTGCGCCTCGTCGAACCCGATGCCGGCGCCATCGAGGTGCTGGGCGAGGACGCGCGGCGGCTGCGCGGGCGGGCGCTGCGGCGGCTGCGCGCGCGGGTCGGCTTCGTCTTCCAGCGCCACAACCTGGTGCCGCGCCTGTCGGCGCTCTCCAACGTCACGCATGGGGCCATCGCGCGGGCCGGCGCGCTGGCCTGGCACCAGGCGCTGGCCCCGCGCGCGCTGCGCGCCGAGGCGATGCGCTGCCTGGAGGAGGTGGGCCTCGCCCCGCTCGCGCTGCGGCGCGCGGAGGCGCTCTCCGGCGGGCAGTCGCAGCGCGTGGCGATCGCGCGCGCGCTGATGCAGCGTCCCGAGATGATCCTGGCCGATGAGCCGGTGGCCTCCCTCGACCCCGCGGCCGGGCGCGAGGTGATGGGGCTGCTCGCGGGCCTGGCCCGCCAGCGCGGCATCACCGTGCTGTTCTCCACCCACCACATGGAGCACGCGACGGCCTTCGCCGACCGCATCGTCGCGCTGCGCGGCGGGGCGGTGGCCTTCGACTGCCCGGCGGCGGCGGCCTCGCCCGCGGCGCTGGAGCGCGTCTTTGCCTGAGCGCACCGCCCCGCCCCGGCTGGAACGGCCCTCGCCCCTCTCCTTCGCGCTGCTGGTGGGGGCGGCGGCGCTCGTGCTCTCCTCCTTCCAGGGGGCGGGCTTCTCGCTGGCGGAGCTCTGGGCCGGGCTGCCGCAGATGGCGCGCATCCTGGGCGAGATGCTGCCGCCGGCGCATGACCGCTGGGACCGGGTGCTGGCCTCGCTGCTCGAGACCTTCCACATGGCGCTGGCGGGCACGCTGCTCGGGGTTCTGTTCTCGCTGCCGCTGGCGGTGCTGGCCTGCCGCGCGCTGAACCCCTCCTGGCCGCTGCGCGCGGCGGCGCGGGCGCTCATCGCGCTGTTCCGGACCGTGCCTGACCTGGTCTGGGCGCTGATCTTCGTGGTGGCGGTCGGCCTCGGGCCCTTCGCGGGAACCCTGGCGCTGATGGTGGACACCATGGGCTACGCCGCCCGCTTCTTCGCCGAGGCGATGGAGGAGCAGGACAAGGGCCCGCAGGAGGCGCTGGCGGCGGCCGGGGCGCCGCGCTCGGGGCTGCTGATGGCCGCCGTGCTGCCGGCCGCCCTGCCCTCCATGGTGGCGACCAGCCTGTTCTGCCTCGAGAAGGCGACGCGCGGCGGCGTGGTGCTGGGCCTTGTCGGCGCGGGCGGCATGGGCATGGAGCTGAAGGTCGCGATGGACCTCTTCAACTATGCCGAGGCCGCGGCCTCGATCCTCGCGATCCTGCTGCTGGTGGTGGCGGTGGAGCAGGCCTCGGCCGCGCTGCGGCGGCGGATCATCGGCTGAGACGGTCGGCAGGCGCCGCCGCCCCCCTCACCGCGCCGCCGGCAGCAGCCGCGGCGCGAGCCTCAGGTAGACCAGCATCCCCAGCAGCTCCACCAGCGACTGCAGCACGATCACCAGCGCCGCCACCGCCCATTCCGCCGGCAGCGCCAGCGCGAGCGGCAGAACCACGAAGGAGTTGCGCGTGCCGAGGCTGAACAGCACCGTCCGCCCCGAGCCCGCCTCGAGCCGCAGCCCCCGCGTCAGCCCGAGGGCGAGGCCCAGCGCGCCCAGCAGGAACAGCACGAACACCCCCGCCACCGCGACGAGCCCCGCGAGCGCCCCCGCCAGCACCCCGCCCTGGCCGAGCGCGATGAGGAAGACCACCACCGCCAGCAGCGGCACCGGCGCCGCGCCCATGGCGCGCACCACGCCCGCGCCCCCGGGGCTGCGCTCCGCCCAGCGCTCCAGCAGCCAGGCGAGGGCGAGCGGCGCGGCGATCAGCAGGCCGAAGACGGCGAGCAGCCGCCCCGCCGGCAAGGCCCCGAGCTCGCCCGAGCCGAGAAAGGGCCAGAGATAGGCCGGCAGCAGCAGCATCTGCAGCAGCAGCAGCACCGGCGCCGCCGCGATCAGCCCCGCCGTATTCCCGCGCGCGAGATGGGTGAAGGTGATGGACCAGTCCGTGCAGGGCAGCAGCAGCACCAGCAGCACGCCGAGGCGGATGGCGGGATCGGCCGGCACGAGCGGCCAGAGCGCGGCCACCAGCAGCGGCACGAGCAGGAAGTTGCCGATCAGCAGCGCCGCGAGCAGCCGCGCATCCCGCGCCGCCTGGGCGATATGGGTCAGCGGCACCTGGGTGAAGGTGGCGAGCAGCAGCAGCGCCAGCACGGGCCAGAGCAGCGCCTCCGCCGCGCCCGCGAGCCCCGGGGCCACCGCCCCCGCGAGCAGCCCGCACAGCGTGGCGGCGAGATAGAGCCAGACCTGGCCGCGCTCCAGCGCCGCGCGATCGGGCCAGGTCACGCCACGCCGGCGCGCAGCAGGTCGTGCAGGTGGAGGATGCCGATGGGCCGCCCCTCCTCCACGACGAAGAGGCTCGTGATCTTGCGCTCGTTCAGCTCGGCCAGCAGGTCGGCCGCCCAGGCGTCGGGCGCGGCGGTGTGCGGGGCGCGCGTCATCGCCGCCTCCACCGGGCTGTCGAGGCCGAGCGCGCGCTGGAAGGCCCGGCGCAGATCGCCATCCGTCAGCAGCCCCGCGAGCCGCCCCTGCCCGTCCAGCACCCCGGTCACGCCGAAGCGGCCGCGCGTCATCTCCACGATGGCCTGCTGCAGCGTCGCGCCGAGCGGCACGAGCGGCAGCTCCGCCCCGCCATGCATCAGGTCGCGCGCGCGCTTGAGCCGCGCGCCGAGCTTGCCGCCCGGGTGGAAGTCCCGGAAGCGTTCGGGCGAGAAGCCGCGCGCCTCCAGCAGGCACATCGCCAGCGCATCGCCGGCGGCGAGCTGCATGGTGGTGCTGGTGGTGGGCGCGAGCCCGTTCGGGCAGGCCTCGGGCATGCGCGGCAGCGCGATGCAGGGATCGGCCGCCCGGCCGAGCGTGCTCTCGGGCCGCGAGGTGAGCGCGATCAGCGGCACCCGGAAGCGGTGCGCATAGGCGATGATGTCGGCCAGCTCCGGCGCCTCGCCCGACCAGGAGAGGGCGAGCACCGCATCCTCCGGCCCGATCATGCCGAGATCGCCATGGCTCGCCTCGGCCGGATGGACGAAATGCGCAGGGGTGCCGGTGGAGGCGAGGGTGGCCGCGATCTTGCGCCCCACATGCCCCGATTTGCCCATGCCGGTGACGATGACCCGCCCTGGCCGGTCGAGGATGAGGGCCGCGGCGCGCAGCATCGCCTCGCCGAGCGGCCCCTCCAGCGCGGCGGCGAGGGCGCGCAGCCCCTCCGCCTCCAGCGCCACGGTGCGCGCAAGCGTGGCGCGCCGGGCCGCGAGCCCCGCCTCCGCCGCCTCAGCCATCGAAGCCCTTCACCAGCGCGTCGATCGCCTGCAGCCGGGCGAGCAGCGCCTCGAAATCGCGCAGCGGCACCATGTTCGGCCCGTCCGAGGGCGCGCGGTCGGGGTCGGGGTGGGTCTCGATGAAGAGGCCCGCAACCCCCACGGCCACCGCCGCGCGCGCCAGCGTCTCCACGAACTCCCGCTGCCCGCCCGAGGCCGCGCCCTGCCCGCCCGGCTGCTGCACCGAGTGGGTGGCGTCGAAGATCACGGGCAGCCCCGTCTCGCGCGCCATGATGGGCAGGGCGCGCATGTCGGAAACCAGCGTGTTGTAGCCGAAGGAGGCGCCGCGCTCGGTCAGCAGCACGCGGGGGTTGCCGGCCTCGGTGATCTTGGCCGCCACATGCTTCATGTCCCAGGGCGCCAGGAACTGCCCCTTCTTGACGTTCACCGCCCGGCCCGTGGCGGCGGCGGCGAGCAGAAGGTCGGTCTGGCGGCAGAGGAAGGCCGGGATTTGCAGCACGTCCACCGCCTCGGCCACGGGGGCGCATTGCGCGGCCTCGTGCACGTCGGTCAGCACGGGCAGGCCGAGGCTCTCGCGGATCTCGGCGAAGACCGGCAGGGCGGCGGCGAGCCCCATGCCGCGCGCCGCGCGCCCCGAGGTGCGGTTCGCCTTGTCGAAGCTCGTCTTGTAGATCAGCCCGACGCCGCGCCGGGCCGCGATCTCCTTGAGCGCCGCGGCCGTCTCCAGCGCATGGGCGCGGGATTCCATCTGGCAGGGGCCGGCGATCAGCGCGATGGGCAGCCGGTTGGAAAAGCGGACAGCGCCGCCCGCGCCCTCCACCGTCACGGTGGCCTGGTTGTGCTCCATGCCGGCCGGCCTAACCGCTTTGCCCGCCCGCCACAAGCGGCGCGGCGGCACCCCTGCCCCGCCGGGCCGGGCTTGCCCGGGGCGCGGATTCCGGCAGAGGCTTGCCGCGCCGGCGCGCCCCGCGCCCCCCTCTCCGCGGACCCTCGCTGCATGACCCCCGAAGGGCGCCTCGCCGCCGCCATAGACCTGCTGCACGCCGCGCTGGAGGCGCCCCGCCGCCCGGCCGACGCCATCGCCGCCGAGTTCTTCCGCGCGCGCCGCTACATCGGCGGGGGGGATCGCCGCGCCGTCTCCGACCTCGCCTGGGGAGTGCTGCGCCAGCGGCTGCGCCTCGACTGGTGGCTCGCCGAGGCCGGCGCGCGGCCCACGCCGCGGCTGCTCGCGCTCGCGCATCTGCTGCTCGTGGAGGGGCTGACGCCCGCCGAGGCGGCGCGCCGCTTCGAGGGCGGGCGCTACGGGGCGGGCGCGCTCGACATCGGCGAGCGGGGCGCGGCCCGGGCGCTCGCCGGCAAGCCGCTCATCGGCAAGGAGATGCCCGAGGGCGTGCGCCTCAACCTGCCCGCCTGGGCGCTGCCCGGCCTCGCCGCCCGCTTCGGCGCGCGGCTCGCCGAGGAGGCAGCGGCCCTGGAGCAGGGCGCGCCGCTCGACCTGCGCGCGAACCGCCTGCGCACGACGCGCGAGGCGGCGGCCGCGGCGCTGGCGGCCGAGGGCTTCGCCCCCGAGCCCACCCCCTTCGCCCCGCACGGGCTGCGGCTGCGGGGCCGCGCCGCCGTGACGGCCAGCGCCGCCTACCGCGAGGGGCTGGTCGAGGTGCAGGACGAGGGCAGCCAGCTCATCGCGGCGCTGGTGGGCGCGCGGCCGGGCATGCGGGTCGCGGACTACTGCGCGGGCGCGGCGGGCAAGACGCTCGCCATGGCCGCCGACATGGAGAATCGCGGCCGCATCACCGCCTGCGACGTCTCGGCACCGAGGCTTTCGGGCGCGCTGAAGCGGCTGCGCCGGGCGGGGGTGCACAATGCCGAGACGCATCTGCTCGCACCCGGGGATCGCTGGGCGAAGCGCCGGGCGGGCGGCTTCGACCGGGTGCTGGTGGACGCCCCCTGCACCGGCACCGGCACCTGGCGGCGCAACCCCGACGCGCGCAGCCGGCTGGGCGCGGAGGATCTTCAGGAACTCCTCACCAAGCAGGGTGAAATTCTCGACACCTCGGCGCAGCTCGTCCGGCCCGGGGGTAGGCTGATCTACGCGACATGCTCGCTTCTGCCGGAGGAGGATGAGATGCAGGTCGAGGCTTTCCTCGCGCGCCATCCGGGCTTCCGCCCCGTGCCGCTCGCCCGCGCCTGGGCCGAGGCGGGGCTGCCCGGCGCGCCGCCCTGCGCGGGGCCGCATCTCGCCCTCTCGCCGGCGGCGCATGGCACGGACGGCTTCTTCGCCGCCGTGCTGGAGCGGGCGGCGTGATCACCATCCGCCGCGCCCGGGCGGCGGACGCGCCGGCCATGGCGCGGGTGCATCTGGCCGCCTGGCGCAGCGCCTATGCGGGCATCCTGCCGGCCGGGTATCTCGCCGGGCTCTCGGCCCTGCGCGAGGGGGCGGCCTATGAGCAGGCCATCCTGGAGCGGCGCGGCGGCCATGCCGCCTTCGTCGCGGTGGCGGACGGCTTCGAGCCCGGCGGGGCGGGGGTGGTGGGCTTCGTCACCGGCGGGCTCGCCCGCCGCCCCGGCATCGCCGAGGGCGAGGTGGAGACGCTCTACCTGCTGGACGACGCGCAGGGGCGCGGCGTGGGGCGGCGGATGATGCGCGCCATCGCCTCGCACCTCGCCTCGCTGGGTGCGCAATCGGCCTTCGCCTGGGTGCTGGAGGCCAACCCCTCGCGCTGGTTCTACGAGCGGCTGGGCGCGCGGCTCGCGGCGCGCGAGGCGATCCGCTTCGCCGGCCAGCCCATGGTGCAGCTCGCCTATGCCTGGACGCCGATCCACACCCTGCTCAGCGCCACGGCGGTGACGCGGCTGCCGCGATAGGCCCCGCCCCGCGCCCGCGCGTCTTGACGCCGGCCGCGCCGCCGTGCTGCTGCCCGCCATGGCCCAGCACCACGACCGCCTCCTCATCCTGGATTTCGGCAGCCAGGTGACGCAGCTCATCGCGCGGCGCCTGCGCGAATCCGGCGTCTATTGCGAGATCTGGCCCTACAACCGCGCGCCCGAGGCGCGCATCCGCGCCTTCGCGCCCAGGGGGATCATCCTCTCCGGCGGGCCAGCCAGCGTGACCGAGGGCGAGAGCCCCCGCGCGCCCGAGGCGGTGTTCACGCTCGGCCTGCCCGTGCTCGGCATCTGCTACGGGCAGCAGACCATGGCCGCGCAGCTCGGCGGGCAGGTGGAGGGCTCCGATCACCGCGAGTTCGGCCGCGCCTTCGTGGATGTGGTGGGCGAGAGCGCGCTGACGCGCGGCGTCTGGGCCCCCGGGGCGCGCGAGCAGGTGTGGATGAGCCATGGCGACCGCGTGACACGCCTGCCCGAGGGGTTCCGCGCCGTGGCCGTCAGCGAGGGCGCGCCCTATGCGGCCATCGCCGACGACGCGCGCCGCTTCTACGGCGTGCAGTTCCACCCCGAGGTGGTGCACACCCCGCACGGGGCGGCGCTGCTGCGCAACTTCTCGCACGGCATCTGCGGCTGCGCGGGCGACTGGACGATGGGCGCCTATCGCGCCGAGGCCATCCAGCGCATCCGCGCCCAGGTGGGCCAGGGGCGGGTGGTCTGCGGCCTCTCCGGCGGCGTGGATTCCTCGGTGGCGGCGGTGCTGATCCACGAGGCGGTGGGCGATCAGCTCACCTGCATCTTCGTCGATCACGGGCTGATGCGCGCGGGCGAGGCCGAGCAGGTGGTGCGCACCTTCCGCGAGCGCTTCAACATCCGCCTCGTGCACCGCGACGCCTCCGAGCTCTTCCTCGGCCAGCTCTCCGGCGTCACCGACCCCGAGGCCAAGCGCAAGACCATCGGCCGGCTGTTCGTGGAGGTGTTCGAGGAGGAGCAGAACAAGCTCGGCGGGGCGGATTTCCTCGCCCAGGGCACGCTCTATCCGGACGTGATCGAGAGCGTCTCGGCCACCGGGGGGCCTTCGGTCACCATCAAGTCGCACCACAATGTGGGCGGGCTGCCCGAGGGGATGCGCATGCGCCTCGTCGAGCCGCTGCGCGAGCTGTTCAAGGACGAGGTGCGCGCGCTGGGCCGCGAGCTCGGCCTGCCCGAGGAGATCGTGGGCCGCCACCCCTTCCCCGGCCCCGGCCTCGCCATCCGCATCCCGGGCGAGGTGACGCGCGAGAAGGCCGATCTGCTGCGGCGCGTGGATTCCATCTTCCTCGAGGAAATCCGCGCCGCCGGCCTCTATGACGCGATCTGGCAGGCCTTCGCCGTGCTGCTGCCCGTGCGCACCGTGGGCGTGATGGGCGATGGCCGCACCTATGACCAGGCCTGCGCCCTGCGCGCGGTGACCAGCACGGACGGGATGACGGCCGATGTCTATCCCTTCGACATGGGCTTCCTGACCCGGGTGGCGGGGCGCATCGTGAACGAGGTGCGCGGGATCAACCGCGTGACCTACGACATCACCTCCAAGCCGCCCGGCACCATCGAGTGGGAGTGATACGGGCGGCCTGCGATGCCGCCCGTGTCATACCAGCGGCCGCTTGCCTTGACTCGTGAGAAGGCGGCGCGGCCGCTGGTATGCCTCTGTTTTGGCACGCCGCCGCCCGCCAACCCGGCGTGCGCGATACGTCCGGCGTGACCGCCGGCCGTATCATACCAGCGCCGCCTCGACCCGAAGCGCCGCATCCAGCGCGGCGAGCCCCTGCGCCCCGGTCGCCTCATGCGGCGCGCCGTCGAGGATGGCGGCGATGAAGGCGGCCTGCTCGGCCTCCAGGCTGTCGTGCTCCGTCCAGGAGCGGCGGGTGACGCCCCAGCCCGGCATCTGCTCCAGCGGCGTCTCGCCCCCGCGCTCCAGGAATTCGAGGCTGCGGGCCAGGAAATCCACCCTCAACTCGCCCTCCGGGCCGAGCGCGCGCAGCCGCCGCTCCAGCCCCACCGCCACGCGGCTCGCGCTCACCTGGGCCTGCGCGCCGTCGGCGAAGCGGAGCTGCGCCACCGCCCAGTCCGTGTTGGGGCTGGCCACGCGCCCGCCCACGGCGCGCACCTCCACGAGCGGGGCGGGCACGAGGGAGAGCAGCAGGTCGAGGTCGTGGATCATCAGGTCGAGCACGACCGAGACATCGAGGCTGCGCGGCCGGAAGGGCGCGACGCGCACCGCCTCCAGCGCCATCAGGCGCCGGCCCGCCAGGTTCTCGCGCAGGGTGCGGATGGCGGCCGAATGGCGCTCGATCTGCCCCACCATCAGCACGCGGCCGCGCCGGGCGGCCAGCGCGACGAGCGCCTCCGCCTCCTCGCGCGTGGCGGCGATGGGCTTCTCCACCAGCACATCCCGCCCCGCCTCGAGCGCGAGGCTGGCCAGCCGCGCGTGGTGCTGCGTGGGTGTGGCGATGATCAGCGCGTCCGAGGCGGCGAGCAGCGTCTCGAACTCGAGCGAGGGGCAGCCTGCCTCGGCCGCCACCCGCTCCGCCCGGACATGGTCGGGGTCATGCAGGCCGGCCAGGGTGGCGCGCGGGTTGGCCGCGAGCTTGAGCGCGTGGAAGCGGCCGAAATGCCCCGCGCCGAGAACGCCGATTCTGAGGCTCATGGCCCCGGGGGGTAGCCCGTCCGCGCGAGGCTTGCATCCCCCCCTCCCCCTCGTCATGTTCCGCCCAGCCTGATCGGGACCGTATTCGATATGATGTATTTCGCGCGGTGGAAGACCGCGGCCATCCTGCTGGTCTGCCTCGCCGGCTTCCTGGTGAGCCTGCCCAACCTCTTCCCGCGCGCGGCCTTCCCCGACTGGTTCCCGCTGCGCCAGATCGCGCTCGGGCTCGATCTGCGCGGCGGTTCCTATCTGCTGCTGGAGGTGGACACCTCGGTGCTGCTGCGCGAGCGGCTGGAGAACCTGGTCGAGGGCACGCGCCGCGGCATGACGCAGGCGAGCCCGCGCATCGCCTACACGGGCCTCACCGCCCAGCCCGAGCAGCGGCGCATCCAGTTGCGCATCACCGAGCCCGCCCAGCGCGAGGCGGCGCTGCGCATCCTGCGCGAACTCGCCAACCCCGTGCAGGTCCCGGGCGGCGGCCAGGTGCCGGACATCGAGGTGGCCATCACCCCCGACGGGCTGCTGACGGCCACCGTCACCGAAGCCGGGCTGCGCGCCAAGGCGACCAACGCGGTGGAGCAGTCCATCGAGATCGTGCGCCGGCGCATCGACGAGACGGGGGTGGTGGAGGCGCTGATCGCCCGGCAGGGCCAGAACCGCATCCTCGTGCAGCTTCCGGGCGTGCAGGACCCGCAGCGGATCAAGGATCTGCTCGGCCGCACCGCGCGCATGACCTTCCACCTGCTGGACGAGACGGCGAACCTCGCCTCGCCCGTCGCGCCGCCCGGGGTGATGTTCCTGCCCGGCGAGCGGGAGGGCGAGCGCTACGCCGTGCGCCGGCGCGTGGAGGTGGATGGCGCGAACCTCTCCGACGCGCGCGCCGCGCAGGACACGCGCACCGGCGAATGGGTGGTGAACTTCAGCTTCGATTCCGTGGGCACGCGCCGCTTCGCCGAGGTGACGCGCGCGAATGTGGGCCGGCCCTTCGCCATCGTGCTGGACGAGAAGGTGATCACCGCCCCCGTGATCCGCGAGCCCATCACCGGCGGGCGCGGGCAGATCAGCGGCAACTTCACCGTGCGCACGGCGAACGACCTCGCGGTGCTGCTGCGCGCCGGCGCCCTGCCCGCGCCGCTGACGGTGGTCGAGGAGCGCACCGTGGGCCCCGAGCTGGGCGAGGACGCGATCCGCGCGGGCATGATCAGCCTCGCGGCCGGCACCGCCTTCGTCTTCCTCTACATGGGGCTGGCCTACGGGCTGTTCGGCTGGTTCGCCAACATCGCGCTGTTCGTCAACATCGTGCTGCTGCTGGCCTGCATGACGCTGCTGGAGGCGACGCTGACGCTGCCCGGCATCGCGGGCATCGTGCTGACGCTGGGCACGGCGCTGGACGCGAACATCCTCATCAACGAGCGCATCCGCGAGGAGGTGAAGAACGGCCGCAGCCCGATCAGCGCGCTGGAGGCGGGCTATACGCGCGCGAGCGGCACCATCCTCGACGCGAACCTCACCAACCTCATCGCCATGGCCTTCCTCTACGGCTTCGGCTCGGGCCCGGTGAAGGGCTTCGCGGTGACGGTGGCGATCGGCACCGTGGTGCAGATGTGGACGGCCACCGTGCTCACCCGGCTCATGGTCGTGTGGTGGTACCGCGCGAAGAAGCCCAAGGAACTGCCGGTGGTGACGCGCCCCGGCCTGACGCTGATGCAGCGCCTCGCGCGGCCGCTGTTCCGCCTGGTGCCGGACAAGACGGACATCCCCTTCATGAAGGGCGCGCGCGCGGGGCTGATGGTCTCGGCCGTGCTCTCCACCGCCTCGCTGATCGGCGCCTTCTATCCGGGGCTCGAGAAGGGCATCGACTTCAAGGGCGGCATCGTGATGGAGGTGCGCGCGCCCGAGGCCGCCAATCTGCCCGCCCTGCGCGCCGCGGTGGGCGGGCTCAATGTGGGCGATGTCGGCCTGCAGCGCTTCGGCGACGACAGCACGGTGCTGGTGCGCCTGCCCGTCCCGCAGGAGGAATCGCAGGTGCAGGCGGTGGTGGCCCGCGTGCGCGCCGCCCTCGAACAGGCCCAGCCCGGGCTGCGCGTGCTGCGCGTGGAGGCGGTGGGCAACCGCATCTCGGACGAGCTGTTCCGAGGGGGGCTGATCGCGCTCGGCCTCTCGCTGCTCGCGATGCTGATCTACATCTGGGTCCGCTTCGAGTGGCAGTTCGGGCTTGCGGGCGTCATCACCCTGATCCTCGACACCACCAAGGCCATCGGCTTCATGGTGCTGTTCCAGATCGAGTTCAACCTGACCACCATCGCCGCCATCCTGACCATCGTGGGCTTCTCGGTGAACGACAAGGTGGTGGTGTTCGACCGGATGCGCGAGAACCTGCGCAAGTTCAAGACGATGCCGCTGAACCAGCTCGTCGATCTCTCCATCGACGAGACGCTGAACCGCAGCCTGGGCACCTCGATGACGCTGCTGCTCTCCGCGCTTCCGCTCGCGCTGTTCGGCGGAGACACGCTCTCGGGCTTCGCCTGGGTGATGGTGTTTGGCATCGTCGTCTCCACCTCCTCCTCGGTGTTCATCGCGGCGCCCATCGTGCTCTACACCGGCCGCACGCGGCTGCGGCGCGGCGAGCCCGAGGCGGCGAGGCCGCCGGGGCGGACGGCGCTGCGCTGAAAGCGCATGCGATCCTTGTTGAGGGTGGCGGCGGCGCCGTGTAGGCTCGCGGGCGATTAGATTGGAAGATTCGGCCCATTATTGAGAAACGCCCCGCCGCCGATTCCCGGGCGCCCGGCCGCATCCTGCTGCTCGCGCGCGAGGCGGCGCTCATCGCGGCGGTGGAGCGGGTCAGCGCCGAGCGGCAGGCGCCCCCGCCCCTGGTGCTCGCCTGCAATCGCGCGCTTCTGGCCGCGGTGCTCGACGGTGTGGGCGGCTTCGCCCATCTTCTGCTGCACGAGGCCGCGCGCGACTACGAGCCCACGCTGGTGGACGCGCTGGCCGAGGCCTCGCCCGGCGCGGCCATCGCGCTCCTGCCGCGCAGCCCCGGCGCGGGCGGCTTCGAGGCGCGGGTGCGCGAGGCGCTGGAGGGCCGGCTGCTGCCGCCCTCGCCCATCCCGGGCATGGGCAGCATGGCCGGGCGGCTGGCCGATGGCGGGCTTCTGCTGCGCTACCAGCCCATCCTGCGGCTGAAGGACCGCAAGCTCGTCATGGTCGAGGCGCTCTCGCGCTGGCGCAGCGAGCCGGTGGCGCTGGGCGCGGGCAGCTTCGTGCCGCACATGGAGCGCGCGGGTCTCGCGCGGCTGCTGGCGGGCGCCGTCATCCGCATCGCGGCGCGCGACCTGATGCGCCTGCCCGCGCTGGGCGCGCTGCGCGTCTCGGTGAACCTGCCGGTGGAGGAAGTGCTGAAGCCCGACCTCACGGCCTGGCTCGCCGCGCAGCTTCGCCGTTCGCGCCTGCCCCGGGCGCGGCTCGCCATCGAGCTCACCGAGACCTCCCCGGTGCGGGATTTCGCGCGGATGCGCCGGGCGCTGCGCCGGCTGCGCGCCGCCGGGCACGAGGTGCTGATCGACGATTTCGCCCTGGACGACCGCCGCCGCCGGCTGCTGCGCCTGCCCTTCACCGGGGTGAAGCTGGACAAGAGCCTGGTGCATGCGGCGGGCCGTTCCGCCCGCGCGCGGCAGCAGGTGCTGCGCATCGCCCGCACGGGGCTGACCGTGACGGCGGAGGGCATTTCCTCGCGCCCGCTCTGGGGGCTGCTGCGGGCGCTGGGGGCGCATCGTGGCCAGGGCTTCTGGATGGCGCGCCCCCTGCCCCTCGCCGCGCTCCCCGCCTGGGCGGCGCGCTGGAGGCGCGGTCAGCCCCGCCAGACCTCGCGGTAGAGCGCCAGGATTTCCTCCGCCGAGGGCACGCGCGGATTGTTGGCCGGGCTGCCGGAGGCCAGCGCCTGCTCGGCCATGGTGGGCAGCAGCGCCTCCCAGCGCTCCTGCGGGATGCCATGCGCGGCCGGGGTGGGCACCGCGAGGTCGCGGTTCAGGGCGCGCAGCTCCTCGAGCAGCTTGGCGCCCGCCACCTGGTCCGCGTCCTCCGCGCGCGCGCAGCCGATCAGCCGCGCCGCCTCGGCGTAGCGCGGCAGGGCGGCCGGCAGGCTGTAGGCGGTGACGGCGGGCAGCAGCATGGCGTTGGACAGCCCGTGCGGCACATGGAAATGCGCGCCGATGGGCCGCGACATGCCGTGCACCAGCGCCACCGAGGCGTTGGAGAAGGCGAGCCCCGCGAGCGTGGCGCCCAGCATCATCGCCTCGCGCGCCCGCGCATCCGCGCCATCGGCATGGACGGGGCGCAGCATGGGGCCGATCAGGCGCATCGCCTCGCGCGCGTACATGTCCGAGACGGGGTTGGCGCGGCGGCTGACGAAGGCCTCCAGCGCGTGGGTCAGGCTGTCGATGCCCGTATCGGCGGTGATGCGCGGGGGCAGGCTGAAGGTGAGCTCATGGTCCACCACCGCCGCGAGCGGCAGGGCGCCGAGCCCCGCGATGAGCATCTTCTCGTCGCGCTCGGAGTCGGTGATGACGGTGAAGCGCGTCGCCTCGCTGCCCGTGCCCGCGGTGGTGGGCACGCAGATGACGGGCAGCGCCGCCCGGTCCGCCGCCGCCGGCGCCTTGAAGGCGCGCATCTTCGTCCCCTCCGGCGCCGCGGCGAGAATGGCCATCGCCTTCGCCGTGTCCATGGGCGAGCCGCCGCCGAAGCCGATCAGCACGTCGTAATCCCCCGCGCGCAGGGCGCGCAGCCCGGCCTCCACCACCGTGTCGGTCGGGTCGGGGACGGTCTCGGAGAAGAGGCCCGGCGCCATGCCTTCGGCCCGCAGCGGCGCGAGGCAGCGCTCGACCATGCCCGAGGAGACCATCCAGGGATCGGTGACGACGAGCGGGCGCGAGAGGCCGAACTGCCGCAGCAGCGCGCCGAGCCGCGCGAGGCTGCCGCCGCCGATCAGCATCTGGCGCGGGGCGAGGATGGGCTGGACCATGGCGTTCCTCAGGCGTTCTCGGCCGCCTTCGCGTAGAGGGCGAGGCGCTTCGCCGCATTGGGCGCCAGCCCGCCCGAGAAGTCGAGCCCCGCCGGCGGCAGTTCCTCCGCCAAATGGCAGGCCACGCCGTTCGCCAGCGCGGGCTCCTTCTCGCGGCAGATGTCGCGCGCGAAGGGGCAGCGGGTGTGGAAACGGCAGCCGGGCGGCGGGTTGAGCGGCGAGGGCACATCGCCGCCGAGCGGCGTGACCTGCCCGCGCCGGCGCGGATCGGGGTGCGGGATCGCGGCCAGCAGCGCGCGCGTGTAGGGGTGGCAGGGATTGGCGAAAAGCGCGCGCTTCTCCGCGATCTCCACGATCTTGCCGAGATACATCACCGCGATGCGGTCGGCGACATGCTTCACCACCGCGAGGTCATGCGCGATGAAGAGGTAGGCGAGGCCCAGGCGCTTCTGCAGATCGGCGAGCAGGTTCACCACCTGCGCCTGGATCGAGACGTCCAGCGCCGAGACGGGCTCGTCGCACACCACGAGGTCGGGCTCGACGGCGAGCGCGCGGGCGATGCCGATGCGCTGGCGCTGCCCGCCCGAGAACTCGTGCGGGAAACGCTCGGCGTGGTAGGGGGCGAGGCCGACGAGGCGGAGCAGCTCCTCCACCCGCGCGCGGCGGCTCGCCTCATCGCGGACGCCGTGCACCTCCATGGGCTCGGCGATGGTGCGCCCCACCGTGTAGCGCGGGTTGAGCGAGGCGTAGGGATCCTGGAAGACGATCTGCGCGCGGCGGCGGAAGGCCTTGAGATCGGCGCGGTCGAGCGAGGTGATGTCGCGCCCCTCGAAACGCACCTCGCCCGCGCTCGGCTCGATGAGCCGCAGCACGAGGCGCGCGGTGGTGGATTTGCCGCAGCCGCTCTCGCCCACCAGGGCGAGGGTCTCGCCGCGCTGCAGCGTGAAGGAGACGCCATCCACCGCGCGCACCGTGCCGATCTGCTTCGCGAGGATCAGCCCACGTTTTACGGGGTAGTGCTTGGCGAGGCCCGCGACCTCGAGCAGCGGCGCGCTCATGCGGCGAGGCTCTGCTCGACCGGCGCGCGCCGGCAGGCCACGGCATGGCCCGGAACGACCTCGCGCAGCAGGGGCGCTTCCGCGCGGCAGGCTTCCTCCGCGAAGGGGCAGCGCGGGTGGAAGCGGCAGCCCTTGGGCAGGGCGAAGGGCGGCGGCACGGCGCCCGCGATGGCGAGCAGCCTCTCGCGCTCCTCATCCAGGCGCGGGATCGAGCCGAGCAGCCCGAGCGCGTAGGGGTGCTGCGGATCCTCGAACAGCGCGGCGGCGGGCGCGCGCTCCACCACACGGCCGGCGTACATCACCGCCACCTCGTCCGCCATCTCCGCCACCACGCCCAGGTCGTGCGTGATGAGGATGATGGACATGCCCGTCTCGGCCTGGAGTTCGCGCAGCAGGTCGAGGATCTGGGCCTGCACCGTCACGTCCAGCGCCGTGGTGGGCTCATCCGCGATGAGCAGCTTGGGCGAGCAGGCGAGCGCCATGGCGATCATCACGCGCTGGCGCATGCCGCCCGAGAGCTGGTGCGGATATTCGTCGAAGCGCCTCTCGGGCGAGGGGATGCGCACGCGCTTCAGCGCCGCGATCCCGCGCTCGCGCAGCTCGGCGGCGCTGGCGCGGGGCTCGTGCGCGCGGATCGCCTCCGCGATCTGGAAGCCGACGCGATGGACGGGGTTGAGCGAGGTCATCGGCTCCTGGAAGATCATCGCGATGTCGCGCCCGCGCACCGCGCGCATCTCCGCGGCCGAGAGCGCGGCGAGATCCCTCCCCTCCAGCAGCACGCGCCCGGAGGCGATGCGCCCGGGATGGGCGAGCAGCCGCATGATGGAGAGCGAGAGCACGGATTTCCCGCAGCCGCTCTCGCCCACGATGCCGAGCGTCCGTCCGCGCGGCACCTCGAGCGAGACGCCGTCCACCGCCGCGACCTCGCCGCCGGAGGTGCGGAAGACCGTGCGCAGGTTCTCCACCCGCAGGAGGGGCTCGGCGCTCACAGCCAGCGGAAGGTCGGGGGGGCGATCTTGTCCACCGGGCGATGCGCCCAGTCCTGCTCGGGCGCGCGGGCGACGATGCGCTTCTGCGCCTCGGCGAGATGCGCCGCGGCCTGGCGGAAGTCCATGGTCAGCACCTCGCCGTCGCCCACCACCTTGCGCCCGTCCACATAGACGTCCTTCACCGCGCGGTCGCCCGCGGCGTAGATGAGGGAGCGGACGGGATCGTGGCGCGGCTGCATGCGCGGGTGCGTCGCGTCCACCAGCACGATGTCGGCGCGCGCGCCGGGTGCGAGGCGGCCGATGTCCTCGCGCCCCAGCGCCTTCGCGCCGCCGATGGTGGCGGCGTCGAAGAGGTCGGTGGTGGACATGGTGCGCGGATTGCCCGCCTGGGTGCGCGCGAGGTAGGCGACGAGGCGGAGTTCGTCCAGCATGTTGTGCGGGTAGGTGTCGGTGCCGATGCCGAGATTCACCCCGCGCCGCCGATAGCGCCCGAAATCCTTGAGCGTGATTCCCCGCCGCGCGAAGACCGTGGGACAATGGGCGACGGTGGTGCCCGTCTCGGCGAGGATGTCGAGGTCGCGCTCGGTGTGCCAGCGCGTGCTCGGGTGGTCGTCGAGGAAGATGCCGTGGCCGATGATGCTCTGCCGGTCGAGCAGCCCCATCTCGTGCAGCCACTGGATGGGCGTGAGCCCGTGGCGGCGCGTGATCTCGTGGAACTCCACCACCGACTGCGCGGCGTGGATCTGCCAGGAGATGCCGCGCGCGCGCGCCTCGGCGCGGGAATCGCGCAGCAGCTCGGGCGTGCAGGTGTCGATCTGCGCGGGGCAGGCCATGCCGAACAGCAGGCCCGAGGGGTGCTGCTCCGCACGCTCGATGAGCAAGAAGGCCTCGGCCATCGCCTTCTCGCCGGCCTTCACGTCCCACTCGTATTCGACGAGATGCCCGTTCTTCGTGAACCAGCGCGCCGACTTGAACATCGGCGCGATGCACACGCGCATGCCGGCCTCGGCCAGCAGGTCGAGCCAGCCCGGATGGGCCATGGAAAGGTCGCACAGCGTGGTGACGCCGGAGAGCAGCAGCTCGGACAGCGCGACGCGCACGCAGTCCGGGATGGCTTCCGCGTCGCTGCGGAAGATGGGCATGAACTCGTAGAGCGAGGAGTTGTAGAGGCCGGGGCTGCCGATCTCGTCCAGCAGCCCCTTGTTCATCGGCTCGCTCGTCGGGTGCGAGTGGATGTTGACGAGCCCGGGCATCACCATCAGCCCGCGCCCGTCCACCACCGCATCCGCCACGCCGTCATAGCCGCGGCCGACGAAGCGGATCACGCCGTCCTCGAAGGCGAGATCCCCATCGGGCATGTAGGCGTGGCGCTTCTCCGAAGCGTCCCAGGCGACGATGAGCTCGGCGCCCTTGATCAGCGTGACGGACATGGCGGCGTTCCTCCCTCAGCGCACGCGCAGGTCGAGACCCTTGAAGATCCCGATGCCGTAGATGCCATGCGCCCGCGCGCCCTCGACGCGGCGCGTCGAGAACACGTTGAGCTGCGTGTGCGCGACGTTCAGCCAGGGCGCCGCCTCGTTAAGCTGGCGCTGGATGTTCGCCATGGCGCGCGCGCGCACGGCCGGGTCGATGGCGCTGCGCCCCTCCTCCAGCCAGGCGTCGGTCTGCGGATCGGCCCAGTTCATGCGGTTGGGCGTGGGCCGGTTGCGGCTGTGCCAGTAGAGGTTCAGCGCGTCGTTCGCCGAGATGTAGGGGTAGCTCAGGAACAGCACGTCATAGTCCTGGGTCGCGAGCCGGCCCCAGGCCACGGTGGCGTCGAAGAGCTGGATGCGCAGCTCGATCCCCACCTGGCGCACCGCCTGCTGGATGATCTCGCCCATGCGCTGGTTCGAGAGCGTGTTGATGGCGAAGAGCGTGAGCGTGGCGCGCTGGCCGTCCTTCACGCGGATGCCGTCGGGCCCGACGCGCCAGCCGGCCTCGTCCAGCATGCGGCGCGCCGCGTCGGGGTTGTAGTCGGGCACCAGGCGGTCGCTTTCGGGATCGTAGTCGAGCGCGCGGGGGTTGATGATGCCGCGCGCGGGGGTGGCGTGGCCGGACCAGACGGCGCGCACCAGCGCGGGCCGGTCCACCGCCATGTGGAAGGCGCGGCGGATCGCCACGTCGTTCGCCACGGGGCGCGTCACCTTGAAGCCGAGGTAGTGGTCCCAGAAATAGTTGGGCTGGTCGGAGACCTGGATGGTGGGCACGCGGCGCAGCGTGTCCCAGAACGCCTCGGGGATGTATTGCGTGATGTCGGCCTGGCCCGCCTGCAGCGCGGCCACGCGCGCCGCGGCCTCGGGGATCACGCGCCAGACGATGCGCTCGACATGGGCGGGGCCGCGGTTCTGCAGGATGGGCGGGCCCCAGCGGTAGTTGGGGTGGCGCGTCAGCACCATCTCGTTGCGCGGCGTCCAGGAGGCCCAGCAGAAGGGCCCGGTGCCGTTGAAGCCCTGCACGCCGAAATTGTCGCCGAGCCGCTCGACGGTCGCGGGATCCACCGCCGCGCCGAAGAAGAGCGCGAGGTTGGGCAGAAGCTCCGAATGCGGCCGGTTCAGCTCATAGACCAGCGTGTGCGGGCCGGTGGCGCGGATTTCCTTCACGTCGCCCGCGCGCCAGGCGACGGGCGAGGTGACGCGCGGCGTGGTGCGGCCGATCCAGCGGTTCAGGCTGAAGGCCATGTCGGCGGCGGTGAAGGGCTTGCCGTCGCAGAAGGTCACGTCGCTGCGCAGGTGGAAGGTGTAGGTGAGGCCGTCGGGCGTCACCTCCCAGCGTTCGGCGAGGCCGGGCACCACCGTGCGCATGTCGAAGTCGAGATTGACCAGCGTGTCCGAGAGCATCGAGATCACCTCGCCCGCCGCGAGCGCGGTGGAGCGGTGCGGATCGTAACGGTCGCTGTCGATCTCGCGCATGATAGTGATCTGGTTGCGCGGCTGCGTCTGCGCCGCCGCCGTTCCCGCAAGGGCCAGCGCCGCGAGCCCCCCCAGCCATGCGCGTTTCCAGGACGTGGTCATGCCTTGTCTCCCTGCGTGGTTCAGATGCGCAGCTTGGGGTCGAGCGCGTCGCGCAGCGCGTCCCCGAGCACGTTGAAGGCCAGCACGATGGCGAAGATCCCGAGCGAGGGGATCACGCTGATGTGCGGCGCGATGAAGAGGAAGTTGCGCCCCTGCGCGGCCATGGCGCCGAGCTCCGCCGTGGGCGGCTGCGCGCCGAGGCCGAGGAAGGAGAGCGCCGAGCCGAGCAGGATCACCTGCCCCAGCCGCAGCGTGGCGAAGACGAAGATGGGCGAGAGGCAGTTCGGCGCCACATGGCGCAGGATCAGCCGCGCGTCGCTCATGCCGATGGCGCGCGCCGCCTCGATGTAGTCGAGGCCCATCACCACCAGCGCCGCCCCGCGCACGATGCGCGCCATCAGCGGCACGGTGGCGATGGAGAGCGCGATCACGACGCTGACGAGCCCCGGCCCGAAGATCGCCGCCAGCGCCAGGCCGAACAGGATGGCCGGGAAGCTCAGCAGCATGTCCATCAGCCGCATCAGCAGCCCGTCGAGCCGCTTGTAGAAGGCCGCCATGAAGCCGATCAGCGCGCCGAGCAGCCCGCCCGCCACCAGCGAGGCGAGGCCCATGCCCAACGTCACCCGCAGCCCGTGGATCATGCGCGAGAGGATGTCCCTCCCCTGCCCGTCCGTGCCCAGCCAGTACTGCGCCGAGGGCGGCTGCATGATGGCCATCAGGTCGGTCGCGAAAGGATCGTGCGGGGAGATCACGTCCGCCAGCAGCGCGGCCAGCACCACCAGCACGACGAAGACGAGGCTCGCCGCCGCCGCCGCGTCGCGCAGCAGCATGCGCAGCGGCGAGGGCCGGCGCGGCGCCTCGGGCAGGGCGGCGGGGGCGGCGGTCGCGCTCACGACTGGCGCACCCGCGGGTCGAGCACCGCATAGAGCAGGTCCACGACCAGGTTGATCACGATGAACCCCGCCGAGAGGACGATGATGGTGCCCTGCGCCATCGGGAAATCGGAGGAGAGAATGGCGCCCACCGCAAGCCGCCCGACGCCCGGCCAGGAGAAGATGGTCTCCGTCACCACCGCCCCGCCCAGCAGGAAGCCGATCTGCAGGCCGATGAGGGTGATGACGGGGATCAGCGCGTTGCGCAGCGCGTGGCGCAGCACCACGAGGCGCTCCGTCAGCCCCTTGGCGCGGGCGGTGCGCACATGCTCCGCGCCCAGCGCATCCACCACCGCCGTGCGCGTCATGCGCGCCACGGGGCCGACGAAGACGCCGCCCAGCGTGACGGCGGGCAGGATGATCGCGAGCAGCCCGTCCAGCGTCCACAGCGGCCCCGCCCGCCCCGTGAAGGGCAGGAGCTGCCACTGGAAGCCCACGAACCAGATCAGCACCAGGCCGAGGAAGAACACGGGCACCGACACGCCCGCCACGCTCACCGCCATGATCAGCCTGTCGAGCAGCGAGCCGCGCCAGTAGGCCGCCACCGTGCCGAGCAGGATGCCCGAGGGGATGGACCAGACAAGCGCGGCGAACATCAGCTCGAGCGTCGGGCCGATGGTGGCGCCCAGCTCCTGCGTCACCGGCACGTTGTTGATGATGGAGACGCCGAGATCCCCCTGCGCGAGCCGCCAGATATAGAGGCCGAACTGCACCCAGATCGGCTGGTCGAGCCCGAGCTCCCGGCGGATTTCCGCGATCACCTCCTGCGTGGCCTGCGGCCCCGCGCGCACCGTCGCGGGGTCCGTCGGGACCACCTGCATCAGCAGGAAGCCGATGAGCAGCACGCCGAACAGCACGGGCACGGCGAGGGCGAAGCGGTGCAGCGCGTGGCGCAGCATCAGGCGAGCTCCCCGTGCCGGTCGAAGATGGGCAGGCCGCCGCGCAGCGTCAGATGCGCCTCCACGCCCAGATATTCCTCGGGGGAGAGCGCCGTCAGATCCCGGCTCAGCACGGCGATGTCCGCGTCCATCCCGGGCTCCAGCCTGCCGCGCCGGTGCTCGACGAAGCTGCTGTAGGCGCCGCACCAAGTGTAGCAGTGCAGCGCCTCGGCCAGCGAAAGGCGCTCCTCCGGCCCCATCACCGTGCCCTGGTTGGTGCGCCGCGTGACCATGGCGAAGAGGTTGACGAAGGGATCCACCGTCGAGACCGGGCAGTCCGACGACGCGCTGGGATGATGACCCTCCTCCAGCCAGCTGCGCATGGGGTAGGCGTGGTCGGCCCGCGCGGGGCCGAGGTTGCGGCGGTAGAGATCGCCGAACTCGTACATGAACACGGGCTGCGGCACGGGCAGGATGCCGCGCGCGCGCATCCGCCGCCGGTGCGCCGGCGTGACGAAGCCGCAATGCTCGATGCGGTGGCGGCGCTCGGGCGTGGCCCCGGCCGCCTCCATGCCGCTCAGCACCTGCTCGATCGCCGCATCGCCGATGGCGTGGATGTCGAGCTGCCAGCCCTGCGCGTGGTAGGCCGCGAGCAGCGCGTGGATCGTCCCGGTCGGGAAGGTGAGGACGCCGGTGGTGTTCCCCACCAGATAGGGATCGAAGAAGGCGGCCGTCAGCCCGCCGGCCGAGCCGTCGGCGAACACCTTCACCGCGCCCCAGCGCAGCAGCGCGTCCGGATCGTCGCCGGGCCGCCAGGGCCGCATGCCGGCCTGCCAGGCCTCCGCGGCGATGCCCTCGGGATTGCCCGCGAGCACGAGCCACATGCGCTGCAGGCAGCGCCCCTCCTCCGCCGCGCGGGCGTAGGCGGCGAGCTCGGCCATGTCGGCCGTCATGCCCACGTTCATGTCGGTGGCGGAGGCGAAGCCGAGCGCGGCGAGGCGCCGCCCCGCGGCCTCGATCGCCTCCACCATGCGCGCGGTGTCAGGCGCGGGAATCGCGGCCTTGATGAGAGCGAGCGCGCGCTCCTGGATCAGCCCCGTCAGCGCGCCGTCGCGCCGCTCGATCACGCCGCCCTCCGGATCGGGCGTGTTGTGGCCGATTCCGGCCGCGCGCAGGGCGGCGCTGTTCGCCACGCCCATGTGCCCGCAGCTTCGCATGATGAAGAGCGGGTGGTCGGGCACGGCGGCGTCGAGCTCGGCTACGGTGGGATGGCGCGCGATGTCGAGCGCGCCGTGATCGTAGCCCCGGCCCAGCACCCATTCGCCGCGCGGCGTGCGCTCGGCCGCGGCGCGCAGGCGCCGGCGCATCTCCTCGAGCGAGCGCACCTCCTCCGCGCGCAGATTCACCATCCCGAGGCCGAGCCCGTAGGGCAGCAGATGCATGTGCGCCTCGTGGAAGGCCGGAATCGCCATGCGCCCGTCCAGCGCCACGCGCCGCGTGCCGGGGCCGGCCAGCGATTCGATCTCCTCATCCGTGCCGACGGCGATCACCCGCCCCCCGCCGATGGCCAGCGCCTGCGCCATGCCCTCGGCCAGTCCGCGAAACACCACGCCGCCCGTGAGGATGATCTCCGCCGTCAAACCCGCCCCCTCGTCGCTTCGCGCGGCATGCTTCATGGCTGCGCGCCCCGCGTCAACCGCCGGCCCCCCTTCCGGGGCGCGCGCCGCGCGTGGCACGCTCACGGGCTGGGCAGCGAGGGAGGCGCGCGGCCATGGGCGGAAGCATCTTCGCGGCGGAGTTCCAGGAGCGGCCCTACTGGTGGGAGGCGGCCGAGCCGCCGCGGCGCGACGCCGCCCTGCCCGCGCGCACCCGCGTGGCGATCGTGGGCGGCGGCTACACGGGGCTTTCCGCCGCGCTCACCCTCGCGCGGCTGGGTCACGAGGTGGTGGTGCTGGACGCCGAGCGCATCGGCTGGGGCGCCTCCTCGCGCAATGGCGGCATGGTCTCGGGCGGGCTCAAGGTGGCGCGCGGGCCGCTCGAGCGGAACTTCGGCCCCGAGCGCGCGGCCGAGATCGCGCGCGCCTGCGGCGCGAGCTTCCCCTTCATCGAGGAGCTGATCGCCCGCGAGGCCATCGCCTGCGACTATGTGCGCTCGGGCCGTTTCGTCGCGGCCTGGACGCCGCGCCACCTCGAGGCGCTCGCGGCCACCCGCGCGCGCATCGAGGAGATTTCGGGCCTGCCCGCGCGCATCGTCCCGCGCGCGGAGCAGCGTGATTTCCTGGGCAGCGACCACTACCACGGCGGCCTCTTCGCCGAGGGCGCGGGAAGCCTGCATCCGGGCAAATACGCCCGCGGCCTCGCCGCCGCCGCCGAGCGCGCGGGGGCGCGGCTGGTGGACGGCGTGCGCGTGGCCGCCCTCTCGCGCGAGGGCGCCGGGTTCCGGCTGCACGGCAGCGCGGGCGAGATGCGCGCCGACGCCGTGCTGATGGCCACCAACGGCTACTCGCGCGGCGGGCCCATGCCCTGGCTCGCGCGCCGGCTCATCCCGGTGGGCAGCACCATCATCGCCACGGAGGAGATCGGCGAGGCGCGCGTGGAGGCGCTCTTCCCCCGCCGGCGCATGGTCAGCGACACGAAGCGCGTGCTGAACTACTTCCGCCCCTCGCCGGACGGGCGGCGCGTGCTCTGGGGCGGGCGCGCGGGCTTCGGCCTGCAGGGCCTGCGCGCGGCGGCGGAGCGGCTGCATGCGATGATGCGCGCGGTGTTCCCCGAACTGGCCGCGGTGCGCCTCACCCACGCCTGGGCCGGCCAGGTGGCGATGACCTTCGATCACCTCCCGCATCTGGGCGTCGAGGCGGGGGTGCACTACGCCGCCGGCTGCCAGGGCAGCGGCGTGGCGATGGCGAGCTGGCTCGGCCACAACGCCGCGCTCAAGATGGCGGGCGCGGCCAATGCCGGCTTCGCCCTCGACGGGCTGCCCTTCCCCGCCCGCCCCCTCTACAACGGCAACCCGGACTGGATCCTGCCCATCGTGGGGCGCTGGTATCGCCTGCGCGACCATCTGGACCGGATCGCCGCCTGACGCACACCGCACCACGGCAGAGAGGAACGACCATGCACCGCCGCGCGCTGCTCGCCGCCGCCGCCCTGCTGCCCGCCGCCGCGGCGGCGCAGGGCTTCGCGCCGCAGAACCCCGAATGCATCGCCCCCGCCGCGCCGGGCGGGGGCTTCGACCTCACCTGCCGCCTCACCACGCGCATGCTGAACGAGCTCGGCATCGTCGGGCCGGCCATCCGCACGCAGAACATGCCCGGCGGCATCGGGGCGGTGGCGATCAACCACATCAACGCCCAGCGGCGCAGCGACCCGAACGTGATCGTCGCCGTCTCCACCGGCTCCTGGGTCAACATGGCGCAGGGGCGCTTCGGCCGCTTCGGCGAGAACGACGTGCGCTGGATCGGCGCCATCGGCGCGGATTTCGGCGTGATCGCCGTGCGGCGCGACAGCCGCTTCGCCACGCTGGCCGATCTCGTGGCCGCGCTGCGCGCCGACGCCGCCTCCGTGCCCATGGGCGCGGGCGGGGCGGTGGGCAGCCAGGACTGGCACAAGGCCGCGCTGGTGGCGCGCGCGGCGGGGGCCGACCCGCGCCGGCTGCGCTATGTGCCCTTCGAGGGCGGCGGCCAGGCCATGGCCGCGCTGCTGGGCGGCCACATCCAGGTCTTTCCCGGCGATGCGAGCGAGGTGCGCGGCCAGCTCGAGGCCGGGGAAATCCGCCTCCTCGCCGTGCTCGCCCCGCAGCGCCTGCCCGGCGTCTTCGCCGGCGTGCCCACGGCGCGCGAGCAGGGGGTGGAGGTGGACTGGCCCATCATTCGCGGCTTCTACGGCCCGCCGCAGATGCCCGAGGCCGCCTACGCCTTCTGGGTGGAGGCGCTGCGCCGCCTGCACGCCCACCCCGCCTGGGCCGAGGCGCGCAACGCCCAGGGCCTGTTCGAGTTCAACCTGCTCGGGGCCGAGTACGAGGCGCTGGCGAAGCGCCGCACCGCGGAGTTCCGCCAGCTCGCGCGCGAGGTGGGGCTGGTGACGCAGGCGCCATGACGGCCTCGCGCCTGCTCGGGGCGGTGCTGATCCTGCTCGCCGCGGCGGCGGCCTTCTCGGCGCAGTCGCTGGTCGTTCCCTTCGCGGCCGATCCGCTCGGCCCGCGCGGCTTTCCCACCACGGTGGCGGCGGTGCTGGGCGTCTGCGGCGCGCTGCTGCTGATCCCGCGCGGGGAGCCCTTCGCCTGGCCCGAGCGCCGCCTCGCGCCCTGGCTGCTGGTGGCGGCCATGGCGGGCTATGCGCTGCTGCTCGCCCCGCTCGGCTTCCTGCCGGCGACGGCGCTGCTGGCGGGGCTGGTGGCGCTCGTCTTCGGCGCGGCGCCGCTGCCCGCGCTCGCCACCGGGGTCGGGACGAGCCTGCTGCTCTGGGCGCTGTTCGACCGGCTGCTCGACCTGCCGCTGCCCAGGGGGGGGCTGGGCTGATGGAGGCGCTGGCCGCGCTGGGCGGCGGATTCGCGGTGGCGCTCGCGCCGCACAACCTCGCCCTCGCGCTGATCGGCTGCGTGATCGGCACGGCCATCGGCGTGCTGCCGGGCATCGGGCCGCTCAACGCCATCGCGCTGCTGCTGCCCTTCTGCCTCGCGCTGAAGCTGCCGCCGGAATCGGCGCTGATCCTGCTCGCCGCCGTCTATTACGGCTCGGGCTATGGCGGGCGCATCACCGCGATCCTGCTCAACATGCCGGGCGAGCCCTCGGCCGTGCTGACCACCCTCGACGGGCACCCGCTCGCCAGGCAGGGGCGCGGGGCGGCGGCGCTGGCGGTCTCGGGCGTCGGCAGCTTCCTGGGCGCCACGCTCTCCGTGGTGCTGATGACCTTCCTCTCCGTCCCGCTCGCCCGGGTGGCGGTGGCCTTCTCGCCGGCGGATTATGTGGCGCTGATCGCCTTCGCCCTCTCGCTGCTCGGCGCGGTCAGCGACGCGCCCGCCCCCAAGGCCTGGGCGGCGGGCTGCCTCGGCGTGCTGCTCGCGCTGGTGGGCGTGGATTCCGGGACGGGGGTGGAGCGCTTCACCCTGGGCTCCCTCGAGCTGCTGGGCGGCGTGGAGTTCACCGTGCTCGCCATCGGCCTCTTCGCCATCGGCGAAATCCTGCTGCTGGCCGAGCAGCGCGTGCGCGCCGAGGCGGCGAAGCTGGGCGGCGGGCGGGGGCTGTCGCTGCGCGAGCTCGCGGCCTGCCTGCCCGCCATGCTGCGCGCCACGGGCATCGGCTTCGTCATCGGCGTGCTGCCGGGGGCGGGCGCCTCGGTGGCCAGCGCCCTCTCCTACACCGCGGAGAAGCGGATGCACGGCACGGACGGGAGATTCGGCCAGGGCGATCTGCGCGGAGTCGCCGCGCCCGAGACGGCCGACAACGCGGCGCAGATCGGCAATCTCGTGCCCATGCTCTCGCTCGGCATCCCGGGCTCGGGCACCACGGCGGTGCTGCTCGGCGCGCTGCTGATGTACTCGATCACGCCGGGCCCCCTGCTGTTCGCGCAGCGGCCCGAGGTGGCCTGGGGCCTCATCGCCTCCATGTACATCGGCAACGCCATGCTGCTGCTGCTGAACCTGCCGCTCGTCGGCCTGTTCGCGCGGCTGCTGCTGGTGCCGGCCTCGGTGCTCTACCCGGGCGTGCTCGCGCTCTCCTTCGCGGGCGTCTATGCGGTGTCCAACTCCGCCTTCGACCTGCTGCTGGCGCTGGGCTTCGGGGTTCTGGGCTGGTGGCTGCGCAAGCTCGGCGTGCCGCTCGTGCCCATCGTGCTCGGCTTCGTGCTGGGGCGCATGCTGGAGGACAATCTCCGCCGCGCCCTCGCGCTCTCGGACGGGGAAGTGCTCGCCCTGCTACACTCGCCCGTCTCCCTCGCGCTCTGGGCGATGACGGCGGCCGCCCTGCTCTGGCCGCTGTTCAGGCGCCGCGCCGCCTGAGCGCGAGACGCCGGGGCGGCGCGCCGGTGGCGAGGCCGCTCAGCCTCTCGCGCAGCGCCTCGGGCCAGGGGGTGACGCGGCGGATGCCGAGGTCCACGCAGAGGTAGAGCACCTCATGCTCCGAGGCCGTCCAGCCTTGCTCGAAATGGAACATGCGGTGGCGCACCAGCAGGCGCTTCTCGTCGGCGGCCAGCACCATGCTCTCGGCGCCGATGGGCATGGCCTCCGTCATCTCGCGCTGGTAGTCGAGCCAGGCCTCGGCGGCGAAGGTGCCGAGCCCCGCTTCGCGCAGCCCCGCGCCCAGGCCGATATGCGGCCAGAGCCGGTCGGTCTGCAGATCATAGGCGACGAGGTAGTAGCCCATGTTGAGGTGGCGGTAGCCGTCCACCCATTCGGGCTTCACCGCCGCGAGCGGCCGGTCCCAGCGGAACCAGCCTTCCTCGATGCGCGGGGCCGGGCCGTCCTCGACGAAGGGCATGGCGCGCGGCCGTCAGTGGATCTCGTCGGACTTCGCCAGCGCGTCGCGCAGCTTGCCGATGTCGAAATCGGGCCGCCGCGCCATCTCGAGGATCACCGCCTCCTTGCGGCTGAGCAGGTCTATCGCGGCGGGGATGGCCTTCACCGCCTCGGCGGGGATCACCACCGCGCCGTGCCGGTCGGCGTGCACCACCTCGTCGTGATGCACCAGCATGCCGTGCACGCTGACCGGCCGGCCCCAGTCCACGATGTGGACGTAGGCGTGCGAGGGATTCACCACGCCCAGGAGCTGGAAGCCCGGCGCCACCATGTCGAGGTCGCGGATCGAGCCGTTGGTGACGCAGCCCAGCGCCTTCAGCCCCTTGTGGACGGCGGTGTTCACCTCGCCCCAGAAGGCGCCCGTGCCCGGCACGTCGTCGAGGTCCTGCAGCACCACGACGGTGGGCATGTCGCTGTTCGCCACGTACTCGTACCAGCCGATGCGCGCGGCGCGGTCGGCCTCCTTGCTTCGGCCCGAGGGGTGGGCGGCGCGGATCGTGCCCACCCGCGCGGGCCCGCAGATGGGCGGCATGGAAGGATGCGCGCAGGTGAAGGGCCGCACCGTGAAGCCATGGCCGCGGCGGGCGGGGACGACGAGCTCCAGCGCGTTGCAGATGGTCGGCGTGTCCCAGGCGCAGAGCGCGTCGAGATCGGCCTGGGTGTAGGGGCGTTGCACCATGCGTTCCTCCGTGCTGCGCGCAGGGTGCGGCCCGCGGCGGGCCTGTGCAAGCCCCGCACCGGCGCTAGAAGGAGGGCGATGACCGCAGACCTCGCCGCCGCGCGCGCTGCTCTTCGCGCGCGAGCCCCGCTTCGCCGCGATCGAGGCGCAGGCGGGGCCGCTGCCCTGGCGCACGCGCCCGCGCGGCTTTCCGGGACTGCTGCGGACGATCTGCGGCCAGCAGATCAGCAACCAGGCGGCGGGCGCGATCTGGCGGCGGCTCAGCGCCCTGCCCGGCGCGCTCACGCCCGAGGGGCTGCTCGCGCTCGACGATGCGGCGCTCTGCGGGGCGGCCGGCCTCTCGCGCCCCAAGGCCGCCCATGCGCGCGCGCTGGCCCGCGCCTGCCTCGAGGGCGCGCTGGACTTCGCCGCGCTGGCCCGCGCGGAGGACGAGGCGGCGGTGGCGATGCTCTGCGCCCTGCGCGGCCTCGGCCCCTGGACGGCCGACGTGCATCTGCTCTTCGCCGAGCAGCGGCCCGACATCTTCCCGAGCGGCGACATCGCGCTGGCCAATGCCACGCAACACCTCTTCGCCCTGCCCGCCCGCCCCGCGCCGCGCGCGCTGGCCGCCATGGCCGCGGCGTGGTCGCCCGCGCGGTCTCTTGCGGCGCGGCTTCTGTGGCACCACTGGCGGCACGTCACCGGCCGCCCCCTCGTCGAGGACCCCTGATGCCCTTCGCGCCCACCATCCTCGCCACGCCCGATCCGCCCATTCCCGCCGCGCGCGCCTGGGCGGCGCGCTATGACGGGCGGCACGGCCCCGCGCTCGACCTCACCCAGGCCGTGCCGGGCTATCCGCCGCACCCCGAGCTGCTGGCCCGTCTCGGCGAGGCGGCCGCCGATCGCGCGCTCGCGGGCTATGGCCCCATCGCCGGGGACGCCCCGCTGCGCGAGGCGCTGGCGGCGGACCTCGCGGAGGTCTATGGCGCGCCCCTCCGCCCCGCCGAGGTGGCGATCACCGCCGGCTGCAACCTCGCCTTCGCCATGGCGGCGAAGGTGGTCGCCGCGCCGGGCGACAACATCCTCATCCCCACGCCCTGGTACTTCAACCACGCCATGGCGCTGCACATGGCGGGCGTGGAGCCGCGCCCCCTGCCCTGCCGCGCCGAGGACGGGTTTCTCCCCGACCCCGGGCGCGCCGAGGCGCTGGTCGATGCGCGCAGCCGCGCCATCCTGCTGGTCACGCCCAACAACCCCACGGGCGCGATCTATCCGCCCGCGCTGATCCACGCCTTCGCGGCGCTCGCGCGCCGGCGCGGCCTCTGGCTGATGCTGGACGAGACCTACCGCGACTTCCTGCCCGAAGGGGCGGGCGCGCCGCACGGCCTCTTCGCCGATGCGGAGGCCTGGCCCGAGTATCTGGTCCAGCTCTACAGCTTCTCGAAGGCCTATTGCGTGCCAGGCCACCGGCTCGGCGCGGTGGTGGCGGGCGAGGCCTTCCAGGCGCAGCTCGCGAAAGCCCTCGACACGCTGCAGATCTGCCCCGCCCGTCCGGCCCAGCGCGTGCTGGCCTGGGCCATCGCGGCGCTGCGGGAGTGGCGCGCGGGCAACCGCGCCATCATGGAAGGCCGCGCGAGCGCCTGCCGCGCCGCGCTCAGCGGGATGCGGCTCGATGCGATGGGCGCCTATTTCGCCTATCTGCGCCTGCCCGAGGGCGCGCCCGATGCGCTCGCCGCCGCCGAGCGCCTGGCCGCCGAGCAAGGCGTGATGACGCTGCCCGGCCCCTTCTTCGGGCCGGGGCAGGAACGCCATCTGCGCCTCGCCTTCGCCAATGCCGAGGCCGCGCGGCTTGCGGAGCTCGCCACGCGGCTGCGCTTCGGCTGATCATGCCAGCGGCTGCTTGCCGTGACTCCCGAGAAGGCGGCGCGGCCGCTGGCATGATACGTCCGGCCATTCGGCCGGCCGCATCACTCGGGCTGGAAGTTGGCGATGCGCAGCAGCTCCTGCGTGCGCTCGAAATCGCGCCGGATGAACTGGGCGAACTGGGGCGCGCCCTCGAACAGCGCCTCGATGCCGAGCGAGGTGGTGCGCTCCGTCACGTCCGGCTCGGCCATGATGGCGCGCAGCGCCTCGCCCATGCGGGCCTTCACCTCCTCGGGCGTGTTGCGCGGGCCCCAGTAGCCCCACCAGGATTGCAGATCCACCGAGGGCATGCCGCCCTCGGCAGTGGTCGGCACTTCGGGCGCGGCCGGGCTGCGCCGGCCGGAGGTGATGGCGATGGGCTTCACCCGGTTCGCCCGCACCGGCGGCAGCGTGGCGAGCATCGGGTCGAAGATGAGCTGCACGCGGTCCGTGAACAGGTCGGCCAGCGCGGGGGCGGTGCCGCGATAGGAGACGATGGGCACATCCACCCCGATCTGGCGGATGAACTCCACCGTGGCGAGATGCCCCGCCGCGCCCAGCGCCGAGGTGGCGAAGGACCAGTCGCGCGGGTTGGCGCGGATGGCGGCCACCACCTCTTGCAGCGTGGTCTGCGGGCGCTGCGGCGCCATGATGAGCAGCAGCGGCCCCTGCCCCACGCGCGCGATCGGGTCGAGGTCGGTGATCGGGTCATAGCCCGGGTTGCGCATGACGAGGCGCGCGAGCGTCTGCACGCTGGCCGAGAAGCAGAGCGTGTGCCCATCGGCCGGCGCCTGCGCCACCGCGATGCCGCCCACCGCGCCGTTGCCGCCGGCGCGGTTCTCCACCACGAAGGGCTGGCCCAGCCTGTCCTGCAGCTTCTGCGCGGTGAGCCGCGCCATGGTGTCCACCGACCCGCCCGGGGCGAAGGGCACGATCACGCGCACCCCGCGTTGCGGCCAGCCGCCCTGCGCCAGCGCCGGCGCCGCGAGGCCGAGCACGGCCCCCGCGGCGATGAGTTCCCGCCTCTTCATCAGCCCAGACTCCCTGTCCGTTTCGTGACAGCTAATCAAAGCGGCGGGCCCGCGTCCACCGCCGAGCCTCAGCCGGCGGCCGGAAAGCCGTTGGGCAGCACGCCCCGCGGCGCGATGAGCGGATAGGGTGCGCGCGGCAGGAAGCGCCCGCTGCCGGGGGCGGCGGTGACCTCGTCCTCGCGCATCACCTCCTCGCCGCGGCGGAAGACGCGCACGGGCCAGCCCTTCACCGTCATGCCCTCATAGGGCGTGTAGTCGATGGCGTGCTGCATCAGCGCATTCGACAGCACCCGCTCGCGCGCGGGATCCCAGAGCGCGATGTCGGCATCCGCGCCGATGTGGATGCCGCCCTTGCGCGGCCAGAGCCCCATCATCCTCGCGGGGTTGCTGCAGCCGAGCCGCACGAACTGCTCGGGCGTCAGCCGCCCCTTGGAGACGCCCTCGCTGAACAGCAGCGGCAGGCGCGCGGCGAAGCCCGGGATGCCGTTGGGCACCAGGTCGAAACGCTCCGTGCCGTTCTGGCGCTTGCCATGCGGGCCCTCGAAGCTGAAGGCGCAATGGTCGCTGCTCACCACGTCTAGCACGCCGCGGCGGATCATCTCCCACACCCGCTCGTGCTCGGCCGCATCGCGCGGGGCGGGGCTGCACATGAACTTCGCGCCTTCGAAGCCCGGGCGGTCCATGTGGGCGGCGGTGAGGGTGAGGTATTGCGGGCAGGTCTCGCCCCAGACCTTCACGCCGCGCGCCTGGGCGCGGGCGATCTCCTCGGCCGCCTCGGCGCAGCTCACGTGGAAGATCTGGATGGGCTGGTCCAGCAGCTCCGCCAGCGCGATGGCGCGGTGCGTCGCCTCGCGCTCCACCACGGGCGGCCGGGCCCAGGCGTGGTATTTGGGCGCGGTGAGGCCCGCCGCCAGCAGCGCCCGGATGCGCCAGTTGATCGCGTCGTAGTTCTCGCAATGCACGGTGACGAGGCACTGGTGCTTGCGCGCCGCGGCCAGCACGCGAAGGTATTCGGCGTCGCTGACGTGCAGCGGCTCGTAGGTGAGGAAGACCTTGAGCGAGCGGATGCCCTTCGCCACCACCTGCGGCAGCTCCTCCTCGATCACGCGCTCCGTGGGGTCGGTGATGATCTGGTGGAAGCTGTGGTCCAGCATGGCGTGGCGGGCGCGGGCCTCGTAGTCCGCGAGGCGCTCCAGCAGCCCGCCGCCCTTCCACTGCGGCACGAAGCAGACCGCCGAGGTGGTGCCGCCCGCGAAGGCCGAGCGCGAGGCGGTGACGAAGCTCTCCTCGTTCGCGCCGCCGCCGGGCTGGGGTTCCTCGATGTGGCAGTGGCTGTCCACCCCGCCCGGCATCACCCACAGCCCGTCGGCCTCGACGATGCGGCGGGCGTCGCGGATGCTCTCCGCCAGCGCCACCACGCGCCCCCCGCTGACGCCGACATCGGCGCGCTGCATGCCCTCCGCCGTCACCACCACGCCGCCACGGATCGCAAGCTCGACTTCGGCCATCGGGGATTCCTTCCTCGCTGCGCGCGAGCATTCCCGGTTGATCGGGCGCAAGGCAAGCGGCCCGGCACGGGGGCAGAGTCGCGCCATGCAGACCCAGGCCCTCTCCGCCTACGCGACGGCGAATCTGCCCCGCTACACGAGCTACCCCACGGCGCCGCATTTCGGCCCGCTGGAGGAGGGCGCCTGGCGCGGCTGGCTCGCGCGGATGAAGCCGGCCGAGCGCCTCTCGCTCTACGTCCACATCCCCTTCTGCCACGAGCTCTGCTGGTATTGCGGCTGCCACACCGCGGTGACGCGCAGCGAGGAGCGCATCGCGCGCTACGCCGAGGCGCTGCATCGCGAGGCGCGGATGCTCGCCCTCGCGCTTCCGGCGGACGGGATCGTGCAGCACCTGCACCTGGGCGGCGGCACGCCGAGCGCGCTGGGCGCGGCGCGGCTCGGCGCGCTGCTCGCGCGGCTACGCACGCTCTTCCCCTTCGCCCGCCACGCGGAGCTCTGCGTCGAGCTCGATCCGCGCACGCTGACCGAGGATGTGGTGGCGGTGCTGGCGCGCGAGGGCTTCTCGCGCGCCTCGCTCGGCCTGCAGGACGCGAACCCCGAGGTGCAGGCCCGCATGGGCCGCGTGCAGCCCGAGCCCGTGGTGCGCGAGGCCGTGCGCCGGCTGCGCGAGGCCGGGATCGGCGGGCTCAACCTCGACATGATGTACGGGCTGCCGGGGCAGACCGAGGCGCATGTGCGCGCCACCGCGGCGCTGGCCGCGGCGCTGGGGGCGGATCGCGTGGCCGTGTTCGGCTATGCGCATGTGCCCTGGATGAAGCCCGTGCAGAAGGCCATCGAGACGGCCGAACTGCCGGGCGCGCACGAACGCCTGGCGCAGGCCGCCGCGGCCGGAGAGGTGCTGCGCGCGGCGGGCTATGTCCCCATCGGGCTCGACCATTTCGCCCGGCCCGAGGATTCCATGGCCAAGGCCGCCGCCTCCGGCCGGCTCCGGCGCAACTTCCAGGGCTACACGACGGACGAGGCGCCGATGCTGCTCGGCCTCGGTGCCTCGGCCATCAGCGCCACGCCCCAGGGCTATGCGCAGAACATCCCCGAGGAGCGCGGCTATGTCGCGGCCGTGGAGGCGGGCCGCCTGCCCGTGGCGCGCGGCGTCGCGCTGACGGCCGAGGACGCGATCCGCCGGGAGGCCATCGAGCGCGTGATGTGCGACCTCGCCCTCGACCTCGACACCCTGCCCGCCGCCGTGCTCACCACCGCCCTGCCCGGGCTGCAGGCGCTGGAGCGGGACGGGCTGCTGCGCATCGCCGGAAGCTGGCTGACCGTGCCCGACGAGGCCCGCGCCTTCCTGCGCCACGTCGCCGCCTGCTTCGACGCGCGGCTGGGCAGCGGCGCGGGGCGGCACAGCGCCGCCGTGTGAGCCTCAGCGCGGCAGGAAGGGATTCGTCCGCCGCTCCGTCCCGAAATCCGAGCCGGGGCCATGGCCGCAGACGAAGGCGATGTCGTCGCCGAGCGGCAGGAGCTTCATCACGATCGCGCCGATCAGCGCGTCATGGTCGCCATAGGGGAAATCCGTCCGCCCGATGGAGCCGCGGAACAGCACGTCGCCCACGAAGGCCACGCGCAGCGCGGTGCTGACGAACACCACGCTGCCCGGCGAATGGCCGGGGCAGTGCAGCACCTGGAAGGTCTCGCCGCCGATCATGACCTCCTCGCCCTCCTCCAGCCAGCGGTCGGGGACGAGGTTGCGCGCGCCATCGAGGCCATAGGCGGCGCCCTGCCGCTCCAGGTTCGCGAGCAGCATCGCGTCGGCGCGGTGCGGGCCGATCACGGGCGCGCCGGTGCGCTCGCGCAGCTCCTCCGCGCCCCCGGCATGGTCGATGTGGCCGTGGGTGAGCAGGATCTGCTCCACCGTCAGTCCCTGCGCCTCGACCGCGGCGAGGATGCGCGGAACATCGCCGCCCGGGTCGATCACCGTGGCGCGCCTCGCCGCATCGTCCCAGACAAGGCAGCAGTTCTGCTCGAAGGCGGTGACGGGGATGATGGCGGCCTTCAGGGCCATGGCGTCGGTCCTCATGCGCGCGGCCGCATGCCGGGACTTGCGAGAAGCCCGCGCGGCCGCCGGCATGCTTCTGCCCTGACGGGCCGCCCCCGCCAACCCGGCCCGCGCGCCGATGATCACCCGGGCAGCGAGACCACCACCCTCAGCCCGCCGCCCTCGCGGTTGTGCAGGCTCACCTCGCCGCCATGGGCGCGCAGGATGCTGCGCGCGATGGTCAGGCCGAGCCCGGTGCCTCCCGTCTCGCGGTTGCGGCTGCCCTCGATGCGGCGGAAGGGCTGGAACACCTCCTCCAGCGCGGCCTCGGGAATGCCGGGGCCGTCATCCTCGATGGCGATCACCGCGCCCGCCCCGCGCGGCTCCAGGGAGAGCCGCGCCGCGCCGCCGTATTTCAGCGCATTGCCCACGAGGTTGCCCAGCGCGCGCTTCATCGCGAGCGGGCGCAGCGTCACGGTCAGGTGCTCGGGGCCGCTGTAGGCGATCTTCTCCGCGAGCTCGGGCTGCGCGTCCGCCGCCTCGTCCAGCACGGTGCGCGCGAGCGCGGCGAGATCGACCGGCGCGGCGGGCTCGGCCGCGGCATCGTCGCGGGCGAAGGCGAGGGTGGCGGCGATCATCGCCTCCATCTCCGCAAGGTCCGCCAGCATGCGGCGCTGCTGCTCCTCGTCCTCCATCAGCTCGGCGCGCAGGCGCAGCCGGGTGATGGGCGTGCGCAGGTCATGGCCGATGGCGGCGAGCATCTGCGTGCGGTCGGCCACGAAGCGGCGGATGTTGCTCGCCATGCCGTTGAAGGCGGCCGCCGCCTGCGCCACCTCGCGCGGGCCGGTCTCGGGCAGGGCGGGGGCGTTCACGTCGCGCCCCAGCCGCTCGGCCGCGGCGGCGAGGTCGCGCACCGGCCGCGTCAGGCGGCGCACCGCCCAGAGGATGAGCAGCGCCGCCATCACCGACATGGCCGCGAAGGCGGCGAGGAAACGGTCGGAATGCCAGGGGCGCGGCGCGGGCAGGCGCAGCCGCAGGTTGAGCCAGCCGCCCTCGGCGAAGCGCAGCGAAAGCGCCACCTCCGCGGGCCCGGCCGCGGCCGAGAGGCTCTCGGCCGGGCGCAGCCGGCGCGGCCCGGGCGGGGGCGCGGGCGGGGGCGGATCGAGCCGGAACAGCCGGCCCAGATGCGGCGGCACGGGCGGCATGTCCGGCCGCACCCAGGGCTCGCGGTCGAAGCTCGCGAGCAGGTTGGGCGGCAGATCGGCCTCGGCCAGCGCGGCCGCCCGCCGCTCCGGCGGCTGGGTGACGAGGGCGCGCCACAGAGCGAAGGCGCGGAAGGAGAGGTCGCGCGCCTCGGCCGCGCGCTGCAGTTCCAGCCTGTCGAAGGCGTGGATGGTGAGGCCGAGGCCCTGCACCGCCATCAGCCCCAGGATCAGCACCAGCGCCGTGCGCCCCGCGAGGGTGGCGGGCCAGAGCCGCGCGAGCAGGCTGCTCACGCCCGCTCCACCACCGCCGAGAGCACATAGCCGCCGCCGCGCACGGTCTTGATCACCGAGGGGTTGCGCCCGTCGTCCTCGAGCTTGCGCCGGAGGCGGGAGATGGCGACGTCGATGGCGCGGTCGAAGGGGCCTGGCTGGCGGTTGTGCAGCAGGTCCATCAGCATGTCGCGCGTCAGCACGCGGTTGGGGCGTTCGAGCAGCGTCATCAGCAGCTCGTATTCGCCGCCCGTCAGCGGCACCTCCACGCCCTCGGGGTTGAGCAGCCGCCGCCGCGCGGGCTCCAGCACCCAGCCGGCGAAGCGCAGCGCGCGCTCGGGCGCGGCGGGCGCGGCCTCCGCCCCCTGGGTGCGGCGCAGCACGGCGCGGATGCGCGCCAGCAGCTCGCGCGGGTTGAAGGGCTTGGCCATGTAGTCGTCCGCGCCGAGCTCGAGCCCCACGATGCGGTCCGTCTCCTCGCCCATGGCGGTGAGCATCACGATCGGCACCTGCGACTGGGCGCGCAGCCAGCGCGCGAGGTCGAGCCCCGATTCACCGGGCATCATCAGGTCGAGCACGATCAGGTCGTAGCGGGCGAGCGGCCAGAGCTTGCGGCATTCCCGCGCGTCGCGCGCGAGGCTCACGCGCAGCCCCTGCTTCTCCAGGAAACGGCCGAGGAGTTCGCGGATCTCGCGGTCATCGTCCACGACCAGGATGTGCGGCTTCGGATCCATGCGGCGATGTTACAATCGGGCGGGGTTTCGGTGGGTTCCCGATTGTAACGGCCGGCCCTCGCCGCGGGCGGCGGGGCATGGTAAGCCTTCGCCGAGGAAGGGGGCGTGCCGGAACGGTAGACGGACTCGGCTCAAAATCGAGCGGCCGCGAGGCCATGGGGGTTCGAGTCCCCCCGCCCCTACCAGCGCCCGGCCCCGCCCGGGCGCTGGACAGCCGCGCGCGGACGCGCCAAACCACCGCCGACCTGACACCCACGGAGTTCGCCGCCATGTCCCCGGCGCCCAGCGACGCCTTCTCGACCATCGCCGACATCATCGCCGAGACGGCGAACATCGACCGCGCCAAGATCACGCCCGAGGCGCATGTGATCAACGACCTCGGCATCGACAGCCTCGACTTCCTCGACATCGTCTTCGAGATCGACAAGCGCTTCGGCATCAAGGTCCCGGTCGAGGCCTGGACGGAGCAGGTGAACAGCGGCAAGGCGCCCGCGGAGCAGTTCTTCGTGATGGGCAGCCTGGCCAAGCGCATCGAGGAACTGGTCGCGGCCAAGCAGGGCTGAGCCTTGCGCCTCGAATATTTCGAGATGGTGGACCGCGTGCTGGAGCATGGGCCGGAGCGGCTCGTCGCCCGCGCGCGCGTGCCGGAGGCGAGCCCGGTCTTCGAAGGGCATTTCCCCGGCTTCCCGCTGCTGCCCGGCGTGCTGATGATCGAGACCATGGCCCAGGCGGCGGGCTGGCTCATCGTCGCGCGCAGCGGCTTCGCGCGCATGGCGCTGCTCGCCAAGGTGGGCGAGGCGAAGCTGCGCGGCATGGTGAAGCCCGGTGCGGAGCTGACCGTGACGGCCGAGCTGCGTCACGACGGATCGGGCTATGCGGTGCTGCACGGCAGCCTCGCCGAGGGCGAGGCCCGGGCGGCGGAGGCCGAGCTCACCCTCAAGACCCTCCCCTTCCCCGCGGCGGAGCTGGAGACCGCCGTGCGGGCCCGCGCGCGCGCGATCGGGCTCGCCTGATGCGCGGCGTGGTCGTCACCGGGCTCGGCCTCGCCTCCTCCCAGGGCGAGGGGCGGGCGGCGCATGCGGCGCTGCTGGGCGGCGCGCCTCCGGTGCTGGACGAGGCGCGGCTCGCCCCCTTCCCCATCCACCCCCTGCCCGCCCTGCCGCTCGATGCCGCCATCCCGCGCCGCGAGTTCCGCCAGATGGAGGCCTGGCAGCGGCTGGGCGTCTATGGCGCGGGGCTCGCCATCGCCGACGCCGGGGCGACGCCCCGGGTCGCCGAGATGGACCTCGTGGTGGCCGCCGGCGGCGGCGAGCGCGACACGGCGCTCGACACGCAGATCCTCGCCGCCCGGCCCGGGCAGGTCGAGCGGCACCGTATGCTGATGGACGGGCTGCGCCCCACCCTCTTCCTCGCGCAGCTCTCCAACCTGCTGGCCGGCTCCATCTCCATCGTGCACGGCGTGGCGCGCTCCTCCCGCACGCTGATGGGCGAGGAGATCGCGGGGGCCGAGGCGCTGCGCGTCGCCGCCCAGCGCATCGCGGCGGGGCGTTCGGCGCTCGCGCTGACCGGCGGGGCGCTCTCCAGCGACCGGCCGGAGCTGCTGCTGCTCTACGGGCTCGGCGGGCAGTTGGCGCGCGCGCCCTGGCGGCCTCTGCCGGCCCGGCGCGGCCTCGCGCTCGGCGCGGGCGCGGCCTTCCTGGTGCTGGAGCCCGAGGGCGCGGCGCGGCCTCTCGCCCGGCTCGCGCAGGTGCTGACCGACCAGGGCGCCCCCGAGGGCCGGCGCGCGCGCCTCGCCGCGCTGCTGGAGCGCACGGGGGCGGGGCCGGAGGCCATGCTGCTCTCCACCGCCTCCGGCGCGCCGGAGGCGACGCAGGACGAGCTGGCCGTGCTGCCCCGCGCGCCCGATCTCTTCGCCGCCGATCTCCTCGGCCATCTGGTCGAGGCCGCCTTTCCCATGGGCGTGGCGCTCGGCGCGCTCGCCATCGCCGAGGGCCGGGCGCGGCAGGTGCTCGTCACCGGCTGCGGCCAGTGGCGCGGCGAGGCCGTGGCCCTGCTGGAGGCGCCCTGATGCGCATCGCCGTCACCGGAATGGGCCTCGTCACCGCGCTCGGCTGGGGGGTGGAGGCGAGCTGGGCCGCGATCCGCGCCGGGCGCTCGGGCGTGCGGCCCATCGCGCGCTTCGACACCACGGGGCTGCGCACGCGCATCGCCGCCTGCGTGGACCTGCCCGAGGATCTGCCCGGCCGCCCCGTCTCCGTCGCCGCGCGCACGCGCCGGCTGGGCGAGGCCGCCATCGCCGAGGCGCTGGCCCAGGCGGGCCATGCGGGCCCCTTCCCCGGCCCGCTCGCCATCGGCCTGCCGCCGGTGGAGATCGAGTGGCACCAGCGCCTCGACCTCGGCGCGGCCGACTACCCCGGGATGATCTCCGCCGCCGAGGGGCGGCGCGACCTCTACGAGGAGCTGCTCTTCGGCGCCACCGCCGCGCATCTGGCCGAGCGTTTCGGCACGCGCGGCGTGCCGCAGGCCGTCACCACCGCCTGCGCCTCCGGCGCCTCGGCCATCCAGCTCGCCATCGAGGCGATCCGCGCGGGCGAGGCGGAGTGCGCCATCGCCGCCGGCGCCGAGGCCTCGCTGATGCCGGAGACGCTGATCCGCTTCTCGCTGCTGCAGGCGCTCTCGACGCGCAACGATCCGCCCGAGGCGGCCTCGCGCCCCTTCACCCTCTCGCGCGACGGCTTCGTGATGGGCGACGGCGCGGGCGCGCTGGTGCTGGAGACGGAGGAGCGCGCGCGCGCGCGGGGCGCGGCCATCCTCGGCTATGTGCTCGGCGCGGGCGAGGCGGCGGACACCTTCCACCGCACCCGCTCCTCGCCCGACGGCATGGCGATCGTGCGCGCCATGGAGCGCGCCATCGCCGATGCGGGGCTTTCGCCGGGCGAGATCGGCTACATCAACGCGCACGGCACCTCCACGCCCGAGAACGACAAGATGGAGAGCCTGGCCTGCCGGCTGCTGTTCGGCGAGCGGCCGCCGCCCATCTCCTCCACCAAGTCCATGATCGGCCACACCCTCTCGGCGGCGGGGGCCATCGAGGCGGCGGTCTGCCTGCTCGCGCTGCGCGACCAGGTCCTGCCCCCCACCATCAACCAGGACGACCCGGACCCCGAGATCGGCATGGACACGGTGCCGGTGGCGCGCCCGCATGCCTTCCGCGCGGCGCTCTCCAACAGCTTCGGCTTCGGCGGGCAGAACGTCTGCGTGGTGCTGGGCGCGGCCTGATGAGGGCGGCGCTCACAGCGCGTCCAGCACCGCCTGCGTCATCTGCTCCGTGCTCAGCACCGACTCGCCCGGGGCGGCGATGTCGGAGGTGCGGGCGCCGGCGGCCAGGGCGCGGTCCACCGCGGCCTCGAGATGCGCCGCGTCCTCCGCCCGGCCCGCGCTCCAGCGCAGCAGCAGCGCGAGGGAGAGGATGGCCCCCAGCGGGTTGGCCACGCCCCGGCCCGCGATGTCGGGCGCGGAGCCGTGGATGGGCTCGTAGAGCGCGCGCCGCCGGCCCGCCGCATCGGGCGCGGAGAGCGAGGCCGAGGGCAGCATGCCGAGCGAGCCGATGATCGCGCCCGCCGCGTCGCTCAGCAGGTCGCCGAAGAGGTTGTCGGTCAGGATCACGTCGAAGCGGCGCGGGGCGCGCAGGAGCTGGATGGCGCAGTTGTCCGCCAGCATGTGCTCGAGGACGACATCGGGGAACTCCTCCGCGCCGATGCGGCCCACCACCTCGCGCCACAGCGCGCCCGCCTCCATCACGTTCGCCTTGTCCACCGAGGTGACGCGCCCGCGCCGGCCGCGCGCGAGGGCGAAGGCGAAGCGCGCGGCGCGGGCGATCTCGGCCTCGGTGTAGCTGTGGGTGTTCACCCCGCGCCGCGTGCCGTCGGGCAGCGTCTCGACGCCGCGCGGCGTGCCGAAATAGACGCCGGCGGTGAGTTCGCGCACGAGGATCAGGTCCACCCCCTCGGTCACGCGGGGCTTGCAGGGGCTCGCCTCGGCGAGTGCGGCGGGCATCCGCACCGGGCGGAGATTGGCGAAGAGGTCGAGCGCCTTGCGCATGCGCAGCAGCGAGCCCTTGCGCCGCTCCTCCGGCGGCACCACGCCGGCCTGGTCGAGGCTGCCCACCGCGCCGAAGAGGATGGCGTCCGCCTCCAGGATGCGCGCCCAGGTCTCGTCCGGCATCATCGTGCCGTGCTTCGTCCAGTTGGCGAGGCCGAAGTCGCGCCGCAGCACCTCGCAGGCGAAGCCGCGGCGGGTGCGGAACCAGTCGAGCACGCGCAGCGCCGCCTCCGTCACCTCCACGCCCACGCCATCGCCGGGAAGGGCGAGAATCCTCACGCCACGCTCTCCCAGGCCCAGGGGCGGGCGGCGCGGTCGCGCGCGCGCCAGGCCTCGATGGCCTCGCGCTGGCGCAGCGTCAGCGCGATGTCGTCCAGCCCCTCCAGCAGCGCCTGGCGCTTGCGCGCGTCCACCGCGAAGGGGATCTCCTCGCCGCGCGGGGTGATGACCACCTGGCGCTCGAGGTCCACCGTGGTGCGGGCGTTGCCCGGGGCGGCCTCCGTCTCCTCGGCGATGCGGCGGATGGCGGCGATGGGCAGGCGCACGGGCAGGAGCCCGTTCTGGAAGCAGTTGGCGAAGAAGATGTCGCCGAAGCTCGGCGCGATCACGCAGCGCACGCCCATGCCCATCAGCGCCCAGACCGCGCCCTCGCGCGAGGAGCCGCAGCCGAAGTTCTCGTCCGCGAGAAGGATGGGCGCGCCGCGCCAGGCCGGATGGTTGCCGACGAAATCGGGGTTCTCGCTGCCGTCGGCGCGGGTGCGCAGCCGCTCGAAGGCGTAGGGGCCGAGCCCCTCGCGCCCCGTTCCGACGAGGCGCTGGATGGGGATGATCACGTCCGTGTCCACATTCGCCATCATCAGCGGGATGGCGGGGCCGGTGACGCTGCGGAAGGGCTGCATGTTCAGAAACTCCTCGCGTCCACGATGGCGCCGGCGAGCGCGGCCGCGGCCGCCGTGGCGGGCGAGGCGAGGTGCGTGCGCGCCCCGCTGCCCTGCCGGCCGACGAAGTTGCGGTTGGAGGTGGAGACGCAGCGCGCGCCCTCGGGCACGGCCTCGCCATTGGCGGCGACGCAGAGCGCGCAGCCCGGCTCGCGCCATTCGAAGCCGGCTTCGAGGAAGCGGCGGTGCAGCCCCTCGGCCTCGGCCTCGGCCTTCACCTGTTCGCTGCCCGGCACCACCCAGGCGGTGACGTGCGGCGCCTTGCGGCGGCCCTTCAGCATCGCCGCCGCCGCGCGCAAATCCGACAGGCGCGAATTGGTGCAGGAGCCGATGAACACCCAGTCCACCTTCGTGCCGATCAGCGGCTGGCCGGGTGCGAGGCCCATGTAGCGCAGCGCCGCCTCCCAGGCGGCGCGCTGGGCGGCGTCGCGCGCCGCCTCCAGCGGGGGCACATGGCCCGTCACCGCCACCACCTGCTCGGGGCTCGTACCCCAGGTGATCTGCGGCGGGACATCGGCCATGCGGATCGTCTCGTCGCGCGTGAAGACGGCCTCTTCGTCGGAGGGCAGCGCGCGCCACTCGGCCATCGCCTGCTCCCACAGCCGCCCCTTCGGCGCGAAGTCCCGCCCCGCGAGGTAGTGGAAGGTGGCGTCGTCGGGCGCCACCATGCCCACCTTCGCGCCCATCTCGATGGAGAGGTTGCACAGCGTCAGCCGCTCCTCGACCGAGAGCGCGCGCACCGCCTCGCCCGCGTATTCCATGGCCATGCCCGTGCCGGCCGCGGCGCCGAAGCGGCCGATGGCGGCGAGGATCATGTCCTTCGCCGTCACACCGGGCGGGCGGGCGCCCTCGAAGCGGATGCGGAAGGTGCCGGGCCGGCGCTGCGGCAGAGTCTGGGTGGCGAGCGCATGGGCGAGCTCGGAGGCGCCGATGCCGAAGGCGAGCGCCCCCACCCCGCCATTGGTGCAGGTGTGGCTGTCGCCGCAGGCGAGGGTGAGGCCGGGCAGGACGATGGCGAGCTCCGGCGCCATCACATGCACGATGCCGTTGCCGCGCTGGCCGAGGTCGAAGATCCGCACGCCCTCGGCGGCGCAGCGCGCGCGCAGCCGCGCCAGCAGTTCGCCCCCCTTGCGGTAGGTCATCGCCGTGCGCCCCGGCGCGGAGCTCACGGCGTGATCGGGGGTGGCGAAGACCTTGCGCGGCTCGGCCACGCGGAGCCCCTTCTCGGCCAGCTCCTCCATGGCGCGCCCGCCCGAGAGGTCGTGCACCAGGATGCGGTCCAGGTAGAGCAGCGACCAGCCCTCGCCGAGATCGGCCACCACATGCCGGTCCCAGATGCGGTCGAACATGGTGCTCGGCATGGCGCCCCCTCCTCCCGGCCCGTCGCGTTGCGGGCAGTCTCGCCCAGGCCGCGCGGGTTGACCATCCGCGCCCCGGCCCCAATCCTCGCGCAGAGGGGATGAGGGAGGGGGCGGATGTTCTCGCTCGAGGGCCGGCGGGCCCTGGTCACCGGCGCTTCGGGGCTGCTCGGCGCGCGCTTCGCGCGGGTGCTGCACGGGGCCGGGGCGGAGGTGGTGCTGGCCGCCCGGCGCACCCAGGCCTGCGCGGCGCTGGCGGAGGAACTCGGCGCGCGCGCCATGGCCGTGGCGCTGGACGTGGCCTCGCCCGCCTCCGTCGCGGCCGCCCTCGACGCCGCGGGTCCGCTCGACATCCTGGTGAACAACGCCGGCATCGCCGCCACCCGCCCCTTCCTGGAGCACCGGCTGGAGGAATGGGACGCGGTGATGGGCGTGAACCTGCGCGGCGCCTTCCTGGTGGCGCAGCAGGCCGCGCGGCGCATGGTCGAGGCCGGGCGCGGGGGCAGCATCATCCATGTCGCCTCCATCCTGGGCGAGCGTGTGATCCCGGGCGTCGCCTCCTACACCGCGGCCAAGGCCGGGCTTCTGCACCTGACGCGGCAGATGGCCGTGGAGCTGGCGCGGCATCGCATCCGCGTGAACGCGCTGGCGCCGGGCTATGTCGCCTCCGAGCTGAACCGGGATTTCTTCGCCTCCGAACCGGGGCAGGCGATGATCCGGCGCATCCCCTTCCGCCGCCTCGGCCAGCCCGACGACCTCGACGGGCCGCTTCTGCTGCTCGCCTCCGATGCGGGGCGCTACATGACAGGCAGCGTGCTGACCGTGGATGGCGGGCACTCCGTCGCGCCGCTCTGAAGGAAACGACCATGGACTTCACCCTCGATGCGAAGAGCGAAGCGAAGCGCCGGGCGATCCGCGCCTTCGTGCAGGAGCGGCTGATCCCGCTGGAGGCCGATCCGGCGAGCTACGACGCGCACGAGAACATCGCCCCCGCCCTGCTGGCCACGCTCCGCGCCGAGGCGAAGGCCCAGGGGCTGTGGTGCCTGCAGATGCCCGAGGCGCTGGGCGGCCAGGGCCTGCCCTTCACCGGCATGGCCGCCTGCTACGAGGAGATGAACCGCTCCATCTTCGGCCCCGTCGTCTTCAACTCCGCCGCCCCCGACGACGGCAACATGATGCTGCTGAACAAGGTGGGCACCGAGGCGCAGAAGCAGTGGTGGCTGATGCCCGTGCTGCGCGGCGAGGTGCAGTCCGCCTTCGCCATGACGGAGCCCGACGGCGCGGGCAGCGACCCTTCCATGACCAGGACGCGCGCCGAGCGCGTCGGCAACGACCGCTGGCGCATCACCGGCCGCAAATGGTTCATCACCGGCGCGGGAAAGGCGAAGCGCTTCATCGTCATGGCGCGCACCTCGGACGATCCGCGCCGCGGCCTCAGCGCCTTCCTCTTCCGCGCGGAGGATCCGGGCTGGCGCATCCTCCGCCGCATCCCGATCATGGGGCCGGAGGAGCATGGCGGGCATTGCGAGCTGGAGTTCGACGGGCTCGAGGTGCCCGACGAGAACCTGCTGATGGGGGTGGGCGACGGGCTGAAGGTCACGCAGATCCGCCTCGGCCCCGCGCGCCTCACCCACTGCATGCGCTGGGGCGGCCTCGGGCGCCGCGCGCTCGAGATCGCCATGGCGCGCATCGAGGAGCGCCACGCCTTCGGCCAGAAGCTCGCCGAGAAGGAAAGCGTGCAGATGATGGTCGGCGAGGCCGCCATGCAGCTCGACATCGGCCGGCTGCTGACCATGCGCGCGGCCTGGAAGCTCGACCAGGGCGATTTCGCGCGCAAGGAGATCAGCATGGCGAAGATCGTCGTGGCCGATGCGCTGCATCGCGCGGCCGACACGGCCATCCAGCTCCTCGGCGCGAAGGGCTACTCGAAGGACACGATCGTGGAGTGGATCTACCGCTACGCCCGCCAGGCGCGGCTGGTGGACGGCGCCTCCGAGGTCCACCGCATGGTGATCGCGAACTTCCTGCGCCGCGAGGGCGGCGACTTCTTCGGCTGGGGCGCGCATGGATGAGGCGCGGCGCGCGGCCCTCGAGGCCTGGCTGAGCGGGGCGGCGGGCGCGCCCGTCCGCATCGGCGCGGCCGGGCTGCTCTCGGGCGGGGCGATCCAGCAGAACTGGGCGCTTTCCGTCATGCGCGGCGGCGCGGCGGAGGAATGGGTGCTGCGCACCGACAACCCGGCCACGCTCGCGGTCTCGCTGCCCCGCATGGCGGAGTTCGCGCTGCTGCGCGCCGCCCGCGCCGCCGGGGTGACGGTGCCCGAGCCGCTCTTCGCCTGCGCCGATCCGGGGGTGATCGGCGCGCCCTTCTTCGTGATGCGCCGGGTGGGCGGCATGGCCACCGCCTTCCGCCTGGCCCGCGCCGCCGCCGCGAAGGGCGGGGATGCGGGGCTGGTGCGCGCGATGGGAGAGGCGCTGGCGCGCATCCACCACATCCGCCCGCCGCGCGAGGATCTCTCTTTCCTCGGCCCCCCGCCCGCCGATTCGGGGCGGGCCTTCCTGGCGGCCATGCGCGCGCGGCTCGATGCCGCGGGCACGCCCAGGCCGGTGCTCGAATGGGGTCTTTCCGCCCTCGAACGGCATCTTCCGTCCCCGCTGCCGCCCGTGCTGTGCCACAATGACTACCGCACAGGGAACCTGATGGTGGAGGAGGGCAGGCTGACCGCCGTGCTGGATTGGGAGTTCGCCGGCTGGGGCGACCCGCACGCCGATCTCGGCTGGTTCTGCGCCCCCTGCTGGCGTTTCGGCAACCGCGCGCTGGAGGCGGGCGGGCTGGGCCCGCGCGAGGCCTTCCTCGCGGGCTATGCCGAGGCGGCCGGGGCGCCGCCCGACCCCGCCCGCCTGCCCTTCTGGGAGCTTGCGGCGAGCATCCGCTGGGCGGTGATCGCGGCCGACCAGGGCGGGCGCCACCTCTCGGGCGTGGAGCGCAGCCTCGAACTCGCGCTCACCGCGCACATCGTGCCGGAGCTCGAGCTCGACATCCTCCGCCAGGCGGAGGCGCTCGATGCTTGAGCGCCCCGACGCGGCGGATCTGATCGCCACGGCCCGGCAATCGCTGCTCGAGAAGCTGCTGCCCGCCCTGCCGCCCGAACTGCACTACGAGGCGCGGATGGCGGCCAATGCGCTGGCCATCGCCGGGCGGGCGCTGGCGGCGGAGACGGCCCCGCTGGCCGCCCGGCTCGCCGCCTTCCTGCCCGGCGAGGAGGCGCCGCTCGCCGCCCTCGCCCGGCGCATCCGCGCGGGCGAATTCGCCCCCGGCACGCCCCGCCACGCCGAGGCGCGCGCGCTGCTGGAGGAGATGGCCCGCGCGCGCTGCGCGGTCAGCGCGCCCAAGGCGCTCGGATGAGCGGGACGGCGGCGGCGGAGGGCGAGGGCCGGCGGCGGCGGCTCGCGCGCATCCTCTTCCCGCTGGCCGCCGTCGCGGTGATCCTGGGGGCGCTGGTCGCCATCGCGCTCTACAGCTACACGGCCAACCGCCGCGGCGCGCTGGCGCTGACGGAGGAGATGCTGCACAGCCTGGAGCTGCGCGTGGCGCAGGAGGTGCAGTTCTTCCTCGGCACCGCCGAGCGCAGCCTGCGCCTCGCGCGCGACTTCTTCGTCACCCCCGGCGACGAGAGCGGCAGCCGCGAGGCGCTGGAGCGCTTCGGCCGGCAGGTGCTGCGCCAGCTTCCGCACATCGCGCTGTTCATGGCGGCCGACCTGCGCGGCAACTACATGGCGGTGCGCCGGGCCGAGGCGGAGGGCGCCTCCACCCTGCTCATCCGCAACGAGCCGGGGCCGCGGCGACTGCTGCGCATCTTCTACGACGCCGAAGGCCGCGAGGCGGGCCGGCGCGAGGAGGAGGAGACCGGCTTCGACCCGCGCAGCCGCCCCTGGTTCCGCGCCGCGCTGGACGATCCGGACGAGGCCTGGACGGACATCTACGTCTTCTTCACCGACCGCGTGCCGGGCATCACCGTCGCCGCCGCCGTGCGCCGCGACGCGCAGGGCGAGGTGGCGGGGGTGCTCGCGCTCGACATCTCGCTCGACGCGCTCTCCGCCTTCCTGGACGGCATCGTCGTGGGCCGGCGCGGCCGCGTGGTGGTGGTGGACGGGGCGGGGCGCGTCATCGCCCACCCCGACCTCGGGCTGATCCTGCGCGAGACGCCCGAGGGCCCCGTGCCGCGCCGGCTGGACGAGCTCGGCGACCCCGTGCTGGCCCGCGCCTACGACGTGATCCGCCTCGAGGGCGATGTGCGCCGCACGGAGATCGTGGAGGGCGAGCGGCAGGTGATCCTCGCCACCACGCTGCGCCATTCGGCCGCCGATTCCTGGCGCGTCGTGATCGCCGTGCCGGAGGAGGACTTCACCGGCTTCGTCGCGCTCAACAACCGCCGCGTGCTGCTGATGTCCCTCGGCGTGGTGGCCCTGGCGCTCGGGCTTGCGCTGCTGCTGGTGCGCCAGGGGCTGCGGGCGGACCGCGCGGCGCAGCGGCTGCTCGAGGAGCGCGCCTCCATCGCCGCGCAATCCGCCGCCTTCGGCGAGCTGGCGGGCTCCACCGCCCTGTTCGACCCCGAGGCCGAGCTGCCGCCCGAGCTCACCGAGCGGCTCTGCGCCGTGGCGCGCGCCGCGCGGGCCTGTCTGTGGCGGCTCAGCCCCGACGGGCGTGCGCTCGTGCTCGAGGACGGCTTCGAGGCCGAGCGCCAGGGCCACACCCGCGAGGCGATGCTGCTGCGCGAGGAGATGCCCGCCCTCTTCGCCCGGCTCGCGACGGGCGAGCCCATCCTCGCCGCCGACGCCGCGAAGGACCGCGCGACGGCCGAGCTGCACCGCATCTGGCTCGCCCCGCTCGGCAGCACCGCGCTCATCGCCGCGCCCATCCGGCACGGGGCGCGGGTGCTGGGCGTGGCCTGGGTGGAGGATGCGGGCGCGAAGCCCGGCGAGGTGCTGGGCTTCCTGCAGCCCGTCGCGCAGCTTCTCGCGGTGCGGCTGGCCGGCGGGGCCCGGCGCCTGGCCGAGCGCGCCGCGGCGGTGAAGGAGGCGGAGGCCGAGGCCGCCCCCGCCGCCGCCCCCGCGCAGCTCGCCGACAGCGCGCTGCGCGACGCGCTGCCGGCCGATGTCGCGGCCGATGTCTATCCCCAGGTGGCGGTGATGGTGCTGCGCTTCACCGACCCGCTGGCGCTGGCCGGCCGGCGCGCCGCTTCGCTGCAGGGCGCGCTCGTCGAGCATCTCGCGCGGGAGCTGGAGGCGGCGGGCCAGGCGGCGGGCGTGCCCTATCTCAAGCTGCTGGGCGACGAGGTGGTGGCCGCCGCGGGGCTGACGGCCGAGGAGGCGGGCCCGCCCGCCATCCGCCGCATGGCCGCCTTCGCGCTGGCGGCGCGGCGCTGCTGCCTCGCCCTGTTCGAGGAGGCGGAGGCCGAACCCGCCTTCCGCATCGGCCTCGACCTCGGGGTGGCCATCGGCAGCCGCGTCGGGCCGGGCAGCGGCTTCCTCAACCTCTGGGGCGATGCGGTGCGCCTCGCGGGGCAGATGGCCGCGAGCGCCCCCGAGGGCGGCATCCAGGCCAGCGAGGCGGTCTATGCCGCGCTGGCCGGGCAGTACCTGTTCCGCCCGCGCGGCCGCTTCCACATGCCCCGGCGCGGCGCGATGAGCAGCTACATCCTGGCGGCGGAGCTGTGATGCTGGCGGCGATCGGGCGTCCCTTCCGGACGGGCTTCCTCACCCTGCTGCAGAATCTCGCCCTCTCGGCGCGGGTGCTCGTCCTCTCCCTCGCGCCCGCGACCTGGCGGGCGCCGGCGCGGCGGCAGATGTTCCGCCTGCTGCGGCAATCCCTGCTGGGCGGCCTCGGGGCCACGCTCTTCCTCGGCATGCTGATCGGCGCGGGGCTGGTGTTCCAGGGCATCGCGCTGGCCGGCGCGGCGGATCAGCGCGATCTGCTCGCCTCGGTGCTGGTGCGGGTGCTGGTGCGCGAACTCGCGCCCGTGCTGGTGGGCTTCGTGATCCTCGGCCGTTCGGGACTCGTCGCGCTCGCCGAGCTGAACGCGCTGCGGCGCAGCGGCGCGGCGCGGCTGCTCGCGCTGCAGGGGGTGGACATCTTCGCCCTCTACGCGCTGCCCGCCGCGGCGGCCTTCGCCCTCGCCTGCCTCACCCTCGGCATCCTGTTCGTGGCGGTGGCGCTGGTCAGCGGCGGAACCCTCGCCTTCCTGCTGAGCAGCACGGAGGTGGCGCTGCTCGATTCGCTGCGCGAGGTGCTGCGCGCCATGCGGCCGGCCGACACGCTGCTCTTCCCGCTCAAGCTGCTGCTCATCGGCGGGCTGGTGGGCGTGACGGCGGCCCACACCGCGCTCGGCGCGGCGGCGGAGCGCAGCACCGCCCAGCTTCTTCCCACGGGCTTCGTGCGCGGCGCGCTCGCCGTGCTGCTCGCCTCCGCCCTGCTGAGCCTCGCCGGATGAGCCGCGCGGCGGAGCCCGTTCTGGAGCTGGCAGGCGCGCGCGCCCCGGGCGAGGCCGCCGCCTTCGACCTCGCCCTCCTCCCCGGCGAGCTGCTGCTGGTGCAGGCCCATGACCCCGCGCTGATCCGCGGCTTCACCGATCTCTGCTGCGGGCTGATTCCCGCCGCCGAGGGGGTGGTGCGGGTGCTGGGGCGGGATCTCGCGACGCTCTCGCCCGAGGAGGCGCGCGCGCTGCGCGCGCGCATCGGCGTGGTGCCGCTGGAGGGCGGCTGGGCGCCGCATGTCAGCGTGGCGGAGAGCATCCTCCTGCCCGCCCTCGCCCATCGCCTCGCGCCCGAGGCCGAGCTGCGCGAGCGCGCGGCGGAGCTGTGCCGGCGCTTCGGCCTGCCCGGCCTGCCGCTCGACCCGCCCGAGGCGCTGGGCGCGGCCGAGCTCGCGCGCGCCGCCTGCGCGCGCGCCTTCCTCGGCCGGCCGCGGCTGCTGCTGCTCGAAAGCCCGCTGCGCGGCGATGCGGTGCCCGATCTGCGCCAGCCGCTGCTGGAGGCGATCGCCGCGGCGCGCGAGGCGGGCTGCCTCTGGCTCACCACCAGCCTCTCCGTCTGGTCCGACCGCGCGATCCCGGCCCACCGCCGCTACCGGCTCGGCGCGGCGGGGCTGCGGCGCGTGCAGCGCCTCGCGGCATGAGCGGGCTGCGCGCCAGGCTGCGCCGCCTCTTCAGCGGCGACGAGTGGATCGGGCTTCTGGTGCTGCTCGCGCTCGGGCTCTTCCTCGGCGCGGTGCTCCAGGCGGGGGTGCTGCGCGAATGGGTGGCGCCCAGCGCGCGGCTGCGCGTGCTGCTGCCCGACGAGGGGGTGAGCGGCCTCGCCGCCGGGGCGGATCTCGAGGTGCTGGGCACCCGCGCGGGCACGGTGCGGCGCGTGGTGATCAGCCAGGGCCAGCGCCTCTACGCCGATGTGCAGCTCGACCGGCAGGCGATGGACTTCATCCGCCGCGATTCGGTGGCCACCATCCGCCGGCGCTTCGGCGTGGCGGGGGCGGCCTATCTCGACGTCTCGCGCGGGTCGGGCGCGCCGCTCGACTGGAACTTCGCCGTGATCGAGGCCGTCTCCGAACGCGCCCCCACGGAGACGGTCGGCGCGCTGATCGACGAGGCGCGCGACCGCATCCTGCCCATCATCGAGGATGCGGGCCGTATCGTCGGCGCCTTCGCGCGCATGGCCGAGCGCATGGAGCGCGGCGAGGGCATGGTGGGCCGGCTGCTTTCGGACCAGGAGATGTCCGACCAGGTGGCCGCGGTGATGCGCGAGCTGCGCGGCGCGCTCGACGCCGTGAGCGGCATCCTCGCCACCGTGGACCGCATGGCGGAGGATGGGGCGCGCCTCGCCGGGAGCCTGGCCGGGCCGCAGGGCGTGCCCGCGCTGCTGCGCCGCAGCGAGCAGGCCATGGCGGATCTCCAGCGCGTGACGCGCGAACTCGCCCGCGCCGCGCCGCGCGCCCCGGCCATCGCGCGCGGCGCCGAGGAGAGCGTGGCCAACCTGCCCGCGCTGCTGCTCCAGGCGCAGTCCACGGCGCGGGAGCTGGAGGCGCTGACGGCGCAGCTCCGCACCCTCTGGCTGCTGGGCGGCGCCGGCGGCGCGCCCCCCGCGCGCGAGCGGCTGCCGGCGGAGCGCATCCGGCCATGAGGCGCGCGCCCGCCTTCCTGCTGCTGCTGCTCGCCGCCTGCGGCGGCGCGCGGCCCGAGCCGCCGCCGGTGGACCAGACGCTGCGCAACCACCTCGCCGCCGGCCGCCTTGCCCTCGAGGCCGCGCGGCACGAGGAGGCGGCGCGGCAATACGGCCTCGCGCTCGAGCGCGCGCGCGCGCGCGACAGCGCCGAGGACATCGCCGAGGCCGCGACGGGCCGCGCGGCTGCGCTGCTCGCGCAGGGCGCGGCGCGCACGGCGCTGGAGGAGGCGGAGGCCGCCCGCCGCGCGCTGGAACGCCGCGCCGCGCCCGTGCCCGCCACGCTGCGCCTCGCCGAAGCCACGGCGCGCTACCGGGCGGGCGACGCGCCCGGCGCGCGGGCCCTGCTCGAGCCCTGGCCCGAGGGCGGCGAGGCCGAGGCCGCGCAGCGCGCCGCCTTTCTGCTCGGCCTCATTGCCGCCGAGGCGGGCGATGCCGAGGCGCTCTCGCGCGCCCGCGCCCGCCTGGGCGCGCCCGCCGCGCGCGGGCTGCGCGCCGATGCGGAGGAGCTTGCGGCGCGCGCCGCGCTGCTGGCCGAGGATGGCGCGGGCGCGGAGGCCGCCGCGCTGCGCGCGCTGGAGGACCGGCGCGCCGCCCTCGACGATCGGGGCGTGACGCGCGCCCTCGCCCTCGCCGCCGATGCCGCCGCCCGCCAGGGCGCGCGCGAGAGGGAGGCCGACTATGCGCTGCGCGCCGGCCAGGCTGCGGCGGCGCGCGGCGAGCTGCGCGAGGCGCGCGCGCTGCTGGAGCGCGCGCGGCGCATCGGCGGAGATGCGGCCTTCATGCGCGCCGTGCAGGCCGCGCACGCCGCGCCCCCGCGCTGATCGGGCGGCTTCCGCCCGCTGCCGATCGCCCCTAGCCTCGCCCCCCGGAGAATGATACGGGCGGCATGACATGCCGACCGTATCGCGCGCAGGGTTGGCGGGCACCCATCGAAGCTTTGCTTCGATGGGACCCGGTGTGGCGGCTGCGCGCCAAAACAAGGGTATACCAGCGGCCGCACCGCCTCTTCAAAAGTCGAAATCAGCGGCCGCTGGTATGAGGGGGAGGAAGCGCATGGGGCCGCTCGCGGGCATCACCGTGCTGGAAATGGCGGGCATCGGCCCGGGGCCCTTCTGCGCCATGCTGCTCGGCGATCTCGGCGCGCGGGTGATCCGCATCGAGCGCCCCGACGGGCCGCCCGGCGCGCGCGAGGATGTGGCGGCGCGCAACCGCCGCTCGCTCGCCCTCGACCTCAAGCGGCCCGAGGCCGTGGCCGCCGTGCTGCGCATGGCGGAAGCCGCGGATGCGCTGATCGAGGGGTTCCGCCCCGGCGTGATGGAGCGGCTCGGCCTCGGGCCCGAGGCGCTGCGCGCGCGCAACCCCCGCCTCGTCTATGGCCGGATGACGGGCTGGGGCCAGGAGGGGCCGCTCGCGCCGCGCGCGGGGCACGACATCACCTACATCGCGCTGACCGGCGCGCTGCACGCCATGGGCCGGGCCGGAGAGCCGCCCGCCCCGCCGCTGAACCTGGTCGGCGACTATGGCGGCGGGGGCCTGCTGCTGGCCTTCGGCATCCTCGCCGCGCTGGTCGAGCGCGGAACGAGCGGCCGCGGCCAGGTGGTGGATGCGGCGATGGTGGACGGCGCGGCGCTGCTCATGGCGCCGCTCTACGGCATGCTGGCGCGCGGCCGCTGGCGGGCGGAGCGCGCGGCGAACCTGCTGGACGGCGCGGCGCCCTTCTACGACTGCTACGCCTGCGCCTGCGGCGGCTTCGTCGCGGTGGGCCCCATCGAGCCCGCCTTCTGGGCCGAGTTCCTGGCGATCCTCGGCCTCGACCCCGCGCTCTTCGCGGGGCGGGAGGACCGGGCGAACTGGCCGCGCCACAAGGCGCTGCTCGCCGAGGCCTTCCGCGCCCGCCCGCGCGACGACTGGGCCGCGCTCTTCGAGGGCGGCGACGCCTGCGTGGCCCCCGTGCTCTCCATGGCCGAGGCGCCGCGGCATCCGCACAACGCCGCGCGTGGCGCCTTCGTCAGCGTCGCGGGCGCGGTGCAGCCCGCCCCCGCGCCGCGCTTCTCGCGCACGCCGGGGGGCATCGCCGCGCCGCCGCCGCTGCGCGGCGAGCACGGGGCCGAAATCCTGGCGGAGTTCGGCTTCAGCGCGGAGGAGATCGCCGCCCTCGCCCCAGGGCGGGGCAGCGGCTAGGCTCGGCGCCAGAGCAGGAGGACACGCCATGGACAGCACCGCCGGCGCCGCGCGCCCGTTCCGCGAGCGCAGCGTCTTCTCGGCCGAGCACGAGATGTTCCGCGCGCAGGTGCGCCGCTTCGTCGAGCGCGAGATCGCCCCCTTCCACCGCGACTGGGAGCGCGCGGGCATCGTCCCGCGCGAGCTGTGGCGCAAGGCGGGCGCGCAGGGGCTGCTGTGCACCATGCTGCCGCCCGAATACGGCGGCGCGGGCGGGGATTTCGGCCATGCCGCCATCGTGATCGAGGAGCTCGCGCGCGTGAACGCGACCGGCGTGGCCTTCCAGCTCCACTCCGACATCGTCGCACCCTACATCGCCGCCTATGCCCGGCCCGAGAAGAAGGCCGAATGGCTGCCCAGGATGGCGGCGGGCGAGACGATCGGCGCCATCGCCATGACCGAGCCCGGCATGGGCAGCGACCTCAAGGCGGTGCGCACCACGGCCCGGCGCGAGGGCGAGGAGTGGGTGATCAACGGCGCCAAGACCTTCATCTCGAACGGGCAGAACGCGGGCCTCGTCATCGTCGTCTGCAAGACCGACCCCGAGGCCGGGCGGCGCGGCATCTCGCTGATCTGCGTCGAGGAGGGCACGCCCGGCTTCGCGCGCGGCCGCAAGCTCGAGAAGATCGGCCTGCACGCGCAGGACACGAGCGAGCTCTTCTTCGACGAATGCCGCGTGCCGGCGGCCAACCTGCTGGGCGAGGAGAACGCCGGCTTCCGCCAGCTCATGCACCAGTTGCCGCAGGAGCGGCTGATCATCGCCATCCGCTGCGGCGTCAGCATGGAGACGATGCTCGAGAAGACCATCGCCTACACCAAGCAGCGGCAGATCTTCGGCCAGAGCGTGTTCGACTTCCAGGTGCACCGCTTCAAGCTCGCCCAGGCCAAGGCCGAGATCGCGATGTTCCGCGTCTATCTCGACGACTGCATCGCCCGCCACATGCAGGGCGCGCTCTCGGCCGAGGAGGCGGCGGCGGTGAAGCTGCTCGGCACCGAGATGCAGAACCGCCTGCTCGACGACTTCCTGCAGATGCATGGCGGCTACGGCTACATGGCCGAATACGAGATCGGCCGCGCCTGGGCCGATGCGCGGGTGGGCCGCATCTATGGCGGCTCCTCGGAAGTGATGCGCGAGATCATCGCGCGCACCCTCTGAACCACGACGAACCGGGAGGTTTCCATGACCGTCTCTCGCCGCATCCTGCTCGGCGGCGCCCTCGCCGCCCCCGCGCTGTCGGCCCAGGCCCAGGCCTTTCCGAGCCGGCCCATCACCATCCAGATCTCCTTCCCGCCCGGGGGGGCGACGGATGTGCAGATGCGCGCCTTGGCCGAGGCCGCCACGCGCGCCTTCGGCCAGCAGGTGATCATCGAAAACCGCCCGGGCGGAGGCGGCACGCTGCCCGCGCTGAACGTGCGCGGCGCCCGGCCGGACGGCTACACCCTCGCGCAGTTCCCGCTCCCCGCCATGCGCCTGCCCTTCATGCAGCGCATGGCCTTCAACCCGCGCACGGATTTCACGCCGATCATCCACCTCACCGGCTACCTGTTCATGGTCTGCGTGCGCGCCGAGAGCCCCTACCGGAGCTGGGCCGATCTCGTGGCCGATGCGCGCGCCCGGCCGGGCCGCGTGCGGCTGGGCAACACCGGCGCGAACGGCACGCCGCACCTGACGCTCATCGATCTCGCGGAGCGCGAGCGGCTGGACGTGGAGCACATCCCCTTCCGCGGCGAGGCCGACGCGGTGCCCGCCATGCTGGGCGGGCACATCGAGGCCTCGGCCACCGGCTCGGGCGTGCTGCCGCTGGTGCTGGAGGGGCGGCTGCGCGCGCTGAACGTCTGGTCGCGCGAACGCTCGCGCAAGCTGCCCGAGGTGCCCACCCTGGTCGAGCTCGGCTACCGCGACATGGTGGTGACCTCGCCCTATGGGCTCGTCGGGCCGCAGGGGATGGACCCCGCCGTCGTGCGCGCGCTGCACGACGGCTTCCGCACCGCGCTGCACGACCCGCAGCACCTCGCCGCGCTCGACCGCCTCGACATGCCGCTCGAATACCTCAACACCGAGGACTACGCGGCCTTCATGCAGCGCACCATCAACGAGGAGGAGGCGCGCGTGAACCGCCTCGGCCTGCGCGGCTGATGTTCGCGCCCGATCTCCTCGCCGGCGCGCGCGTGCTCGTCACCGGCGGGGGCTCCGGCCTCGGCCGGATGATGGCGGAGTTCCTGCTGGCGCACGGCGCGGCGGTGGAGCTCTGGGGCCGGCGCGCGCCGGTGCTGGAGGAGGCCGCCGCGGCGCTGGGCGCCGCCCATCCGGGGCGGCTGCGCTGGCAGGCGGTGGACATCAAGGACCCCGACGCGGTGGAGGCGGCCGTGGCGGCGAGCTTCGCCGCCGGCCATGGCCCGACGCACCTGATCAACAACGCCGCGGGCAATTTCCTCTCCCGCACCGAGGATCTCTCGCCGCGCGGCTTCCGCGCCATCAGCGACATCGTGCTGCACGGCACCTTCCAGGTGACGCAGAGCCTGGGCAAGCGCTGGATCGCCGCCGGAACGGGCGGCAGCGTCGTCTCCATCCTCGTCACCTGGATCTGGACGGGCGCGCCCTTCGTCGTGCCCTCGGCCATGAGCAAGGCGGGGGTGGAGGCGATGACGAAATCCCTCGCCGTCGAGTGGGGGCGCTACGGCATCCGGCTCAACGGCATCGCGCCCGGGCTGATCCCGACGGAGGGGATGCTCGCGCGCATCCGCCCCGGCGAGGCCGACCCAGCGGGCAAGTGGAACGCGCGCAACCCGCTGGGCCGCACCGGCCGGCCCGAGGACATCGGACGCCTCGCCGCCTTCCTGCTCTCCGACGCCGCGGGCTGGATCACGGGCCAGACCATCGCCCTCGACGGCGGCCACTGGCTCGCCAACGGCGCGGGCAGCTACACGGAATACCTCGCCTGGGGCGATGCGGAATGGGAGGCGGCGCGGGAGCGGATCAAGGCCGCCAACGCGGCGGACAAGGCGCGCCGGGGCGCTTGATCGCGCCCGCGCCGCGTGCCCTGATGCGGGGGCAAGACGCAGGAGGGCACAAGAATGATCGGCCGTCGTTCCATCCTCGGCGCGGGCGCCGCGCTCGCCGCCGCCCCCGCCATGGCCCAGGGCCAGACGCTGCGCGTCGGCTCCACCCCCACGGGGATTCCCTTCACCTTCCTCGACACGCGCACCAACACCATCACCGGCTTCATGGTGGACCTGATCACCGAGATCGGCCGCCGCCAGGGCTTCGCGGTGGAAATCCAGGCGACGCCCTTCGCCGCGCTCATCGCCTCGCTCACCTCCAACCGCATCGACATCATCTCGGCCGCCATGCTCGCGACCCCCGCCCGGCGCGAGCAGATCGACTTCTCCGACCCCGTCTATGCCTATGGCGAGGGCGTGGCGGTGCGCGAGGGCGAGACGCGGCCCTGGCGCAGCCTCGCCGACATGCGCGGCGTGAGCGCGGGGGCGCAGATCGGCACCGTCTACATCGAGCCGCTGCGCGCGGCGGGCCTCGATGTCCGCACCTATGACAGCGTGGCCGACATCATGCGCGACGTCTCGCTCGGCCGCATCCAGGCGGGCTTCGGCGATGCGCCCATCGTCTCCTACCAGATCGCGCAGGGCACCTTCCGCGGCGTGCGGCTGCTGCCGGACTACCGGCCGAGCGTCGTGGGCGCCATCGGCATCGGCACGCGCAAGGGCGATCCGGTGATGGCGCGGATCAATGCCGGGCTCGCCGCCGTGAAGCGCGAGAGCGTCTTCGCGCAGCTTCTGGCGAAGTGGAACCTGCCGCCCTCCGTCGAATGAGTCTCGACGATTTCCTGAAGGCGGCGCGCGAGTTCCTGCCCATCCTCCTGCAGGGGATGGGCATGACGGTGCTCGTCACGCTCTGCGCGCTGGTGCTGGCCACGCTGCTCGGCGTCGTCTGGGCGCTGATGCGCACCTCGGGCGTGCGCTGGCTGGTCTGGCCGGCCATGGCCTTCACCAACACCATCCGCGGCATCCCGATCCTCGTGCAGCTCTTCTACATCTACTTCGTGCTGCCCGAGCTGGGCCTCGACCTCACCGCCTTCCAGGCGGGCGTGATCGGCCTCGGCATCGCCTACTCGGCCTATATGGGCGAGGTGTTCCGCTCCGGCATCCTCGCGGTGGATCCGGGCACCATCGAGGCGGCGGAATCGCTCGGCATGACGCGCGCGCGGGTGCTGAGCCGCGTGGTGCTGCCCCAGGCCGTGCGCATCGTGCTGCCGCCCTATGGCAACAACCTCATCATGCTGCTGAAGGACAGTTCCCAGGCGAGCGTGATCACGGTGGCGGAGATGTCCACCCAGGCGCGGCTCATCGCCGCCTCCACCTTCAAGAACCAGGAGGTGTGGACGCTGGTGGCGCTGCTCTACCTCTGCCTCTCCATCCCGCTCATCTTCCTGGTCTCCCGGCTCGAGAAGCGGTTCGGGCGGCGATGATCGAGGTCGAGAATCTCGTGAAATCCTTCGGCGCGCACCGCGTCCTGGACGGCATTTCGCTCACGGTGCGGCAGGGCCAGGTGGTCTGCGTCATCGGCCCCTCGGGCTCGGGCAAATCCACCCTGCTGCGCTGCGTGAACGGGCTGGAGGGCTATGAGGGCGGCGAGGTGCGCGTGGACGGGCTGCGCGTGGACCGCACCCGGCCCGAGATCCGCGCCGTGCGCCGCCGCGTCTCGATGGTGTTCCAGCGCTTCAACCTCTTTCCGCACCGCACGGCGCTGGAGAACGTGACGGAGGGCCCCATCTTCGCCGCGGGCGAAGCCCGCGAGGAGGCGGAGGCGCACGCCCGCGCGCTGCTCGCGCGCGTCGGGCTCGCGGGGCGCGAGGGCGCCTATCCCTCGCAGCTCTCGGGCGGGCAGCAGCAGCGCGTGGCCATCGCGCGCGCTCTCGCCATGCGGCCCAGGGCCGTGCTTTTCGACGAGCCGACCAGCGCGCTCGACCCCGAGCTCGTCGGCGAGGTGCTGAGCGTGATGCGCGACCTGGCGCGCGAGGGCATGACCATGGCGGTGGTCACGCACGAGATGGGCTTCGCGCGCGAAGTGGCCGATCACGTCGTGTTCATGGACAAGGGCCGCGTGGTCGAGGAAGGCCCTCCGGCCGAGCTCCTCACCGCCCCGCGCGAGCCGCGCACGCAGGATTTCCTGCGCCGCGTGCTGCGCCCGCTGGACTGACGCCATGCTGCCGCCGAGCCTCTACGCCGAGACCGCCCCCCCTGCCCCGCCCACGCCGCCGCTCGAGGGCGAGGCGCGCGCGGATGTCTGCGTCATCGGCGGCGGCTTCACCGGGCTCTCGGCCGCGCTGCATCTGGCCGAGGCCGGCGTGGACGTGCTGCTGCTCGAGGCGGAGGAGCCGGGCTGGGGCGCCTCGGGCCGCAATGGCGGGCAGGTGAACCCGGGCCTGAAGCCCGACCCCGACGAGGTGGAGCGCGACTGGGGCCCCGACCTCGGCGCGCGCATGCTCGCGCTCAGCTATGGCGCGCCGGATGCGGTGTTCGCGCTGATCCGCCGGCACCAGATCGCCTGCGAGGCGCGGCAGGAGGGCACGATCCGCGCCGCCATCGGCCCCGCCAACGCCGAGGCCGTGCGCCGCACCGCCGAGCAATGCGCGCGCCGCGGCGGCCCCGTGCGCTTCCTCGACGCCGCCGAGACGGCGGCGATGACCGGCACGGAGCGCTACGCGGGCGCGATGTTCGACGCCCGTGGCGGCGACCTCCATCCGCTGGCCTATGCGCGGGGCCTTGCGCGCGCAGCCATCGCCCAGGGCGCGCGTCTGCATGGCGGCACGCGCGCCCTCTCCCTCGCGCGCGAGGGCGCGGGCTGGCGCGTCACGACGCCCAGGGGCAGCGTGCGCGCGGACAGCCTCGTGCTCGCCACCAATGGCTATACCGATGCGCTCTGGCCCTCGCTGCGCGAGAGCGTGGTGCCTGTCTTCAGCTCCATCGCCGCCTCCGCGCCCATCGCCGAGGAGGTGGCGCGGCGCATCATGCCGCGCCGCGCCTCGCTCTACGAGGCAGGGCGCATCACCGTCTATTACCGCATGGACCGCGCGAACCGGCTGCTGATGGGCGGGCGCGGCCCGCAATCGCCCATCCGCGACACCGCGCCCATCGGCTACCTCCTCCGCTATGCCGAGCGCCTGTGGCCCGAGCTGCGCGGGCTCTCCTGGACGCATCGCTGGAACGGCCAGCTCGCCATGACGAAGGACCACTACCCGCACCTGCACGAGCCCGCACCCGGCGTGATCGCGGCGCTGGGCTACAACGGGCGCGGCGTGGCGATGGCGACCGTCATGGGCCGCGAGATCGCGCGCCGCCTGACGGGCACGCCGGCCGAGCAACTCGACATGCCCGTCACCTCCATCGCGCCCATCCCCTTCCACAGGTTCTGGAAGCTCGGCGTGCTCGCCAAGCTCTGGGAGGGGCGGATCCGCGATCGCCTCGGGCTATAGGTAGCGCTCCTTCAGCACGCGGCGCAGCAGCTTGCCGGCCTCGCTGCGCGGCAGCTCCTCCAGGAACTCCACGGCGCGCGGCACCTTGGGCCCGGCGAGATTCGCGCGGCAGAGCGCGATCAGCTCCTCCGCCAGCGCCGCATCCCCCGCGCCGCCACGCGGCACGATGAGGGCGCGCGGACGCTCGCCGAACTCCGGATCGGGCACGCCGATCACCGCCGCTTCCGAAACGCGCGGATGCTGCGCGAGCACCGCCTCGATCTCGGCCGGATAGATGTTCACGCCGCCGGAGAGGATGAGGTCGGCGCGCCGGTCGGAGAGGTAGAGGAAACCCTCCTCGTCCAGCCAGCCGAGGTCGTGCAGCGTAGCCCAGCCCTTGTCGTTGTAGGCGGCGGCGGTCTTCTCGGGGTCGTTGTGGTAGGCGAAGCGCGCGCCGCCCTCGAACCAGATGCGCCCCGTCTCGCCGGGCGGCAGTTCGCGGCCCTCCTCGTCGCAGATGTGCACGCGCCCATAGGCGGGGCGGCCCACGCTGCCGGGTTTGCGCAGCCAGGTCTCGCTGTCGATGAAGGTGGTGCCGATGCCCTCGCTGCCCGCGTAGTACTCGCGCAGGATCGGCCCCCACCAGGCGATCATCGCGCGCTTGACCGGGATCGGGCAGGGTGCGGCGGCGTGGATGGCGCAGCGGTGGCTGGAGAGGTCGCGCCGCCGCCGCACCTCCTCGGGCAGGGCGAGCAGGCGCACGAACATGGTCGGAACCCATTGGCTGTGCGTGACGCGATGCGCCTCGATGAGCGCGAGCGCGCGCGCCGCGTCGAACTTGCGCATGATCACCGCCGTGCCGCCATGGTCGATGGTCCGCTGCACGTAGCGGTTGGGCGCCGCGTGGTAGAGGGGCGCGGGCGAGAGATAGACGGTGTTCTCGTCGAAGCCGTAGAAGGGCTTCCAGCTCATGTCGAACTCGGGCTTGAGGCGGTCCGCGAAGGGGATGAGCGGGCGGCGGATGCCCTTGGGCAGACCGGTGGTGCCGGAGGAGTAGAGGAACTCGCGCCCGATGGGCCGCTCGCCCTCGGGCCATTGCGTGGGCTGGCCCTCCAGAAGCGCCGCGAGCGGCCGGTAGCCGGGGATCGCGCCGCCCGCGCTGAAGCGGTGCGGCACCCCCTCGAGATCGAGGGCCGCGGCGAGCGCGCCGAGCGAGGCCCCCGCCACCAGCAGCCGCGCGCCGGAATCGCGCAGCACATGCGCGACCTCGGGCGGGCGCAGATGGATGGAGAGCGGCGTCACCATCAGCCCCGCCCGCTTCGCGCCATAGCTCAGGATCAGGAACTCGGGCGTGTTCTCGAGCAGCAGCGCGATGCCCTCGCCGGGCACGAGGCCGAGCGCGATGAGGCCATGCGCCGCCTGGTTCGCGCGCGCGTCGAGCTCCGCGAAGCGCAGCACCTCGCCCGTGTCGGGGAAGATGGCCGCGGGCTTGCCGGGTGTCGCGCGTGCGCGTTCGGCCAGCAGCGGCATGGGCGTCTCCTCTCCTTCCCCTTTGCGCGATGGTTCCGCCCCGCCCGTCTTGCGTCAAGCAAGCCCGCGTGGTGCGCTCTGCGCGAGACGGCAAGGAGGGAGCGCATGGACGTGAAGGGTGCGGCGGCGATCGTGACGGGCGGGGCCTCGGGGCTCGGCCTCGCCTCGGCGAAGCGGCTGGCGGCGGCGGGGGCGAAGGTGCTGATCGCCGATCTCCCGGCATCGAACGGAGAGGCGGTGGCGAAGGAGCTGGGCGGCCGCTTCTGCCCGGCGGATGTGACGGAGGAGGCGAGCATGCAGGCCGCCGTCGCGGCGGCCGAGGCCATGGGCCCCGTGCGCGTGCTGGTGCATTGCGCGGGCCGCGGCGGCGCGCTGCGCATCCTCGACAAGGACGGCGCCCCCGGCGCGCTCGCGCATTTCGAGGCCATCATCAAGGTGAACCTCACCGGCACCTTCAACGCCGTGCGCCTCGCCGCCGCCGCCATGGCGAGGACGGAACCGGTGGAGGGCGAGCGCGGCGTGTGCATCCTCACCGCGTCGGTGGCCGGCTATGAGGGGCAGATCGGGCAGATCCCCTACGCCTCCTCCAAGGCGGGCGTGATCGGATTCACCCTCTGCGCGGCGCGCGACCTCGCGAGCCGCCTGATCCGCGTCTGCACCATCGCGCCGGGCATCTTCGACACGCCGATGCTCCAGCGCCTCGCCGATCCCATCAAGCAGTCGCTGGCGCAGAGCGTGCCCAACCCGCATCGCCTCGGCAACCCGGACGAATACGCGAAGCTCGCCATGCACATCGTGGAGAACGGCTACCTCAACGGCGAGACGATCCGCCTCGACGGCGCGATCCGCATGGCCCCGCGCTGAGATGCCGAAGCGCCCGGAGGAGCTCCGCAGCCACCGCTGGTTCGGCGCGGAGGGCATGCGCGCGGCGAACCACCGCTCGCGCATGCTGCAGCTCGGCCTCGGCCATGAGGAGTTCCAGGGACGGCCGGTGATCGGGATCGTCAACACCTGGTCCGACCTGATGCACTGCCACGCGCATTTCCGCGAACGCGCGCAGGACGTGAAGCGCGGCGTCTGGGCGGCGGGCGGCGTTCCGGTGGAAATCCCGGCCATGGCGCTGCGCGAGGTGTTCCAGAAACCCTCCACCATGCTCTACCGCAACTTCCTCGCGATGGAGACGGAGGAGATCGCGCGCAGCCTGCCGCTCGACGGGCTGGTGCTGATGGGCGGCTGCGACAAGACGGGCCCCGCGCTCATCATGGGCGCGATCAGCATGGGGCTGCCCGCCATCTATGTGCCCGCGGGGCCGATGCTGAGCGGGCATTGGCGCGGGCGCAAGCTCGGCTCGGGCAGCGATGTGTGGAAGTATCACGCGGAGCTGCGCGCAGGCACCATCACGCAGCAGGCGTGGAAGGAGATGGAATCCGGCCTCTCCCGCTCGGCCGGCACCTGCATGACGGCGGGCACGGCGAGCACCATGGCGCTGGCCGCCGAGGCGATGGGGCTGACGCTGCCCGGCGCCGCCTCCATCCCGGCGGTGGATTCCGCGCATCCGCGCATGGCGGCCGCCGCGGGGCGGCGCATCGTGGCCATGGTGTGGGAGGATCTCACTCTCGCCCGGCTGCTCGACCAGCGCAGCCTCGACAACGCGGTGGCCGCGACCATGGCCTTCGGCGGCTCCACCAACGCCATCCCGCACCTCATCGCCATCGCGCGGCGTGCGGGAATCGCGATGGACCTCGACCGCTTCGACGCCATCAGCCGGCGCGTGCCGCTGATCGCCAATCTGCGGCCGAACGGCAGCACGCATCTGATGGAGGATTTCTTCTACGCGGGCGGCAGCCGGGGCTTCCTCGCCACGCTCGCGCCGCATCTCGCCCTCGATGCGCGCACGGTGAACGGCACGCTGGGCGCGCAGCTCGAAGGGGCGGAGGTGTTCGACCGCGACGTGATCCGCCCGCTCGACAACCCGATCTTCCCCGAGGGCGGCGTGGCGGTGCTGCGCGGCAGCCTCGCGCCCGATGGCGCGGTGATCAAGCACAGCGCCGCGAGCCCCGGGCTGCTGGTCCACACCGGCCCCGCCCTCGTATTCGAGGACTACAACGACCTCGACGCGCGGCTCGACGATCCCGCCCTGCCGGTGACGCCCGAGACCGTGCTGGTGTTGCGCGAGGCCGGGCCGGTGGGCGGGCCGGGCTTCCCGGAATGGGGCATGCTGCCGCTGCCGAAGAAGATCCTGGCGCTCGGCGTGCGCGACATGGTGCGCGTGTCGGACGCGCGGATGTCCGGCACGAGCTACGGCACCTGCGTGCTGCATGTCGCGCCGGAGGCGGCGCTGGGCGGCCCCCTCGCGCTGGTGCGGGATGGCGACATGATCGCGCTCGACGTGCCGAAGCGGCGGCTCGACCTGCTGGTGGACGAGGCGGTGCTCGCCGCCCGCCGCGCCGCCTGGGCCCCGCGCAAGGCGGTGCAGCAGCGCGGCTGGACGGGGCTCTACCAGCGCCATGTCCGCCAGGCGGATGCGGGCTGCGATCTCGACTTTCTCGAGCGCGGCGCGCCCTCACCCGAGCCGGAGATCCACTGACGCGCCGAGCGCGATGCGCGTGGCGTGCGCGGGCCAGGGCGGCAGGGGCGAAAGCCCGGCCGGCGCCAGCCCGCGCAGCGTCAGGCGCAGCAGATCGAGATCCTCCGCCGCATCCACGTCATGCCAGGGCGCGAGCACGGCGAGGCGCAGCCCCGCGGCCTCGGCCGCCTGGCGGGTGGCCTCCATAAGCCCGGGTGTGCTCCAGGGCATGCCGGCCAGGACGGCGGGGACGGGGCGCGCGGCCCCCAGCGCGCAATAGCCGCCGTCGTAGGCGGGGATCAGCGCGGCGTCGGCCCCGCGCGCCAGCGCGCTGCACAGCAGTTCGAGCAGCGCGCGCGGCAGGGTGGGCGCATCGGCGCCGATCAGCACCGCGCCCTGCGCACCCCGCGCGAAGAGATGGTCCAGGGCCGCGCCCATCCGCGCGCCCAGATCGCCCCAGGGCTGCGCCCGCATCTCCCAGCCGGGCAGCAGCGCCGCCATCTCCCCGGCCGCATCGGCGGGGGCGTGGAAGGCGATGCAGGGCGCATGCGCCGCATCGGCCAGCGTGCGCAGCAGCGCCGCGCTGTCCAGGAGCAGGGCGCGCGCGAGCCCCACCGCCGCCTCCGCGCCCAGCGAGGCGGCGAGGCGCGTCTTGCTGAGGCCGGGCCGCGGGGCCTTGCACATCAGCCCGAAGCCGAGGCGCATGGCCGGCCCGCTCAGCCCGCGCCGGCGCGGGTGAGCGCCAGCACCGTCACGTCATCGGCCGGCGGCGCGCCGCGCGCGAAGCCCTGCACGGCGGCGAGCAGCGCGGCGATGGCCTCGGCCGGCCCGGTCAAGGCGCCGAGCGCGCCCATCATGCGCTCCTTGCCGAACAGCGCGCCCTCGGGATCATGCGCCTCGGTCACGCCGTCGCTGATCAGCAGCAGCCCTTCGCCGGGCGCCAGGGCGAAGGGCGCGGAGGCATAGGCGAAGCCCTCCAGCACGCCCAGCGCGGGCTGCACGCGGTAACCCTCCAGCGTCCGCGCCCCCGAGGCGGCGAGAAGCAGCGGCGCCTCATGCCCCGCGACGCAGATGCGCCCCTCGCCGCTCTGCGCGTCCACCACGCCCAGGGCGGCGGTGATGAAGGTCATCTCCGGGTTCTCGGCGGCGAGATCCTCGTTGGCGATGCCGAGCAGCTCCGCCGGGTCGGGCAGGCGGCCCGCGGCGTCCGCGAGCCGCGCGGCGGCGCGGATCAGACCGAAGGCGCGCGCCATGGTCAGCCCCGCCGAGGCGCCCTTCCCCGCCACATCCGCCACCGCGAACATCAGATGGCGCGCGCCGAGGGGCAGGATGTCGTAGAGATCCCCGCCCACCTCGCGCGCCGGCTCCATGTGCGCCGCCACGGTGAGCGCCGCGCGCGAGAGGCGCGCGAAATCCCGCGGCACGAGGGAGAGCTGCGCGCGCCGCGCCGATTCCAGCTCCGCCTCCAGCGCCGCCAGCCGCTCGGCCGCGAGGTCGCGCAGCCGCTTCTTCTCCAGCACGGCCTGCAGCCGCGCCTTGAGCAGCGGCGGGTCGAAGGATTTGGGCAGGTAGTCCTCGGCGCCGAGCTCGATGCAGCGGATCACGCCCGACATCTCGGTCTGCGCGGAGATCACGATCACCGGCGGCGCATCGGCCATCCCATGCAGCCGCTCCAGCACCCCGATGCCGTCGAGCTCGGGCATCTCGAGATCGAGCAGCATCACGTCGAAGCGGCGCGCGGCGAGGGCCGCGAGCGCCTCCAGCCCGTTCGTCGCCATCTCCGGCTCGCCGTAGCCGAGCTCGGCGAGGCGGCGCTTCAGCAGCAGCCGGTTGAAGCCGCTGTCGTCCACGACGAGGATCGCGGCGCTCACCCCTCACCCTCCATGGGGCCGCGCCGCCATGCTCTCCACCGCCTCGCGCGCCTCGGCGGCGAGGCGGGAGAGGTCGATCATGGTCACGGTGATCTCCTCCGCGGCGGTGGCGTTGGACTGGCCGATGCGCGTGAGCGTGGCCACCCGCTCGTCGAGCGAGGCGATGGTGGTCTGCTGCTCCTCCATCGCCACCGCGATGGCCGCGGCGAGCCGCGCGCTCTCGCCCGTCAGCCGCTCCAGCCCGTCCATGGATTCGCCCACGGCGGCCGCGGTGCCCGCGCCCTCGCGCGTGCGGCGGCCGGCGAGCAGCACCACATCCGCGATCTCCTGCGCCAGCGCCTCGGTGTTGGCGGCGAGCGCGCGCACCTCCTCGGCCACCACCGCGAGGCCGCGTCCGTGCTCGCCCGCGCGCGCCGCCTCGATGGCGGCGTTGATGGCGAGGATGTTGGTCTGGGTGGCGATCTTCGCGATGGTGGCGGCGATGCGCGTCACGCGCTCCGTGTCCTCGCCCACCGCGTCCACCGTCTCGATCAGCGTGCGCACCCGGGCGAGGCTGTCGGCCAGCAGGGCGCGCGCCTCGGCCGCCGTGTCGCGCGCCTGCTGCGTGCTGCGGCCCACCTCCGCCACCGCCTCGGCGGTGTGGGAGAGCGCGTCCGAGACCTGGCGCAGCTCCGCAAGCTGGGTCATCGCGCCCTCGCTCACCTGGCCGATCGCCTGGCTCGCCTGGGTGGTGACGACGGCGGTGCGGCGCGCGCCCTCCAGCGCCTGGTCCATCAGGCGGCGCGTGTTGGCGAGGTTCTGCTTGAACACCTCCACCGCCTGCGCCATCTCGCCCACCTGGTCGGAGCGGCCAGCGCCTGGCACCGCCACCTCGGCGTCGCCGCGCGCCAGCCCCTGCATGGCCTTGGCGAGCCGTCCGAGCGGGCGCGCGGTGAGCTGCACCAGCACGAGCCAGACGAGGCCGAGCCCCACCACCCCCGCCACCGCGCCCAGGATGGCGGCGCGCCGGCCCTGCTCCTGCAGCCGGTGGGCGCGGGCGCGGCTCGCATCCGCATCGGCGCGGATCATGTCGCGCGCCTGGGCGGAGAGGCGGTTGAAGGCCACCACGATGTCGAGCCACTCCTCCTGCAGCGGCCCGTACTGGTCGCGCAGGCGGCGCTGGAAGGCCTCCCGCACGCGCTCGGCGAGGTCGGGCAGGCGGGCGGCCATGTCGCGCGAGCCGGTGGCGACGACGGGGTCGAGCCGGGCGCCCACCTTCTCCATCAGCAGGTTGAAGGACTCCATGATGCCCTCGGCGTTGCGCACCATGCGCGGGGCGGTGACGGCGGGCGGCAGCGCGCCCGCGAGCACGGCGGCGAAGGCCTGGGCGAAATCCGCCACGTCGTTGGAGAAATCGTCCACCGCCTCGATGGCCGCGCGGTCGCGCACGCCCATCTGCTCGATGATCTCGCCCTGGCGCTGGAGCTGCACGAGCGCGTTGCCCGCGAGGAAGGCGATGACGGCGAGCATGAGCGCCACGATCGCCGCCGCGCGCGTGCCGATGCGCCCGGCCCAGCGCAGCCGCCCGGGCGCCGCGGCGCGGGAGGCGCCGGCGCTGCGGGGGGCGGCCTCGGCGGGGGCCTGGGTGTCGGGTGCCATGGGCCGTAAGCTTAGCCCCAAGGGCCGCGGCGCGGCCACCGCCGCAGGAGGGCTTCGGGCATGGCGCGGATTCTCGTGGTCAACAGCAACACGACCGAGGGCGTGACGCGGCGAATCGCCGCCGTGGCCGCCGCGGCCGCGCCCGCCGGCACGCAGGTGGAGACGGTGACCGCCCCCTTCGGCCTGCCGCTCATCGTCAGCCGCGCCGACTGGCTGGTGGCCGGCCCCGCCACCCTGGCCGCGCTGCAGGCCGCGCGCGGGCGCTTCGACGCCGCGGTGGTCGCCTGCTTCGGCGACCCCGGGGTGGAGGCGGCCAAGGAGCTGTTCGAGGTTCCCGTCATCGGCATCAGCGAGGCCGCCTTCCACGCCGCTGCCCTGCTCGGCCGGCGCTTCGGCATCGTGAGCTTCACCGCCGCACTGCGCCCGATGTTCGAGGATTGCCTGGAGCGCAGCGGCCTCGCGTCGCGCTGCGCAGGCTTCCGCATGGGGCCCGCCTTCGCGGGCGATCCCTCGCGCGTGGCCGAGGAGCGGCGCGAACTGCTGCGCGAACTGGTGCGGCGCTCCGTCGAGGAGGATGGCGCGGAGTCCGTGATCCTCGCCGGCGGGCCGCTCGCGGGCGTGGCCGCCGCGCTTCAGCCGGAGAGCCCCGTGCCGCTGGTGGACGGCACGGTGGCCGGAGTGCGGCTCGCCGCCGCGCTGGCGGGCATGGCGCCGAGCCGCCGCACCCCCCGGCCGCGCGCGCTGACGGGCTATGCGCCGGGGCTTGAGGCGCTCTACGCCAGCCTCACTCCGTCCCCGGGAAATGCACGGCCTTGACGCCGGGCACCCCTTCGGCGAGCACGCGCAGCCCGCGCTGGATTTCGGTGGGCGAGGAGAAGCCGTAGAAGGTCACCTCGCCGTCGCGCACCGTGAAATGGATGGAGTAGGCGTGCGTCCAGGCCGCCTCGCGCAGAGCGGCCTGGATGGCGGCGCGCAGCGCGCGGTCATCGGCGCTGACGGGCCCCGGCGCCTCGGGCGCGAGCAGCGCGCGCAGCATGTCCGCCCGGCTGACCACGCCCACGAGCTTGCCGCCGCGCAGCACCGGCAGCCGGCGCACGCCCTTCTCCTCCAGCAGCCGCGCCGCCTCCTCGAGGCTCGCCTCCTCGCCGATGGTCACGGTGGCCGCCGTCATGATGTCGCGCGCCTTCCGGCCGCGGGACTTCGCGTAGTCCAGCGCCTCGGCCGGCGCCGCGGAGAAGAGCGCGCGCAGCCAGGAGCGCGGCGGGCTCACCTTCGCGGCGAGGCGGTGGGCCAGATCCGTCTCGGTGACGATGCCGAGCAGCGCGCCATCCGCATCCACCACCGGCGCGCCGGAGACATGGTGCTCGGAAAGCAGGCGCGCCACCTCATGCACGGGGGTGTCGGGCGAGACGGTGAGCACCTCCCGCGACATCACGTCCTGAACCTTCATGCGTCGTCCTTTCCCGGTCTTTCGGTGGGGGCAGCCGTCTCAGGGAATGCCCATCATGAACAGCGGCGGCGGCGCGAGGTCGAGGCTCACGCTCCTCACGCCGGGAATGCTTTCGGCCAGGGCGCGCAGGCCCTGGGCGATGGTGGGGCTGCGCGCGAAGCCGGTGAAATGGACATGGCCGTCGCGCACCTCGGCGTGGAGGAAGTGGCGGTCCACCCAGGGCTGTTCGCGCATCGCGCGACGCAGCGCGGCGCGGATGGCGGCGTCGTCGGCCGCACCGCCCCCCGCCTCGGGCGCGGCGAGCACGGCCTTGAGGATGTCGGCCCGGCTGACGAGGCCGAGCAGCCTGCCCTCCGAGACCACGGGCAGGCGGCGGATGCGCTTCTCCTCCAGCAGCTTCGCCACCTCCGCCACCGGCGCGTCGGGGGGCACGCAGAGCGGATCGGGCGTCATCACATCCTGGGCGGTGCGGCCGTGCAGCTTGGCGAAGCGCCCGGCCTCGGCCGCCGCGTCGCGGATCAGCCCGCCGAGGAAGCCCGCCGGCGCCTCGGCCGGCGCGGCGATGCGGCGCATCAGGTCGCTCTCGGTCAGCACGCCGAGGAGGCGGCCCTCGGCGTCCACCACCGGCACGCCGGAGAGGTGCCGGCTCGCGAGCAGTTCCGCCACCTCGCGCAAGGGAGTCTCGGGACGGACGGTCACGACGTCCCGCGACATGATCTCATCGGCGCGCATCCGGCCTTCCCCCAGTTTTGTTCCGCGGCATCTAGCCACGGAACATGAACGCGGCCTTGCGCGAGATCAATCCGCGGCACGGCGCTTGCTCGTCCTCCGGCGGAGGGGGCGGGGCGGCGTCCAGCGGCGCGGCCCTGCCCCGCCCTTGTGCGACCGGAGCCCTCGAAGCATGCAACGCCGCCGTCTTCTCGCCCTCCCCGCCCTTCTCGCGCTCGCGCCCGCCGCGCGCGCCCAGCCCTGGCCGGGCCGCCAGCCGATCCGCCTCATCGCGGGCTTCCCGGCCGGCGGGCTCGCCGACGCGATCGGCCGGCTCTTCGCCGCGCCGCTGGGCGAGGCGCTGGGGACGAATGTGGTGGTGGAGAACCGCGCGGGCGCCTCGGGCACCATCGGCGCGGATGCGGTGGCCAAGGCCGCGCCGGATGGCCTCACCCTCGCCGTCTCCCACGCCATTCCCTTCGGCTTCGCGCCCGGCGTGCTGCCCTCGGTGCCCTATGATCCGGTGGCGGATTTCACGCACATCGCCCTGCTGGCCGAGGCGCCGACCGTGAGCGTCGTGCGCGCGAACTCGCCCTTCGCGAGCATGGCCGCGCTGCTCGCCGCCGCGCGCACGCGGCCCGTGCGCTACGGCACCTCGGGCGTCGGCTCGGCCGAGCACATCACGGGCGCGCTGCTGGCCCGCGCCACCGGCGCGGCGCAGCTCGACCACATCCCCTATCGCGGCACGCCGCCCGCGCTGCAGGATCTGCTGGCCGGGCAGATCGACATGCTGAACGCGCCCATCACCACGCTGGTGGGGCAGTTGCGCGACGGCACGCTGCGCCTGCTCGCCACCTCCTCTGAGGCGCGGGTGCCGGGCTTCCCCGATGCGCCGACGCTGGCCGAGCTCGGCGCTCCGGCCGCGACGCACACGCAATGGATCGGCCTCAGCGGCCGGCGCGGCCTGCCCGCGCCGGTGGTGGAGCGCCTCTCCGCCGCCATCCCGCCCATCGCGGCCTCGGCGGCCGTGCGCGCGAGGCTCGAGGAGCTCGCCTCCGCCCCGCGCCAGCCCGCCCCGATGGGGGCGGAGTTCGCGCGCTTCGTCGCCGCCTTCCGCGACCACTGGGTGGCGATGGCGCGCGCGGAGGGGATCGTCGCGGCCTAGAGCTGGAACCCGCCGGTGGCGTCCAGGAAATCGTGCGTGTGCACGATCACCGACTCGGGCGTCACCCGCACCAGCGCATAGGCCGGCGGCTCATGGCTGCCGGGCACCGTCTCGCGCTCGGCAAGGTCGAGCGCGACCTGATGCGCCGTGCCGCGCAGCGAGGTGAAGGGAATCCCCCTCCAGGAGCCGCCCAGCGGCCGGTGCAGATGGCCGTGGAAGGCGTGGCGGATGCGCGGCGCGTGCGGCGCCAGCACCTCCCACAGCGCCTCGGCATCCAGCAGCGGGATGCGGTCCATGCGCGAGATGCCCACGCGGAAGGGCGGGTGGTGCAGGAAGAGGAAGACGGGCCCCTCGCTCTCCGCCAGCCTCGCCGAGAGCCAGGCGAGCCGCGCCGGGCAGAGCCGCCCCGCATGGGTGCCGGGCTCGTTCGTGTCCAGCATCAGGAACAGGCCCACGGGCGTGGGCAGCGCCTGCTGCACGAAGCCCGCCGCATCGCGCGGCGTGCCGGGGAAGGCGGCCTGGAAATGGCCGCGGTCGTCATGGTTGCCGAGCAGCAGGTGCACGGGCATCGGCAGCCGGTCGAGGATGCGGCCGAGCCGCGCATAGGCGCCCGGCTCGCCGAGATGGGTCAGATCGCCCGTCACCACTGCGAACTCGGCCGGGGCCGCGCCGCCCGGGCCGTGCCGGGCGGCGATGTCGGCCACCGCGAGCGCCAGGCGCTCGCCGGGATCGAGGCCGTAGAGGGGCGGCGCGCCCTCCGGGATCATGTGCAGGTCCGTCAGGTGCAGGAAGCTGAAGGGCGCGCCGGACATGGCCGCTCAGCTCCGCCGCGGCAGCAGGTTCTGCACGTCGGCGACCATGCGCTCGAGCGCCGCCTCTGGCTCCGCCCGCCGCGCCACCACCGACTGCAGGTGGTCGTTGATCACATCCGTGATGCGCAGCGCGTTCTGGCCGGGGAAGGCGTACCAGCCCGTGATCACGTCCTGCTGGCGGAAGGTGGTGAGGTGGTTCGGGTTCTCGCGGTAGAAGGGGGCGAGCATGTCCTCGCGCTCGGCGGGGATGGTGCTGGCGGGCATGTAGCCGGTGGCGCGCACCATCATGGTCGCGCCGATGGGCCCCGTGGCGTATTTCACGAATTTCCAGGCGGCCTCCTGGCGCTGGCGGTCGCGCGTGAAGATCATCGCGACATTGCCGCCCGCGGGCAGGCGCGCATTCGGCGCGGAGAGCGGGTAGCGGCCCGTCAGCAGCGGGAAGCGGCCGCCGATCTCGCGGTTGTAGCGGCCGAGCTGCGCGGTGCTCTGCATCGAGATGCCCATGCGGCCGGCGAAGAAATCGCTGAACATCGTGGCGGGGCGGATGTCGGGCATGCGGCCCTCCTCCACCATGCGGCGCAGCACGCGGATCGCGGCCCGGCCCGGCGCCTCGCCGAAGGCGACGCGCGTCTCCTCGGCGTTGAGCATCGTCCCGCCATGGGAGAAGACGAGCCCCTGCCAGGACCAGTTCCCGGTGATCGTCCAGTCGAAGAACATGCCCTGCACGTCGGGCCCGCTGCCATGGATGGCGCGGGCGAGCGCGATCACCTCGTCCCAGCTCGCGGGCGGGCGGGCGGGGTCGCCGCCGGCGCGGCGCATCAGATCCACGTTGTAGTAGAGGATGGGCGTGGAGAGGGCGAAGCCGATGCCCGTCTGCTGCCCGCCGACCTGGCCGAGCGAGAGCAGGCTCTCCGAGTAGCCGAGGGCGGGCGTCTCCGGATCGGCCTGCATGATGGGGCGCAAATCCACCGGGATGTTGCGCTCGAGCAGCGTGCGCTGGCGGTTGAGGCCGTGGAAGGCCACGTCCGGCAGGGTGCGGGTGATGGCGTCGCGCAGGTTGCGCTGGAGGATTTCCTCATAGCCCTCCTCCGGCGCGCGATAGACGATGCGGATGTCGGGGTGGGCGCGCATGAAGCCCTGCGCCACCTGCTCCATCAGGTCGCGGAACAGAACGGGGATGGAATACTGCACCGTCAGCTCCACGCCGCGCGCCTGGGCGCGGGCGTAGAGGGGTGCGGCGAGCAGCGGCGCGGCGAGGAGGCTGCGGCGGGCGAGCATGGGCATGGCGTCTCTCTCCTGGGGGTGGCGGGTCACTTGAGGCCGGTCATGGTCACGCCGCGCACGAAGGCGCGCTGCGCGAGGAGGAAGGCGAGGGCGAGCGGGGCGGTGACGACGGTGGCCGCGGCCATCAGCGGGCCCCAGTTCGTCCCGGCCTCCACGTTGGAGAAGAACGCGATGCCGAGCGGCGGCGTGGCCAGGTGCTCGCTCTGGATCGCGATGTAGGGCCAGAAGAACTCGTTCCAGTTCCAGATGAAGCTGAGGCAGGCGAAGGCCGCGAGCGCCGGATAGGCGGTGGGCAGCATGATCCGCCAGGTGATGGCGAACTCGCTCATCCCGTCCATGCGTGCGGCCGCGATCAGGTCGTCGGGCACCGTGCGGAAGAACTGCCGCATCAGGAAGATGCCGAAGACGCTGATGGTCGAGGGCAGGATGATCGCGGCGTAGCTGTCGAGCAGATCGAGCTGCCACAGCGCGATGTAGAGCGGGATGGCCGGCACCTGCGGCGGCACGAGCAGCGCGAGCAGCACCAGCGCGAAGGCGGCCCCCCGCCCCGCCCAGCGCAGCTTGGCCAGCGCATAGGCCATGGGCAGCGCGGTGGCCGCCTGGGCCGCGAAGATGCAGAAGGTGACGAGGAAGCCGTTCAGCAGGAAGCGCGCCAGCGGCACGCGCGTGAAGGCGTCGCGGTAGTTCTCGAAGGCGTGCCACTGCTGCGGCAGCAGGCTGAACTGCGGCGCGAAGATCTCGCCCGGCGGCTTGAGGCTGATCGCCACCATCACGACGAAGGGCGAGACCATCGCCGCCGCGCCCATGATCAGCACGGCGTGCCGGATGATCTCGGGCAGCAGGGCGCGCCTAGCCATAATGCGCCCTCCTCTCGAGCAGCCAGGTCTGCGCCAGCGTCAGCGCCAGGGTGAAGGCGAGGAAGACGGCCGTGATCGCCGCGCCATAGGCGGAGCGGAGGAAGGTGAAGCCGTTCTGCACCATGGTGTAGAGCAGCACCTCGGTGGATTTCTGCGGCCCGCCCTCGGTCAGCACCGCCACCGTGTCGAAGACCTGGAAGCTGCGGATCGCCATGATCGCCATGACGAAGACGAGGGCGGGGCCGAGCAGCGGCCAGGTGATGCGGCGGAAGCGCTCCCAGGCGCCATCCGCGCCGTCGAGCGCCAGCGCCTCATAGAGATCGGCCGGGATGGCCTGCAGCCCGGCCATGAACAGCACCATGGCGAGGCCCAGATTCTGCCACACCCCGATGGCCGCGAGCGCGAGCAGCGCGAGGTCGGGATCGTTCAGCCAGTCGCGCCGGGCGAAGCCCAGCGCCGCCACCACCTGGTTCACGAAGCCCACGCGCGGGTGCAGCATGAACTCCCACACCAGCGCCATGCCGAGCAGGGTGGAGGCGACGGGCAGGAAATACAGCGCGCGGTAGAGGCCGCGCCCGCGCCCCGCCCCCTCGATCAGGATCGCCGCGAGCAGACCGAGCGCGACCGTCGCCGGCACGCTCACGCCCACGTAGATCAGCGTGTTGCGCAGGCTGACCCAGAAGACGCGGTCGCCCCAGAGCTCGAGGTAGTTGCCGAGCCCGTGCCAGCGCAGCTCCGCCTCGCCGAAGCTCCAGTCGGTGAAGGAGAGCAGGATCACCGCCAGCGCGGGGCCGAGCAGCATGGCCCACATCAGCAGGAAGGCGGGCAGCCCGAGCAGCCAAGCGGCCCATTGCTCGGCCCGCGCGCCGGGCCGCGCGCCGGAGCGGCGCAGCGGCTCAGCCATGGTCCGCATGCTGCGGGAGGGTGGCGTGCAGCGGCCGCCGCAGCCCCTCCTCGTCGAAGAGATGCGCCGCGCGCGGCGTCAGGTGCAGCGCCTGCCCGGGGGAGAGCCCCGCCGCCTGCTCGGGCGCGAGGCGCACCGTCACGACCGTGCCCGAGCCGGCGAGGGCGGCGTGCAGGATGGCCTCCGCCCCCAGCCGCTCGATGCGCGAGAGCCGGGCGGGCAGCCCCTCCGCGCCGAGCGCCCAGGCCTCGGGCCGCACGCCCAGGCGCGGCCCGGGGCAGGCCGGGCCGTGGAAGGGCAGCGCCACGCCCTCCACCTCCACCCGCCCGCCCAGGCCGATGCGCGCGGGCAGGATGTTCATGGGCGGGGAGCCGACGAAGCGCGCCACCTCCAGCGAGGCCGGCGCGTCGTAGAGCGCCTGCGGCGGCGCCACCTGCAGCAGACGGCCGGCCTGCATCACCGCCACGCGGTCGGCCATCGCCATCGCCTCGGCCTGGTCGTGGGTGACGTAGATCACGGTGGCGCCGAGGCGGCGCTGCAGCGCCACGATCTCCTCGCGCGCCTCGCCGCGCAGCCGCGCGTCGAGGTTGGAGAGCGGCTCGTCCATCAGGAAGGCGGCGGGCCGGCGCACCATGGCGCGGGCGAGCGCCACGCGCTGGCGCTGCCCGCCCGAAAGCTGCGCGGGGCGGCGGTCGAGCAGCGCCGACAGGCCGAGGGATTCGGCCACCTGCGCCACCTCGGCCGCGATGCCCGCGCGGATGGCCCGCGCCGAGGGCAGCAGCGCCCCCGGCAGCGGCGGCCGCCGCCAGGCGGAGAGCCGGCGCAGCTCCAGCGGCGCGGCGATGTTCCGCCGCACCGTCATGTGCGGATAGAGCGCGTAGCTCTGGAACACCATGGCGAGGTTGCGCGCCTTGGCCGGCAGCTCCGTCACGTCCTGCCCATCGAGGCGCACCGTGCCGGCGTTGCAGCCCTCGAGCCCGGCGATGATGCGCAGCAGCGTGGATTTGCCGCAGCCCGAGGGGCCGAGCAGGGCGAGGAACTCGCCATCCGCCACGTCGAGCGACACGCCCTGCAGCACGGGCGTGGCGCCGAACCGCTTGCCGATGCCCTCCAGGGAGACGCTCGCCATGCCCGCTCCGCCCATCACCGCGGCGCTGTATGCCGCGCGCGGGGCGGGGGATGGCGTGACGTTGCGGTGAAATCCTTACGGTTTCGACAAGAAGCGCGCCTGTCTAGAGCGCGCCGCGGCATGGCCCATCCCGGCCAGCCGCGATGCGCTATGCGGCGGCGAAGGCCTGGCTGCGCACCAGCCGGGCGTAGAGCCCATCGCGCGCCATCAGCGCCGCGTGGCTGCCCTCCTCCACCACCCGCCCCGCCTCCATCACCAGGATGCGGTCCGCGTTCTGCACGGTGGCGAGGCGATGCGCGATGACGAGGGTGGTGCGCCCCGCGCGCAGCGTGGCGAGGGCGGCCTGCACCGCGGCCTCGTTCTCGGCGTCGAGCGCGCTGGTCGCCTCGTCGAGCAGCAGCACGCGCGGGTTGCGCAGCAGGGCGCGCGCGAGGCTCACGCGCTGGCGCTGCCCGCCCGAGAGCCGCCCGCCGCCGGGCCCGAGCGGCGTGTCGTAGCCCTGGGGCAGCGCCGCGATGAAGGCGTGCGCGCGGGCGGCGCGCGCGGCCTGCTCCACCTCGGCGCGCGTGGCGCCCGGCCGGCCGCAGGCGATGTTGGCGAAGGCCGTGTCGTCGAAGATCACCGCCTCCTGGCCCACGAAGGCGATGGCGTCGCGCAGGCTCGCGAGCGTCACCTCGCGGATCTCGGCGCCGTCGAGCAGGATGCGCCCCGCGCTCGGGTCGTAGAGGCGCGGCAGCAGCGCGAGCGCGGTGGATTTCCCCGCCCCCGAGGGGCCGACCAGCGCCACCGTCTCGCCCGGCCGCGCGTGAAGATCGAGGTGCGCGATGGCCGGCTCGGCGCGGCCCGGATAACGGAAGGCCACGGCCTCGTAGCGGATGTCGCCGCGCCCCTCGGGCAGCGGGCGCGCGCCGGGCGAATCGGCGATGGCGCGCGGCGCGTCCATCGCGGCGAAGACGCGCGCGAGCCCGGCGAAGCCCTCCTGCAGCGCGGCGTTCAGCGTGCCCAGCGCGCGCACCGGGCGCGCGGCGATGAGCACCGCGGCGATGAAGCCGGTGAACTCGCCGATGGTCCCCTGCCCCGTGCTCACGCGCCAGCCCACCACCACCAGCACCAGCGCGACGGTGAGGCCGCCCAGCGCCTCCAGGATCGGGTCGATGCGCGCGCGCGCGCGGGCCATGCGCGTCAGGCTCTCGCGCCAGGCGGCGAAGGCGCGCGCGGCGCGCGCCTCCTCCTGCGCCTCCAGCCGGTAGGTGCGGATCACGGGGGCCGCGGCGAAGCTCTCGTTCAGCAGCGCGGCCGTCTCGCCCGCGCGGTCCTGCATCCCGGAGGCCGCGCGCCGCACGCGCCGGCCGATGGCGGTGATGGGCCAGGCCGCGACCGGATAGAGCAGCGCGGCCAGCAGCGCGAGCTGCCAGTCGAGCCAGAGCATGGAGGCGACGAGCCCGCCGATGGTCAGCACATCGCCGATGCCGTTCACGCTGCGCGTGACGCCCTCGCGCACCGCCGTGGCGTCGGTGACGAAGCGGCTGGCCTGGCGGGCCGGGGCCTCGGCCGCCACCACCGCGAGGTCGGCGCGCGTCAGCGCGCGGAACAGGGCGTTCTGCAGATGCTCGATGGCGCCCAGTGCTGCGCCCTGCAGGTTGATCTGCTGCAGGTAGAGGAAGCCGCCGCGCGCCGAGGTCGCGCCGATGATGACGAGCGGCAGCCACACCAGCGCCTCCGTCTCCCCGCGCGTGAACAGGTCGAAGGCCTGCTGGATGATCACGGGGTAGAGCGCCGTCACCCCCGCGAGCCCGAGCGTGCAGAGCAGCGCGACGATCAGGCGTCCGCGCTCGGCCTGGAGGTGGTCGCGCCAGAAGCGGCGCAGCAGGGTGAGGCTCTTCGTCTCGGGCATCCGCCCCGGCTATCAGCTTGCGTCGCGCCGGGCCAGTTCCCCCAGCCGCGCGAGGCAGGCCGCGCGGTCCGCCTCGGCGCCCCCCTCCAGCCACCAGCGGCGCAGCTCCTCCAGCAGCGCCCCGAGGCGCGGCCCCGGCGGGATGCCGAGCGCCAGGCCATCGCGCCCCTGCACCGGGAAGTGCGGCCCTTCGGGCAGAGCGCGGAAGGGCGCGAGGTCGAGCCCGGGCGCCTCGGCCTTGGCCACCAGCGCGGCCTCGAAGGGGGTGGCGAGGCCGCGCTCGGCCAGCTCGGCGGCGAAGCGGCGCAGACTGCGCGCATCCCGCCCCGCGGGCAGCGCCGCCCCGCGATGCAGCGCGAGCAGCCGCGCGCGCTCCTCGCCCGACAGGCGCAGCCGCCGGGCCAGCGCGCCGATGTCCGTCCCGAGCGGCAGCAGCATGGCGAGCCGCAGCAGCACATCGCCCGCCCCTTCCGCGATGGCGGCGTCCAGCCGCGCGGGCTCCCCGGCCTCGGGCAGCACGGCGGCGAGCACCCCGGTCTCGCGCATCAGGGCCAGCGCGGCGCGCGGGTCCGGCGCGGCGAGCAGGCGCTTGATCTCCATCCAGACGCGCTCCGCCGAAAGGCGGGCGAGGCCCGGCACGGCGGCGCGGATGGCGGCGAGGGCCGTCGCGTCCGGCTCGGGGCCGCCATAGCGGGCCTGGAAGCGGAAGAAGCGCAGCGCGCGGAGATAATCCTCGGCGAGCCGCGTCGCCGCATCGCCCACGAAGCGCACACGGCGCGCGCGCAGATCCTCGAGGCCGCCGAAATAGTCGTGCAGCCCGCCCGCCGCGTCGAGCGACATGGCGTTGATGGTGAAGTCGCGCCGCGCCGCGTCCTCGCGCCAGTCGGTGGTCCAGGCCACCTGCGCGTGGCGGCCGTCGGTCACGACATCGCGGCGCAGGCTCGTCACCTCGATGGGCTGGCGCTGCAGCACGGCGGTGACGGTGCCGTGCGCGAGGCCGGTCTCGAACACCTTGAAGCCCGCGGCGCGCAGCCGGGCCATGATCTCCTCGGGCGGGAAGGGTGCGGCCATGTCGATGTCCTGCACCGGCAGCCCGGCCAGGTGGTCGCGCACGCAGCCGCCCACCGCGCGCGCCCCGGGCAGCGCGGCGAAGACGCCCATCGGCGCTGGCGCGGCAAGGAAGGCGGGCAGGCTCAGCGCGGCCTCCCCTCGCCGCGGATCACCTGGCCCTCGGGCGAGATGCGCGCGGGCACATAGGCCTCGCCGCGCTCGAAGCTGCGCGAGAGCCCGTAGTGGACCGCCCCGGCCAGCGCCGCCGCGACCCCGAGCAGCCCGAGCGCCAGCGCGATCACCGGCGGCCCCTTGGCACCCTGCGCGCCCGAGAGCCGCCACCACAGCGCGTAGAGCAGGAAGGGCGCGGCGAAGAACAGCAGTCCGAGGATGATGGCCATGTCATGCAGTTGGGGTCGCCCAGCAGGGGTCGCCAGGGCCGTTGCGCGAGGGCGCGACGCTCATCCGCGCAGCGCGCGCGCGAGGGTGAGGAGGATGCTCGCCGTGGCGCCCCAGATGCGCTCCTGCTCATGCGGCCAGACCCAGTATTCGCGCAGCCGCCCCTTCCACTCCGCGCGCTCGCGCCGCGGGGCGGCGGGATCGAGCAGCGTGGCGAGCGGGAAGGCGAAGGCGTGCGCCACCTCGGCCGGGTCGGGGCGCAGGGCGAAGCCGGGGGCGAGCAGCCCGAGCACGGGCGTGATCTCATAGCCCGTGCCGGTGCGGTGGGCGGGCATGCGCCCGTGCAGCTCCGGCAAGTCGCGCGCGAGGCCCACCTCCTCCTCCGCCTCGCGCAGCGCGGCCTCCTCTGGCGTCTCGCCCGGCTCGATGCGCCCGCCGGGGAAGCTGACCTGGCCGGGGTGGGAGGAGAGATGCGCCGCGCGCCGCGTGAGCAGGACGAAGGGCCGCTCGGGGTCGAGCACCAGGGGCACCAGCACCGCGGCGGGGCGCACGGGCGGGCGGGGTGCGCCCGGCGCGTCATCGGCGAAAGAGGGCGCGAGCCCGGCGAAGAGCCCCGGCCGGGCGAGGCGCGCGCGCAATTCCTCCGGGGTCACTCCGCGGCCATGTCGAGGGCGGTGATCTCGTCGATGGGGAAGAACATCCCCTCGCTCCAGACGCCCATCACCTCGCGCCCGTCCACCCGCTCGGGCACGGCGAGCGCGACGAGCTCGTAGAACACCGCGCGGGTGATCTTCGCCTCCAGCCCCTCGCGGACGGTGATGTAGGGCCGCGGCTCGCGCGTGCGCGGATCGAGATGCACGCGGATCGGGTGCTTCGGCCCCGCCGTCACCACCTGGTCGCAGTTGGTGCGGAAGCTCAGGCACTGCTTGGGTGCGAGGCCATCGCCGCAGTCGCAGTCGCGCCAGACCATCTCGACGGCGATAAAGGGCGCGTCCTCCACCGTGATGCGCGCGCGCTCCACCGGGGTTTCGAGGACGTAGCCGCCATCGGCCTCGCGCTTGAGCACGGAGGCGAAGAGGCAGACCAGCTCCTTCCGGCCGATGGGCGAGCCCTTGTAGTACCAGGTGCCGTCGCGCGCGATGCGCATGTCGAGGTCACCGCAATCCTGCTTTGCCCGCATCGGCGCCAGGGCCGCCGCGCCGCGCGTCCATTCCGGCGCCGTGGCACCATTCGACGCTTTGTTGCGGCGATCCGGCGGCATAGGCTTCCCTGACGACTCCCGGGGTGTGCGGCCCTGGTGAGGGCCGATGGATCAGGCGGGGGAAGGCAGCACCGGCCCCACCCCTCGTCAATATGGGGACCGCGACCACATGGGTGAAGTGTCCGACACCGACTCCCTGCTCTCCGAGATCGAGGCGCTGGGCGCGCGGCTGCAGAAGGCCCGCCAGTCCATCGGCCGGGTGATCTTCGGCCAGGAGGAGGTGGTGGAGCAGACGCTCATCACCCTGCTCTCGGGCGGGCATGTGCTGCTGGTCGGCGTGCCGGGCCTGGGCAAGACCAGGCTCGTCGAGACGCTGGGCACGGTGATGGGGCTCGAGGAGCGGCGCGTGCAGTTCACGCCGGACCTCATGCCCGCCGACATCCTGGGCAGCGAGGTGCTCGAGGAGGATTCGCACGGCAAGCGCGCCTTCCGCTTCCTGCCCGGGCCGATCTTCTGCCAGCTCCTGATGGCCGACGAGATCAACCGCGCGAGCCCGCGCACCCAGTCCGCGCTGCTGCAGGCGATGCAGGAGCGCAAGGTGGCGATCGGCGGGCAGATCCTGCCCCTGCCCGAACCCTTCCACGTCCTCGCCACCCAGAACCCCATCGAGCAGGAGGGCACCTACCCGCTGCCCGAGGCGCAGCTCGACCGCTTCCTGCTCGAGATCGAGGTGCACTACCCCGACGCGGCGGCCGAGCGGGCCATGCTGCTCGCCACCACCGGCGCGGCCGAGGCGAAGCCCGCGCCGGCCATGACGGGGCGGGAGCTGATCGCCGCGCAGCAGCTCATCCGCCGCATCCCGGTGGGCGAGCAGGTGGTGGACGCCATCCTCAAGCTCGTGCGCGGCGCCCGCCCCACCGAGGAAGGGCTGCCCGAGGTGCGCCAGAACCTCGCCTGGGGCCCGGGCCCCCGCGCGGCGCAGGCGCTGATGCTCGCCACGCGCGCCCGCGCCGTGCTGGACGGCCGCCTCGCCCCCAGCCTGGACGATGTGCTGGCGCTGGCCGAGCCAGTGCTGCGCCACCGCATGGCCCTCTCCTTCGCCGCGCGCGCCGACGGGGTGAAGGTGGCGGACGTGATCGGCGCGCTGAAGGCGAGCATTGGCTGAGGCCGCGCCCTCCCCCGCCATCGCCCCCGCCCGGGCGGAGGCCGCGGCCGCGCGGCTTCCGCCCCTGGTGGTGGAGGCCGAGCGCGTCGCCAGCACGGTGATGCACGGCATCCATGGCCGCCGCCGCGCCGGCACGGGCGACGCCTTCTGGCAGTTCCGCCCCTATCTGCCGGGCGACGCCGCCGCCCGCGTGGACTGGCGGCAGAGCGCCAAGGCCGACCGCCTCTTCGTGCGCGAGACGGAGTGGGAGGCGGCGCAGACCGTGGTGCTCTGGCGCGACCTCACGCCCTCCATGGAGTGGCGCTCGGCCAAGGGGCTCGAGACCAAGCGCCACCGGGCGGAGCTGCTGCTGCTCGCCCTCGCCTCGCTGCTGCTGCGCGGCGGCGAGAGGGTGCGGCTGCTGCCCGGCCCCCCGCGCGCTTTCATGGGCCGCGCCGCCCTGCCCGCCCTGGCCCAAGCGCTGGCCCGCCCCGCCGCGCCCGATTCGCCGGCGGGCGACGTGACGCTCGCCCGCCATGCGCGGCTCGTTCTCTTCGGGGATTTCCTGCAGCCCCTGCCCGAGGTGCAGGCGGCCCTCGCCTCCTTCGCCGCGCGGCCGGTGCGCGGGCAGATGGTCCAGATTCTGGACCCCGCGGAGGAGAGCCTGCCCTATCACGGCCGCGTGGTGTTCGAGGGGCTGGAGGGCGAGGCGCCCATCGTGATCCCGCGCGTGGAGACGGTGCGCGCCCTCTATGCCGAGCGCCTGGCCGCGCACCGCGCCGGCCTCGCCGCCCATGCCCGCGCGGCGGGCTGGGGCTTCCTCACCCACCGCACGGACCAGCCGCCCCAGATGGCGCTGCTGGCCCTGTGGCAGGCGCTGAGCCCGGCATGAGGAAGGGGGCATGATCGGCTTCGCCGCGCCCTGGCTGCTGCTGGCCCTGCCCGCCCTGCCGCTGCTGTGGTGGCTGCTGCGCGTCACCCCGCCCCAGCCGCGGCGGCAGAGCTTCCCCTCGCCGTTGCTGCTGCGCGCGCTGCCGCTTGCGGAGGAAACCCCCGCGCGCACGCCCTGGTGGGTGCTGTTGCTGCGCCTGCTCGCCGCCGCGCTCATCATCCTCGGCCTCGCCCGGCCCGTGCTGGGCCCGGGCGGCGCCTCGGGCGGCGGGGGCACGCTGCTGCTCGTGCTCGACGACGGCTGGGCCGCCGGCCCCGACTGGCCGCTGCGCCTTGCCATCGCCCAGGCCGAGCTGGAGCGCGCCGGGCGCGAGGGGCGCGGGGCCGCGCTGCTCGCCACCGCGCCGAGCGAGGGCGCGCAGCCGCCCCGCGTGATCGGCCCCATGCCGGCGGCCGATCTCGCCCCCCGCCTCGCCGCGCTGCGCCCGCGCCCCTGGGCGCCGGATCGCGCCGCCGCGCTGGCCGCGCTGGAGGCCTGGGCGCGCGCCGAGCCCGGGCCCTTCCAGGCCCTCTACCTCTCCGACGCGCTCGCCCATGGCGCGCCCGAAGCGGCCGCGGCGCTGATGGAGCGCCTCGCCGCCGGGGGCGGGCTCACCCTCGCCCGCGCCGAGGAGCGCCCGGTGCGCCTGCTGCTCCCGCCCCGCGCGGAGGGCGACCGGCTGCACCTCGCCCTGCGCCAGTCCCCCGTGGAGCAGGCCGGCGAGGCGCCGGTGATCGCTCGCGGGCAGGACGGCCGGGCGCTGGCGCGGGCGGTGTTCCGCCCCGCCCCCGGCGCCACCGAGGCCGAGACGGTGCTCGATCTGCCCACCGAAATCCGCAACCGGGTCTTCCGCCTCGACCTCGCGGAGGAGCCCGGAGCGGGCGGGGTGGTGCTGCTGGACGAACGCTTCCGCCGCCGCCCCGTGGGGCTGCTGCCCGGCGCGGAGGAGGCGGCGGACGCGCCCTTGATCGGCGAGCTGTTCTACCTCGACCGCGCCCTCTCGCCCTTCGCGGAGCTGCGGCGCGGCACGGTGGAGCAGTTGCTCGCCCGCCCCCTCTCGGTGCTGATCCTGGCCGACCGCCCCATCGCGCCGGGGCCGGAGCTGGAGGCGCTCGCGCGCTTCGTCGAGCGGGGCGGGATGCTGGTGCGCTTCGCCGGCGCGCGCCTCGCCGAGCAGCCGGACCCGCTGCTGCCCGTGCAGCTCCGCGCCGAGCGCCAGCTCGGCGGCGCGCTGTCCTGGGAGCAGCCGCAGCGCCTCGCGCCCTTCCCCGAAGGCTCGCCCTTCGCGGGGCTGCCGGTTCCGGCGGAGATCAGCGTGGAGCGCCAGGTGCTGGCCGAGCCCTCGGCGCGGCTCGCCGAGCGCATCTGGGCGCGGCTGGCGGACGGCACCCCCCTCGTCACCGCCGAGACGCGCGGGGCCGGGCGCATCGTGCTGTTCCACGTCACCGCCAACGCGGAGTGGAGCGACCTGCCGCTCTCGGGCCTGTTCGTTTCCATGCTGCGGCGGCTGGTGGCGCTCTCGGCCGGGGTGGCAGGCGGCGAGGGCGAGGGCGCACTGGCCCCGCTCGAGACGCTGGACGGGTTCGGCCGGCTCGGCCCGCCCCCGCCCGGGGCCCAGCCCCTGCCCGCGACGGGCGAGGCGGCCATCTCCCCGCGCCACCCGCCCGGCTGGTACGGCACGCCGGGGGCGGAGGGGTTCCGCCGCGCGCTCAACCTCGGCGCCGCCCTGCCTGCGCCCTCGCTGCACCCGCCGCCGCCCGCGGGCACGGCGCAGCGCGCCATCGCGACCATTCCGCCCGAGCGCGACCTCGGGCCCTGGCTGCTGGCGGCCGCGCTGCTGCTGCTGGCGCTGGATCTGCTCGCCTCGCTGCGGCTGCGCGGGCTGCTCGGCGCGGCCCGGGCGGCGGCGGTGCTGCTCGCCCTGGGTGCCGCGCTGCCCGCCGCGGCGCAGGAGGGCCAGCACGCGCTGGTCACGCGCCTCGCCTATGTGATCACCGGCGACGCGCAGACCGACGAGACCATGCGCGCAGGGCTGCTCGGCCTGTCGGATTTCGTGAACCGGCGCACCGCGGCCAATCTGGCCGAGCCGGTGGGCGTGGTGCCGGGGCGCGACGACCTCAGCTTCTTCCCGCTGCTCTACTTCACCGTCCGGCCCGAGGCGCAGCCGCTCGAGCCGGCCGCCATCGCCGCGCTCAACGCCTTCATGCGCCATGGCGGCATCATCCTGTTCGACACGCGCGACGAGGGCTCGGGCGAGGGCTTCGCGCCCGGCGCGCGGGCGGCGCTGCGGCGCGTGACCCAGGGCCTCGCCATCCCCCCGCTCATGCCCGTGCCGGAAGATCATGTGCTGCGCCGCGCCTTCTATCTTCTGGGCGAGCTTCCTGGGCGCTTCGCGGGCGGCACGGTCTGGGTCTCGCGCGAGCAGGACCGGGCGAATGACAGCGTCTCGCCCGTGGTGATCGGCGGGCATGACTGGGCGGGCGCCTGGGCGGTGGATGGGCGCGGGCAGAACCTGCACGCCGCCGTGCCCGGCGGGGCGCGGCAGCGCACCCTGGCCTATCGCTTCGGCGCTAACCTCGTGATGTACGCGCTGACCGGCAACTACAAGGGCGACCAGGTGCATGTGCCGGCCATCCTGGAAAGGCTCGGCAACTGATGCAGACGAGCCGCCTCAGCTTCGATCTCGCGCCCATCCTGCCGCTGTGGCTGCTCGCGGTGCTGGCCGGGCTGGCGCTGGCGGCGCTGCTGCCCGCCCTGCTGCGCGGGGCGCGCGGGGCGCTGTGGCGCGCGGCCGCCTTCGCGCTGATCCTCGCCGCGCTGGCCGGCCCCCGCGCCGTAGAGGAGACGCGCGAGACGCGGCCCGACATCGCCCTGCTGCTGGTGGACCGCAGCGACAGCACCCGCTACGCCCAGGGCCACGCCGAGGCCATCGAGACGGCGCGCCGCCAGATCGAGGCGCGCATCGCCCGGCTGCGCGACGTGGAGCTGCGCGTGGCCGAGATCGAGGAGGGCGGCAACCAGGGCACGCGCGGCTTCGCCGCCCTCGAGCGCGCCCTGGCCGACATCCCCGCCGCGCGCCTCGCGGGCGTGCTGCTGCTCTCGGACGGGCAGATCCACGACCTGCCCGCCGACCCCGCGAACTGGGGCGGGCCCGAGGGCGTGCCGCTGCATCTGCTCATGCCCGGCCGCCAGGGCGAGGTGGACCGGCGCATCCGGCTGATCGAGGCGCCGGGCTTCGGCATCGTCGGCCGCAGCGTGGAGCTGCGCCTCATCGTCGAGGATCTCGGCGCCGCGCGCCAGGAAGGCACGGCGCGGCTGACCATCCGCCGCGACGGCCAGGCGCCGCTGACCGAAAGCGTGCCGGTGGGCCAGGAGCACCGCCTCTCCATCCCCATCGAGCGCGCGGGCCCCACCGTGCTCGACCTTCTGGCCGAAACCCGGCCCGGCGAGATCGGCGAGGTGAACAACCGCGCCGTCGTCACCATCAACGGCGTGCGGGACAGGCTGCGCGTGCTGCTCGTCTCGGGCGAGCCGCATGCGGGCGAGCGCACCTGGCGGCGGCTGCTGAAGGCCGATCCGGGCGTGGACCTCGTGCACTTCACCATCCTCCGCCCGCCGGAGAAGGACGATCTGACGCCGCTGAACGAGCTCTCGCTCATCGCCTTCCCGGTGCGCGAGCTGTTCCAGGTGAAGCTGCGCGAGTTCGACCTGATCATCTTCGACCGCTTCGCCAACCGCGGCATCCTGCCGCCCAGCTATCTGCGCAACATCGCCGAGCATGTGCGCGGCGGCGGCGCGCTGCTGCTCTCGGTCGGGCCCGAATACGTGGGGGCGGTGAGCCTGTTCAACACGCCGCTCGGCCAGGTGCTGCCGGCGCGGCCGCTCTCGCCGCAGCAGGCGCTGCTCGAGCAGGCCTTCCGCCCGCGCGTCAGCGCGGCGGGGCAGCGCCACCCCGTCACCGAGGGGCTGGCGGGCGCGAATCAGGGCGAGGCCGAGCCCTCCTGGGGGCGGTGGTACCGCACCATCCGCAGCGAGCCCCGCGCGGGCCAGGTGGTGATGGAGGGGGCGCAGGGCGCGCCTCTGCTGGTGCTGGACCGCGTGGGCCAGGGGCGCGTGGCGCTGATGCTCTCGGACCATATCTGGCTGTGGTCGCGCGGGCATGACGGGGGCGGGCCGCAGCAGGAGCTGCTGCGCCGCACCGCCCATTGGCTGATGCGCGAACCGGAGCTGGAGGAGGAGGATCTCTCCGCCCGGATCGAATCGGGGCGGCTGTCCGTCACGCGCCGCAGCCTCGACCCCGCGCCGCCGCCGGAGGTGACGGTGACCGCCCCCGACGGGACGCTCACGCGCCTGCCGCTTTCCGGCGCGCCGGGCAGCGGGCGGGGGGTGGCCGAGATGGCGGCGCCCCAGCCCGGGCTGTGGCAGGTGAGCGACGGGCGACGGATGGCCTTCGCCGCCGCCATGCCCCCCAACCCGCCCGAGGTGGCCGATCTGCGCTCCGACCCCGCGCGGCTGCGCCCGACCGTCTCCGCCTCCGGCGGGGCCGCGCGCTACCTGGGCGACGGCGCCGCGATTCCCGACATCCGCCGCGTGGCGGCGGGCCGGGACGCGGCCGGGGCGGGCTGGATCGGGCTGCGCCAGCGCGAGGACCACACGGTGACGGGCATCGCCGCCCTGCCCCTGCTGCCCCCCTGGCTTGCCCTGCTGCTGCTGCTGGGGGCGGCGGTGATCGCCTGGCGGCGGGAGGCGCGCTGAGCGCGGCGCCGGGCGTCTTAGCCGGATGCTAAGGCTTCCCGCATAGGCTTCGAAGGCCCGGAGACCTTCATGACCGATGCCTGCCAGACCGCTCCGCGCCCCCTGAGCGACCGGGAGCGCTTCCTCGGCTTCGCCTTCGCGGCGGCGGATTTCCTGGCCGAGGCCGATTCCCAGGGGCGGATCGGCTTCGCCACCGGGGCCTTCCGCCTGCATCTGGGGCGCAGCGCGGAATCCTTCCTTGGCCAGCCGGTGTCGGAGCTGATCGCGCCCGAGGATCGCCCGGCCTTCGAGCTGGCCCGCGCCTCCCTTCCCGTGCGCGGGCGCATGCCGCCCACGGTGCTGCGCCTCGCCGATGCGCGGCAGACGCCCTTCATGGTCTCCGCCCTGCACCTTGCCCTGCCGGGCCAGCCGCCGCGGGACTGTCTCTCCTTCGCGCCCATGCCGGAGGGGGTGGTGCTGCGGCAGGAGCCCCGCACCGACCCTGCCGCCTTGATGCGGCTCGCCGAGGCCCGGCTGCGGGGCGCGGAGACACCCGCCGGCGGGATCGGGCTGCTCGAGCTTCCCGCCGTGCCGGAGGAGGCGCGGCGGAAGCTGCTGGAGACGGCCTTCCAGGCAGCCGGCGAGGAAGCGCTGGTCGCCGCGGAGCTTGCGCCCGGCCGGCTTGGCCTCCTCTCGGCCCCCGGCCAAGCGGTGGAGGAGCTCGAGGATCTTCTGCGCCGCGTTCTCGCGCGGCTGTCCGCCGAGGGCGAGGGCGCGAGCGCCCGGGCGCTCTCGCTGGACGCTCCGGGCCTCACTCCCACTCAGGCCATCCGCGCGCTTCGCCACGGGCTCGGGCTGTTCGCGCGCGAGGGCGCGGCGGAGCTGGCGCAATGCGGGCTTGACCAGGGGCTCAGCGGCATTCTCAACGATGTCGCCCAGCGCGCCGGGCTGCTCACCCGGGCCATCGAGCAGCGCCGCTTCTCGCTGCTCTACCAGCCCATCGCCCGGCTGTCGGACAAGGCGACCCACCATTTCGAGGCGCTCTGCCGGCCGGCGCGCGGCGTGCTGGCCCCCAAGGAGGGGCCGGGGGATTTCGTGAACCTCGCCGAGGCGGTGGGGCTGACCGAGGCGCTCGACCTCGCCGTGCTGGACCTCGCGGCGAGAGACCTGCTGGCGCAAGCGCCGCCCGGCAGGGTGGCCGTGAACCTGTCGGGCCTCTCGGTGCAGAGCCCCGGCTTTCGCGCGGCGCTGCTGGGGCGCCTGGATGAACAGCCGGCGCTTGCGCCCGGCCTGATGGTGGAACTCACCGAAAGCGCCGAAATCGAGCAGGAGGAGGAGGCCGCGGCGACGCTCGAGTCGCTGCGCGCGCGCGGCGTGCCCGTCTGCCTCGACGATTTCGGCGCCGGGGCCGCCGCCTTCCGCTACCTGCGCGCCTATCGCGTGGATTTCGTGAAGGTGGACGGCGCCTTCGTCACCGCCGCCCTGGAGCATGAGCGCGACCGCCGCTTCGTCGCCTCCATGGTGGACCTCTCGCGCGCCGTGGGGGCGGAGGTCATCGCCGAGCGCATCGAGACGGCGGCCCATGCCGCGCTGATGCAGGAACTCGGCGTGACCTACGGCCAGGGCTGGCACCTGGGCCGGCCCGGGCCGCTGCCGCGGCGCGAGGCGGCGCCGGTGACGCCGGGCAAGCGGCGCGGCGTGCAGGAAAGCTGGGGCTGACGCGGGCGGCGATGTCGCCGCCGGTTTCAGCCCGTGAAGGTCACGCCCTCCGCCGCCAGCCGCTCGCGCAGCATGGTCTTGGGCACCTTGCCGTAGGCGGATTTGGGCAGCGCCTCCCAGAAGACGATGCGCTGCGGGTGCTTGTAGCGCGCAAGGCGCGGGCCGAGATGCGCGAGCAGCTCCGCGGCCTCCACCGGCGCGCGCGGCACCACGCAGGCCACCCCCGCCTCGCCCCATTTGGGGTGAGGGATCCCCACCACCGCGCATTCCAGCACGGCCGGATGGGTCAGCAGCGCCTCCTCGATCTCGCGCGGATAGATGTTGGAGCCGCCCGAGATGAACATGTCGCTCGCCCGGCCCGTGATGAACAGGAATCCCTCCGCGTTCATGTGGCCGAGATCGCCGGTGTGGAACCAGCCCTGCCGGAAGGCGCGGGCGTTGGCCTCGGGGTTGTTCCAGTAGCCGGCGAAGACGGCGTTGCCGCGCACGCAGATCTCGCCCGTCTCGCCCGGCGGCAGATGGGTGCCGTCCTCGGCGAGGATCGCGACATCCATGCCCGTGCGCGGCATGCCGCAGCTTCCCGCGCGCGGGTCGGCGTCGTCCAGGCTGTGCTGGTCGGGGCGGAGCACGGTGATGTTGCCCGTCACCTCGCCCAGGCCGAAATACTGCACGAGGCAGGGGCCGAGCCGCTGCAGCGCGCGCTTCTGGTCGGCGCGGTACATGGGCGCGCCGGCGTAGATCACATGGCGCAGCCGGTGCGGGGCGGCGTCCGGGTGCTCGGCCAGCATGGTGAGGATGGTCGGCACGGTGAACATGTTGGTCACCCCATGCGCGGCGATCAGCCGCCAGGCCTCGCCCACATCGAGCCGCTCGCCGGGCAGCAGGATGGAGCGCGCGCCGCGCGCCACCTGCGGGACGGCGTGCATCCCCGCGCCATGGCTCAGCGGCGCGAGCACCAGCGAGACATCCTGCTCCGACAGGCCGGGCATCAGATCCGCGCAATGGTTGTTCACCACGAAGCCGAGCTGCCCGTGCGTGAGCACCGCGCCCTTGGGCTTGCCGGTGGTGCCCGAGGTGAAGAAGAACCAGGCCGGATGGTCATAGGCCACATCCGCCTCATGGTCGCGCGGCGGCGGGGCGGCGGCGGCGAGCATGGCCTCGTAGTCGCGCTCCCCCTCGCGCGCGTCGCCCACGGCGATGACGAGGCGCAGGGCGGGGGTGGCCTCGCGCACCGCATCGGCATGGGCGGCGAAGCCATGGTCGCGGATCATCGCCACGCAGCCCGCGTTGCTGGCCAGATAGGCGGCCTCGGGCGGGGTGAGGCGCACATTGGTGGGAACCCAGGCCGCGCCGATCTTCCAGCAGGCCCAGAGGCTCTCGAACATCTGGTTGGAGTTGCGCGAGTGGACGAGCACACGGTCCCCGGGCGCGATTCCCTCCGCACGCAGCGCGGCGGCGAGGCGGTCCACCCGCGCGTCGATCTCGCGCCAGCTCCATGTCCGCTCGCGCCAGATCAGCCCGGGCGAATCGGGCAGGCGGCGGGCCGTCTGCGTCAGCAGCCGGCCGAGATTCATGGTCGGGATCATGGCATCAGCCCTGCCGTGGAGAAGCCGCCATCCACCGGGATGGCCTGGCCCGTGATGTCCCCGCTGCGGGCGGGGTCGAGAAGGAAGAGCACCGCCTGCGCCACGCCCTCTGGGGTGGCGTAGCGACGCATCGGGATTCGTGCGGCCCAGGCCGCGCGCGTCGCCGCATCGTGCAGCAGCCGCACCATGGGCGTCTCGACCGGGCCGGGACAGACGGCGTTCACCCGGATGCCGTGCGGGGCGAGATCCACCGCCATGGCGGCGGCGAGGTTGATCACCGCGGCCTTGGAGGCCGAATAGGCCACGCGGTCCTTCATCCCCGACAGGCCGGAAACGGAGGCGATGAGCACGATCGCGCCCCCCTTCCCTTCCGCCACCATGCGCCGCGCCGCGGCCTGGGCGACGAGGAAGCTGCCCGTCACGTTCACGTCGAGGATGTGGCGGAACTGCGCGGCGGGCACCTCCACCGCGGGCGTGTGCGCCGAGACGCCCGCGGAGGTCACGCAGCCGCGCACCCCCTCCAGCCCCTCCATCCAGGCCAGCACCGCGTCCTCATGCGTCACATCCAGCATGCGCGTCGTGGTGCGCGGCCCCTCGAGCAGCATGGTCGCGCGCGCCAGCGCCGCCGCGTCGCGATCCGCGACCGCGACCGAGGCGCCGGCCGCCAGCACCGCCTGGGCGGCGGCGAGGCCGATGCCCGAGGCGCCGCCGCTGATGGCCACCACGCCTTCCAAGGCCTCCTCCCTCTCCCTTGCGCCCGGCGCGCCCGCGGGATCATTCTGCGGCGCGGTGGGCGGCGCAAGGCCGCCCCATCGTGGAGGAAACGCAATGACCCGCCTGCCGCGCCGCGCGCTGCTCGCCGCCGCCCCCGCCGTGCTCGCCCTGCCGCATCTGGCGGGCGCGCAGCAGTACCGGCCGGAATACAAGCTCTCGGTGGTGGGCAACCGGCCCATCCCCTTCGCCGAGGGCGCCTTCCAGTGGGCGGAGCTGGTCACGCAGCGCAGCCAGGGGCGCATCAACGTGCGCGTCTATCCGGGCAGCCAGCTCGTCGGCGGCGACCAGACGCGCGAGCTGCTGGCCATGCGCCAGGGCATCATCGATTTCTGCGTGTTCAGCACCATCAACATCGCGCCGCAGGTGCGCGAGGCGGGGCTGTTCCAGCTTCCCTTCCTGATGCCCGACCACCGCGCCTTCGACGCGCTGATCAATGGCGAGCCGGGGCGCGACCTGATGGCGGTGATGGACCGTCGCGACGTGGTGGGCCTCGCCTTCGGCGAGAACGGCTTCCGCGAGCTCTCGAACTCCCGCCGCCCGGTGCGCGCGCCGGCCGATCTGCGCGGGATGAAGATCCGCTTCGCGGCCGGCGCCATCTTCAACGACATCTACACCGCGCTCGGCGCCAACCCGCTGCAGATGTCCTTCGCCGACCTGCAGCCCGCCCTCAGCTCCGGCGCGGTGGACGGGCAGGAGAACCCGGTCAACCTCTTCCTCGCCTTCCGCATGGACGCGCTCGCCCAGCGGCACATGACGATCTGGAACTACGTGAACGACGCGCTGATCTTCGGCGTGAGCAAGTCCATCTGGAACGGCTTCAACGCCGCCGACCAGCAGCTCATCCGCGACTGCGCGCAGGAGGCGGCGCGCAACAACATCGCCCTCGCCCGGCGCGGCCTCGGCATCCCCGGCACGGACGATTCCGCCCTCGTCGAGCTGCGCAACCGCGGCGTCGAGGTGGCGGTGCTGACGCTCGAGGAGAAGCGCGCCTTCGCCGCCGCGCTGCGCCCGGTCTATGAGCGCTGGGCGAACACGGTGGGCGCCGATCTGGTGCGCAAGGCCGAGGCGGCCATCCGCGCGGTGAGCTGATGGCCGCGGAGCTGGAATCGGGCGCGCCCGCGCCCGATCCGCCCACGCGCGTGCCGCTGAGCCTGGAGCGGGTGCTGCTGGCCGCCGCCATGGCCGCCATCGCGCTCATCACCGCGGCGAACGTGGCCACGCGCTACCTGACGGACATCTCCCTCGCCTTCACCGAGGAATACTCGGTGGCGCTGATGGTGGCGGTGGCGCTGATCGGCTCGGCGCTGGCGGTGGCCTGCGGGCGGCACATCCGGGTGGGGCTGCTGGCGGACGCGCTGCCTCCGCGCGGGCGGCGCGCGGCGGAGGCGGCGGGGCTGCTGCTCGTGATCCTCTGCTTCGCGCTGCTCGTCTGGTTCGGCGGGCGCATGGCCTACGACGAATGGGATTTCGAGGCGCTCACGCCCGGCCTCGGCAACCCCCAATGGATCTATACGGCGACGCTGCCCGTGCTCTCGCTGCTCGTCATCGCGCGCGCGGCGGGGCGGCTGATCCGGCTGCTGCGGGGCGGCGACGGGTGACGGGCGCGATCCTCTTCCTCGCCTTCGCGCTGATGCTGCTGGGGGGCGTGCCGATCGGCGTCGCCCTCGGGCTTGCGGGGGCGCTCGCCATCCTGCTCGCCGACCAGACGCTGATGGCGATGTCCACCAACGTCTATGCCGGCATCGCGAAATACCCGCTCATCGCCATCCCGATGTTCGTGCTGGTGGGCTGCGTCTTCGACCGCACCGGGGTGGCGCTGCGCCTGGTGCGCTTCGCCACCGCGCTGGTGGGGGCGGGGCGCGGGGCGCTCGCCTCCGTCTCGGTGCTGGTGGCGATGGTGCTGGGCGGCATCTCCGGCTCGGGCCCCGCGACCTCGGCGGCGGTGGGCAAGGTGGTGACGGAAAGCATGGCGCGCGACGGCTATCCGCGCCCCTTCATCGCCAGCACCGTGGGCGCCGCGGCGGCGACCGACATCCTCATCCCGCCCTCCATCGCCTTCATCGTCTATGCGGTGATGGTGCCGGGCGTCTCCGTGCCGGCCATCTTCCTCGCCGGCGTCTTCCCCGGGCTGCTCGCGGGGCTCGCGCTGCTCGTGCCGATCCTGCTCATCTCCTGGCTGCGCGGCTTCGGCGGGAAGAATCCCGAACGCGGCGAGGGCTCGCTCTGGCGCAGCTTCCGCGAGGCCTTCTGGGGCCTCATGGCGCCGGTGGTGATCCTGGGCGGCATGCGCGCGGGCGCCTTCACGCCGACGGAGGCGGCGGTGATGGCCGTGTTCTACGGGCTGTTCGTGGGCTTCGTGATCCATCGCAGCATGACGCTGCGCGATCTCTACGAGATCCTGGTGGAGGCGGGGGAAATCTCCGCGGTGATCCTCATCGTCGTGGCGCTGGCTTCGGTCTTCGCCTGGGCGGTCTCCACGCTCGGCGTCGTGCAGCCCATCGTCGCGGGCATCCTCGGGCTCGGCCTCGGCGAATGGGGCACCATGCTGCTGCTGGTGGGGCTGCTGATTCTGGTGGGGATGTTCCTCGACGGCATCTCCATCTTCCTGATCCTCCTGCCGCTGCTGCTGCCCATCGCGCGGCATTTCGGCTGGGATCTGACCTGGTTCGGCGTGCTGCTCACCATGAAGATCGCCATCGGCCAGTTCACCCCGCCCATGGCGGTGAACCTGATGGTGAGCTGCCGAATCGCGCGGGTGACGATGGAAAGCACCATCCCCTGGGTGAGCTGGTTCGTGCTGGCCATGCTGGGGGCGCTGCTGCTGGTGATCGCCGAACCGGGCATCGCGCTGTGGCTGCCGCGCGCGGCGGGGGCGATGTAGGGCGATGCGCGAAGCCCTCGGCCTCGTCCTGCGCGCGCTCGGCGAGGCGGAGCAGCCGCGCGCGAGCTTCGCCGCGCTGGAGCGCGCGGCGCAATGGACGCTCGGGCACCGGCTCTTCACCATCATGCGCCACGACGCGGCCGCGGGGGTGAACCGCCGCGTCTGGAGCAGCGATCCCCTCGCCTACCCGCCCGGCGGGGCGAAGCCCATCCGCGAGACGGAATGGACGCGCACCCTCCTGCGCGAGGGCCGCCCCTTCATCGGGCGCAACGCCGCCGACATCCGCGCGCATTTCCCCGATGCGGAGCTCATCCTCTCGCTCGGCTGCGAGAGCGTGCTGAACCTGCCCGTGCGCTGGCGGGGCGGCGTGATCGGCACGATCAACCTGCTCGACCGCGCCGGCGCCTATGCGCCGCACCATGCGCGCGAGGGCCAGGTGCTGGCCGCACTCGCCATTCCCGCGCTGCTGCTCGTCTGACAGGGCGGGCCCGGGGGCTTGCCGAAGCGCGCGTTCCGTTCCCGAATGCGGGGCAAGAGAGGTTGAGGAAACGCCATGCCCGAGATCCCGCCGCTGCGCGACCCGCAGAGCCTGAAGCGCCTGCTCGCCCCGCGTTCCATCGCCGTCATCGGCGTCTCGGGCGAGCCCACGGGCTTCGGCGCGCGCACCGTGCAGAACATGGCGGGCTTCGATGGCGAGGTGTGGTGCGTGAACCCGAAATACGCGGGCCAGGAGCTGCACGGGCGGCCCTGTTTCGCCTCGGTGGCCGATCTGCCCGGCGCGCCCGATTCCGCCGTCATCGCGCTGCCGCGCACCGGCGTGATGGAGGCGGTGACGGCGCTGGCGGCCAAGGGCGGGGGCGGCGCCGTGATCTACGCCTCCGGCTACGGCGAGACGGATCTGCCCGAGCGCGCGGAGGAGGAGGCGCTGCTGCGCGAGACCGCGCGCGCGCTGAACTTCCCCCTGCTCGGCGCGAACTGCCTCGGCTTCGTGGACCATGCGCAGCGCGTGGGCGCCACCTTCATGCCCGACTACGTGAAGATGACCGCGCCCGCCGGCGGCGTGGGCGTGGTCAGCCAGTCGGGCGCGCTCGGCTATGCGCTGATGCAGGCGGCCGAGCGCGGCTTCGCCATGTGCCACATGACGACGGCGGGCAACGCCACCGACCTCGACGTGTGCGACCTCGCAGCCTTCCAGCTCACGCTGCCGCATTGCCGCAGCATCGCCCTCGCGGTGGAGGGGCTGCGCGACGCGCGGCGGCTCTTCCTGCTGGGCGAGATGGCGCGCGGCCTGGGCAAGCCCATCGTGGTGCTCAAGCTCGGGCGCGGCGAGGTGGGCGCCAAGGCGGCGATGAGCCACACGGGCAGCCTCGCCGGCAGCACCGCGGCCTGGAGCGCGGGCTTCCGCCGCGCCGGCATGCTCGAGGTGGAGGATTTCGACGCGCTGCTCGAGACCGCGGGCTTCCTCGCCAAGGCGCCGCCGCCGAAAGCGCGCGGGGTGGGCATCCTCACCCCCTCGGGCGGGGCGGGCATCATGGCGGCCGACCACGCCGAGGCCGCGGGGCTGCCCCTGCCCCAGCCCGCGCCCGAGACGGAAGCGACCTTCCGCGCCATCCTGCCCGAGTTCGGCAGCCCCCGGAATCCCTGCGACCTGACGGCGCAGGTCGCCACCAACCCGAAGCTGTTCGAGGACTGCATGGTGGCGATGCTGAACGACGCGCAATACGGCTGCGTCGTCTTCCCGGTCGTCTATCACAACCCCGCCCCCGGCGCGACGCCGGCGCGGATGAAGACGCTCGACCCCATGGCCGCGGCGGCCGGCAAGCCCATCTGCATCGCCTGGGTGCCGGAGAGCCTGGAGGGGCCGGGCGCGGAGGCGGTGGACACATCCCCGCACCTCAGCCTGTTCCGCTCCATGCGGCGGATGATGAACGCGATCCGCCTCTGGCAGCGCCACCATGCGCCGCCCCTGCCGCCCGGCGCGCCGCTCGCCGACCCGCCCGCCCTGCCGGAGGGCGCCCGCCGGCTGATGGAGGCCGAGGCCAAGGCCCTTTTCGCCGCCGCCGGCCTGCCGGTGGGCGAGGAGCGCCGCGCGGCGAGCCTAGAGCAGGCGCTCGCCGCCGCCGAGGCGCTGGGCTACCCGGTCGTGCTCAAGCTCGACAGCCCCGATGTGGCGCACAAGACCGAGGTGGAGGGCGTGCAGCTCGACCTGCGCGACGCGGCGGCGGTGCGCGCCGCCCATGCGCGCATCATGGCCGGGGTGGCGCGCCATGCGCCCTCGGCGCGGGTGGATGGGGTGCTGGTGCAGCGCATGGCCCCGCGCGGGGTGGAGCTGATCCTCGGCGCCCGGCGCGATCCGCAATTCGGCCCGCTCGTCCTGGTCGGGCTCGGCGGGGTGCAGGCGGAGCTGTGGAAGGATGTGGCCCTCGAGGTCGCGCCCGTCTCGCCGGAGGCCGCGCTCGCCATGCTCCGCTCGCTTCGGGCCTTCCCCCTGCTCGACGGGTTCCGCGGCGCGCCGAAGGTGGACGTGGCGGCGGTGGCGGAGGCGATCGCGCGCTTCTCCGCCCTCGCCGCCGCGCTGGGCGAGCGGCTGGAGGAGGCGGAGATCAACCCCCTGCTCTGCCGCCCCGATGGCTGCCTTGCGCTGGACGGGCTGATGACCCTCTCGGGCTGAGCGCCCCGCCATGCCATCCTGCGCGCCGGAGATTCGGCATGCAGGACGGCGGCTTCATCCACCTTCACACCCACTCGGCCTATTCGCTCAGCGAGGGCGCGATCAAGGCCGAGAAGCTGGCCGCGCTGGCCGCCGCGCAGAACATGCCGGCGGTGGCGCTGACCGACACGGCGAACCTCTTCGGCGCGCTGGAGTTCGCCCAGGCCGCCGCCGCCAAGGGCGTGCAGCCGGTCATGGGCTGCCAGCTCTGGCTCTCGCGCGCCGCCGCGGGCGAGGAACGCGCCGAGGCGCTGCGCGCGGGCGCCGATGCGGTGGTGGCCCTGGCGATGACGGACCGGGGCTGGGCGAATCTGCAGAAGCTCTCCTCGCTCGGCTGGCTCAACGAGGATCCCTCCGGCCGGCCCGCCCTCTCGCTCGAGCAGCTCCTCGCCCATGCCGAGGGCGTCTTCCTCCTCACCGGCGGGGACAATGGCCCCCTCTCGCGCCTGCTCGCCGAGGGGCGGCGGGAGGCGGCCGCGCGGCTGCTGCAGGCGCTGCGCGAGGCCTTCCCCGACCGGCTCGCCGTGGAGCTGATGCGCCATGGGCTGGAGCGGCAGGAGGCGCTGGAGCCGGGGCTGCTGCGCCTCGCCGAGGAGGCCGCGCTGCCCGTCGTCGCGGCCAATGACGTGTATTTCGCCGACCCCTCGATGCACGAGGCGCATGACGCGCTGCTCTGCATCGCCGAGGGCCGCCTGCTGACCGACGCGGACCGCCGCCGCGTGACGCCCGAACACTGGTTCAAGCCGGCGGCGGCCATGCGCGCCCTCTTCGCCGATCTGCCGGAGGCCTGCGACAACACCCTGGCCATCGCCCGGCTCTGCCATGTGATGGCCGAGGCGAAGAAGCCCGAGCTGCCGATCTGCCCCAAGGTTCCCCCCGGCCGCAGCGAGGCCGAGACGGTGGCGGCGATGGCGCGCGAGGGGCTGGCGCGGCGCTTCCCGCAGGGCGTGCCGCCGGAATACGCGCAGCGCCTGGACTACGAGCTCGGCGTGATCGAGCAGATGGGCTTCTCGGGCTATTTCCTCATCGTCGCGGACTTCATCCAGTGGGCGAAGGCGCAGGGCATCCCGGTGGGGCCGGGGCGCGGTTCGGGCGCGGGCTCGCTCGCGGCCTGGGCGCTGTCCATCACCGATCTCGACCCGCTGCGCTTCGGCCTGCTCTTCGAGCGCTTCCTCAACCCCGAGCGCGTCTCGATGCCGGATTTCGACATCGACTTCTGCCAGGACCGGCGCGACGAGGTGATCGACTACGTGCGCCGCGAATACGGCGCGGACCGCGTGGCGCAGATCATCACCTTCGGCAAGCTGCAGGCCAAGGCGGCGGTGCGCGACGTGGGGCGCGTGCTGGGCATGCCCTACGGACAGGTGGACCGGGTGGCGAGCCTGATCCCCAACAACCCCGCCAACCCCGTCAGCCTCAAGGACGCCATCGCCGGCGAGCCGCGCCTGCAGGAGATGCGCGACGCCGACGAGGCGGTGGCCCGGCTGCTCGACCTCGCCCAGCAGGTGGAGGGGCTCTACCGCAACGCCTCCACCCACGCCGCGGGGGTGGTGATCGGCCGCCGGCCGCTGCTCGAGATCACGAGCGTCTATCGCGATCCGCGCTCGCCGCACCTCATCACCCAGTACTCGATGAAGCATGTCGAGCAGGCGAGCCTCGTGAAGTTCGACTTCCTCGGCCTCAAGACGCTGACGGTGCTGCGCCGCGCGGCGGATCTGCTCGCCGCGCAGGGGGTGAGGGTGGATCTCGACGCGCTGCCGCTCGACGACGCGAAGACCTTCGCGATGCTGGCGCGCGGCGACGCGGCGGGCGTGTTCCAGTTCGAAGGCCAGGGGATGCGCGACTGCCTGCGCATGATGCGCCCCGACCGCTTCGAGGATCTGATCGCCGCCGTCTCGCTCTACCGGCCCGGCCCGATGGAGAACATCCCGGCCTATTGCGCGCGCAAGCACGGGGAGAAATGGGAGGCGCCGCACCCCATGATCCACGACATCCTGGCCGAGACCTACGGCATCATGGTCTACCAGGAGCAGGTGATGCAGATCGCCCAGGTGATGGGCGGCTACTCTCTCGGCGGCGCGGATCTGCTGCGCCGGGCCATGGGCAAGAAGAACAAGGAGGAGATGGCGAAGCAGCGCGCCATCTTCTGCGCCGGCGCGGCGAGGAACGGCGTGCCCGAGGCCAAGGCCGGCGAGGTCTTCGACCTGATGGAGAAGTTCGCCGGCTACGGCTTCAACAAGAGCCACGCCGCGGCCTATGCGCTCGTCGCCTACCAGACGGCCTGGCTGAAGGCGAACCACCCGGTCGCCTTCCTCGCTGCCTCCATGTCGCTCGACCTCGACAAGACCGAGAAGCTCGCCTCCCACATGCAGGAGGCGGCGCGGCTCGGCATCAGGGTGCTGCCGCCGGACATCAACCGCTCCGAGGCCGAGTTCGCCATCGAGCAGACGCCCGAGGGACCGGCCATCCGCTTCGCCCTCGCCGCCGTCAAGCGCGTGGGGCTGCAGGCGATGAAGGATCTGGTGGCGGTGCGCGCGGCGGGCGGGCCCTTCGCCTCCCTCGCCGATTTCGCGGAGCGGGTGGACCCGCGGCTGCTCAACAAGATGCAGCTCGAGAATCTCGCCAAGGCCGGGGCCTTCGACAGTCTGGAAGGGAACCGGGCGCGGCTGGTGGCGGGGGCCGAGACCATCCTGCGCCGCGCCCAGGCCAGCGCCGAGGACCGCGCGACGCGGCAGATCGGCCTGTTCAGCGCGGTCGAGCAGGGCCCGGCGCTGTTGCGCCTGCCCGAGATTCCCGACTGGCCGGTGCTGGAGCGCCTCGCCTTCGAGGCGGAGGCGGTGGGCTTCCACCTCTCCGCCCATCCGCTGGACGAATACCGCGGCGCGCTGCGCCGCCTGGGCGTCGTGCCCTCCGCGCGCGTCATGGAGCGCGTGCGCGGCGGCGCGGGGCGGCTGCGCCTTGCGGGCACCCTCACCGGGAAGAAGGAGCGCAACACCCGCACCGGCAGCCGCATGGCCTGGGTCAGCCTCTCCGACCAGAGCGGCGGCTACGAGGTCACGCTGTTCAGCGAGGTGCTGAACCGCGCGCGCGACCTGCTGGAGGAGGGGCGCGCGCTGCTCGTCACCTGCGAGGCCCGGCTGGAGGGCGAGGCGCTGCGGCTGACCGCCCAGGAGGTGGAGGCGCTGGACAAGGCCGCGGCCGGGGCGGTGGCGGGCATGCGCATCCACCTCGACGCGACGACCGCCCTGCCCGACATCCGCGCCCTGCTGGAGCGGGATGGGCGCGGCAAGGGCCGGGTCAGCCTCATCCCGCGCCTCGGCCCCGGGCAGGAGGTGGAGGTGACGCTGCCCGGCGGCTGGAACGTCTCGCCGCGCATGATGCAGGCGCTGAAGGTGCTGCCCGGCGTGGCGGCGGTGGAGGAGATCTGATCCGCGCGGCCTACTCCTCCTCCCCCTCCTTCTCCTTCTTGGATTTCGCGAGCAGCTTCGTCTGCGTCTGCATGCGGTCCAGCACGCCCAGCACCAGCGCGCCCACCACGAAGGTGATGTGGATGCCCACCCCCCAGGCCAGCTCCCGGTCGGTCAGCGAGGCCACGTCCATGAACTTCTGCAGCAGATGGATGGAGCTGATCGCGATGATGGCGATGCCCACCTTCAGCTTCAGGTTGCCGGGATCGAGGTTGGACACCCACTCGATCTTCGAGCCGCCCTCCGCCGACTGCAGCCGCGACACCAGGCTGTCATAGGAGGAGATGGCGACCATCGCCACCAGCGAGGCCACCAGGGCGCTGTCCACCAGGTAGAGCATGCCGAGCAGGAGCTGCTCGTCGCTGCCGGCGGAGAGCGCCTCATGGGCGAATTTCCACACCTTCTGGCCGAAGCGCACGGCATAGGCCACCAGGGCGACGCCGAGGCCGAGATAGAACACCACCAGCACGTAGCGGGTGGCGAGGACGGTCCGGTCGAGTAGGCTCTGCATGGGCGCGCATGTGGCGCGCCTTCGCAGGGAAGAAAAGACGGGGTTGGCATGATCCGCAGACTGGCCGAGGAGGGGCGCCTCTCGGGCGCGGTGGTGCATGGCGGGCTTGTCTGGCTGGCCGGCCAGGTGGCCGACGACACGAGCCTGGACGCCGAGGGGCAGACGGCGGATGTGCTGCGCCAGATCGACGCGCTGCTGGCCGAGGCCGGCACCGACAAGTCGCGCCTGCTGCAGGTGCAGGTGATCCTCGCCGACATCCGCGACGCCCCGGCGATGAACCGCGCCTGGGACGCCTGGCTCGACCCTGCCGCCAAGCCCGCGCGCTTCACCATCCAGGCGCCGCTGGTGGACCCGGCCTGGAAGGTGGAGATCGCCGGGGTGGCCGCGCTGCCGTGACGGGGCGGCGCACCGCCCGGCGGGAGGCGCTGCTGGCGACGGGGCTGACCTATGGGCTCATGCTCGTCGTCGCCGCGGGGGTGGCGGATCAGGGCTGGGCCTTCGCCGCCGCCTCGCTGCTCGTGGCGAGCGTGGCGCTCGGGGGCTTGAACCTGCTCTTCCCGCAGGGGCTCACCTTCGCCTTCGGCGCGGCCAACGGGCTCGCCGTCTATGTGTGCCTGTTCGTCGTCATGGGCCGGGCGGGGTTTCCGGCCGCGCATGAATGGGCCAGGCCCCTCGCCTTCCTGCTGCCTGTGCTCGCCTTCGTGGGCGCCTGCTGGTGGCGGCGGGAGAGGCTGCGCGTGGCCGCCGAGGGCAGCGCGGATTTGCGCCACTTCCCGCGCTTCATGCGCTGGCTGCTGGTCAGCGGCCTGATCGGCGCCGCCTCTCTGGCCAGCCCCATCTCGCGTCTGGGGCCCGATGGGCAGACGATCGCGCTGCTCTTCGCCATGGGGCTGATCGCGGCCATCGGCGCGGCGGCGGTGGAGGATGTGGTGCGGCTGCTGGTGGATGTGGCGACGATGCTGCGCCGCGTCACGGTGCGGCTGCGCGCGCTCTCCGTGCCCATCGCCACCTATGTGAGCCTCTTCGCGCTGCTGGCGGTGGCCTTCGGCTGCGCCTACCGGATCGCCGACGGGCTCTCGCGCGAGCCGGTCTTCCTCTTCGTCGGCACCCCCGCGCGGATCAGCTTCTCCGAGGCGCTGCATTTCAGCGTGGTGACGCTCTCCACCGTCGGCTATGGCGACATCCAGCCGCATGACGACGGCATCCGCCTTCTGGCGGCGCTGCAGATGGTGCTGGGCCAGCTTCTGCTTCTTTTCGGCTTCGCCGAGATCATGCGCAGCCACACCGATGGCGAGCGCCGCGAGGATGACGGGGAGCGGCCCGGTTTTGGCCGCAAAGCCGGGAATGCTACAGGGGTTCCCGTTCGCACGGATCCGCCGCCTTGACCCTTGGTTCCCCCGATTTCTGGCGCCGCCGCCGCGTGCTCGTCACCGGCGGGGCGGGCTTTCTCGGCTCCAACCTCTGCCATGCGCTGGCCGGCCTCGGCGCGCGCGTCACCGCGCTCGACGCCATGCTGCCCGATGGCGGGGCGAACCCCGCGAATCTGGAAGGCGCCGGGGTGATGCTGGTGCGCGGCGATCTGCGCGAGACGGAGCTGCACTCGCTCTGCCAGGGCGTCGAGGTGCTGTTCAACATGGCCGCGCAGACCAGCCACATGGGCGGCCAGCGCGACCCGGTGGCCGACCTCGCGATCAACGCGGTGGCGCAGGTGCGCCTCGTGCAGGTGATGCGCGAGGTGGCGCCGAAGGCCGTGGTGGTGCACGCCTCCACCCGGCAGTTCTACGGCCGCCCGCTGAGCCTTCCGGTGGACGAGTTCCACCCGGTGAACCCGCCCGACGCCAACGGCGTGAGCAAATGGGCGGGCGAGCAGTACTGGATGCTGGAGAACCGGGTGCTCGGCCGCCCCGTCGTCTCGCTGCGGCTGACCAACTGCTACGGCCCGCGCCTGAGGATCGCCGATGCGCGGCAGACCTTCCTCGGCATCTGGATCCGCCGCGTGCTGGAAGATGCGCCCTTCGAGGTGTGGGGCGGCAGCCAGTTGCGCGACCTCGCCTATGTGGACGACGTGACGCGTGCCTTCCTGCTGGCGGCCGAGCAGGCCGACCGCCCGGAGGTGGCCGGGCGCGTCTTCAACCTGGGCGGCGCGCCGCCGCTCTCCCTGCTCGAGCTCGCCCATCTGCTCATCGCGGCCAATGGCGGGCGGGGCCGCTTCGAGACGCGCGAGTTCCCGCCCGACCGCGCGCCCATCGACATCGGCAGCTATCACGCCGACGACCGCGCCTTCCGCGCCGCCACGGGCTGGGCCCCGATGGTGCCGCTGGAGGAGGGGCTGCGCCGCTCCCTCGCCTGGTATCGCGAACGCCTGGCCGATTACGCCTTCTGAGGACACGCCCATGAACGCGCCCCTTCCCCTCCTTCCCTTCGCCGATCCCGGTGCGGGCTATCGCGCGCTGCAGGGCGAGATCGACGCGGCGGTGGCGCGCGCCCTCGCCTCCGGCTGGTACATACTGGGCCGGGAGGGAGAGGCCTTCGAGGCGGAGTTCGCCGCCTGGCTCGGCGAAGGCCAGCACGCGGTGGGTTGCGCCAACGGCACCGACGCCCTCATGCTCATCCTGCGGGGCCTGGGCATCGGGCCGGGCAGCACGGTGGTCACGGTGAGCCACACGGCGGTGGCGACGGTGGCGGCCATCGAGATGGCCGGGGCCACCCCGCTGCTGCTCGACATCGAGCCCGGAACCTACACCATGGACCCGGCGGAGCTGGAGGCGGTGCTGGCCGCTCCCCCGCCCGGCCTGCCGCCCATCCGCGCCGTCATCCCCGTGCATCTCTATGGACAGGCCGCCGATCTCGGGCGCATCGCCGCCGCCTGCGCGCGGGCGGGCGTGGCGCTGATCGAGGATTGCGCGCAGTGCCACGGGGCGCTGTGGCGGGGACGCAAGCTCGGCACCTTCGGCGCGGCGGCGGCCTTCAGCCTCTACCCCACCAAGAATCTGGGCGCGCTGGGCGATGGCGGGGTGCTCGCCAGCGCCGATGCGGCGCTCGCGGCCCGGATCGGCGCGATCCGCCAGTATGGCTGGCGGCAGCGCTATGTGAGCGACATGGTGGGGGTGAACTCCCGCCTCGACGAAATCCAGGCGGCGATCCTGCGCGTGAAGCTGCGGCATCTCGACGCGCAGAACGCGCGCCGGCGGGCCATTGCGGCGGCCTATGACGCGGCGCTGGCCGGCGGGGGGCTGACGCCCCCGCTGCGCCGGCCCGAGGCCGAGCATGTCTTCCACCTCTATGTGCTGCGCCATCCCGGGCGGGAGGCGATCATGGCGCGGCTCAAGGCGCTCGGCATCGGCACGGGGATCCACTACCCCGTTCCGGTGCATGCCCAGCCGGCTTATGCCGGCCGTGTGGCGCTGGGCCCCGCGGCCTGCGCGGAGACGGAACGCGCCGCGCGCGAGGTGTTCAGCCTGCCCATGTATCCCGAACTGACGGACGCGAAGGTGGAGCGCGTCTGCGCGGCGCTGCGCGGGCTGTGATACGGGGGCCGGTCAGGCCGGCCCTGTCGCCGCAGGCAGCACCCGGGCATCCCCCTCGACGCCACGCTGATCGGCCGCTGCCGCGGGTCTCGCCGTTCGGCGCAAAGCCTCCGGCGAGCCGGACATCCCGTCACCGCCTCCCGCGGCCGGGCTTGCGCGGCCTGCCGGCCTCCTCCCTCGCGCCGGGCTCCTCCGCCGCGCGCAGCATCGCCACGAAGCTGCGCTTGGCCGCATGGCGGCGCAGCAGTTCGGCCACGAAGGCGGCGTGCTCGGCCTGCCGCCCGCACCGCGCCCGCACGGCGCCCATCCGCGCGACCAGGGCGCAGGCGGCCGCATAGCCCTGCCGGTTCGCCAGCGCGACCTGCCGCTCCACGAGGCGCGCATAGACGCCCAGCGCCTCATCGGGCAGCGCCACCTCGCTCGCCTCGGCGAGGCGGCGCAGGGCATGTTCCGGCAGGCCCCGCTGCCGCGCCACCTGCCAGGCGGCCTGGAGCCGCCCCTCGGCCGCGAGGATCTCCGCCAGGGTCGAAGCGAGGGCCGCCCGCTCCCAGCCGCTACGCTCGCCCCTGGCCTGGGCGAGACGCTGCTCCAGCAGCGCCACGGCGCGATCGGCAAGGGCGGCGCGCTCGCGCTCCTCGGGCCTGCCGCCTCCTGCGGCGGCCATCGCCTGGAACAACTCGGCCGAGGGGCGCCGCTCGAAGGCCCGCCAGAGCGTGGCGAGCGCATCCTCCCGCCGGCCAGCGGCGAGGTATCGCTCGGCCAGGAAGCGCTGCAGCGGCTCGCCCGAGGCGTCGTCGTGCAGCCATGCCCCTTCCTCCGCCCAGCGAAGCGCCTCCGCCTCGCGCCCCTCGGCGAGGCAGAACTGCGCGAGGCCGAGATAGTCGTGCGCGTGGGCGAGGTTCTGCGCGCGGAGCCTGATCCTCTCCGCCACGTCGCCGGCGCGCGCGGCGAAGCGGTCGAGAATCCCGAAGACCGCGTGCGGTTGCAGATCGGCCTCGCCCATCACGACGACGGAACCCACCCGCCGCGGAGCGGATGGGCGTTCCCGCCAGGCTTCCCGCGCCAGATCGAGATAGAGGGCGAGGCCCTCGGGGCCCAGCAGCTCGGCGTATCGCTCGCTCGCCTCGGCGAAGCAGCCCCACTCGTCCGTCACCTCGCGGCGGAACAGCTCTCGCGCGAGGGCAAGGGGGTCGGGCCGCGCCGCGCGGCAGGCGGCGAGGTGGATGGCGCTGGCGCGCTCGAGAATGGCCATGCCGCCGCCATCCGAATCGTCCACGCTCTCGAGCGCGCGCCCGATGCGCGCGAACAGCTCCTCGACCAGCTCCAGGGCCAGCGGCGCCCCGCCTGCGGCGATCAGCGCCTCGACCTGGTCCAGGATCTCCAGCACGCCCTGCGACCATCCATCGGCCTCCCATCGGTCCATGAAGCGCCCCCCGGTTCCGAGCGCCCGCCGCAGCGCCTCGCGCAGCCGCCTCGCGATGCCTGCCGTGTCGCCCGAGGCGGCGGTCGCGGCGAGGTCGAGCCGTTCCAGCAGGATCGGGTCGCGCGCGGCGAGGTCGAGGAGCATCTCGGCCAGCCGCTCCACGCCGAGGCCGTGCAGATGGGCGCGAATGGCCGCGAGGCGGCTGGGGAGAGCGGGGCCGCCGCGCTGGTCGGCATTGGCCGCGAGGCCCACGGCCACGAGGTGCTTGCAGAATCCGTGATCGGCGAAGGCGGGGCAGGTGCAGGCGCCCTCGACGCCGGATTCGGCGACGCCCAGTTCGCAGCGATAGACCTCGCTGCCGAGAACGCGTGCGAGAACGCGCCGACCGTCATCGGAGAGAATCTCCACCCGGCCGGCGCGATGATAGGCCTCGCCGCGGGCGAAGACCTTCTCCCCGGCCAGTCCGAGCAGCGCCTGCGGGGCGAAGCGGGGCGGCGCGGGAGAGGGCGCGGGGGATCGCCTGGGCACGTCGGGGGTGGCCTCCTGCCGCAAGGCTGCCGCATGGGGCCGGAGCCCGCAACGCCAGCGCGGGGAAGCGGCCGTGCCGCGGAGCCATCGGCCATGCCGCCGGCATCCCAATCGGAGAGCCGATGCGCGGGGCTTCTTGACGTGCCGCCGACCGCTGGGGCGCGGATCATGACCTCTGGCGGCCGGACATCCCCGCGACGCGCGAGCGGGAGGAGGAGGTCGGCTTCGGGGACCGTCCAACACGGCCGGCCGCGTGGAAGGCCGTAGCATGCCGCGCCTCGCGCCAGTCTCGCTCCCCGAAGATGCCGCCCGTCGCGCCGCGCTGCACCCAAGTAAAGCGCTCGGATAATATTCCGCTTTTTCCGCCCTTTGTTGCGGCGCGTCAAAGCGCCGCGCCGGCTTTTCTGCTCCGCTGGCGCCACGGGCTGGAGGCCGCGCCCCCGCCCGGATGCAGGAGGACAGCATGGCAGGCTCCCGACGCGCGCTTCTTGCCGGACTGGCAAGCGCATGGGCCGGCACGGCGGCGGAGGCCGCCGCCCCCGCCCCGGCCCCGCAGCTCGGCCCCCGCTGGGGCATGGTGGTGGATCTCGCCCGCTGCATCGGCTGCCAGGCCTGCACCGTCTCCTGCATCATGGAGAACGCGGTTCCGCCCGACAGCCTGCGCACCATCGTCAACACCTATGAGGTGACGAAGGATGGCGTGGTCGGCATGGCGATGCTGCCGCGGCTGTGCAACCACTGCGCCGATGCGCCCTGCCTGCCCGTCTGCCCGGTCGGCGCGACCTTCCAGCGCGCGGACGGGATCGTGGTGGTGGATTCCGACCGCTGCGTGGGCTGCGCCTACTGCGTCCAGGCCTGCCCCTACGACGCGCGCTTCATCAACCACGAGACGAACAAGGCCGACAAATGCACCTTCTGCGCCCACCGCGTGGACGCCGGGCTGCTGCCGGCCTGCGTGGAGAGCTGCGTGGGCGGGGCGCGCATCTTCGGTGACCTGAACGACCCGCACAGCACGGTGCGCCAGCGCCTCGACGCCGAGCCCTCCGCGGTGCTCAAGCCCGAGGCGGGCACGCAGCCGCGCGTCTTCTACCTGCATCTCGATCCGCTGCTGTCCGGCAAGGTGGAGGGCACGCCCACGCTCTGGCGGCCGCAGCACGAAGGAGCCTGAGCCATGCCCGAGATCACCGAGATCATCGGCATCACCCGCGAGGTCGCCTGGCTGCCCTGGGCGGTCACCTACTTCTTCCTGATCGGCCTCTCCGTCGGCGCCTTCGCGCTGAGCCTGCCGCATTACGCCTTCGGCCGGCCGGGCTGGGCGCGCATCGGGCGGCTCGGCCTGCTCGGCGCGCTCGCGGCCGGGCTCGCCGCGCCCGTCGCGCTGCTGGCCGACCTGCATCAGCCCGGGCGCTTCTGGCATTTCTACGCCTACCCGAACCCCTCCTCCTGGATGGCCTGGGGCGCCTTCTTCATCCCGACCTATCTCGGCGGCCTGTTCCTCTACGCCTGGATGGCGCTGCGGCCGGCGCTGGCGGAGGACGCGGCGGCGCGCGGCTGGCTCGCGCCGCTCTACCGCCTGCTGGGCGGCCCCGCGCGGCCGGGGCTGCTGCGCGGCTTCGCGCTGCTCGCCGCGGTCGGCGCGGCGCTGGTGCTGCTCTACACCGGCATGGAGGTGATGGTGGTGCGCGCCCGGCCGCTGTGGAACACGCCCTTCCTGCCGGTGCAGTTCGCGCTGACCGCCTTCGCCGGCGCGGCGGGCTTCCTGCTCGTCCTCGATCGCCTGACCGAGGGGCACGAGCCGGCGGCCGAGGCGAAGCTCAACCGGCTGCTGGCCGGCCTGCTGCTCGTCTCGCTCGCGGTGGGGGCGGCCTGGTTCGCGCTCGGCGCCCTCGGGCTCGAGGCGACGCATGCGGCGGCGCTCGCCTCCGTGCGCGGCCATCACAGCTTCCAGGCGCTGGCACTCTGGGGCCAGGCGGCGGTGCTGGCGGCGATCCTGCTTGCGCTGCTGCGCCCCGCGGGCAGCGGCTGGCTCACCGGGCTCGTCGCGCTGCACGCGGCCTGGATGTTCCGCTGGGCCGTGTTCATCGGCGGCCAGTCGGTCCCGAAAACGGGGCCCGGCTTCTACGACTACCACCTGCCGATGGGGCCCTCGGGCCTGCTCGGCATTCTCGGCAGCATGGGGCTGCTCGTCTTCCTCCTCGTCCTCCTCGACGCGCTGATGCCGCCCGCGCGCAGCCGGGCCGCCATCGCCGGCGCAACCGGAAAGGCCTGAGCCATGAGCATGGATCGTCGCGACGCTCTGCGGATGGGTGCGGCCGGGGCCGGCCTCGCCGCCTTCGGGCTCGGCTTCGAGGCGACGGCGCGCCGCGTGGTGGAGGGTGTCGCCGAGACGCTGGCGCGCCCCGCCCGCGGCGCCCAGATCCACGGCCGCAGCCTCGCCCCCGAATGCGTGGTGGATCCCGCGACCGGCGCGGTCGAGCCCAATCCCGCGCAATACGTGGCGAACAGCGTCTGCCTCGGCTGCACCACGCTCTGCGGCGTGCGGGTGCGCGTGGACCGCGCCAGCGGCCGGGCGCTGCGCGTCACCGGCAATCCCTACTCGCCGCTCTCCGCCGATCCGCCCCTGCCGGAGACGGTCTCGATCCGCGACAGCCTGCTCGCCACCTCGCGCCACGAGGAGCGCGGCCTGGCCGGCCGGGCCACCGCCTGCGGGCGCGGGGCGGCGGTGCTGACCCAGCTCGAGAGCCCGCACCGCATCACCACCGCGCTCAAGCGCGTGGGCCCGCGCGGCGCGGGGCGCTGGCAGAGCATCCCGCTCGAGCAGCTCGTCGCCGAGGTGGTGGAGGGCGGCGACCTCTTCGGCGAGGGCCATGTGCCGGGGCTGCGCGCGCTCGCCTCCGACGACCCCATCGATCCCGCGCGGCCGGAGCTGGGGCCCAAGCGCAACCAGTTCGTCGTGCTCTCCTCGGTGAATGACGGGCGCGAGAACTTCGTCCGTCGCTTCGTCAGCCAGGCCTTCGGCAGCGCGAACTTCGTGGGCCATGGCAGCTACTGCGGCGGTTCCTACCGCTCGGGCTCCGGCGCCGCCTTCGGCAACAAGTCCACCATGCCGCACGCGAAGCCCGATCTGCCGCACGCGGAGTTCGTGATCTTCTGCGGCACGGCGCCGGCCAATGCCGGCAACCCCTTCAAGCGCCAGGGCTGGCAGCTCGCCGCCGCGCGCGCCGAAGGCGCCCTCGACTACGTGGTGATCGACCCGGTGCTCGGCCACAGCGACGCGGCCGCGGCGCGCGAGCGCGGGCGCTGGATTCCGATCCGGCCGGCGACGGACGCCGCCCTCGCCCTCGGCATGATGCGCTGGATGTTCGAGAACGGGCGCTTCGACGCGCGCTACCTCGCCGCCCCCAACGCCGCGGCGGCCGATGCGATCGGCGAGCCGAGCTTCAGCAACGCCACCCACCTCGTCATCGCCGAGCCCGGCCATGCGCGCGAGGGGCGGCTGCTGCGCGCCTCCGACGCCGGGCTGCCCTTCGAGGCCCCGGCGCATGGGCCGAAGGATCCCTTCGTGGTGCAGGACGCGGCGAGCGGCGAGCTGCGCCCGCATGACGCGGGCAGCGCGCCCGCCGAGCTCTTCGTCGAACGGCGCGTGGGCGGGCTGCGCGTCTGCTCCGCGCTGTTCCTGCTGCGCGCCGCGGCGATGGAGCACAGCCTCGAGGACTATGCGGCGATCTGCGGCGTGCCGGCCGAGACCATCGCCGCCCTCGCGCGCGAGTTCACGAGCCATGGCAAGCGCGCCGCCGTCTCGACGCATGGCGGCACCATGGCCGGCAACGGCTTCACCAACGCCTTCGCGCTGGTGACGCTGAACACGCTCATCGGCAATCTCGGCTGGCGGGGGGGCACCTTCCTCGGCGGGGGCATGTTCCCCGACAACGCGGCCGGGCCGCGCTACGACCTGCAGGGCTTCGAGGGGGCGCGGCAGCCGCGCGGGCTCATGCTCGGCCGCAACAACCTCGCCTACGAGCGCAGCGCGGAGTTCGCGGCCAAGCGCGCCGCGGGCAGCCCCTATCCGGCCGAGGCGCCCTGGTTTCCCGTCGCGCCGCAGCTCGGCACCGAGTTCTTCACCGCGATCGAGAGCGGCTACCCCTATCCGATCGGCGCACTGGTGCTGTGGAACAGCAACCCGGTCTACGGCATTCCGGGCTTCCCGCGCCTCGCGGAGCGCGTGCTGGGCGACCCGCGCAAGCTGCCCCTGCTGATCGGCATCGACCCCTTCATCAACGAGAGCACCTGCTGGGCCGACTACCTGGTGCCCGACACGCTGCTCTACGAGAGCTGGGGCTGGACCTCGCCCTGGGCGGGCGTGCCCGCGCGCGCCACCTCCGCGCGCTGGCCGGCGGTGGAGCCGCCGCTCGCGCGCAGCGCGGACGGCGAGCCGGTGGCGATGGAGAGCCTGCTCATCGGCCTCGCCAAGGCGCTCGGCCTGCCCGGCTTCGGGCCGCGCGCCATCCGCGCCGCCGATGGCGGGCTGCACCCGCTCGAGCGCGCGGCCGACTGGTATCTGCGCGGCGGCGCCAACATCGCCTTCGCCGGCACGCCCGTGCCGGAGGCGAGTGCGGAGGATCTCCGCCTCTCCGGGGTGGAGCGCGTGATGCCCCTGCTGCACGAGACGCTGAAGCCCGAGGAGGTCGGTCGCGTCGCCTTCGTGCTGACGCGCGGCGGGCGCTGCCAGCCGCCGGAGAGCGCGGTGCAGGGCGAGAAGTTCCGCCATCCCTTCCGCGGGCCGCTGATGATCCACAACGAACTGGCGGGGACCACGCGCAGCGCCGTCACGGGACGCCTCTTCAGCGGCGTGCCGCGCTGGCAGCCCGCGGCCTTCCAGGACGGGACGCCCATGCGCGCCGTCTATGGCGAGCGGGAGTGGCCGCTGCTGCTGGTCAGCCAGAAATCCGTGCTGATGAACGCCTATGTGATCGGCGCCGACCGGCTGCGCGGCATCCATCCCGACAATCCGGTGGGCGTGCATCCGGAGGACGCGGCGGCGCTCGGCCTCAAGACCGGGGATCGCGTGCGGATCCGCACGCCCGGCGGCGCGGAGACGGCCACGGTGATCGTCCGGCGCGGCGTCATGAAGGGGGTGGTGGCGATCGAGCATGGGTTCGGCCACACCGAGTTCGGCGCGCGCGGGCATGTGATCGACGGCGTGGCCCAGCCGCCGCGGCCGGCGCTGCGCGCGGGGGTGAACCTCAACGCGCTCGGCGTGCTCGACCCGACGCGGCGGCTCGGCCCGGGTTTCTGGCTGGATCCCGTGGCGGGCTCGGCGGTCCGTCAGGGGCTGCCCGCGCGGCTGGAGCGGATCGCGGCCTGATGCGGTCGGCATGACATGCCGACCGTATCGCGCGCAGGGTTGGCGGGCGCCCATCGAAGCTTTGCTTCGATGGGACCCGGTGTGGCGGCTGCGCGCCAACACAAAGGCATACCAGCGGCCGCGCCGCCGCTTCAGAAGTCGAAATCAGCGGCCGCTGGTATGAAACGCCCCCCGCATCACTCCGCGCGGATGCCCGTGGCCCGCACCAGCTCCGCCCACTGCGCGCGGTCGCGCGCGATGTAGGCGGCGTAGTCGGCGCTGCTCATCGCCAGCGGCTCCATGCCCTGCGCGGCCAGGCGCTCGCGGAAGGCGGGGCGGGCGAGCAGCGTCTGCACCGCGGCATGGATCGTCGCCACCACCGGGGCGGGCAGGCCGGCGGGGCCGGAGAGCCCGTACCAGTTCAGCACCTCATAGCCCGGCACGAACTCGGCCAGAGCGGGCACATCGGGCAGCACCGCGAGCCGCCGCGCGGTGGAGACGCCCAGCGCCCGCACCCGCCCGTCGCGGATGAAGGGCAGGCCGGAGGTGATGGTGTCGGTCATCGCCGCGAGCCGCCCCGCGATCAGGTCCGGCATCGCCAGCGCGGTGCCGCGATAGGGCACATGCACCGCATCGAGCCCCGCCTTGTGCAGCAGCAGCGCCATGGTCATGTGCGTGGAGGAGCCGATGCCGGCCGAGCCGTAGGAGAGCTGGCCCGGCCGCGCGCGCAGCAGCGACGCGAACTCGGGGAAGCTGCGCGCGGGCAGCTCGTTGTTCACCACCAGCACGGCGGGCACGCCCGCGACATTGGCGATGGGCGTGGTGTCGGTCGCGGGGTCGAAGGCGAGGCGCGCGATCACGGGCACGATGCCGTGCGTCGCCTGGCTCGCCATCAGCAGGGTGTGGCCGTCGGGGCGCGCGCGCACCACGAACTCCGTGCCCACCGCCCCGCCCGCGCCGGTGCGGTTCTCCACCACCACCAGCTGGCCGAGCAGGGGCGAGAGCTCCTCGGCCACGATGCGCGCGATGATGTCGGCCGCACCCCCGGCGGCGAAGGGGGCGATGAGGCGGATCGGCCGGTCCGGCGTCCAGGGGCTGTTGGCGCGGAGGGCGGCGGTGGGCAGGGCGGATGCCGCGAGAAGCGGCAGCAGGGTGCGGCGGTGCATGGGCGGGCCCTTGGATGGCGTGGAGGTGACGGTCCGTTCACCCGGAACGCCAGCAAATCCCGTGCCGCGGCCCGGCCGGTCACACCCCGCTGTTCGGCGCCTCGCAGAGGTAGCGGCCGAGGTGGTAGGGCCGCGCCGCAAGACCCGCGCAGAAGGAGGAGACGACGGGCGCCAGCGCCTCGAACAGCGCCTTCTGCGCGGCGTTGGCCGCCTCCAGCCGCTCGCGCGCGGCTTCCGCCTCGATGGCCAGCCGCGCGAGGTCGAGGGTGGTGTGCCGCCCGTCCTTGAACACGAAGCGCCCGCCGATCATCACATGGCGCACCGCCGTCGCGTCCTCGGCGTGGACGAGCTGGTTCATCGTGCCGTTGTGCGGAATCCAGTGCGGCACGGCGAGGTCGAGGAAGACGATGTCCGCCTTCATCCCCGGCGCGATCGCCCCGATGTCCTCGAAGCCCAGCGCGCGGGCGGAGCCCAGCGTGGCGGCGCGGTAGATCTGCTCCGCGCTCACCCAGCCGCGCGGGTCGGGCGTCTGCACATGGCTGAGGCCGGCGGCGGCGCGCATCGCCTCGTACATGTTGCCGTTGTCGCCGCTGGTCACGCCGTCGGTGCCCAGGCCCACGTTCACGCCGAGCTCGAGCGCGCGCGCCAGCCGCAGCATCCCGTTGCCGAGCTTCATGTTCGAGACCGGGTTGTGCGCGATGGAGGCGCCGCGATCGGCCAGCAGGCGCAGATCCTCGTCGTCGAGCCAGATGCCGTGCGCCACGGTGAAGCCGGGCCCGACCAGGCCCAGCCTGTCCATGTGGCGCGTCAGCGTCGTGCCGTAGCGCTGCATGCCCACCACGGCCTGCACCTTGCTCTCGCCCACATGGCTGTGCAGCCCCACGCCATGGGCGCGCGCGAGGTCGCGGCAGCCGCAGAGGAACTCCGTGCTGCAATGGTGCGGAATGGTGGGGGCGATGGCGAAGCGGATGTCGGCGGCGTTCCAGCGCCAGTGCTTCGCCGCCTCCTCCATGGCGGCGAGCGTCTCGGCCGCGGGGCGGAGGCGGAGCTTCTCCGCCTCGCGCCGCAGCCCCTCGGGCAGCGCCTCGAGCAGCCCGGGGATCGCCTCGTAGAGCGTGAGGTCCGCCACCATGGGGGCCACCACCGCGCGCATGCCGAGCGTGTCGTAGGCGTCGGCCACCGCGTCCAGCCCCTCGCGCGTGGGCAGCGGCACCTCGGTGTAGAGGTCATAGGCGGCGGTGCAGCCCTTCTGCACCATCTCCGCCGCGCAGAGCAGCGCCGAGAGCCGCTTGTCGGCGAGGCTGCGCGAGCCGCCCACCCAGGGGGCGGAGGCGAGCAGCAGCTCGAGCGTCCAGCGGTCGCCCTGGCCGCGGCCGAGCCCGCCATGGCCATGGGTATGGGCGTTGACGAGGCCGGGGTGGAGCAGAAAGCCCGTGGCGTCCAGCTCCCGCGCGCCCTCGGGCGCGGCGAGGCCCGCGCCCACGGCGCGGATCACCCCGTCCTCGATCAGGATGTCGGCCGGGGCGGCGCGGCGCTGGGCGGGGTCGGCCAGACGCCCGCCGCGGACGATCTGCCAGCCGGGTTCGGCGCGGGCCATGGCTCAGATCTCCGGGGCGAGTTCAAGGGCGGTGAGCGTCCAGCCCTCCGCGCCCGGTTCGGCGCGCAGCGGCAGCGCGTTGGGCGTGCGGACATTGGCGGGCAGCCCGGCCGCGTGGCGGAAGGCGCGCCACAGCGCCCCATGCGCCACCACGAGCACGGGGCCCGGCAGGGCGGTGGCGCGGTTGATGGCGCGGATGGCCCGGGCGCGCAGCGCGGCGAAGCTCTCCGCACCCTCGGGCGTGTAATGCCCCGCGATCCAGTCGTCGTACCAGTCGCCCATGGGCTGGCCCTCCTGCACGCCGAACTCCACCTCGCGCAGCTCGGGGTCGAGCTGGACGGGCAGCCGCAGCGCCTCGGCCACGATCTCGGCGGTGACGCGCGCGCGGGCGAGGGGCGAGGCGATGATGGCCGTGATCTCCACCGCCGCCAGGCTGCGCGCCGCGCGCCGCGCCTGGGCATGGCCCACCGCGTTCAGCGGGATGTCCGTCGTGCCCTGGGAGAGGCCCTGCGCGTTCCAGTCCGTCTCGCCATGGCGGAGGAACCAGAAGGGGATGGGGTTGAGGCTCATGCGCCACCTCCCCGGGGCCGGCGCAAGACCGCCCCGCCAACCCCGCGCGCGGGCCTTTTCTCGCGCGCGGCCGCCCCGCCAACCCCGCGCGCGGGCATGCTCAGGCCAGCCCCTCGCGGGCCATGGCGCGCTGCACGGCGGGGCGCGCCTTCATCCGCGCGAAATGCCCCGCCACGTTGCGCGGGAGCTCGAGGTTGAGCCGCGCCGCGCCCCAGTAGCTCACGTAGAACAGCCCCGCATCGCCGAAGCTGAACTCGCCCGCCACATGGTCGCGGCCTTCCAGGCACTTGTCCATCACCGCGAGGCCCTTCCGGAAGATCTCCATGCCGCGCGCCTTCACCGCCTCGTGATCCGCCTCGGAGGGGGCGAAATTGCCGGGGCGGAAGATGCGGCTGAAGCCCTGCATGTGGATGGTGGCCACCGCGTAGTCCGTCGCCTCCAGCGCGCGGGCCACGCCCTCGGTGGTGGCGGGCATCAGCTTCGCGGCGGGGAAGCTGGCCGCGATCCACCAGGCGATGGCGGTGAACTCGGTCAGCACCGAGCCGTCGTCCCGCACCAGGGTCGGCACCTTGGACTTGGGGTTGAGGCTGGTGAACTCGGGGCTGAACTGCGCGCCCTCGCGCAGATTGGTCAGCACCGCCTCGAAGGGCGCGCCCGTCTCCTCCAGCAGCAGATGGATGCCGAGCGAGCAGGCGCCGGGCGAGTAGTGCAGCTTCATGGGGCGCGTTTCCTTCCCTGGGGATCAGCAGAAGAGCGAAGAGACGGAGCTCTCCTCGCTGATGCGGCGCATCGCCTCGGCGAGCAGCGGCGCGATGGGGAGCTGGCGGATGTTGGGGGCGGCCTGCACCGCCTCGGTGGCGGCGATGCTGTCGGTCACCGTCATCATCTCGATGGGCGCGGCCGCCACGCGCGCCACCGCGCCGCCCGAGAAGACGCCGTGCGTGACGTAGCAGAGCACCGAGCGCGCGCCGTGCTTCATCAGCGCCTCGGCCGCGTTGCAATGGGTGCCGCCGCTGTCGATGATGTCGTCCACGATGATGCAGTCGCGCCCCTCCACGTCGCCGATCACGTTCATCACCTCGGAGACGCCGGCCTGGGGGCGGCGCTTGTCGATGATCGCGAGGTCGGTGTGCAGGCGCTGGGCGATGGCGCGGGCGCGCACCACGCCCCCCACGTCGGGGCTCACCACCATCAGCTCGCGCCCCGCGTGGCGCTCCTGGATGTCGCGCGAGAAGAGAGGGGCGGCGTAGAGATTGTCCACCGGGATGTCGAAGAAGCCCTGGATCTGCCCCGCGTGCAGGTCGAGCGTCAGCACGCGGTCGGCCCCGGCCTGGGTGATCAGGTTCGCCACCAGCTTCGCCGAGATGGGCGTGCGCGGGCCGGACTTCCGGTCCTGCCGCGCATAGCCGAAATAGGGGATCACCGCCGTGACGCGCCGCGCGGAAGAGCGGCGCAGCGCATCGAGCGTGATCAGCAGCTCCATCAGATGGTCGTTCGCGGGGAAGCTGGTGGACTGGATGACGAAGACATCCTCCCCGCGGATGTTCTCCTGGATTTCGACGAAGACCTCCATGTCCGCGAAGCGGCGCACCGAGGCCTTGGTGAGCGGGATGCCCAGCGTGTCGGCCACCGCGCGGGCGAGAGGCAGGTTGCTGTTGCAGGCGACGATCTTCATCGAGCCGGATCACCCCACACTGTCGGCGGCGCAGCGATAGCCGCCGCGCCGCGGGCTGTAAACGCGCGCCCCCGCGCCCTCATGGCCGGGCAGGGCTGCCGGCGTTGCGGATCACCTGCTGCACGCCGCCCGCCGCCTCCTGCGCCGCGGCATAGGCGACATCTCCCCAGAAGCGCTGCAGCAGGCCCGCCGGCACCTCGTTGATCTGCACCACCCGGCCGAGCTCCTGCCCGTCCCGGCGCGAGACGATCCACTGGATCTCCACCCGGTCCTGCCGCGGCGCGCCGGGGCCGACGCGCACCTCGGCCGTGACGGCGAAGGAGGCGCCCTCGGCCGGCTCCTGCACCACATAGCCGAGGCCGGTGAGGAACTCGCGCATCCGCGCGGTCAGCGCCGCATTGCCGTCGCCCGGCGCGCCGCGCACCGGCAGCAGCCGCACGCGGGGCGGCCCGCCGGCGGCGATGGCGTCCGCCGTCGCGCTCGCCCGCGCGGCCTGGATGGTGAGCAGGAGCTGCGAGACGCGCTCCGCCCCCTGCCGGGCGGCGAGGTCGAGCGTCTCGGGCCGGCCCTCGGCCCAGGCGCGGGCCGGGATGGGCGGGCCCTCGGTCGCGCCCTGGGGGCGGCCATCGGCGTTGGCGATGGCGTAGCGCGGCGTCACCTGGCCGGCGCGCAGCTCGGCCGTCACGACGAGCCGCCAGTCGAGCGGGGCGGGGCTGTCGGTCACCAGGGCGGGGATCTCGCCCGCCTGCAGCGCCTCGGCGAGCGCCGCGGCGAAGCGGCGCGCCTCCGCCTCGGGCAGCAGCGCCGCCTCGGGCGGGAGGAGGGCGAGGCGCACCGCGAGCGGGATGACGAGGCGCGGGGCGGCACCCCCCGGATTGCCCCGGTGCGGCTGCGGCAGCCCCTCGCAGCCCGCCGCCAGCAGCAGCAGCAGCCCCGCCAGGGCCCGCCCGACGCTAGAGAAGGACACAGGACACCAGCAGGGTGAGCAGGATCATCGCCAGGAACATGATCAGATAGGGCATGGCGCGGCCCCTATAGCATGATGGCCGAGAGCTGGTGGCCGAGCGGCCCCCCTCCGGCCAGGGTGCGGCGCCGGTGCGAGAAGAAGCGCGCCTCCTCGGCCAGCGTGTCCAGGCCCAGCGCCTCGACGCGCCCGATGCCGGCCAGGCGGTGCGCGCAATAGGCCGCGAGGTCGAACTGGAAATGCGCCGCATCCCGGCCCGGGGCGAAGAAGCGCCCATCGCCCACCGCCTCGCGCAGATCGGCGCGCACCTCGTAGCTCGCCTGGGCGATGCAGGGGCCGATCACCGCCGCGATGCGCCCGCGCCGCGCGCCCAGCCGCTCCATGGCCGCGACCGTCGCCTCCAGCACCCCGGCCACCGCGCCGCGCCAGCCCGCATGCGCCGCGCCGATCACGCCGGCCTCGGCGTCGGCGAAGAGCACGGGGGCGCAATCGGCGGTGACGATGCCGAGCAGCAGGCCCGGGCGGTTCGTCACCAGCGCATCCGCCTCGGGCGGGTCGGACCAGCCGGGTTCGGCCTCCACCACCACGGGCCCATGCACCTGGCGCAGGCCCACCAGGCGCTCGGGCGCCGCGCCCAGGGCGCGGGCGGCGCGGGCGCGGTTCTCGGCGACATGGGCGGGGTCGTCCGCGCTGCGCGGGCCGCAGTTCAGCGCGGCGTAGGCCCCGGCCGAGACGCCGCCGCGCCGGGTGAAGAAGCCATGCCGCGCGCCCAGCGCGGGGTGGGTCAGGAACTCGGCCATCAGCCCTCGAATCCCGCCGGAATGGGAAGCCCAGGGTGGGCGAGGGCGAGCGCCTTGAACAGCCGCCCCATCCCCTCCGCCGCCACCAGCCGCTGCGCCGCGGCGAGGATGCTGCCCGCCTGGGCCGGCGCGGCCCGGGCCAGCATGGCCGAGCGCGCCATGAGGCCGAGGCGCTGCAGGAACAGCCCCATGGGCAGCGGCCCATGCGTCGCCGCCCCCGCCGCCCGGCCCGCGCGGGCGAGGGCGGCGAAATCCACATGGGCGGTGAGGTCCGCCTCGCCGGGCGGGCCGAGCGGGTCGGCCGGGGCGTTGTCGCGCAGCGCCTGGAGCGTGTCACCGAAGCCGCTCTCGGCCGGGCCGTAGTCGAGCACCAGCGCCGCGCCCCCCTCGCGCGCGAGGCGCGCGCCGATCGCCCCGGCCAGCGCCTCCGCCGCCTCGCCCCATTCGCGGATGCTGCCCTCGGGGGCTTCCCCGGCATGGGCGCAGGGCAGCTCGACGAAGCGGCCCCCCTCCACCCAGCGCTCCCGCCAGCCTTCGACGCGCCTGACGAACTGGCGGATGGGCAGGGCGTCGAAGAACTCGTTGGCGAGCAGGATCATGGGCCCGGGCGGGATCTCCTCGAAGCGGGCGTGCCAGGCGGCGGCGAGGCGCCGGGCCTGTGCTTCGCGCAGCAGCGGCGAGGTCTCGACGAGGTGGATCTCGGCCGCCGCGGCGAAGCCGGGCGCCACCTCGCGCACCGCGCGCAGCGCATCGGCCATCAGCGTGCCGCGCCCGGGGCCGAGCTCGGCCCAGACCACGCGCGCCGGCGCGCCCATCGCCTGCCAGGTGACGGCGCACCACAGGCCCAGGCACTCGCCGAAGGCCTGGCTCATCTCCGGGGCGGTGGTGAAGTCCCGCCCCAGCCCGGCGCGCTGCGCGTAGTAGAGCGCGGCGGCGCGCGCCATGAAGGCGTCCAGCCGCTCCATCAGCGCGGGGCGGGCCTGGCGCGCCAGATCAGGACGGCGCCGATGGCGACCATGGGCAGGGAGAGAAGCTGCCCCATGGTCGCGCCGCCCAGCAGGAAGCCCAGATGCGCGTCGGGCTGGCGGAAGAACTCGCCGGCCAGCCGCGCCACCCCGTAGCCCGCGATCAGCGCCCCGGTGAGCAGCCCCACGCGCGCGCGGTTGGCCGGGCGCGACCAGAGCAGCAGCATCAGCGCGAAGAGCGCGATCCCCTCGAGCCCCGCCTGGTAGAGCTGGCTCGGGTGGCGCGGAAGCTGCGCGGGGTCGGCGGGGAAGACCATGGCCCAGGGCACATCCGTCTGCCGGCCCCAGAGCTCGCCGTTGATGAAGTTGGCGAGGCGGCCGAAGAACAGGCCGATGGGCACCACCACCGCCACGCGGTCGCCGAAGGCGAGCGGGTTCAGCCCCTCGCGCCGGCAGAACCACAGCGCGGCCAGGATCACGCCCAGCGCCCCGCCATGGAAGGCCATGCCGCCCTGCCAGAGCATCAGCGCCTCCAGCGGGTGCTGGAGGTAGTGGCCCGGCCGGTAGAACAGCACATAGCCCAGCCGCCCGCCGAGGATGATGCCGAGCGTGGCCCAAGTGACGAAATCATCCATCTGGCGCGCCGTGCCCGCGGCCGGGGCGGCCTCGACCAGCCGCCGCGCCAGGCGCCAGCCGATGACGATGCCCGCGATGTAGGCGAGCGCATACCAGCGGATGCCGATGGGGCCGATCTGCACCGCCACCGGGTCGATCATCGGGAAGGGGATCATGGCCCGGCTGGTTAGCCGCTCGGGGGTGCGCCCGCTACCCGGGCGCGCGCAGCACCGCCGCGCAGGCGGGGGGCAGCGCGGGCGGGGGCCCGGGCGGGCGCGGAGGCGGGCGGCGCGCCTCCTCCGAGAGCCACCAGTCGAGGCTCGCATCGCAGCCATCGCCGGGCGGGATGGGGTTGGCCTCGCGGCACTCGGGCGAATCCCGCGGGCAGCGCAGCCGCACATGCACATGGCTGTCATGGCCGCGCCAGGGGCGCAGCCGGCGCAGCCAGGCCTCGCCGCGATGGGCCTCGCAGAGGCTGCGCTTGATGGCGTGGTTCACGATCAGCCGGTCCACCTCCGGCCGCTCGGCCAACAGGCGCAGGAAGGCGGCGTGGCGGGGGGTGAAGCGCGCGGGATCCACCCCCGTCTCGCCGGGCAGCACCAGCGAGGCGACGCGGATCTCCTCCCGCGCGGCGCGGGAGAGGGCGGGCTTGGGCTCGAGGTCGAGCCAGATGTCCGCATCCAGCCCCGTCTGGTGGCTGGCATGGCCCCAGGGCATGGGCCCGCCGCGCGGCTGGGCGAGATCGCCGATCCAGAGATCGGGAAAGCCTCGGCGCCGCGCCTCGCGCCCGATCTCCTGCACGAAGCGGATCAGCTCCGGATGCCCCCAGTGGCGGTTGCGCGAGATGCGCACCGCCTGGTAGCCCACCCCCTCGAGGGGAAGCTGCGCCGCGCCCTGCAGGCAGCCCAGCGCCGTGCCGCCGATCGCCCGCGCCGGCCCGGGCGCGGGGCCGGGGGCGGCGGCCCAGGCCGAGGCGGGCTGCGCCCCGGCCGGGGCGGCGAGCGCCAGGGCCAGCAGCAGCAGGAAGGCCGCGAGGCCGGCCCTAGCCATCCGCCCGCCCCCGGGCGAGCAGCCCCGTGGTGGAGCGCCCGGGCAGCAGCGGCAGCAGCACCGTCTCGCCCCCCCAGGAGGCGACTTCCGCCGCGCCCACCACCCGATCGAGCGTGTAGTCCTGCCCCTTGAACAGCACATCGGGCCGCAGCGCGAGGATGCAGTCGAGCGGCGTGTCCTCGGCGAAGCCCACCACCGCGTCCACGCTGGCCAGCGCCGCGATCACCGCCGCGCGGTCGGCCAGCGGGTTCACCGGCCGGCCCGGGCCCTTGAGGCGCGTCACCGAGGCGTCCTCGTTCAGCGCGACGATCAGCCGGTCGCAATGCCGGCGCGCCTCGCGCAGCAGCCGCACATGGCCGGCGTGCAGCAGGTCGAAGCAGCCATTGGCGAAGCCCACCCGCAGCCCCTCGGCGCGCCAGCCCTCCACCAGCCGCCGCGCGGCGGGCCAGGAGAGCAGCTCGCCCGTCGCGCCCTCGATCTCGCGCAGCGCGTGGTCCAGCTCCGCGGCCGAGCAGGTGGCGGTGCCGAGCTTGCCCACCACCACCCCCGCCGCGGCGTTGGCCGCGCGCATCGCCTCGGGCCAGGCGAGCCCGGCGGCCCGGCACAGCGCGAGGGTGGCGATCACGGTATCCCCCGCACCCGAGACATCGAACACCTCCCGCGCCATGGCGGGGATGGACAGGGCGGGCCCCTCGCGCGGGACGAGCATCATCCCCTTCTCGCTGCGCGTGGCGAGAATGGCGGGCACATCGAGCCGGGCGAGCAGGGCGCGGGCGGCGGCCTCGCAGGCGGCGTCGGTGCCCGCGGGCTGGCCCGCCGCCTCGGCCAGCTCCGCCGCGTTGGGCGTGAGCAGATCGGCCCCCGCATAGCGGGCGAAATCCCGCCCCTTGGGGTCCACCAGGCAGGGAAGCCCGCGGGCGCGGGCGGCGACGATGGTCGCGGCGATGAGCGAGGGGGTGAGCGTGCCCTTGGCGTAGTCGGAGAGCACCAGCGCCTCGGCCCAGGGCAGCTCCGCCTCCAGCGCGGCGAGCAGCGCGGCCTCCTCGTCTGGATCGGCGAGGCGGAGCTGCTCCTCGTCCACCCGCACCACCTGCTGGCGCGCGGCGATGACGCGCAGCTTCACCGTGGTGATCCGCGCGGCGGACTGCACGAGCCGCCCGGCGGGGCCGAGCAGGGCGCGCAGCTCCTCGCCTGCCGCGTCCTCGCCCGCCAGGGCGACGAGCCGCGCCTGCCCGCCCAGCGCCTCCACGTTGCGCGCCACATTGCCCGCGCCCCCGGCCATGGCCTCGGTGCGGCCGAGGCGCACCACGGGCACCGGGGCCTCGGGCGAGAGGCGGCGGGCCTCGCCATAGAGGTAGCGGTCCAGCATCACATCGCCGAGGACGAGAACCCGGCGGCCGGTGAGGTCGAGCATGGGCGGGAGCTTACCAGGGCGGGGGGGCGCTGTCCCTCACCCCTCCCCGCGCGCGACGCGGGCCCGCCACTCCGCCAGCGCCTCGTCCAGCGTGCGCTCCCAGGGGATTTCGGGCGCCCAGCCGAGCAGGGCGCGGGCCCGGCCCGCATCGCCCGCCACCCGCGCCACATCGGTGGGGCGCAGCCGCGCGGCGGCCACCTCCACCTCCGGCCGGCATCGGGCGCGGGCGAGCAGCGCCTCCAGCACATCGCCGATGCGCCGCGGCTGGCCGGCGGCGATGTTGAGCACAAGGCCGGGCGGCCATTCGGCCGCGAGCGCCAGGGCCAGCGCCCGCGCCGCGTCGCGCACGTCGAGGAAATCCCGCCAGCGGTCGAGCGCGCCCACGCGCAGCGGCGGCGCATCCAGTCCCGCCTCGATGCGGGCGATCTGCCGGCAGATGTCCGCCACCACGAAGCCCTCGGACTGGCCCGGCCCCGCGAGGTTGAAGAAGCGCAGCCTGAGCGCGGCGAGCCCGCGCAGCGCCATCTCGCCGAGCGCGAGATCCGCCGCCGCCTTGGAGGCCGCATAGGGGTTGGCCGGGGCGAGCGGCGCGTCCTCGGCGAGCGGCGCCCCGGCCTGGAAGGAGAGGCCATAGACCTCGGCCGAGGAGGCGAAGAGGAAGCGCGCCCCGGGTGTTTCGCGCCGCACCGCCTCGGCCAGCGCCAGGGTGCCCAGCAGATTGGCCCGCCAGCAGGCGAGCGGCGCGGCGAAGGAGGCGGCGACCGAGGCCTGGGCCGCGAGGTGCACCACCGCCTCGGGCCGGGCGGCGGCGAGGAGCGGGGGCAGGCAGCCCTCCTCCTCCAGCGCGTAATGCGGCGCGGCCCCGGGGGTGCGGGGCGGGACGGTCAGCGCATGGGAGGAGAGCGCCGCCTGGACATGCCGGCCGAGGAAGCCGTCCCCACCCGTCAGCAGCACGCGCATCAGCGCATCCGGTCGCGGTGGCGGCGCAGATCGGCCTCCACCATCTCGGCCACCAGCTCCTCGAGGCTCGTCTCGGGCCGCCAGCCCAGCACCTCGCGCGCGCGGGTCGCATCGCCCTGCAGCACATCCACCTCGGCCGGGCGCAGGAAGGCGGGGTCGAGCACCACATGGCGGCGCCAGTCGAGCCCGACATGGGCGAAGGCGAGCTCGCAGAACTCGCGCACGCTGGCGCTGCGCCCGGTGGCCACCACGAAGTCGCCCGGCTCGGGCTGCTGGAGCATGAGCCACATGGCGCGCACATAATCGCGCGCATGGCCCCAGTCGCGCCGCGCCTCGAGATTGCCCATGGGCAGGGTCTGCGCGAGGCCGAGCCGGATCCGCGCCGCCCCGTCCGTGATCTTGCGCGTGACGAACTCGACGCCGCGCAGCGGGCTTTCGTGGTTGAACAGGATGCCGGAGGAGGCGTGCAGCCCGAAGCTCTCGCGGTAGTTCACCGTGATCCAGTGCGCGTAGAGCTTCGAGACGGCGTAGGGCGAGCGCGGGTGGAAGGGCGTGCGCTCGTTCTGCGCCCCGCCCTCGACCTTGCCGAACATCTCGCTGCTGCTCGCCTGGTAGAAGCGCGCCTGCGGGCGGATCAGCCGCACCGCCTCGAGCAGGTTGTTCGCGCCCAGCGCGGTGACCTGGCCGGTGAGCAGCGGCTGCTGCCAGGAGGCCTTCACGAAGCTCTGCGCGGCGAGGTTGTACACCTCGTCGGGCTGCACCTCCTCCATCACGCGCAGCAGGGAGGAGAGGTCCATCAGGTTGCCGTCGAGCAGCCGCACACGGTCCTGCACGCCGAGCCAGTGCAGGCGCGCGCCCACCACTTCGGAGGAGGCGGAGCGGCGCAGCAGGCCGAACACCTCATAGCCCTTCTCGAGCAGCAGGGCGGAGAGATAGGCGCCGTCCTGGCCGGTGATGCCGGTGATGAGGGCGCGGGGCATGGGGCGGGGGCTCCTCCTCGGGGGGGCGATGCTCTGGGGCCTGGGTAGAGCAGGGCGGCCGGCGGGGCCAGGGGCGGCCGTGTTCCAAAGCGGCGCGGGCGGGTCTAGGAAGAGGGGCGGCCCCGCGGCGGGCCCCGGAGTCCCCTGCGGGTGCTGATCACCGATCCCTGGTTCTATGCCCTGGCCGTCCCGGCCTTCCTGCTCACCGGCATCAGCAAGGGCGGCTTCGCCTCGGGGGCGGGGAACACGGGCGTGCCGCTCATGTCGCTCGTCATTCCCGCGCCGCAGGCGGCGGGCATCGCGCTGCCGCTGCTCTGCGCCATGGACCTCTCGGCGCTGCGCGCCTGGTGGGGCCGCTGGGACAGGGCGGAGCTGGCGCGCACCCTGCCCGGCGCCATGCTCGGCATCGCGGCGGGCACGCTGGTCTTCGGCCTGCTCTCGGACGCGATGGTGAAGCTGATGATCGGGCTGATGACGCTCGCCTTCATCGCGCGCTCTCTGTGGCAGGAATACGGGGGCGGGAAGGTGGCGGCGGCGGCGGGCTCGGCGCTGAAGGGCAATGTCTGGGGCGCGGCCTCGGGCTTCACGAGCTTCATCGCCCATGCGGGCGGCCCGCCGCTTGCGGTCTATCTGCTGCCGCTGAGGATGGATCGCGCGCGGCTCGCGGCCACCACCGTCGCCTTCTTCGCCACGGTGAACTACGTGAAGCTCCTGCCCTATTTCTTCCTGGGCGCGCTGTCGGTGCAGAACATCCTGACGAGCCTCGTGCTGCTGCCGCTCGCGCCGATCGGGATCCGGATCGGCGTCTGGCTCGCGGAGCGGGTGAGCGACCGGCTCTTCTACCGCATCATCCATGTGCTGCTGGCGCTGACGGGCGCGCAGCTCGTCTGGGAGGGGCTGCGATGACGCGGGTTCTGGGCGTGCTGGGCGGCATGGGGCCGCTCGCCTCGGCGGAGTTCATGCGCCAGCTCACCCTGCGCACCCCCGCCGCGCGCGACCAGGAGCACATCCCCGCCGTGCTGTGGTCCGACCCGCGCGTGCCCGACCGCACGGCCGCGCGCCTTGCGGGCGGCGAGGACCCGCTGCCCTGGCTGCTGCGCGGCCTCGAGGGGCTGGAGGCCGCGGGCTGCGGGGCGGTGGCCATTCCCTGCAACACCGCCCATCTCTGGTTCGAGGCCATGCAGGCCGCCACCCCCATGCGGCTGCTGCACATCGTGGACGCGGCGCGCGCCGCGCTCGCCGCCCAAGGGCTGGCGGAGGGCCCGGTGGGGCTGATGGGCACGGCGGCGACGCTGGCGAGCGGCCTCTATCAGGAGCGGCTGGGCTGCCCCTGCCTGCTGCCGAGCCCCGGGGAGATGGAGGCGCAGGTCAGCCCCGCCATCGCGCTGGTGAAGGCGAACCGGCTTGCGGAATCGCACGCGCCGCTCGCCGCGGTGGCGCGGGCGCTGATGGCCCGCGGCGCGCGGGCGGTGGTGCTGGGCTGCACGGAAATCCCGCTCGGCATGGCCGCGGGCCCGCCGCCCCCCTTCCCTGTGGTGGACACGGTGGCCGCGCTGGCGGATGCGGCCATCGCCTGGGCACGCGCCGGGGCGGCTGTTTGACATCGCGCCCGGCGGAAGGAGTATTAATATTGCATGGAATGGGATGCGCGGGCGTCAGGCCGGCCCCGCCGCGCATCCCGGGCGGGGGCGATCCGGGGCGAGCAGCGGCCTTCGGGCCTGATGCGGCGGGGAGCCGCCACAGTCATGGCGTCTCGGCGGGTGGCGGCATGAAAGGACGAAGACAGGGGCGGCGGAGGCCAGGCCTCGCTCCTGTGGGGGAGGTTGCATGGCCGGGCTGCTGAAGATCCGCTTCTGCGGCGTCACTTTCGAGATCGCGGACGATCCGGCGCGGCCGCCGGTGTTCGTCTTCGGCATCCGCAAATCCGGCAGCTCGATCATGAACTCGATGCTGGCCGCGGTGGCGCGCTTCAACGGGCTGAACTTCGTGGATGTGGCGGGTCGGCTCTTCGAGGAAGGGGTGGATGTGGAACGCTGGCGGAGCGACCCGTCCATCGCCTCGTTGCTGCGCGGCGGCAATGTCTATGGCGGCTTCCGCAACGCGCCCTCGCTGCTGCTGGACGCGCCCGAGCTCGTCCATGGGCGCAGCGTCCTCCTCGTACGGGACCCGCGGGATGCGCTGGTCAGCGAGTATTTCTCCAACGCCTTCTCGCACTCGGTTCCCGCGGCCGGCGAGGCGCGCGCGCAGATGCTGGCCCAGCGCGCCCGCGCCCAGTCGAGCGACGTGGCGGCCTATGCCCTGCGCGCCGCGAACAGCTTCCGCGAGGCGCTGCGGCAGTACCTGCCCTTCCTTTCGCTGCCCGGGCTTCGCCTCTACCGCTACGAGCAGGCGATCCTCGACAAGCGCGCCTTCCTGCTCGATGCCTGCGCGCATTTCGGCTGGCGGCTGCCCGAGCCGCAGCTCAGGGGCATCCTGCGCTGGGCCGACGTGATCCCGGCCGAGGAGAACCCGCACGCCTTCGTGCGCAAGGTCACCCCCGGGGATCATCGGGAGAAGCTTCCGCCCGAGGTGATCGCGGAGCTGGACGAGTTCTTCCGCGCGGAGATGCGCGCCCTCGGCTACCTCTGATTCACCGCCCCTGCGCTTGAATGGGCGCGCCGGGGCTGGGATGGTGCGGCCGCGACCGAATCCGCCGGGGCCTTCCCGCGGAGAAGCGAGGAACCATGCGCATCGCGATCATCGGGGCGGGCTATGTGGGGCTCGTCTCCGCCGCCTGCTTCGCGGAGTTCGGCACCGACGTGGTGGCCGTGGACGCGGATGCGGCGAAGGTGGAGGCGCTGAGCGCCGGCCGCATCCCGATCTACGAGCCCGGGCTCGACCGGCTGGTGGCCGAGAACGTGAAGGACGGCCGCCTGACCTTCACCACCGACCTCAAGGCCGCGCTGCGGGAGGCGGCGGCGGTGTTCCTCGCCGTCGGCACCCCCTCGCGCCGGGGCGACGGGCATGCCGATCTCAGCTACGTCTTCGCCGCGGCCGAGCAGGCGGCGCGCGAGGCGGAGGCGCCCTTCGTGCTCGTCACCAAATCCACCGTGCCGGTGGGCACGGGGGCGAAGCTGCGCGAGCTCGTGGCCCGGGTGCGGCCCGATCTCGACATCGTCGTGGCCTCCAACCCCGAATTCCTGCGCGAGGGCAGCGCCATCGGCGACTTCATGCGGCCCGACCGCGTGGTGATCGGCGCCGACAGCGACCGCGCCTTCGCCGTGCTGCGCCGCCTCTACCGGCCGCTCTACCTGATCGAGACGCCGATCATCGCCACCTCGATCGAGACGGCGGAGCTGATCAAATACGCCGCCAACGCCTTCCTCGCCACCAAGGTCACCTTCATCAACGAGATCGCGGATTTGTGCGAGCGCGTGGGCGCCGATGTGCACGACGTCTCGCGCGGGATGGGCCTCGATGGGCGCATCGGGCGGAAATTCCTCCATCCCGGCCCGGGCTATGGCGGTTCCTGCTTCCCCAAGGACACGCTCGCCCTGGCGCGCACCGCGCGCGACGCCGGCGCGCCGGTGACGCTGGTGGAGGCGACCATCGCCGCGAACGAGGCGCGCAAGCGCGCCATGGCCGAGCGCATGCTGGCCCTGCTGGGCGCGCCGGCGGGCAAGCGCGTGGCGGTGCTTGGCCTCGCCTTCAAGCCCGAGACGGACGACATGCGCGAGGCGCCCTCCCTCGCCATCCTGCCGCGCCTCGTCTCCGCCGGGGTGGAGGTGGTGGCCTTCGACCCCGTCGCCATGCCCAATGCGCGCCCGCTGCTGCCGGCCGCCGTCTCCTACGCCGGGAATGCGCTCGCCGCCGCCGAAGGGGCGGATGCGGTGATGCTGCTGACGGAGTGGAACGAGTTCCGCGCCATCACGCCCGAGCGGCTGAAGGCCGCCATGCGCGGCCGGCTGATCTTCGACTGCCGCAACGCCTGGGATCCGCTCGCGATGCGCGAGGCGGGGCTCGACTACCGCGGCGTCGGGCGGGGCTGAGGCGGGTTTGGGCGACGTTCTCGTCACCGGGGTTGCGGGCTTCATTGGCGCGCATCTGGCCGCGGCGCTGCTGGCGCGCGGCGAGCGCGTCATCGGCCTCGACAACTTCAACGCCTATTACGACCCGCGGCTGAAGGAGGCGCGGATCGCCGCGCTGACCGCCGGGGCGCGGCCGGGGCAGTTCGCGCTGCACCGCCTCGACCTCGCGGACCAGGAGGGGATGGCCGCGCTCTTCGCCGCGGAGCGGGGGCTCGATCGCGTGGTGCATCTGGGCGCCCAGGCGGGGGTGCGCTGGTCGCTGGAGGCGCCCTTCGCCTACACCGCGGCCAATGTCACGGGCCAGCTCGCCGTGCTCGAGGGGGTGCGCCGGTCGGAGGGGCGCATCGCCCATTGCGTGCATGCCTCCACCAGCTCCGTCTATGGCGTGCGCGAGGGCGCCTTCCGCGAGGAGGACCGGGTGGACCGCCCCGCCTCGCTCTACGCCGCCACCAAGGCGGCGGGCGAGCTGATGGCGCACAGCTACGCCGCCCTCTACGGGCTGCGCCTGACGGCGCTGCGCTTCTTCACCGTCTATGGCCCCTGGGGCCGGCCGGACATGGCCTATTGGCTGTTCACCGAGGCGATGTGCGCGGGCCGGCCCATCCGGCTGTTCAACCAGGGCCGCATGCGGCGGGACTTCACCTATGTGGACGACGCGGTGGCCGGCATCCTCGCCGTGCTGGACCACCCGCCGGCGGGGCCCGGCCAGCGCCTCTACAACATCGGCAACAGCCGGCCCGAGGAGCTGCTGGAGATGGTCGCGATCCTCGAGCGGCTGCTCGGCGTCGCGGCGATCCGGCGTCTGGAGCCGATGCAGAAGGGCGATGTTCCGGCCACCTGGGCCGATGTCTCGGCCATGGCGCGGGATTTCGGCTGGCGGCCGGCCACGCCGCTCGAGGAGGGGCTCGGCCGCTTCGTCGCCTGGTGGCGGGGGCGTTTCGGGTGAGGGCCGGCGCATCTGAGAGCGTGTTTGAGAAGTGACGGTGGCTACGGGATGCGGCGGAGCATGGTGACGGTGGCGGCGATGCGGATGAGGGTTTCGGCGACATCGGTTCGCTGCTCGAAGTCGCGGACGAGGCGGCGGTTCTTGATGAGCCATCCGAAGCTGCGCTCGATGACCCATCGGCGCGGCAGCGGCTCGAAGCGCGGCAGTGCGCGTGGCCGCTTGACGATGGTGAGTGCAAGGTTGGCCTTCTGCTTCGCCCAATCGACGAGTTTGCCGGCATATCCACCATCGGCGAACACGGTCTCGACGAAGCACCACAGGCCTCGGGAGGCGCGCAGCAGAGGTTTGGCGCCGTCGCGGTCCTG
>NZ_AUDH01000007.1 GCF_000425365.1 Rubritepida flocculans DSM 14296 | reverse complement strand
CGCCAGCAGCGCCGCCTCATGCCCGGCCAGCACCGCCTTGCGCCGCGCGCCACCACGCGCCGAAGCGGTGGTCGCCCCCGTCGCCGCACGGCGCGCCAGCGCCTTGTAGATGTAGGAGATGCTCACCCGGAACAGCGGCGCCACCTCGCGCACGCGCAGTCCACCGTCCACCGCCGCCAACACGCGCTCACGCAGATCCTGCGAATATGCCTGGCCAGATCGCCATGTCATCGCTGCCTCCGGTTTCAGCTCCGGAGACCGATGAATCACACATCAGCGCCGTGCCGGAATCCCCGATCGCGATTCCGGTCGATGTGAAATGGCTCTAGGCGCTCTGGCCGCTCTTCAGCCCGCCCTGCTCCATCAGGCTCTCGACCACCGCCCAGTCCACCAGCTTGTTCAGGAAGTTGTCGAGATAGTTCGGCCGCACGTTGCGGAAGTCGAGGTAGTAGGCGTGCTCCCACACGTCGCAGCCGAGGATGGGCGTGCCCTCGCCGGTGCTGATCGGGTTCGCGCCATTGGGCGTCTTGGTGACGGCGAGCTTGCCGTCGGGGCGGACGATCAGCCAGCACCAGCCCGAGCCGAACTGCGTCACGCCGGCCTGCTTGAAGGCCTCCTTGAAGGCCGCGAGCCCGCCGAGGTCGCTGTCGATCTTGGCCGCGAGCTTCGCCGGCAGCTTGTCCCCGCCGCCATTGGGCGACATGACCTGCCAGAACAGGATGTGGTTCCAGTGCTGGCCGGCCTGGTTCAGCACGGGCAGCCCCTCGGCGCCGGCCTGGCCGGCCTCGGCGACGATCTGCTCCAGCGTCTTGCCGGCGAGGCCCTTGCTCTCGATCAGCCCGTTCAGCGCCGTGACATAGGCGTTGTGGTGCTTGCCGTGATGGAGCTCGAGCGTCTCCTGGCACATGCCCTGGGCGGCCAGCGCGCCGGTGGCGTAGGGCAGGGGGGGAAGGCTGAAGGGCATCGCGTCTCTCCCGCGGGATGGTTCTCGGGGCGGGAGGTAAGGCGGGGGCGCGCGCAGCGTCAACCGCTTGCGCAAGCGCCTGCCCGCCCCCATGAGGCGCCGGGATGCCCGAGCTGAGCCGCCCCGGCGAGATCGCGCGCCGGCACGATCCGGACCGCTTCCTCTGCGCCCTCTTCGCCCCGCCCGCGCGGCGCGAGGCGCTGTTCCTGCTCATCGCCTACAACCACGAGCTCGCCCGGGCGCGCGAGGCCGCGACGAATCCGCTCGCCGCGCTCATCCGCCTCACCTGGTGGCGCGAGGCGGTGGAGGAGGCGGCCGCCGGCCGCGCCCCGCGCGCGCATGAGCTGGCCGCGCCGCTGCACGCCGCCATCGCCGCGGGCGCGCTGCACGCGCCGGATCTGATCGCCATGGCCGAGGCGCGCGAGGCCGAGGCGGAGGAGGAAGGCTTCCCCTCCACCCCCGCCTTCCACGCCTATCTGCGCGGCACGGCGGGGGGGTGGTGCGTGGCGGCGGGCCGGGCGCTCGGCGCGCCCGCGGCGCTGCTGCCCGCGCTGCAGGAGGCGGGGATGCTCTACGGGCTCGCGGGCGTGCTGCGCGCCGCGCCGGGCCTCGCCGCGCGGGGGCGCTGCCTGCTGCCGGCGGATGCGGTGGAGCCCGCCGCGGCCCTGGCCGATCCCGCGCGGCTCGCGCCCGCCATCCGCGCCCTCGCGGCCGCCGCACCCCCCGCGCCCGATCTCTCGGCGCTGCCTGGCGCGGCCATCGCCGCCGCCCTGCCGCTCGTGCTCGCGCGGCGCGATCTCGCGCGGCTCGCCCGCGGGCGGGAGGCGCGGCGCGGCCTGATGGACCGGCTCGCGGTGGCGCGCGCCGGGTTTCTGGCGGGAAGGCAACGGAATCGCGCCACAATCCGTGGCTAGATGCGCTCCATCGGAGTGTTCAGCGCATGTCGCGTTTCCTGGTGACCGGCGGCGCCGGCTATGTCGGCAGCCATGTGGTGCTCTCCCTGCTCGATGCGGGGCATCAGGTCGTTGTGCTCGACGATCTCAGCACGGGGCATCGCGCCGCCGTGCCGCCGGGGGCGGAGCTGGTGCAGGCGAGCCTCGCCGAACGCCGGCGCGTGGAGGAGGTCTTCGCCGCCTGGCGCTTCGAGGCGGTGTTCCACATGGCCGCGCTCTCGCTGGTGGGCGACAGCATGAAGGACCCGCTGCGCTACTGCCGCGAGAACGTCTCGAACTCGCTCGCGCTGGCCGAGACGGCGGTGCGCGCGGGCTGCCGGAAATTCGTGCTCTCCTCCACCGCCGCGGTGTTCGGCGTGCCCGAGAGCGTGCCCATCACCGAGGAGGCGCCGACCACCCCGGTGAACCCCTATGGCCTCTCGAAGCTGATGGTGGAGCAGGCGCTGGCCTGGGCGGAGGGCGCGCACGGGCTGCGCTCCGCGAGCCTGCGCTACTTCAACGCCGCGGGCGCGGACCCGGCCGGCCGCGCCGGCGAGGACCATGAGCCCGAGACGCACCTCATCCCCCGCGCCATCCTCGCCACGCTGGGCGAATTGCCGCCGCTGCACGTCTTCGGCACCGACTACGCCACGAAGGACGGCACGGCGGTGCGCGACTACGTGCATGTGATGGACCTTGCGGCCGCGCACATCGCGGTGCTGCCGCGGCTCGAGCACGGTTCGGTGCGCTACAACATCGGCAATGGCGCGGGCCATTCCGTGCGCGAGGTGATGGCGGCGGTGGAGCGCGTCAGCGGCCGGCCGGTGCCGCACGAGAACGGCCCCCGCCGGGCGGGCGATCCGCCGGCCCTCGTCGCCTCCTCGGCGAAGCTGCGGGCCGAGACGGGCTGGGCCCCGCGCCACGCCGCGCTGGACGAGATCGTGCGCAGCGCCTGGAATTGGCACGCGGCCAACCCCAAGGGCTACCGCACCCGCGCGGCGGCCTGATCAACCGGCCGGCGTGAACGCCGGCCGCATCACACCGCCGCGGCCCGCGCCCCCGGCGCCCGGGTCATCCAGTTGAGCACCGAGGCGAGCAGACCCACCGCCACCATCACCGGCCAGAAGGCCGCGTAGCTGCCCACCGCCGAGAAGAGCAGCGCCCCCGCACCCGCGCCCAGGAAGCCGCCGATCTGGTGGCTGAAGAAGCACACGCCGTAGAGCGCGCCGAGATCGCCCACGCCGAAGCGCCGCGCGATGGCCGCGCTGGTGAGCGGCACGGTGCCGAGCCAGACGAAGCCCATCACGGCGGCGAAGAGCATCGTCCCCCAGGCGCTGGGCGTGGCGGCGGCGAAGAGCGCGATGGCCACGGTGCGCAGCAGGTAGATGAAGCCCAGCGCCGCCTCGGGCTTCACGCGCGAGGAAATCCAGCCGCAGGCCCAGGAGCCGGGGATGTTGAACAGCCCGATCAGCATCAGCGCCGTCATGCCGAGATCCGCCGGCATGCCGCAGAGCGAGAGGTGCGAGGGCAGATGGGTGGTGAGGAAGGCGAGCTGGAAGCCGCAGGCGAAGAAGCCGCCGGTGAGCAGGGCGAAGTCGCGATCCGCCAGCGCGCGCCGGGCCAGCGCCGGAAGCCCCGCGAGCCCTGCCGCCGGCGGGCCGCTGCGCGGCGTGGCGCGCCACTCGATGTTGCGCGCCACCGGCACGATGACGAGCGCGGCCAGCGCCAGCATCGCCAGCGCCCCGGTGGCGCCGAACCAGCCGATGGAGGCGAAGGTGACGGGCACCATGGCCGCCTGGCCCAGCGAGCCGCCCGCGCTCGCGATGCCGATGTACTCGCCCCGCTTCTCGGGCGGCGCGAGGCGGCCGATGGCGGCGAGGGCGAGGCCCGTGCCCGCGCAGGCCACCCCGATGCCGGAGAAGAGGCCGATGCCCAGCAGCACGGCGGTGTTGGAAGGCCAGAGCGCCGGCAGCCCGCAGCCCAGCGCGTAGAACAGCCCGCCCGCCGCCATCACGCGGCCCGAGCCGTGCTTGTCCGCCATCGCGCCCGAGGCGGGCTGGGCGACGCCCCAGACCAGGTTGTGCAGCGCCACCGCAAGCCCGAAGGCCCAGGGCGCCACGCCCTGTTCGGCGGCGAGAGGAAGCAGCAGCAGCCCGTAGGTCTGCCGGATGCCCATGGCGAGGCTGGCCGTCGCCGCCGCCGAGAGGATGGCGATCCAGAGGATCGCGCGGGGGGAGGGGGCGGGGCGGCTCATGCGCCGCTATCGGACCGTCTCGGTCCGCGATGCGCAAGGCAAGGCCGCGCCGGGTCCGTCATGCACCCGGCGCGGGGCGGAAGCGACCGACGAGGCCCGTTCAGGCCGCGTGGCGGGTCCCGGCCAGGTCGTTCGCCGGCAGCGGCGTGGCGTTCGCGGCGGCCGCGGCGATGTTGCCCGGCGCCACGCCGATGTCCTTGAGCTGGCGATCGCTGAGCGCGCGCAGCTCCTCGATCGTCTCGCGGCGGCGGCGCAGCGTGGTCAGGATCTCGCGCAGGCCGCGGAAAAAGCCGGCGATGCGTTCGGCCAGAGCGGCGTCGCGGGCGCGGCGCGCCTCGGCGATGATCGCCTCGATCTGCTCCGCCTCGCTGGGGCGGCGCGGGGTGGCCAGAGGCATCAGCAGCGCGGCCTCGGCCGGGGTGATGCGGGAGTTCATGGAATCCATCCGTCTTTGGGAGGGGCGGCCTCGCCGCCCGGATGACGGTGATGTAGGAGGAAACAGCGCGGGCCGGGCGCGCGAAGTCTCTGCGGCTCGCATGCGATAGGCGCATGCCTTATTGTGGACACATGCGTTAATGACGGATCAGCGACAGATGACCGAGCCCGCCCGCCGCCTCGCCGCCCTGCGCGCCGCCCTGGCCGAGCTGGGGGTGGAGGGCGTGCTCGTGCCGCGCGGCGACGAGTTCCTGGGCGAATATGTGGCCCCCTCGGCCGAGCGCCTCGCCTGGCTCACCGGCTTCACCGGCAGCGCGGGGCTCGCCGTGGTGCTGATGGACCGCGCGGCGGTGTTCACCGATGGCCGCTACACCACCCAGCTCGCCGCCGAGACCGACCCGGCGCTGTGGGAGCGCCGCCACATCACCGAGGAGCCGCCCGCCGAATGGCTCCGCCGCCACGCCCCGGGCCGGCGCATCGGCTATGACCCCTGGCTGCACGCCGAGGCCGCGCTGGCCCGCTTCGCCGGCGTCAGCCTCGTGCCGCTGCCGCGCAACCCGGTGGACATGGTCTGGACCGACCGGCCCGCACCCCCCGCCGCCCCCGTTCTGGCGCATCGGCTGGAGGAGGCGGGCGTCGCGGCCGAGGCGAAGCGCGAGGCGGCGGCGGCCGAGCTCCGCGCCGCCGGCGAGGACGCCTGCCTGCTGGCCGACCCGCACTCCGTCGCCTGGCTGCTCAACATCCGCGGCGGCGATCTCGCGCACACGCCGCTCGCCCTCGGCTTCTGCCTGCTGCGCGCCGACGCCTCGGCGGAGTTCTTCCTGCACGCGCCGGAGCGGGTGCCGGAGGCGACGCGCGCCCATCTCGGCGCACGGGTGGCCGTGCGCGACCGCTCCGCCCTGCCCGAGGCGCTGGCGGCGCTGAAGGGGCGCAAGCTGCGGCTCGATCCGGAGGCCACGCCCGCCTGGTTCTTCGCCCGGCTGCGCGAGGCGGGGGCGGAGGTGGTGGCGGGCGATGATCCTTGCCGCCTGCCGCGCGCCACGAAGAACCCGGTGGAACAGGCCGGCGCCCGCGCCGCGCACCGGCGCGATGCGGCGGCCATGGCGGAGTTCCTCGCCTGGTTCGCCGCCGAGGCGCCCAAGGGCGGGCTCACCGAAATCGCCGCCGCCCGCCATCTGCTCGATCTGCGCCGGCTGCGACCGGGCTTCGTGGCCGAGGCCTTCCCCGCCATCTCCGGCAGCGGGCCGAACGGGGCGATCGTGCACTACCGCGCAACACCCGCGACGGACCGCGCGATCGGGCCCGGCGAGTGCTACCTGATCGACAGCGGCGCCCAGTATCCCGACGGCACCACCGACATCACCCGCACCCTCTGGACCGGCCCCGGCCCGGCGCCCGAGGCGCTGCGCGCCCGCTACACCGCCGTGCTGCGCGGGCACATCGCCCTGGCCACGCTGCGCTTCCCCGAGGGCGTGGCGGGGCCGCACCTCGACGCCATCGCGCGCCGTCCGCTGTGGGAGATGGGCCTCGACTACGACCACGGCACCGGGCACGGCGTGGGCAGCTTCCTCTCGGTGCACGAGGGGCCGGTGGCCTTCAGCCGCGCCGCCAAGCCGGTGCCCATCAAGGCGGGGATGATCCTCTCCGACGAGCCGGGCTTCTACCTGCCGGGCCATTACGGCATCCGCATCGAGAATCTGCTGCTGGTGCAGCCCGCCCCGGCCCTGCCCGATCAGGCCAAGCCCTTCCTCTGCTTCGAGACGCTGACCCTCGCCCCCTATTGCCGCGCGCTGATCGAGCCCGCCCGGCTCTCCCCCGCCGAGCGCGACTGGGTCAACACCTACCACGCCCGGGTGCGCGCGGAGATCGGCCCGCTGCTCGGCGAGGGCGCGCGGGCCTGGCTGGAGGCGGAGGCGGCGCCGCTGTGATACCGGCGGCATCCCGCCGGAGGCGCCGGGCACGCCGGGTCGGCGGGCGGCGGCGCGCCGCAGCGGGGCCATGCAGCGCCCGCCGGGCGGAGGGGGCCTCACCCTCCCCTCGGCCCGCCGCCCGCCCTAATCTGGACGCCCCGGCTGCGGCGAGGGACCGGCCCGCATGCACATCGCCTGCCTTGTCGGCACACGGCCCGAGGCCATCAAGCTCGCCCCGCTGATCCTGGAACTCAGGGGGCGGGAGGGCGTGCGCTGCTCCCTTCTCTCCAGCGGCCAGCACCGCGATCTGCTGGACGAGGCGCTGGCGGGCTTCGGCCTCGCGCCGGATGCGGACCTCGCGCTCATGCGCCCGGGCCAGGGCCTCGCCGCGCTGGCGGCGGCGGTGCTGACGGGGGTGGAGGCCTGGCTCCGCACCGCGCGCCCCGACTGGCTGGTGGTGCAGGGCGACACGGCGACGGCCTTCGCCGGCGCGCTGGCGGGCTTCTACGCCCGGGTGCCGGTGGCGCATGTCGAGGCGGGGCTGCGCACCCATGACCCGCTCTCGCCCTGGCCGGAGGAGATGCACCGCAGCGTCATCGCGCGGCTGGCGCGGCGGCATTTCGCGCCCACCCCGCTGGCCGCGGCGAACCTCGCGCGCGAGGGGATCGCGCCCGGGGCGGTGGAGGTGACGGGCAACACCGGCATCGACGCGCTGGTCTGGGTGGCCGCGCGGGCGGCGGCCGCTCCGGAGATGGCCGCGCGCTTCGCCTTCCTCGACCCCGCGCGGCGCATGATCCTCGTCACCGGCCACCGGCGCGAGAGCCTGGACGGCGGCCTCGCGCGCATCGCGCAGGGTCTGTTGCGCCTCGCCGCGCGGGGGGATGTGGAGGTGGTGGTGGCGCTGCACCTCAACCCCGCCGCCGAGGCGCCGCTGCGCGCCGCGCTGGGCGGGCATCCGCGCGTGCATCTGCTGCCGCCGCAGCCGCACGCGGCCTTCGTCTGGCTGATGCGCCGGGCCCATCTCATCGTCACCGACAGCGGCGGCGTGCAGGAGGAGGCGCCGAGCCTCGGCCGCCCCGTGCTGGTGGCGCGCGAGAGGAGCGACCGGCCCGAGGCCATCGCCGCCGGCACGGCGCGCCTCGTCGGCGCCGATCCGGAGCGGCTGGCGACCGAGGCGGCGCGGCTGCTCGACGATCCGGCCGCCTGGGCGGCCATGGCGCGGGCCGGCAACCCCTATGGCGACGGGCGCGCGGCGGCGCGCATCGCCGAGAGCCTGCTCACGCGGCCCGCCGGATGAAATCGGCGCAGCGCTCGCCGATCATGATGCAGCCCGCATTGGTGTTGCCGCTGACCACCGCGGGCATGATGGAGGCGTCGGCGATGCGCAGCCGCTCCACCCCGCGCACGCGCAGCTCCACATCCACCACGCTGCGCTCGTCCGCGCCCATGCGGCAGGTGCTGGTGGGGTGGTAGATGGTGCCGCCCTTCTCCCGCGCGAAGGCGAGCAGCGCCTCGTCCGTGTCGGGCACGGCGGGGCCGGGCGCGTGCTCGCTCTCCACGAAGCGCCCGAGCGCGCGGCTGCGCGCGAGCCTGCGGCCGAGCTTTACGCCCTCGGTCATGCAGCGGCGATCCGTCTCGGTGGCCAGGTAATTGGCGAACATGCGCGGCTTGGCCAGCGGATCGGGCGAGGCGAGGGTGAGCGCGCCGCGGCTCTCGGGGCGGAGCTGGCAGACGCTGATGGTGAAGCCCGGCCATCTGTGCAGCCCCTCCTTCACGCTGTCCGCGCTCCAGGGGATGAAGTGGAGCTGCACGTCCGGCGTCGCGCTCTGCGGCAGCACGCGCGCGAAGAGGCCCGAGGTGCCGGCGGCGAAGGTGAGCGGGCCGCGGCGCGCCAGCAGGTATTGCAGCCCGGTGCGCGCCATGCCGAGCCAGGAGCCCAGCACCTCGTTCACCGAGACGCGCGCGTTCGCGCGGTACATCAGCCGCGCCTGGAAATGGTCCTGCAGGTTGCGGCCGACCTCGGGCATGTCGCGCAGCACGGGGATGCCCATCTCCTGCAGATGCGCGGCGGGGCCGAGGCCCGAGAGCATCATCACCTGCGGCGAGTTGATCGCGCCGCCCGAGAGCACCACCTCGCGCGCCGCGCGCAGCACCCGCGTCTCGGCGCCCTGGCGGTATTCGACGCCCACGGCGCGGCCACCCTCGATCAGGATTCGCGTCACCTGCGCGTCGGTGATGAGGCGCACGCGCCCCGCCTTCACCGCCGGCTTGAGATAGGCGGTGGCGGCGGAGCAGCGGAAGCCGTCGCGCACCGTCACCTGGTACCAGCCCGCGCCTTCCTGGCTCGGGCCGTTGAAGTCGTCGTTGCGGGGGAAGCCGAGTTCGAGCGCGGCCTCGATGAAGGCCTGCGAGAGCACGCCCTTGTCCCGCAGGTCGGTGGTGGAGAGGGGGCCATCGGCGCCGTGCAGGGCGGAGGGGCCGCGTTCCTGGCGCTGGGCGCGCTTGAAGTAGGGCAGGCAGTCCTCGAAGCCCCAGCCCACGCAGCCCATCTGCCGCCACATGTCGTAGTCCTCGGCCTGGCCGCGGATGTAGATGAGCCCGTTGATGGCCGAGGAGCCGCCCAGCACCCGCCCGCGCGGCCAGGGGATGCGCCGGCCGCCCAGATGCGGCTCGGCCTCCGTCTCGTAATTCCAGGAGATGGTGGGGTGGTACATGGTCCTGGCGTAGCCGATGGGCACATGCAGCCAGATGTTGGAATCCGTGCTGCCGGCCTCGATCACCGTCACGCGCAGGCCCGGGATTTCGGAGAGCCTTCCTGCCACCGCGCTGCCCGCCGAGCCCGAGCCGATCACCACCACGTCGGTCTCATCCATCGCCGCTTCCTCCGCCTTTGCCGCGATGGTCGCGGGCCGGGGCGGCGCGGTCAACGGCTTGACGCGCGGGCGCGGCGCGCCTGTCCTGACGCGCAGGAGGAATCCCCATGGCCCCGCTCGATGCGCTGCGCGACACTCTCGGCCCCGCCGCCGTGCTGCGCGAGGAGGCGGAGATCGCGCCCTATGCGGTGGACTGGCGCGGCGTCTATCGCGGCGCGCCGCTCGCCGTGCTGCGCCCGGGCACGACCGCCGAGGTGAGCGCCGCGCTGCGCCTCTGCGCGCGGCTCGGGCTCGCCGTCGTGCCGGCGGGCGGGCGCACCTCGCTCTGCGGGGCGGCCGTGCCGCTCGCCGAGGGCCCGCCCAGCGTGGTGCTGAGCCTCGAGCGGCTCAACCGCCTGCGCGAGGTGGACGCGCTGGACAACTCCCTGATCGCCGAGGCGGGCTGCACGGTGGAGGCGGTGCAGCAGGCGGCCGAGGCGGCGGGCCGGCTCTTCCCGCTGCATTTCGGCGCGCAGGGAAGCGCCATGATCGGCGGCGCGCTCTCCACCAATGCGGGCGGCATCCGCACCCTGCGCTACGGCAATGCGCGCGACCTCGTGCTCGGCCTCGAGGTGGTGCTGCCCGACGGGCGCGTGCTCGATGATCTGCGCCGCGTGCGGAAGGACAATTCGGGCTATGCGCTGCGCCACCTGTTCATCGGCGCGGAGGGCACGCTCGGCGTCATCACTGCGGCCTCGCTCAAGCTCTTTCCGCGCCTGGTTCTGCGCGAGACGGCGCTGGTGGCCGTGCGCTCCCCGCGCGCGGCGCTCGCGCTGCTCGCGCGCTGCCAGGAATGCGGGGCGGAGCTCGTGGCCTTCGAGCTGATCCACCGCCTCTGCATCGAGATCGCGCTGCGCCACGGTGCGGGGCTGCGCCAGCCCATGCCGCTCGCGGCGGAGTGGTATTGCCTCGTGGAGTGCGCGAGCCCGCACGCCGCCATCCCCGTGCGCGCGGCGCTGGAGGGCGCGCTGATGGCCGGCATCGAGGCCGGCGAGGCGGAGGAGGTGGTGCTGTGCGAGACCGAGGCGCAGCGCCGCAACCTCTGGGCCATCCGCGAGGATTTCCCCGAATGCGCGCGGCGCGAGGCGCCGGGCCTGCCCACCGACACCTCCGTGCCCGTCTCGCGCATCCCCGATTTCCTGGAGCGCGTGGCGGGGCTGATCGCGCGCGCCTATCCCGAGGGCCGCATGGTGGCGCTCGGCCACATGGGCGATGGCAACATCCACCTCTCGCTGCAGGCCCCGCCCGGGCTGAGCCACGCGCAATGGGCCGCGCGCGCGCCGCGCTTCGAGGAGGAGGTGGGCGAGATCGCGGTGGAACTCGGCGGCAGCTTCTCGGCCGAGCACGGCATCGGTCAATCCAAGCGCGCGGCCATGGCGGCGCTGAAGCCCGCCGTGGCGCTCGACGTGATGCGCGCGATCAAGGCGGTGCTCGACCCCGAGGGGCGGATGAACCCGGGCAAGCTGCTGCCGTGACGCGCCGTGCGGCGCAACCCCGGTGGACGGAAGGCGCGCGCCCCGCCTAAAACCGCCGCGACGGGGTGTGGCGCAGCCTGGTAGCGCGCCTGTTTTGGGTACAGGAGGTCGTGGGTTCGAATCCCGCCGCCCCGATGTGCGCGCCCGCTACCTCTCCGCTTCCGGCGTGCGCGCCGCGTATGCGGCCCAGGCGGCGAGGCGGTCGGGCTTGCTGCGCCAGTCGCCGGTCTCGATGCGCGGGAAGCGCGCGGCCTCCTCCATCAGATAGACATAGGCGCGCAGCACGCCCCGCGGCGTGGCCACGGGCAGAACGCTGCGCCGGTAATGCCCGCCCGGCGCGCCGCCGGGCGGCGCGCCCTCCAGCGCGTCCATGCCCGCGAGACGTTCGAGGGGGAGTTCCACCACCTCGCCCCGCACCTCGCCCTCGCCGAGCCGCACCGCCGGGTAGGGGCCCACATCGTGCAGCACGGCGCGGATGCGGCCCGGAAGGCGCGGCAGGCCCGCGAGGTGATGCGCGTTCGCTTCGCCCTCCATCAGCGTGCCATAGACGAAGAGGTGGGCGATGGTGAGCGGCGCGGGGCGATCCTCGGCGGCGGCCTCCATCATCGCGTGGGGGATGCCGTGCGCCGCCTGGCCGCGCCGCACCACCGAGAGGTAGTGCGGGTGCGGGCGGTGGAAGCGCTCGGGCGCCGCGCGATAGGTCATCGCCGCGCGCACCGTCCCGTCGGGCAGCACCACATGGCAGGGGGTGCGCCGGCAGGTGAAGGGCGCGCCCTCCTTCGCGTCGAGCGCGGCCAGCGCCGCATCGTTCGCCTCGAACAGCACGCCCTCCACCGCCTGGCCCGGCGCGGGGCGCAGGTTCAGCGCGCCCCCCTGGCGCGAGGCGGCGAAGCGGTCGAAGGCGAGCGCCTCGTCGAGCAGCAGGGCGGTGGAGAGGGGCTCGAGCCGCGCCCCCGCGAAGCCCCGGCGCGCGCAGAAGCCGGCCCAGTCCTCCGCGTCGAGGTTGGAGCCGTAGCCGAAGTAGAGCGTCATGCCAGCGCCGCCCGCGCCTCGGCCAGCGCCGCGCGCTCGGCCTCGCTCAGCACCGGGTAGCGCAGATCGAGCCCTTCCAGCGCCTGCACGATGGCGCCCACCACGATGAGGCGGGTGAGCCATTTGCGGTCCGCCGGCACGATCCACCAGGGCGCGTGCGGGGCGGCGGTGGCGCGGATCGCCTCCTCATAGGCGTGCATGTAGTCCTTCCAGTGGCGGCGCTCGGCCACGTCGCTCGCGGAGAATTTCCAGTTCTTCTCGGGCTGGTCGAGGCGTTCGAGGAAGCGCGCGCGCTGCTCCTCGCGCGAGACGTTGAGGAAGAACTTCAGCAGCACCACGCCCTGCCGCGCGAGGTAGCGTTCGAAGGCCGCGATGTCCTCGAGCCGTTCCTTCCAGATGCGCCGCGTCACCATCCGCTCGGGCAGGCGCTGGGCGGCGAGGATGCGCGGATGCACGCGCACCACCAGCACCTCCTCGTACCAGGAGCGGTTGTGGATCGCGATCTCGCCGCGGCGCGGCAGATGCGCGATGTGGCGGCGCAGGAAATCCTGGTCGAGCTCGGCGGGGGAGGGGGCCTTGAAGCTCGTCACGAAGCAGCCCTGCGGGTTCACCCCGCTGAAGACGTGCTTGATGGTGCCGTCCTTGCCGGCGGCGTCCATGGCCTGGAACAGGCAGAGCACCGCCCAGCGGTCCTGGGCGTAGAGCTTGTCCTGCAGCTCCGCCAGGCGCTCGACGCCCTGGCGCAGCAGCTCCGGCGCGTCGTCCTTGCCGATGGTGAGGCCGTGCTTGCCCGCCGGGTCGTGGTCCTTCAGGCGGAAGCCCTTGCCGCTCTCGATTCGGAAACGGGCGAGGGTGGCGTCGGCGCGCTGGCTCATGCGCGCGATGCTGGCAGCGCCGCCCCGGCGCGCCAAGCCCAGAACAGGCTCGCCGCCTGGAGCAGCACGGTCAGCCCCATCGCCCAGGCGTAGCCGGTCGCGTCCCAGCCGCCCGTCGCCGTGCGGGGCCAGAGGTCGAGGATGGCGCCGATCGCGTATTGCAGCACGAACACCAGCACGAGCATCGCGCCGTTGATGGCGGTGGCCACGCGCCCCGCGAGCTCGGGCCCGAAGCGCTGGCCCACCGCCGCGTAGCCGGCGGGGCCCGATGAGCCGCAGAAGGCGAAGAGGAACCAGGCGAGGCAGAGCCAGGCCAGCGCCCCCGGCGGGTGCAGGATGAACAGAAGCTGCAGCAGGAACTGCGCGCCCATCCCCAGCAGCGGCACCAGCATGGGCGAGGCGCCGCGCGCCTGTAGGAAGCTCGCCGCCTGGCCGGCGCCGAAGGAGCCGAGCGCCATGCCGCCCGCGTAGCAGAACAGGACGACCGCCCGCGCCGCTTCGCCGAGCCCCGCCACGTCGCGCAGCCAGGGGCCCGCCCAGAGGCCCTGATAGACGAAGTTCATCCCCGAAAGCACCATGATGGCCGGGACGAAGCGCAGGAAATAGGGGTGGCGGAAGATCGGCCCGAAGGCCGCGATCTCGGCCGCGAGGCCCCGGCGCGGCGGCGGCGTCCAGCCTGGCGGCGCATCCTCGAGCGAGAACCAGATCCAGGCCGCGATCGCGCAGGCCAGCAGCGCGAGCAGCGCGAAGCCGCCGCGCCAGCCCAGCAGCGGCAGCAGGGATTGCAGCGGCAGCGTCGCCATCATCCCGCCCAGCGCGCCGACGAAGACGCCGCTGCCCGTCAGCGCCGCCACGCGCGCCTTGGGGAACCACTGCGCATTGGCCTTCAGCATGGCCATCAGCCCGGCCGAGATGCCGACCCCCGTGACAAAGCGCCCGAGGCCAAGCGCCACCGGCCCCGCGGCCAGCGCGCAAAGCGCGAAGCCCGCCGCGGCCGTCAGCGCCAGCACCGTCTGCACCCGTCGCGCGCCGTAGAGGTCGAGCGCCACGCCCACCGGAAGCTGCGCCGCCGCATAGGCCACGAAGAACACCGCCGCGAGCAGGCCGAGATCGGAGGCGGAGAGCGCGAACTCCACCGCCAGCAGCGGGCCGATCAGGGCGAGCACCGCGCGGCTCGCCTGGTTGAGGAAGTTCACCGCCGCGAGCGGCAGGGTGATGCGCGCGAAATCCCTCACGAGAGGCGAAGCCGCACGCTGACGGGGCAGTGGTCCGAGAGGCGGTCGCGGAAGGCGGGCTCGCGCTCGGCATAGACCATCACGCGCAGGCTGCCGCGCTGCAGCCAGTCGCGCGCGGGGCCGCCGAGGAGGATGTGGTCGATGAAGGGCCGCCCCCCGCGCGCGTCGGCCCAGCAGGGGTTTGAGGCGCCCTCCGTGGCGCGCGCGAGCGGCGCCGCAGCGGCGAGGAGCGCGCTCATCTCGTCGCGCGGGTGGTCCATGCGGCGGTTGAAGTCGCCCAGGATCGCGAAGGCCACGCCCTCGCGCCGCCGCTCGCCGATCCAGCGCGCCAGCACCTCGGACTGGCGCAGCAGGTTCTCGCACTCGCGGCTGCGGCTGGCCTGCATGGGCCCCTCGCGGCAGCCGGCGTTGAGGTGGATGGAGAGCAGGCGCAGCCGCCGCCCGTTCGCCTCGATCGTGATGTCGGCCCCGCGGCGCTGGGAGAAGCGCGCCTCGGGCACGAGGTCGAGGCCGGCGAGATCCTCGTTCTGCGTGGCCGTGATCCCCCGCCGCACGGCGAAGCCGGTGCGCTGGACGTCGTTCTCGCGGGTGAAGAAGAACTGGTGCTCGCGCGGGTCGAAGACGCGGGCCGCGGCCTCGGCGCCGTCCACCTCCTGCAGCGCCACCACATGCGCATCGAGCCGCCGCGCATAGTCGGCGAGGCGCGCGAAATCCCCCGGCTGGCGGGGGGTGAGGTTGCGCGGCAGCAGCTCGTCCGTCGCGGGGCGGAGCGTGAGCCAGGCGATGTTCCAGGTGGCGAGCTTGAGCTCGGCGGCCTGCAGCGGCGCGGCGAGGAGGAGGGCGAGCAGTACGAAGATGGCACGCATCGGCGCAGTGTGGCGCGAAACCGCCGCGCGCGTCAGAGGAGGGTCCGCGCGCCCCCCTCGTCGGACAGCGCGAGCGGGCGCACGCCACAGTCGAGCAGGAAGGCGGCGATCGCGTCCATCTCCCGCGCCGGGCGCGTCGCGTCGTGGAAAGGGTCCTCTTCGGGGCTCCCCAGCGGGACCCAGATGAGCGTCTCGTAGCGCGCGCGGGTCAGCAGCACGCGGTAGCTGTTCACGACGAAGGCGCGGTCTTCGGCCTTGCGCACCGCCTGCCAGCGCGTGCCGACGAAAGCGCGCGGCTCCCATCCCGCCGTCCCGCGCCGCAGATCGCCGCCCCAGGCGAGGCCCACGACGTCGAGCTCGAGGCCCTGGCAATCGTATTCGGTGGCGAAGGTCTCGAGCGCGTCCGAGGCACGCACATCGGGCCACCGGTCGAGGAACCAGCGCTCGACGGCGCCGGTCTGCACGCCGAGCCCCTCGGCGCGCAGGCGCTTGGCCCCCGAGGAGGCGACGAGCCCCGCGCGCCGCTCGCCGCGCGCGAGGCGCCGCAGCCCGGCGCGCAGCGCCCCGAGGTCGCGCGTGAGCAGGTAGGGCAGCGCGCCCTCCGCCGCGATCGCGCGCGCGGCCGGCGCGTCGCCCCGCAGCACCGCGTCCACCCAGGCCGCGCCAAGCGGCGCGCGGACGCTGCGCATGGGCACGGCGAGGTCGAGCGCGGGGTCAATGTCGAGCCAGGGCGGATGGCCCTCGGCGAGCCGCTGCGCGGGCTCGGCGGCTTCGAGGGCCCGCGGCGCGGCGAGGGCGCGCCAGCCGCCCTGCGCGGCGATGGCGCGGCCCCATTCGGCGAGGCCCGCCTCGCCCGTGTTGATCTCCTGCCCGTTGCCGATCAGCGCCACGATGACCGACCAGCCCGGATGGCGCGCCATGATCTCGAGCGTGTGCGCGGGCTCGCTCATGGTGAGGCGGCTCACCCGCCGCTGCGTGTCGCGCGTGGCCTGGGCCGCGTCCCAGGCGCGCTGCGCCTCGTCGAAGACGATGATGCGCGCCTCCGGCACCTCCGTGGGCCGCGTCACGTGATGCTCGAGGAAGCGGTGCACGTTCTGCAGCGCGGTGCGCGCGTGGTCGCGCCCGCCGCCGCCGCGCCGGCGCAGGTCCTCGCGCAGCACGGCGACCAGCGGCGCGTTGCCGGTCAGGAAGGCCGCGCCATGCCCGCGCAGCGCGCCGAAGACGATGTTGAGGCCGCAGAGCGTCTTCCCCGCGCCGGGGATGCCCGTGACGAAGACGGCGATGCGCGCCTGCTCGGCCTCGGCGCGCGCGATGGCGCGGGCCACGGCCTCGGTCGTGCGCGTCAGGTTCGCCGCATCCGCGCGCGCGCTCGTCATCTCCGCGCTGCGGTGGCGGTCGAAGAGCATCTGGGCCGCCTCGAGCACGGAGGGCACGGGGCGGTAGGGCGCGGCGCGCCAGGCGCGCGCGTCGAGCGGCACGGCGGGTGGGCCGATCGCGGCCTCGATCGCGGCGAGCCGCGCGCCGAGTTCCGCCGCGTTGCAGGCCATTGGCGGCAGCACGCCCTGCCAGAGCAGCGGCGCGGCAAAGGGCGTGGGCGGCGCGTCGGTCGCGACGAGCAGCGGCACGACGGGGTGGGCGCGGCAGCCGGCGTGGAAGTCGTGGAGATCGAGCGCGTAATCCTCCACCTGCCGCAGATCGGCGCGCGCGACGCCGCGCGCGTGATTCTTCCACTCGATCGCGATGACCGCGCGGTCGGTCAGCACGACCGCGTCCAGGCGCTTGTGCAGGCGCAGGAGGTCGTATTCGAGCATCACCGTCCAGCCCGCGCAGGCAGGCGCGGCGAGTGCGGCCTGGAGCCCACGCGCGAGATCCTCCCAGGCGGTCCGCTGAGTCAGTTCGAGCATGGCGTGGCGGGCGGCCTGGGCATGGGCGAGGCGGGCGGCCACCTCCTCGGGCGAGGCGGCGAGGAACTCCGGCACGCTCAGCTCAAGCCAGGGCTGCATGGCCTGACGCTATCGCCGCGGCCAGGCCGCCAGCAACACGCTCGCCGTCATCAGCAGGAAGCCCGCCGCGTGGATGGCGCCGAAGGCCTCGCCCAGGAACAGCACCGCCGTGGCGGCCGCGCTCGCCGGCAGGAAGGCGGTGAAGACGCCCGCCACACCCGCGCTGACGCGCTTCAAGCCCTGGAACCACAGCAGCAGGCACAGCACGCTCGCCGTCACGGAGTGGAACAGCAGCAGCCCGACCAGCGCGGGGTCGGCCAGCGCCGCGGCGGCCTCCCAGTCGGGCAGGGCGAAGGGCAGCAGCACCGCGGCCGAGAAGACCTGCATCCACAGCGAGGCGGTGAAGACCGGCACCACCCCCGCGATGCGCTTGGCCAGCAGCACATAGATCGCCTCGCCGCACACGCCCGCGAAGACCAGCAGGTTGCCCAGCGCCGAGGCGCCCCCCGCGCCCTCGCCGCCAAGCCGGGCGAGCGTGATCGCCGCCATGCCGAGCCCCGCGAGCCCCGCCGCCAGCCATTGCCGGGGCAGCAGCCGCTCCCGCAGCCACAGGAAGCTGCCGAGCGCCACCACCGCAGGCAGGGTGGCGAGCACGAGCCCGCCCTCCAGCGCCGAGGTCAGCCTGAGCCCCGCGAGCAGCCCCGCATTGTAGATCGCCGTGCCGAACAGCGCCTGGAGAAACAGGTTCCGCTTCTGCGCGGGCGCGACGCGCACCCGCCCCTCGATCGCGCGCGCCAGCGGCCAGAGGATGGCCACCGCCAGCAGGCAGCGCAGGCAGGCGATCATCGCGATGGGGAGCTGCTCGGCCAGCAGCTTCGCCACGCCGACATTGGCGCCCACCAGCGCCATGCTGAGCGCGAGCTGCGCGTGGGCGAGGATCACCCCTCCCCCTCGCGGCGATAGGGGGAATGCTCCATCAGCGCGGCCATGCGCGCGCGCACGGCCGGGCGCTCGGCCTCGAGGAAATCCGCCACCGCGCGCGCGAGCCCGGCGTGGCGGATCAGATGCGCCGACCAGGTCTCCACCGGCAGATAGCCGCGCGCGATCTTGTGCTCGCCCTGCGCCCCCGCCTCGACGCGCGGCAGCCCGTGTTCGATGGCGAACTCGATGGCGCGCAGATAGCACAGCTCGAAATGCAGGAAGGGCACCTCCTCGGCCGCGCCCCAGTTGCGGCCGTAGAGCGCGTCCCGCCCCAGCAGGTTCAAGGCTCCGGCCACGGGTTCGCCGTTGCGCTCGGCCCACATCAGCACCACGCGCTCGCCCAGCCGCTCGCCCAGCAGCGGCCAGAAGCGCGGCGTGAGATAGGCGCTGCCCCAGCGCGCATCCACCGTGTTGCGGTAGAAGCGATGGAAGGCCTGCCACTGCGCGGCCGTCACCTCCGGTCCGCGCAGCGTGCGCAGGACGAGGCCGCTTTCGGCCACGCTGCGCCGCTCGCGCCGCAGCGCCTTGCGCTTGCGGGCCGACAGCGCGGCGAGGAAGTCCTCGAAGCTGCCATAGCCCCGGTTGTGCCAGTGGAACTGCACGCCGATGCGCAAGAGCCAGCCGCAGGCGCCCAGCGCCGCCCATTCCTCGCGCGTGCAGAAGGTGACATGGACGGAGGAGCAGTCCAGCGCCTCCATCGCCTGGCGCAGCGCCTGCGCGAGCGCGGCCACCGGCACGCCCGGCCGGCGCAGCAGCCTGGGCCCGGGCACCGGGCTGAAGGGCGAGGCGACCTGCAGCTTGGGGTAGTAGCGCCCGCCCGCGCGCTCGAAGGCGTCGGCCCATCCATGGTCGAAGACGTATTCGCCATAGCTGTGCGCCTTGGCGTAGCAGGGCGCGCAGGCGAGGAGCGTGCCCGCGGCGTCGCGCAGCGCCACATGCTGCGGCAGCCAGCCGGTGCGCGGCCCCGTGCTGCCCGAATCCTCCAGCGCGGAGAGGAAGGCGTGCGAGGTGAAGGGGTTGTCGCCGGCGCAGGCGTCCCATTCCGCCGCGCCGATCTCGGCGATGGCGCGGTGCAGGGTGAGGGTGAGGGGAGAGCCGTCCATGGCCCCGGATGTGGGGCGGATCAGGCGAGTTCCAGGATCGCCTCGACCTCCACCGCCGCGCCGCCGGGCAGGGCGTTCACCCCCACCGCGCTGCGCGCATGCCGCCCCGCCTCGCCGAAGGCGGCGACGGCCAAGTCGGAGGCGCCGTTGACCACCGCGGGCTGGCCGCCGAAGCCGGGCGCGCTGTTCACATAGCCGGTGATGCGCAGCACCCGCGCCACCCGGTCGAGATCCCCGCCCGCCGCCGCCCTGGCCTGGGCGAGCACATAGAGGAAGCAGAGCGCGGCGGCCTGCTTCGCCTCCTCCACCGAAATCTCGGCCCCCACCTGGCCGACCGGATGGATCTTTCCGTCCTTCCAGGGCACCTGGCCAGAGACGTAGATCGTCTTTCCGCTCACCGTGAAGCCGACATAGTTGGCCACCGGCGCGGCGGGCTCCGGCAGGGCGAGGCCGAGGGCGGCGAGGCGCGCTTCCACGTTCGACATGGCGATGTCCTTCCGGCGTTCAGGCGGCTGGGCTCAGCCCGCCGAGGCGACGACGCGCAGGCCGCGCCGCCGCTCGGGCGCGCTGGGCAGGTCGAGCGGCAGCAGCGGCGCGGGCTCGGGGCTGCGGGCGGGGGCGCCCTCCTCCCCCTCCGGCTGGGGCAGGGCCGCGCCCAGATGGTCGAGGGCGAGGCGGCGGAAGGCCCAGTCGAGCACCGAGGTGGCGCGGGGGATGTCGGGGTCGCCCTCCACCGCGCCGGAGGGGCCGAAGCGGGTGTAGGCGAAGGCCTCCACGAACTCCGCGAGCGGCACGCCGCGCGCGAGACCGATGGAGACGGCCTGGGCGAAGGCCTCCAGCAGGCTGCGGGTGGTCGCGCCCTCGCGCGCCAGGCTGAAGGCGATCTCGCGCAACTGTCCCGCCTCTTCGGCGGTGCGCAGCGCCACGCGCTGCCCGCCGATGGTGACGTGCAGCGTCTGGCCGCGCTGGCGGCGCAGCGCGGGGCGCGGGGCCGGGGCGGGGCGCGGGGGCGCGGGCAGGGCGACGGGGGCGGGGGCCGGGCCGGAGAGGAAGGGGGCCACCGTCTCCAGCATGCGCCGGCGCGCCGCCTCGCCGACGGGCGCGAGCAGCCGGGCCACCTGGCCCTCGGGGCAGCGGCGCGCGGCGCGGGTAGGCACATCCACCACGCCCGAGGGCGTCTCGACCGCGCGGGTCGCGCCCGGGGCGGGGGCGATGCCGCCCGTCTCGGCCCCCAGCAGCGCCTCGGCGGCGTCCGGGGGCGCGAGGGCCACGATGCTGCGGTGCCGCAGCCCGGGCGAGGCCATGGCGGCGTCCAGTGCCGCACGGGCGGCGGCGGCCAGCCCGGGCACGGGCGTTTCCGCCGGGGGTTCGGGCCAGATCAGCGCCACCGGCTCGCGCGCGCCGAGTCGCTCGGCCAGCCGCCCGCTCTCGGCCTCGGCCGCACCCCGGGTCAGCGCGGCGAGGGCCGCCGCCGCCTCGCGCGCGCCCGGGCTGTCATAGGGAAGGCCGAGCCCGGCCAGCCAGCCCGCGAGGTCGGCGAAGCCGAGCCGCAGCCGCGCCGGTTTGCCGGCGGTGGCGCAGTCGAGGAAGCGCAGGCCGAGCGCGCAGGCCTCGGCATAGCCCTCGATGTCGAAACCGCCCTCGGGCTCCAGGAAGGCGGGCAGGTTCAGCACGAAGCGGGGCTCGGCCTTGGCCTCGCCGCGCCAGCTCTCGGCCCCGGGGGCGCCGCGGCGGGTCAGCAGCAGGGCGCGCCAGCCCTCGGCGAGGCGCGGGGCCTCGCGCTCCGTCACCAGCCCGGCCTTGCGGCCGCGCGCCAGCGCCGCGCCGATCCACGCCTCGGCGAGCCGGGGCAGGGAGGCGGGCCCCGCCCCGGGGGCGAGGGCGGCCAGGGCGGCGGCAGCCTCCTCCTCCCAGCCGATGGGCAGGGCCACGGCGCGGGGGGGCGCGTCGGGGTCCGCGCCGATGCGGGTGCGCCGCAGCGCCACCCCGTCCCAGAGGGTTCCACGATAGCGGGCCATGGCGCGAGGCTAACGCGGGCGCGCCCGGCCGGGAAGCCGGATGCGGTGTCCGATCCGGGGCTGACCCACAACATCTTGTGGATAACGCGCGGCCACCCCCGGTTGGACCCCGGCGCGGGACTGTGGGATACTGAAGCCATGTCCGCGATCGAGCTGCTGACCACCCGCCTCTTCGCCCGCAAGGTCGGGCAGGACCAGTTCGGCAACCGCTACTACGAGTCGCGGCGCGTGGAGCCGGTGTACAACCGCCGCCGCCGCACCGTGGCGCTGGCGAAGGGGCTGGACAGCTCCTCCGTGCCGCCGGAGTGGCACGCTTGGCTGCATCACCTGACGGATGCGCCCCTGCCGCCGCCGAAGCACCCCTGGCAGAAGCCGCACCAGCCCAACCTGACCGGCACGCCCGGGGCCTGGCGCCCGGCCGGGCACGACTATGCCGGCGGCCGCCGCCGCCCCACGGGGGGCGACTACGAGGCCTGGACGCCGGGCGCCTGAGGCGCCATCTGCGCGCGATGAACAGGATCCGCCGATGAAGGGCCGCAACCTCGCGGAGGTGATGATGGGCGCGGTGGTGCTCGCCACCGCCGCCGTCTTCCTCGGCTACGCCATCCTGCTCGGCGGCCGCGCGCCCGTCGCCTCCGGGATCACCCTCACCGCCGCCTTCGACCGGGTGGACGGGCTGACGGAGGGGGCGGATGTGCGGATCGGCGGGGTGAAGGTGGGCAGCGTGACCGGCCTCGCCATCGACCCGCAGAGCTTCCAGGCCGTCGCGACGCTGCGCGTGCGCTCGGATTTGCGCCTGCCGCGCGATTCCTCCGCCGAAATCCAGTCCGAAGGGCTGCTGGGCGGCCGCTATGTCGCCATCGTGCCGGGCGGTGCCGATGCGGTGCTGGCCGATGGCGGGCGCATCACCGAGACCCAGGGCTCCATCAGCCTGGAGAGCCTGCTCGGCCGCTTCATCTTCTCGGTGACGCAGATGAATGGCGGCGGCGGCGCGGGCGGGGGCGAGGCCCGGCGATGAGCGCCGCGCCCGCCCTCTGGCCGGGCGCCGACGGCCAGCCCATCGCCTGCCGCGAGAAGCTCAAGATGCTGGCGGAGAACCACGCCGAGGCCCGTCAGGTGCTGCAGGACGCCTTCGAGGACGCGGTGCTGATGGGGGTGGAGGAGGGGGCGATGCGCCGCATCCTCCATGAGCTGGTGGACTCCCTCGAAAGCCCCCGCCGGCGATGAGCCCTGCTCGCATTGTCCTGGCCGCCCTGCTGCTGCTCGCCCCCGGCCTCGCCTCCGCCCAGGGCTGGGTGGAGCGCCGCACCGGCCAGATCCAGGCCCTCGACAAGGTGACGGCGCGGGTGACGACGCTCACCGCCACGGTGGGCCAGCCGCTGCGCTTCGGCACGCTCACCATCCTGCTGCGCGCCTGCCACGCCCGCCCGCCCGACGAGGTGCCCGACGCCGCGGCCTTCATGGAGGTGAGCGACAGCCTCGCCCCGCCCGGGGCCGGGCCCGTCTTCCGCGGCTGGATGTTCGCCGAGGCCCCGGCGGTGAACATGCTCGAGCACCCGGTCTATGACCTCCGGATTCTGAGCTGCCGGTGATGCGGGCGCGGCGCTTGCCCCCGGCGGCCCCCGGGCCTACCTAGTGGGGGCGAGGCGGCCCGGTGCGTCAGGCAACAGACATCCCCGGGGCCAATACGCAACTCCTGGGAGCTGGCGCTGGCCGGATCGTGGTCCGGTCATCTGGCGCCCACCTGCTTATGGCAGGCCTTGGGAGGATGCAGACGCCAACGGCCAGGGCGGCCTCGCGCCCACCCTTCCGCCTCGGGCGAGGGCGGGGCGGGTCAGCCCTTCTCGATGCTCAGCCCTTCTCCAGGCTTTGGGCGAGCCCCTCGATGCGCTCGGCGATGCGGCTCAGCCGCTCGGCGAGGCGCGGATCGGGCTGGGGTTCGGGCGGCAGCGCGAGAAGCTGCGGCGCGGCGGCGGCCTGGGCGCCCTGGGTGCGCAGCCGGGCGAGTTCGATGCGCAGGTCATTCGCCTCGTCGGCCAGCAGCAGGGCCACGTGCAGCAGCATGCGCGCCTCGCTGAACTGCCCGCCCATGGCGCGGATCACCCGCACCTTCTCCTCGATCTGGGCGATCAGGTCCTGGACGTGCTGCTCCTCGCCGTCCTTGCAGCCGATCGTGTGGCTGTAGCCGTTCACGCGGACCGTCACCTGCCCCATCGGCGCGCCTCCCTGCCGCTCACCGCCTCACCCTTCGCCCGCATCGAGGGCCGCGCGCAAGCGCGCGAGCGTTTCGTCGAGCCGCTGCGCCAGCGCCTCCAGCTCCGCGCGCGGGACCATCTCCGGGTGCGGGGCGGGGCTCGGGCCGGGCGGCGGGGAGGGGGCGGTCAGGCGCTCCTCGATGGCCAGGATCAGGCGCTCCACGGCGGCCTCCAGCCGTTCGGCGGCGCGCAGCGTGATGTCGTCCTCGGCCAAACTCGTCTCCCGGCGGGGCCTGTCGCGCGGCGCAGCGGCCCCCATCGCCCTGCAAGAGCGTTGGCATGACGCCGGGCGAGGGTCAACCGCGCGCGGTGATCGCCCATGCGGCGGCCGAGGTGGCGCAGGTGCTGGCGCTGGCCGGGGAGGCGCCGGTGCGCTTTCTCTCCGCGCCCGGGGCGGCGGGCTATCTCGGTGTGGCGGGATTCCGGGCGCTGCTGGAGGCGGGCGGCGGCTGGGGGCGCGGCGTGCTCGACGCCGGCGATGCGCCGGGCCATGCGCTGGCCGCCCTGCGCGCGGGCTTCGGCGAGGCGGTGCTCGATCCCGCCCTGCCGGCCTTTCCCGCGCTGGAAGCGGCCTTCGCCGCGGCCGGCGCCCGGTTGTGGCCGGCCGCCCCCCCGGCGCTCGACCTCGCGCGGGTGGATCTCGGCAAGCCCCAGGGGCGGCGGCACCTCGCGCGCTGGCTCGGGCTTCCCGGCGCGGAGCAAATGGCCTAGCACACCGCGCGAACGCCCCCGGCCCGCCCGAAAGGAGACGCCATGAAGCTGACGCGGAAGGTCAAGGAAATCCTCTCCTGGTACGAGAGCGACAATCCCGGCACCAAGGCCAACCTCGCCCGCATCCTGATGACCGGGCGGCTGGCCGGCACGGGGCGCATGGTGATCCTGCCGGTGGACCAGGGCTTCGAGCACGGGCCGGCGCGCAGCTTCGCGCCCAACCCCCCGGCCTACGACCCGCTCTACCACTTCGAGCTCGCGATCGAGGCGGGGCTCAACGCCTATGCCGCGCCGCTCGGCATGATCGAGGCCGGGGCCGCCACCTATGCCGGCTGCGTGCCGACCATCCTGAAGGTCAACAGCTCCAACAGCCTCTCCACCACCAAGGACCAAGCGGTGACGGCGACGGTGGCGGATGCGCTGCGGCTCGGCTGCTCGGCCATCGGCTTCACCATCTATCCGGGCTCCGAGCACCAGTTCGAGATGATGGAGGAGCTGCGCGAGCTCGCCGCCGAGGCGAAGTCCTGCGGCCTGGCCGTCGTGGTCTGGTCCTATCCGCGCGGGCCGATGCTGGACAAGGTGGGCGAGACGGCGCTCGACATCTGCGCCTATGCCGCGCACATGGCGGCGCTGCTGGGCGCGCACATCATCAAGGTGAAGCCGCCCACCGAGGCGATCTCGCTCGACGCCGCGAAGAAGACCTACGAGGCGAACCCGGTGGAGGTGAAGAACGCCGCCGCGCGCATCGCCCATGTCGTGCAGTCCTGCTTCGCGGGGCGGCGGCTCGTGGTGTTCTCGGGCGGCGAGGCCAAGAGCAGCGCGGCGCTGCTGGACGAGGTGCGCGCCATCCATGCCGGCGGCGGCAACGGCTCCATCGTCGGCCGCAACGCCTTCCAGCGCCCGAAGGAGGAGGCGCTGAAGCTGCTCTCGGACATGATCGAGATCTACCGGTCGAGGGTCTGAGACAGAGGGCGGTCACGCCGGACGGTATCGCGCACGCCGGGTTGCCACCGCCCAACGCGGCAGGCCGCGTTGGGGCCCGGTGGGGCGGCGGCGTGCCGAAACAAGGGCATACCAGCGGCCGCGCCGGCTTCTCAGAAGTCGACATCAGCGGCCGCTGGCATGAGACGGAGGGCGGCTTCGCCGCCCCTCTCGTCAGAACGGGACAGCCTCGCCCCGATGGTCGAAGAAGCCCCCGGTCTCGGCCGGGGTGAGCCGGTCGATCACCGCGAGCAGCCGCCCCGCCGCCTCCGCGGGGCTCTGCACCTCGAGCCCCGCCTTGGAGAAGGGGGCCGAGAGCGGCGTGGCCACCGTGCCCGGATGCAGCGCGACGAGGATCTGCTGCGGGCGCGTGCGCGCCGCCTCCACCGCCGCGGTGCGCAGAAGCTGGTTCAGCGCCGCCTTGCTCGCGCGATAGGCGTACCAGCCGCCCAGCCTGTTGTCGGCGATCGAGCCCACGCGCGCCGAGAGCACGGCGAAGACCGCCCGCCCCTCGCGCGCCAGGCGCGGCAGGAAATGCTTCATCACCAGCGCGGGGCCGGTGGCGTTCAGCGCGAAGGCATGGGCGAGATGCGCCGCGTCGAGCTCGCGCAGCGCCTTCTCGGGGCGGAAGCGCGCATCGTGCAGGAAGCCCGTGGCGCAGAGCACGAGGCGCAGCCCCTCGCCGGCATGGGCGGCGGCGGCGGCGATGCTCGCCTCGTCCAGCAGATCGAGCGGCGGGTCGCTGCGGCGCGAGAGGCGCAGCACCGGCTCGCCCCGCGCCTGCAGCGCATCGGCCAGCGCCGCGCCGATGCCGCCCGCCGCGCCGATGACGACGCAGCGGGGCGCCGCGCCGGCCGCATCAGTCGGCGAAATCCGGCTGCTCCTTCATCAGGATGCGCTTGATGCTCTCGAGGTGCAGGCGCGCGCTCTCGCGGTCGCCCTGGCGCATCTGGGCGGCGGTGGCGCGCGCCACCGCCTCGGGCACGGGCTTGAGCGGGCGGCCCGTGCTCATGGCCAGGAGCTGCGCCTGGGCCGCGCGCTCGAGGTAGTAGAGGTCGTCCCAGGCCTCGGCGATGGAGGGGCCCACCACCATCACGCCGTGGTTCTTCATGAACACCACATCCGCCTCGCCGAGGCTCGCGGCGATGCGGTCGCCCTCGCGCTCGTCGAGGGCGAGGCCGTTGTAGTCCTCGTCCACCAGGGTGCGGCCGTAGAACTTCAGCGCCGTCTGCCCGGCCCAGACCAGCGGCGGCCCCTCGAGCATGGCGAGCGCGGTGGCGTGCGGCATGTGGGTGTGGAAGGCGGCGCGCGCGCGCGGGTGCTTCAGGTGCAGCCGCGCGTGGATGTAGAAGGCCGTCGCCTCGGGCACGCCGCTGCCGGCCACCACGCGCCCCTGGAAATCGCAGATCACGAGGCTCGAGGCCGTGACCTCCGCGAAGGCGTAGCCATAGGGGTTGACCAGCATCAGCTCCTCGCGCCCGGGGACGACGACGCTGAAGTGGTTGCAGATGCCCTCGTGCAGGCCGAGCTTCGCGGCCATGCGGAAGCAGGCGGCGAGGTCCACGCGCGCCTGGCGCACCTCCGGGCGGTCGAGGTCGCTGTTGGAGAGCAGGGCGGGTCCGGTCGTCAGGGCATGGGCCATGCGTCAGGCTTGCCCGAGGCGCCGGCCCCGCGCAAGGCTTCGCGCGCGGCCGCGCCGGGCCTATCCTCGGCCCATGCAGACGAACCAGACCATCAACGCCGCCCGGCTGTGGGACAGCCTCATGGCCATGGCCGAGATCGGCGCCACCCCCAAGGGCGGGGTGAAGCGCCTGACGCTGACCGAGGTGGACAAGGCCGGCCGCGCCCGCTTCGCCGAATGGTGCGCCGCCCTCGGCCTCAGCCTGCGGGTGGACGCCATCGGCAACATGTTCGCCCGCCGCGAGGGGCGCGACCCCGCGCGCCCGCCGGTGCTGATGGGCAGCCACCTCGACAGCCAGCCCACGGGCGGGAAGTTCGACGGCGCGCTCGGCGTCATCGCGGGGCTCGAGGTGATGCGCACGCTGAACGATCTCGGCATCGAGACCGAGGCGCCCATCGAGCTCGTGAACTGGACCGACGAGGAAGGCAGCCGCTTCGGCCATTCGCTGATGGGCAGCGGCGTCTGGGCGGGCGTCTACACGCTGCCCAAGGCCTATGCGCTGCGCGACGTGGAGGGCGTGAGCGTGGAGGAGGCGCTCGACTCCATCGGCGCCAAGGGCCCGCACAAGGCCGAGCCCTTCCCGGCCGATTCCTATTTCGAGCTGCACATCGAACAGGGCCCCATCCTGGAGCGCGAGGGCAAGACGATCGGCATCGTCACCGGCGCCCAGGCCCAGGTCTGGTACGATGCGGTGATCACGGGGCAGGACGCGCATGCCGGCACCACCCCGCCCTCCGCGCGCCGCGACGCGCTGGTGGCGGCCGCGCGCGTCATCGCCCATGTGGACGCGCTGATGCGCGCGCGCGGCGAGGAGGGGCGCGGCACGGTGGGCCAGCTCCAGGTGCTGCCGAACAGCCGCAACGTGGTGCCGGGCGAGGTGCGCTTCTCCGTCGAGTTCCGCCACCCCGCGGATGCGGAGATCGCGGGCCTGGCCGAGAGCTTCCCCGCCGAGGCGCGCGCGCTGGTCGAGGCCACGGGCTGCCGGATGGAGCTGACCGAGCTGTTCCGCATCCCCGCCCAGCCCTTCGACCCGGACTGCGTGGAGCTGGTGCGCCGCGCCGCGGCGAAGCTCGGCCTGCCGGCGCGCGAGATCATCTCCGGCGCGGGGCATGACGCGGTCTATGTGGCGCGGCGCGTGCCCGCGGCGATGATCTTCACCCCCTGCAAGGATGGCCTCAGCCACAACGAGGCCGAGAGCATCCTGCCCGAGGAGGCCGCCGCCGGCTGCCAGGTGCTGTTCGAGGCGGTGCTGGCGCGGGCCAACCGCCCGCTCTGAGACGGGCGGCCACGCCGGCCTTCTCAGCGCCCCGCCAGCTCCAGCGTCAGCTTGCGGCGGATGGCCTGGGGGAAGCGCGCCCAGTCCTCGGCCAGCATGGCGAAGCCCGTGCCGGTCACGGCGTGGGTGCGCAGCCATTCCGCCGCGTCCGGCGCGCCGACGCCCAGGGCGTTGATCACCACCCCGCGCGCCTCGGCCGCCGCGCGGGCGGCATGCACCGGCGCCTCGGGCGCCTCGCCGTCGGTGGCGAGGTCGATCACCTCCTGCTCGGCGGCGCAGGGCGCCTCCTCCAGCGCGCGCAGCGCGGCGAAGAGCGCGCCTCCGATGTCGGTGCCGCTCACCTCGCCGCGCGGGGCGGCGCGCAGCGCCGCGGCGAAGGCCCGCGCGTCCTCGGCGTCGCGCAGAAGGCGCCAGCCGAGCATGGGCGTCACCCCGTCCGAGAAGGCCAGCGCGGTGACGGCCACGCCGCCGTCGCGGCCGATGGCGCGCAGCACGCCCTCCTCCTCGAAGGCGGCGGCGGTGGCGTCGCGCTGCAGCGCCCATTCGCCGGGAAGGATGCTGGCGGAGGCGTCGAGCAGCAGCACGAGGGCGACGGCGCAGCCGATCATGACAGCAGGCTCCGGAAGGAGGGGATGGCGTCCTCGGGCGGGGGCAGGGCCAGGGCGTCGCCGAGGAAGGCGATGAAGCTGTCGGCGTGCCAGGCGCCGTTGCCGCGCCGCGTCTGCACCAGGCCCCAGGGGTCGGTCGCGTCGCGGCTCGGGCGCAGCGAGCCCGCGTTGTAGGCGATGGCGACCAGGGGCGGGTCGAAGCCCGTGGGGGTGCGGCCCGAGAGCGCCTGGCGGCGGATATAGGCCGCCCCCGCGGCGATGGAGGTGGCGGGGTCGAGCAGCCGCGCGCGATCGAGCCGCGGATCGCCCAGCGCCTCGCGCGCGGTGGAGATCAGCGTCTGCATCAGGCCGGGCGAGACGCGGTGCGGCGTCTCGGCGTCGCTGACGAAGCCCGGCTCCTCGCGCACCGCCTCGGCGCGGCCGCCCGATTCCGTCAGCGCGGTGGCGAGCAGCAGCTCGACCGGCACGCTGAAGCGGCGCGCGCCCTCGGCCAGCGCCGTGCCGTGGCGCTCCCAGCAGGCGGCGGCGAGGCGCGGGCCGCCGGGGCTGCGGCGCGCGGCCGGCTCGCCCTCCACCTCCACCCCGGCGGGGGTGAGGCGCCAGCGCAGCCGTCCCTGCCCCACCGGCGGGCCGTGCCATTCGGTGAGGCGGGGCAGGAAGGGGCGCAGCGTCTCGGCCCAGGGCCGCTCGCGCGCAAGGCCGGGCTGGGCCATCAGCCGCGCCCATGTGATCGGGCCGATCACGCCGTCGGGCGCGAGGCCCATGCGGCGCTGGAAGCGGCGCACCGCCTCGGCCGTCATCGGGCCGAAGACGCCATCGGGCTCGCCCGGGGCCTCGCCCGCGCGCAGCAGGGCAAGCTGCGCCTGGCGGACATCCTCGCCGCGCGGCAGGGGGAAGCGGAAGGCGAGGTCGCGCTGGAAGGGGGGCGTCATGGGGTGTCTCCGCAGCCGGGAAGGGAGGCGATGCGCCGGGCGAGATCGGCCGCCTCGGGCGAGCCGGGCGGGGCGGCGGCGCGGCCGGCGCGGGCGATGGCGCAGGCCTCGGCTTCTTTTCCTATCGCGGGACGCGACAAGATCAGCGCGGCGCGGGCGCGCCACCTCCCGGCGCGCTCGGGGGGCGCGGCGGCGGCGGCGGCGAGAGCGAGGCGCGCCTCCGCCGCCGCCTCGGCCGGGGGCAGGAAGGCCGCGCGGCAGAGCCGCGCCTGGGCCTCGCCATCGGCCAGGGCGGGATGCGGCGCCAGCGCCCGGGCGGCGGCGTAATGCTCGGCCGCGCAGGCGAGATGGGCGTCGCTGCCCGGGCAGGCCGCGCCGGGCGCGCGGTCGCGGAAGGCGAGGCTCAGGCAGGCCTCGGCGCGGCGAGCGTGCAGCCGGGCGCAGGCGGGATGCCCCGGGGGGCAGGAGAGGGGCTCGGCCGCGATGGCCTCGGGCGAGGCCCTCTCCCAGCGGGCGAGCTGGGCGAGCGGCGGGTCGAGCACCGCGGCCACGGGGGCGCAGCCGGCCACCGCGCCGGCCGCGAGCAGGGCGAGGAGGGGCTTCATGGCGCAAGCTCCGCCAGCAGGGGCAGGGGGTCGCTGTGGCTCTCGCGCAGCTCGGCGGTGAGCAGGGCGAGGGCCTCCACCGCGGCGCGGGATTCCGGCGTGGGCGGGGCGGGCAGCACGGGCGGCGCGCCAGGGGCGGGGCGCAGCGCGGGCGGGGCGGATTGCAGCGCGGCGGCGACGCGGCCCGCGAGCTCGGGCGTCACGTCATGGGCGACCGCATCGGCCAGCAGGGCGGCGCGGAACTCCTCGAGGCCCTGGCGCGCCTCCTCGGGCGAGGCGAAGCCCGGGAAACGGGCCCAGAGGCGCTGGGCCGCGTCCTCGCGCAGCGCGGCGTCGAGCAGGGCGGGCAGGAAGCCCGGCTCCGCCGCGCGGGCGGCGAAGAGGCGGTGGAAGATCGGCGCATCCGCAAGGCGCAGCGCGGCGGATTCGGGGGTGATCGCGCCCGGCTCGAACAGGGCGGGGTCGAAGGGCGCCTCCATCAGCCGGGCGCGGAAGCGCCGCCAGGCCCCGGCGCCGAGATTCCAGCCGATGCCCAGCGCCAGCGCCACCGCGCCGAGCGGCCCGCCCGCGAGGGCGGGAAAGGCGGGTGCGGCGGCGCGCAGCAGGGCGGAGAGCGGGCCGGAGGCGCCCGTCAGCCCGGCCAGCGCGGCGGCGAGCGGCGCTTCCTCCGCCGCCTCGCCCAGGCTGCGCGCCCCGGCCAGCGCCTGTTCGGCGGCGGCGAGCGCCGTCTCGGCCTCGCGCGGGATGAGGCCCGCGGGCAGGGCGGGGGCGAGGCGCTGGAGGATGATCCGCGCCACCCCCGCCTGGCGCTCCAGCCGGGCGAGGGTCTCCGCGAGGCGGGCGGGGTGGGCGGCGGCGGCGGCCTCGGCGCGGGCCGCGGCCTCGCGCGCGCGCAGCTCCTCGTTGGCGCGCAGCTCGGCGTTCAGCGCCTCGCCCAGCCGGCGGGCGGCCTGGGCCTCGGGCGTGGTGGAGCGCGCGCCGAAGTAGTAACCGAAAACGCCGGCGATGATGCCGTTCACATAACCCGCCACCGCGTCGTTCAGCCCGAGCGACTGGCTGAACAGCAGCAGCGGCAGCCCCACCACGCCGACGATCAGGGCGAGCAGCGCGCGCACCGTGCCCTCGGGCAGGGCGAGCGGCAGCTCGTGCAGCGCGGCCATCTGGGCGGGGGTGGTGGCGGGGTCGCGCAGCAGGGCGAAGCAGCGCGCGGCGAGCCACCACAGGAAGCCGGCGAAGCCGAGCCCCACGCCGAAGACGAGCAGCGCGACCAAAGCGGGCGCGGAGGCCAGCGCCTCGATCCGCAGGCCCATGGCGTGGGCGAGGGCGAAGGGCGCGAGCAGGGCAAGGCTGGAGAGGAGAAGGGCGAGGGGGAGGTGGAGCAGGCGCGGCACGCGGGGGGCCTCCGGGCGGGGAGCCCGAGAGGTGCCAGAATATCATCCTCGGATCAAGGAAAAAAATCCTCTATCCCTCGAACACACCCTCCCCCATCAGCCGCGCCACCGCCTCCGCCGCCGCCACACCCGCGCCGAGCCGCAGATTGTCCCCCACCGCCCACAGCGCCAGCCCGTGCTCCGCGCCCGGATCGCGCCGCAGCCGCGAGACGGTCACCACCTCCTCCCCCGCCACGTCGAGCGGCGTGGCGTAGCCGCCCTCCTCGCGCCGGTCGAACAGGGCGACGCCCGGCGCGGCCGCCAGCGCCGCGCGCGCCGCCGCCACCGTCACGGGCGCGGCGAAGGCGAGGTGCAGCACCAGCGCCTCGCCCACGAAGACCGGGGCGCGCAGCGCCGTGCAGCCCGCCCGCAGGTCGGGATCCAGCATCTTGCGCAGTTCGCGTGGGAAGAGCGCCTCCTCGGCCGTCTCCCCTTCCGCGTCGAAGCCGCCGGTCTGCGGGATCAGGTTGAAGGCGATGGGCTTGGGGAAGTGCTGCGGCGCGGGGATGTCGTTCACGAAGCTCGCGCGGGTCTGGGAGAAGAGCTCGTCCATCCCCTCCTTCCCCGCGCCGGAGGCGGGCTGCAGGCTCAGCGCCACCACCCGCTCGAGCGGCGCGAGCGCCATCAGCGGCCGCAGCACCAGGGCGGCGAAGAGCGCCGAGGGCTGGGGCAGCGCCGCGATCCGCCGCTTGCGCGCGCGCTTCAGGGCCTGCGGGTTCACGCCGGGCGCGAGCAGCGCCACGCCCGGCTCCAGCCGGAAGGCGGGCGAGAGATCGAGCACCCAGGCCCCGGCCGCCGCGGCGCGGGGCGCGAGCGCCCGCGCCTCGGCCGCGCCGCCCGCCTGGATCACGAGGTCGAGCCCCGAGAAATCCGCCCCCTCCACGCCCGAAAGCCGCAGCGTCCGCTCGCCGAAGCTCAGCTCCTGCCCCGCCAGCCGCGCGGGGCCGAGGGCGCGGATGTCCGAGACCGGCGGTCCCCGCTCGGCCAGGGCGCGCAGCACCTCCCGCCCCGCCGCCGTGTTCGCCCCCGCCACCGCGACGCGCAGCGCCCGCTTCACCGTCTTCGCCATGGCCGCCCCTGTAGCACCGCCGGCTTGATCGCGCGCCCCTCTGCCGCCATCCTCGCACAAGCCGGCGCCGGGCCGGCCCCTTGGGAGGATGCACCATGCGCTGGAAGACCCCGAAGATCGTCGAAATCTCCCTCGCCCTGGAAATCAACAGCTACGCCTGCGCCGAGATCGGCTGAGGCCCCTGGCCCGCGGTGAGCGCCGCGGGCCATATCCCTTCCGGCCATGCTGCGCGTCATCGTGCTGGGGGCGGCGGCCGGCGGCGGCTTCCCGCAATGGAACTCGGCCGGGCCGGGCTGCCGGCGCGCCCGCGCGGGCGATCCGGCGGCGCGGCCCCGCACCCAGGCCGGGCTCGCCGTGTCGGCGGACGGCGCGCGCTGGCTGCTCATCAACGCCTCGCCCGATCTGCGCCAGCAGATCGCGGCCACCCCCGCCCTGCATCCGCGCCCCGCCCCGCTGCGCAACTCGCCCATCGCCGCCGTGGCGCTGACGGGGGCGGAGGTGGACACGGTGATGGGCCTGCTGCACCTGCGCGAGCGCCACGCCTTCCGCCTCTATGGCGCGGCGCCGAGCCTCGCCGTGCTGGCGGAGAACCCGATCTTCCGCGCCCTCGACCCGGCCCTGGTGCCGCGCGAGGCGCTGCCGCTCGATCAGCCCCTCGCCCCGCGCGACGCGGCGGGCGCGCCGCTCGGCCTCACCCTCACCGCCTATGTCGTGCCGGGCAAGCTGCCGCTCTTCGCCGAGCAGGAAGGGGCGGACCCCGGGATGACCCAGGCCGGCGAGACCATCGGCCTCGCCCTGTCCGCCGGCGCGGGCACGCTGCACGTCATCCCCGGCTGCGCGATGATGACGCCCGCGCTCGCCGCCCGGCTGCGCGGGGCGGAGGCGGTGCTCTTCGACGGCACGCTCTGGACGGACGAGGAGATGATCGCCCTCGGCGCGGGGCCCAAGACGGGGCGGCGCATGGGCCATATGCCCATCTCTGGCCCCGGCGGCACGCTGGAGGCCTTCGCGGAGCTCGGCGTGCGGCGGCGCATCCTCATCCACCTCAACAACACCAACCCCGCCCTGCTGGAGGACAGCCCGGAGCGCGCCCAGCTCGCGCGCGAAGGCTGGGAGGTGGCGGAGGACGGCATGGAGTTCAGCCTGTGACGCCCCTTTCGCCCGAGGCCTTCGAGGCCGCGCTGCGCGCCGTCGGCGAGGAGCGCTACCACGTCCATCACCCCTTCCATCACCTGCTGCATGGCGGGAAGCTCACCAAGGGCCAGGTGCAGGCCTGGGCGCTCAACCGCTACTGCTACCAGGCCGCCATCCCGGCCAAGGACGCCTCGCTGCTCGCGCGGCTGCCCACGCCGGAACTCCGCCGGGAGTGGCGCCGGCGCCTCGTGGACCATGACGGCGACGGGGTGACGCCGGGCGGCGTGGAGCGCTGGCTGATCCTGACCGACGGCCTCGGCCTCGATCGCGACTACGTGACCTCCGAGGCCGGCGCCCTGCCCGCCACGCGCTTCGCCGTGCAGGCCTATGTGCGCTTCGTGCGCGAGGCGAGCGTGCTGGAGGCCATCGCCTCCTCGCTGACCGAGATGTTCTCGCCCGGCATCATCCGCCAGCGCGTCTCGGGCATGCTGGCGGGCTATGACTTCGTGAGCGAGGCCACGCTGGCCTATTTCCAGCCCCGGCTGACGCAGGCCCCGCAGGATGTCGCCTTCGCCCTCGGCTATGTGACGCGCCACGCCGACACGCGCGAGAAGCAGGAGGCCTGCCTCGCCGCGCTGCGCTTCAAGTGCGACCTGCTCTGGGCGCAGCTCGACGCGCTGCACTTCGCCTATGTCGAACCTCGGCTGCCGCCGCCCGGCGCCTTCCGCCCCGACCCGGCGCTGATGCCATGACGCCGCGCTTCGCCCCCGGCGTGCGGCTGCAGGAGGACAGGGCGCGCGGCCGCTGGATCGTGATGGCGCCCGAGCGCATGTTCGTTCCCGACGAGACGGCGCTCGAGGTGCTGCGCCTCGTGGACGGCGCGCGCGACGAGGCCGCGATCGTGGAGGCGCTGGCCGCGCGCTTCGACGCACCGCGCGAGGTGATCGCCGCCGATGTGCGCGCGCTGCTGGAGGACCTCGTCGCGCGCGGGGCGCTGCTGGGATGAGCCTCGAGCCGCCGCTCGCGCTGCTGGCGGAGCTCACCCACCGCTGCCCGCTGCGCTGCCCCTACTGCTCGAACCCGCTCGCTCTCGCCCGCGCCTCCGAGGAGCTTTCCACCGCCGAATGGGCGCGCGTCTTCCGCGAGGCGGCGGCGCTGGGCTGCCTGCAGGTGCATCTCTCGGGCGGCGAGCCCACGGCGCGGCGCGACATCGTGGAGATCACGGCCGCCGCGCATGAGGCGGGGCTCTACACCAACCTCATCACCGCGGGCGTGCTGCTGGACGCGCCCCTGATGGAGCGCCTCTGCGCCGCCGGGCTCGACCATGTGCAGCTCTCCGTGCAGGACGCGACCGAGGAAGGGGCGGAGCGCATCGGCGGCCTCAGGGGCGCGCAGCCTCGCAAGGCGCGCGCGGCGGCGTTGGTGCGCGCGGCGGGGCTGCCGCTCACCCTCAACGCCGTGGTGCACCGGCAGAACCTGCACCACCTGCCGGAGCTGATCGCCCTCGCCCTCGACTGGGGCGCGCGCCGGCTCGAGGTGGCGCATGTGCAGTATTACGGCTGGGCGCTCGCCAACCGCGCGGCGCTGCTGCCCACGCGCGCGCAGCTCGACGCCGCGACCGCCACCGTCGAGGCCGCGCGCGCCGAACACCGCGGGCGGCTCGTCATCGACTACGTGGTGCCCGACTACCACGCCAGCCGGCCCAAGGCCTGCATGGGCGGCTGGGGGCGGCGCTTCCTCGCCGTCTCGCCCGCCGGCAAGGTGCTGCCCTGCCACGCCGCGGAATCCATCGCGGGCCTCGTCTTCCCCGACATCCGCGAGACGAGCCTCGCCGCCGCCTGGGCCGAGAGCCCGGCCTTCGCCGCCTTCCGCGGCACGGGCTGGATGCGCGAACCCTGCCGCGGCTGCGCGCGCGCCGAGCAGGACTGGGGCGGCTGCCGCTGCCAGGCCTTCGCGCTGACGGGCGAGGCCGCGGCCACCGATCCGGCCTGCGCCCTCTCGCCGCAGCATCATCTGCTCGCCGGGGCGCTGGAGGAGGCCGGGACCGACCGCTTCATCTGGCGCGAGCACGGTGCGACGACATGAACCCCGGATGACGCGCCGGCCAGCATCTTGCCGGATCGCGCCCCAGGGCCTTTCATGACGGCAACGATCCCGCGACGGATCGGGGAGGAGACGCCAATGACGCCACGCCGCATCCTGGGACTTGCCGCCTTGGCGGCCGCGCTGCCGGGCCTCGCCCTCGCGCAGCAGACGCCGGCGCCCCCCGCCTGGGCGCAGGGCCGCCCGGCCGAGATGGCGAACTCCCGCCTCGCCCCGCACCCGCCGCGCCTGACGGTGACGCCGCCCGATCGCGTGCCCGTCGCCTCGCTGCGCCTGCCCGAGGGTTTCCAGGCCGAGCTCTGGGCCCATGGCCTGCCCGGCGCGCGCGTGATGGTCCGCGGGCCCAATGGCACGATCTTCGTGGGCACGCGCGTCATCGGCCGCGTCTATGCCGTGCGCGACACCGGGGCGGAGCGGCAGGTGAGCATCCTGCTGCAGGGCCTCACCCAGCCCTCCGGCCTCGCGATCCAGGGCGGCGCGCTCTACGTCTCGGCCATCAACCGGATGCTGCGCATCGACAATGTCGAGCAGAACCTGGCCAACCCGCAGCCCGTGGACATGACGGCCGCCTTCAACCTGCCCGATGCGCCGCACCATGGCTGGACGCACATCCAGTTCGGCCCCGATGGCCGGCTCTACGTGCCGCGCGGCGTACCCTGCAACATCTGCGAGACGGATGGCGAGCGCTATGCGCTCATCGCCTCCTTCCGCCCCGACGGCAGCGACCGGCGCATCGAGGCGCGCGGCGTGCGCAACTCGGTGGGCTTCGACTTCCACCCGCGCACCGGGCAGCTCTGGTTCACCAACCACGGGCGCGACTGGGCGGGGAACGACAACCCCTCCGACACGCTGCACGTGAACCTCCGCCGCGGCGAGCATCACGGCTTCCCCTGGTGCCATGGCGGCTTCCAGGACCCGGCCGTGCCGGCGCAGCGCCTGTGCAGCGAGTTCCCGCCGCCCGCGCTCATCCTGGGGCCGCATGTCGCGCCCATCGGCACGCATTTCTACACCGGCACCGCCTTCCCCGAGCGCTACCGCAACGCGCTGTTCATCGCCAACCGCGGCTCCTGGAACCGCGAGCGGCTTTCGGGCTTCAACGTGGTGGTGGTGCGCGAGGCCGAGGGCGGGCGCCTGGTGATGGAGGAGTTCCTCTCCGGCCTGCGCGACGACGCGAACCAGCGCTTCCTCGGCCGGCCCGCCGGGCTGCTGACCATGCCCGACGGCGCGCTGCTGGTCTCCGACGAGGAGAACGGCGCGATCTACCGCATCACCTATCGCGGCCGGTGATGGCGGCGCGCATGGTCCTGGCGGCGGCCGTCCTGGCCGCCGCCTTTTCTTCGCCCGCCACGGCGAATCCCGCCGCCGAGGCGCTGATCGCCGAGCGCAACTGCGCCGCCTGCCACGGGCCGGGCGGCGTCTCGCCCGTGCCGCTGATGCCCTCCCTCGCCGGGCAGCAGGCGGATTTCCTGGCGCTGCAGATGATCCTGTTCCGCGAGGGTCTGCGCCAGGTGCCGGCCATGATGGAGCCCGCCCGCGGCCTCTCGGACCAGCAGATCCTCGACATCGCCGCCTGGTTCGCCGCCCAGCCCTCCGCCCCCAAGCCCGATCGCGGCCCGCGCGATGAGGCGCTGGCGCGCCGGGGTGCGGAGCTCTCGGCCGCGCGCAACTGCAACGCCTGCCACCTGCCCGATTATTCGGGCCGCGCGAATGTGCCGCGCATCAACCACCAGCGGGAGGATTTCCTCGTCCACACCCTCGCCGAATACCGCGACGGGCTGCGCGTGGGCGCGGACACGCAGATGAACGGGCTGATGCACGGCCTCACCAACGCCGACATCCGCGCCATCGCGCATTACCTCGCGCATCACGAGTAGCGCGTGTCGGCGGCCGCCGGTCGGAACTTCCGGCGCGGCCGCCGACCGTCTCAGCGTTTCAGGAAATGCGTGCCGATCATCTCGATCACGCAGACGCCGTCGGCGAGGCGGGTTCCCGTGTGCCGCAGCTTCGCCACCCCCATGGGCTTGCTGCGCGAGGGGGTGAGCTCCAGCACCTCCGTCTCCACCGCCACCTCCTCGCCAGGGCGCAGGGGGGCCGGCCAGCGCGTCTCGATGCCCGAGCCGCCGAGGCTGATCTCCCGCCAGATTCCGCTGCCCATGATCAGGCCGAAGCACATGCCCATGCTGTGCAGGCCGGAGGCGACGAGGCCGCGGAACAGCGGCGCCTCGCGCGCCGCCACGGGGTCGGTGTGGAAGGGCTGGGGGTCGTATTTCAGGGCGTAGGCGATGATCTCGGCCTCGCTCAGGACGAAACGCCCATAGGCGAAGCGCTGCCCGACGGAGAGCGCGTCGAAGGAGGCGATGGGCGCGGTCAATGCACGACCCTCCCCTGGTTCAGCCAGTGGATGAGGAGGTAGATCGCCCCTCCGGCCAGGAAGCCCACCAGCGTGCCGTTGACGCGGATGTACTGCAGGTCCTTGCCCACCCGCAGCTCCAGCTTGTCGCTGATCTCCTTTGCGTCCCAGCCGCCCACCACCCCCGCGATGAAGCCCGAGAGCCGCGCCTGGGCGCCGGGCAGCAGGCTCGCCACCGCCTTCTCCAGCGCGGCGTTCAGCCGGGCGCGCGCTCCCGGATCCTCGACGAGGTAGCGCCCGGCATTGCCCAGCGCGGCCTCCACCAGCTCCACCGTGCGGCCGCTGGGCAGGGCGGCGTCGGCCAGCAGGGCGTCGCGCAGCCGCCGCCACGCGTCGGCCAGCCATTCCGCGACCACGGGGTGGGAGAGGCCGCGCCGGATGGCGGCGCCGACCGCCGCGGCGCGGGCGGGATCGGTCTCGAGGCGCCGGATTTCCGCCTCCACCCAGGCCTCGAAGGCGAGGCGCAGCTCCGAATCGCCCGGCTCGATGCGCTCGAGCTCGGCGTTCACGGCGGCGAGCACCCGGTCGGCCACATAGGCCCCGGCGGCCCAGCCCACCAGCGCGCCGCCCTGGTCGCGCACGCGGCGCTTGATGGCCTCGCGCAGATCCTCCTGCTTGGCGGCGAGCAGGGTCTTGATCTGGGCGAGGGCGAGGTCGAACACCGCCTGGTGCTGGCCGCCGGCCATCAGCGCCCGCAAGGCGCGGGCGAGCACCTGCGCCGCCCCCGGCCCCCCCGCCAGCCGCGGCAGCAGCCGCGTGACCAGGCGGCGCGCCCGGCCGTCCTCCAGCGTGGCGAGCAGGCGCGGCATGGCCTCGGCGAAGGCGCGGGCGGCGGGGCGCGTGTGGCCGGGTTCGGCGAGGTAGGCGCCGATGATCCCCGCGAGGTCGAGCTCTCCCAGCACCCGATGCACCTCGGCGGGGGTGAACACATGGCCCGCGACGAAATTGCCGAGGCTGCGGCCCAGCCTGTCCTTCTGGCGGGGGATGATCGCCGTGTGCGGGATGGGCAGCCCCAGCGGGCGGCGGAACAGGGCGGTGACGGCGAACCAGTCCGCAAGCCCGCCCACCACCCCCGCCTTGGCCGAGGCGGCCAGGAGATCGGGCCAGAAACCGGCCGGAAACCGGTAGGCCAGCACGGTGAGGCCGGCCATGAGCAGCAGCAGGAAGGTGGCGAAGGCGCGGTGGCGGGCGAGGGTCCGGCGCAGCCCCTCGTCGGGCGATGTCATGGGGGGAGGTTAGCCCAGCGCCGCGCGCATTGGCGACGGGGGCTGCGCTGTGTTATCGGATAACATCATGCGCTCCTTCCTCCACCCGCTCGACCTCGCCGCCGGCGCGGGGCTGCGCCTTCTCTGGGCCGCGGGGCTGCTCCTCGCGCTGTGGGCGCTGATCCTCTGGGCGCTTGCGGCGTGACGCCCGAACTCGTCGTCCGCAACCTGACGGTGACGCATGGCCGGCACCCGGCGGTGCATCATGCGAGCTTCCGCCTCGCCCCCGGCGGCAAGATGGCGGTGGTGGGGCCCAATGGCGCGGGGAAATCCACCCTGCTGCGCGCCATCGCCGGGCTGCACCCGCCGGCCGAGGGCCGCATCGAGGGGGCGGGGCGCGTGGCGCTGCTGCCGCAGTCGGGCGATCTGGACCGCGGCTTCCCGCTCACCTGCCGCGATGCGGCGCTCTTCGGCCTGTGGTCCGAGGCCGGGGCCTTCCGCCCCCTCGCCGCGCCGGAGCGGGCGGAGCAGGCGCTGGCGGCGGTGGGCCTTTCGGGCTTCGCGCGGCGCCCTGTGGGCAGCCTCTCGGCCGGGCAGTTCCAGCGGGTGCTCTTCGCGCGGCTGCTGCTGCAGGACGCGCCGGTGATCCTGCTCGACGAGCCCTTCAACGCGCTCGATGCCCGCACGGTGGAGGATCTGCTCGGCGTGCTGCGCCGCTGGCACGGCGAGGGGCGCAGCATCCTCGCCGTGCTGCATGACCTCGATCTGGTGCGGCGCGAGTTCCCGGAGACGCTGCTGCTGGCGCGCGAGGTGATCGCCTGCGGCCCCACCGCCCAGGTGCTCTCGGCCGAGAATCGTCTGCGCGCGCGGATGATGGCCGAGGCCTGGGCGGAGCACGCCGCGCCCTGCGCCCGCGCGGCCTGACGGCCCGCCCATGCTGTGGGAGGCGCTGGTCGCGCCCTTCGCGGAGTTCGGCTTCCTGCGCCGGGCGCTGGTGGCCTGCCTCGCCCTCAGCCTCGCCGCCCCGCCGCTCGGCGTCTTCCTCATGCTGCGGCGGATGAGCCTGACGGGGGATGCGCTCTCCCACGGCATTCTGCCCGGTGTGGCCCTGGGCTTCCTGCTGGCCGGCCTCTCGCCGCCGGCGCTGGCGGCGGGCGGGCTCGCGGCGGGGCTGCTGGTGGCGCTGGGCGCGGGGGCGCTTTCGCGCGCCACCGGAGGGCGGGAGGATGCGGTGCTGGCGGCGCTCTATCTCTCCGCGCTCGCGGCGGGGGTGGCGCTGATCTCCTGGCGCGGCTCGCCGGTGGAACTCACCCAGCTTCTCTTCGGCTCGGTGCTCGGGGTGGACGATGCGGCGCTGCTGCTGGCGGGCGGGGCGGCGAGCGCCGCGCTGCTCTTCCTCGCCCTGGCCTGGCGCCCGCTGGCGCTCGAGTGCTTCGACCCGGGCTTCGGCCGGTCGGTGGGGCTGCGCGGCGGCTGGTGGCACCTCGGCTTTCTCGCCCTCGTGGTGCTCACGCTGGTGGCGAGCTTCCAGGCGGTGGGCACGCTGATGGCGGTGGGGCTGATGATGCTGCCCGTGGTGGCGGCGCGGCACTGGGCGCGCGGCCTCGGCGGGATGGTGCTGGCGGCGGTGGGGCTTGCGGTGCTGGCCTCGGTGCTCGGGCTGCTCGGCTCCTACCACGCGGATGTGCCCACGGGCCCGGCCATCACGCTCTGCGCGGCCGGGCTCTGGGCGGTGTCGCTGCTGCTCGGGCCGGTGGACGGGCTCTGGGCGCGCTGGCGGCCGCCGCGGCACCTGGAGGGCTAGGCGCGCGCGTCACGCCAATGAAACGATGCGGCGGCCCGCATCACCCGTGCCGGGCGATCAGCTCGCGCAGGCGCTGCGCGCCGGCCACACCCTTGGCGGCATCGCGCCAGAGGCCCTCGGCCACGCGCTGATAGACGCTCACCGCCTCCTCGGCGGCGGTGATGCCCGCAACCCCGGTCACCGCCACCGGGGGCGTGTCGGCGGGGATGGCCGAGGTGACCACATGCGCCCTGTCCCGCCCGCGCAGCAGCATGAAGGCCGCGCTGGGCTCCGGCCCCGTGGCGAGGCCGAGCTGCAGGCCGATGGGCACGCTCTCCATGAGCTGCGCCATGTTCTCGGCCTCGCGCCGCGCGGCCTCGCGGCAGCGGCTGCGCGTGGCCTCGGGCGCGGGAAGCCCGGCGGCCACCCCCTCCTGCAGGGCGCGCACCACCGCACCCTCGCTGAGCACGGCGATGATGGTGGGGCGCTTCTGCTGGTAGAGCCGCTTGCGCGCGGCCAGCACGCCGAGCGTCTGCTCGACCAGGGAGAGCTGCGCCGCGCGGTCGGTTCCGGCGGCGATGGCCTGGGTCCAGGCCTCCGCCAGCGCGCCGTCGAAGGCCTCGGTGGTGACCTGGTAGCAGAAGGCGCCGCCCACCATCAGGATCTGGTCCGCCTGCTCCTCCAGGCCGCGCAGCCTTTCGAGATAGGCGCCGGGCCGGGCGAAATACTCGATGCCGATGCCCAGCAGCGAGAGCGGGGAGACCTTCAGCAGCTCGGCGAGGCGGCGGATCGTCTCGAGCTTGATGACCTCGCCCTTCTCGTAGCGGTAGAGCGCCGCGCGCGAGACGCCGAGCCGAGCGGCGATCTCCTCGGCGCGCATGCCCGATTCCATCCGATAGGCCCGGAGCTGCTGCCCGATATCCGCGAACTTCATGCCGGCCCTCTTCCCGGTCTGACCCCTGCCGCGATGCCTGCCCCATGCAGGGGGGCGCGCAACGCCCGATTCCGAAGCGATCTCAACGCGATACAACCCAAGGTCGCGATCATGGCCGCGGCGCAACTTAAATTTCCGCCTCGGCGATATCTTTTCCTTAGGCTTTGCTCAAAAACATAGATGGCGCGGATAAGCATTGGCAAGAGAAAGGGCAAGCCGCCGGGCGCGCTCCGCCCCGGAGCCCGGGCGTTTCCGAGCATGGCCGGCCCGCGCTACATTCAACCCATGGATCCCTCCCTGCATGAGCGCCTCACCGCCTGGCGCCGCCACCTCCACGCCCATCCCGGCCTGACCCTCGACGAAGGAGAGACCGCCGCCTTCGTGGTGGAGCGGCTGCGCGAACTCGGCGTCTCGGAAATCGAGACGGGGGTGGGCGGGCATGGCGTGGTGGCCACGCTGCGCCGCGCAGGCGGCAACCGCTCGGTCGGGCTGCGCGCGGACATGGACGCGCTGCCGATCCAGGAGCTGGACGAGACCCTGCCCTGGCGCAGCACCAAGCCCGGGGTGATGCACGCCTGCGGCCATGACGGCCACACCGCCGCCCTGCTCGGCGCGGCGGCGCTGCTGCAGGCCGATCCCTCCTGGAGCGGCATCATCCGCCTCGTCTTCCAGCCGGCGGAGGAGGGGGCGGGCGGCGCCCGCCACATGATCCAGGACGGGCTGTTCCGGCGCTTCCCGATGGAGCGCATCTTCGGCTGGCACAACTGGCCCGGCCTCTCCGCCGGCGTGGTGGGGGTGCATGACTCCGCCGTGATGGCCGCCGGCGCCCGCTTCGAGATCGCCTTCGAGGGCCATGCCGGCCACGCCGCCCTGCCGCACCTGACGCGCGACCCGATGCTGGGCGCAGGCCATGCCATCGTCGCGCTGCAGTCCATCGTCGCGCGCGGGCTCGATCCCATGAAGTCCGGCGTGGTCAGCGTCACCATCGCCGAGGCCGGCGAGGCGCAGAACCAGGTGCCCCGCCGCGCCACGCTGAAGGGCACGGCGCGCTGGCTGGAGGAGTCCGTCGGCGCGCTGATCGAGACCCGCATGCGCGAGATCGCCCACGGCATCGCCGCCGCCTATGGGCTGCAGGCGGAGGTGGAGTTCCGCGTCGGCGTGCCCGTCACCGCCAACCACCCGGCCGAGCGCGACCTCGCCGCCCGCGCGGCGGCGGAGGTCGCCGAGGTGGTGGAGCACATGACCCCCGCCATGACCGGCGAGGATTTCGCCTGGTTCCTCAAGGAGGTGCCCGGCGCCTTCGTCTGGATCGGCAACGGCCCCGCCGAGGGCGGGCGCGAGCTGCACCACCCCGCCTACGACTTCAACGACGCGATCCTGCCCACGGCCTCCGGCTATCTCGCGGCCGTGGCGAAGCGCGCGCTTTCGGAAGGCTGAGCCCATGACCCGCATCGCCCGCCTGCGCGACTACATCCAGGCCATGACCCGCCTCGCCGACCGCGCGCCGGACGAGGCCACCTGGCTCGCCGAGGGGCGCGCGCTGCTGGCCGGCCTGCTGCGCCACGACGACTGGCTGCCCGATGAGTTCGCGGCGCCGGGGCCGAGCTACCGGCAATACCTCCTGCACTGCGACCCGCTGGAGCGTTTCTGCGTCGTCAGCTTCGTCTGGGGGGTGGGGCAGCGCACGCCCATCCACAACCACAGGACCTGGGGCCTTGTCGGCATGCTGCGCGGGGCGGAGCGCAGCACCACCATGCACCCCGTGCCCGGCCAGCCCATGCGCGCGGGCCAGGTGGACCACCTCTCGCCCGGCGAGGTGGTGGCGGTGGGCTCGGCCGAGGAGGACGCCCACTGGGTCGAGAATGCGCTGACGGACCGGCCCTCCCTCTCCATCCACGTCTATGGCGGCAACATCGGCGCCATCGAGCGCCATGTCTTCGACCCCGAGACCAGCGCGCCGCGCCGCTTCGTCTCGGGCTATCACAACGCACATCTGCCCAATCTCTGGGACCGCGCGGCCGAGCTCGCCCCGGCCCATTGACCGGCCGGGCGCGCCGGGGGCATCTGGCGCAATGCCCGACCTGCCGCCCCCCCCCGCGCTGCCGGACGCCTTTCGCGAGATCCTGGGCCCGCAGGGCCTGCTGACCGCGCCCGAGGACATCGCCCCCGCCCTCTCCGACTGGCGCGGCCTCTACCGGGGCGAGGCCATGGCACTGCTGCGCCCGGCCAGCACCGAGGAGGTGGCGGCCTGCGTCCGCCTCTGCGCGGCGCACCGCATCGCCATCATCCCGCAGGGCGGCAACACCTCCATGGTGGGCGGCGCCACGCCCGAGGCGCGGCCGGGCCAGGTGGTGCTCAGCCTCGCCCGGATGAACCGGGTGCGCGAAATCGATCCGCTGGACATGACCATGACGGTGGAGGCGGGCCTCGTCCTCGCCCGCGCGCAGCAGATTGCCGCGGAGCATGGCTGCCTCTTTCCGCTTAGCCTGGGCGCCGAGGGCTCGGCCATGATCGGCGGGCTGCTCTCCACCAATGCGGGCGGCAACACCACGGTGCGCTACGGCAATGCGCGCGAACTCATGCTCGGCCTCGAGGTGGTGCTGCCCGACGGCTCGGTGATCCACGGGCTGCGCCGGCTGCGGAAGGACAACACGGGCTATGCGCTGCGCCATCTCTTCGTGGGGGCGGAAGGCACGCTGGGCGTCATCACGGCGGCCGTGCTGCGCCTCTTTCCCGCCCCGCGCGAGACGGCCACCGCGCTCTGCGCCCTGCCGGACGAGGACGCCGCCCTCGCCCTGTTCCGCCGCTTCCGCGCGGCCGACGAGGGGGCGGTGCGCGCCTTCGAATACATCTCGGGCGCGGGGATGGATGCGCTGCTGGCCACCATCGAGGGCGCGGTGCTGCCGCTCGCCGCCCCCGCGCGGCACTACGCGCTGGTGGACCTCACCGCCTCGCGCGAGGGCGCGGGGCTCGCGGCGCTGATGGAGGGGGTGCTGGAGGCGGCGATGGAGGCGGGCGAGGTGCTGGACGCGGCCATCGCCGGCTCCGAGGCGCAGCGCGCCGCCATCTGGCGCCTGCGCGAGGAGCAGCCCGAGGCGCAGAAGCGCGCCGGCGCCAGCGTGAAGAACGACGTCTCGGTGCCCGTCTCGCGGGTGCCGGAGATGATCCGCCGCTGCTCGGCCGCGCTCACCGCGCTCATCCCCGGCAGCCGGCCCGTGCCCTTCGGGCATCTGGGCGATGGCAACATCCACATGAACCTGCTCCAGCCCGAGGGGATGGAGCCCGCCGCCTTCCTCGCCCGCAGCGAGGAGATCATGCATGCGGTCAACGACATCGTGCGGGAACTGGGCGGTTCCTTCAGCGCCGAGCACGGGGTGGGGCGGCTCAAGACCGGCATGCTGGCCGAATGGCGCGGGGGCGCGGAGCTTGCCGCCATGCGGGCCATCAAGGCCGCGCTCGACCCCTTGGGGATCATGAATCCGGGCAAGCTGCTGCCCGGCGGATGACCGGGCGGGCCGCGGCTGATATGACGCCCGCTCCATGACGCGCCTCGACCGCTACATCATGCGCCAGCTCGCGCTCGCGCTGCTCGCCGTCACGGTCGGGCTCGCGGCGCTGGTCTGGCTCACCCAGTCGCTGCGCTTCATCGAGCTGGTGCTGGACAGGGGCCTGTCCATCTGGGTGTTCCTGGAGCTGACGGGGCTGCTGCTGCCGGGCTTCTTCGGGATGATCCTGCCCATCACCACCTTCGTGGTGACGCTCTTCACCTATGTGCGCCTCGCCTCCGACCGGGAGCTGGTGGTGATGCGCGCGGCGGGGCTGTCCAACTGGCAGCTCACCCGGCCGGCCATCGCCGTCGCCTCCATGGCGATGCTGGCCTGCTACGCGCTCAACCTCTGGATCACCCCGGCGGCGCAGCGCAGCTTCCGCGACTGGCAGTTCGAAATCCGCAACCAGATGGCCGGGCTGCTGCTGCAGGAGGGGGTGTTCAGCTCCCTCGGCGCCGATCTCACCGTCTATGCGCGGCACCGCGACCGCGCCGGCCATCTCTGGGGCATCCTGGTGCACGACACGCGCGAGGCGGGGGCGGCGGTGACCATCCTCGCCGAGCATGGGCGGCTCACCATCACTCCCGAGGGCCCGCGCGTGACGCTGCTCAACGGCCAGCGCCAGCAGGTGGAGACGGTGCAGATGCCCGACGGCACGCGCAGCCTGCGCCTGTCGGTGCTGAGCTTCCAGGAGAACACCCTCGACCTCGCGCGCGCCACCCGCGCCGAGGGGGTGCGCCACCGCAACGCGCAGGAGCGCACGCTGGGCGAGCTTCTGCACCCCGAGGAAGGGGTTTCGGTGCGCGACCAGCGCCGCTTCCGCGCCGAGGCGCATCAGCGCCTCTCCAGCCCGCTCACCGCCGTGGGGCTTGCCCTCTTCGCGCTGGCGGTGGCGCTGACGGGGCAGTTCCGCCGCTTCGGCGGCGGGATGCGGCTGTTCCTGGGCTGCGCGGCCATGGTGGGGCTGCTCGCGCTCGGCCTCGCCTTCGGCAACATGGCGGCGCGGCAGCATGCGCTGATCCCGCTGATCTGGCTGCACGCGCTGCTGCCGGGCCTCGCCTCGGCCTGGGTGCTGCTGGGCGCGCCGGGCGTGCCGCTGCGCCTGCGCCGCTGGGCCGGATGAGGGGGCGGGGGATGGCGCTGCCGCGCACCGTGGCCCTCTACATCGGCCGGCGCTTCTTCGGCGCGGTGCTGATCATGCTGGCGGCGCTGACGCTGCTGGTCGCGCTGTTCGACTTCGTGGAACTGCTGCGCCGCGCCGCCGGCCGGGCCGAGGCGAGCTTCGGCATCGTCGCCTCCATCGCGGGGCTGCGCATGCCCTTCGTCGCCACGCAGATCCTGCCCTTCGCCATCCTGCTGGGCGGCATGCTGGCCTTCTGGCGGCTCGCCCGCTCCTCGGAGCTGATCGTGGCGCGCGCCGCGGGCATCTCGGCCTTCGCCTTCCTCGCCGGGCCGGTGCTGGTGGCGCTCGGCTTCGGGGCGGTGGCGGTGGGGGCGGTCTCGCCCGTCTCCTCGGCCATGCTGGCGCGGGCCGAGCGGCTCGACGCCTCCTATCTCCGCGCGGGCGGCGGCGTGACGGCGCTGGCCGGCGGGCGGCTGTGGCTGCGCCAGGGCGATTCCGGGCTGGAGCCCGGGGGGGTGGCCATCCTGACCGGCCGGCCCACCCGGCTGCTCGCCACCGATCGCGCGGGCGAGTTCACCCTCTCGGGGGTGAGCATCTGGCGGCTCTCGCGCCAGGACCGGGTGCTGCAACGGATCGAGGCGCCCAGCATGCGCCTCGCGCCCGGCGCCTGGCTGATCGAGGAGGCGCTGGTCTTCACCCCCGGCCGCCAGCTTCCCGCCGGGCCGCGCCCGCTCGCGCTGCCCACGGACCTGACGCCCGACCGGATCGAGAACAGCTTCGCCTCGCCCGACACCCTCTCCTTCTGGGCCCTGCCCGGCTTCATCGAGGTGCTGGAGCAGGCGGGGTTCTCGGCGCTGCGCCACCGGCTGCAGTTCCACACCATGCTCGCCACGCCCTTCCTGTGTATGGCGATGGGGCTGCTGGCCGCGGGCTTCGCGATGCGCCACTCGCGCCAGGGGGGGGCGGCGCGGGCCATCGCCATCGGCGTGGCGGCGGGCTTCGGCCTCTTCCTGCTCGACCGGGTGACGGGCGAGTTCGGCGAGGCGGGCACGCTGCCCGTCTGGCTCGCCGCCTGGGCGCCCACCGCCACCGGGCTGCTGCTCGCCGTCGCGTTGCTGCTCCATCTGGAGGAAGGCTGATGACGCCCCCCGTTGCGCCCCCGCCTTCCCCCGCCGCGCGCCGCGCCCGCCGGGCCGCGCGCGCGCGCCTCGCCCGGCGGCTGCGCGCCGCCCTCGGCCTGCCGCGCCGGGCGGCGGGGCCGCTCGCGCTCGCGCTGGCCGGCCTGCTCGCCACCGCCCCTCGCGCCCAGCAATCCGACATGACGGGGGCCATCTTCGCCCCCGGCACGGCCGTGACGGTCAGCCCAGAGGCGGCCCCCGCCGGCGCGGAGGCGCCGCGCCCCGCCGCCCCCGGTCCGGGCCCCGGCCTGCGCGTGGACAACGAGACCCCCGTGACCTTCCAGGCCGAGGAGGTGGAGTTCAACCAGCAGACCGGTATCCTCTCCGCCCGCGGCCGCGTCGAGGCCTGGCAGGGCGAGCGATTCGTGCGCGCCGACGAGTTCACCTACGACCGCAACACCGGCGTCGCCGTGCTGCGCGGCAATGTGCAGGTGCTGGAGGCCGACGGCCAGGCCTTCTACGCCGAGGAGGCGGAGCTCGGCCCTGGCTTCCGCGACGGGGTGCTGCGCGAAATCCGCGCCCGCCTCGTGCAGAACGCGCGCATGGCCGGCACGGGCGCGCGGCGCACGGAAGGGACGATCACCGACCTCGCCCGGGTGGTCTATTCCTCCTGCAATCTCTGCGAGCGCGATCCCACCCGCCCGCCGCTGTGGCAGCTCCGCGCCCGCCTCGCCACCCAGGACCGCCAGCAGGAGCGCATCTCCTACCGCGACGCGGTGGTGGAGGTGGGCGGCATCCCGGTGCTCTACGCGCCCTTCTTCTCGCACCCCGATCCGCAGACGCCGCGCGCCTCGGGCTTCCTCTTCCCGCAGATGGGCTACACGCGCTTCCTCGGCGCCTTCGCCCAGCTCCCCTATTTCTGGGCCATCGATGACCAGCAGGATCTGCTGGCCACCGTCACCGCCGGCACCCAGGTGCTGCCCAACCTCAGCCTCGAATACCGCCGTCGCTTCAATGCGGGCGAGCTGCGCGTGCAGGGCTCGGGCGGCTATTTCCCGCGCGAGACGCTGGAGCGCATCGGCCTCTACGGCCAGTCGCAGAACGAGCGCTTCGCCTGGAACCTCTCGGCGCGCGGGCGCTTCAACATAGACGAGAACTGGCGCACCGGCTTCGACGTGAACCGCGCCTCCTCCGAGGCCTATCTGCGCACCTACCGGCTCGAGGTGCGGCGCTTCCTCGTCAGCACCGTGTTCCTGGAGGGCTTCTGGAACACGGAGCGCTACGCGCGGCTGGATGCGCGCGCCTATCAGGGGCTGCGCGCCACCGACAACACGAATTTCCTGCCCTATGTCGCGCCCAACCTGATCTTCGAATACGCGCCGCGCGGCCAGGTGGCGGGCGGCTTCCTGACCACGGATTTCGGGCTGCTCGGCATCTCGCGCGGGATCGGCTCGATGAGCCAGCGCATGGGCATGCGCATCGCCTGGGAACGGCCGGTGCATGATCCCGTGGGCGGCGTCTGGACCGTGCGTCTGCAATCCGACATCCACGGCTACTACGCGCAGAACCAGGAGCGCGCGCCGACCAACCTGCCCCTGGCCAGCGGCAGCCACGCCAACCCCAACCTGCGCGCGGCGCTGGACTGGCGCATGCCCTTCCTGCGCCCCGCCGGCGAATGGGGCGAGCAGATCATCGAGCCGCGGGTGCAGATCGTCACCGGCCCCAGCCTGGGCCGGCAGGCGCGCATCCCCAACGAGGACAGCCTCGACTTCGAGTTCACCGACGCCAACCTCTTCCAGCTCAACCGCTTCACCGGGCGCGACCGGCAGGAGGGCGGCACCCGGGTGGACGCGGCGCTGCGCGGGGCCTGGAACTTCCCCAATGGCGGGCGCATCGAGGGGCTGGTGGGGCGCTCCTTCCGCTTCAGCGAGGACGCCCTCTTCCCCGCCGGCACGGGGCTCGACCGGCGCTGGTCGGACTGGGTGGGGCGGGCGGGCGTGGCCCCCGTCTCCTGGTTCGAGGTGATGGGGCGGACGCGGCTCGACAGCCAGAACGGGCGGCTGCGCATGGCCGACGCCACGGCCTCGGTCTCGCTCGGACGGGTGGGGCCGCTCGACAACCTCTCGCTGGTCGGCGGCTATCTCTACACGCCGCGCCTGCCCTATTTCCCCACCGAGGCGGGGCGCAGCGAGGTCTCCTTCGGCGTCTCGGGCCATGTGCGCAGCGCGGGCGGAGGGGTGTGGCGCGCCAACGCCTTCGCCCGCTACGACCTGCGCAACGACCGCCCCTCCCTCGTCATCGCCACCGCCGGCTACGAGGACGAGTGCTTCATCTTCGAGGCGCGGCTGCAGCGCCGCTTCGCGGTGGACCCCACCACCAACCAGGAATACCGCGGCAACACGGTGCTGCTGTTCCGCATCGGTCTCAAGACGGTGGGCGAATACGGGCTGCGCGCCATCTGATCGGGGCGGCGCCACTGCCGACCCCATCAGGCTGCGCGCCGCGGCCCGGGGGCGCTTTCCACCCCGGCCGAAACGGCTCTATGAGGGTCCGGCCATGCGCCGCCTCCTGCCCGCCCTGTGCTGCCTGCTCCTCGCCCTGGCCGGGCCCGTCGCCGCCCAGCCGGGCAACCCGGGCGTGGCGCGGCCCGGGGCCGGGGCGCAGCCCGCCCCGCCCGGCGCGAACCGCATCCTGGCCGTTGTGAACGGCGACGTGATCACCCAGGCCGAGGTGAACTCGCGCGCGCGGCTCTTCGCGCTCAACACGGGGGTGGCCGCCTCGGCCGAGGCGCTGCAGCGCCTGCAGCCGCAGGTGCTGCGCCTGCTGGTGGACGAGCGGCTGCGCATCCAGGAGGTGCAGCGCCGCCGCATCCCCGTCAGCGACCAGGACGTGGCCGAGGCGCTGGCCGAGATCGAGGCGCGCAACGGCCTCTCGCGCGGGGCGCTGGTGGCGCAGATGCGCAACGCCGGCATCCAGCCGCGCGTGCTCTATGACCAGCTTCGCGTGCAGATCGGCTGGGGCCGGCTGCTGCGCCAGGTGCTGGGCCCCCAGGCCGAGATCAGCGACGCCGAGGTGCAGGCCGCCCTCGCCGCCCGCCGCGCCGAGCAGAACCGCGCCGAATACCTGGTGGGCGAGATCTTCATCCCGGTGGACGATCCGCGGCAGGAGGCCGAGGTCGGCCGCTTCATGGAGGATGTGCTGGCGCAGCTTCGCCGCGGCGTGGCCTTCCCCATCGTGGCGACGCAGTTCAGCCAGGCGCAGTCCGCCGTGCAGGGGGGGCTGCTCGGCTGGGTGCCGCTCAGCCAGCTCGACCCGGAGGTGGCGGCGGTGGTGGAGCGCATGCCCAATGGCGCGATCAGCAACCCCATCCGCGTGGCCGGCGGCTTCCAGATCGTGACCGTGCGCGGCCGGCGCGACGGCTCGGGCCAGGTGAGCGGCGCGGGGCCCGGCATCGCCACCATGCTCTCCATCCGCCAGGCCTTCCTGCCCTTCGAGACGCGGCTCGACCCCCAGGCCCCCACCGAGCAGCAGCGCGCCACGCTGGAGCGCGCCCAGCGCCTGCAGGCCACGCTGCGCGGCTGCGAGCAGATGGAGGCGCTGCCCCGCGCCGGAAACCGGCCGGTGGACCCGGGGCCGGTGCGGCTCGAGGCGGTGAACCCCCCGCCGCTGCGCCAGCTTCTCGCCTCGCTGCCGCTCGGGCGCGCCAGCCAGCCCATCGTCTCGCCCGACGGCATCCTGCTCATCATGGTCTGCTCGCGCGAGCAGCGGCGCATGGAGGAAGGGGAGGGGGCCTCGCCCCTTTCGCCGGAGGCGATCCGCCAGCAGATCCTGCGCGAGCGGGTGGAGGTGATCTCCCGCCAGCTTCTGCGCGAGCTGCGGCGGCGCGGCGTCATTGAAATCCGCGCCTGAGGCCGGGCCGCCGCTGACCCCGCTCGGCGAGGTCGTCCGCCGCTACGGGCTGGATGCGCGCAAGGCGCTCGGCCAGCATTTCCTGCTCGACGAGGCGGTCTGCGCGCGCATCGCGCGGCTGGCGGGCGATCTGACAGGGCGGCATGTGCTGGAGGTGGGGCCCGGCCCCGGGGGGCTGACGCGCGCGCTGCTCGCCACGCCGCTCGCCCACCTCACCGCGGTGGAGCTGGACGAGCGGGCGCTCGCCGCACTCGCCGAGCTCGCGGCCGCGCACCCGGGCCGGCTCACCGTGCTGCGGCGGGACGCGCTGGGCTTCGACGGCGCGGCCGCGCTGCCCGGCCCCCGCCAGGTGGTGGCGAACCTGCCCTACAATGTCGGCACGCCGCTGCTGCTCGGCTGGCTGCGCCAGGGCGCGGCCTGGGAGCGGCTGACGCTGATGTTCCAGGAGGAGGTGGCGCTGCGCATCACCGCCGCCCCCGGCACGGAGCATTACGGGCGGCTCGCCGTGCTCGCGCAATGGGTGGCGGAGTGCGCGGTGGGGCTGCGCCTGCCGCCGGGCGCCTTCCGCCCGCCGCCGCGGGTGCATTCGGCCGTGGTGGTGATCGCGCCGCGCCCCGCCCAGCCCCCGCCCGCCCTGTTCCGCGCCATGGAGCGCGTCACCGCCGCCGCCTTCGGCCAGCGGCGCAAGATGCTGCGCGGCGCGCTCAGGCCGCTCGGCGGGGCGGAGGCGCTGCTCGCCGCCTGCGGCATCGCGCCCGAGCGCCGGGCGGAGGAGCTGCCCATCGCCGCCTTCGACGCGCTGGCCCGGGCCTGGCTGGCGCGCAACCCGCCCTCGGGCCAGGATGCGCCCGCCACGGAGGAGGAAACCCCATGAAGCGCCTGCAACTCGGCGACATCTCGATCACCAGCCTCATCGAGCGCGACGGTCCCTGGCGCCGGCCGGAGGATTTCTTCCTGGGCTATGACAGCGCCGCCCAGGCGGGGAATGTCGCGGCCCTCGCGCCCGAGGTGTTCGACGTCGCGAGCGGCAAGATGGTCATCACCTACCAGACCTTCGTGGTCCGCACCCCGCACCACGTCATGCTGGTGGACACCTGCACGGGCGAGGACAAGGGCTATGGCCCGCCCATGGACTTTCCCAAGCAGCCCTGGGCCGACGCCTTCGCCGCCGAGGGGCTGCGGCCGGAGGATGTGGACTACGTCTTCTGCACCCACCTGCACATCGACCACACGGGCTGGAACACGAAGCTGGTGGACGGCCGCTGGGTGCCCACCTTCCCCAACGCGAAATACGTCTTCCACAAGGGTGAATACGCCGCCTGGGAGGCGCTGGCGAAGCAGGGCGTGGAGCGGCCGGGCGGGGCGGGCGGCGTGTGGAAGATGAACTGCGAGCCCATCGTCGCCGCCGGCCAGGCCCTGCTGGTGGACGAGGATTTTTGCCTCGACGACGGCGTCTCGCTCATCCTCACGCCCGGCCATTCGCCCTGCCATGTCTGCGTGAAGCTGCAGAGCAGGGGCCAGACCGCCATCATCGCGGGCGACCTGGTGCACCACCAGCTCCAGTGCACGGACCCGAGCCTCTCCACCATCTTCTGCTGGGATGCGGAGGCCGCGCGCGCCTCGCGCCGCCGCGTCTTCGAGGAGATCGCGGACACGCCCACGCTGATGCTGCCCATCCATTTCCCGAGCCCCACGGCCGGGCGGCTCAAGCGCGCCGGCGCCGGCTATGACTGGCTCTTCTTGAGGGATTGATGCGGTCGGCATGGCGCGCCGCCCGCATCATACGGTCGGCATGTCATGCCGCCCGCATCACAGGGTGCGGTCGCGGGCCTGACCCGGAGCGGGGGCGAGGGCCGCGTGCAGCCGGGCGAGGCTCTCGGCCACCGCGGCCTCGGCCGCGGCTTCGGCGGCGCGATAGGCGGCCAGCACCTCCGCGCCCAGCGGCGTCAGCCGCGCGCCGCCGCCCTTGCTGCCGCCGATCGCCGACTCGACCAGCGGCGCCGCGAAGCCCGCGTTCAGCGCGGAGACGAGGTCATGCGCGCGCTGGTAGGACATGCGCATCCGCCGGCCCGCAGCGGCGATGGAGCCGGTGTCGCGGATGGCCTCCAGCAGCTCCGCCTTGCCAGGGCCGAGCGCCACATCCTCGCGCAGGGTGAGCCGCAGGGTCAGGGCGCGGCGGGGCGATCGGGACGCGGCGGCGGGGCGCTGGCGGGGCATGGGCGCAGAGTTCCACGCTTCGCGGCGCGGCTCCAGCCATGGCTGGACAAGGCCAGCGCAGGGCGCTATCCACAACGAAAGATAGCGAGGAGCCGTTGTCGCCCATGCCCCGCCTTTCCCGCCGCATCGCCCTGGTCGGGCTCGCCGCCGCCGCGCCCTTCGCCGCGCGCGCCCAGGCGCAGCCGCCGCTGATCGCCGGCGCGGCGGATCTGCAATTCGCGCTGGAGGAGATCGCCCAGCGCTTCCGCGCCGAGACCGGGCAGCAACTGCGCCTCTCCTTCGGCTCCTCGGGCAACATCGCCCGCCAGATCGAGCAGGGCAGCCCGGTGGAGATGTTCCTCTCGGCCGACGAGGACTTCGTCTTTCGCCTGCACTCCGGCGGCCATGCGCGGGACCAGGGTGCTCTCTACGCCGTGGGCCGGATCGTGCTGTTCACCCCGCCCGGTTCGCCCTTGCGCGCCGAGGCGGGGTTCGAGGGGTTGCGCGCGGCGCTGGAGGCAGACCAGGTTCGCCGCTTCGCCATCGCCCATCCGGGCCACGCTCCCTATGGCCGGGCCGCCGAACAGGCGCTGCGCGCGGCGGGGCTGTGGGAGCGGGTGCAGCCGCATCTCGTGCTGGGCGAGAACGTGGCGCAGGCCGCGCAGTTCGCCATCGCGGGCGGCAGCCAGGGCGGCATCGTCGCCTATTCGCTGGTGCTGGCGCCGGCGCTGCGCGGGCGCGGCGCCTATGCGCTGATCCCCGACAGCCTGCACGAGCCGCTGCGCCAGCGCATGGTGCTGACGCGCCGCGCGGGCCCGGTGGCCGAAGCCTTCTACGCCTACATCCAGGGCCCCGCGGCGCGCGAGATCATGCGCCGCTACGGCTTCGTCCTGCCCGGCGAGTGAACGCGCGTGGACTGGACGGCCTTCCTCCTCTCGGTCGAGCTTGGGCTGGCCACCCTCACGCTGCTCATGCCGCTCTCCGTCTGGCTCGGGCGGGTGCTGGCCTATCGCCGCTTCCCGGGGCGCGGCTTCGTCGAGGCGGGGGTGGCGCTGCCGCTGGTGCTGCCGCCGACGGTGGTGGGGTTCTACCTGCTCGTCGCCTTCGGCGCGCATTCGCCGCTGGGCGAGCTCTGGCAGCGGTTGTTCGGCCATGGGCTCGCCTTCAGCTTCGAGGGGCTGCTCTTCGCCTCGGTGATCGTGAACCTGCCTTTCGCGGTGCAGCCGGTGCAGAACGCCTTCGCCGCCATCCCGCCTCGCGTGCGGGAGGCGGGGGCGGTTTCGGGCATGCCGCCTTGGCGGGTGCTCTGGCGGATCGAGCTGCCGCTCGCCTGGCCCGGCATCGCCACCGCCGCTGTCCTCACCTTCGCGCATACGCTGGGCGAGTTCGGCGTGGTGCTGATGGTGGGCGGTTCCATCCCCGGGGAGACCCAGACCATAGCCATCGCCATCTATGACCGCGTCCAGGCCTTCGACGACCGCGCGGCGGGCGTCATGTCGGCCGTGCTGCTCGCCGTCTCGGTGCTGGCGCTCGGGCTGACCAACACCTTCTCCCGCCGCGTGGGGCGGCAGCGCGCCGATGGCTGAGCCGGGCCTCGAGGTCGCGCTGGCCGCGCGCACCCCCATTCCGCTCGACCTCTCCTTCCGCGTCGCGCCCGGGGAGCTGCTGGCGCTGGTCGGCCCCTCGGGGGCGGGGAAATCCACCGCGCTGCGCTGCGTGGCGGGGCTGCACCGGGCCGAGCGCGGGCGGGTGCGCTGCGCGGGCGAGTGCTGGTTCGACTCGGAGGGGGGCCGCAACCTGCCCCCGCACCGCCGCGCCGCCGGCCTCGTCTTCCAGGATTACGCCCTGTTCCCGCACATGACGGCGGCGCAGAACCTGATGGCCGCCATGGGCCATCTCCCGCCCGGGGCGCGGGCCGGGCGGGCGCGCGAGCTCCTGGCGCGCGTGCATCTCGCAGGGCTCGAGGACCGCCGCCCGGCCGAGCTCTCGGGCGGGCAGCAGCAGCGCGTGGCTGTGGCCCGCGCCCTGGCGCGCGACCCGGCGGTGCTGCTGCTCGACGAACCCTTCTCGGCGGTGGACCGCGCGACGCGCCGCCGCCTGCAATCCGAACTCGCCGGGCTGCGGCGCAGCCTCTCCATCCCCATCCTGCTCGTGACGCACGATCTCGACGAGGCGCTGGCGCTCGCCGACCGCATGGTGCTGCTGCATCGCGGCCGCGCCTTGCAGGAGGCCCCGCCCTTCGAGATGCTGGCCCGCCCCGCCAGCGCCGAGGTGGCCCGCCTGCTCGACCTTCGCAACCTCTTCCGCGCCCGTGTGGAGGCGCATGACGCCGCGGCGGGGCTGACGCGGCTGCGCTGGGGCGAGAGGCTGCTCGAGGCCGCCCACGCCCCCCATCTGGCTCCGGGCGAGGAGGTGGACTGGCTCGCGCCCGGGGCGGCGGTGGTGCTGCACCGGCGCGGCCGGCCATCGGTGGGCGAGCGCGAGAACCCGGTGGAGGGGCGGGTGGTGGAGATGCTGCCGTTGGGCGACGAGGCGCAGGTCACTCTCGACGTGGCGGATCCGGACGGGCACACGCTGCGCTTTTCCCTGCCGCTGCACGCCGCCCGGCGCAACGGCCTCGCGCCCGGCGCCTGCTGCACCGTCTCGCTGCTGCGCGAGGCGATCCACGCCATGCCGCGGCGGGCGGCGTGAGCGCCCCGCCCGCCGGGCCGCTGCCCGCCCTGCTCTCGGGTGCGGCCATCGGCCTGCTGGGCGGGCTGATCGGGCTGGGCGGGGCGGAGTTCCGCCTGCCCGTGCTGCTCGGCCTCTTCGCCCTGGCGGCGCATGCGGCGGTGCGGCTCAACCTGCTGATGAGCCTCGCCACCCTCGCCGCCTCGGCGCTGGGGCGTTTCGGCTTCGCCGCCTTTCCCGCCCTCTCGGCGCATTGGCCGGAAATCCTGGCGCTGATGCTCGCCGCCATGGCGGCGGCCTGGTTCGGCGCGGGGCTGCTCGCGCGGCTCGACGCGCAGCGCCTGACGCGCATCATCGCCGTGCTGCTGGCCGGCATCGGGGCGCTGCTGCTGCTCGAGGCGGCGGCGGGCGAGGCGCTGCATCTGGGCGCGGAGCCCGGGGGGTGGTGGCGCGTTCCCGCGGGTCTCGCGGCGGGGGCGGGGATCGGCCTCGTCTCCTCGCTGCTCGGGGTGGCGGGCGGGGAGCTGATCATTCCCACCCTCATCTTCGGCTTCGGCCTCGACATCCGCACCGCGGGCACGGCGAGCCTGATCGTGAGCCTGCCCGCCGTGCTGGTGGGCGTGATCCGCCACGCCCGCGCGGGGGGCTATCGCGAGCGCGCGATGGTGCTGGGCGTGGGGCTGCCCATGGCGGCGGGCTCGGTGGCGGGGGCGCTGGCGGGGGCGGCGCTGCTGCCCTTCGTGCCGGTCGCCGCGCTGAAGCTCATCCTCGGCGCGATCCTGCTCGCCTCCGCGGCGAAGCTCTGGCGCAAGGGCGCGGCCAAGGCGGCGGCGGCGCGGGCGGCGCGCTGATACGGCCGGCGGTCACGTCGGACGTATCACGCACGCCGGGTTGCCACCACCCAACGCGGCAAGCCGCGTTGGGGCCCGGTGGGGCGGCGGCGTGCCAAAACAAGGGCATACCAGCGGCCGCGCCACTGCCGCGCGAGTCACGGCAAGCGGCCGCTGGTATAGACAGAAACTGACACGCGGTCTCTGGCGCACCATCGGCATGCCGACCTCGCCACCAGCCAAACCATAGTGCCACAGTTTCATCCACGGCGGGTCGGGATCGCCGGTGGGTAACTGATACGGGCGGCCATGCGGCCGCCCCCCTCACCCCGCCGCGTGCCGCGCCAGCACCCGGTCCACGAAGGCCATGGCGCTGCCGAGGTAGTGGCGCGGATCGCACAGCGCCGCCACCGCATCGGCCTCCATGCGCGAGGCCACCGCCTCCTCCAGCAGCAGCGCCTCGGCGAGCGGCACCCCATGGGCAAGCGCATGGTCGCAGGCGCGGTTCACCACATGATGCGCCTCGCCGCGGCCGAGCACCGGGGCGAGCCCCATCATCACCTGCTCCGCCGCGATGAGCCCGCTCGTGGCGGCGAGGTTGCGCGCCATCCGCGCAGGATCCACCACCAGCCCCTCGGCGAGCACGCGCGCCTGCACCAGCGCGCCATGGGTCAGGGTCAGCGCCTGGCCGATGGCCAGCGGCTCGGCCTGCCAGGGGCCGGTGCCGCGCTCCTGGTCCTGCGCCATGGCGCCGAGCATGAGCGGCACGAGCGCCTGCACGCCGCGCGCCTGGGCGAGGATGTATTCGCAGGCGATGGGGTTGCGCTTCTGCGGCATGGTGGAGCTGCCGCCGCGCCCGGGCGCGTGCGGCTCGTTCACCTCGGCCACCTCTGTCTGCATCAGCAGGATCACGTCGGTCGCCATCTTCGACAGCGCCCCCGCCAGCAGGCCGCAGAAGCCCACCACCTCGGCTAGGCCGTCGCGCGCCGCATGCCAGGGGATGTCGGGGCAGGGCAGCGAGAGCTCCTCGGCCAGCGCCTCCGCCACCGCGAGCCCCTGCTCGCCCAGCGAGGCGAGGGTGCCGGCCGCGCCGCCGAACTGCAGCCGGAGCGCGCGCGGCGCGAGCTGATCGAGCCGTTCGAGCATGGTGATGAGCGGCGAGAGCCACACCGCCACCTTGCAGCCGAAGGTGGTGGGCAGCGCGTGCTGGAGGTGGGTGCGCCCGGCCATCACCGTGGCGCGGTGCGCGCGCGCAAGGTGAGCGAGGCCGCGGTTCACGGCCAGCAGCTCCGTCCGCAACAGCGCCAGCGCTTCCCGGAGCTGCAGCACCACGGCGCTGTCCATGATGTCCTGGGTGGTGGCGCCCCAATGTGTCCAGCGCCCCGCCTCCTCGCCGGCCAGGGCGCTGAGCTGCTTCACCAGCCCCACCACGGGGTAGCCGGTGTTGCGCGTGGCGGCGGCGAGTGCGGCGAGGTCGAGGCGGTCCACATCCGCGGCGGCGGTGATGGCCTGCGCCGCCTCGGCCGGGACGATGCCGAGCCGCGCCTGGGCGCGGGCCAGCGCGGCTTCCACATCGAGCATCTTCTGCAGGAAGGCGCGCTCGCCCATCACGGCGCGCATCGCCTCCGTGCCGTAGAGCACGCCGAGCACCGTGGAATCGGCGGGGTTCACGGCCATGGGCGGTCAGACCTCCAGGAACACCGTCTCGCCCTCGCCTTGCAGGCGGATGTCGAGGGTCCAGACGCCGGGCGCGCTCTCGCGCGCGATGAGGCTGGGCCGGCGCGCCTCGGGAACCAGGGCGAGCAGCGGGTCCGTCTCGTTCAGCGGCTCGCCCGCGAAGTAGAGGCGGGTGAGCAGGTGGCGCATCAGCCCGCGGGCGAAGATGGCCACCAGCACATGCGGCGCCTGCATCGCGTTGCCCCGGCCGGGCACGGGCCCGGGCTTGAGGGTGGTGAAGCGGAAGCGGCCCTCGGCGTCGGTGCGGCAGCGGCCGAAGCCCTGGAACGCGGCGTCGTAGCGGCCGGCCGGGTCGGCGTGCCAGATCTCCACCATCGCGTCCGTCACCGGCGCGCCCGCGCCGTCGCGGATGACGCCCGTGAGGGTGATGCGCGGGCCCTCGTCCCCGAAGCGCGTCGTGTCCGCCCATTCGGGGAAGTCGATCATGTGCCAGTAGGGGCCGGCGGTCTGCTGGGCGGTGGCCATCAGGCGTGGTCCTCCTCGAAGGGGGTGGCGGCGGGGCCGCGCAGCACGATGTCGAAGCGGTAGCCGAGCGCCCATTCGGGCACGGTGAGCTCGAGGTCGAACCGCGCGATCAGGCGGTCGCGCGCGGCCTCGTCGGGCACCGCGTTGAAGATGGGGTCGAGCGGCAGCAGCGGGTCGCCCGGGAAATACATCTGCGTGACCATGCGCTGCGCGAAGCCCGCGCCGAACAGGCTGTAGTGGATGTGCACCGGCCGCCAGGCGTTGTGGTGGTTCCGCCAGGGATAGGCCCCCGGCTGGATGGTGGTGTAGCGGTACCAGCCCTCGGCGTCGGTGAAGAGGCGCGCGCGGCCCAGGAAGTTGGGGTCGAGCGGCGCGTCATGCGTGTCGCCGGGGTGGTGGTAGCGGCCCGCGGCGTTGGCCTGCCACACCTCGACCATGGCGTGCGGCACGGGCCGGCCCGCCTCGTCCAGCACGCGCCCGCCCACGATGATGCGCTGGCCCAGCGCGTCCTTCCCGTTCACGCGGGACATGTCGGCCTCGGGCGGGAAACGCTCGGGCGTGAGGCGCGGGCTCGTCGCCTCGGTCAGGGTGAGCGGGGCGCGGATCGGCGCGAGCTTCGGGTGGCGCTTGTGGGTGCTGCCATAGGCCGGCGCATCGAGCGGCGGCTGGCTGCCGGGGGCGTGCGGGGCGTAGGGGGTCGGGTCGCTCATCGCGGAACCTCAGGTGAGAAGGCGCACGAGCCAGAGGCTCAGCGCGGGGAACGCCACGCAGAGGGCGAGGCGCAGCAGGTCGGTGGCCAGGAAGGGCAGCACCCCGGCATAGGTGCGCGCGATCGGCACATCGCGCGCGATGGCGGAGATGACGAAGACGTTGAGCCCGATCGGCGGGGCCATCAACCCGATCCCCACCACCACGAGCACGAGGACGCCGAACCAGATCGCCGTCTCCTCCGTCGTCATGCCGAAGTCGAGCGCGGTGACGACGGGGAAGAAGACGGGCAGGGTGAGCAGGATCATCGCCAGCTCGTCCATCACCGCGCCCAGGATCACGTAGGTGAGCAGCAGCGCGATCAGAACGCCATAGGGCGGGAAGTCCTGCTCGCTGACCCAGACCGCCAGCAGATCCGGCGCCTGGGAAAGGGCGAGGAAGGCGTTGAACACCTCCGCGCCCAGCAGGATGGCGAAGATCATCGCGCTCGTCTCGGCGGTGCCGAGCAGCGCGGCCTTCACCTCGCGCCAGGGCAGGGAGCGGCGGGCGAGGCCGAGGGCCAGCACCAGCACGCAGCCCACCGCCGCGCTCTCGGTCGGGGTGAAGACGCCGCCATAGATCCCGCCGACCACCAGCAGGGCGATGGCCATGACCGGGAGCACCCGCAGCAGCGCGGCCCGCCGCTCGTCCGGCGCGGGCGGGGGCGCGGGCGGGCCGAGCTCCGGGCGCAGCGTCATCCAGAGCCGGATGGCCAGCAGGTAGAACAGCGTGGCGATGAGCCCGGGGATGAGCGCCGCCATGAAGAGCTTGGCGATGTTCTGCTCGGTGCTGATCGCATAGACCACGAGGATCACCGAGGGCGGGATGAGGATGCCGAGCGTGCCGCCGGCGGCGATGGCGCCCGTGGCGAAGCCGGGCGCGTAGCCGTAGCGGCGCAGCTCCGGCAGGGCGGCGCGGCCGAAGGTGGCGGTGGTGGCCACCGAGCTGCCGCACACCGCGCCGAAGGCCGCCGAGGCGCCCACCACGCTCATCGCGAGCCCGCCCGGCCGGCGGCCCAGCAGCGCGTTCGCCGCGGCGAAGAGATCGCGCGCGAGGCCCCCGCGCTCGGCCAGCGCGCCCATCAGGATGAACAGCGGGATGACGCTGAGCGTGTAGTTCGCGAACAGGTGGTAGGGCGTGGTCTTGAGGTAGTTGGCGAGCGCGTTGGCGTCGAGGATGTGCACATAGCCGCCCGCGCCCACCAGCAGCATGGCGAGCGCGATGGGCGCGCGCAGCGCGATCAGCCCGAGCAGCACGGCGAAGCCCGTCGCCGCCAGCGCGAATTCGGGCGCCATCAGCCCCGGCCCCGGAGCAGCCGCGGCAGCCAGAGCAGCGCCGCAAGCCCCGCCAGCGCGAAACAGGCCGCGCCGATGCCGATGGCCCACCAGTAGGGCAGGGCGAGCAGCCCGATGGTGCGCATGTTGTTGCGCCAGGTGTCCATCGCGCCCTGCGCCATGCGCAGGGCGATGAGCCAGAGCGCCGCCACCCAGAGCAGCGTCCAGAAGGCGTCCAGCAGGGCGGTGGCGCGCCGCGGCAGCCAGCCGGTGAAGCTGTCCACCAGGATGTTGGCGCGCGTCAGGCTACCCCAGGCGAGGAAGCCCAGCACCGCAAGCCCCGAGCCGAGCGAGACCAGCTCGAAATCCCCGCGCACCGGCTGGCTGGTGAGCCAGCGCAGCAGCACGGAGACGCAGGTCAGCAGCGCGGCCGCCAGCAGCACGAGCCCGCCCGCGATGGCGAGCGCGGCCGGCAACCGGGCGAAGCGCCCGCCGGGCAGGGAGGGCGGCGCGCTCAAGGCCTCAGGTCACGCCCTGGCCGTATTGCGCGACCAGCGCGCGCGTGCGCTCGAGCAGCGCGCCGCCGTCGATGTTGCGCTCGCGCATCGCGCGCAGCCAGGCCTCGATCACGGGCTGGGTCTGGCGCTGCCAGCGCTGGGTTTCCTCCGCCCCGAGCTCCACGATGGCGTTGCCGCGGCGGCGCACCATCTCCTCCACCACCGGGCCCTGTTCGTCCCACACCCGCGCGGCCATGGCCGCCGCCGCCTGGCCCGAGTTCGCATCCAGCACGCGGCGGAGATCGGCGGGCATGCCCTCGTAGCGCGCCTTGTTCATCGCGAGCACGAAGGAGGCGACGTAGAAGGTCGGGCTGCCCGCGATCTCGGTGTGGTGGCGCAGCGTCTCGTGCAGGCGGATGGAGGGCACCACCTCCCAGGGCACCACGGCGCCGTCGATCACGCCCTGGGCCAGCGCCTCGGGCACCTGCGGAATGGGCATGCCCACCGCCGCCGCGCCGAGCGCGCGCAGCGCCTCGCCCGCCTGGCGGGTGGGAAAGCGCAGGCGCAGCCCGTTCATGTCCTCGAGCCGGCGCACCTCGCGCCGCGCGTGGATCACGCCCGCGTCATGCGCCCAGGCGCAGAGGATGTGCGTGTCCTGGAACTCGCGGCCGAAGACCGTGTCGTGCAGCTCCTGCGTGACGCGCGCGTTCACCGAGGCGCGCTTGTGCGCGACAAAGGGCAGCTCGATGACCTCGATGGAGGGGAAGCGGCCGGGCGTGTTGCCCGGCAGGGTCCAGACGATGTCAACCACCCCGTCGCGCGCCTGGTCGTAGAGCTGGGGCGGCGCGCCGCCGAGCTGCATGGCGGGGAAGATCTGCACCCGCAGCCGCCCGTTGCTCTCCTGGCCGATCTTCTGGGCCCAGGGCGTCAGGAAATGCCGGTGCACGTTGGAGACGGCGGGCAGGAAATGGTGCAGGCGCAGCGTGAGCTCCTGCGCCTGCGCGCGGGGGATGGAGAGCAGCGCGGGCGCGGCGAGCGCGCCCAGCAGCGCGGTGCGGCGGGTCGTCATGGTCGGGGCCTCCCTGGGGCTTCTTGTGCCCGCCTGTGTGCCCGTTTGCGCGCGCGCGCTCAAGACGTTCCGCGCCGGCGTCTGGCCGGGCGGGCGCGATCCGCCCTAGGCTCGCCCTCCCGGAAGGGGAGGAAGGGTGACCCGCCGCAGCACGCCGCCCGCCGCAGCCGCGCCGCGCCCGGCCTGGCTCGCCGTCGCGCCCTATGCCTTCGTCACGCTCTGGTCGGGCGGCTTCACGGCCATCCTGCTCTGCCTGCCGCATGTCGAGCCGCTGACGCTGCAGGTGCTGCGCTATGCGGCGGTGGTGGCGATCCTGCTGCCGCTCTGGCTCGCGCTGCGCCCGCCCTGGCCGGAGCGCGCGGCGCTCGCGCATCTCTGCCGCATGGGGCTGCTGGTGCAGTTCGCCTATTTCGCCTCGATGAACCTCGCCATGAAGGCGGGCATGGGGGCGGGGCCCATCGCGCTGCTGATCGGGCTGCAGCCGGTGGCGGTGGCGGTGCTCGCGCCGCGGGTGGCGGGCGATCCGCCGCTGGATGCGCGGGGCTGGGCGGGGCTTCTGCTCGGCCTCGCGGGGGCGGGGCTGGTGATCGTCTCGGGCTCGGGCTTTCGCAACTTCGGCTGGGTGGGGCTGTTCTTCGCCCTCGCCGCGCTGGCCTGCATGACGGCGGGCGCGCTGCTCGAGCGGCGCTCGGGGCGCGCGACGCATCTCGTCACCGCGAACCTCGTGATGTGCGGCGTGGCGCTGGCGGCGACGCTGCCGCTCGCCGCACTCCTGGAGACGATGCGGGTGGAATGGGCGCCGGGGCTGTTCGCGGGGCTCGCCTGGATGGTGTTCGTGAACTCGCTGATCTCGCTCTCGATCCTCTTCGCCATGCTGCGCCATGGCGAGGCGGCGCGCGCCTCCTCCGTCTTCTTCCTGGTGCCGCCGCTCGCCGCCCTCATCGCCTGGTTCGTGCTAGGCGAGGCGATGACGCCGCTCGCCATGGCGGGCACGGCGGTGGCGGCCATCGGCGTCGCGCTGGTCGTGCGGCGGTGAACGCCGCGCGCAAGGGAAAAGGTTGCGGCGGTGAACGGCGCGCGCAAGGGAAAGGCGTGCGGCGGTGAACGCCGCGCGCGGGGGAAGCCTTGCGCCGTTGACCGCGGCGCGCCGCGCGGCCAGCCTTCCCCGCAGGAGAAACGCCCATGCCCCATGCCGGACTGAAGTTCGGGATCTTCCTCGCCCCCTTCCATCGGCTGGGCGACAACCCGACCCTCGCGCTGGCGCGCGACATCGAGCTGCTCGTCGCGCTGGATGCGCTCGGCTACGACGAGGCCTGGATCGGCGAGCACCACTCCGCCGGCTGGGAGACCATCGCGAGCCCGGAGCTCATCATCGCCGCGGCGGCCGAGCGCACGAAGCACATCCGCCTCGGCTCCGGCGTCACCTCGCTGCCCTACCACCACCCCTTCCTCGTCGCGCAGCGCTTCGTCCAGCTCGATCACATGACGCGCGGCCGCGCCATGCTCGGCTGCGGGCCCGGCGCCCTCGTCTCCGACGCGTACATGATGGGCATCGAGGCGCGCACCCAGCGCCCGCGCATGGAGGAGGCGCTCGCCGCCATCATGGCGCTGCTCGCCTGCGAGGAGCCCGTCACGATGAAGACGGAGTGGTTCGAGCTGCGGCAGGCGCGGCTGCATCTCGCGCCCTACACCCATCCGCGCTTTCCGATCAGCGTCGCCTCCTCCACCACGCCCGCGGGGGCGCTCGCGGCGGCGCGGCACGGGCTCGGGCTGATCTCGCTCGGCGCCGGGCTGCCGGGCGGGCCGCAGAAGCTCGCCGATCAGTGGCGCATGGCCGAGGCGGAGGCCGCCAAGCACGGCAAGACCATGGATCGCGCGAACTGGCGCCTCGTCGTCAACATGCATTGCGCCGAGGACGACGCGCGCGCCATGGCCGAGGTGCGCCACGGCGAGCGGCTGGAGACGGAGAGCTATTTCGGCGAGACGCTGGGCCGCCCGCCCACGCGCAGCGAGGATCCGCTGGGCGATGGCTTGCGCGCCGGCACCACGCTGGTGGGCAGCCCCGAGACGGTGGCCGAGGGCATCGCGCGGCTTCTCGCCTTCACCGAGGGGGGCGCGGGCGGCGTGCTCTTCCGCAGCCATGAATGGGCCGACCGCGAGCAGACGCTGCGCAGCTACGAGCTTTTCGCGCGCTGGGTGATGCCGCGCTTCCAGGGCAGCCTGCGCATGCCGGCGCAGAGCCGCGACTGGTGCGTGGCCAACCGCGAGGGCATCTTCGCCCCCAACCTCGCCGCGCTGAAGCAGGCCTTCGTGGATGCGGGCCAGCCGGTGCCCGAGATGGACCGGCTGAGGCTGCGGGAGAGGGGGCCCGGGCGGGCGTGACGCGGGCGGCGTCGCCGCCGACCGCATCACGGGTCACGGCAAGCGGGCGCCGGAAGAACGCCAGCCCGGGCGCGGATCGTCCGGGACGATCAGTTCAGGAAGGGGTTGCGCCCGCGCGCCGCGGGGCGCGGCCCGAAATGCTGGGTGAGGTAGTTCACGATCAGCGTGCGCTCCTCGCCCTCCAGCGGGCTCATGCCGTGCACCTCGGTCATCCAGTCCATCAGCCTGTCCCACTGCTCGCGGTTGAAATGGCTGCGGCGGATGATCGCGGTGCTGTGGCAGGCGGTGCAGGCGTAGAAGGTCTCCTCCTGCCCCTCGCCGGCGGGCAGGATGGAGGGGTCTTCCTGCGCCTGGGTCACGGTCTCCAGGCTCTGGCCGCCCTGCTGGGCGAGGGCCGCGCCCACCCCGAGCGCGGCCAGCATCATCACGACGCGCAGCATCAGCCGATCAGCACCGCGATGCGGCTGACGGGGTTTGCCCCGTAGCCCTGCGGGTTCCAGTTGGCGGGCGCGTGCGGCTGCATGCGGCCCTGGCTGTCGGTCGCGCGGTACCAGATCTCGTAGTAGCCGTCGGTGGGGAAGCTCACCCGGCCCTGCCAGCGCTGCCAGGCGTGGCGGTTGGCGGGGGCCGCCACCTGCATCTCCTGCCAGGTCGCGCCGAAGTCCACGCTGGTGTGGACGGCGCGCACCGTCAGATCGCCCGCCCAGGCCGCGCCGCGGATGTCGAGGTGGCGCGTGCCGGCCGGCAGCCGCGTGCCGTGCGCGTGCGAGGAGAGGATGGAGCGCACCGGCATGCTCTCCATGTCCGCGAAGTCGCGCCCGTCATTGTTGCTGCCCGGCACGATGGGGCGCACCGGCATGCGGTAGCTGGTGCCGCCCATGCCCGCGCCGTTGTGCACGTCGGGGCGGATGAGGATGCGCGTGAACCACTTCTGGCTGAGGCTGCCGGGCCAGCCGGGCACCAGCAGCCGCACCGGCCCGCCATGGATGTGCGGCAGGGGCTGGCCGTTCATCTGCCAGACGATGAGCGTGTCCTCGTCCATCGCCTTCTCGATGCGCATGCCGCGGCTGATGGCCTGCCGGTTCGGATCGCCCGAGAGGTGCGGGTCGGAGCCGAAATGCCCGGTGAAGCGGGCGTTGGGGCCGAGCCCCGCGGCCTGCAGCACGTCGCGCAGCCGCACGCCCACGTATTCCGCGTTGCCGATGGCGCCGTTGCCCCACTGGTTGCCGCGCGTCTGCGGGGCGAAGAAGCTGCGCCCGTTGCCGCCGCACTCCATCTGGAGCTGGCGCGTCACGTTCTGGAAGCGGCTCTTGAGTTCGCCGAGCGTGAGGGTCAGCGGGCGGCTCACCTCGCCCTCGACCGTGATTCGCCAGGCGTTCGGGTCGCCCTGGTGCGGCTGCGGCGTCTGGCCGTTGTTGCGCACGAAGAACTTGGAGTAGGGCGTGATCGCGTCGTCCAGCTCGTGCTCGGGGGTTTCGAGCACCAGCGGGCGCTCGCCGAGCAGGATCAGATCCACCTTGCCCTCGAGGCGCATCATCTGCGGCGCGCCGCCCGACTGCGCGGCGGCCGGCCGGGCGAAGAGCGCGGGCATCGTGCCCGAGGGCATGGACCCCGCGAAGGGGATGGCCCCGCCCACCGCCGCGCCCATGGCGGCCAGCGCGGCGCCCTTCAGCGCGCCGCGGCGGCCCCAGACCAGGGCGTCGGCGCGCTCGGGATCGTCGGCATAGAGTTCGTGGATGTGGCGTTCGCTGCTGTAGGCTTTGCTCATGACGAGCCCCTCCCTGTCCGGTTCATTCCTTTTTGCGCAACCATGAACCGTTTGCAAGACGCACCCCACCTCCTCACCCCCGCCGAGATGGCGCGCGCCGACGCCCTGGCCGGGAACGGGCCGGCGCTGATGGAGGCGGCGGGCCGCGCGGTCGCGCGCGCCGTGCGGGTGCGCTTCCGGCCCTGCCCCGTGCTGGTGCTGGCCGGGCCCGGCAACAATGGCGGGGATGGCTATGTCGCCGCCCGGCATCTGGAACGCGCGGGCTGGGACGTGGCGGTGGCCCCCCTCGCGCCGCCCCGCCCGGGCAGCGATGCGGCCGGCGCGGCGGCGCGCTGGCGCGGCCCGCTGCGGCCCTTCGCCCCGGCCTCCCTTGCGCGGGCCGGGCTCGTGCTGGATGCGGTGTTCGGCGCGGGGCTCGCCCGCCCCGTCGAGGGGCTGGCGGCGGAGGTGCTGGGCGCCGTGCGCGCGCCCCTGGTGGCGCTGGACACCCCGAGCGGTGTGTGCGGCGCCACGGGGGCGGTGCGCGGCCTCGCGCCCCAGGCCGCGCTGACGGTCACCTTCTTCCGGCTCAAACCGGGCCATCTGCTGCTGCCGGGGCGCGAGCTCTGCGGCGAGACGGTGCTGGCCGATATCGGGCTGCCCGCCTCGGTGCTGGAGGCGATCGCCCCGCGCTGCGTCGCCAACGGGCCGCATCTGTGGCGCATCCCGGCCCCCGACGCCCGCAGCCATAAGCACGCGCGCGGCCATGTGACGGTGTTCTCGGGCAGCGCCATGGCCGGGGCGGCGCGGCTCGCGGCGCGGGCGGCGCGGCGGGCGGGGGCGGGGCTGGTGACGCTCGCCTGCGCCGATTCCGCGACGGCCCAGGCCCACCGGATCGCCGAACCCGGCGCGCTGGTGGTCGAGGCGGTGGGGGAGGAGGCGCTGCTCTCCCTCCTGCTCGCCGATGCGCGGCGGCAGGTGTTCCTCCTCGGGCCCGGCCTGCCGCCCGAGGCGCGCACGCGCCGGGCCATCGAGCGGCTTATCGCCGCGGGGCGGCGCGTGGTGGTGGACGCGGGCGGGCTCGCCGCCTGCGAGGGCGCGGTGGAGGCGCTGCGCGGCGCGGCCCTGCTCACCCCCCATGCGGGCGAGTTCGCGCGGCTCTTCGGCCCGCCGGGCGAGGACAGGCTCTCCGCCGCCCGCGCCGCCGCGCTGCGCACCGGGGCGGTGGTGCTGCTCAAGGGCAGCGACAGCGTGATCGCCGCGCCCGATGGGCGGGCCGCCATCAACCACAACGCGCCGCCCTGGCTCGCCACCGGCGGCACGGGCGATGTGCTGGCGGGCGCGGCGGCGTCGCTGCTCGCGCAGGGCATGCCCGCCTTCGAGGCCGCCGCCGCCGCCGCCTGGTGGCAGGGCGCGGCGGCCCGGCGCCTCGGGCGCGGGCTGATCGCGGAGGACCTCGCCGAGGCCATGACCTGCGGTTGATTACTGATTTCCTTGACGCGTCGCGCGCGGTGCACGCAACCTTTCCTCAACCGGCCGGCGGCATGTCCAGGCGGGATCAGAGGAGGCGAGAGCATGGTGGCAGCTTGGGCGCGGATGGCCGGAGAGGGGGGCGCGCGCTGGCGCCAGGCGGCGGCGGCGACGGTTCTGGTGGCGGCGCTGGCCGCCTGCGCCCCGCAGGCCGATCCCGCCTCGGTCGCCGGCTTCCGCCAAGCGGTCGCGACCGGCAACTTCCAGGCCGCCACCAACATCGCCACCGCCCTGGCCCGCCCCGACTCCAGCGGCCGCGGCACGGAGCTTCTGTGGTCGCTCAACGCCGGCGCCGCCGCCCTGCACGCGCAGGACCACCCCCGCAGCGTGACCATGCTGGACGGCGCGGAGGAGCTGATGCGCGGGGTGGAGGAGGCCGGCCTGAACTTCGGCCAGACCTACCGCTTCGGCACCTATGACGCGGTGATGGTCAACGCCTACAAGGCGATGGCCATGCTCGGCCGGGGCGACCGCGACAACGCCCGGGTCGAGATGAACCGCATGGAGGAGCGCCAGGCGCGCACCGTCCAGCGTTTCCGCGACCAGATCAGCGCCGCCCAGCAGGCGGCCGAGCAGCAGGCGGCGAGCGACCCCAGCCGCGCCCAGGCACTGCAGAACGCCCAGAACAGCCCCGAGGTGCGCGAGCAGCTCCAGGCGCTGGACCGCTGGCGCAGCTACCAGCCCTTCGTGAATCCGGCCGGCACCTATCTGCGCGGCGTGTTCCTGCTCAACAGCGGCGTGCCGGGCGACGCCGAGGCCGCGCGCAACGCCTTCGAGCGCGTGGCGGGCATCGCCGGCAACCCGCGCGTGGTGGCCGAGGATCTGGCCATGGCGCGCCGCGCCGCCTCGGGCCAGCGGCCGGGCCACCATGTCTGGGTGATCTTCGAGAACGGGCAGAGCCCGCTCTTCGAGCAGCTCAACTTCACCGTGCCCATGCCCGTGTTCATGCATGGCGGGGTGACGGTGCGGCCCGTCACCGTCTCCATGCCGCGCATGGTGTTCCAGCCCTCCGCCTATGAGGGGCTGGAGGTGCAGGCGGGCGCGCAGCGCGCCACCACCCAGATCGTGGGCTCCATCGAGGGCGTGATGGCGAGCGAGTTCCGCACCCGCTACAACGCGCTGCTGGCGGCCGCGGTGTTCGAGGCCATCGCCAAGGCCGCCGGCATCAGCATCGTGGGCGCGGCCACGCAGCGCGCCCATCCGGCGGTGGCCATCCTCGCCGACCTCGCGGCCACCGCGGCGGCGAATGTCACGCAATCGGACACGCGCTCCTGGTACATGCTGCCGCGGGAGTTCCAGGCGGCGCGCGTGCCCGTGCCGGCCAACGGCCAGCTCAGCCTGCGCGCGCTGGGCGGCCCGGCCGAGACGATCAGCGTGCCGCAGGGCCGCTCCTCCATCGTCGTCGTCAAGGCGCAGAACCCGGGCAGCCCGCTCACCATCCAGGTGCATCCGCTATGATCCGCCGCTCCCTTCCCCTGCTGGCGCTGGGCCTCGGCCTCGCCGCCTGCTCCACCCCGCCGCCGCCGCCGCCCGGCGATCCGCGCCTCATCATCACGCCGGCGGTGCAGAGCCTCTCCTTCTCCGCCCCCGTGGTGAATGCGGGGCCGGACGGGCGGCTGCGCGTGAACGTGAACGTGGTGAACCCGCATGGCGGGGATTTCCCGCTGCGCATCCAGACCGACTGGCTGGACGAGACGGGCCGGCCCCTGCCCACGCTGCAGTCGCGCCCCGTCTTCCGCTCGCTGGCGCGCCAGACGGTCACCACCATCGAGGCGGATGCGCCGAGCCCCCGCGCGCGCGACTTCCGCATGACCTTCGACATCGGCAACTGACCGAAAGGCCCGCCTGCATGACCGACACCGCCCGCCCCGCCCGCCGCGCCCTGCTCGCGGGGGCGGCGCTGCTCGCCCTTCCCGCCTGCGTGGCGGGCGAGATGGCGACCCAGCGCGTGGACCCGCGCAACGACCGCACGCCCATCGGCATGGGCCTCGACAACCGCGACTTCGAGGAGGCGGCGCGCGCGCTGGTGCGCTCCATGCTCGAGAGCGGCCGCCTCCAGCCGCGGCCCGACGGGCAGCCGCGCGTCATGGCCATCAGCCGCATCACCAACGACACGACGCTGCGCATCAACACCAATGAGCTGACGCAGCTCGTCTCGGTGGAGCTGAACAACTCTGGCCGCGTGGTCACCACCACGGCGGTGGGCCTCGACGGCCCGGCCGATCCGCTCGCGATGCAGACGCGCCAGCTCCGCCAGTCGGGCGAGTTCAACCAGCGCACCGTGGCCGCGCGCGGGCAGATGATCGCGCCCGACCTCAGCCTCTCGGGCAACATCATCCAGCGCAGCACCCGCGTGGACGGGGGCGCGATGCGCGTGGACTACGTCTTCCAGCTCAACCTGACCAACATCCGCACCGGCATCGCGCTCTGGCAGGGGCAGGAGGTGATCTCGCGCGTCGGCTCCGGCCGGACGGTGATGTGGTGATGCGCCGGCTGCTGCTCGTCGCGTTCGCGCTGCTGGCGCTGGGCGCGGGCCCCGTCGCGGCGCAGGAGCGCGCGGGCGGGGCGCGCTTCGTCGTCACCACCGCCGAGGGCAGCGGCCCGACGCGCGACCAGGCGCTGACCTCCGCGCTCCTCGCCGCCGTGGAGCAGGTGACGGGCGCCATCGTCGGCACGCGCGACGTGGCGCTGCGCAGCCTCGCCCTCATCGTCACCGACCGCACCGATACCTTCGTGGTGAGCGAGAACCTGCGGCAGGAGATCGCCCGCGTCTCGGGCGGGCTGATCGGCAGCTACCGCGTGCTGGAGGTGCGGCAGGAGCCGCCCAACACCGTGGTGCGGATCGAGGCCGAGGTCGCCGTCTTCCGCCCCACCCAGGACCAGGCGGCGACGCGCCGGCGCATCGCCGTCTCCGAGTTCCGCGACCAGCAGGGCCGGCGCACCGAGTTCGGCACCCAGTTGCGGGACCGGCTGGTGGCCTACCTCACCCAGTCCCGCCGCTTCGCCGTGCTCGACCGCGCGAACGACGCCGCCTATGACCGCGAGATGGCGCTGCTCGCCGCCGATGCGCCCATCGCCGAGCGCGTGCGCATCGGGCAGGCGCTGGGCACGGACTACGTGGTGGTGGGCCGCATGCGCAATGTGGGCGCGGTGCGGCAGGAGACCTACATCACCATCACCGGCGAGACCATCGTGCGCCAGTTCGCGCGCGGGGATCTCGACTTCCAGGTGATCGAGATCGCCACGCGCCAGGTGCTGCATGCGGGCACGATCAATGCGGGCACGGCGGGCAACCTCACCCAGATCCTCACGCGCATGAGCGAGGAGCTGGGCCGGCAGGTGACGCAGAGCATCTATCCGCTGCGCCTCATCGCCATGACCAACCCCGACGAGCTGATCATCAACCAGGGCGGCGTCACGGTGCAGCAGGGCCAGCGCTTCCGCGCCATGCAGCTCGGCGAGGAGATGTTCGACCCGCACACGCGCGAGAGCCTGGGCCGGGTGGAGCGGGAGACGGGCATCATCCAGGTCTATCGGGTGGACGAGCGCCTCTCCTACGCGCGCCTCGTCTCGGGCGGGCTGCCGCCGCCGGGGGCGGATGTGGTGCTGCGCCTCGCGCCGCCGCCGCCCCCGCCGCCGCGCCCCGCCCCCCGCAGCGAGCGCAACCGCTCCATGTTCGACTGAGAGGCGCGGGCGGCGAGGGCTCGCGTTGTGTTTCGGCATGTGTCTCCGTTAGGCTGAGGGCCTGACGGAGACGCCCATGCCCGACACCGCCCCGGCCCTCGCCGACGGCTTTTTGCACCGCACGCGCCGCAGCCTCGGCGAGGTCTGGCGCGAGATGGCCCAGCGCCTCACCTGGCGCGAGGCCGAGGAGGAACTGGACCTCGCCGCGCAGATGCGCGCCTGCCTGGACGGGCGGGGGGGCGAGGTCTCGGCCCGCGCCCGCGCCGCGCGCCTCGCCGCCGCCTACCGCGACCTGCCCCCCGCCGAGCGCATCGCCTTCCTGCGCAGCCTTGCCGCCTTCGACGCCGACCCCAAGGCGGTGGAGGACGCCATCGCCGCCTGGAGCGGGGCGCAGGATGCGGCGGCGCGCGCCGCGGCCCTGGTGCGGCTGCGCCGCACGCTGGAGGCGCCGCGCGTGCGCCTGCTGCAGCAGTTCGCCGCCATCCCCGACGGGGTGAAGCTGCTGGTCGGGCTGCGCGAGGAGCTGCTGCGCGCCGCCGAGGGCGACCCGCTGCTGCGCGCGCTGGAGGCCGATCTCAAATCCCTGCTGGCCGCCTGGTTCGACGTGGGCTTTCTCGAGCTGCGCCGCATCGACTGGAACTCGCCCGCCGCGCTGCTCGAGAAGCTGATCCGCTACGAGGCGGTGCACCGCATCGAGAGCTGGGAGGATCTGAAGAACCGCCTGGATTCCGACCGCCGCTGCTACGCCTTCTTCCACCCCCGCATGCCGGAGGAGCCGCTGATCTTCGTCGAGGTCGCGCTCACCCAGGGGCTGGCGGACAGCGTGCAGGCGCTGCTCGACCCCAAGGCCGAGGTGATGGACCCCGCCCGGGCCGACACGGCCATCTTCTACTCCATCAACAACTGCCAGCGCGGGCTGGACGGCATCGCCTTCGGCAATTTCCTCATCAAGCGCGTGGTGGAGGAGCTGGGGCGGGAGTTCCCGAACATCCGCCGCTTCGCCACCCTCTCGCCCGTGCCCGGCTTCCGCCGCTGGCTCGATCAGCGCATGGAGGCGGGCGACGCCGCGCTGCTCACCGCCGAGGAGAGCGCGGCGCTGCGCGCCGCCGCCGGCGCCGCGCCCGAGGTCTCGGGCCTCGCCGCCCTCGCCCTGCTGCTGGAGCGGCGCGGCGGCCCCGCCTGGCCCAAGCCGCTCGAGGCGGTGCTGATCCGCCTCTGCGCGCGCTGGGTGGCGGTGGAGGCGGGGCGCGACGGCAAGCGCGCGGCCGATCCGGTGGCGCATTTCCACCTCTCCAACGGCGCGCGCATCGAGCGCATCAACTGGCGGGCCGACACCTCCGAGAAGGGCATGCGCGAGAGCGCGGGGCTGATGGTGAACTACCTCTATGATCCCGCCTTCATCGAGGACAACCACGAGGCCTATGCGGGCGAGGGCCGGCGCGCCGCCTCCTCGGCCGTGCGCAAGCTGCTGAAGGCGTGAGTCCGTGAGCCGCCACACCCTCTACGGGCCCCGCCACGCCGTCGCGGCCGGGCACTACCTCGCCGCCACCGCCGCCATGACCGTGCTGGAGGAGGGCGGCAACGCGGTGGATGCGGGCTGCGCGGCCGGCATCGCGCTCGGCGTGCTGCAGCCCGATCTCGTGAACGTCGCGGGGGTGGCGCCCATCCTCATCCGCCTCGCCGACGGGCGGGCGGAGAGCATCGCGGGGCTCGGCCACTGGCCCGCCGCCACGCCGCCCGACGTGTTCCTGCGCGAGCATGGCGGCATGATCCCCGACGGGGTGCGGCGCACCGTGATCCCCGCGGCGCCGGACGCCTGGATCACGGCGCTGGAGCGCCACGGCACCATGGGCTTCGCCGATGTGGCGCGCTTCGCCCTGCGCTGGGCCGCCGAGGGCTTCGCGGTCTTCCCCCTGCTGCGCGAGAGCATCCTGGCGCACCGCGACGACTACGCGCGCTGGGAGAGCAACGCCGCCATCTTCCTGCCCGGCGGCTGCGTGCCGGCGCTGGGCGAGCGCTTCGTGCAGGCGGACCTCGCGCGCACCCTCGCCTATCTCTGCGACGAGGCGCGCGCGGCCGAGGCGCGGGGCGGGCGGCTCGCGGGCCTCGCCGCCGCGCGGCGCGCCTTCTACGAGGGCGACATCGCCGAGGCCATGGTGCGCTTCCAGCGCCAGGAGGGCGGCTGGCTCTCGCGCGATGATCTCGCCGGCTTCCGCTCGCGCATCGAGCCGGTGGTCTCGCGCCCCTGGCGCGGCCATGAGCTGCTCGCCTGCGGCCCCTGGTGCCAGGGCCCCGCGCTGGTCGAGGCGCTGCTGCTGGCCGAGCGCGCCGGCATCGCGGGCCATGCCCACAACAGCGCCGACTACATCCACCTGCTGACCGAATGCCTCAAGGCCGCCATGGCCGACCGGGAATACCATTTCGGCGACCCGGCCTTCGTGGAGGTGCCGCTCGAGGCGCTGCTCGGCGAGGCGCACATCGCCGCCCGCGCGGCCGAAATCCGCATGGACCGCGCCCACCCCTCGCTTCCCGGGCCGCTGCTCGGCCCCGCGCCGGCGCCGCTGCGGCCGAGTGCCCGCGCCATCCCCAAGGTGGAGGCCGACACGAGCTATGTCGCGGTGGTGGACCGGCACGGCAACGCCTTCAGCGCCACGCCCTCGGACGGGTCCTGGAACGCGCCGGTCGTGCCGGGGCTCGGCCTCATCCCCTCCAACCGCGGCTGCCAGTCGCGGCCCGACCCGCGCCACCCCAACGGCGTCGCGCCCGGCAAGCGGCCGCGGCTGACGCCCAACCCGGCCATCCTGGTCACGCGCGAGGGCGGCGTGATGCCCTTCGGCACCCCGGGCGGGGATGTGCAGATCCAGGCCATGCTGCAGGTGCTGCTCAACCTGTTCCAGCACGGGATGGAGCTGCAGGAGGCGATCGAGGCGCCGCGCTTCGCCAGCTACGCCGCCCCCTCCTCCTTCGCGCCCTTCGAGGCCTTCCCCGGGCGGCTCGCCATCGAGGCGCGGGTGCCGGCCGCGGTGCGCGCGGAGCTTGCGCGGCGGGGGCACGGGGTGGTGGAGTGGCCGGAGAGCACTTGGCTCGCCGGCAGCGTCGAGGCGGTGCTCACCCTGCCCGAACGCGGCCTCGTCGCCGCGGGGGCCGACACGCGGAGGCCCGCCCATGCCATCGCCGGTTAGCCGCCGCGCCCTGCTCGCCGCCCCCGCCCTTATCGCGGCGGGCGAGGTGCTGGACGCGCTGCTCGTGCTGGCCATGGACGCCTCGGGCTCCATCGACCAGGACGAGTTCCTGCTCCAGCGCGAAGGCTATGCCGAGGCGCTGACCCACCCCTCGGTGATCGCCGCCATCCGCAGCCGCCGGCGCGGCGCGATCGGGGTGGCGGTGATCGAGTGGGGCAGCCCCGGCGGCTCCCAGGTGATCGTGGACTGGATGCGGATCGGCGACGACGCGTCCGCCCAGGCGGTGGCCGAGGCGCTGCTGGCCGCGCCGCGCACCCCGCAATCCTGGAACGCCATCGGCGACGCCATCCACCACGCGAGCCACCTGCTGCGCGAGGGCCCCTTCAGCGCGGAGCAGCTCGTCATCGACGTCTCGGGCGACGGGCCGGACATGCGCAGCCTGCGCCCCGCGCCCATCGCGCGCGACATCGTGGTGCGGCGGGGCATGGTGGTGAACGCGCTGGCCGTCGCCGCGGCGGGGCAGGTGACGCGGGCGGGCGAGCCGCTGGAGGAGCACTACCGCCGCGACGTGATCGGCGGCCCCGGCGCCTTCGTGATGACGGCCGAGAGCCGGCGCGACCTGGCCCGCGCCCTGCGCGCCAAGCTCATCCGCGAGGTGTCCTGATGCAGCCGAGCGCGAAGACGCGCAGCCGCGAGGCCAGCGGCTCGCCCGTCTCGGCCCGCGCCGCGTCCTGCTCCGCGACCAGGGCGGCGAGCGAGAGGCCGCGGCGCGCCGCCTCCGCCTCCAGCACCTCCCAGAAGGCGGGCTCCAGCGCGAGTGAGGTGTCGTGGCCCGCAAGCCTCAGGCTGCGCTTGCGCAGGTGGCGCGGCATGCGCGGCCTCAGTCGCTGTAGGTCGCGATCTCGATGAGGTTGCCGTCCGGGTCGCGGCAATAGACGCTGGTGATGGGGCCGAGCGCCCCCTCCTTCGGCACCGGGCCGAGTTCCAGGGTCACGCCGCAGCGGTGCAGGTGCTCCACCACCTGCGGCGCGCTGACGGTGACGACGAAGCAGAGATCCTGCGCGCCGGGCGCCGCGGCCTGGCCGGAGAACCACTCCGTCTGCGTCGCCTCGACGGGGCGGAGGTTGATCTTCTGCCCGCCGAAGCGCAGCGCCGTGCGCCGGTGCGGGCCGAACTCCTCGCGCTCCATGCCCAGCACGCGCTGGTACCAGGCGGCGCTGATGTCCACGTCCCTGCAGGTGAGGACGAGGTGATCGAGCCGGTCCACCGCGAAGCGCATCTCAGCGCTCCCCGCTGCGGCGGCGCAGCCGCGCCGTCACTTCGATCTCGATGCGCATCCTGTCGGTCTGCAGGTCGGCGTGAAACATGGTGGAGGCGGGGCGCACCGCGCCGAGATATTTCCGGATCACGGGCCAGCAGGGCTCCCAGTCGGCGCGGCTGGGCACGATGAAGGTGGCGCGCACCACGTCGTTCATGCTGGCCCCCGCCTCGCGCAGCGCGGCCTCGATGTTGCGGAAGGCCTGCTCGCACTGCTCCACCACGGAATCGGGGATGGACATGGTGGCGTAGTCGTAGCCCGTGGTGCCGGAGACGAAGACGAAATCCCCGTCCACCACGGCGCGGGAATAGCCGATCTGCTCCTCGAAGACGGAGCCGGAGCTGATGAGGCGGCGGGCCATGGCGGGCCTCCCTTCTCAGGGATGGGCGACGAGGCGCTGGGTGATCCGCCGCACGATGGGCAGGACCACCAGCACCGAGGGGAAGGCGATGAGCCAGGAGATGCCCCAGGCCACCGGCCAGCGCGCCAGGAACTCGGCCGAGGGGCCGAGCGCCCAGAGCGTGGAGATGCCCGAGACGATGCAGGTCATGAACAGGGTCAGGAAGAAACCCTGCACGAGATGGGCGAAGCGGGCGGGGAGGGGGAACATGCGCCCCCTCTGTTACTCAAGCCCCTCGTAGAAGTCATTCCCCTTGTCGTCGATCACGATGAAGGCGGGGAAGTTCTCCACCTCGATGCGCCAGACCGCCTCCATGCCGAGCTCGGGGTATTCGAGCACCTCCACCTTGCGGATGCAGTCCTGCGCGAGGCGCGCTGCGGGGCCGCCGACGCTGCCGAGGTAGAAGCCGCCGTATTTCCGACAGGCCTCGCGCACGGCGCGTGAGCGGTTGCCCTTGGCGAGCATGACCAGGCTGCCGCCGGCGCGCTGGAAGGCCTCCACATAGCTGTCCATGCGCCCCGCCGTGGTGGGGCCGAAGCTGCCGGTGGGCATGCCCTCGGGCGTCTTGGCCGGGCCTGCGTAATAGACCGGGTGGTTCTTGATGTAGTCGGGCAGGCCCTCGCCGCGGTCGAGCCGCTCCTGCAGCTTGGCGTGGGCGATGTCGCGCGCGACCACCATGGTGCCGGTCAACGCCACGCGCGTCTTGACCGGGTATTTCGAGAGGGTGGCGCGGATTTCGCTCATCGGCCGCGAGAGGTCGATCTGCACGCATTCCCCGCCCTCGATCTCCTCCGTGTGGTCGGGCAGGTAGTGGGCGGGCTCGTGCTCCAGCTCCTCGAGGAACACGCCCTCTGCCGTGATCTTCGCCTTGATCTGCCGGTCGGCCGAGCAGGAGACGCCGATGCCGATGGGCAGCGAGGCGCCGTGCCGGGCCATGCGGATCACGCGCACGTCGTGGCAGAAATACTTGCCCCCGAACTGCGCCCCGATGCCGAGGTTCTGCGTGAGCTTGTGGATCTCGGCCTCCAGCTCCGGGTCGCGGATGGCGTGGCCGGCCTTGCTGCCCGTCGTGGGCAGCGCGTCGAGGTAGCGCGTGCTCGCGAGCTTCACGGCCTTCAGCGTGGCCTCGGCGCTGGTGCCGCCGATCACCACCGCGAGGTGGTAGGGCGGGCAGGCGGAGGTGCCGAGCGTCTTGATCTTCTCCTCCAGGAAGGCGAGCAGCTTGGGCTTGGAGAGCACCGCGCGCGTCTGCTGGTAGAGGAAGGTCTTGTTCGCGCTGCCGCCGCCCTTGAGCACGAACATGAGGTGGAACTCCTCCGCATGTGCCTCGCCGGGGGCGGCCATGATGTCGAACTGCACGGGCAGGTTGTTGCCCGTGTTCGCCTCCTCCCAGACGGTGAGCGGCGCCATCATGGAGTAGCGCAGGTTCGTCTCGGTGTAGGTGCGATGCACGCCGTAGCTCAGCGCCTCCTCCTCGTCGCCCTCGACCCAGACGCGCTGGCCCTTCTTGCCGAAGACGATGGCCGTGCCCGTGTCCTGGCACATGGGCAGGGTGCCGCCGGCGGCGATGTTGGCGTTCTTCAGCAGGTCGAGCGCCACGAAGCGGTCATTGGCCGAGGCTTCGGGGTCGTCGAGGATCTTGCGGAGCTGCGCGAGGTGGCCGGGGCGCAGCAGGTGCGAGGCGTCGCGGCAGGCGGCGAAGGCCAGCTCCTCCAGCACGCGGGGCGGGACTTTCAGGACGCGCCGGCCGTCCACCTCCATCACCGTGACGCCCTCGATGGGCAGGCGGCGCCAGGGCGTCTCGTCCTTCGCCAGCGGGAACATGGGGCTGTAGCGGAAGCCCTCGGGGCGCGGGGGCGTGGTGCTGTCGAGCACGGTGTGGCGTCCTGGTCTCTGGGGTCGTTCAGTCGCGCTTGCGGCGGAAGGCGTCGAGGCTCACCACCTGGGGCTGGGCCGCGGCGGGCGGGGGTTCGGGCGCGGGCGGGGCCTCGGCGGCGGGGGCGGCCTCGGGCAGGCCGGCGGAATCCTCCTGCCCCTCGAACTCCGGCTCGAAGCGCAGGCCGAACTGGGCGTGCGGGTCCTGGAAGGCGGTGAGCGCGGCGAAGGGCACCACCAGCGTGGCCGGCACCCCGCCGAAGGAGAGGCCCACCGAGAAATGCCGCTGCGCCCGGTCCACCTTCAGATCCCAGAAGCGGTGCTGCAGCACGATGGTCATCTCGCGCGGGTATTTGGCCTTGAGATGGCCCGGGATGCGCGTGCCCGGATGGTCTGTCCGGAAGGAGAGGTAGAAGTGATGCTCGCCGGGCAGCCCCTCGCGCGCGGCATGCTCCAGCGCGTCCACCGCCACGGCGCGCAGCGCGCGCCCGGCCCATTCTTCGTAGGGGAGGAGGCTGTTCGGGGGGGTGGTGCTCATGCGGGGCATTCCTGTCCCGGCACCATATGGCGCGCAGCCGCGCATGGGAAGGAAGGGGCGGCGGTCCGGGGCAAGGAGGACGTTGCGGGCGCCCCGAGGCGGCTTTTATGCTTCGGGCGTCATCCAGGGGGCTCAAGAACATGCGAATGTCTCGACGTCTGGTCGGTCTGCTCGGGCTTGTCGGCCCGCTCGCGGCGGCGCTGGTGGCTGCGCCCGTCGCGGCGCAGCCCGTCGTGTTCCGCATGGCCACCAGCACGGACGCCTCGACGCTCGATCCGCACGCCTCGAACGCGGCGGTGAACACGCTGCTGCTGGCCAACATCTACGAGACTCTGGCGCTCAACCGAGACGACCTCTCGCTCGAGCCGGGCCTCGCACTCTCCTGGACGCAGGTCTCCCCCACGCGCTGGCGCTATGTGCTGCGCCCGAACGTGCGGTTCCACAACGGCAACGCCTTCGACGCCGACGACGTGGTGTTCTCGATCGAGCGGGCGCGCGCGCCGACCTCGAACATGGGCATTTTCGTGGACACGGTGGAACGGGCCGAGCGGGTGGACGCGCTGACCGTGGACATCGTCACCCGCGTGCACGACCCCGTGCTGCCCAACAAGATGTCCCGCGTCTTCATCATGGACCGGGAGTGGGCGGTCGAGCATCGGGCCGAGCGGCCGCAGAACTTCCGCGAGCGGGAGGAGACCCATGCCTCCCGCAACACCAATGGCACCGGGCCCTATGTGCTGCGCTCGCGGGAGCCGGAACAGCGCACCATCCTCGCGCGCAACGAGGCGTGGTGGGGCTGGGGCGGCCCCGGCCGCGGCAATGTGACGGAATACCACCACGTCATCATCGCATCCGATCCGACGCGGACGGCCGCCCTGCTCTCGGGCGAGGTGGACATGTCGCACGTCGTCCCGCCGCAGGATCTCGAGCGGCTGCGGCGCGACCCGCGGCTGCGCGTGCTGGAGGGGCCGGAGAACCGCACGCTCTGGCTCGCCATGGACCAGTGGCGCGACGAACTCCTCTACTCGAATGTCCGCGGTCGAAACCCCTTCCGCGACCTGCGCGTGCGGCAGGCCATCGCGCACGCCATCGACGTCGACTCCATCGTGCGGCGGACGCTGCGCGGGCAGGGCGTGCCCACCGGTTCCATGTGGACCTCCTTCGTGACGGGCTATGACCCGGCGCTGGACCGGCGCCTGCCGCTCGACCGCGCGCGGGCCCGGGCGCTGCTGGCCGAGGCGGGTTATCCCAACGGCTTCGAGGTGACGCTCGACTGCCCCGTGGGCGTGTATGACGAGGTCTGCCTCGCGCTGGCGCCCATGCTCGCGCAGGTCGGCATCACGCTGCGCGTGAACATCCAGCCGCAGGCGCCGATGTTCCAGAAGATCGGGCGGCTGGACACGAGCTTCTACGGCCTCACCTGGGGCGTGCCGACGCTCGATGCGTCCTACACGCTGCGCGCGATCATGATGACGCGCGAGCGCGCGGGCCCCGCCTCCTGGAACTACGGCGGCTACTCGAACCCCCGCGTGGACGCGCTGATCGAGGAAGCGGAGGCGACGGTGGACCAGGACCGCCGCATCGCCCTGATGCGCGAGGCGCACCGCATCCACAACGAGGAGCTGGGGCACATTCCCCTCTACACCCTCACCATCCCCTGGGCGATGAGCCAGCGCGTGCAGGTCGCGCACCGGCCCGACAACCGGGTGATGGTGATGAACGTGACGATGCGCTGATGGCGCAGGGCTGGAAGCAGGCGTGGCGCTCCTTCTACTACGAGGGCGCGCCCGAGGCGCCGGACCCGGTGCTGCGGCCGGGCCATGTGGCGCTCATCGTGATCGACGTGCAGAACACCTATCTGCAGCGCGAGGATCCCGCGACGCTGCAGGGCGAGGCGCTGGCGCGCTGGCATCGCTGGACGCCCTTCCACGAGCGCATGCGCGGCGTGGTGATCCCGACGCTGCAGCGCCTCATCGCGGCCTTCCGCGCGGGCGGGCATCCGGTGGTCTTCGCGCGCATCGCAGCCCTTCTGCCGGACGGGCGGGACCGCTCGCTCAGCCAGCGCAAGCCTGGCTGGAACGATCTGCTGCTGCCCAAGGACGCATGGGAGTCCCAGATCGTGCCCGAGCTGGCGCCCCGGGCCGACGAGATCGTGGTGACCAAGACCACCGATTCGGCGCTGACCGGCACGAATCTGCGCCTGGTGCTGGCCAATATGGGCATCACCCACGCGGTGGTCGGCGGCATCTTCACCGACCAGTGCGTGAGCTCCACCGTCCGCTCCCTCGCCGACGAGAGCTTCGAGGTGCTGCTGGTGGAGGACGCCTGCGCCGCCGGCAGCCAGGATCTGCACGAGCAGGAGCTGCGCATCCTCAACCGGATCTACTGCGAGGTGATGTCGGCGGAGGAGCTGCTGGGCTTCCTGCCCGGGGCGGCATAGGAAAGCGGGGGGCTTCTGTTGCCCGGTGCCCCCCAGACCGCGCTTACCTATGGTTAGGCAGCGAGCGCCACGTCCTCGCGGACGTTGTCGTTGGCACTTGTGATTTGGTCCGATGACGGCGGTACCATGCCGGGCAAAAGCTGCGTCTTTACCACGCGCGTCGAGCCTGTTTCGTCCCCACGGCCGCGCCCAACGACAGGGGCGGGAGGATGGTGGAGACGCCGGGCACTGCCCCCGGGTCCGCAACGTTTATTCCACGCAACGTTTATCGCCATAGCCGCAAGCGGCACCCCTCATGTAGCGCAGCCACCGGCCGGATGCGAGGGGGAAGGGGGCAGGCTTGCCCCCCGCGCATGGCCCGCTACACCCATCCGGCTTTCAGACGGGGGCGGATCATGGAACTCACCGAGGCGCAGCGGGCGGAACTGAGCGAGGCGCGCGCCGCCCGCGCCGAGACGCGCCGCCCCACCGTGCCCGCGCTCGAGGCCATGCTCTTCGAGCCCATCCCGGTGCTCGACCACGGCTTCCTCCGCGTGGTGGACTACATGGGCGACGACGGGGCGGTGGTGCAGGCCGCCCGCGTCTCCTACGGGCGCGGCACGCGCGCGGCGAACGAGGACCGCGGGCTGATCCGCTACCTCATGCGCCACCGCCACTCCACGCCCTTCGAGATGTGCGAGATCAAGTACCACGTGAAGCTGCCCATCTTCGTGGCGCGGCAGTGGATCCGCCACCGCACGGCGAACGTGAACGAGTATTCCGCCCGCTATTCCGTGATGGACCGGGAGTTCTACATCCCCGCCCCCGCCCATCTCGCCGCGCAGTCGGCGGTGAACCGCCAGGGCCGCGGCGCGGTGCTGGAAGGGGCGGAGGCCGAGGCGGTGCTGCGCCTGCTGCGCGAGGACGCGCAGCGCAACTACGACCACTACGCCTGGATGCTGAACGAGGACGAGGCCGGCCAGCCGCTCGACGAGGCGCGCAGCGGCCTGGCGCGCGAGTTGGCGCGGATGAACCTCACCCTCAACACCTACACCCAGTGGTACTGGAAGACCGACCTGCACAACCTGTTCCACTTCCTCTCGCTGCGCGCCGACGCGCACGCGCAGTACGAAATCCGCGCCTATGCCGAGGCGATGCTGCGCACCGTCGAGGCCTGGGTGCCGCTCTGCTTCGAGGCCTTCCGCGACTACCGCATGGGCGCGGTCACGCTCTCGGCGCAGATGCTGGGCCTCGTGCGGCGGATGCTGGCGGGCGAGGCGGTGACGCAGGAGGCGAGCGGCCTGTCGAAGCGGGAATGGCGCGAGCTGATGGAGGTGCTCGGGCGTGGATGAGCGTCTCTCGGCGATCCTCGACTTCCTCGCGCTGGCCGACCGGCTGAAGCACGTCCAGCGCGCCGCGCGCACGCGCCATGCGGGCGAGGACCGCGCCGAGAACAGCGCCGAGCACGCCTGGCATGTGGCGCTGATCGCCGTGCTGCTGGCCGAGGAGGTGACGCCGCGGCCCGACCTCGCGCGGGTGCTGGCGATGATCGCGGTGCACGATCTGGTGGAGATCGAGGCGGGCGACACCTTCGCCTTCGACGAGGCGGGCCTGCTCACCCAGGCCGAGCGCGAGCGCGCCGCCGCCCGCCGCCTGTTCGGCACCCTGCCGGCCGATCTGGCCGCGCGGCTTTCGGCGCTGTGGGAGGAGTTCGAGGCCGGCGAGAGCGCCGAGGCGCGCTTCGCCATGGGCTGCGACCGGCTGCAGGGCTTCGCCCAGCAGGTGGGCTGCGGCGCGCCCGCCTGGGCCGAGGTGGGGCTGACGCGCGCGCGCAGCCTCAGGCGCATGCAGCCGGCCATCGATCTCGGCCCGCCCTTCGCGCCGATGATCGAGGCGCTCTACGCGCGCGCCATGGCGCTCGGGCTGCTCAGGCCGTGAGCGTCATCGTCTTCGGCGCGGCCATCGCGGACCGGATCTTCCGCGTGCCGCGCCTGCCCGCGCCGGGGGAGACGGCGCTGGGCGAGGCGGGGCCGCCTCTGCCCGGGGGCAAGGGGCTCAACCAGGCCATCGCCGCCGCGCGCGACGGCGTTTCGGTGCGCTTCGCCGGCTGCGTGGGCGCGGATGCGGAGGGCGCGCTGCTGCGCGCGGCGCTGCGCGAGGCGGGGGTGGAGACGGGCTGGCTCGCCGAGGCGCCGGGCCCGAGCGGCCTCGCCGCCGTGGTGGTGGATGCGGCGGGGCGCAACCAGATCGCCGTCTCGGCCGGGGCGAACCGTGCCGCGCGCGCGGCGCAGGTCGAGGCGATCCCGCCCGGCGCCACGCTGCTCATGCAGATGGAAGTTCCGCCGGAGGAGAACGCGGCGCTGATCGCCCGCGGCCGGGCGGCGGGGGCGCGGCTGCTGCTCAACCTCGCCCCGGCGGCGTCCTTCCCGCGCGAGGCGCTGGCCGCGCTCGATCTGCTGATCGTGAACGAGCAGGAGGCCGCCTGGCTCGCCGCCGCGCTCGGCTGCGCGGTGGAGGCGGAGGCGCTGCACGCGGCGCTGGGCTGCGGGGTGGCGGTGACGCGGGGCGAGCGCGGCGCGGAGGCGGCCGCGCGCGGGGAGCGTGTGACGCTGTCCGCCTTCGCCGTGCCGGTGGCCGACACGGTGGGCGCGGGCGACGCCTGGTGCGGCGTGCTGGCGGCCGCGCTGGATCGCGGCGCGCCGCTTCCCGCCGCCATGCGCCGCGCGAACGCCGCGGCGGCGCTGGCCTGCACCCGGCCGGGCGCCGCCCCCGCCATGCCGCGGGCGGCGGAGATCGAGGCGCTGCTCGCCGGGCGCTGAGCGTCATCCCGGCGGCCGCCCCCCTTACTCCATCACGATGCGCGGCCCCGCCGCGGCGGCGGGCGCGCCCAGCTTCTCCCACAGCCGCGCCGCGATGGCGCGGTAGCGCCCGGCCTCCTCGCTCTCGGGCGCGGCCAGCACGATGGGCGTGCCGGCATCGGCCATCTCGCGGATGGCGAGCTTGAGCGGCAATTCGCCCAGGAACTCGACGCCGAGCCGCGCCGCCTCCGCCCGCGCCCCGCCATGGCCGAAGATGTCGCTGCGATGCCCGCAGGCGGGGCAGCAGAAGTAGCTCATGTTCTCGATGAGTCCGAGCACGGGGACATTCACCTTCTCGAACATGCGCACGCCGCGCCGGGCGTCGATCAGCGCCACGTCCTGCGGGGTGGAGACGATCACCGCGCCCGCCAGCGGCACGCGCTGGCTCATGGTGAGCTGCGCGTCGCCCGTGCCGGGGGGCATGTCCACCACCATCACGTCCAGCGCGCCCCACTCCACCTGGGCCATCATCTGTTCCAGCGCGCCCATCACCATGGGGCCGCGCCAGATCATCGCCGTCTCCTGCTCCACCAGGAAGCCGATGGACATGGCCTTCAGCCCCCAGCGGCTGATCGGCACGATGCGCTGGCCCACGGCGCGCGGCTTCTCCTGCGTGCCGAGCATCTGCGGCAGCGAGGGGCCGTAGATGTCGGCGTCCAGCAGCCCCACGCGCAGCCCCTGCGCGGCGAGCGCCACGGCGAGGTTCACCGCGGTGGTGGATTTCCCCACCCCGCCCTTGCCGGAGGCGACGGCGACGATCCTGCCCACCTCGGGCAGCAGCATCTGGCCCTGGCCGGGCGGGGGGCGGGTGGAGGTCGCCTTCGGCGCGGCGGGGGCCTCGCGGTGCGCCGTCATCACCACCGTCACCGAGAGCACGCCGGGCACGGCGGCGGCCGCCTTCTCGCAGGCCTGGCGCAGCGGCTCGAGCTCGCGCGCGCGCTCCCGCGGCACGGCGAGGGCGAACTGCACCAGCCCATCGCGGACATTCACCGTCTCGACCATGCCGTTCTCGAGCACGTCGAGCCCCGTCGCGGGGTCCTTCACCGCGCGCAGGGCGCGCTTCACGCCCTCGACCAGCGCCTCCGACATGATCATGACCTTTCCTTCATGGCCCGGCATGTCCATATGCGAGGGCGAGCGGTTCGTGCACCCCTCCCCCTTGGGGGCAGGGGGCCGTATGTGAGGAAGATGGCGCGCGCGGGGATCGCGCGGCCGGTTGGGAGAAGTCGGCGCAGATGGCCTGGAACAATGGAGGACCGAGCCCCTGGGGCAACCCGCGTCCCGGCGGAGGGGGCCCCTGGGGCGCGCCGCCGCCCGGCCCCCAGGGCGGCGGCCCTGGCGGTCGCGCCCCCGGGCCGGATGTGGAGGAGATCATCCGCCAGGCCCAGGCGGCGGTGCGGCGCTTCCTGCCGCGCGGCGGCGGCGGCGGGCGGCTGATCGGCGCCGGCGCGCTGGTGCTGCTCGCGCTCTGGGGCGCCTCGGGCTTCTACCGCGTGCAGCCGGACGAGCTCGGCGTCGTCATGCGTTTCGGCGCCTTCGACCGCACCGCCCCGCCCGGACTGAACTACCGCATCCCCTGGCCGGTGGAGACGGTGACGACGCCGCGCGTCACGCGCATCAACCGCGTGGATGTGGGTTTCCGCACGGGCGCCGAGGCGGGCCCCGGCGGGCGCGTGATCCCGGCGCGCGACGTGCTGGCCGAGTCGCTGATGCTGACGGGCGACGAGAACATCATCGACATCGACTTCGCGGTGTTCTGGCGCATCCGCGACGCGGGCGAGTTCCTCTTCAACACCCGCAACCCCGAAGAGACGGTGAAATCCGCCGCCGAATCGGTGATGCGCGAGGTGATCGGCCGCACGCCCATCCAGCCGGCGCTGACCGAGGCGCGCGCCCAGATCGAGCAGGAGGTGCGCCGCGGCACCCAGGCGATCATGGACCAGTACCGCGCCGGGGTGGAGATCACCCAGGTGCAGATGCAGAAGGTGGACCCGCCGGCCGCGGTGGTGGACGCCTTCCGCGACGTGCAGCGCGCCAATGCCGACCGCGAGCGCGCCCGCAACGAGGCGGAGAGCTTCCGCAACGACATCATCCCCCGCGCGCGCGGCGAGGCGGAGCGCATGGTGCAGGAGGCGCAGGGCTTCCGCGACAGCCAGATCGCCCGCGCGCGCGGCGAGGCGGGGCGCTTCAACGCCGTGTTCCAGGCCTATTCCCAGGCCCAGGACGTGACGGTGCGCCGCCTCTACCTCGAGACGATGGAGGAGATCCTGCGCCGCAACAACATGATCCTGGTGGATGACCGGCTGCAGGGCCTCGTGCCCTTCCTGCCGCTGGATGGCCGCGGCGGCGCTGCGGCGGGCCAGACCGGCGCGCCGCGCAGCCTGCCCGCCCCCGTGGCGGCCGCGCCGGCGATCAACCAGCAGCGGCCCGCGAGCCAGGGGGGGATGCCGCGATGAACAAGCTGCTCGTCCTCGGCGCGGTGGCGCTCGCGGCGGTGTTCGTCGCCGCCGGCGCCTTCTTCACCGTGCACCAGACCCAGCAGGTGCTGATCACGCAGTTCGGCCAGCCCATCCGCGTGATCCAGCAGCCGGGGCTGAACGTGAAGCTGCCCTTCATCCAGTCGGTCATCGTCTTCGACCGCCGCCTGCTCGATTTCGAGGGGCCGGGCGAGGAGGTGATCCTGGGCGACCAGCGGCGGCTGATCGTGGACAGCTTCACCCGCTACCGCATCACCGACCCGCTGCTCTTCTTCCAGACGGTGGGGGCGACGGAGGCGGGCATCCGCGGCCGGCTGAACTCCATCGTCAGCTCCGCGCTACGCCGCGTGCTGGCGAGCGAGCAGCTCCTCTCCGTGCTCTCGGCCGACCGCACGCGGATCATGGCCGAAATCCGCCGCCAGGTGAACGAGGAGGCGCGACGCTTCGGCATCGAGGTGACGGATGTGCGCATCCGCCGCGCCGACCTGCCGGACGAGAACACCCAGGCCATTCTCGCGCGCATGCAGACCGAGCGCGAGCGCGAGGCGCGCCAGCTCCGCGCCGAGGGTGCGGAGCAGGCCCAGCGCATCCGCGCCCAGGCCGAGCGCGACCGCACGGTGCTGCTGGCCGAGGCCGAGGGGCAGGCGAACATCCTGCGCGGCCAGGGCGAGCAGGAGGCCATCCGCATCTTCGCCGAGGCCTTCCAGCGGGATCCGGAGTTCTTCCAGTTCTGGCGCACCATGCAAGCCTACCGCGAGGTGTTCGGCAACGGGGAGAGCCGCATGGTGCTGACGCCGGAGAGCGACTTCTTCCGCTTCTTCCGCGACATCCCGCATCTCGCGCCCGCCGGGCGGTGAGGGCGGCGGAAAGGGCTGGCGCCGTTGTTTCGGCGGGCCTAGCCTCTACATGATGAAGGGCGGGGGTCATGCCCCCGCCCGCTCGATTCTGGGGTTTCTCGATGCGCCTCGCCGCCACCGCCCTTCTCGCCCTGTTCGCGCTGCCCGCCCTTGCGCAGGCGCCCGCCGCGCCGCCGGCGGCCGCTTCCGACGCGCCGGCGATCAGCCCGCCGCGCGGCGCGCCCGAGAGCTTCGCGCCGCTCGTGCGCACCCTGCTGCCCGCGGTCGTGAACATCTCCACGACGCAGAATCTGGGCGGCCCCCGCGCCAATCGCCCCGACGCGCCCGAGACGCCCCAGGCGCCGCCCGGCTCCCCCTTCGAGGAGTTCTTCCGCGACTTCTTCAACCGCCAGCGCCCGCCCGGCCAGCAGGCCGAGCCCAACCGCCCGCAGCAGCCGCAGCGGCGCGCGCAGTCGCTCGGCTCGGGCTTCATCATCGACCCGGCGGGCCTCGTGGTGACGAACAACCACGTGATCGAGGGCGCGGACGAGATCAACGTCATCCTGCAGGACAACACCACGCTGCGCGCCACGCTGGTCGGCACCGACCCGCGCACCGACCTCGCGCTGCTGCGCGTCACCCCGCCCCAGCCGCTGCCGGCCGTGCCCTGGGGCGATTCCGACACCGCCCAGGTGGGCGACTGGGTGGTGGCCATCGGCAACCCCTTCGGCCTGGGCGGCACGGTGACGGCGGGCATCGTCTCCGCCCGCGGGCGCGACATCCGCCAGGGCCCCTTCGACGACTTCATCCAGACCGACGCGGCAATCAACCGCGGCAATTCGGGCGGGCCGCTGTTCAATCTGCGCGGCGAGGTGATCGGCATCAACACCGCCATCTATTCGCCCACCGGCGGCTCCATCGGCATCGGCTTCTCCATCCCCTCCAACCTCGCGCGCGGGGTGGTGCAGCAGCTTGCCGATGCGGGGCGGGTGCGGCGCGGCTGGCTCGGCGTGAACATCCAGCAGGTGACGGACGAGATCGCCGAGAGCCTGGGGCTGCGCGGCGGCGCGCGGGGCGCCTTGATCGCGCGCGCCGTCGAGGGCGGCCCGGCCGCCGCCGCCGGGCTGCGCAGCGGCGATGTGGTGCTGCGCTTCAACAACCAGGAGGTGCGCGAGATGCGCACCCTGCCGCGCATCGTCGCGGAGAGCGCGGTGGGCGCGCAGGTGCCGGTGGTGGTCTGGCGCGACGGGCGCGAGGAGACGCTCATGGTCACCCTCGGCGAATTGCCGACGGAGACCCAGCAGGCCGCCGCGACGCCCGGCCAGACGCCGCGCGCCGACCGGCCGCTGGAGCTCTCGGGCCTCGGCATGCGCGTGACGGGGCTGACGGGCGAGACCCGCGAGCGTTTCCGCCTCCGCCCCGATCAGCGCGGCGTGGTGGTGACCGAAGTGGCGCCGAACTCCCCCGCCGCCGAACGCGACATCCGCCCCGGCGACGTGATCGTGGAGGTGCAGCAGGAGCGGGTGAACACCCCGCAGGAGCTGCAGGAGAGGCTGGAGCGGCTGCGCCGCCAGGGCCGGGCCACGGCGCTCTTCCTCATCGAGGGACCGCAGGGGCAGCGCTTCGTCCCGCTGCGGCTCGCGCCGCCGCGCGCCGCGCCGGGCTGAGGGCGCGGCGCGGGAAGGCGGCGCGGCAGGGAAAGCCTTGCCGCCGCGCGGCGCCCGGGCTGGGGGGGCCGCTCAGCCCTCGCGCCACTCCTCCCGCCGGATGCCCTGGGCGTAGAGCAGCGCCGTGAGGTCGCCATGGGCCACGCGGTGCCGCGCCGCGGCCGCCACCGCGGGCTTGGCGCGAAAGGCGACGCCGAGCCCCGCGGCCTGGATCATCGGCAGGTCATTCGCGCCGTCCCCCACGCTCGCCGCCGCCGAGAGCGGGATGGAGAGCTGCGCCGCGAGGCGCTTGAGCGTGGCGAGCTTCGCGTCCTTGTCCAGAATGGGCTCGGCCACCGCGCCGGTGAGTTGGCCGCCCTCCAGCAGCAGCGTATTGGCGTGGTGCTCATGAAAGCCCAGCCGCTCGGCCACGCGCGAGGTGAAGAAGGTGAAGCCGCCCGAGACGAGCGCGGTGTAGGCGCCCTGCGCGCGCAGCGTGGCGATCAGCGTGGCCGCACCGGGCGTCATCGCCGTCTCCTGCCACACCCGCTCCAGCGCGCCCGCATCGAGGCCGCGCAGCATGGCCACGCGCTCGCGCAGGGCGGCGGCGAAATCGAGCTCCCCGTTCATCGCGCGCGCGGTGATGGCGGCGATCTTCTCCTTCAGCCCGGCGAAGGCGGCGATCTCGTCCAGCGTCTCGGTGGTGACGATGGTGCTGTCCATGTCCGCGAGCAGCAGCGCCTTGCGCCGGCCCGCGCGCGGCTGGGCGATGAGGTCGAGCGGCGCCTCGCCCAGCGCGGCGCGGGCGGCGGCGATGGCCTGCTCGGCCGCGAGGGACTGAAAGGGGATGTCGGCCGCCTCGCCCTCGCCCAGCCAATCGACCGCGTCGAGATCGGCGCCAAGCGCGGCGAGCGCCTCGCGCGCGGCGCGCAGATGGGCGGGGGCGAGCCCGCCGGGGGCCGCGATCAGGGTCAGCACATGGGGCATGGCGGGCGGACCATGCCGGGGCGCGGGGCATGCGCCAAGCCCTGATCGTCGCCGGGCCCACCTGCAGCGGGAAATCCGCGCTCGCGCTCGCGCTCGCCGAGCGGCTGGGCGGGACGGTGATCAACGCCGACGCGATGCAATGCTACCGCGAGCTGCGCGTGCTCACCGCCCGCCCCACCCCCGAGGAGGAGGCGCGCGCCCCGCACGCGCTCTATGGCGTGCTGCCGGCGGCCGAGGCGGGCAGCGTGGCCTGGTGGCGCGAACGGGCGCTCGCGGCCATGGAGGGGGCGGCGCTGCCCATCCTCTGCGGCGGGACGGGCATGTATCTGCGCGCGCTGACCCAGGGCCTCTCCGCCCTGCCGCCCGTGACGGCGCAGGCGCGCGCCGAGGCCCGGGCGCTGCTGGCCGCCCTCGGCGCGCCGGGGCTGCACGCGCGGCTCGATCCGGAGGATGCGGCGCAGATCCGCCCGAGCGACAGCCAGCGCATCGCCCGCGCCCATGAGGTGTGGCTGAGCACGGGCCGCAGCCTCGCGGCCTGGCAGCGCGCAGCGCCCCTGCTGCCGCCCGCGCCCTACGCCTTCCGCGCCCTGCTGCTCGACCCGCCGCGCGCGGCGCTGCGCGAGGCCATCGCGGCGCGCTGGGCGGCCATGCTGGCGGGCGGGGCGAAGGAGGAGGTGGCGGCGCTGCTCGCCCAGGGGCTCGATCCCGCCCTGCCGGCCATGCGCGCCCATGGCGTGCCCGAGCTTGCGGCGCTCCTGCGCGGCGAGATCGACGAGGCGGAGGCGAGCCGGCGCGCCATCGCGCACACCATCGCCTACACCCGGCGCCAGGCCACCTGGTTCCGCCACCAGCCCCTGGTGGACCCGAGCGCGACGCATAGGATCAATACGCGAATCGCATCTGTTGCGCAACTTTCAGAAAGCGGGCGGGCAGAAATCTTCGCGTTTGTTGATCGGACGGGTTGACGGGGGGCGCTGCGGCCCGTAAGCGCGGTGGCGTCACGCACAGGAGCCACCATGTCCGCCCCCTCCCTCTCCGCCACGCCTTCCGGCACCGATCAGGGCGACGCCGCGATGAAGCCCGGCGCCGAGGTCGTCCTCCAGGCGCTGAAGGATCAGGGCGTAGAGGTCATCTTCGGCTATCCGGGCGGCGCCGTGCTGCCGATCTACGACGCGCTGTTCCAGCAGAACCACATCCGCCACATCCTGGTGCGGCACGAGCAGGCGGCGGTGCATGCGGCCGAGGGCTATGCGCGCAGCACGGGCAAGGTGGGGGTGGTGCTGGTCACCTCCGGCCCCGGCGCCACCAACGCCGTGACGGGGCTGGTGGATGCGCTGATGGACAGCATCCCCATCGTCTGCCTCACCGGGCAGGTGCCCACGCACCTCATCGGCAACGACGCCTTCCAGGAGGCGGACACCACCGGCATCACGCGCCCCGCGACCAAGCACAACTACCTGGTGAAGCGCAGCGAGGATCTGGCGGCGGTGCTGCACGACGCCTTCCACATCGCGCGCTCCGGCCGGCCGGGGCCGGTGGTGATCGACCTGCCCAAGGACATCCTGATCAAGCCCGCGCCCTATGCGCCGCCGCCCAAGCCCGGCGCGCCGCATCGCTCCTACCGCCCCGTGCTCGACCCCGACCCGGCGGCGATCCGCGAGGCGGTGCGGCTGCTCAAGGGCGCGCGCCAGCCGATCATCTACACCGGCGGCGGCGTGATCAACGCGGGGCCCGAGGCCTCGGCGCTGCTGACGGAGTTCGTGCGCCTCACCGGCATGCCCTGCACCAATACGCTGATGGGGCTCGGCGCCTTCCCCGCGAGCGACCCGCAATTCGTGGGGATGCTCGGCATGCATGGCACCTACGAGGCCAACATGTGCATGTGGCAGTGCGACGTGATGCTGAACATCGGCGCGCGCTTCGACGACCGCATCACCGGCCGCCTCGACAAGTTCAGCCCGAACTCGAAGAAGATCCACGCCGACATCGACCCCTCCTCCATCAACAAGAACGTGAAGGTGGAGGTGCCCATCGTGGGCGACGCCGCGCGCGTGCTGCGCGCGCTGATCGCGGCGTGGAAGGAGGACGCCACCCCCTTCTCCCGCGCGCAGATCGAGCCCTGGTGGCGGCGGATCGAGGAGTGGCGCGCCATCCGCTGCCTCGCCTTCACCCAGGACATGACGCCGGGCGCCATCATCAAGCCGCAGCACGCGGTGAAGCGCCTGTTCGAGATCACGCGCGAGACGGGGCGCGACGTGATCGTCTCCACCGAGGTGGGCCAGCACCAGATGTGGGCCGCGCAGTACATCGGCTTCGAGAAGCCAAACAAGTGGCTGACCTCGGGCGGGCTCGGCACCATGGGCTACGGGCTGCCGGCCGCGATGGGCGCGCAGATCGCCAACCCCGATGCGCTGTGCATCGACGTGGCGGGCGAGGCCTCGATCCTGATGAACATCCAGGAGATGGGCACGCTGGCGCAGTACCGGCTGCCGGTGAAGGTGTTCATCCTCAACAACGAGTACATGGGCATGGTGCGCCAGTGGCAGGAGCTGCTGCACGGCGGGCGCTACAGCGAATCCTACTCCGACGCGCTGCCCGATTTCGTGAAGCTGGCCGATGCCTTCCACGCGAAGGGGCTGCGCGCGCGCAGCATCGAGGAGCTCGATCCGGTGATCCGCGAGATGATCGCCCACCCGGGCCCCGTGATCGCCGACATCTGCGTGGCGAAGGACGAGAACTGCTTCCCCATGATCCCCTCGGGCGCGGCGCACAACGAGATGATCCTGGGCCCCGACCAGGAGAAGAACGCCGCGCGCGTGACGGACGAGGGGAAGGTGCTGGTTTAAGGCTCTCAGGCGCCGGACGGCGGCTCCCGGGCCCCATCGAAATCGCGGAGCGATTTCCGATGGGATACCCGGTCCGCCGCCTTGGCTTTCGCGCCGCGGCGGTTGCGCGGCAGGTGATGTAGGTCTGGGCGCGGCGGCCGCATTCGCGGGCGCATCCTCCGAGGGAAGCGCCCCTTCTGGTTGGGTGGATCATTGATGGCAGGGACGGACACGCGCACGGCCACCATCGCCGTGCTGGTCGAGAACGAGGCGGGGGTGCTGGCGCGCGTCATCGGCCTCTTCTCCGGCCGCGGCTACAACATCGACAGCCTGACCGTGGCGCCGGTGGACGCGGAGGGGCGGCTGTCGCGCATCACCATCGTCACTTCCGGCACGGAGATGGTGATCGAGCAGATCAAGGCGCAGCTCGACCGCCTCGTGCCCGTGCACAAGGTGAGCGACCTGACGCTGGAGGGGCCGCACCTCGTGCGCGAGCTCGCGCTCATCAAGGTGGTGGGCAGGGGCGAGCACCGCGTGGAGGCGCTGCGCCTCGCGGACGCCTTCCGCGCGCGGGTGGTGGACGCCACCACCGAGAGCTTCGTCTTCGAGATGACGGGCAATGCCGAGAAGATCGACGCCTTCCTCGCGCTGATGCGCCCGCTGGGGCTTGCGGAGGTGTCGCGCACGGGGGCGGTTGCCATCGCGCGCGGAACCCGTCAGATCGCCGCCTGATTTTCCCGAGACTGCAACACCGAAGGAGTGCGCCAGAGATGCGCGTCTATTACGACCGTGATGCCGACGTGAACCTGATCAAGGCGAAGAAGGTCGCCGTGATCGGCTTCGGCTCGCAGGGCCATGCCCATGCGATGAACATGCGCGATTCCGGCGTGCAGAACGTCGTCATCGGCGCGCGCCCCGGCGCCTCCTGGAAGAAGGCCGAGGCCGCCGGCTTCCAGGTGATGACGCCCGCCGACGCGGCGAAGTGGGCGGATGTGGTGATGGTCCTCACCCCCGACGAGCTGCAGGGCGATCTCTACCGCGAGCATCTGCACGACAACCTGCGCCCGGGTGCGGCCATCGCCTTCGCGCACGGCCTCAACGTGCACTTCAACCTCATCGAGCCCCGCGCCGATGTGGACGTGTTCATGATCGCGCCCAAGGGCCCCGGCCATACGGTGCGCGGCGAGTTCCAGAAGGGCGGCGGCGTGCCCTGCCTCGTCGCCGTGCACCAGAATCCCTCGGGCAATGCGCTCGAGATCGCGCTCTCCTACGCCTGCGCCATCGGCGGCGGGCGTTCGGGCATCATCGAGACGACCTTCAAGGAGGAGTGCGAGACCGACCTCTTCGGCGAGCAGGTGGTGCTCTGCGGCGGCCTCGTGGAGCTCATCAAGGCGGGCTACGAGACGCTGGTCGAGGCCGGCTACGCCCCCGAGATGGCCTATTTCGAGTGCCTGCACGAGGTGAAGCTCATCGTGGACCTGATCTACGAGGGCGGCATCGCGAACATGAACTACTCGATCTCCAACACGGCCGAGTACGGCGAGTACGTCACGGGCCCGCGCATCATCACCGCCGAAACCAAGGCCGAGATGAAGCGCGTGCTGGAGGACATCCAGTCCGGCCGCTTCGCGCGCGACTGGATGCTCGAGAACAAGGTGAACCAGGCCAGCTTCAAGGCCACGCGCCGCCGCCTGGCCGAGCACCCGATCGAGCAGGTGGGCGAGAAGCTGCGCGCCATGATGCCCTGGATCAAGAAGTCCGCGCTGGTGGACAAGGCGCAGAACTGACTCGGTCGGCATCACATGCCGACCGTATCGCGCGCAGGGTTGGTGGGCGGCTGCGCGCCAGAACAAAGGCATACCAGCGGCCGCACCGGCTCCTCAGGAGTCGAAATCAGCGGCCGCTGGTATGAGAGCCCGGCCCGGGGCGGGATGCGCCCGCCCCGGCCTTCCCCCGCCGCTACAGCGCCTTCGCCGCCTCCAGCACCTGCGCGGCATGCGCCTCGGGCTTCACCTTGCGCCAGATCGCCTTGATCCGGCCATCGGCGCCGACCAGGAAGCTCGACCGCTCCATCCCCATGTATTTCTTGCCGTACATGCTCTTCTCGACCCAGGTGCCATAGGCCGTCGCGGCCTTGTGCTCGGCGTCCGAGGCGAGGGGGAAGGCGAGCCCGTATTTCTTCGCGAACTTCTCGATGGGCGGCAGCGGGTCCGGGCTCACGCCGATCACCGTCAGGCCGAGCTTGCCCAGCGCCGGCAGCGCCTCCTGGATGCCGCAGGCCTGCTTGGTGCAGCCCGGCGTGTCGGCCTTGGGGTAGAAATAGAGCAGATAGGGCTGGCCCTTCAGCGCCTCGCTGCTCACCGTCCGGCCGCCCGAGGCTGGAAGGGTGAAGCCCGGCGCCTCATCGCCCACCGCCAATTCGCTCATCGCCGCCATCTCCTCTCGCTGCAATGGCAGGGGATGTGCGTGCGGGGCCGCGGCTTTCAACCGCCGAGGCGGGCCCGCAGCATCCGCACCGCGCTCTCGGGTGTGGAGAAGACCGGCAGCCCCGTGGCCTCCGCCACGGCCGGGGCCACATGCGCCAGGCTGAACTGGCCGAGCGCGATGGCCTCCACATCCCGCAGCCGGCGCGCGGCCTCGAGGGCGAGGCGGTCATGCGCGGCCGCATCCCCCGCATCCAGCGCCGCGAGCGCGCCCTCGGCCAGCATGGGCGTGACCTCGACGCCGGGCGGGAACTCGGGCGGCATGGAGGCGAGGGTGCCGGGGAAGGTGGCGAGCAGCCCCACGCGCCGCAGACCCGCGGCCGCGATCTCGGCCAGCATCGCCTCGTTGGGTTTCAGCACCGGCATGGGCGCGAGGTCCTGCGCCACCGCCTCGATGCAGGGGCCGAAGGCGGAGCAGGTGAAGAGGATGGCGTCGCACCCCGTGGACGCCGCATAGCGCCCGAGCGCGAGGAAGCGCTGCGTCATCGCGGGCGACAGCCGGCCCTCGCGCGCGAGGTCGGCCGAGAGGCTGTCGTCCATCAGGTTCATCAGCACCTGGCCGGGCCAGAGCCGGGCGAAGGCGGCCTCCACCGGCGGGGGCGAATGGCGCAGGGCGTGGATCAGGGCGATGCGGGCGGGCACGGGGCGCTCCGTCTCAGCCCGTGCGGCAGCGGCGCAGCGGCAGCGGGAACTCGCCGCAATTGGGGAAGACGATCTCGTCGGGGCCGCGACGGCTCACGCGCAGCAGATTGGGGTTGCCGTCGCAGCCGAAGCCGATCTCGGGCGGCAGGCGGCCGCCCTGCGGGCCCACGGGCACCAGGCGGATTTCCACCCCGTCCGGCGTCAGCGCCACCGTCTCGATCAGCCGCTGGCGATAGGCCACGTCCAGGGCGGCGGCGCGCAGGACCACGTCCAGCGTGAAGATGACCGTGCCCGTGCCGAAGCAGCGCGGGCTGTCGGTGTCGAGCGCGGGATACTGCCCGCCCGTCCAGACGCCGAAGAGCCACTCATGCGGCGGGGCCTGGCGAGTCTGCGCCAGCGCGGGCGCGGCCAGCGCGGCCAGCGCGGCGGGGATCAGCGAACGGCGGCGCAGCATCCGGGGGGCCGACTCCTCTGCTGGGGTTCAGCCCCTTGTAGCGGCTGCGGCGGGCGCCGCCAGGGGCGCGGGGTCGCGCACCGGCAGATGCACCAGCGCGGCGAAGGCGGCGGCGGCGATGGAGAGGCTCCACATCAGGTCATAGCTGCCGGTGGCGTCGAAGATCACGCCGCCCAGGAAGGCGCCCGCGAAGCCGCCCACCTGGTGCCCCAGGAAGACCAGCCCGAAGATGGTGGCGAGCCAGCGCGTGCCGAAATTGCGCGCCACCAGGGCCACGGTCGGCGGCACGGTGGAGAGCCAGAGCACGCCCATGAGCGCGGAGAAGATCAGCACATTCGCCGCGCTCTTCTCCGCCATCAGGAAGCCCGCCATCAGCACCCCGCGCAGCGCGTAGATCGCGACCAGCAGCTCCCGCCGCCGCCAGCGCTGCGCGAGCTCGCCCGAGGCGAGCGAGCCCAGGATGTTGAACAGCCCGATCAGCGCGATGGCCGCCGCCCCCACGCTCGCGGGCAGGTGGCAGGTGGCCACGAAGCCCGGCAGATGCACGGAGAGGAAGCTCACATGCAGGCCGCAGACGAAGAAGCCGAAGAACAGGCACCAGAAGGAGGGGCTGCGGAAGGCGCGGGCCAGCGCGGCGCGCGCCGTCTCCTCCGCGGCGCCGGCGGCGGGGGGCGCCGGCCTGTCGTTCAGCGGCAGGGCGAGGGGGGCCATCAGCAGCGCCGCCCCGGCCATGAGGAACAGCGCCCCCTGCCAGCCCGCGAGCGAGATGCCCGCCTGCGCGAGCGGCACCACCATGAACTGCCCGAAGCTCGAGCCCGCCGTGCCGAGCCCCACGGCGCGGCCCCGCTTCTCCTCCGGCAGCAGCCGCGTCAGGCTCGCGATGATGACCGGCATGCCGGCGGCCGAGACGGCCACGCCCATCACCAGGCCGGCGAAGAAGGTGAACCAGAACAGGCTCGCGCTCAGCCCCATGCCGAGAATGCCGAGCGCGTAGAGCAGCGCGCCCGCGACGATCACCCGCCGCCCGCCGATCCGGTCCGCCACCTGGCCGCAGAGGGGCTGCGCGACGCCATTGACCAGCACCTGCAGCGCGATGGCGAGCGCGAAGCCCGAGGCGGACCAGCCGAGATCCCCCGTCATCGGCGCGAGGAACAGCCCGAAGCTCTGCCGCAGCCCCATGGCGAGGGCGGCGGCCAGCACGGCGCAGGCGATCAGCAGGCCCGCGGAGCGGGCGGAGGCGGTCATGGCGGGCTCCTCTGGCGCGCCCTGCAGCATCCACGCTGGCGGGCGCGGCCGCAACCGCCGCCCCGGCCGAGGTTGCGCCCGCCCCGGGGGCGCGCTACCGGCCCCGCGCCATGCCCCTCTCCACCGAGGATTTCGACTATGCGCTGCCCGAGGCGCTGATCGCCCAGGCGCCGATCCGCCCGCGCGACGCGGCGCGGATGCTGGTGGTGCGCGGCCAGGCGCTGGAGGACCGCGGCGTGCGCGATCTGCCCGCCCTGCTCGAACCCGGCGACGTGATGGTGGTGAACGACACGCGGGTGATCCCCGCCCGGCTGCGCGGCCGGCGCCTGCCGCGCGCCGCGGCCTTCGGCGGGACGGCGGGCGAGGGGGCGGCGGTGGAGATCATGCTCAACCGCGCCGAGGGCGACGGCACCTGGCACGCGCTGATCCGCAACGCGCGCCGCCTGCGCGCGGGGGACGAGATCGCCATTGAGGGCGCGGGGCTCACCGCCCGCGTCGTCGAGAAGCCCGAGGGCGGCGCCGCGCGGCTCGATTTCGGTGCGGACCCCGCCGCGCTGGAAGCGGCGCTGGAAGCGGCGGGCGAGGTGCCGCTGCCCCCCTACATCCAGCGCGACGCCGGCCCTCGCGCCGAGGACCGCGCGGATTACCAGACCATCTTCGCCGCCCGGCCCGGCGCGGTGGCCGCGCCCACCGCCAGCCTGCATTTCACGCCCGCGCTGCTCGATGCGCTGGCGGCCCGCGGGGTGCGGCGCGCCACCGTCACCCTGCATGTCGGCGCGGGCACCTTCCTGCCGGTGCGCGAGGGCGATCCGCGCCGGCACCGTCTGCACAGCGAATGGTGCGAGCTCACGCCCGAGGCGGCGGCCATCATCAACGCCGCGCGCGCGCAGCGGCGGCGCGTGCTCGCCTGCGGCACCACGGCGCTGCGCCTGCTGGAGACGGCGGCGCAGGGGGTGGATGATCCGCGCGCGCCCATCCCGCCCTTCCGGGGGCTGACCGATCTCTACATCCTCCCCGGCTTCCGCTTCCGCGCGGCGGATCTGCTGCTCACCAACTTCCACCTGCCGAAATCCACGCTGCTGATGCTCGTCTCCGCCTTCGCCGGCATGCGGCGGATGCGCCGCGCCTACGCCCACGCCATCGCGCAGGGCTACCGCTTCTACTCCTACGGCGACGCCTCGCTGCTCTTCCGCCAGGAGGAGGATCTCGCCGCATGACGCTGCGCTGGGTGGAGGCGGCGCGCGACGGGCGCGCGCGCGCGGGCGTGCTGCACACCGCCCATGGCGAGGTGGAGACGCCCGTCTTCATGCCCGTGGGCACGGCCGGCACGGTGAAGGCCATGACGGCGGACGGCGTGCGCGCGACCGGCGCGCGCATGGTGCTCGGCAACACCTATCACCTGATGCTGCGCCCCGGCGCGGAGCGCGTGGCGCGGCTGGGCGGGCTGCACCGGATGATGGACTGGCGCGGGCCCATCCTCACGGATTCCGGCGGCTTCCAGGTCATGTCCCTCGCAGGGCTGCGCGAGATGGACGAGGAGGGCGTCACCTTCCGCTCCCATGTGGACGGCACGAAGCACCGCCTCACGCCCGAGCGCAGCGTGGAGATCCAGCGCCTGCTCGGCGCGGACGTGACCATGTGCTTCGACGAGTGCACGCCCTTTCCCGCCACCCACGAGCAGGCGGCGGCCTCCATGCGGCTCTCCATGCGCTGGGCCGCGCGCTGCCGCGCCGCCTTCGCCCCGCGCGAGGGGCATGGGCTGTTCGGCATCGTCCAGGGCAGCACCTACCCCGACCTGCGCGCAGAGAGCGTGGCCGCGCTGACGGCCATCGGCTTCGAGGGCTATGCGGTGGGCGGGCTCGCGGTGGGCGAGGGGCAGGAGGCGATGTTCGCGACCCTGGACGCGACCGTGCCTCTGCTGCCCGAGACCCATCCGCGCTACCTCATGGGCGTGGGCATGCCGGCCGACATGCTGGGCGCGGTGCGGCGCGGAATCGACATGTTCGACTGCGTGATCCCCACGCGCTCGGGCCGCATGGGCCGGGCCTACACCTCGCGCGGCCCTCTCAACCTGCGCAACGCCAAGCACGCCGAGGATGCGCGGCCGCTCGATCCCGATTGCGACTGTCCGGCCTGCCGCAACCACAGCCGCGCCTACATCCACCACCTGCTGAAGTGCGACGAGATGCTGGGGCCGATCCTGCTCACCTGGCACAACCTGCACTATTTCCAGCACCTGATGCGGCGGCTGCGCCGCGCCATCCTGGAGCACCGCCTCGAGCAGGAGGCGGCGCTGATCGAAGCCGACTGGGCGAGGCCGACATGACCGCCACCACCGACACCACGGGCCTGACGCTGCTCGGCCAGGCCGCGCGCCTGCCCGCGAGCCCCGATGAGGCCGTGCTGGAGCGCGTGCCCAACCCGCATCCGGGCACGGCCTATTGCGTGCGCTTCGCCGCCCCCGAGTTCACCTCGCTCTGCCCGCTGACCGGCCAGCCCGATTTCGCGCATCTCGTCATCGACTACGTGCCGCGGGATTTCCTGGTGGAGAGCAAGAGCCTCAAGCTCTTCCTCGGCAGCTTCCGCAACCACGGCGCCTTCCACGAGGCCTGCACGGTGGAGATCGCCAAGCGCCTCGTCGCGCTGCTCGATCCGGTGTGGCTGCGCATCGGCGGCTACTGGTATCCGCGGGGGGGCATCCCGATCGACGTGTTCTACGCGACCGGCACGCCGCCCGCGGGCGTGTGGATTCCCGACCAGGGCGTGCCCCCCTATCGCGGCCGGGGCTGAGCCTCCCCCGGTTGCGGCGCGCCCGCGCGCGTGCTGGCCTGCGCGCCCATTCCGAGGAAGGGGCAGCCGCATGAACACCGAGAGCGTCGAAGCGAAGATCACCGCCTGGCTCGCCACGCAGGAGGGCGCGATGCTCGCCGCGCTGGAGCGCATGGTGAACACCGATGGCGGCAGCTACGACAAGGCGGGCGTGGACGCGGTGGGCGCGCAGATCAGGGAGTTCTGCGAGAGCCACGGCCTCCGCGTCGAGACGGTGAAGGGCGAGCGCTTCGGCGACTGTCTGCGCGCCATCCTGCCGCATGAAGGCACTGCGCCCGCGCGCGGCAACCGGGCCGCCAACATCGTGCTGATGGGCCACCGCGACACGGTCTTTCCCAAGGGCGAGCCCGAGCGCCGGCCCTTCCGCATCGAGGGCGGGCGCGCCTATGGCCCGGGGGTGGCCGACATGAAGGCCGGGCTCGTGATGAACATGTTCGTCCTCGCCGCCTTCGCGAAGTTCGGCGGCGCGCCGGGCCCGCTGGTCGGCCTCTTCACCGGCGACGAGGAGATCGGCAGCCCCGAGGGCCGCGCCGTGATCGAGGAGGAGGCGCGCGGCGCGCGGGTGGTGTTCAACTCCGAGCCCGGGCGGCCCAAGGGCAATGTCGTCACCGGCCGCAAGGGCGGCGTGTTCATGGTGATGGACATCGAGGGCAAGGCGAGCCACTCGGGCGGCAATTTCCAGGCCGGCATCTCCGCGATCGGCGAGCTCGCGCACAAGATCATCGCCATCCACGCGCTGACCGATCTCGAGCGCGGGATCACGCTCAACGTCGGCCTCGTCTCCGGCGGGCAGAGCGTGAACACGGTGGCCCCGCACGCCCAGGGGCAGATCGACCTGCGCTACGTGAACCCCGCCGACCGCGAGGAGGTGATGGCGAAGATCCAGGAGATCGTGGCGCGCAGCGCCATTCCCGGCACCCGCGCGCGGCTGACCATCAAGGGCGAGTTCAACCCGCTGACGCAGGATGCTGCGGCCAGGCGGCTGTTCGGCCTCTACCAGGCGGCGGCGGCCGATGCGGGGCTTGCGGTGGAGGGCGAGTTCAGCGGCGGCTGCGCGGATTCGGGCTTCACCGCCCAGCAGGGGGCGCCCACCCTCTGCGCCGTGGGGCCGGTGGGCGGGCTCGCGCACAGCCCCGAGGAATATCTGGAGGTGGCGAGCCTGGTGCCGCGCGCGCAGACCCTGGCGCGCGCGATCCTGCGGCTCGATCGGGCGGGGCTGTAACCCCGCCCGCATCGCGCGGCTGCGTCAGCTCACCGGGGGAAGCTGCCGCTCCGCCGCGGGCGGCAGGAAGCGGTCGGTGTAGAAGCGGTCGGGCGTGGGCATCTCGCCCAGGTTGAAGGCGGCCTTCACCGCCTCGATCTGGCGGGCGAAGCGCGGCGCCTCGATGACGCCGAGGCCCAGGCGGCGCACGTTCGGGCTGTCCACCAGCTCGCGCATCGCCATGTCCTGGCGGAAGGTCTCGATGGCCACGTCCGTCAGCGGCTCGCGCGCGCGCAGGGCCTCGATCGCGGCCGCGCGGTTGGCGAAGGCCCAGCGCAGCGAGCGGATCATGCCGTGCGTGACCGCGCGCACCGCTTCGGGGTTCGCGTTCATGTAGCTGCGCGTGGTCAGCAGCACCGAGCCGTAGAAGAAGTCGAGCCCGTGCTCGCGGTAGCGGAAGATGCGCTGCGCGGGCAGGTCCATCCCCAGCGCGCGCAGGCTGAGCGCGGTGGAGGTGACGAAGCCCGTGATGCCGTCGGCGCGGCGCTGCACCAGCATGGTCTCGCGCAGCTCGGGCGCCACGCTCATCCAGGTGATGGAGTTCAGCGGGATGTTGTTCACCGCCGCGAAGGCGGGGAAGACCTGCCGGGCGCCGTCGAACTCGGGGGCGGCCAGCGTCTTGCCCGCGAGGTCGGCCACGGTGCGGATGGGGCCATCGGCGCGCACCGTCACCGCCGTCGGCGCCTGGTCCCACAGCAGCGCCACCGCGATCAGGTCGTTGTTCGGGTTCTGCGACATGAAGCGCAGCACCGGCGTGGGGTCGGCCATGGCGATGTCGAAGGTGCCGGCCGACATGTCGAGCGGCACGCGCGCCGAGCCGAAGCCGCGCTGGATGGTAATGTCCACCCCCGCCTCGCGGAAGAAGCCGTTGCGCTCGCCGGCGATGCCGAAGGCGTAGGGCCCGTTCAGGATCCAGTCGAAGGCGAAGCGCACCGTGGGGCGCGCCTGGGCGTTGGCGACATGCGGCGCGGCGAGCGGGGCGGCGAGAACGGCGCCGAGCGCGGCGCGGCGGGAAAGGCGAAGGTCCATGACGTGCTCCTCGGGCGCGGCGGGGGCGAGGCCCGGCGCGGCTGCGAGCGAAACTGGCGGCGCGCCCCCCTTGGCGGCAAGGGCCGAAGCGCATGGCGGGCGGGGGGTGGCGCGATCAGCGCCCAAGCCGCGGGCAATCGGTGCGAAGATTGCTGGATTGTAAGGCAAATCCGAGGCATGGCCGGACTGGCGCGGGCCGATCCCCCCATGGCGCGCCGCCCGCGCTGGCCCGAGATAACGCCGCGTCGCATGGAGAGGAAAACGATGCAGATCGGCGTCTTCATCCCGATCAACAACAACGGCTGGCTGATCAGCGAGACGGCGCCGCAGTACATGCCCTCCTTCGCGCTGAACCGCGACATCACGCTGGCGGCCGAAAGGCACGGGCTCGACTTCGTGCTCTCGATGATCAAGCTGCACGGCTTCGGCGGGAAGACGCGGTTCTGGGACCATGGCCTCGAGAGCTTCACGCTCATGGCCGGGCTCGCCGCCGTCACCACGCGGATCAAGCTCTTCGCGAGTGTCGCGACGCTGACCATCCCGCCCGCCATCGCCGCGCGCATGGCGGTGACGATCGATTCCATCTCCAACGGGCGCTTCGGGCTGAACCTCGTCACCGGCTGGCAGAAGGCCGAGTACGACCAGATGGGGCTCTGGCCCGGCGAGAGCCATTTCCACCGGCGCTACGACATGCTCGCCGAATACGCCACCATCCTGCGCGAGCTGTGGGAGAGGGGCGAGAGCGACTTCAAGGGCGAGTTCTTCACGATGAACCGCTGCCAGCTCTCGCCCCGGCCCTCCGTGCCGATGAAGCTGATCTGCGCCGGCTCCTCCACCGAGGGGCTGCGCTTCACCGCACGCCACGCCGACTACAGCTTCACCCTGGGCAAGGGGATCAACCAGCCCCAGGCCTTCGCGCCCCTCGCCCAGCGCATGCAGGAGTTCGCGCGCGAGGCGGGGCGCGAGGTGCAGACCTTCGTGCTCTGCATGGTCATCGCCGCCGAGACGGACGAGGCGGCCTGGGCGCGCTGGGAGCACATCAAGTCCGGCGCGGATCAGGAGGCCATCGCCTGGATGCAGGCCCAGGCCGGGGCGGACAAGCGCCCGGGCGCGGACACCAATGTGCGCCAGCTCGCCGACGCGGCGAGTGCGGTGAACATCAACATGAGCACCTTCATCGGCAGCTACGCGACCGTGGCGCGGATGCTCGACGAGGTGGCCTCCGTGCCCGGCACGGGCGGCGTGCTGCTCACCTTCGACGATTTCCTGAAGGGCGTGGAGGATTTCGGCACGCGCATCCAGCCGCTGATGCGCTGCCGCCAGCGTGTGACGAAGGAAGCCGCCTGATGAGCGACGCCCCCGCCGGCTACGCGCCCGCCACCGCCGCGCGCGGCCCCTTCGTGCTGCCGGCGCGCCCCGAGCCGCTGCGCCTCGATCCGGCGCAGACGGCGCTGATCATCGTGGACATGCAGAACGCCTATGCGAGCGAGGGCGGCTACCTCGACCTTGCGGGCTTCGACATCTCCGGGGCGGCGGCCTGCATCGCGCGGATCAAGACCGCGGCCGAGGCCGCGCGCGCCGCGGGCATTCCCGTCATCTACTTCCAGAACGGCTGGGACCCCGACTACCGCGAGGCGGGCGGCCCCGGCTCGCCCAACTGGCACAAGTCCAACGCGCTCAAGACCATGCGCAAGCGGCCCGAGCTGCAGGGCAAGCTGCTCGCCAAGGGCGGCTGGGACTACGCGCTGGTGGAGGAGCTGGCGCCGCAGCCGGGCGACATCGTGGTGCCCAAGACGCGCTACTCCGGCTTCTTCAACACGAACATCGACAGCCTGCTGCGCGCGCGCGGCATCCGCAACATCGTCTTCACCGGGATCGCGACGAATGTCTGCGTGGAGAGCTCGCTGCGCGACGCCTTCCACCTCGAATATTTCGGCGTGGTGCTGGAGGACGCGACGCACGCCGCGGGCCCCGACTTCGCGCAGAAGGCCGCGATCTACAACATCGAGACCTTCTTCGGCTGGGTCTCGACCGTCGCCGATTTCTGCGGCGCGCTGAACCAGAGCGAGGAGAACGCCTGATGCCCTTCGTCCCCGTCATTCCGCCCGGCTCCGGCAAGCCGCTCGCGCCCTATTCGCCGGGCGCGGTCGCGCCCGCGGGGAACGAGGTCTCCGTGCTCTACGTCGCGGGCACCCTCTCCTTCGACAAGGAGAACAACGTCCTCTTCCCCGACGACGCGGCGGCGCAGACGCGCCAGGTGCTCGAGACCATCAGGTCGGTGGTGGAGACCGCGGGCGGCACCATGGCGGACATCGTGTTCAACCAGATCTTCGTCACGGACTGGAAGCACTACGCGCCGATGAACGCCGTCTATGCGGAGTTCTTCCCGGGCGACAAGCCGGCGCGCTACTGCATCCAGTGCGGGCTGGTGAAGCCTGGTGCGGTGGTCGAGATCGCCTCCATCGCGCACATCGGCCGCAGGTGAAGTTCACCGTCACGGGGCGCGAGGGCGGGGAGGCGGTGGTGCTCTCCGCCGGGCTCGGCGGGCTGGCCGGGTTCTGGGCGCCGCAGCTTCCCGCGCTCGAGCCGCGCTTCCGCGTCATCCACTACGACCATCGCGGGACGGGGGCGAACCGCGAGGCGCTGCCCGAGGGCTACGCCATCGCCCATATGGCGCGCGACGTGATCGAGGTGCTGGATGGGGCCGGCGTGGCGCGCGCCCATGTGCTGGGCCATGCGCTGGGCGGGCTCGTCGCGCTCGAGCTCGCGCGCATGGCGCCGGAGCGCGTGGGGCGCCTCGTGCTCGTCAATGCCTGGGCGAAGGCCGATCCGCACACGGAGCGCTGCTTCGACATCCGGCTCGGCATCCTCGCCGCGCAGGGGCCGGCGGCCTATGTGGCGGCCCAGCCGCTCTTTCTGCACAGCGCGGAATACGCCTCGGCGCACCACGCGAAGATCCTCGCCGAGATCGCCCATGGCACGGCGCATTTCCAGGGCGAGGACACGCTGAGGAAGCGCATCGCCGCGCTGCGCGCCTTCGACGCGCGCGGCTGGCTCGCGGGGATCGCGGCCCCCACCCTGGTGGCGGCGGCGAAGGATGACCTGCTGGTGCCCTGGACGGCGTCGCAGCGCCTGGCCGAGGCGCTGCCGAATGCGCGGCTCTGGCTCACCGACCATGGGGCGCACGCCTTCACGGTGGAGCGGCCCGAGCCCTTCAACAGCGAGCTGGCGGGCTTCCTGGCCGGGGATTGAGCGCCATCAAGGCGCGGCCCGCGGCGGCGTGGCAGGAAGGGCATGGCGACGGCTTCGGCGGGTGCGCCGGGGCCGCCGGCCCTGTCATTCCTGCCAGAGAGGTGTCCCGATGGATTGGAAATCCCTGCTCGCGCCTGGCCGGACCACCGCCGAGGGCGATCCCTTCGTCGCGCTGCGCCGCGAGATGGACCGGATGCTGGAGCAGTTCGGCCGCGGCTTCGGCCTGCCGGCCATGGCCACCACCAGCACGGGCTTCGTCAGCCCGCGCGTGAATGTGGCCGAGACGGAAAAGGGCCTCGAGATCAGCGCCGAGCTGCCCGGCTTCAAGCCGGAGGAGGTGAGCCTCGACCTGGAGGGCGATGTGCTGACCCTCAAGGCCGAGCGCCGACAGGAGCGCGAGGAGAAGGAGGAGGAGAAGCGCTACCACCTGATCGAGCGCATGAGCGGCAGCTATCTGCGCCGCTTCGCCCTGCCCTTCGCGCCGCAGAGCGACGCGGTGCAGGCCCGCTTCGACAACGGGGTGCTGCACGTCTTCCTGCCTCGCCCGCCCGAGGCGCCCAAGGGCGCGAGCCGCATCGCCATCCAGGCGGGAGGCTGATACGGCCGGCGGCTTCGCCGGACGTAACGCGCAGGCCGGGTTCCCACCACCCCACGCGGCAGGCCGCGTTGGGGCCCGGTGGGGCGGCGCGTGCCAAGACAAAGGCGTCCCAGCGGCGGCGCCGCCCTCTCACGGGTCAGAAACAGCGGCCGCTGGGATGAGGGGGCGGGCGGCTAGATCTCGCCGCCCGCATCCGGGTGGCGCAGATGCCACAGCCGCTCATGCGCCGCCACCAGCGTCTCGATGTTGCGCCGCCGATTGGCGTCCGGCGAGACGGTGCGGCGCGTGAGCATCATCTCGAGCACGCGCAGAAGCTGTTCGGCGACCTCGAAATCCCCCTGGTCGCAGGCCTGGTGGAAGGCGACCAGGATCTTGTCGGAGAGGCGGCGACCCTGGCGCGGCGGCCCGCCGCTGCGGGCGCTGTCCTCGGCGCCTTCGGGTCTCTGCTCCTCGTCCGACATTGCACACTCCTCGCGGCGAATCGGCCCGCACGGGCCATTCGCATGTGTTTTGTATGGGTTGTTCCGCCCGGCCGCGCCAGGGGGGGAGGTCAGCTTCGAGCGCGCGCGGCGCGAAGCTGGGCCTGGACCGCGGCCGCGATGGCCTCGGGCGGGGTTTCGGGGCGGAACAGCGCCCGCACCCGCGCATCGGGGCCGGTGAGGTAGATGAAGGCCGAGTGGTCCATGGTGTAGTCGCGCAGGTCGGGGTTGTTCACCCGCGCGTAATAGACGCGGTAGCGCCGCGCCACCTCCTGGATCTGCTCCGCCGTGCCGGTCAGGCCGATCAGGCGCGGATGGAAGAGGGTGACGTAGTTGGCGAGCTGCTCGGGCGTGTCGCGCTGCGGGTCAATGGTGATGAGCAGCGGCGTGACCTGCTCGCCCTCCGCGCCCAGGGCGTCGAGCGCGGCGGCGATGGTGCCGAGCTCGGTGGGGCAGACATCCGGGCAATAGGTGAAGCCGAAATAGACGAGCAGCCAGCGCCCGGCGAAATCCTGCTCGGTGACGGCGCGGCCCGTGTGGTCCGTCAGGCGGAAAGGCCCGCCGAGGGTGAGGCCGGGCGGAAGCTGCATGCCGCCGCCGGCGGAGGGCACGGCCTGCTGCTGGCCGAAGACGCCGACCAGAAGCCCGGCGAAGGATTCGCCCAGGGTTTCCTGCGGCGATTTGCGGACCCAGGCATAACCCCACAGCCCCGTGACGATGAGCAGAAGGGCGAGGGCGGAGAAGCGGATGACGCGCAGCATGGCCGCGGCATAGCCCGGCGCGCCGCGGCCGGCCAAGGGGCTGAGCCCCCGCCGCGGCGCGGGGCTGCCCTTCGCGCCAACCGCGCACAGGAGGAAGCGGTGCGCGGCCGCCCCGCCAACCCTGCGCGCGATCGGTCCGGCGCGGCTGCCGGCCCTGTCAGGGCAGGGCGAGCGCCCCCTGCGGCTGGGCGCTGGTGAAGGTGGCGTCGGCGAAGGCCTCCTCCCAGGTGCCCTCGGTCGAGGCCTTGGAGTATTCGGTCGCGCGGTTCTCGAAGAAGTTGGTGTGCTCGATGGCGTTGAGCATCTCGTCGAGCCAGGGCAGCGGGTTTTTCTCGACGTGATAGAGCGCCTCGAGGCCGAGCTGCGTCAGGCGGCGATCCGCGATGAAGCGGATGTACTGCTTCACATCGGCCGCGGTGAGGCCCTGCACGCCGCCGAGCTCGAAGGCGAGGTCGATGAAGGCGTCCTCGTGGTCCACGATGGTGGCGCAGATCAGGTAGAGGTCGCGCTTCAGCTCCTCCGTCCAGATTTCCGGATTCTCGGCGATGAAGGTGCGGAAGAGGCGGATCACGGAGAGGCAGTGCAGCGTCTCGTCGCGCACCGACCAGCTCACGATCTGCCCCATGCCCTTCATCTTGTTGAAGCGCGGGAAGTTCATGAGGATGGCGAAGGAGGCGAAGAGCTGCAGCCCCTCGGTGAAGGCGCCGAAGGCGGCCAGCGTCTTGGCGATCTCGGTCTTGTTCTCGACCGTGAAGGACTGCATGTAGTCGTACTTGTCCTTCATCTCCTTGTACTTTAGGAAGGCCTGGTACTCGATCTCGGGCATTCCGATGGTGTCGAGGAGATGGGAGTAGGCGGCGATGTGCACCGTCTCGATGTTCGAGAAGGCGCTGAGCATCATCAGCACTTCCGTCGGCTTGAACACCTGGGAATAGTGCTTCATGTAGCAGTTGTTCACCTCGACATCCGCCTGGGTGAAGAAGCGGAAGATCTGGGTGAGCAGGTTGCGCTCGGCGGCGGTGAGGTTCTTCTGCCAGTCCTTCACGTCATCGGCGAGCGGCACTTCCTCGGGCAGCCAGTGGATGCGCTGCTGCTGCAGCCAGGCCTCATAGGCCCAGGGGTAGCGGAAGGGCTTGTAGACCGGGTTCGACGTCAGCAGGTCGAACTTGACGGGCAGTTCGTCGGTGGTGATTCCGTCGGGCATCTGTCTCTCGCTCTTAGTTGTTGATGCGAGGGGCCTTGCCCCTCGCGCACCCCGTCAGGGGCGCCGCCCCTGAAACCCCGCCAGGAAACTTAGTTTCCTGGACCTTCGATCCGGCTGTTCAGACGTTAGCGTTCAAAGCTCTGATATTCTGGTGTCTGGTATAAATGCCAACTCAGAAGAGACTTAAGGTGACTCTTGAGGTCTTGATAGGCGCACCATTCTTCGTCTGTTAGATCAAGATTTTTATCTCTGATTCTAAGATGAGAAGTAAGTCCATCAATCATGGATCGAAGAACAACAATGCAAGTGTAATGATAATTCATCATCCGAATGGATCCTTTCATGAATATGAACCAATCGGACGAAGGTGCAGGAAACTGAGTTTCCTGTCGGGGTCCAGGGGCAGCGCCCCTGGATGGGGAGTGTGAGGGGCGAAGCCTCTCACTGGCACGCCAGGCACTCCTCATAGTTGGTCGTGCTCGCCGGCGCCGCCGCCTTCGGCGCGTCCTCCACCGCGATGGCGATGGCCTTCTCGCTCACCGTATCCGCCCGCTGGATGGAGAGGGAGCGGCAGTAATAGAGGCTCTTCACCCCCTTCTTCCACGCCAGCATGTGGATCTGGTGCAGATCCCTCTTGTGGACATTGGCCGGCAGGAAGATGTTGAGCGACTGCGCCTGGCAGATATAGGGCGTGCGGTCCGCCGCGTGTTCGATCACCCAGCGCTGGTCGAGCTCGAAGGCCGTCTTGAATACGTCCTTCTCGTCCTGGCTCAGGAAATCGAGGTGCTGCACCGAGCCCTTGTTGACCGTGATCGAGGTCCAGGTGTCGGCGTCGTCGCGCCCGTGCTTCGCCAGCACCGCCTTCAGATAGGGGTTGCGGACGATGTAGCTGCCCGAGAGCGTCTTGTGATTATAGACATTGGCCGCGATCGGCTCGATGCCCGGCGAGGCCCCGCCGCAGATGATGGAGATGGAGGCGGTGGGCGCGATCGCCATCTTGTTCGAGAAGCGCTCCATGAAGCCGTATTCGGCGGCGTCCGGGCAGGGGCCGCGCTCCTCGGCCAGCAGGCGCGAGGCCGCATCCGCCTGCTCGCGGATGTGCTTGAACATCCGCTTGTTCCAAACCTTCGCCATCACGCTCTCGAAGGGCACCCCCTTCTGCTGCAGGAAGGAGTGGAAGCCCATCACGCCGAGGCCGACGCTGCGCTCGCGCATCGCCGAATAGCGCGCCTTGGCCATGGTGTCGGGCGCGGTGTCGATGAAGTTCTGCAGGACGTTGTCGAGGAAGCGCATCACGTCCGTGATGAACAGCGGGTCCTTGTGCCACTCGTCCCAGGTCTCGAGGTTGAGGGAGGAGAGGCAGCACACCGCCGTGCGCTGCTGCCCGTGATGGTCCATGCCCGTGGGCAGGGTGATCTCGGAGCAGAGGTTGGAGGTCTTCACCTCCAGCCCCGCCAGCTTGTGGTGCTCCGGCCGGGCGCGGTTCACATGGTCGGAAAAGACGATGTAGGGCTCGCCCGTCTCGATCCGCGCGGTGAGGATGCGAATCCAGAGGCTGCGGGCGGAGACGGTCTTGACGATGGAATGGTCCTTGGGGCTGGTCAGCGCCCAGGCCTCATCGGCCTCCACCGCGCGCATGAAGGCGTCGCTGACCAGGACGCCATGGTGCAGGTTCAGCGCCTTGCGGTTCGGATCGCCGCCGGTGGGGCGGCGGATTTCGATGAACTCCTCGATCTCCGGGTGGTGCACCGGCAGATAGACCGCCGCCGAGCCGCGCCGCAGCGAGCCCTGGGAGATGGCGAGGGTGAGGCTGTCCATCACCCGGATGAAGGGCACGATGCCCGAGGTCTTGCCGTTCTGCCCCACCTTCTCGCCGAGCGAGCGCAGATTGCCCCAGTAGGAGCCGATGCCCCCGCCCTTGGAGGCGAGCCAGACATTCTCGTTCCAGAGGCCGACGATGGATTCGAGGCTGTCGTTCGCTTCGTTCAGGAAGCAGGAAATCGGCAGCCCCCGCGTCGTCCCCCCATTGGACAGCACGGGCGTCGCCGGCATGAACCAGAGCTTCGAGATGTAGTCGTAGAGGCGCTGGGCATGCGCCGGATCGTCGCCATAGGCCGAGGCGACGCGGGCGAAGAGATCCTGATAGGACTCGCCCGGCATGAGATAGCGGTCATCCAGCGTCGCGCGCCCGAAATCGGTCAGCAGCGCGTCGCGCGAACGGTCCACCTGGACCTGGTGATGCCCCTGCAACTGAACGGCGTCGAACACGATCCGATCCCCCTCCGATCCCCCGGTCGGGGATGATGCCTCAGGCCTCGCCGCCCTTCAACCACATCTAGCGGTCGGGGGCGGCGCCCTCCACCAGATGAAGTGGTCTGGCGACTCGGGGCGCGCCGCGGAAATCCGCCATCCGCTGCGCCCGCGCCCCGCTGCAGATGCCCCCGCGCCACGCTGAGACAAGCGCCCGCTGTGACATGCCAGCCACAATCCCGCCGCGCGAGGGCCGCGGGCGCGCCATCCCCATGATCCCCGCAATCCACAGGGACCCGGGGGGGCGCGGTGGGGCCGAGAAGGGGAGGGCCGGGCGTTACCGCCCGTCGCGCCAATGCGCGGGGGGCTCGAATCCGCCGGTCCAGAGGCCGCGCTGGGCGTGCCGCGCCTCGGCCTCGGCGGCGGCGAGGGCGGGGTGGGCCGCCGCATCGGCCAGCGCCCAGCCGGCCGAGACCAGAGCGCGGTTCAGCTCCACCTCGCCCGAGCGGCAGACGCCCAGCGCCCGGCCGAATCGGTCCCGCCCCTGCAGCCGGCACTCGACGCCGCGATCGGCCACGAGCCGCGCCAGCGCGGCGGCGGCGGCGGTGCCGCAGTCGTAGAGGCGGCCCTGGCGGTCGGTGCAGTGCTGGCCGCGCTCCGGCGCGTCCACGCCATAGAGGCGCAGCGTGCGGTCCCCGAGGCGCAGCGTGTCGCCGTCCACCACGCGCAGCTCGGCGGCGGAGGCGCGCCATTCCTGGTGGCGGGGCGCGGAGCCCATCAGCTCCGAGGGCAGGCCGAGGGCGATCACCAGCGCCCCCGCGCCGGCGGCGGCGCCCACCACGGCCGTCCGCCCCCAGCGGCGGGGGGCGGGCGCGGAACGGAAGAGGCGACGTCGGCGCATGAGAGGTTCGTTAACCCGTCCTCCGGGGCGCTGGCAACCCCGTGTTACGCCGTATTACGAAGCCTCGGCCTCCGCCGCCTTCCAGAAACGGGGGCTGCGGCGCAGCTCCTCCCAGGCGGCGATGGCGGCCAGACGGCTGCCTTCGGCCCGGCCGGCGGCGAATCCGGTCACGGCGCCGATGGCGAATTCCCCGGCCCCCCGCCCGGCGAGCCGCGCCGCGAGGCCGCGCGCCACCGCCGCGTCATTGGCGAGCCCCAGCGCATCCTGCAGCGCCGCGAGTCGGCGGTTGAAGCGCCGCGCCGCCTTGCCCGGCCAGAGCGCGGCGAAGGGCTCGGCCGCATAGCGCAGCCGCTTGGCGTCGAGGCGCATCTCGTGCAGCGCCTCGGGGCCCAGCGCCTCCACCTGCTTCCCCGCCTTCTTCAGCCGCTTCCAGCGGCGGCGCAGCACCTCGGCGGCGAAGGGGAGGAGCGGCTGGGCCGGCGCATCCGCGGGGCGCAGCAGCAGCAGCGCAAGGCCGAGCCACAGGGCGTGGCGGAACTCCGGCCCTTCCAGCATCGCCGCCACCGCCGCGTAGGCCGCGGCGCGCTCGCGCCCGGCGGCGCCGACCAGCCGCCGCAGCCGCGCATCCCCGCCCAGCGCCTCCAGGGCGCCGGCGGCGATTCCCTCCAGGAACACGTCCCAGTCACGCGCCGGGCCGAGCGTCGCGGCCAGCCCTTTCAGCGCCGCGTCGAAGGCGCGCCAGTCGGGCCCGTCCACCGCGGGGCGGAAGATCCGCAGCAGGGAGCGCATGCGGCGCAGCGCCACCCGGCTCTGGTGCACGCCGCGCGGCCCGGCCTCGAGCCGGCAGAGCGCGCTCTCGGCGAGCAGCACCTCCAGCAGATGGCCGAGCGCGGCGCGCAGCGCCCCCTCCACCGTCTCCGCGCCCGCCAGAGTCGGCGGGCCCGACCGGCGCGGGCGCGGCGCCCGCCCCTCGGCCAGCGCCAGCGCCTCCTCGGCCAGCCCGACCCGGGCGGGCAGCAGCGGCAGGCTGCGCGCCAGATCGGCGCAGAGGGCGAGCAGCCCCGCCGCCTCGCCCTCGGCCAGCAGCCGGGTGGCGCGCTGGCTGCGGCCCTCGGGTGTCACGATCCGCCCCTCGATCCAGTCGAGCCCCGGGGCGAGGGCGGCGCGCCGGCCGCTGAAGCGGGCGATCTCCAGCGCTTCGGCGGGCGGCGGGCCGGGCGCCTCCCAGGGCAGGGCGCCGGGCAGGGCGGGCCAGTCGGGCGGCGGCAGGGGCTCGATCCGCCGGGCGAGCCGGCCCTGGCGCTCCCACAGCCCGCCCTCGGGGTCGCGCAGCCACACCCGCGTTTCGCGCCGCCATGCGGGCGAGTCGGAAAGGGCGGGGTGGCGCGGCCGCCGCCCGGGGCAGGAGAGCTCGAGCCGGATCATGCTCAGGCGGTGAGTTCGGGCAGATCCCGGGGAGCGAGGAAGCGCACCAGGCGCCCGCCGCCCTCGGCGAGATCCTGCCAGCGCGAGGCGATGGTGAACTCGGCCAGCGCCCCGGTGGGGTAGCCCTCGGCCAGGCGCTGCGCCGCCGCGCTGCCCAGCGCCGCCCCCGCCGGCCCCATCAGCGCCAGCCCGAGATCGTGCAGCCCGGGATTGTGCCCGATGAGCAGCACCGAGCGCGCCGTCTCGGGGATGCGGCGCAGCGCGCCCATCAGCACGGGCCAGGGGGCGAGGTAGAGCTCGTCCATCACCTCGACGATGGGGCTGCCCTCCAGCGGCTGCAGCGCCTCCAGCGTCTGCAGCGTGCGCCGGGCGGAGGAGACGAGCACCACATCGGGCGCGAGGCCGAGCTCGCGCATCTGCGCCGCCATGGCGTCGGCCGCCCGCCGCCCGCGCGCGTTCAGCGGCCGGGCGTGGTCGGTGAGCCGCGCATCGTCCCAGGAGGACTTGGCGTGGCGGAGCAGCAGAAGCTGGCGCATCGCGGCCCCGATCATGCCACGGCGCGCGCCCCGCTTCCTATCCCCGCCCGCGCGCCCTTGACGCGGGGCCCCGCGTCGCCAGACCAGGGGGCATGGCTGCCTCCCTCCTCCCGCCGCCCCGCCGGGCCCTGCTCGCGCTCGCCGCCGCCCGGCCGCTGCCCGCCCTGGCCGATCGCCCGCGCGACTACCGCTGGCGCGTGATGCGCGCGGGCATGGCCATCGGCACCCATGACGTCACTTTCACCCAGCAGGGGGCGCGGCGCACCGCCGTCTCGGAGGTGATGGTGGCCCCGCGCGTGCTCGGCGTCGTCGTCTATCGCTTCGAGCACCGCTACACGGAGGTGACGGAGGGCGGGCGCTTCGTCTCCGTCGTCTCGCGCCTCAACCGCAACGGGCGCGTGGTGGAGGTGAGCGCCGAGGCCCTGCCCGGCGGGGTGCGCGTGCGCGGCCCGGAGGGCGAGCTGCGCCTGCCGCCCGAGGCCGCGCCCCTCTCCTGGTGGGAGCCGCAGCGCTTCGGCGGCGCCGTGCCCGTCTTCGGCACCAGCACGGGCCGGCCCATGGAGCTTTCCTGGACCCGCGAGGCGCGGCCGGGCGGGGGGCTGCGCTGGCGCTGCGCGGGCGAGATCGAGGCGGTGCTGGACTACGACGCCGCCGGCCGCTGGGTGGGCTACAGCGTCAAGGGCGACGACGGCAGCACCGTCAGCTACGAGCCGGCCTGACGCGCATGGCCGGCGCGCTGCGCGTGGTGCTGGGCGACCAGCTCAGCCCGAGCCTCTCCGCCCTCGAGGATCTCGACCCGGCGCGCGACGTGGTGCTGCTGATGGAGGTGGAGGGCGAATGCACCTACGCCCGCCACCACCCGCAGAAGATCGCCCTCGTGCTCTCCGCCATGCGGCATTTCTCGCGCGCGCTCGCCGCCCGCGGGGTGCGGGTGGATCACGTGCGGCTCGAGGATCCCGCCAACACGCACGGCTTCTCGGGCGAGGTGGCGCGCGCCATCGCCCGCCACCGCCCGGCGCGGCTCGTCTGCACCCATCCGGGCGAGTGGCGGGTGCTGGAGGAGATGCGCGGCTGGGAGGCGGCGCTCGGCCTGCCCGTGGAGATCCGCGAGGACGGACGCTTCCTGGCGAGCCTTGCCTTCTTCCGCCGCTGGGCGGGGGCGAAGACGCAGCTCCGCATGGAGTTCTTCTACCGCGAGATGCGCCGCGCCACCGGCTACCTGATGGAGGGCGGCGCGCCCGTCGGCGGCGCCTGGAACTTCGACGCCGAGAACCGCAAGCCCCTGCCCAGGGGCCTCGTCCCGCCCCCCGCGCCGCGCTTCCCGCCCGATGAGATCACGCGCGAGGTGTTGGACATGGTCGCCCGCCGCTTCGGAGGCCACTTCGGCGCGCTGGAGGGGTTCAACTGGCCCGTCACCGGCCAGCAGGCCCGCGCCGCGCTCGCCGCCTTCATCGCCGAGCGCCTGCCCCGCTTCGGCGATTTCCAGGACGCCATGGCGGAAGGCGAGGCGACGCTGTTCCACTCCCTGCTCTCCACCAGCCTCAACCTCGGGCTGCTGCTGCCGCGCGAGGCCTGCGACGCCGCCGAGGCCGCCTGGCGCGCGGGGCGGGCGCCGCTCAACGCCGTGGAGGGCTTCATCCGCCAGATCCTGGGCTGGCGCGAATATGTGCGCGGCCTCTACTGGCTGAAGATGCCCCGCTATCGCGCGCTCAACGCGCTCGAGGCGCATCGCGCCCTGCCCGAGTTCTACTGGACGGGCGAGAGCGGCATGCGCTGCGTGGATTCCGTGGTGCGCCAGACGCGCGACCTCGCCTACGCCCATCACATCCAGCGCCTGATGGTGACGGGCAATTTCGCGCTGCTCGCCGGCATCCACCCCGATGCGGTGAACGACTGGTATCTCAGCGTCTATGCCGACGCCTTCGAGTGGGTGGAGCTGCCCAACACCCATGGCATGGCGATCCATGCCGATGGCGGGATCATGGCCTCCAAGCCCTATGCGGCCTCGGGCGCCTACATCGCGCGGATGAGCGACCATTGCGCGCGCTGCCGCTTCGACGTGAAGCGCAGCGCGGGCGAGGGCGCCTGCCCCTTCAACTTCCTCTACTGGGACTTCATCGCCCGCCACGCGGAGCGCTTCGCGGCCAACCCGCGCATGGCCATGCCGCTCGCCACGCTCAGGAAGATGGACCCCGCGAAGCTCGCGGCCATGCGGGCCGAGGCGCGCGCCTTCCTCGACCGGCACGCCCCGCTGCCGCCGGGATGATGCGTCCGGCGGTCACGCCGGACGCATCGCGCACGCCGGGTTGGCGGGCGGCGGCGTGCCAAAACAAGGGCATAGCAGCGGTCGCGCCGCGTTCTCGGGAGTCGAGGCATGCGGCCGCCGGTATGCGGCTTGCGGCGCGCGGCGAAGCGCGCCTTGCTGGCGCGCCACGCAGGGAGAATCGCCGCATGACCCGGAGCCTGGAATGGATGCGCCTCACCGCCGCCGAGGTGCAGGCCGAAGCCGCGGCCGATGCGCTGCTGATCGTGCCCGTCGCCTCGCTGGAGCAGCACGGGCCGCATCTGTGCACCGGCACCGACATCCTGCTCGCCGGCGCCGTGGCGCTGGAGACGGCGCGGCGCCTCGCCGCCATGGGCGAGCGCGCGCTGGTCAGCCCCGTGGTCTGGACCGGGCTCGCCGAGCACCACATGGCCTTCGGCGGCACGGTGACGCTGGACAACGCCGCCTTCCAGGCCGTGCTGCGCGGCGTGGTGGGCAGCGCGGCCCGGCACGGCTTCCGCCGCGTGATGCTGCTCAACGGCCATGGCGGCAATGCGGAGGCCATCGGCGTGGCGGCCACCGAGCTCTCTGTCGCGCTCGGCATCCGCGTCGCGGGCGGCACCTACTGGCACATGGCGCCGGAGGCGATCTCGCCGCTGCTGGAACGCCAGGCGGGGCTGATGCACGCCTGCGAGGCCGAGACCTCGATGGTCTGGCACCTGATGGCCGAGGGCGTGCGGCCCGAGCGGCTGGAGGAGGCGCATGGCCCGGGCTCGACCCGCGTGCCGGGCCAGCCGCCCGGGCTTCTCATGCGCCGCAGCTTCCGCGAGCTCAGCCCGAGCGGCGTGATCGGCGATGCGCGGACGGCGAGCCCCGCGAAGGGCGAGGCGATCCTCGCCGCCGTGGCGCAGAGATGCGCCGAGCTGCTCGCCAACCCCGCGCTGTGGCGGTGAAGGGGGCGGTCAGGCCGTGGCGAGCAGCGCCACGCCCCCGATGATGAGCAGGATGGCCGCGATCTTCTGCGCCCCCAGCGGCTCGGCGAAGAACCACCAGCCGATCAGGGCGATGACCGCGTAGCTCGCCGCTGTGCAGGGCAGCGCGACGCTCATCGGGATCTTGCGCAGCGCCATGATGTAGAGCAGCGCGCCCGCGCCGTAGAAGCCGATGCCGAGCACCGTCTGCCAGCGCAGGAACTGCTCGATCACGCCCTGGGCGGTGCCGCCCTCGGCCCCCGCCTTGAGCAGCACCTGCCCGACCAGCGAGGAGGCGATGGCGGCGATCAGCGCGCCCCAGTGGAAGCTCATCGCGCGGGGCTCACTCGGCCGGTTCCACCCGCTCGCGCCGGGGGCGCAGCACCTCGCGCACCACGCCCTGGGGCTTGCCGTTCGCCATCAGGAAGGCGCGGCCGACATATTCGCCCAGCACGCCCAGGATCATGAACTGCACGCCGGCGATGAGCAGCATCAGCGTCATCGTCGAGGCCCAGCCGGAGGGCGTCTCGAAGAAGATCGCCTCGATGATGACGACGAGCGCCATGAGGAAGCCGAGCGCCCCCATGGCCGCGCCGGCGAACACCGCCAGCCGCAGCGGCAGCACCGAGAAGTTGGTGGCGAGGTTCAGCCACAGCCGCACCAGCCGGCGGAGATTGTAGTTGGACCGCCCCTCGGCGCGCGCGTAATGCGCCACCTCGATGACGGAGATGCGCTGCGTCACCTGCATGATCAGCCCGTCGATGTAGGGGTAGGGGCCGGTGTACTTCGTCACCTCGCGCACGACGAGGGCGCTCATGCAGCGGAAGGAAGAGAGGTAGAGGCCTTTGGGCTTGTCCAGCAGCGCGTCCGCGACCCGGTTGGCGAAGCGGCTGCCCAGGTTGCGCCAGCCCTCGTGCTCCTTCTTGGCGTAGCGCGTGTACACCACGTCCCAGCCGCCCAGCCGGGCGTGGTCGTAGAGGCGCACCACCTCCTCGGGCGGGTTCTGCAGGTCGTCGTCCATGTTGATGACATAGGCGCCGCGCGCGTGGCGGAAGCCGGTCATCACCGCGTTGTGCTCGCCGAAATTGCGCGCGTGCTCGATGTAGGTGAGCGGCACCGTGGCGGTCTCGGCGAGGCGGCGGCACACATCGCCCGAATCGTCGGGGCTGCCGTCGTTCACCAGGATGATCTCGAGCCCCCCGGCCGGGCGGAGCTGGGAGAGCGCCTCCACCAGCCGGCCGATGGTGCTCGCCCCGCGATAGACGGGGATGACGATGGAAAGTCCCACGGGGTGTGTCGTGTCGCTCATGGCGTGGTTCCGGGACGGCGGGCGGTGGCGAGGACGGAACCGCCCAGGGGGAAGGAGAGGCCCGCGCGCATCAGCGCGGCCTCGGCGCGGCAGGCGGCGAAGAGCCCGGCGTCCAGCCAGGGCGGGAAGGGCTGCACGTCCGAGGCCGCGCCCTCGTCGCGCTTGAGCAGCTTGCGCTGCACGAACATCAGCGGCAGCAGCAGGCTGTTCCAGTGGCGCGGGCGCGCGTCCTCGAAGCCGGCGGCGGCGAGTTTCCGCGCCACCTCCGCCCGTTCGTAGCGGCGCGCGGTGTGCACCCGCACGTCATGGGCCGAGCGCAGCCACTCGTGCGCGGGCAGGTTCAGCACCAGCGCCCCGCCCGGCTTCAGCACGCGGCGGAACTCGGCGAGCGCCGCGCCCTCCTCGACCGCCTGATGGCAGAGCACGTCGAGGCTCACCACCGCGTCGAAGGCGGCGTCGGGGAAGGGCAGGGCGTTGACCGTGCCGGCCGTGACGGCGGCCCGAGCCTTGTCGGCCGCGCGGCGGGCGGCCTGCGGTTCGTAGTCGAGCCCATAGAGGCGCGCGCGCGGCATCCGCGCCCGCAGCCGGGCGAGGAAGCCGCCCGTGCCGCAGCCCGCATCCAGCACCGCCGCCTCCGCCGGCAGTGGCGCGAGCGCCTCCAGCGCATGCCGGTGCAGGCTGCGATACCACCACATGCGGTCCTCGACCGCGTCCATCAGGGCGTATTCGTGCGGGTCCACGGCGCCCCTTTTCGGCGCGGAGCATGGCCAAGTCCAGCCGCGGATGCGGCCAAAGCGGGGCAGGGCGGCGGCGCGGCGCGATTGCGCGCCCCCCGGGCTCGGCCCATGCTGCGGCACGCACCACGCCGGGATCACGCCATGGGCTTCGAGGCCTTCATCGGCCGCAGCGAGACGCAGGAGGATGTGCTGGCGCCCGCCGCGCTCGCGCGCATGGCCGCCACCCTCGACGCCCCGCCACCGGGCGAGGAGGCACCCCCGCTCTGGCACTGGATGCTGTTCCAGGACTGGCGGCGCCCCTGCGGGATCGGCGCGGACGGCCACCCGCGGCGGGGCGGCTTCCTGCCCGCGCTCGAGGATCTGCCCCGGCGGATGTGGGCGGGCGGGCGGCTGTCCTTCACCGGCAACCCGCTGCGCGCGGGCGAGGCGGTGCGGCGCGTCACCACCATCCTCTCCGTCACGGAGAAGACGGGCGGTTCGGGCCGGCTCGTCTTCGTGACCCTGCGGCACGACCTCTCCAACCCGCGCGGGGCCGTGCTGCGCGAGGAGCAGGACATCGTCTATCGCGGCACGGAAGGCGCGGCGGTGCGCGAGGCCGAGCCCGCGCCCCCCTTCGCGGCCGAGGTGCGGCGCGACCTCACGCCCGATCCGGTGCTGCTGTTCCGCTACTCGGCGCTGACGGGCAACGGGCATCGCATCCATTACGACGCCGACTACGCGCGCGCGGAGGAGGGCTATCCGGGCCTCGTGGTGCATGGGCCGCTGCAGGCGACGCTGCTGGCCGCGACCATGCTTGCCGCGGCGCCCGGCCGCCGCCTCGCGCGCTTCGCCTTCCGCGGCGTGCGGCCCGCCTTCGCGGGCGCGCCGCTCGCCCTGCTGGCGCGGCGCGAGGGCGAGGGGCTGATCGGCGAGACGCGCGACGCCTCGGGTGCCACCTGCATGAAGGCGGACGCCGCCCTTGCCTGAGCCCGCCGCCGCGCCGGGGCGCGCGACGAGCGGCGAGGCGGCGGTGCGCGGCCTGGCCATCGGCGTGCTGGGTTATGTCGTCATCTCGCTTGCCGATGCGGCCGTGAAGTTCGCCCTGCCCGAGGTGGGCGTGGCGGGGGCGATGCTCTGGCGCGGCGCGATCGGCGCGCTGGCGGTGGCGGCGCTGGCGCGCTTCTCGGGGCTGTGGCCGCGCAACCTGCGGCTCGTGCTCGGGCGGTCGGTGCTGCACTGCTCCGTCTCGGTGCTGTGGTACATCGTCTGGCTCGCCGGCATGGGGCTCGCGGATTCCTACGCGGTGGCGGCGGCGGCGCCGCTGATGATGACGCTGCTCGCCATTCCCATGCTGGGCGAGCGCGTGGGGTGGCGGCGCTGGCTCTCCTGCCTCGTGGGCTTCTGCGGCGTGCTGTTCATGCTGCAGCCGGGCGGCGATCTCTGGCGCTGGGAGACGCCGGTGCTGCTGGTCGCGGTGGCGGGGATGGCCGTGAGCCGCATCTGGACGCGCACCCTCGCCGCGACCGACACGCCCTCCGTCATCGCCTTCTGGATGCTGGCGGTGCACATTCCCTATGGGCTCATCCTCTACCCGGTGGAGGCGCTCTGGCCCGCCTCCGGGCAGCCGAGCCTCCTCCCCTCCTGGTGGATGGTGCTGCTGCTGGTGTTCTTCGGCGTCTCCAACGCGGTGGCGCATCTGCTCTTCGCGCGCGCCTTCGCGCTGACGCCCATCGCCTCGCTCGCGCCGCTCGAATACACGCCGCTGCTGTGGGGGCTTCTGCTGGGCTTCCTCATCTTCGCCGAGGCGCCGGCCTGGACCACGCTGACGGGGGCGGCCATCGTCATCTGCGCGGGGCTCTACAACCTGCACCGCGAGCGGGTGCGCCGCGCCGAGGAAAGGGCCCGCCGTGCCGCTGCGCCATGACGCCCGGCGCGGGGCGGCGCTGATGCTCGCCGCCACCGCGCTGTTCACCTTCATGGGCGCGCTGGTGAAGCTGCTGGGCGCGCGCATCCCCTTCCCCGAGATCATGTTCTTCCGCAGCCTGGTCGCGCTGCCCGTGGTGCTGCTGATCGTCTGGCGCATGGGGCAGGGCTTCGCGCTCGCCACGCAGCGCTTCCCGCAGCACCTGCTGCGCGCCACCACGGGCACGCTCGCCATGGGCTGCTCCTTCTTCGCGCTGACCGTGCTGCCGCTCGCGGAGCAGACGGCGCTGACCTTCACCACGCCCCTTTTCGTCACGCTGCTCGCCATTCCCTTCCTGGGCGAGCGCGTGGGCGTGCACCGCTTCGGGGCGGTGGCGCTGGGGTTCCTGGGCATCCTCGTCATCGCGCTCGGCCAGGGCGCCTTCCAGGGCGTGGTGGAGGCCTGGGTCGCCATCGGCATGGCGGTGGCGGTGCTGCACGGCGTGTTCTCGGCGATGACCACGCTGCTCGTGCGCAGCCTCTCCTCCACCGAGCGCTCCACCACCATCGTGCTGTGGCAGTCGCTGCTGATGACGGCCTTCACGGGAATGACTCTGCCCTTCCTGTGGGTGACGCCCACATGGACCGAGTTCTGGCTGCTGCTCGCCGTCGGCCTGGTGGGCGGCGTGGCGCAGGTGCTGCTGACCGAGGCCTTCGCCTCCGCGCAGGTCTCCTCGCTCGGCGCCTACAGCTACACGGGCATCCTCTGGGCGGTGCTGCTGGGCTGGATCCTCTTCGGCGAGGTGCCGGGGCCGATGACCTTCCTCGGCGCGGGCTTGATCGTGCTCGCCTCCCTCTACATCCTGCACCGCGAGATCAAGCGAGGTGCGAAGCGATGAGCGTTCCCTTCCTGCGCGAGGATGGGCTCGCCCCCGGCGCGGTGGAGCGCATCGCGCCCGGCGTGCGGCGCATCCTGTGCGACAACCCGGGCGCCTTCACCTGGCGCGGCACCAACACCTACCTCATCGGGGGCGGCGCCTCGGTCGCGGTGCTCGATCCGGGCCCGGCCGATGCGGCGCATCTGCAGGCCATCCTGGAGGCGACGCGCGGCGAGCGCATCACGCACATCCTCGTCTCGCACACCCATCGCGACCACTCGCCGGGCGCGGCCGCGCTGCAGGCCGCGACGGGGGCGCCGAGCTACGCCCACGGCCCGCACGCGACCCCGCCCGAGGAAGGCGGCGAGGGCGGCGACCATGACTTCCAGCCCGATCACCGCCTGGCCGACGGCGCGGCGGTCGAGGGCCACGACTGGCGCCTCACCGCACTGTTCACGCCCGGCCATTGCGGCAACCACCTCTGCTTCGCGCTGGAGGGCACGGGCATCCTGTTCAGCGCGGACCATGTGATGAGCTGGTCCACCAGCGTCGTCAGCCCGCCCGATGGCGACATGCGCGCCTACATGACGAGCCTTGCGAAGCTGCGCGCGCGCGAGGGGCAGGACCGCCTCTACCTGCCCGGCCATGGCCCGAAGCTGCCCGAGCCCATGCCCTTCCTCGACGCGCTGGCCCAGCACCGCCAGCGGCGCGAGGCGCGCATCGTGCAGGCGCTGCGCGAGGGCGGGCCGATGACGGCGGAGGCGCTGGTCGGCCCCGTCTATGGGCCGATGGACCCGCGGCTGATCAGGGCCGCCGGGCGCAGCCTGCTCGCGCAGCTTCTCGTGCTGGAGCAGGACGGCGTGGCGCGGCGCGAGGGCGAGGCCTGGAGACTCACCTGATCCGCTCGGGCACGCGCCGGTCCATCCCCTTGATGGCGATGAGCGTGCGCGTGGAACGCCCGCGCGGCGTGAGCGCGAGCCAGGCCCGGAACTCCGCGAGGATGAGCGCGGTGATGTTCATCACCGGCTGGCCCGCGAGGTCGTCCATCGGGAAGAAGCGCAGCTCCTCCAGCTCGCCCGATCCCTGGATCGCCCCGCGCGCCGCCTCGGCGGGCGCGATGAGGAAGCGGGCGTGGAAGCGCAGCGGCCGACCCACCGGCGTGATGGCGCGACAGAGATAGGAGAGCGGCGCGAGATCGGGCGCGAGCCGCCCCTCGCGCAGCTCGCCCAGCAGCAGCGCCGTCTCCTCGTGCAGTTCCCGCGCCGCCGCCACCGCCAGCGCCCGCGCCAGGGAGGGCCGCGCCGAGACCTCCAGCATCCGCCGCGTCAGGGGCGAGAGTTCGGAGAGCGCGGGCGCGCGGTAATCGCCGCGGTCCACGCGGCCGCCGGGAAAGACCAGCACGCCCGGCATGAAGCGCAGCGCGTGGTGGCGGCGGCCCATCAGCACCTCCACGCCGCGCGGGCCCTCGCGCCAGAGGAGGAGGCTCGCCGCATCCTTCGGCGTCACGCGGCGCGCCGTGCGGCCCGCGGCGTCGGCCACGCCCGGGTTGTCGGCGCCCGGGCGCTCAGTCAAGCGCGAAGCCCCGCGCGCGCAGCCAGGCGCGGAAGCCCGCGCGCTCGGGCACGGAGAGCTGGCGGGCCAGGTTCTCGCTCCAGCGGCAGCCCTCGGGCGCGGGGCCGTGGATCTCCGGATAGCGGGGCCGGGCGGGCGGCCGGCGCGCGTCATAGGCGGCGATGGCCTCGGCCTCGCCCGAGGCGTCGTAGCGGCCGCGATGCACCGTCACCGCCGGCGGCAGCCGCACCGAGACCGGGTTCCGCGCTTCGGGGAAGCCGAGCGTCAGCCCCGCCACGGGAAACACGCCCTTGGGCAGGCCGAGCAGGGGGCCGATCTTCTCGAGGTGGTTGCGGACATAGCTGATCGGGCAGCTCCCGAGACCCGCCGCCTCCGCCGCCACGATCGCCATGCCCATGGCGAGGGCGGCGTCCACCGCCGCGTTGAGCAGCGTGTCGAGATTGTCGTTCGCGTGCTCGCGCCCCGCGCGGGCGCAGATGTCGCGGCCGCGGCGGACATCGGCGCAGAAGACGAGCAGCACCGGCGCGTCCTTGATCCAGGGCATGCCGCCGATCCAGTCCGCGATGGCGGCGATGGGCGCCGCCTCCTCGAGCACCACGACGCTCCACTGCTGCATGTCGCTCTTGGAGGGCGCGGAGGCGGCGGCGGCGAGCACCGTGTCGAGCAGCGGCGCGGGAATGGGATCGGGGCGGTAGCGGCGCGTCACCCGCCGGTCGAGAAGCTGCGCGAGCGCGGGGGGAATCTCGGCGGGCGGTGTGAAGGGCAGGAAGCCGAAGCGGGCCTCGATCAGCGCGCGGGGGTCGCTCATGCGCGCACCACCCAGGCGTCGGCGACGGTCAGGCCGCGCTCGTGGATCATCAGCGGGTTCACCTCGGCCTCCTTCACCGTCTCGAGCGCGGCGAGGCGGCCCATGGCGAGGATGGCCTGCGCCAGCGCCTCGAGATCGCCGCGCGGCAGGCCGCGCCAGCCGGTGAGCACGCGCAGCGCGCGCACCTCCGCGATCATCTCCCGCGCCTCGTCGAGATGCAGCGGCGCGAGGCGGATGGCGACGTCGCGGTGCAGCTCCGCCAGCACGCCCCCCGCGCCGAGCAGCACGATGGGCCCGACCTCCGGATCGCGGCGGAAGCCCAGGATGGCCTCCGCGAGCCCCTTCGCCATGCCCTGCACGAGGAAGCCCGTGATGCGCGCGGCGGGTGCGGCGCGGTGCACGCGCGCGCGCATCGCCGCCGCCTCGACGCGAAGCTGGCGCGCATCCGCGATGTTCAGCACGACGCCGCCGAGCTCCGTCTTGTGCGCGATGTCGGGCGAGAGGATCTTGAGCGCGACGGGATAGCAGAGCCCCTCCGGCGGGGCGTCGGCCTCGGTGAAGCGCGCGAAGGGCGAGGCGAGGCCGAGGGCCGCGAGCAGCTCGCGCGCGTCCGCCTCGTCCGGCGCCTCGGGGAGATCGGCCTGCGGGGCGGCGATGTGCGGTGCGGGGCGCGGCGCGCGCCAGTCGAGGAAGGCGCGCATCGCATCCGCCAGCGACTCCGGCGTGCGGAAGGCCGGGATGCCCGCCTCGGCCAGCAGGCGCAGCGAGGCGTCGGCCTGGGGGGCGAGGAAGGCCGCGATGGGCTTCGCCCCTCGGATCGCGTCGCGGCCGCGCAGGATGCCCGCCACCGCATCCTGCGGGCGGAACTGCGCGGAGGAGCCGATGACGGGGATGATCGCCTCCGTGTCCTCGGCCGCGGCGAGGGCGGTGATGGCGGCCTCGATGCGCTCGGGCTTCGTGCCGGCCAGCGTCATGTCGAGCAGCCGGCCATGGGCCGCCATGCCCGCCGCCGCCAGGGCGGCGGCCGCCTTTGCGTCGGGCGGGCGCGCCTCGATGCCCGCCACCCCCAGCGCGTCCACCGCCATCGCGCCGCCGCCGCCCGTCGTGGTGAGCACCGAGACCGCGCGACGCCTGCGGGCCTGGGGCGTGCGGCCCAGCGCCAGCGCGGGCAGTTCGAGGAAGCTCTCCAGCATCGTCGCGCGCAGGATGCCGTGCGCGCGGAAGAAGGCCTCGGCCGCCGCGTCGCTGCCCGCCAGGGCGCCGGTGTGGCTGGTGGCGAGCTCCGCCCCGTAGGGCGAGCGGCCGAGCTTGTAGGCGATGAGCGGCTTGCCCGCCGCGCGCGCCCTCCAGGCGGCGTGCGCGAAGTGCTGTGGCGCGCGGATGGCCTCGAGGAAGAGCATCACCGCGTCCACGCCGGGCTCCTCCACCAGCATGGCGGCGATCTCGCCCGCGGTGAGGTCCGCCTCGTTGCCGGTGGCGATGAGGTGCGAGAAGCCCATGCCGCGCGCCGCGCCGCGCGAGAGGATCGCGCCCAGCATGGAGCCCGACTGGCTGACGAGCGCGACGCGCCCCTCCGGCAGAGTCTCGGCCTCCAGCGCCGCGTTCACGCTGGCGGCGATGCGCGCGGGGATGTTGATGACGCCCATGGAGTTGGGGCCGAGCAGCCGCATTCCCGCCGCGCGGGCTGCGGCGACGCAGCGCGCCTGGCGCGCCGCGCCTTCCTCGCCCGCCTCGGCGAAGCCGTCGGCCAGCACGCAGGCGACTCGCGCGCCCTTGGCGGCGACGGCCTCGATCTGGCCTTCGACCTGCTCCGTGCCGAGCAGGATGTAGGCGAAGTCGATCTCGCCCGGGATGTCCTCCACGCGCGCGAAGGCGGGCTCGCCGAGGATGTCGCCGGCGCGCGGGTTCACCGGATAGAGCGCGCCCCCATAGCCGTGGCGGCGGAGATAGATCTGCGGCCGGGCGGTGAGGCGCGCCGGATCCGCCGAGGCGCCGATCAGGGCGATGCGCTGCGGGGCCAGCAGCGCCTTCATGCGGGTTTCGGGGGGCGCTGGGAGAAGCTGACGCCGAACACGCCCTCGGCGATGCGGTTCCTCATCATCTCGAGGCTGCCGCCGGCGATCATCCAGCCGCGCGTGCGCCGCACGCAGTACTCGATGAGGAGATCCTTCGAGTAGCCCATGCCGCCCATCACCTGCATGGACTCGTTGGCCGCCAGCCAGCCCGCCTGGTTGCAGGCGTATTTGGCGATCGCCACCTCCTGCGCGTCGGGCAGGCCGCGGCCCGCGTTGGCCGCCGCGCGGTAGAGCAGCAGCCGCGCGGCGTCCAGCGCCACGCGCATCTCCGCGAACTTCCACTGCAGGCCCTGGAACTCCATCAGCGGGCGGCCGAACTGCCGGCGCGTCATCGCGTGCGCGCGCGCCTGCGCGAAACAGTATTCGCCCAGCGCCAGCGCGCGCGTGCTGTTGCCCACGCGCTCCACGTTGAAGCCGCCGATCTGCTTCTTGAAGCCGCCGGGGCCGAGCAGCACCATCTCGGGCGGGATGTACACGTCGTCGAAGTAGAGGGCGCACCACTCCTCGTCGTTCATGTAGAGGCTGGGCGCGCCGAGGCGGAAGCCTTCCATCCCGCGCTCCACCAGCACCGAGCCGATGCCGCCCACGCCGGGCCCGAAGCGGCAATAGACGACGAAGACATTCGCCTCCGCGCTGTTGGTCGTGAACACCTTCTGCCCGTTGAGGCGCCAGCCCGCGCCGTCCGGCACGCAATGCGTGGTGAGGTCGGTCAGCGCGGAGCCCGCCTCGGGCTCCGTCATGCCGACGGCGGCCACGGCCTCGCCGGCGAGGAGGGGGCGGAAGAAGCGCTCCTTCTGCCAGGGCGTGGCGTATTCAGCGAGCGTGCGGAAGGCGCCGAAATTGCCCGCCTGCAGCACATCCGCGCTGCGCGGGCAGACGGCGGCGATCTGCTCCATGGCCAGCACCGCGTCGAGCAGCGTGCCGCCCTGGCCGCCATCCTCCTCGGGCAGCATGATGCCGAACAGGCCCTGGGCGGCCATCAGCTTCGCCACATCCCAGGGAAAGCCCACGGTGTGGGCGCGCTCGACGGCGCCCGCGGCGAGGTGGCGTTCGGCGAAGCCGCGCACCACCTGCTGGAAGGCCGCCTGCTCCTCGGTCAGCCGGAAATCCATCGCCGGCTCAGACGGGGTCCCAGCTGAACACGTCGCCCGAGCGTTCGAGCGGGATGAAGCTCGCGCGCAGCGCGGGCAGGGCGATCTCGGCGATCTTCTCGGGCGTCCAGCCGCTCTCGCTGTGCACCGAGCGGATCGGGCGGTTCTGGCTGAACAGGAACAGCTCGTGCATGCGCGGCGCGAAGATCTGGCCCGTGACTTCGGCGGCCGCATCGGATGCGAGGAAGACGGCGAGCGGCGCGTTCTTCTCCGGGCCCATGCGCATCAGCCGCTCCACGCGCGCCTTCTGCTCGGGCGTCTCGGCGGGGATGCTGCTCGTCATGCGGCTCCAGGCGAAGGGGGCGAGGCAGTTGGAGCGCACGTTGTAGCGCTTCATGTCGAGCGCGATGGACTTCGACAGCGCCACGATGCCGAGCTTCGCCGCCGAGTAGTTCGCCTGTCCGAAATTGCCGATCAGCCCCGAGGTGGAGGTGATGTGGACGAAGGCGCCGCTCTCCTGCTGGCGGAAATGCGTCGCCGCCGCGCGGCTGACGTAGAAGCTGCCGTTGAGGTGGACGGCGATCACCGCGTCCCATTCCTCCGGCGTCATGCGGTGGAAGATCTGGTCGCGCAGGATGCCCGCGTTGTTCACCACGATGTCGATGCGCCCGAAGCTGTCCAGCGCGCATTGCACGATCTTCTGCGCGCTGGCCCAGGTGGCGACGCTGTCCGTGCTGATGGCGGCCTGGCCGCCGCGCTGCTCGATCAGCGCCTTGGTCTGTTCGGCCGGGGTGGCGGAGAAGCCCTCGCCGCCCAGCGAGGCGCCCACGTCGTTGATCACCACCTTCGCGCCGGCCTCGGCCATGGCGAGGGCGATCTCGCGCCCGATGCCGCCCCCCGAACCCGTGACGACGGCGACCTTGTCCTTGAGCATCATGGCGCTTCCTCCTCGACCTTGCCTGGCGCGGGGAGGCTAGAACGCGCGCCGCCCTGCGTGAAGCCGGGCGGCGCGCGCGAGGATCACCCCGCCTTGGCGATCCGGCGGAACTTGGTCAGCAGGAACTCGGTGTAGCCGTTGGGCTGCGCCGCCCCCTCGAAGACCAGCGCGCAGGCCGCCTGGAAGGCCGGCCCGTCGAAGCCCGGCGCCATGGGCCTGTAGGCCGGATCGCCCGCGTTCTGGCGGTCCACCACCGCGGCCATGCGCTTCATCGTCTCCATCACCTGCGCTTCGGTGACGATGCCGTGCCGCAGCCAGTTGGCGATGTGCTGCGAGGAGATGCGCAGCGTCGCGCGGTCCTCCATCAGCCCCACATCGTGGATGTCGGGCACCTTGGAGCAGCCCACGCCCTGGTCCACCCAGCGCACCACATAGCCGAGGATGCCCTGGGCGTTGTTGTCGAGCTCGGCCTGGATGTCCTGGGCGGGCCAGTTGGTCTGGGTGGCGACGGGAATGGTCAGCAGGTCGCCGAGCTTCGCGCGCCGGCCGCCCCGGGCGATCTCCTCCTGCCGCGCGGCCACGTCCACCTCGTGATAGTGCAGCGCGTGCAGCGTGGCCGCGGTGGGCGAGGGCACCCAGGCGGTGTTCGCGCCCGCCCTGGGGTGGGCGATCTTCTGCTCCAGCATGGCGGCCATGGCGTCGGGCATCGCCCACATGCCCTTGCCGATCTGCGCGCGCCCGCGCAGGCCGCACATCAGGCCGATGTCCACGTTCCAGTCCTCATAGGCCTTGATCCAGGCGGTGCCGCGCATGTCGTTCTTGCGGATCATGGCGCCGGCTTCCATCGAGGTGTGGATCTCGTCGCCGGTGCGGTCCAGGAAGCCCGTGTTGATGAACACCACGCGCTCGGCCGCCTCCTTGATGCAGGCCTTGAGGTTCACCGTGGTGCGGCGCTCCTCGTCCATGATCCCCATCTTGAGCGTGGCGGGGGGCAAGCCGAGGATGGACTCGACGCGCGCGAAGAGCTCCACCGCCCAGGCCACCTCTTCCGGCCCGTGCATCTTGGGCTTCACGATGTAGACGCTGCCGGCGCGCGAGTTCATCCGCGCCCCGCGGATGTCGTGCAGCGCGATGAGGCTCGTCGCCAGCGCGTCCAGAATCGTCTCGGGCGTCTCTTCGCCGTTCCAGGTCACCGCGTCGGTCATCATGTGGTGGCCGACGTTGCGCACCAGCATCACCGACCGGCCGGGCAGGGTGAAGGTCGCCCCGTCGGGCGCGGTGTAGCGGCGGTCCTCGGCCAGGCGGCGCGTCAGCGTCCGGCCGCCCTTCTCGAACTCCGCCGTCAGCGTGCCCTTCATCAGGCCGAGCCAGTTGCGATAGACGGCCACCTTGTCGGCCGCGTCCACGGCCGCCACGCTGTCCTCGCAGTCCTGGATGGTGGTGAGCGCGGCCTCGAGCACCACATCCGCCACGCCCGCGGGATCCTCCTTGCCGATCATGTGGGCGCGGTCGATCACGATCTCGGCGTGCAGCCCGTTGTGGCGCAGCAGGATGGCGCTGGGCGCGGCCGCTTCGCCGCGATAGCCGGCGAAGCGCTCGGGGTGCTTGAGCCCCGTGGCGCCCCCGCCCTGCAGCACCACCGCGAGCTTGCCGTCCTTCACCGTGTACTTCAGCGCCTCGGCATGGCCCGCGCCGGAGAGCGGCGCGATCCGGTCCAGCGTCTTGCGCGCGAAGGCGATGACCTTGGCCCCGCGGGCGGGGTTGTAGCCCTTGCCGCGCTCGGCCCCGTCCGTCTCGGGGATCGCGTCCGTCCCGTAGAGCGCGTCGTAGAGGCTGCCCCAGCGCGCATTGGCCGCATTCAGCGCATAGCGCGCGTTGGAGACGGGCACCACGAGCTGGGGCCCCGCCACGCCGCCGATTTCGGGGTCCACATTCGCGGTGGTGACGGCGAAATCCTCCGGCTCGGGCAGAAGATAGCCGATCTCGCGCAGGAAGGCCTCATAGGCCGCCGCGTCGATGGGCTTCTGCGGATGGGCGCGGTGCCAGGCGTCGATCTTCGCCTGCAGCGCGTCGCGCTTCGCGAGCAGCGCGGCGTTGCGCGGCGCGAGATCGGCCAGCAGCGACCCCAGCCCCGACCAGAACGCCTCGGCCGAGACGCCGGTGCCGGGCAGCGCCTCGGCCTCGATGAAGGACTTCAGCTCAGGCGCGACGTGCAGGCTCATTCGGGACTCTCCGCGGGGCAGCGACCAATCCCGCGCGCTTTACGCCCTCGCGCCGCGCGGGGGTAGGGGGGTGGCGGCCCCCCCCCGAGACGCCCGATCAGGCGCCCAGTTCGCGCCGGACGATGGCCGCGCCCTCCGCCAGCGCCTTGAGCTTGGCGAAGGCGCGCTCGCGCGGGAGGTATTTCATCCCGCAATCGGGCGCCGCCACCAGCCGCTCGGCCGGCACATGGCGCAGCCCGGCGCGCAGCCGCTCGGCCACCAGCTCCGGCGTCTCCACCTCCGCCGTGCCGAGGTCGAGCACGCCGAGCATGATGGTCTTGGTCGAGAGGTCGGAGAGGATTCCGAGATCGAGCTTGGGCTGCGCCGCCTCGATGGAGATCTGCGTGGCCATGCTGTCGGCGAGCTGCGGGAGGAAGGAGTAGCCGGAGGGTTTCTCCGTCACCAGCGCGGCGTAGCCGAAGCACAGGTGGACGACGGTGGTGCCCTCCACCCCCTCCAGCGCGCGGTTGATGGCCTTCACGCCATAGCGCCTGGCCTGCTCGGGCCGCGCCTGCAGCCAGGGCTCGTCGAGCTGGATCACGTCCGCCCCGGCGGCCTTGAGGTCGCGCGCCTCCTCGGCCACCACGGCGGCATAGGCCATGGCCAGCGCCTCCTCGTCGCCGTAGTGCTCGTCCTTGGCCTGCATGGAGAGGGTGAAGGGGCCGGGCAGGGTGATCTTCACCTGCCGGTCGGTGTTGGCGCGCAGGAACTGCACGTCGCGCACCTCCACGGCGTGGCGGCGGCGGATGGGGCCGGTGACGCGCGGCACCGGGGTGGGCTTGCCCATGCGGCCCTGGACCACGGCCGGGTTGTCCACGTCCACGCCCTCCAGCGCCAGCGCGAAGCGGTTGGAGTAGCTTTCGCGGCGCATCTCGCCGTCGGTGATGATGTCGATGCCCGCGCGCTCCATGTCGCGGATGGCGATGAGCGTCGCGTCGTCCTGCGCCTGCTCCAGCGCGTCCTCGGCGACGCGCCAGATCTCCTTCAGCCGCACCCGCGGCACCACGTTGTTCCTGGTCAGGATGGCGCGGTCCACCAGCCAGGCGGGCTGGGGGTAGCTGCCGACGACGGTGGTGGGCAGGATGCGGGTCTCGGCCATGCGCGCTCTCCTCCGGGCGAGTGACGGGGGCGCTCGCTAGCACGCGGCCGCGCCCCGCGCCATTGACCCATGCCGCGCGGCGCACCACACAAGTCGCGACGGACGGGAGGAACGCGGGATGCAGGACATCGACATCCACCAGATCACCGAGGAGGCCATCGCCCAGATGGCCGGCACGCCGGATGCGCGGCTGAAGGAGATCATGGAGGCCGCGGTGCGCCACCTGCACGCCTTCGCCCGCGAGGTGAGGCTCACACCCGACGAGTGGCTGCAGGGCATCGCCTTCCTCACCGCGGTGGGGCAGATGTGCTCGCCCATCCGGCAGGAGTTCATCCTGCTCTCCGACGTGCTCGGCCTCTCGCGCCTCGTCAACGTGATGCACGACGCGGCGGGCCGCGAGGCGGCGGGCACCGAGACCAGCCTGCTCGGGCCCTTCTTCCGCGAGGGCGCGCCGGAGATCGCGATGGGCGGCAGCCTCGCCCGCAGCCCGGGCGGGCCCGAACTCGTGCTCTACGGCCAGGTGCGCGACGCGCAGGGCCAGCCCATCCCGCACGCGGTGATGGACGTGTGGCAGACCAACGCCGAGGGCCTCTACGACCTGCAGGCCCATGCGCCGGACGAGATGGACATGCGCGGCCGGCTCCGCTGCGACGCGGAAGGCCGCTACTTCCTGCGCACCGAAAAGCCCATCGGCTACTCCATCCCGATGGACGGGCCGGTGGGCGCGCTGGTCCGCGCCCAGGCGCGGCACGGCTTCCGCCCCGCGCACATCCACATCCTGATCACGGCGCCCGGCCACCGCGATCTCGTGACCGCCCTTTATCTCAGCGACGATCCGAATGTGGACAGCGACACGGTGTTCGGCGTCTCGAAATCGCTGGTGGTGACGCCGCGGCGCGACCTGCCGGATTCGCCCGCGCCCGGGGCGGAGGCGGTGCGCTACGACTTCACCCTCTCTCGCGCGCGGGGCGAGGGCAGCGGCCGCGTGGGCGCCGATCCCTCGACGCTCGTGCCCAGCAACTGACCGAAGCCCGGATGGAGGACACGCCCATGCTCACCCGTCGTCGCCTCGCCGCCGGGGTCGCGGCCCTGCCGCTGCTCGCCCCCATGGCCCGCGCCCAGGAGGCCTTCCCCAGCCGGCCCGTGCAGATCGTGCTGCCCTATCCGCCCGGCAACGCGATCGACCTGCTGGTGCGCGCGCTGGCGCAGCAGATGGCGCCGCACCTGCCCCAGCCCGTGGTGGTGATGAACCGCGACGGCGCGGCGGGCGCGGTGGGTTCGGCCTTCGTCGCGCGCTCGGCGCCCGATGGGCACACGCTCCTCTTCGTGCCCGCCCTGGTCGCCTCGGTGCTGCCGGTGACGCAGGCCGCCTCGGGGCTGCAGGTGAACAGCTTCCGCCCGATCTGCCAGGTGTTCAGCAACTCCATGGCGCTGGTGGTGCGGCCCGACAGCCCGATCCGCGACCTTGCCGACCTGCAGGCGCGGGCGCGCGCGAATCCGGGGCGCATGACCTACGGCACGCTCGGCATCACCTCCATCCCGCACCTCGCCATGGTGCAGTGGCTGCGCGCCGCGGGCGTCGAGATCGAGCATGTGCCCTTCCGCGCCGACGCCCAGGTGCTGACCGAGGTGCTGGCCGGGCGCATCGACGTGGGCTCCATCGTGCTCGGCTCCGCCGCGGGGCGGAACGATGTGCGCGTGCTCGCCGTCTTCGACCGCGCGCGCCACCCCGATTTCCCCAACGCGCCCACGGCGGTGGAGCAGGGCTTCGACGTGGCGCCGGCGAGCTTCGGCGGCCTCTTCGCCCCCGCCGCCACGCCGGAGGACCGGATCGCGCGCATCGAGGCCGCCTGCGAGCGCGCCGCCGCCACCGAGGCCTACCGCACGGCGGCGCGCGGCGCCTCCCAGCCCGCGGATTTCTACCTGGGCCGCGAGGCCTTCGCCCGCCGCCTCGCCGAGGATGTGGCGCAGAAGGCCGAGATCCTGCGCACCATCCAGCTCAACTGATACGGGCGGCATCGCATGCCGTCCGTATCGCGCGCAGGGTTGCCGGGCACCCATCGAAGCTTTGCTTCGATGGGACCCGGTGTGGCGGCTGCGCGCCAAAACACGGGCATACCAGCGGCCGCGCCGCTCTCGCACGGGTCAGAAACAGCGGCCGCTGGTATGACCCCCCATCTGGACGCCCGCCTCCGCGCGCCCGACCATGGGCGCGCAGAGGAAGGAAAGGCGCCCCGATGACCCCGCACGTCACCCAGCACTGGCATGTCCGCAAGCCCGCCGGGCGCGGCGCGGGGGGAATGGTGGCGAGCCAGGCGCGCGCCGCGGCCGAGGCCGGCGCCGAAATCCTGCGCGCCGGCGGCACGGCGGCCGACGCCGCGGTGGCCGCCGCCTTCGCCCTCGCCGCCGTGGAGCCCTGGAACTCCGGCCTCGGCGGCATCGGCTTCGCCCAGGTGATGGCCCCGGGCGGGCCCTGCGAGACCTTCGACTTCGGCCCCGTGGCCCCGCGCGGGCTCGACCCTTCGGCCTATCCGCTCACCGGCCGGCACAAGCAGGATCTCTTCGCCTGGCCCGAGGTGGTGGGCGATGCGAACATCCACGGCCCCAAATCCGTGCTGATCCCGAGCGCGGTGGCGGGCTATGCGCTGCTGCACGAACGCCACGGGCGGCTGCCCATCCGCGAGGTGCTGGCGCCCGCGGTGGCGCTGGCGAAGCGCGGCCTGCCGCAGGACTGGTTCACCACGCTGAAGATCGCCAACAGCGCCGCCTTCCTGCGCCTCTACCCCGAGAGCGCGCGCATCTACCTCCCGAACGGGCTGCCCCCCGTGCCGCCCTATCAGGGCACGCCCGGCTTCTTCGTGCTGGGCCGCCTGCCGGAGACGCTGGAGCGCCTGCAGCAGGCCGGGCTGCGCGACTTCTACGAGGGCGAGGTGGCCGCGGCCATCGCCGCCGACATGCGCGAGATGGAGGGCTTCGTCTCGGCCGATGATCTGCGCGACTGCCGGGCGCGCGTCCGCCCCGCGCTGGAGGCGCGCTTCCGCGGCCGGCGCTGGATGCTCGCCAACGGGCTCACCGCCGCGCCCACGCTGATGCGCGTACTGGAGCGCATGGAATCCGCCCCCTATGGCGCGGTGCCGGACGCCGCCTGGTACGCCCACCTCGCGCGCGCGCTGCGCGAGGGCTATGCCGAGCGCCTCTCGCGCCTCGGCGATGCGGAGCCGCCCGGCGCGGAGTCCTGCACCACCCACCTCACGGTCGCCGACAAGGAGGGGATGATGGTGGCGATGACCACCACGCTGCTCTCCTCCATGGGCTCGCGCCTCGTGCTGCCGCGCTCGGGCGTGCTCATGAACAACGGGGTGATGTGGTTCGACCCGACGCCGGGCAGCGCCAACGCCATCGCGCCCGGCAAGCGGCCGCTGTGCAACATGTGCCCCGTGATCCTGCCCGATGCGCGGGGCAACCCGGAGATCGCGGGCGGCGCCTCGGGCGGGCGGCGCATCATGGCCGCGGTGTTCCAGCTTCTCTCCTATGTCGCGGATTTCGCCATGGACCCCGAGGCCGCCGCGCACCATCCGCGCCTCGACGTCAGCGGGCCCGAGGGGGTGACGGCCGATCGCCGCCTGGGCGAGGCGGTGATCGCCGCGCTGGCCGCCGATGCGCCGGTGGAGGTGGTCGAGCATGCCGTGATGCCCGTGAACTTCGCCTGCCCCAACCTGATCCAGCAGAAGGAGGGCATGCGCGTGGGCGTCACCGACGCCATGTCGCCCTGGTCGGCCGCCATCGCCGAATGAGCCTCTCGCTGCCCGAGGAGATCGCCCTCCTCACCCTCGACGAGGAGACGGGCCGGCCCCTCGGGCGGCAGGGCCTCGCCGCCGCGCTCGCGCTGGCCGGGGCGGCGATGATGGAACTCGCCCTCGCCGGGCGGCTGGACACGGATCGCGACCGGCTGGAGATCCTCTCCCGCGAGGCGACGGGCGATGCGGTGCTGGACCGTACGCTCGCCGAGATCGGCGAGGCGCGGGATTCGCGCGGCGCGCTGATGCTGCTGGCGCGCGAGGAGGCCGGGCTGCGCCCCCTCGTGATGCGCCGGCTGCTCGAGACGGGGCTGCTGCGCGAGGAGCGCGGGCGGGTGCTGCTGGTCTTTCCCGCCCGGCGCTACGTCACCCCCGCCGAGCGGCCGGAGCCGCGCGCGGTGCGCGCCCGGCTGCGCCGGATCGTGGAGGAGGAGGAGATCCCCGAGCCGCGCGAAGCGCTGCTGCTCGGCCTCGCCCGCGCCGTGGCGCTGCTGCCCGTGCTGCTGCCGGAGGAGTTGCTGGCGGCGCGGCGGGAGCGCATCGCGCTGGTGGCGGGGCTGGAGGCGCTGAACCGCTCCCTGGCCGAGACGGTGGCCGATCTCTACGCCGCGCGGCTGCGCGCGGGGTGAGGTTTGCGGCTGCGCGCGGGGTGAGGGCGCCGCGGCACGATCCTTGCTGCATCACCTCCCGGAACGACCTCGCCGGGCGTTTCTGCACAACGCTTGTGCAGGGGCGCGGCGGGGCGCCCTTGGGAGATCATGGATGATGCATCGTCGCCACCTGCTCGGGGCCGCCGCCGGCCTCCTCGCCGCCCCCGCCCTCGGCCCCACCGCCGCCCAGGCCCAGGCCGCCTGGCCCTCGCGCGGCGCCGTGCGCCTCGTGGCGCAGTTCCCCCCTGGCGGGCTCGTGGACACGGTGACGCGCCTCGTCGCGCCGGTGCTGCAGGCGGCGCTGGGCCAGAACGTGGTGGTGGAGAACCGCGCCGGCGCGGGCGGCGTGATCGGCACCGACCATGTCGCGAAGGCCGCCCCCGACGGCTACACCTTCCTCATGACGCACGCCTCGGTGATGGTCTATTCGGCCGCCACCCTGCCGACGCTGCCCTTCGACCCGATCAACGACTTCACGCATCTCGGCCTGCTCGTCGAGGCGCCTTCGGTGCTGATCGTGCGCGGGGACAGCCCGCTGCGCAGCTTCCAGGACTTCCTGCAGGCCGCGCGCACGCGCCCCACGCGCTATGGCTCCTCGGGCATCGGCTCGGCGCCGCACATGCTGGGGGCGATGCTGACGGGCACGGCGAACCTCACGCAGCTCGACCACGCGCCCTATGCGGGCTCCGCGCCTGCCATGCGTGACCTGCTGGGCGGCCACATCGAGACGATGATCGACCCGATCACCACCAACGTGGCCGCGATGCAGAACGGCACGCTGCGCGCCCTTGCCATCTCCTCGCCGCAGAGGCTGCCGGCCTTCCCGGACGTGCCGACCTTCGCCGAGCTCGGCTTCCCGAGCCTCGTTCAGACGCAGTGGGTGGGCATGTCGGGCCCGCGCGGCCTGCCGCAGCCCATCGCGGAGCGGATGATGCAGGAAATCCCGAAGCTCGTGCAGAACGCCGCCGTGCTCCAGCGCATGACGGAACTGCAGACGCTGCCGCGCAACCCGGTGCCGCTTGGCGCGGATTTCGTGCGCATCATGCAGACCGAGCTTGCCCAGGCGCGCGAGGTGGCGCGACGCTACAACATCCAGGCGGCGAGCTGAACCGCAGAGGGTGCGGCGGGGTGTCGCGCCCCGCCGCCGGAACGCGAAGGGCGCGCCCCGGCGGGACGCGCCCTTTTTCGCGCCGCCCGTATCATACCAGCGGCCGCTTGCTTTGACCGCTGAGAAGGCGGCGCGGCCGCTGGTATGCCCTTGGTCTGGCGCGCAGCCGCCACGCCGGGTCCCATCGAAGCAAAGCTTCGATGGGTGCCCCCCAACCCTGCGCGCGATACGGGCGGCATGCGATGCCGCCCGTATCAAGCCGCGAGCGGCAGCCTGTCCTGCCGGCACTTCATCAGCGGCTGGATCTTCTGCCCGAAGTCGTCCATGCCCTGGATGAAGTCGTCGAAGCAGAGCATGATGCCCTTTACGCCCGGCATCGCCGCCACCTCGTCCAGCATGCGCGCGCAGGAGGCAGGGCTGCCCACGATCGTGCCCATGTTGAAGTTGATGGGCGAGGGGTTGCGCTGCACCGCCGCGGCCATGGAGGTCGCCTCGGTGTTCACGTCATGCGCCGCATGGCCCAGCAGATGCTCGAGCGCGGCGCGATCCGCCCCCTTCACATAGCTGTCCCATCTGGCCATCGCCGCCTCGTCCGTGTCGGCGCAGATCACCATGTAGAGCATGTAGGCGCCCACATCGCGCCCCGCCTTCTTCGCGTGCTCGAGCATGCGGGCGGGGACGGAGGCCGCCTTGGTGGGCTCGTTCACGCCTTCGCCGAGGCAGAAATTGTAGTTGCAGTAGCGCGCGCCGAACGCCATGCCCGTGTCCGACTGCCCGGCGCTGACGATCTCGATGGGCCGGGAGGGGCGGGGCGAGAGCTTGCACTTGTCCATCTGGAAATAGGCGCCCTTGAGGTCGCTCTCGCCCTTCTCCCAGAGGTCGCGCAGGATCTGCACATATTCCGTGCTGTACTGGTAGCGCTTGGCGAAGTGCTCGTCGCCGGGCCACAGCCCCATCTGGCTGTATTCGATCTTGTGCCAGCCCGAGACGATGTTCACCCCGAAGCGCCCGCCCGAGATGCTGTCGATGGTGACCGCCATGCGCGCGACGATGGCGGGCGGGATGGTCAGCACCGCCGTGGAGGCGAAGAGCTTGATGCGCGAGGTGACCGCCGCGAGCCCCGCCATGAGCGTGAAGGATTCGAGGCCGTGGTCCCAGAACTCGGTCTTTCCCCCGAAGCCGTGCAGCTTGATCATGCTCAGCGCGAAGTCCATGCCATAGGCTTCGGCCTTCTGCACCACCGTCTTGTTCAGCTCGAAGGACGGCATGTACTGCGGCGCGTTCTCCGAGATCAGCCAGCCATTGTTGTTGATGGGAATGAAGACGCCGATGTCCATCGCGGTGCTGCCCCTCGCGTGAGGCCGGAAGGCCCGGCCAGCCGGGTAAAGGGCAAGCAATCCACATGCCATGCGGCGCCGTGCTGGACAGGGCCCCGGCGCCCGCCCACCATCCGCCCGACGCCAGCCTGACGGGAGCCCCGCGCGATGAAGCTGACAATGCCGGAGGAGATCATGCTCCTCATGCTCGACAACGCGACGGGCCGCCCGGTTGGGCTTCCCGCGCCGGCGGGCGACTACGCCATCGCCACCGCCATCCTGATGCAGCTCTCGCTCGACGGGCGCATCGACACCGACCTCGAGCGGCTGATGGTGACGAGCCAGCGCCCCTCGGGCGACCCCGTGCTGGACGAGGCGATGACGATGATCGCCTCCAGCCCCGAGGCGGGCCTGCGCGACAGCCGGTACTGGATCGTCGAACTCGGCCGCCACGCCGAGCATTTCCGCGCCATGGTGCTCGACAGGCTGGTGGCCAAGGGCGTGCTGCGGCGGGAGGAGGGGCGTTTCCTCTGGGTGTTTCCCGACCGTCGCTACCCCAAGGGCCCCGAGGGCGAGGCGGAGGTGCAGGAGGTGCGCGCCCGGCTGCGCCAGGTGCTGCTGGAGAACGAGATCCCCGACCCGCAGGACGCGCTGCTGATCGGCCTCGCGCGCTCGGCGGGGCTGATCCCACTTATTCTGACGCCCGAGGAGCAGGCGCGCGTGGGCGCGCGGGTGGACCAGGTGGCGGATCTGGAGGAGCTGGGCCGCACCCTCTCCAGCGTCACGCGCGAGGTGTTCGCCATGATGCTGGCCTTCGCCGGGGCGCACTAGACAGAAACTCCCTCGGCTTGTGGTTCGAAGGAGCATGCGAAGCCGAGCTTTATGATTTGGGCGGCGAGGTGACGTGCCTGCTGTTCTGGCGAGCGTTGGTGGAAGTGATTTGGTCCGAGATCGTGCCAGAAGGTTCCGTTTTGGAGCATGTGCCAGACGGCGGTGAGGATGGAGGCGGCGACGGCGCAGATGGCTTTTTTCGGTCCGCGGCGCTGTCGCAGATGGTGGAACTGGGCGCGGAGATAGCTGTCCTTCTTGCGGGTGGCGGCCCAGGCGCACTGGACGAGGGTGGTCTTGAGCCAGG
>NZ_AUDH01000006.1 GCF_000425365.1 Rubritepida flocculans DSM 14296 | reverse complement strand
CTGGCTCAAGACCACCCTCGTCCAGTGCGCCTGGGCCGCCACCCGCAAGAAGGACAGCTATCTCCGCGCCCAGTTCCACCATCTGCGACAGCGCCGCGGACCGAAAAAAGCCATCTGCGCCGTCGCCGCCTCCATCCTCACCGCCGTCTGGCACATGCTCCAAAACGGAACCTTCTGGCACGATCTCGGACCAAATCACTTCCACCAACGCTCGCCAGAACAGCAGGCACGTCACCTCGCCGCCCAAATCATAAAGCTCGGCTTCAAGTGCTCCCTCGAACCACAAGCCGAGGGAGTTTCTGTCTAGGCCGCGGAGTAGGGAAAGCCGCCCAGCCAGAGGACATCCTCGATGCGCCGCGCGCCGGAGGCGAGCATGGCCAGCCGGTCGAAGCCCAGCGCGATGCCGCTGCCCGCGGGCATCCCGTGCTCGAGGGCCGCGAGGAAATCCTCGTCCACCGGCCAGGCCTCCTCCGCGCCGTAGAGCCGCACGCGCTCGGCCACGTCATGGGCGAAGCGCGCGCGCTGCTCGGCCGGGTCGGTCAGCTCGTCGAAGGCGTTGGCGAGCTCGACGCCGGCCACGAAGAGCTCGAAGCGCAGCGCGACGCGCGGGTCATCGGGATCGCGGCGCGCCAGCGCGGCCTGGGGGGCGGGCCAATGGGTGAGGAAGCAGCCGCGCTCCCGGCCCAGATGCGGCTCGACATGGTCGAGCAGCAGGCGGAAGAAGGCGTCCTCCCAGCTCTCGCCTGGGCGGGCGCCGAGCGCGGCCGCATCGCCCGTTCCGTCGGGGCGGATGCTGGCGAGCAGATCGAGCCCGCACCAGCGGGCGAAGGCCTCGGCGCAGGTGATGCGCGCGAAGGGCAGAGTGAGGTCCGTCTCCACCCCGTCATGCGCCACGCGCGGCGGGCAGAGGGCGCGCACCAGCGCCTCCGTCTCCTCCATCAGCGCATCGAGCGTCGCGCCCGGGCGATACCATTCGAGCATGGTGAACTCCGGCGCGTGGCGCGTGCCGATCTCGCCGTTGCGCCAGACGCGGGCGAGTTCGAAGATCGGCCCCGCGCCGGCGGCCAGGAGGCGTTTCAGCGCGAGCTCGGGCGAGGTGCGCAGCCACAGCGCGCGCGGCGCGCCCTGGCCCAGATGCGGCGCGAAGCCGGTGCGGAAGCCGCGCAGATGCACCTCCATGCCAGGTGCGGGCACGAGGCAGGGCGTCTCCACCTCTCGGTAGCCGCGCGCGGCGAGGAAGGCGCGCGCGCCGACGGTGAGGCGGGCGCGGGCCTCGAGGAAGGGCAGGCGGGCGGCGAGCGCCTCGGGCGACCAGGCGGGCATTGCGCGCCGCGCCATAGCAGGGCAGGGAGCCGCGCACCATGAACCGCACCCTGCGCAGCGCCGGAGAGCTCGCGGCGGCCGGACTTCTCTCGCCCGAGGCCGTGGCCGCCCTCGCCCCCGTCGAGGCGCGCTACGCCGTGGCCGTCACACCCGAGGTTGCCGCGCTGATCCGCGCCGGCCACGAAGATGTGGCGCGCCAGTACCTGCCCGATCCGGCCGAACTGCGCACCGCCCCGCATGAGCTGGACGACCCCACGGCCGACGCCCCCTTCACCCCGGTGAAGGGCGTGGTGCACCGCTACCCGGACCGCGCGCTGCTCAAGCCGCTGCTCGCCTGCCCCGTCTATTGCCGCTTCTGCTTCCGGCGCGAGGCGGTGGGGCCCGATGGCGGGCTGTTGACGGAGGCGGAGCTGGAGGCGGCGCTGGACTGGTTCGCCCGAACCCCCGCGGTGCGCGAGGCGATCCTGACCGGGGGCGACCCGCTGATCCTCTCGCCGCGCCGGCTGGGGCGCATCCTCGCGCGCCTCGCCGCCCTGCCGCACATCGAGACGCTGCGCATCCACAGCCGCGTGCCCGTGGCCGATCCGGGGCGCGTGACCCCGGCGCTGCTGGGCGCGCTGGAGACGGGCAAGCCGCTCTACCTCTGCGTGCACGCCAATGCGGCGGCGGAGTTCACGCCGGCTGCGGGCGCTGCGCTCAGGGCGCTGCACGGGGCGGGTGTGGTGCTGCTCGGCCAGAGCGTGCTGCTGCGCGGGGTGAACGACAGCCCCGAGGCGCTGGAAGCGCTGTTCCGCGCCATGCTGCGGCATCGGGTGAAGCCCTATTACCTGCACCAGCTCGACCCCGCCCCGGGCACCGCGCGCTTCGCCGTGCCGGTGAAGGAGGGGCTTGCGCTGCTCGCCGCGCTGCGCGGGCGTGTGACGGGTCTCGCCTGGCCCGTTTATGTGCAGGAACGGCCCGGCGGCGGAGGGAAATACCCGCTGGGCATGCCCGCCATGCAGATGGGGGCTGGACAAGCGGCGCGTTCCGGGTAGAAGGCGCGCCTCGGGCGGGCGCATAGCTCAGTTGGTAGAGCAGCTGACTCTTAATCAGCGGGTCCTAGGTTCGAGCCCTAGTGCGCCCACCAATCTTTTCAAAGACTTCCAACGAAAAATAAGCTGCGGGCGGGTCGGCGTCCAACTTTTTTCCAACAGGCTTTTCCAACTCGTCAGAGACGGACGCGCGGCGCAGGGCGTTGCGGCTGGTGATGGCGCGGAAGCCGTCCTCGAACTCCACCAGGCACGAGTTGAGCGTGCCCCGCGCCAGCACGCGCAGGCGCTGTCCGCGGCGCTCCGCGAGGCGCGCCTTCCAGAACCAGACGAAGGGGAAATCAGTCGGTCTCAGCATCGACCCTGATGCCGAGCGCCTCGAAGCGCGCGCGAAGCCGCGCTAGCGCGGCCGGCGAGCCCGTGCTCAAGCTGAGCTTTACCTCGGCCGGGGGGCCATGTGCCTCTAGCTGCTCGCCAAAAACCTCCCAGGCGGCAGCCACCTGGCAAGCCACTTGGTCCGGCGCGGGCATCTCGGCCAACGCCGCCATGACCTCCGACGCGAGGCCTGGCGGCACCGGCCGCCGACCCGCGACCATGTGGCGCAGGCTGTCATAGCCCACGCCGAGTGCCTCTGACGCGCGCCGGAGCCAGCCATGGCGGCTGCCATGCAGCCGCCGAAGCGCCGCCGCGAACGCTTCTGGCGTCACGTCAGCCGACCTCAAAGCGCGCGTTCGCGCGCTCCAAGACCCGAATGGCGGTGGCAAGCAGTTCGCCCGGCTCCCAGGGGCGCTCCGGCTCGCCATCCTCGTTGATGGCTATGCCGGCGACCTGCTCGAGCAGGTCGTCAGTAGAGGCCTCGGCAAGCTGAATGATCTCAGCCGCCGACAGATCGCGCACCACGACTTCGCCGCCGGCCATGCTCTGAATGGTGCAGGTGTAGGTCTGCTTGCTCATGTGCTGGGCCTCCTCGCCCAAACCGGCCGGGACCAATCCCGCGCCAACACAGGCAGTATTGTCCGAAAGCGGACGCCGCGCAAGAGGAAAATGGCGCGAGAGGAAAAAACGATCACGCGCCCCCACGCTCCGCCTCCAACCTCGCCTTGAAGGCGCGCTCCGCCGCCTTGCCGGTGCGCACGAGGTAGTGCCGGTCCAGGATCGCCCGCACGCTGCCCGGGGTATGGCCCGTCACGCCCGCGATGCCCTGTTCATCCACCCCCGCCTCGTGCAGCCGCGTCACCGCGGTGTGGCGCAGCTCGGCGAAGCGCAGATCGGCGCAGGCGGGCATCTCGCGCGCCGCCTCGGCGCGGATTTCCGCGAAGACGTGCCGCCAGGTGTGCGTGCTCCAGGGCTGGCCGGTCCGGTCATGCACCAGCAGCCGCGAGAGCGAGCGCACCGCATCCCGCCGCGCGGCCTCGCCTTCCAGGCGCTCGACGAGGTGCGGCACCAGATGGATCGGCAGCGCCACGCGCCGGCCGGTCTTCGATTGGCGCAGCACCAGCGTCCCCGCCTCGCGCGACCATGGCGGCAGCGCCAGCAGATCGCCCTCGCGCTGGCCCAGCCATTCGTTGAGCAGGATCCCCGTGCCCACCGACCGCCAGCCCAGACGATCGGCCACCGCGGCCATGTGGCGCACCGCCTCGCCCGACCACAGCACCGGCTCGCGCTGGCGGCGCAGGCTGATGCCCGGCCGCGCGGCCGGGTTGGAGCCGGCCGGGATGTAGCCCAGCCGCTCGCCCACCCCCAGCAGCAGGCGCAGCACGCGGATCACCGCCGCCGCCTTGGCCGGCGTCTCGATCACCCGCCGGGCCCGGCCCGTTCCTTCGACGCGGCGGAGCTGCGCGGCATAGAGCGCCTGCACGGCGGGCGGTGTGATGGCGCGGGCCGGCATGTCCCCGGCCCAGCTCTCGATCAGATCGAGGCACCACTCGTAGTCGCGCCGCGTCGACACCGCGAGCTTCGCCCACCACCGGCTGCGGCGGTAGTCGGCGATGAGGGCCGCCACCGTGCCCGCCGCGGGCTTGCGCGACCGCGCCACCACGGCCGGCGGCGCGGCAGGCGACACCTCGCCCCGCCGCCAGGCGTCCACGTCCATGTTCAGCGTCTCGGCCCGGGCGAGCGCGGCCGCACGGTCGTCCGGCAGGCGCTCGGGCCGCCAGCCGGCCGCGCGCAGCGCCGCGGAGGGCTGCCAGTAGAAGCGCCCGGCCTTCTCCACGAAATGGCGCACGCGGGACATGCGGCTCACTCCACCACAGAGGCAGGCGCCATCGCCATGGCGCGCGCAAGCAGCACCTGCTCGGCCTGGGCCATGGGGTCCGCCGCGCGGGCGCGCTGCGCGGCCAGGCTGGGCGGCATCTGCGCGTCCTGCCAGGCGGCGATGGCCGCGGGGTCCCAGCGCGGCCAGCGCCCCGGCAGCAGGGGCGGCGGGAAGCCCGCGGCCTCCAAAGAGCGTCGCGCGCGCGCCAGCCAGGCCGGGCTGCGCCCGAGCAGCGCCGCCACCTCGCGCGCGCCGATCAGCGGCCGCGGCGCGCTCATGACCAGGCCCCCCAGCGCCGCCGCCGCGGCCGCCGCCGCCGCAGCCAGCGCCCCACCAGCCGCCACGCGCCCCCGCGCAGCAGCCACAGCCGCCCCGCGCCGTCCCGCCAGCGGTCCCGCCGCGCGCCGGTCATGACGCCAGCACCCAGTCGAGCAGCACGCGCACGCGCAGCCGCCGGCCGTCCGGCAGGAGGACAGAGAGCACCTCGACCTGCATTTCCTCCGCGCCGAAGTGGTGCAGGTCATCGGCCTGCTGGACAGCCGCGACGAAAGCGTCGGCCAGCGCATCGCCGGCCGCCTCTGCGAAGGTGTTGATTTCGCTCATGGCCCCAGCACCCGCATTATGGCGGCCACCACGCCGCCGAGCCCCATCAGCGCCCCCGCCGCCACCACGCCCGAGGCGTGGCGCTGGCGTGCGCGCACCTCCGCATCCGCGGCCAGGTAGAGGCCGAGCGCGGCCACCACCAGACAGGCCAGCCCCGCCGCCAGCAGCGCCAGGGCCAGCAGCCCGCCCGCCACCGTCACGCCGCCCAGGCGCCGGCTTCGCGCAGCGCCTCCTCCAGATCGGCCCAGGGCAGGATGACGTGCAGCTCGCCGCGCACCACGTCGTGCTCGGCCGGCGCGCTCGGCGCCTCCAGCGCGCCCAGCATCTCGCCGGGCCGCAGGCGCAGAAGGCCCAGGGCGCTGCCCGGCATGCAGCCGAGCCGCGCGCCCGCGGGGTGCTGGAAGAGCTGGACCTTGCCGAGATCGCGGCCATGGCCCACGCGCAGGCCGATCCGGTCCTCGAAGCTCCAGCCGAGCCGGGCCAGCAGCTCGGGGTGCAGGACCACGGAGAGACACCGCGCGCTGCGGCCCTTGGCGAAGCCGCCGAGCGAGACGCGCAGGCGCGGCGTCCGGTCGGCCGCCGCCTGGGGCACAAGCTCGAACGGCATCACTCCGCCTCCCCTTCCAGCGCCTGGAGATTGGCCGCGAGGCGGCGCGCCAGCGCGCGCGCGTCCCGCAGCCGGGCCTGCATCTCGACGCGAAGCCGCGCCGTCACCTCAAGCGAGGAGACCGGCAGGTGCAGCCAGCGCTCTTGCCCCGGCATCTGGACCTTGGCGCGGAGCATCGCGCCCTCCTCGGCCGGCTCGATCTCCGAGAGGGTCTTGGACAGATCGGCGATCCGCAGCAGCGCCTCGCGCAGCGCCACGGTGTCCGCGGCGCAGGCGTCCAGCGTTTCCATTTCCACGGGCGTCATGCCTCGGGCTCCTCGCGATGCAGGGTCAGGGTGAAGACGAAGGCGCCGAAGCGCGCGCTGTTCGTGCGCGCTTCAGCGTGCAGCATGTTCTCGCGGCGAGAAGCCACGAAGTCCGGGATGTTCTCCGCAAAGACGGCGGCGAGCTGATGCACCGTCTGCGCCAGCGCGTCCGTGATGCTGGCCGACGCGAAGAGCCGCTGCTCGGAGCGGATCACGCGCGGCGCGGCCGGATCATCCGGCGAAATCTCCTCGCTCATGCGGCGTTCTCCGGCTGGCTGGCGGGGGCCGCCAGCAGCTCGGCGCGGTGCGCGAGCGCGGTGCGGCGGTAGAGGCCGGGGGCGATCTCCTCGGCCAGCCCCTCGGCGAGCAGCCGGGCCATGGTGGCCTTGTGGACGTAGCGCGGCCGGGGCTGCGGCGCGGCATAGGCCGGCGGCAGCCGCCAGAGTGCGGCCCGCATGGGGCCGGTGAGGCGGGGGGTGCTCATGCCGCCCGCCGGCGGAAGGGGATCACGCCCGCAGGCAGCTCGCCGCGCGCGGGCGGCGGCACGGGCCGGCCTTCCAGCGCGCGCGCCTGGCCGGCGGCGTCGGCGAGCTGCGCGGCGATGAGCGCGGAGACGCGCTGGTTGAGTTCGAGCGGCTGGGCCTGCTCGGCCCAGGCGCGGAAGTGCGAGGCCATGGCCTCGAGACGGTCGCTCAGCATCTTCTCCTCCTCCTCCCGGGTGCGGGATGGAGGGGAGGCTACGGCAAAGCCGTAGTTCCTGCAATGAGAAAATGCGGCTAAGCCGTATCTTCGGAATTTGGCGGGGGCGAAGTATCGTCGGCGCCGAACAGCAACTCGCCGGCACGTGCCCGCAGCTCGGCCGCCAACGCCGACGGCGTTGACGAGAGAAGCCCCAGGAACACCCAGTCTGGCGTGATGCCGAAGGCGGGGAACGCGCGCGCGATCACGGCCGGGTCGGGCATGTCGTCCCCGCGCTCCCAGCCGCTCCAAGCCTGAGGGCTAATGCCGCAAGCGCGGGCGATGGTGGCTTGTGTCAGACCAAGGGCCAGCCGAGCGGCGCGGAGCCGGGCCCCGGCGCGGGTCTTTTGTTCGGAGGCTCGAAGTGTTTTCGGCATGAACCATGAGTGCGGGCCTTTCACGATGATGGTCACGTTGCTTCTCCCGTCTTGACTAACTACGGCTAAGCCGTTCTACCCTGCGCGCGATGACGCGCGAAACCATTTTGGTGGCCGATATGCTCCGCCAGCTCGGCGGGCCGACGCGGGTGGCGCGCGCCTGTGGCGTGACCATCAGCGCTGTCGGGTCTTGGCAGGTGCGCAACGAAATCCCGGCGCGCCACTGGCTGACGCTCTGGCGCATGGCGCGCGCCGCCGGCCTGGCCTGGCGGCCGCCCGGGGCGGAGGGGCTCGAGCTCATCGAGCGCGCGCCGGCATCGCAGCCCGAGGCCGCGGCATGAGCATCTTCACCGAAGAGTGCGCGACCGTGACCGAGGCTCCGCGCCGCGCCGTCACGCGCTCCGGCCCGGCCCGCGTCGGCGCGGCCGGCGCGCGTCTGCGCGCCCCTCGCCCCGGCCCCCAACCTAGAAGCCATCCATCGCCGCAGGCCGCCTCTGGCGGGGGGTGCGGCGCGGGCTTGCGCGGCGTGTTTCCTGGGAAATCAGGGGCTTGCGCGATGTTACGCATGTCACGCTCCAAGTTGCGCGCAAGCCCTTGAGACCGCTCGATTTTCGCCGGTTGTCACGCTGTTACGCGATCTCGTCTCACGTGCGCGGGCGCGCGCATGAGGCTCCCATGCGTAACACCGTGACAGTGAGAGATTTCCTAGGTGGGACAGGGGGTTCTCTGTGACGGGGGGCGTGACAGGCGTAACACCCGCCGAGGGGTCCGAAGGGCCGCTCTCCGCGGCGGAGCGCCAGCGGCGGCGGCGGGCGCGGCTCAAGGCGCAGCGGGAGCTCGAGCGGCGCGAGGCGGAGATGGCGCCGCTGCGCCTGGCCATGGCGGCCGAGGCCGAGCGGCAGCTCGGGGAGATCGAGGCGGCGCTGGGGGACGCGCATCGCGGCCTGCCGGTGGCCGAGCGCGTGGCGGAGGGCGCGAAGGCCCTCATCCTGCGGCTCTACGGCGTGCCGCTGGTGCGGATGGCCGAGCGGGCCGCCATGCCGACCGCCGAGCTGGCGCGGCAGCTCGGCTGCACGGGCATCGAGGCCGCGCGGCTCCAGCAGGAGGCGGACCGCGAGGTGATGGACCGGCTCTGGGGCAAGGCGCCCCAGGCGGCGCGCGGCGACCAGGCCGCGCCGGTGGTGGTGAACCTGGTGGCCACGCCTGGTCTCGCGGCGCAGCTCAAGATCCAGGCGGATCAAGGCCTTGGCGAGGGCGACGGCGCATGAGTTGGACGCGGGCGAGTTGGACGCGGGCGCGCTTCGCGAGGCGGCGCAAGGGGTTGCGGGTGGGTGAGCCGCTGATCGCCAGTCAGCCGCGGCTCGCCCTGCCGCCGGGCGGCGCGGTCGGGCGGACCCCCCCGGGGGGCGCCCCCGCCCACCCCCCGGCCGCGCCCGGCGGCCGCGCCGCCGCCTCTGGCGGCTCGATCGCCAGGGCGTCGGAAGGGTGGGGCGCGCTCGGGCCCGGCACGACGGCTGAGGGGGGCGGGGGATGAGGCGGCATCTGCACTCGGTCTCGGACATCTCGGCCATGCTAGCCGAGCGCATCGAGAGCCTCGCCGCCGAACTCTTCCCGGCCGGGCGGCGGCACGGGCACGAATGGCGCGTGGGCAGCCTGGCGGGCGAGCAGGGCTGTTCGCTCGGCATCCGGCTGCGCGAGCCGCGCCGCGGCGTGTGGAAGGATTTCGCGGGCGGCGAGGGCGGGGATGCGCTGGACCTGGTGGCCGCGGCGCGCTTCGGCGGCGATCTGCGCGAGGCGCTCATCTGGGCGCGGCACTGGCTCGGCCTCTCCGACCGGGCGGCCGGGGAGGGGCGCGCGCCGCCGCCCCCGCCGCCGCGCGCGGAGGCGGCGCGCGAGGACGAGGAGCGCCGGCAGAGCGCGCGGGCGCTGTGGCATGGCGGCCGGCTGATCGCGGGCACGCCGGCCGCGGCCTACATCGAGGGGAGGGGCGTGGGGCTCGCTGATCTCGGCCGCGCGCCGGGCGCGCTGCGCTTCCGCCCCGACGTGTGGTGCGCGGAGCGGCGCATCAACGCGCCGGCCATGCTCGCGGCCATCCTGCGCGAGGGGAAGGTGGTGGCCTGCCACCGCACCTTCCTCGCGCCGGGGCCCGCGGGCCGCTGGACCAAGGCGCCCATCAAGGCGGCCAAGAAGGTGCTGGGGCCGATGAAGGGCGGCGTGATCCCGCTGCATCGCGGCCGGTCCGGGCGGCCATGGGCCGAGGCGCCGGAGGAGGACACGCTCGCGCTCTGCGAGGGCATCGAGGATGGACTGACCATCGCGCTGCACATGCCGGAATGGCGCGTGGCGGCCTATGTGGCGGCGGGCAATCTGCGCGACCTGGCCCTGCCCGAGCGCTTTCGCGACATCGTGCTGGTGCGCGACCGCGACGGCGACAACCCCGCGCCGCAGCGCGCGGTGGAAGCCGCCTCGGACCGCTGGCTCGCGGAAGGGCGCAGCGTGCGCGAGGTGAAGCCGCCCGAGGGCTTCAAGGACTTCAACGCCTGGCACATGGCCCAGCTCGCCGGCGCGGCGCGCGCCGCAAGGAGGGGGGCGTGAGCGGCCAAGCCTTGGCCTGTGCGGAGCTCGCGGCGGCGGTCGTCGCGCAGGCGTTCCGCGATGGCTGTGAGCCGCGGGCCACGGCTCCGCCGGGCGAGCCGGTCGAGCGGAAGCGCGCGCGGTCCAGCGCGACGAAGGCGGAACAGCTCGAGGCATGGGAATTCCTGACCGCAACCGCGGGCGGATGGATGGAGGCGCGGTGCAACTGGTGCTGGGTTGTCGGCGTCGATCCGGAGCTGGTGCGTGCGGAGGCGCTGCGGCGGGGGCCGTCGCACCAGGTCGCCGAAGCGCTCGCCGAGCGGCGACAGCGCAAGGAGGGTCTCCTGATGGGCGGCGGCGGGGGCGCGTCGTGAGCGCGGCGGCCCAGACGCGGCGCGGCGTGCGCCTCTTCCGCTCGGCGGAGGCAGCCTGGCTGTGGTGCGCCGCCCAGCTCATCGCCCGGCGGGACGGGCGGCCGCCGCGGGCCGATCTCGGCGAGGGCGGCGTCGAGCGGCCCTGCACGCCGGACGACATCCTCAACCAGCTCGACCGGCTGCACCGAGCGGGGCGGCTGACGCTCGACCAGGCGCGGGTGCTGCGCCGCTATGGCGACGCGCAGCGCAGCCCATCGCCCGCGATGCTGGGCGAGGAGAAGGACTGGCGCGCCTGGCGCGCGGCCATGGCGGCGCTGGGCGAGGCGCTGGTGGCGCGCGGCATCGTCGCGCCGCAACGGCCGCGAGAGGCGGCATGGGGGAGGCGATGAGCGAAGACGAGGACGCGCTGCGCGCCGCGCTGAAGGCGCGCCGGAAACAGGCCGGCGTGACCTGGGCGACGCTGGCGAAGCTGCTCGATGTCACCTCGAGCAGCCTGACCGGCTGGGCCGGCGGCGCCTCCGCACCCCGCATCCGCGAGCGCGTGCGCGCCTGGCTGGCCGAAAGCGCGCCCGTGCCCGACGAACTGCGCCGCGCCAGGCCCAGCGGCCTGCCCGCCCCGCCCATGCCCTTCGACCTCTCCGCCCTGCGGCCGGAGCCGGGCGACGGCGAGCTCGCGCGCGACTGGCTCTACGAGGAATGGCTGCGGCACGGGCTGCGCCACCAGGAGGCCATGGCGCGCATCGCGCAGCTCACCGACGAGGGCGCGCTGCGCGAGGCCGCGCGGCTGCGGCTGCGCCACGGGCTGCCGCCCTTCGTCGCCCGCCGCACCCCGTCCGGGAGGCCCATGGCATGAGCGCCACCGTCAACCCGCTGCGCCAGCAGCTCGCCAACGCGCGCGAACGCCGGCCCAACGGCTTCCGCCACCTGCCGGCCGACTGCCCCGTTCTGCCGCTCGGCGGCGACGGGCGGGTGTTCTACTACCTGAACGCCATCGGGCAGATCATGGCCATCGAGGCGCAGCAGCACTCGAAGAACGTGCTCTCCGCCCTGTTCGCGCCACGCACCGACTGGTGCATCAAGCATTTCCCCAAGACCTTCGACAAGGAAACCGGCGAGCCCACCGACTTCAAGAACGACGTGCTGATGCGCGCCCTGGTGAACGAGGCGCAGGAGCGCGGCCGAGCCTGGGAGCCCTCGAACAATGTGCATGGCCGCGGCGTCTGGCGCGGCGAGGACGGGGATCTCCGCCTGCATCTGGGCTCGCACCTGGTGGTGGGCGGGCAGCGGCGCGCGCCGGGGATGGTGGGCGAGCGTGTCTATCCGCTGCGCCCGGAGTGGAAGGGGCCGGCGCCGGACGCGCAGGCGGCGGGGCCCGCGGGGCCGGCCGCCGAGCTGCTGGCGCTGCTGGATCACTGGCACTGGGCCGTGCCGGGCCTCGCGCCGCGGCTGGTGCTGGGCTGGGTCATGGCCTCCTGGCTGTGCGGGGCGCTCGACTGGCGGCCGCATCTGTGGCTGATCGCCCCGCGCGGCTCGGGCAAGAGCACGCTGCTGGACATGCTGGGCCATCTGCTCCAGCGCGGCGACTATCTGCTCGCCGCCGAGGACGCCTCGGCCGCCGCGCTGCGCGCCAAGCTCGGCTACGACGCGCGGCCGGTCTGCCTGGACGAGACCGAGCCCAGCGAGGACAACCGCGGCCTGAACAACACGGTGAAGCTGCTGCGCCAATCCTCCTCCGGCGGCACCGCGCTGCGCGCCACGGTGGACCAGGCGGTGATCGAGCAGACGCTGCGCTTCACGGCCATCTGCGCCTCGGTGGTGAAGCCCTCGCTCGCCAGCCAGGACCAGTCGCGCATCACGGTGCTGCAGATGCTCAAGCCGCCGCGCGGCTCCGCCCCGCCGCTGCTGCGCCGCGAGGCGCTGGAGCTGCTGGGCCGGCGGCTGCTGCGCCGCGCCATCGACGGCTGGCCGCGCTGGGAGGAGACGCGCCACATCTGGCGCGAGGCGCTGATGGCGCGCGGCTGCGACCCTCGCAACGGCGATCAGTATTCCGTGCTGCTGGGCCTCGCCTGGATCGCCGAGCAGGACGAGCCGCCCGACAGCGACAGCCTGGACATCTGGGCGCAGATGACGGTGGACGCCACCCAGGCCGACCGCGCGGAGGAGCGGCCCGAGTGGTTCCGCCTGATCGAGATGCTGGCCGCGACCGTGCTGCGCGACGAGGGCGGGCGCGCGGAGACGAGCGTGGCCGAGCTGCTGGAGGTGGCGAGCTTCGCCCGCCGCCGCCCCGACCCGGAGACGGGCGGCTGGACCATGCCGACCGCGGCGGAGGCCGAGCGCGCGCAATCCGTGCTGCGGCGGCACGGCATCGCCTTCGAGCCGGTCTGCGACGAGCAGGGCCGGCCGCTGCGCCGCCGCTGGGCCGAGCCGGACGGGCCGGCGCACGCGAACAATGACGGGCCGATGCTGGGCCATGTGGCGGTGGCGAACAGCCACCCGCTGCTGGCGAAGCTCTTCGAGCGCACCCATTGGGCCGCCCGCCCGGGCGCGCCGGGCGCCTGGAAGGGCGTTCTCGAGCAGGCCCCGGGCGCCGTGCTGGCCGGGGCGGCGCGCTTCGGGCCGCGCACCTCGCGGGCGGTGAAGGTGCCGCTCCATCTGTTCTTCGACGGGGTGGGCCATGACGGAGAGTGAGCGGCCGCGCGATGTGGAGCGCTGGGTCTATCGGCTCGCGGAGGAGTTCCGGAGCGCCTATGCGGAGCCCGAACGCCGGCCCGACGTGGAGTTTGCGACGGAATATTGGCATGCGGCCATGGAGGAGCATTTCGGGCCGCTTCTGCCACAGCCGGCGGAAGTGAGCGCGGCATGAGCATGCGCGCCTGGAAATCCCCCGGCCCGGTCTCCAGCGCCTTCGTGGACAGCGACGCGCCCGTGTCGGTTCTGATGGGCCCCGCCGCGGGCGGCAAGACGGTCACGGGCCTGCAGCGCGGGGTGCTGATGGCGATGCGCTGGCCGGAGACCAAGCCCGGCCTGCGGCAATGCCGCTTCCTGGTGATGCGCCAGCGCATGACCGACATGGAGGCGAGCACCATCCTTTCCTGGCTCGACTGGTATCCGCGCAGCCTGGGCAGCTTCGTCGGCAAGGAGGGCAGCCCGAAGCGGCACAGCCTGAGGCTGCGCTCGCCGCTCGGCGGCGTGGTGGAGCTCGAGGTGCATTTCCGCGGCATCGGCGAGCAGTCGGTGGACGACGCGCTGCGCGGCTTCGAGTTCAGCTTCGCCTATGTGGACGAGTGCGACCTGATGGACGCCGATACCATGGCAAATCTGTTCAAGCGCGCCGGCCGCTTCCCCTCCGCCACGGTGGACATCAACCCGTGCCAGGTCTGGGGCACCTGCAACGCGCCCGAACCCGACAGTTGGGTGGTGCGCGACATGATCGAGAACCCGCGCCCGGGCTGGGTGCTCTACCGCCAGCCCTCCGGCCTTTCGCCCGAGGCGGAAAACCTGGAGGTGCTGGGCCGCGACTTCTACCGCCGGCGGGCGGCGGTGCTGCCGGACTACGAGCGCAAGCGCTTCGTCGAGAACATCCCGGGCCTGCTGCGCGAAGAGGCCGCGGTCTATCCCGAATTCGCCGAGGCGCTGCATGTGGCGCCCAAGGCGCTTTCGCCGCTGCCCGGGCTGCCGCTGCGGGTCGGCGTGGATGCGGGCGGCACCCCGGCCGCGGCGGTGATGCAGCGCGGCCCCGACGGGCAGTGGCGGATGCTGGCGGAGCTTTCCACCCATGACCGCGCCCGGGCCGGCGTGGTGGGGCCGCAGCGCTTCGGCGAGGCGCTGGCCGCGCTGCTGGCCGAGCGCGCCCCGGGATGGCCCGTGGAAATGGTGGCCGACCCGGCCTCGGCCTACGGCGCGGACCGCGAGGCGGGCGAGAGCGCCTGGGTCGAGATCGTGGCGCGCGCGGCGGGCCTGCCGGTCGGCACCGCGCGGACACAGGACCCCACGCTGCGCATCGAGGCGCTGCGCCGGCCGCTCGCGCGCGTGCTGGAGGGCGGACGGCCCGGGCTGCTGCTGGATCCTTCCTGCCGGCTGATGGCGCGCGCCCTGGCGCGCGACTACCGCTGGCAGGTGACGGCCGGCCGGCGCGGCGAGCGCGCCGTGAAGAACTGGGCCTCGCACCTGGTGGAGGCCGCGCAATACGCAGTGCTGGACGGCGAGGGGCTGGCCGAGGCCGCCCTTCGCCCGCGCCTGCGCGCGCCCATGCCGGCGCGCTTCGCCGCGGACTGGAACCCCTGGAGCCTGGAGGAGGCCCGATGACCATCACCCTGACCATGCCCGATGAGCCGGCCGATCGGCCGGACCCCGCGGCCATCGCCCGCGCGCACCGCCATGGCGGCAAGCTCGCGCGCATCGCGCCCGAAGAGGGGAAATCCACCCCGGGATTTCCCGCGCCCGAGCCCGGCGAGGCGATGGGCAAAGGGAGGGGGGCATATGCCCATCACTCCGACGCGGAACCGGAGCAGGGGAAATCCACCCCTGGATTTACCCCGCCCGAGGCGCAGCCGCCGGGGCCGCCCCCGCCGCTGCGCCTCGTGGTGACGCTGGGCGAGCCCTTCGCCTCCTGGCTGCTGGCGCGGGCCGAGGCGCATGGCGAGAGCCCCGAGGCGCATGCGGCAGCCCTGCTGCGCGACCATTGGGCGCGGCTCGATCACTGGCGGCACGAGCGCGCCCTGGCGCGCGGGCGGGAGGCCGGAGCGGCATGAGCGCGGGCGAGCTCTTCCTGGTGTTCCGCCCCCGGCGCGGTGCGGGCGTCACCGCCTGGTGGCAGCGTCTGCTGCATCCCTGGCGCGCCCATGTGCTGGCCGTTCTGCCGCTGAGCCCGGGCCAGTCCCTCGCCGTGGACCATGAGGGGGCGCGGCTGCGGGTGGAGGTGATGGATCTGCCGGCCGAGCAGGCCGCGCGCGGGCTGATGTGGGCCTGGGAGGCGGAGGCGCTGCGCGTGCCGCTGCCCCCGCCCGCGCCGCCCCAGGCGCGGCTGCGCGGGCCGATGACCTGCGTGGAGGTGGCGAAGGCGCTGCTGGGGCTGACGGGCCTTCGCGTGCTGACGCCGCACCATCTGCGGCGGGCCGTGATCGCGCGCGGGGCGCGGCCCGTCTCACCCTATCCCGCGGCGGGCTGAGCGAAGGAGGCGGGCATGGGTGGGCTGTTCGGCGGCGGCGGCCGCGGCACCAGCGCGGCGATGGAGGAGAGCCTCCGCCGCCAGGAGGAGGCGCTCGCGCGCCAGGAGGCGGCGGTGGCGCAGCGCGAGGAGCAGACGCGCCAGCGCGAGGAGGAGCAGAAGGCGCGCGAGGAGGCCAACCGCCGCGCCCGCGCGGGCGCCTATGCCGGCCGCGCGCTGCTGCTGGCCGGGCCCGAGACGGGCACCGAGGACCAGCCCGAGCGCGGGCTGCAGCGCAAGCTGGGAGGCTGAGCCATGGCCGAGGCCGACCCCGCCCTGCTGCGCCGCGCCGAGGCGGCCGAGCGCAAGCGCGAGGCCTTCGCGACGCTGATGCGCGACATCTACGCCTACGCCATGCCCGAGCGCGACGCCTGGAAGGCCTATGGCTACGGCGCCCAGCGCAATGTGCGCGTCTATGACAGCACGGCCGTGATCGCGGCGGGGCGCTTCGCCAACCGGCTGCAACAGGCGCTGTTCCCGCCGCAGCAGCGCTGGGCGATGCTGGCCCTGCCGCCCGAAATGGCCGGGGCCATGGGCGCGGGCGACGTGGCGCGCGACCTGGCGGCGGCCACCGACATGCTCTTCGCGCACATCCACGGCTCCAACTTCGACCAGGTGATCAACGAGTGGGCGCTGGACCTCGCGGCCGGCGTGGGCTGCCTGCTGGTGGAAAACGGCCGCCGCGCCACCTCGCGGCCCGGCGCGCCGCTGCTGCGCTTCCAGGCGGTGCCCTCCGCCCTGGTGGCCTTCGACGACGGGCCCTTCGGCACGGTGGAGGGGGTGTTCTTCTCGCAGAAGATCCCGGGCCGCCTGCTCGCCCGCCTCTATCCGGACGCGACGCCGACGCGCGAGCTGGCGCGCCGCATCAAGGACAAGCCGGAGGAGGAGGTGGCGCTGCTGCAAGCGACCGTTTTCGACGCGGAGCGGGGCGACTGGGCGATGCACGTGATCCTGCGCGAGGAGCGCGAGGTGATCGCGAAGCGCCGCTATCGCACCTGCCCCTGGATCATCACGCGGTGGTCGAAGAGCCCGGGCGAGGCGCATGGGCGCGGGCCGCTCGCCGCCGCGCTGCCCGACATCCGCGTGCTGAACAAGCTGATGGAGCTCTATCTGCGCGCGGCCTCCTTCCAGGTGACGCCGGCCTACACCGCGACCGACGACGGGGTGGTGAACCCGGCCACGGTGCGGCTGGCGCCCGGGGCCATCATCCCCGTGCGCAGCAATGGCGGCGTGGCCGGCCCCTCGCTGCGGCCGCTGGACGGGCCGGCCAACTTCGCCCTCTCCAACGACCTGGCCGAGCGGCTGCGCACCGCCATCCGCCAGACCCTGTTCGACGACCCGCTGCCGCCCGAGGTGCAGGTGGGACTGACCGCCACGGAGGTGGCGGAGCGGGTGCGGCGCTTCCAGCAGGACACGGGCGCCTTCGGCCGCCTGCAGGCGGACGCGCTCTCGCCCCTGGTGACGCGCTGCCTGGACATCATGGAGGAGGCGGGCGCCTTCGCGGAGGAGCGGTTCCAGGGGCTGATGCAGGCGGTGCGCGACGAGGTGGTGCGCATCCGCGCCGTGAGCCCGCTGGCGCTGGCGCAGGACAGGGCGGATTTGCAGGCGGTCATGGGCTTCATCCAGGGCGCGGCCGCGCTGGGCCCGGTGGGCGCGGCGGTGCTGGAGCGCGGCATCCATCTGGACCGCGCCGCGCCATGGATCGCCTCCCGCGCCCATGTGCCGCCCGAGCTGATCCCGACCGAGCGCGAGCTGGCCGAGCGCGCCGCCGCCGCCGAGCGCCAGCGCCAGGCGGAGACGGCGCTGGCCAGCCCCGTGCTGGCGCAGGCGGTGGGCAACCTCGCCCCCGCGCTGACCGGGCAGGCCGCGCCATGAGCGGCGGCTGGGATCCCTTCGCGCCGCAGCAGGCGGCGCCGCCGCGCGACGAGGAGACGGAGGCGCTGGCCGTGCTGCTGCGCCAGCGCGGCGAGCTGGTGCTGCGCCTCGCCGAGCGCGAGCTGCGCGCGCCCGGCTGGCGGCCGGGCGAGGGCGCGGCCGAGGCCGCCTGGCGCGAGGGGCGCAAGGAAGTGTGGCGCTGGCTGCGCCATCTGGTGAACGGAAACGAGGAGGCGTGATGAGCGAGACCCTGGAGAAGCCGGCCGAGACCGCGCCGCCCGCCGGTGAAAATTCACCGGGCGCGCCGAACGCCGCGCCCGAGAAAGCCCACGCCGCCGGTGAAAATTCGCCGCCGCCGCCCGCGCCGCGCGGGCTGCTGGACGCGGTGGCGGATGACCCGCCCGCCGATGGCCGGCCCGAATGGTGCCCCGAGCAGTTCTGGAAGGATGGCCAGCCGCAGGTGGAGGCGCTCGCGAAGAGCTGGGCTGATCTGCGCGCCCGGCTTGCGCGCGGCGCGGGCGGCGCGCCGCCGGACAGCCCCGACGCCTACAGCCTGCCCAGGATCGAGGGGCTGCCCGAACAGATCATGCCTACGCCCGACGACCCGGTGTGGAGCGCGGTGCGCCAGGCCGCGCACAAGGCGGGCGTGACCCAGGCGCAGCTCGCCGCCATCGCCGAGCCCTATCTGCGCGAGGCGGCGCGGCTGGCGCAGCCAGACCCGGAGGCGCAGCGGGCGCACGAGGAGGCGGAGCTGGCGCGGCTCGGGCCGCAGGGGCGGCAGCTCGTGCGCGAGGTGGGCGAATGGGTAAACGGGCTGGCGGCGCGCGGGCTGATGACGCGCGCGGAGGTGGCCGCGCTGCGCGGCGTCTCCACCGCCGACGGGGTGCGCGCGCTCGCCAAGCTGCGCGGCATGCTGGGCGAGCAGCCGGTGCCTCTTGACGCGCTGGATGAGGGCGACACGGCCGAGCAGGACGCGCGGCGCATGATGCGCGAGGCCATCGAGCGCGGCGACGAGGCGCTGGGCCGCAAGGCCGAGCGCGCGCTGCGCGAGATCATGGCCCGGCGCATGGGCTGAGCCGGGCGGGATGACCGTGCGGGCACCCGAGCGGGCGCTCGCATGAGTGCTAGAAGTCCTGGACAGGCCGGCGCGGCGTGGTAGCTTCCGCCGCGTCGCGTCGCGCCGCCCCATCCGCCTGGCCGGACCGGACGCGCCGCGGCGGCCCGCGGCGAGCCCATCGCCGAAGCAGAGACGACCCGGGACCGCGCAGGCCCCATCCGCTCCGCCGGACCCTGCCAGCGCCTGGCCTATCGGACTGCGATCAGAGCCCGCGCCGAAAGGCGCTCGTTCCAGATCGAGCCATAGGCCCCTGGCATGACCAAGATCATCGATCCCGTCGTCGCCACCTACTACTCCGAACAGGTGAAGGTGGCGTATCAGGCGGGCGCCATCCTCCGCCCGCATGTGCGCGTGCAGAACGGGGTGGTGGGCGGCACCGCCGAGTTCCCGCGCCTTTCCCGCGGCACGGCGCGCCTGCATGTGCCCGCCTCGCCCCGCGTGCCCATGAACGTCACCTACGCGAAGGCGGTGGCGACCGTGCGCGGCTTCTCGGCGGCGCAATACTCGGACGACCTCGAGCGCACGCGCATCGCCTTCGACGAACGCCCCGTGCTGGCCCAGGTGATCGGCCTCGCCTGCGGCCGCATGCTGGACCAGCTCCTCATCGACGCGCTGGTGGCGGCGCTGCCGACGGCGACCATCCCCGATGGCGGCTCGGGCATGACCGAGGCGAAGCTGCGCAACATCGTGCGGCTCTTCGACGCGCGCGCCGTGCCGCGCGGCGACCGCAAGCTCGTCGTCTCGGCCAAGGTCTATGACGACATCCGCGCGCTCAACCTCGCCGTCAACAAGGACTTCGGCGAGACGGGCGCGGCGCGCACCGGCGTGGTGCCGCAGGTCTATGGCCTGGATGTGCTGCTCATCGACGATGCGCGCGACGAGGGCGGCCTGCCGCTCGGCGACGGCATCCGACAGTGCTTCGCCTTCGACCGCCAGACGCTGGGCCTCGCGATCAACATGGAGTCGGAGCTCGAGATCAACTGGGTGCCGACGCACGCCGCCTGGCTGCTGGAGAAGCGCTTCGCGGCCGGCGCCACGGTCATCGATCCCGCGGGCGTGATCCGCGTGGACTGCACGGAGTAACCCCCCATGCCCTTCCAGCTTTCCGGCTTCCGTCCGGCCGCCTCCACCACGGGGACCGCGCCGCGCATCCACACCTACCGCACCACGGACGCGCACGCCGCCGTGGACAATGCGGGCTACTTCAACGAGGTGCACAGCGTGCTCGAGATCGGCGACCTGATCTATGTGCTGGTCGTCACCGGCGGCGGCGCGCTGTCCACCGCCGGCTGGCATGTGGTGGCGACCAAGACCGCGACCACGGTGGACGTGACCAACGTCACCGCCCTCACCGTCACGAACAGCGACTGATGGCGGTCTTCGGCGGCACGGAACTGGCCAGGGGCGTGCTGGCCTGGACGACCAGCACCGCCCCGGCGCAATCCCCGCCCGTGCACATGCACGGGCGGTTCAACGTCACGCTCAGCGGCTCGGCCACGGGCGTGCTGGCGGGCCTGGAGCGCAGCTTCGACGACGGCGCGACCTGGGTGCGGTGCACGGCCGGCGGCGCGCGGGTGGTGCTGGCCAACCCGTGCACCGAGGTGGCCGACGAGCCGGAGGCCGGGGTGCTCTACCGCCTCGCGGTCTCGGCCATCGGCGCGGGCACGCTGGTGGCGAGGATCAGCCAGTGAGCGTGTGGGACTACCGCCTGCTGGGCGGCGTGCTGCGCCGGGGCCTGCCGGGCTCCGGCGCGGCGCTGGCGCAGCGGGTCATCTCGGGCGGCATCATCACATCGCCCGTGCTGACCTTTTCGCGCGCGCAACTTGCTGGCGAGAGGCAGTGTATCTGCTGGCGGACGGCACATGGGCGCTGGCGGCGGCGGACGTGCCGCGCAGGCATCTCGGGCGCGGCATCATCATTGAGCCGCAGCGGACGAACTTTCATCCCAATCCGCGGTATGAGCCGACAACCACCTATCCCGCGCCGCTGCTGGGCTCGGCGCTGGTGGACGCGGCGCTGGCGCTGCCGGCGTGAAGGAGGCGTGCATGGACGATGCGGGCGAGGCGTGGATCGCGCAGGGGTGGTTCGGACCGCGCGAAGTCGCGGAGACCGCCAAGGCGGCGGCGGACGCGGCCTGCGAGGCGGGCACGCTCGGGGCGGTGCTGCCGCCGGTGGGCGCGCCGCCTGCCAGCGCGAGTGCGGATGGTGCGGTGGCCTGCTTCGGCGTGATGGCGCGGGCGGATGCGCCCTGGCCTGACCCGCCCGGCCTGGCGCCGGTGGCGCGGCGCATCGCCGAGGCGCTGGTGAGCATGTGAGATGACCGAAGCCCCGCGCACCGCCCTGGAAGGCTTCAACACCCACCCGCTGGTGGTGGCGCTCTCGCGCGTCGCCGCGCCGCTGATGCTCGCCCTCATGCTCTGGGTGGCGAGCTTCGTCTGGGACATCGACCGGCGCGTGCTGGTGCTGGAGCAGCACCGCGTCTCCGAGCAGGCGCGCGTGAGCGAGCGCCTCATCGAGATGGCGCGCACCCTCGAGCGCGTGGAAGCCCGCATGGCCCGCATGGAGGAACGCGCGCTGCGCTCCGCCGCGCGCGCCGAGTGAAGGAGGAGCAGACCCCATGGCCGACATCGCCCCCGCCGCGCCAGAGCCGCCCGAGCGCATCGCGCTCTTCATGGGCCAGGCGCGCCACATCCTGAGCCTCGCCGGCGGCATCCTGCTGGCGCTCGGCCTCTCGGCCGAGCAAGTGGCCCATCTGGAGGCCATCGCCGGCGCGGGGCTCGCTCTGGCCGCGGCGGTCTGGAGCGCGCGCGACAAGCTGCGCAGGTAAGCCATGACGGCCCGCAGGCCCGACCCCACCGCGGCGCGCGGGTTCCGCAACCGGAACCCGGGCAACATCGTGTTCAACCGCGCCATCGCCTGGCGCGGCCAGGTGGGCGCGGAGCCGGCGGGCCGCTTCGTGGTGTTCGAGGACCATGTGTGGGGCATCCGCGCGCTGGCGGTGCTGCTGCGCAACTACCAGCGCAAGCACGGGCTTTCGACCATCCGGGCGCTGATCCGCCGCTATGCGCCGCCCGTCGAGAACGACACCGAGGCCTATGTCCAGGCGGTGGCGCGCCGCACCGGCTTCGCCCCCGATGCGCCGCTCGATCTCGGCCGGCGCGCCCATCTGCGCCCGCTGGTGGAGGCCGTCATTCACCACGAGCTCGGCGGGCAGCCCTATGAGCCGGCGCTGATCGACCGCGCGCTCGACCTCGCGGGGGTGGCGGCATGAACCCGGACACGGTGCTCGAGATCGGCAACGAGGCGCTGGCGATGCTGGGCGCCCAGCCGGTCATGCAGGCCGACGAGGGCACCGAGCTGGCCAGCACCCTGTTCCGCATCGGCCCCTCCAGCCTGGCCGCGGTGCTGACGGCCCACCCCTGGGCATGCACCATGCGCCAGGCGCGTCTCCCGCGCCGCCTCGCGCCGCCCGAGCTCGGCTTCCGCTACGCCTACGCGCTGCCGGCGGAGATGCTGGCCTTCCGCGGGGCCTATGCCGGCAGCCATCCCGGCGCGCCGCCCATCGCCGTCTGGCGCATTCAGGGCGAGGAGCTGCTCTGCGACGCCGAGGAGGTGTGGGCCGAGTTCCAGGCGGAACCGCCGCTCGCGCGCTGGCCGCCGCATCTGCGCCATTTCGCGCGCGCGGCGCTGGCGGCGGACCTCGCGCTCAACATCACCGGCTCCAACAGCGACGCGCAGCTCATGACGCAGCGCGCCTGGGGCCTCGGCGAGCAGAGCCTTCTCGCGCAGGCCCGGCGCGTGGAGGCGCAGCAGCAGCCGCACATGGCGATGACGGATTTCCCGCTGATCGCGGCCCGCCACGGAGGCGCGTGGTGAGGACGCTGCGCACCGTGCAGACCAGCTTCACGGCCGGCGAGCTGGACCCGCGGCTGGACGCGCGGGTGGAGGTGACGCGCTACTATTCCGGCGCGGCCGCGCTGCGCAATGTCGCGGTGCTTCCCCAAGGCGGCGTGCGCCGCCGGCCCGGCACGCGGCACCTGGCCGACCTGCCGGCCGCCGCCGCCAACGGGCTGCGCCTCGTGCCCTTCGCCTTCTCGGCCAGCCAGGTCTATCTGCTCGCCTTCTGGGCCTTCGGCTTCCATGTCTATCGCGGCAGCGACGGGGCCTTCCTCTTCTCCGGCTCATGGCCCGGCGATGCGGCGGCGGCGAACACCATCAACTTCGCGCAGTCGGCCGACACGCTGCTGCTGTTCCACCACAACATCCCGCCCCACGCCATCCGCCGCGCGGGATCGGACACCTCCTGGACCTCCGCCTCCGCCAGCCTCGCCAACATCCCCAACTTCGATTTCGGCGCGGGGCCCGAGCCGGTGATCAGCGCCAGCCGCGGCTGGCCGGAATGCGGCACATTCCATCAGGGCCGCCTCTGGCTGGCCGGGCTGGCGAGCCGGCCCACCACGCTGCTCGCCTCGCGCGCCGGGCAGTTCTTCGACTTCCAGCAGGGCGCGGCGGACGACGAGGGCATGATGCTCTCGATCGACAGCGACCAGCTCAACCAGATCCACCAGCTCATGTCCCATCGCGGGCTGTTGATCTTCACCTCGGGGGCGGAGCACGCCATCACCGTCGCGCCGCCCATCACGCCCACCAACGTGGCGATCGAGGAGCAGTCGCGCCGCGGGGTTCGGCGCTTCTGCCGCGTGGCGGAGGTGGACGGGGCGCTGCTCTTCGCCCAGCGCGGCGGCGCGGCGCTGCGGCAGTTCGTCTATGCCGAGATCGAGCAGGCCTGGCAGGCCGAGCTGCTCTCGCTGCTCTCGCCGCACCTCATCGACAACCCGCGCGACGTGATCGCCGTCAAGGGCCGCGCGCAGGACGACGGCGACCTGGTGCTGCTGCCCGAGCTCTCCGGCGCGGGCATGGCGGTGCTGAGCCTGCTGCGCGCGCAGGAGGTGGTGGCCTTCACCCGCTGGAACTTCGACGGCGTGCTGCTGGGCGCGACCGCGCTCGCCAACGGCGCGATCTTCCTCGCCGTGGCGCGCGACGAGGCGGTGCGCCTGCTGATGGTGGAGCCGGAGGGGCTGCTGGACCATGCGCGCCACTACGCCTTCGCCTCCCCGACCAGCACGCTGACGGGCCTGTCCCACCTCAACGGCCGCGAGGTGGTGATGGTGCTGGACGGGCGGCCGGAAGGCACGGCGGTGGTCAGCGGCGGGACGCTGAGCCTGCCGCGCCCCTGCGTGACGGCGGAAATCGGCCTCGGCTTCGAGGTGCTGATCCGCACCATGCCGGTGGAGCCGCGCGACCCGACCGGCGCGCTGATCGGCCGCAAGAGCCGGCTGGTGCGCATGGCGCTGCGGCTGCATCGCTCCGGGCCCGTGGAGCTGCGCGGCGCGACGCTGGCCACGCGCGTGATCGGCGACGATCCGGCCCCGCCGCTGGACGCGATCCCGCCGCCCGCCCCGCAGCGCCTGACGGGCGAATTCATCCTGGACGGGCTGCTGGGCTGGCGGCGCGTGCATCAGGTGGAGCTGCGCCAGCCGCCCCACCGCCCGGCGCCGCTGACCGTGCAGGCGCTGGCCATGACCGTGGCCGTGGGGGAATAGCATGGCCGAGCTCGCCACCATCGCCGCGGTGGTCTCCGCGGTCGGCACCGTCGCCTCCACCGGGCTTGCGCTCATGCAGGCCTCCGCCCAGGCCAGCGCGCAGCGCAGCCAGGCCGCCATGCTCGAGCTGCAGTCGCGCCAGCAGGAGCTGGAGGCGCGCGGCGTGGAGCTGCGCGGCCAGAACGAGGCGCTGGACACGCGCGAGGCGCTGTTCCGCACCCTTGCCACGCAGAACGCCCGCTATTCCGCCGCCGGCGTGGTGATCGGCGAGGGCACGGCCGAGACGGTGGCCGAGCGCACCAGGGCCGAGGCCGACCGCCAGCTCGAAATCCAGCGCACCAACACCGAGATCGCCGCCGCATCCGCCCGGCTCGGCGCGGGCATGACGAGCCAGCGCGCCCTGCTGCTGCGCGACGACGCCTCCGCCACCGCCACCGCGGGCGCGCTGGGCGCCTTTTCCACCTTCGCCCAGGGCGCGATGCGCGTGGCCGACCGCTGGCCGGGCCAGAGCAAATCCGGCGGGGCCGCGCCGAGGACATCCTCATGAGCGGCACGCGCCCGCCGCTGCGCCGCCAGAGCCTCGAGATCCCCGCGCCGATGGCGCAGGCGCAGCCCCAGCCCGTGCGCCCCGTGGCGGCGGGCGAGGTCGGCATGGGCCGCGCCGCCGCTCTCGCCGGGCTCGGCGCGCGCCTCGAGCGCCTGACCGCCCAGCTTCACGACCGCGCCGACCGCGAGACCATCGAGGCCGCCTGGGCCGCCGGCACCGAGGCCGCCGAGGCCGACCCCTCGGTGCGCATGGAGGGCGGCGGCGCGCTCTACCGCACCGTCTTCAACCGCGCGGCGGTGGACAGCGCGGCGCGCCGCCTGGAGGTGATGGCGCGCCAGGAGCTCTCGGGCCTCGCCGAACGCCACGCGGCCGATCCGGAGGCCTTCATCGCCGGGGCCACGCGCTGGCGCGACGAGACGGCGCAGAGCCTGCCCGCCATCGCCCGCGCCAGCTTCCAGCAGCGCTTCGACGCGCTGGCCCTGCCCATGGCCAACGCCGTGCGCGAGCAGCAGCGCCGCCGGGTGGCCGATGACGCGCTCTCCTCCATGGCGGCGGTGCTGCCCGCGCGGCTCGCCGATGTCGAGCGCGCCGCGGGCCAGGCGCTCGCCGACCCGCAGGCCTGGACGGCCGCGCGGCGGATCGAGGACCAGACCGTGGCCGAGCTGGTGGCGCTCGGCCCGCGCGAGGCCTTCCAGGCCGGCGGCCGGTCCTGGCCGGCTGACCCCTCGCGCGCCGGCGCGCTTTCGGCCGTGGAAGTCACGCAGCGCATCGAGGCGCTGCGCCAGACGCGCGATTTCGCGCTGGCCGAGGCCGCCTGGCGCGCGGCGGGCGGGGGTCTCGCCTGGATCGAGCAGTTCGAGCGCGGCGGGGCGGCCCGCGTCTCGCCCTTCGCGCAGCGCGAGGCGAGCCAGGGCCGCATGCTCGCCACGCCCGAGCGGCTGCGGGCGCGGGTGCCGGAAGCCTGGCAGCCGCACCTCGCCCGCGCCGCCGCCGAGACGGGGCTGCCCGTGGCGCTGCTGGCCGCGCTCGCCGGGCACGAAAGCGGCGGCCGGGCCGATGCCGTGAGCCCCAAGGGCGCGGTGGGCCCCATGCAAATCCTGCCCTCCACCGCCGCCGATCCCGGCCTGCCGGGCGTGCCGCCCCTGCCGCGCGAGGCGCTGACCGACCCGGCCCGCGCCATCCCCTGGGGCGCGCGCTATCTGGCCGCGCTGCGCGACCGCTTCGACGGCGATCTCGGCCGCGCGCTGGCCGCCTACAACGCCGGCATGGGCCGCGTGGAGCGCGCCGCGCGGGGCGAACAGCCCCTGCCGCAGGAAGCGCGCGACTACCTGGCCACGCTGCTGCCCGCCATCCCCGCGCAGGACGGGCTCAACAGCGCCGAGCGCGGCCGCATCGCCGCCCGGCTGCGCGCCATGGAGGCGCAGGACCGCGCCGCCACGCGCGAGGGCGAGACGCTGCGCCGCGCCGAGCTGGACCGCCGCATGGCCGAGAACCTGGCCGCCATCGCCCAGCAGGGCCGCCCGGTGCATGTGCTGACCGAGGCCGAGATCGCCGCCGCCGGCCGCGACCCCGTGCAGGTGCTGGAGCGCGAGCGCATGGCGATGGAAGGCCACGCCGCCGCCGAGCTGGCCCGCACCACCGCCGACCCCGCGGCGCTGCGCGACCTCGCCGCGCGCTTCGCGCCCGGCACGGCGAATTTCTCGGCCGACCCGGCGGCCGCGGTGCGGCTGCTCAACCATCTCGCCCAGCGCGGCGTGCAGATCGAGGGCGCGGCCTTGCAGGAGCGCATCCGCGACCTGACCGTGGAGGCCGAGGCGAGCGGCGAGCGCCGCGCCATCACGGCGGAGGAGGGTGCGGCCGCCGGGCTCCCGCCCGAGCGGGTGGCCGCGATCAACCGCGAGCTGGAGCTGGCCGCCGACCGCGGCGCGCTGCGCCGCCAGGCCGCGGCCCTGCCGGAGGCGGAGCGGGAGGCCTTCCTCGCCCGCTTTCCGCTGACCGGGCCCGACGCCCGCCGGAACGCCGAGCGTGTGCAGGCCACCGTCCAGGCCTTCGAGGCGCGCGACCGCGCGGTGCGCGAGGACGCGGCCGGCTACGCCATGGCGGGCAGCCCCGCGCTGCGCGACCTCGCGCAGCGTGTGCAGGGCGGCGAGCTGGCGGCGCTGCCGGAGTTCGTGCGCGGGCTGCGCGCCGAGCAGGAGCGGCTGGGCATCGCCGCCGAGCGGCGGCGCGACCTGCCCAAGCCCTTCGTGGAGGCCTTCTACCAGCGCATCGCCAACAGCCCCGACGCCGATGCCGCCTGGGGCGCGCTGGGCGCGCTGCGCGAGGCGCTGGGCCTGCCCGGGCTGCGGCGCACCCTGGCCGAGTGGCGCATGGAGGGCGAGGGCCGCGACGACCGCCGCCGCGCCATCGCGGTGGCCGGCGCCATCATGGACCGCGACGAGGCCGTCTCGCGGCAAATCCTGCGCGGGGCCTTCGCGCTGCGCGACAACCCGCCGCCCGAGGCGCTGCGCCGCGACGTGCAGACCGCGCTCGACCTCCATCTGGGCCCCGCGCTGGAGCGCCGGCCCGAGGCGCGCGCCGACATCGCCGCGGCCGCGCTCGCCGCCGGGGCGGCGCTGGCCGCCGCGCGCGGCCGCTCGGCGGAGCCGCTGCGCCGCGCCGATCTGGCCGGGGTGCTGGAACGCCTCGCGCCCGTGGCGAGCTATAACGGGCGGCTGACGCTGCTGCCTGAGGGCATGAGCGAGCGCGCCTTCCTGGACGTGATGGACGCGCTGCCGCCCGAGCGCCTGGCCGGAGCGGTGGCCGCCGACGGCCGGCCCATCACCCCGGCCATGGTGGCGCGCGGCGGCTTCCAGCTCGAGGCCGTCGGGCCCGGGCGCTATGTGCTGCGCCATGGCGGCCGCGACGTGCTGGACGCCAACCGCCCGGGCGGCGCCTTCGTGCTGGACCTGAACGGCGCCGCGCCGCTGCGCGACGACCCGACGCCCGGCGCGCGCTTCCGCGCGAGCGAGCGCGCGCTGGAGGAGGAGGCGCGCCGCCGCCGCCAGGGGCTGCGGCTTGAGCCGGCGGAGCAAGCGCGGTGAGCGGCGTGCTGGCCCTGGGGCCCGAGCCGCGGCCCGTCGCCTGGGACCCCATCCCGACCGCGCCGCGCGGCCTGGCCGAGCGCTTCATGCTGGGCCTGGAGGCGCAGCTCGCCACCGGCAATTTCGCCTCGGAGGAGCGCAACGCCCGCCGCGCCTTCGCCGAGGCCCAGGCCGTGCTGGCCGAGGCGGGCGAGCGCGTCGAGAACCCCTATGAGGCCGGCCGCTGGACCGGCGACACGCTGCGCGACATCCCGCGCGCGCTGAACTGGCTCATCCCGCCCACGCCCGACCGCCTGGTGATGGGGCCCACGCGCTTCGAGCAGCTCGCCAGCCCCGAGGAGCGCCGCCGCCGCGAGGAGGCCTGGGACGCCGCCGTGGCGCGGCTGCGCGCCGCCCGCCCCGATGAGGCCGACCGCTTCCCCACGGTCGCCGAGCTGCGCGACCGCGCCCGCCGCAACGCCATCGAGGCCGAGGCCGAGGCCCGCCGCGCGGAGGACCTCGGCGGCGGGCTCGGCGACTTCGCGGGGCGCGTGGCGGGCGTCTTCGCGGACCCGATCCAGCTTCTCACCCTGCCGCTCGGCTTCCACTCGGCCGGCGGCTCGGTGCTGCGCCAGGTGGCGCGCGTGGCCGCCCAGGAGGCGGCCATCGCCGCGGGCACCCAGGCGGTGGTGGAGCTGCGCGCGGGCCCCTACCGCGTGAGCCTCGGCCTGCCGGACGACAGCCTGGAGCAGATCGGCATGGCGGCGCTGGGGGGCGCCGTCATCGGCGGGGGCGTGCGCGCCGTGCTCGCGGGGGTGGAGCGGGTGCTGGCGCGCGCGCCCCAGGACAGCCCCGCACGCATCCAGGCCGAAGGCGCGCGTCCCGTGGCCGAGACCCAGGCCATGGCCGAGGCGGTGCTGCCCGCGCCGGAGCAGGCGCTGGCGCACGAGCAGGCCGCCGCGGCGGCCCAGGCGGCGCTGCTGGCGCGCCAGCGGCCGGCGGCCAGCCTGCCGGGGCCGAACCGGCGCGTGCTGGCTGGCTGGATCGAGCAGCCCGCGGCCGGAGACGAGCGCCAGGCCATCGCGGACTTCGTCGCGCGCGCCCTGCGCGCGCCGGAAGGCCGGGTGCATGGCGTCGCGGGCGGATGGCTCGAGGAGGCGGAGGCGCGCGCCCTGCGGGAATTGGGCCTGCCGGTGGGCACCGAGACGCCGCGCGTGCTGACCAGCGACGCGGTGCGCCATGTCTGGCGGCGCCACGGCCCCGACGCCGCGCGGGCGCCCGACGAACCGCCCATCACCTTGCACGACCTTGCCGGCTGGCAAGGCTTCATCGCCGCCGCGCAGCAGCGCGCCCTCACCCTCACCGATCCGCGCGGCGCGCAACCGGGCCGTCTCGCCGTCGCCTATCTGGCGCGGGACGCGCGCGGCGGGATGGTGGTGGTCGAGGAATACCGCGCAGGCAACGGCATGCTCGCGCTCGCCACCATGTATCGCCTGCCCGAGGGCAGCGGCGTGACACGGCTGGAGCAGGTGCCTGGCATGGCGGAGCGGATGCGCCGCGCCGCGGCATCACCCCCGATGCACGATGCGGGCCGGCAGCCTGGCCCCCCCGTGCTCACGTCCCAGACGCTCGGAGGCTTGGCCGACAATCTACCGCCGGCCCTCGGCCGCTTCAACGCCTATGCGCCGACCGGCCGCGCCGTGCTGGTGGAGCCGCGCGTGGTCTCGCTGCGCCAGCTCGTTCCGAGCCACGATCCGGAAGGCCGGCCCAACCCGGCCTATCCGCACGCCGAAGGCCTGCAACCGCGCGACCGCGCGGCCGCCCCCAGCCAGGACCAGGTGCGCGCCATCGCCGCGCGCCTGATCCCGGAGCGGCTGCTCCCCAGCCCGGAGGCCGGCGCGGGCGCCCCCATCATCGGCCCCGACCTGGTGGTGGAAAGCGGCAATGGCCGCATCGCCGCGCTGACGCTGGTGCACCGCGACCCCGCCCTCGCCGCGCAGCGCGAGGCCTATCTGGCCGCGCTGCGCCGGGCGGGCTTCGACATCGAGGGCGTCGAGGAGCCGGTGCTGGTCTCGGCCCGCGTCTCTCAGCTCTCCGCCGCCGAGCGGGCGGCCTTCGTGCGCGAGGCCAATCTCCGCGCCACGCTGGCCGAGCCGGCGGCCGAAGTGGCGAAGCGCGACGTGGCCGCGGTGCGCGACGCGCTGCGCCTCTGGCGCGGCGGGGACCTGCGCCACGCCGCCAACCAGGAGTTCCGCGAGGCCTTCGTGGCGCGGCTGACGCCAGAGGAGCGCGGCGCGCTGCTGCGCGCGGACGGAAGCTGGAACGCCGAGCTGATCCAGCGGCTGGAGCGCGCTCTGCTGATGGCAGCCTATGGCGACGCCTTCGGCCCGCTGGCCGCCCGGCTGGTGGAGGGCGAGACCGAGGGCATTCGCGGCCTGGCCGCGGCGCTGCGCCAGGTGGCGGGCGACTGGGCGGCGATGCGCGCCGAGGCCGCGCGCAGCCCGGAGACCGCGCATTACGACGGCACGCCCGCGCTGGCCGAGGCGGTGGACGCCATCCTGGAAGCCCAGCGCCGCAAGCTGCGCGTGGCCGACCTGGTGCTTCAGGCGGACCTGGAACGCCCGCCCATCACCGACTCCGGCATGGGCGTGCTGAAGTCCATGTTCCCGGACGGCGACCTCGCGCGGCGCATCAAGCCCGAAGTCCGGCTGGTGGAGGTGCTGCGCGGCTATGTGGCGCGCGCCCAGCAGGCCGAGGGCGGACCCACGCTTCTCGACCTGCCGCCGGTGCGGGTGAGCGATCTCGCCGAGGCCGCCCGCCGGGCCGAGGAGGCGGATGCCGCCCTGGGGCCGCGCGAGGTGGCGGCGGACGAGCCGCTCACCGACCCGCAGGCCGCCCGCGTGCTGGCGGCCGAGGCCGAGCGTGCCCGGCTGGCGGCCCTGCCCGAGACGGCGCGCGCCGAGCTGCTCGAAGCCCAGCGCATCGCGGCCGCGCGCGACATTCCCGTGCCCGAGGAGGCCGGCGAGATCGGCGCGCGCGCGCTGCTCGAGGCGGCCGAGCGCGAGGCGGAGGAGCTGGCGGCCGCCGCGGCCTGCCTGATCGGGGGGGCGCCGTGACGCAGGCCCAGCTGCTGCGCCTCCCCCCGCCGGACTCGCCGGCCGACACGGCCTGGGCCATCGCCACCCTCAAGCGCCGGCTGCGCGCCCGCCCGCCCATGGCGGTGGCGGCCGTGATCGTGCAGGCCGACGGCGCCATCGAGCTGGTGCATGGCGGCGGGCCGTCGGGGTGGCAGCATCAGCTCGCCGCCGCCACCGCCCTGCTGCACAAGCGCGTGCTGGAGGGCTACGACCCGTGACCACCCGCCATCGCAAATGCGTGGCCGATGCCGTGGAGGCGGGCCGGATCGGCGCGGCCACCGCCGCGAAGGTCAACGCCCGCGTGGAGGAGCTGCTGGGCAAGGGGCTCTCCGAGGCCGAGGCCATGGCGCGCGCCGCCGAGGAACTGGCCGCACAGGGGCGCGAGGCGCAGCGCCAGGCCGCCAAGCGCGTCCTGGCCGCGGCGCGCAACATCGAGCTGGCCGAAGGCCACGCGGCCGGCTTCCACAACGGGGTGCTGGCGCTGCTGGCGCGCGACCTGACCGGCAAGGCCACCTACACCAATGTGGAGGCGCGCGCCCGCGCGATCCGCGGCCTGGCGCATGCCGGCCTCGTGGAGGTGCTGGACCGGTTCCGCTCCAAGGCGCTCGGCCTGATGCGCGACGAGCAGGGCCTTGTGGACATGGTGCGCGCGCTCTACGGCGAGGCCCCGCGCGACCCCGCCGTGAAGGCGCTGGCCGAGGCCTGGACGCGCGTCACCGACCAGATGGTGGACCGCTTCATCGCGGCCGGCGGCGCGCCCTCCACCAAGCGCGCCGACTGGCGCCTGCCGCAGCTCTGGGACCATGCCAAGGTGCGCGCCGAGGGGCGCGAGGCGGTGCTGCGCTTCCTGGAGGAGGAGCACGCCACCGGCCGGCTGCGCGTCATCGACCCGGACACCGGCGCGGAGGTGAACGCGTTGCGCCGCGGCGAAATCTTCGCCGAGGCGGTGGAGCGGCTGCGCACCGAGGGGTTGTCGGACCTCACCCCCGGCGCGCCGCAGGGGCGCGGCGCGCTGGCCAACCGGCGCAGCGCCATGCGCGCCTTCCAGTGGACATCGGCCGAGGCCTGGCTCGGCTTCAACAGGCGCTTCGGCGTGGGCGAGGCGCATCTCTACGACCTGCTGATGGGCCATGTGGACGGCATGGCCCGCGACATCGCCATGCTGGAGGTGCTGGGCCCCAACCCGGACTGGATGATCCGCATGCTGCGCGACGAGGCGCAGCGCCGCCTCGCGCTGGCGGGCGATCCGGAGAAGGCGCGCCGCGCCGCGTGGCGGATCGACACGGTCTGGGCCCATGTCTCGGGCCTCGCCAGCACGCCGGTGAACGACTGGGTGGCCACCGCCTTCCGCGAGACGCGGGCCTTCCTGACCGCGGCGCGGCTGGGTTCGGCCGTGCTCTCCTCCGTCTCGGACTTCGCGACCATGCGCCAGGTGGCGGCCTGGAACGGGCTGCCGGCCACCGGCTGGATGGGCGACTATCTGCGCCTGCTGAACCCGCGCAACGCCGAGGACCGGCGCATCGCCGTGCGCGCGGGGCTGATCGCCGAGGCCTGGGCCCAGCGCGCCGCAGGCGCCATGCGCAACCAGGCGGATGTGGTGGGCACCGGGCTCGGCACCCGCGCGGCGGATTTCGTGCTCCGCGCCCAGGGGCTGGCCGCGCACACCCAGGCCGCGCGCTGGGCCATCGGCATGGAGATGCTGGGGCATCTGGCCGAGCAGGCGGGCAGGCGCTTCGAGGACCTGGACGCGCCGCTGCGCGCGGCGATGCAGCGCTACGGGATCGGCGCGGCAGAGTGGGAGCTGCTGCGCGCCCATGGCGTGCAGGAGCTGGGCGGCTGGCGCGTGCTGAGCCCCGAGGCGGTGGTGCGCGGCCAGGGCGAGCCGGGGCCGGCGCGCTGGACCGGCGATGAGCCGGGCTCATGGCGGCTCGGGCCGGACGGAACGCCGGACCTCGCCTGGCTGCCGGAGGGGATCCCCGGGCTGCAGCCCGGGCCGGTGCGGCTCGCGCGCGGCGATCCGACTAAGCCGGACGGCGGCCGAGTCGGGCTCGCGCACATCGAGGCGCGGCACGGGCAGGAGCTGAAGGAGCCGGCCGAGGATTTCGTGCTGCGTGTGCTGGCGACCGCAACCGAGCTGCGGCAGGGCCGCGACGGCTCGGTCTTCGCCGTGGCGCCGGCACCGGCGCGCAGCGGCGACGAGGTGCTGATCCTCGGCCTGCATCGCAAGGAGGGGTATTGGCAGGTGGTGACCGCCTCGGTGATGCGGCGGAACTACATCGCCAAGCGGCCGCTGCTCGGGCGGTGGGAACGCACGGCCCAACCGCAGCCTGCCGGCGGTGCCGCCCCCTCAGCTCCCGCCCCGGCGTCTGCCGCCGGGCCCGGAGCGGGCGCCAGCGTTGGGGGCCCGAGCGGGGCGGAGACTAGCACCCAGGCCGCCCGGCTGGAAGCGGCGACGCGCCTCCTCGAGTTCGTCCAGACCGAGGCGCGGTTTGCCGTGCCGGAACCCGGCGCGGCCGAGCGCGCCCTGATGCTCGGCCAGACCAGGCCCGGCACGCTGGCGGGCGAGTTCCTGCGCAGCGCCATGCAGTTCAAGAGTTTCCCCGTGACCGTCATGCTGATGCACATCGGCCGGGCGCTGAACCAGGAGCGCCTCTCCGGCAAGGCGGCCTATCTGGCGAGCTTCGCCATCGGCACGACGCTGATGGGCGCGCTGGCCATGCAGCTCAAGGAGATCGCCCGCGGCCGCGATCCGCGCGCGATGGACGACCACCGCTTCTGGCTGGCCGCCTTCGCCCAGGGGGGCGGCGCGGGCATCCTGGGAGACTTCGCCTACACCGCCGTGAACCGCGCGGACCAGAGCTTCGTCGCCAACATGTTCGGCGGGCCGATCGGCGGGCTGACGGACGACCTGGCGCGCATCGCCGGCCTCAACATCCAGGCGCTGGACGATGAGCGCAAGGAACGCGCGCTGGGCGCCGATTTGGCGCGCTTCGTCCGCAACAACGCGCCGGGCTCGACGCTCTGGTATTCGCGCCTCGCCACCGACCGGCTCTTGTGGGACCGGCTGCAATGGTGGGCGGACCCCGAGGCCGCGCGACGCTTCCGCCAGCAGCAGCGCCGCGCGCTGCGCGAGTTCGACCAGGAGTTCTGGTGGGCGCCGGGCGAGACCGCCCCGCGCCGCGGGCCCGAGCCGGCGCGCATCTTCGGAGGTGGACCATGAGCATCAGCCTGGTGCCGGCGGACAACCGCCGCCGGCAATTCGTCTGCACCGGCGGCGAGACGGTGTTTCCCGTCACCTTCCCGTTCTTCGCGGCCGCGCATCTTCTGGTGCGGCGGCTGCGCGCGGCGGTGATGAGCGAGCTGGTGCTCTCGACCGACTACACGGTGGCGGGCGCAGGCTCGCCCTCGGGCGGCAGCGTGACGCTGACGGACCCGGCGCTGGCGGGCGACGTGATCCTCATCTGGGGCCAGCAGCCGGTGGCGCGGACGGCGCAATGGACGGACGGTTCCGCGCTGACCGCGGCCGCACTGAATGCCGAGTTCGCGCGCTGGTGGATCGCGCTGCAGGAGGCGCGGCGCGAGGCCGAGCGCGCGCTGCGGGCAGCCCCGACCGATCCGACCACGGCGCTCGAGCTGCCGCCCCAGGCCGCGCGGGCGGGACGCTTCCTGGGTTTCAACGCGGGCGGCGAGCCCATCGCCATGGCCGGCGTCTCTCCCGTGGCGGTGAGCGCCTGGGCGGCCACGCTGCTGGACGACAGCTCGGCGGCGGAGGCGCGCGGGACGCTGGGGGCGAGCACGGTCGGCGCGCAGGTCTTCACGGCGGCCAGTGCGGCGGATGCGCGGGGCTTCCTCGGCGCGAGCACGGTCGGCGCGCAGGTCTTCACGGCGGCCAGTGCGGCGCATGCGCGGGCGTTTCTCAGCGCGGCGCCAACGCCGAACAACACGGTGGGCGCGCTCGGCCAGTTCTATCACCAAGCGACTGCGCCGGGTGTAACCTGGTCAACGCCGGCCGGCGGAACCTGGGCCTACTCTGTGCGGGGCTTCACCACTGGCGGCGTGTGCAATCTGCAATTTGTGTCGGGCGTGGCTGCCGGCGGAACCGCGATTATCAACTCGCCCTCGATCGTCTTCGAAGGCTTCGCATGGAGGATCGCATGAAGCCGCTGCATCAGCGTGCCGACGGATCGGTGGTCGTGGAGCTGGAGAACGGCCTGCCCTACCACGTTCTGCCGGATGACCCGCTTTGGGCGCAGGCGCAGGAGCTCGATTGGTCGCTGGCCGTTCCGGAAGAGGTGCCGCCGCCGCATGTGGTGCATGTGCCGGCCCCGCGCGTGCTGACCGAGGACAGCGTGCGCGCGATGCTGGCGGCGCTGGGCTTCGAAGAGAGCAGGGTGGAGGCGGCGATTTCGGCCTTTCGGCAGACTCCGGAAGGATAGTGGCCTGAAAACAAGCTCCTGCCGCCGCTTCTCTTAATCAGCGGGTCCTAGGTTCGAGCCCTAGTGCGCCCACCAATCTTTTCAAAGACTTCCAACGAAAAATAAGCTGCGGGCGGGTCGGCGTCCAACTTTTTTCCAACAGGCTTTTCCAACTCGTCAGAAACGGACGCGCGCCGCAGGGCATTTCGGCTGGTGATGGCGCGGAAGCCGTCCTCCGATTTCCTACCGCGGTTCCCGGGATGCCATGTTTTGGCATGCCGCCGTCCGGCCGGGGCCCGAGCGGCTTGTCGCCTCATACGGTCGGCATCTCAGGCCGACCGGATCACCCCTCCGGCCGTCGCGCGAGGATCTCCCGCTTGCCCACATGGTTCGCGGGGCTGACGATGCCCTCGCGCTCCATCTGCTCGATGAGCTTCGCCGCGCGGTTGTAGCCGATGTTGAGGTGGCGCTGGATGAAGGAGGTGGAGGCCTTGCCCTCGCGCACCACCACCTCCACCGCGCGGTCGAAGAGCGACTTGTCGGCGTCCGAGGCGCTTGCGATGTCGAGCGGCCCGCCGCCCTCCTCGTCCTCGACCTCGGTCACCTCCTCCACATAGTCGGGCTCGCCCTGGGCGCGCAGCCAGTCGGCCACCTTCTCGACCTCGGCGTCGGAGACGAAGGGGCCATGCACGCGGGTGACGCGCCCGCCCCCGGCCATGTGCAGCATGTCGCCCTGGCCGAGGAGCTGCTCCGCCCCCTGCTCGCCCAGGATGGTGCGGCTGTCGATCTTGCTCGTGACCTGGAAGCTGATGCGGGTGGGGAAGTTCGCCTTGATGGTGCCCGTGATCACGTCCACCGAGGGGCGCTGGGTGGCCATGATGACGTGGATGCCCGCCGCGCGCGCCATCTGCGCGAGGCGCTGCACCGCGGCCTCGATCTCCTTGCCCGCGACGATCATCAGATCCGCCATCTCGTCGATGACCACGACGATCATGGGCAGCTTGTCGAGGGTCAGCGGCTGCTCCTCGAAGACCGGCTTGTTGGTCTCGGGGTCGAAGCCGGTCTGCACGCGGCGCGTCAGCACCGTGCCCTTCGCCTGCGCCTCGGCCACCTTCTCGTTGTAGGCCTGGATGCCGCGCACGCCGAGCTGGCTCATCGCGCGGTAGCGGCGCTCCATCTCGCGCACCGTCCATTTCAGCGCGCCGATGGCCTTGGGCGGCTCCGTCACCACGGGGGCGAGCAGATGCGGGATGCGGTCATAGACGCTGAGTTCCAGCATCTTCGGGTCGATCATGATGAAGCGGCACTCGGCCGGGCCGAAGCGGTAGAGCAGCGAGAGGATCATGGTGTTGATCCCCACCGACTTGCCCGAGCCCGTGGTGCCCGCGATCAGCAGATGCGGCATGCGCGCCAGGTCCTGGATCACCGGCGCGCCGCCGATGTCCTTGCCCAGCACCAGCGGCAGGCGGCCCGTGTTGCGGCGGTATTCCTCGCTCTGTAGCATCTCGGAGAGGAACACGGTCTCGCGCTTCGCGTTCGGCAGCTCGATGCCGATCACGCTGCGGCCCGGCACGGTGGCGATGCGCACCGCCACCACGCTCATGCTGCGCGCGATGTCGTCCGCGAGGCCGATGACGCGCGAGGATTTGGTGCCCGGCGCGGGCTCCAGCTCGTAGAGCGTCACCACCGGGCCGGGGCGGATTTCGACGATGCGCCCGTTCACCCCGTAGTCGCTCAGCACCTGTTCGAGCATGCGCGCATTGGCCTGCAGCGCCTCCTCGCTGGGGCCGGAGGCGATGCGCGCGGGCGGGGGCGCCAGCAGCTCGAGCGGGGGCGTGCGCCAGCCCTCCACGGGCAGGTCGAGCTGGGGCTGCACGGGGGCGGGCCTGCCCCGGGAAGGCGCGGCCACGCGCGGGGCGCTGCGCGCGGCGGCGGGCGCCGGGGGCGCGGCGGGCGGCGGGGCCGCGGCGTCCAGGCGCGGCTCGGCGCGCGCGGAGGCAGGGGCCTCGGCCGCGCGCTCGGCCGCGCGCAGCACCGCGGCCAGATCCTCGCCCGGCCCGTCGTTGCGCCGCGGCCAGAGGCGGCGCGCGGCGAGGAAGGGGCGCAGCACCACATGGCGCTTCTCGACGGAGAAGCGCGCCGCGTTCTCCGCCCCGCGCGCGGCGGTCTCGGCGGTCAGCCGCGCCGCCCGGCCCCATTCGCCGAAGGAGAGGCCGAAGGCCGAGTAGGTCAGCCACAGCCAGAGCGCGGCGAGGCCGATGCGCGCCGCGAGCCCGCCCGTGGGCCCGAAGGCGTCGGCGAGGGCGGTGGTGAGCGCGGCGGCCAGCAGCGGCCCCGCCGCCCCCGCCTCGGCCCCCGGGATCTCGGCCAGCAGCGCGGCGCCGAGCGGCAAGGCCAGCAGCAGGAAGGCGAGGCGCAGCGGCGCCAGCCGCACGCCCCGCCCGGCCGCGAGCCGCACGGCCCAGGCGAGCAGCACGAGCCCGGGAAGGAATCCCATCCAGCCCACCCCCTGGCGCAGCACATCCGCCACCACCGCGCCCGGCGCGAAGAGCAGATTGCCCACCGGCCGCGCCGTGGCGGTGGAGAGCGAGGGGTCGGCCGGGTCGTAGCTCCCCACGGCGAGCAGCAGCGCGATGCCGCCCAGCCCCAGCAGAAGGGCGGCGAACTCGCCCAGGCGGCGGGCGATGGCCGCGCGCACGGCCGGCGAGGCGAAGCGGCGCGGGGCGGCCGCGGCGGAGGTGGCGTCGCGCGCCATGGCGGTCGGACCTCGTTCGGGGGGAGGTTCGGGACAGCCGGGGGGAGGGCGGAGCATACCAGCCCCGCCCCCGCGCCGCTACAGCCCCTCGAAAAGCTCGGTGGAGAGGTAGCGCTCGGCGCCGGAGGCGGCGATGCCCAGGATCAGCCTGCCCGCCATGCCCGGCCGGGCGGCAAGCCTGCGCATCGCCACCAGCACCGCGCCGGTGGAGATGCCGACCGCGATGCCCTCGGCGCGCGCCGCCTCGCGCGCCGCGGCGAAGGCCTCGCGCTCGGCCACCCGCTCCACCCCGTCGAGGGCGGCGAGGTCGAGCACCGCGGGGCGGAAGCCCGCGCCGATGCCCTGGATGCGGTGCGGCCCCGGCTCATCGCCGTTCAGCACGGCGGATTCGGCCGGCTCCACCCCCAGCACGAGAAGCCCCGGCCGGCGCGGCTTCAGCGTGCGGGCCACGCCCGTCAGCGTGCCGCCGGTGCCGATGCCGCCCACCACCGCGTCCACCGCGCCCGCGGTGTCGCGCCAGATCTCCTCGGCGGTGGTGCGGGCGTGGATGGCGGGGTTGGCGGGGTTGTCGAACTGCCGCGCCATCCAGGCGTGCGGCGTGCGCGCCACGATCTCCTCCGCGCGCTGGATGGCGCCGGCCATGCCGCGCTTGGCCGGCGTCAGCTCCAGCTCCGCGCCCAGGTGGCGCATCATCTTGCGCCGTTCCAGGGAGGCGCCGTCGGGCATCACCACGATCAGACGATAGCCCTTGGCCGCCGCCACCCAGGCCAGCGCGATGCCGGTGTTGCCCGAGGTGGGCTCGACGATGACCGACCGGCCGGGGGCGATCTCGCCGCGCGCCTCGGCGTCCTCGACCATGGCGAGGCCGATGCGGTCCTTCACGCTGCCGCCCGGGTTGAGGAATTCGAGCTTGAGGGCGAGGCGCGCGCCGGCCTCGGCCGAGAGGCGGGGCAGCAGCACGGCGGGCGTGCCGCCCACCGCGTGCAGGATGCCGGGCAGAAGCCGCCCGGCGGGGGGCGTGGTCGCGTCCATGCGCCCTTCCTAGAGGCTGCGCGGCCGCGCCGGAATCGGCGGCCGCGCGGCGCGCCTCACGAATCCGCGGTGATGCCCGCGCGGCGGATCACCGCGCCCCAGCGCTCCAGCTCCTCGCGCATGAAGCGGGCCAGCGCCTCGGGCCCGCCGCCCAGGGCTTCGACGCCGTTGCGCTCCAGCGTCGTGCGCGTCTCGGCCTCGGTCAGCGAGGCGGCGAAGATGTCGGCGAGGCGCTGCGCGATGGGCGCGGGCAGGTTGGCCGGGCCGAACAGCGCCCACCAGCCCTCGGCGTTGATGGCGGGCAGCCCCTGCTCGGCGAAGGTCGGCACCTGGGGCAGCAGCGGGCTGCGCCGCGCGCCCGTGATGCCGAGGCCGATGAGCTGGCCCGCCTCGATCTGCGCGCGCACGAACTGCGTGTGGTAGAACATGGCGTCGAGCGTGCCGTTCAGCGCGTCCGTCATGGCGCGCGCGCCGTCCCGGTAGGGGACGTGGGTGGTGGCGACGCCCGTCGCCTCGCTCATCACGGCGTGGTTGAGATGCCCCGCCGTGCCGGTGCCCGAGGTGCCGACCGAAAGCGGCCGCGCGCGCGCCAGCGCCACGAACTGCGCCATGTCGCGCGGCCCGAGCTGCGGGCGCACCACCAGCAGCAGCGCCGTCTTCGAGTGCAGGAAGAGCGGCGTGAAGTCGCGCAGCGGGTTGTAGGCGAGACCCGGCATCAGGTGCGGGTTCACCGCATGGGTGCCGATGGTGCCGAGCAGCAGCGTGTGCCCGTCCGGCGGCGACTGCGCCACGAACTGCGAGCCGATGGTGCCGCCCGCCCCGGCCCGGTTGTCCACCACCACCGTGTGGCCGTTGAGGGCGCGGGAGATCTGCCCCGCGATCATCCGGCCGATGATGTCGGTGCTGGTGCCGGCCGCGAAGGGCACGACGAGGCGGATCGGGCGGTCGGGCCAGGTCTGGGCGCGGGCCTCGCGCCCGGCGGCGAGCGCGGGCAGCGCGAGGCCTGCGGCAAGGGCGGTGCGGCGGTTCATGGCGCGTCATCCTTCCTGGATATATTCCCCGGATCGCACAGCAGCCGGCCCTCGCGCAAGGCGAGGCACGAGTCCGGGAACTCCGGCGTGAAGGCCGCGCCCTCCTCGGCCAGGGCGCCGAGCACCCGGTCGAGATGCCGCATGGCGTCGGCGCGCAGGTCGTGCAGCACCAGCAGCACGGGGGAGGTGGCGGCCCGGCAGAGGGCGAGGGCGCGGGCGGGCCAGCCCTCCGGGTCGTCCCAGTCGCGCGGGACGGCGTTCCACAGCACCACCGTGTAGCGCTCGGCCATCAGATGGGCGAGGGCTGAGCGGCGCAGCAGATGCGGCCCCAGCGCGCCGCCGCCGCCATTGGGGCGGAACAGGCGCTCCCGGTTCAAGTGGCCGAGAAGCGCCTCGGCCGCCGCGATCTCCTGCACCGCCTCGACCGGCGGGCGCAGGCCGAGCGGCGCGCCATGGGTGAGGGTGTGGTTGCCGATGCGGTGGCCCTCGGCCAGGGCGCGTTCGGCCAGCGCCCGGCGGGCGGGGTCGCGCAGCTTCTCGCCGATCACGAAGAAGCTGGCGGAGAGGCCGCGGCGGGCCAGCACCTCCAGCACCAGGGGCGTGGCTTCGGGCTCGGGGCCGTTGTCGAAGCTGAGGCAGATGGGCTGCACCGCCCCCTTCTAGGCCGGAGGGGCCGGGCTGGGAACGCCGGGGGGGCGCGGGCGCTTTGCCCTGCCGCGCCGCGATGCTAGGGAAGCAGGCCCAACGGGCGGCGATTCGACCCGGCAGAGGCGGGAAGGGGTTCGGGAGATGAAGTTCAGCGTCGAGCGCGCCATCCTGCTCAAGGCCCTCGGCCACACCCAGTCCGTGGTGGAGCGCCGCAACACCATCCCCATCCTCTCCAACATCCTGCTGGACGCGACGAAGGAGGGCGTGCTCCGCCTGACCGCGACGGACATGGAGATCGCGGTGGTCGAGGAAGTGCCCGGCGTGCAGGTGGCCCGGCCCGGCCGCACCACCGCCCCCGCCGCCACCCTCTACGAGATCGTGCGCAAGCTGCCCGACGGCGCGGTGATCGAGCTCGACCACACGGGGGGCGACGCGCCGCTCAAGCTGCGCGCGGGCAAGTTCAACACCACGCTGCAGGTGCTGCCGGTGGAGGATTTCCCCTCCATGACCGAGGGCGCCCTGCCGCACGCCTTCAAGCTGGAGGCGGCGAAGCTGCGCGGCATGATCGACCGCACGCGCTTCGCCATCTCGACGGAGGAGACGCGCTACTACCTCAACGGCATCTACCTCCATGTGGCCGAGAGCGAGGGCCGCAAGGTGCTGCGCGCCGCCGCGACCGACGGCCACCGCCTCGCGCGCGTCGAGGAGGAGCTGCCCGAGGGCGCGGGCGCGATGCCCGGCGTCATCATCCCGCGCAAGACGGTGAACGAGCTGCGCAAGCTCGCCGAGGAGACGCGCGACGAGATCGAAATCCGCCTCTCCGACACCAAGATCAGCTTCCGCATCGGGCCCGTCACCCTCACCTCCAAGCTCATCGACGGCACCTTCCCCGACTACGAGCGCGTGATCCCGCGCGGCAACGACAAGGTGCTGGAGGTGGCCAAGCAGCCCTTCGCCGAGGCTGTGGGGCGCGTCGCCTCCATCTCCTCCGAACGGTCGCGCCCGGTGAAGCTCTCGCTCGACCGCAACCACCTGCTGCTCACCGCCTCCTCCGCCGAGACGGGCCAGGCGCAGGAGGAGCTGGACGAGGACGTGGTGAGCTACGCCGCCGCGCCCATCGAGATCGGCTTCCAGGCGCGCTACCTGGCCGACATCACCGACCAGGTGGGCGACATGCTGCGCTTCCGCTTCTCCGACGGCAGCGCGCCCACCGTGGTGCAGGACGCAGGCGACGACGCTGCGCTCTACGTGCTGATGCCGATGCGGGTCTGACGCGGCGGGCGTGCTGCGCCTCACCCGCCTGCGCCTCAGCCGCTTCCGCAACCACCATGCGCTCGACCTGCGCTTCGCCGCGCGGGCGGTGGTGTTCGCCGGGCCCAACGGGGCGGGCAAGACGAATCTGCTGGAGGCCATCTCGCTGCTCGGCCCCGGGCGCGGGCTGCGCGGCGCCCGCGTGGCGGAGCTCGCCGAGGGCGGGGCCGGCCCCTGGGCGGTGAGTGGCCGCTTCGAGGACGCGCAGGGCCCCTTCGAGATCGGCACCGGCGCGGCGGAGGAGGGCGGCGCCGAGCGCCGCGCCTTCTTTCTCGACGGCGAGCGCGCGCGCAGCCAGTCCGAGATCGCCGAGCGCGTCGCCACGGTCTGGATCACCCCGCAGATGGACCGGCTGTTCCAGGAGAGCGCGGGCGCGCGCCGGCGCTTTCTCGACCGGCTGGTGCTGGCGCTGGAGCCGCACCACGCGCGCGAGGTGGCGGCCTATGAGACGGCCATGGCCCATCGCAACCGGCTGCTGGGCGGCGGCCGCCGGGCCGATCCCGCCTGGCTCGCGGGGCTGGAGGACGCGATGGCGCGGCATGGCGTGGCCGCCGCCGCCTCGCGCCGGGCGCTGGTGGCGCGGCTGAACGCGGCGATGGCGGGCGGAGTGGCGGGGGCCTTTCCGGCCGCGCATCTCGAGCTGCGCTGCCCCGCGGGGGCGCTGCTCGCGGAGATGCCCGCCCTGGCGGCGGAGGAGGCGCTGCGCGCCGCCTGGGCCGAAAGCCGCGCGAAGGATGCGGCGGCGGGCGCGACGCTGAGCGGCCCGCACCGCGCGGAGCTTCTCTTCACCCATGTCGAGAAGGCCCAGCCCGCGGCCTTGTGCTCGACGGGCGAGCAGAAGGCGCTGCTGGTTTCCACCGTGCTCGCCCATGCGGCGCTGATCGGCCGCGCGCGGGGCTTCGCGCCGATCCTGCTGCTCGACGAGCTGCCCGCGCATCTGGACGCGGGGCGGCGGGCGGCGCTCTTCGCCGCGCTGGCCGCCCTGCCGGGCCAGAGCTTCCTGACCGGGACCGAGGCGCACCCCTTCCAAGCCATTGGCGCGGAAGCGGAATTTTTCGCCCTGGAGCCGGGCGGAATCCGCCCCGCCCCCCTGGGTTGACCGGCCCGGAAATGGCATACTGCACGCTCAGTTTTCCGAGGTTTTCCCCCGCCCGATGACCAGCGAACCCGCGCCGCCCGCGACCCCCAACGGCGAGGACTACACCGGCGCCTCCATCACCGTGCTCCGCGGCCTGGAGGCCGTGCGCAAGCGCCCCGGCATGTACATCGGCGACACCGATGACGGCTCGGGCCTGCACCACATGGCCTTCGAGATCATCGACAACGCGGTGGACGAGGCGCAGGCCGGCTACGCGACGCGCGTGGACGTGGTGCTGAACGGCGACGGCAGCGTGACCGTGACCGATGACGGGCGCGGCATCCCGGTGGACATCCACCCCGAGGAGGGCGTCTCCGCCGCCGAGGTGGTGCTCACGCGGCTGCACGCGGGCGGCAAGTTCAACCAGAACTCCTACAAGGTCTCGGGCGGGCTGCACGGCGTGGGCGCGGCCGTGGTCAACGCGCTCAGCGAGTGGATGGAGGTGCGCATCTGGCGCGAGGGGCGCGAGCACCGCATCCGCTTCGAGCATGGCGAGACGGTCGCGCCGCTCGAGGTGGTGGGCCCCGCGGCGCGGGGTTCGGGCACCGAGGTCACCTTCAAGCCCAGCGCGGCCACCTTCACCCGCACCGAATACGACTTCCACATCCTGGAACGCCGGCTGCGCGAACTCGCCTTCCTCAACTCCGGCCTGCGCATCACCCTGCGCGACGACCGGCACGTGCCCGCGCAGGAGGCCGATTTCAACTTCGCGGGCGGGCTCGTCGCCTTCGTTGAGTGGCTCGACAAGGGCAAGGAGCCGCTGTTCAAGCCGCCCATCAGCGTGGTCTCGAAGGAGAGCGAGGGCATCCGCGTCGAGCTCGCCATGTGGTGGACGAATTCGCCGCGCGAGGTGATGCTCTGCTTCACCAACAACATCCCGCAGCGCGACGGCGGCACGCACCAGGCGGGGTTCCGCCAGGCGCTCTCGCGCGTCGTGGCGAAATACGCCGAGGAGCTGGCGAAGAAGGAGAAGGTGGAGCTCGCCGGCGAGGACATGCGCGAGGGGCTGACCTGCGTGCTCTCGGTGAAGGTCCCGGACCCGAAGTTCAGCAGCCAGACCAAGGACAAGCTGGTCAGCAGCGAGGTGCAGCCGGTGGTGCAGGCGGCCGTGGCGGACGCGCTCGGCCACTGGTTCGAGACGCATCCCAAGGAGGCGAAGCAGGTTCTCGAGCAGGTCGTGCTCGCGGCCGCCGCGCGCAAGGCCGCGCAGCTCGCGCGCGAGAAGGTGGGGCGCAAGAACGCGCTCGACATCTCGACCCTGCCCGGCAAGCTCGCCGACTGCCAGGAGAAGGACCCGGCGAAGAGCGAGCTCTTCATCGTCGAGGGCGACAGCGCCGGCGGCTCCGCGAAGCAGGGGCGCAACCGCGCGAACCAAGCCATCCTGCCGCTCAAGGGCAAGATCCTGAACGTGGAGCGCGCGCGCATCGACAAGATGCTGAGCAGCGCGGAGATCGGCACGCTCATCACCGCGCTCGGCACCGGCATCGGGCCGGGCGATCCGGCCAAGGGCGGCTTCGACATCAACCGGCTGCGCTACCACCGCATCGTCATCATGACCGACGCGGACGTGGACGGCAGCCACATCCGCACCCTGCTGCTGACCTTCTTCTTCCGCCAGATGCCGGAGCTGATCGAGCGCGGGCACCTCTACATCGCCCAGCCGCCCCTCTATCGCGCCAAGCGCGGCAACGAGGAGCGCTACCTGAAGGACGACCGCGCGCTCGAGGACTTCCTGCTGGAGAAGGCGCTGCAGCAGGCGCGCCTCGCCCTCTCGGACGGGCGCGTGCTGGAGGGGGCGGAGCTCGCGGCCTTCGTCGAGACGCTGCGCCAGGCGGGCGCGCGCATCCGCCGCCTGGCCGCCGAGGCGCCGGCCGCGATCATCGAGCAGGCGGCGCTGGCCGGGGTGCTGACGCCCGATCCGCAGCGCGCGCTGGAGGGCGCGCACGATCTGGTGGCGCGGCTCGATGCGCTCGCCCCGCCGGCCGAGCGCGGCTGGAAGCTGGCGGCGGACGAGGCGGGGCTCTCCCTGCACCGCGTGGTGCGCGGCGTGGCCGAGCGCCACCTGCTCTCCGCCGCGCTGCTGCGCAGCGCCGAGGCGCGCTGGCTCGACGAGCGCCGCGCCATGCTGCGCGCCGGTTTCGCCGAGGGCGCGCGCCTCGCCTTCGAGGGCGCGGAGGCGGCGGTGGCGGGCCCGCTGGCCGCGCTGGACCGCATCCTCGCCCAGGGCCGCAAGGGCCTCGCCATCCAGCGCTTCAAGGGGCTGGGCGAGATGAACCCCGACCAGCTCTGGACCACCACGCTCGATCCCGCCACCCGCACCCTGCTGCAGGTGCGCGTCGAGGACGCGGAGGATGCGGAGAGCGTCTTCTCCACCCTGATGGGCGATGTGGTGGAGCCGCGGCGCGAGTTCATCGTGAGCAACGCGCTCAAGGTGGCGAACCTCGACATATGAGCGCGCCGCCGATCCGCGACTGCCCGGGGCCCGACGCGCACCCGCGCCGCCCCGCCATGCCTGTCCCGCCCGGCGCCTGCGACGCGCACGCCCATGTGTTCGACGCGGCGCGCTACCCCTACCAGGCCACGCGCGCCTACACCCCGCCCGACAACGGGGTGGAGCGGCTGCTCGCGCTGCACGATGCGCTGGGCCTCTCGCGCGGGGTGGTGGTGCAGGCCAGCGTGCACGGCACGGACAACCGCGCGGTGCTGGATGCGGCGGCGGCCCATCCCGGGCGTCTGCGCGCCGTGGTCAGCGTCACCGAGGAGGTCACGGAGGCCGAGATCGCCGCCATGCACGCGCAGGGCGCGCGCGCCATCCGCGTGAACCTGGTGGACCGCGGCGGCATGCCCTTCCGCTCGCTCGATGCGCTGCGCGGCGTGGCCGATCTGCTGCGCCCCCATGGCTGGCATGTCGAGCTGCTCGTGCATGTCGAGCAGGATCCGCAGGCGCTGCGCGCGCTGGCCGAGGCCATCCGCCTGCCCGTCAGCGTGGGGCATATCGGCTACACCAAGGTGGCGCGCGGCGGTGCGGCGCATCCCGGCTTCCGCGAGTTCCTCGCGATGCTCCGCGACGGGCTGTTCTGGGCGAAGCTGACGGGGCTCTATCGCCTCTCCTCGCAGGCCGCGTTCCCCTATGGCGACACGCACGAGATGGCGCGCGCGGCCATCGCCGCCGCGCCGGAGCGCATCCTCTGGGGCAGCGACTGGCCGCATGTGAACCACTTCGACCCGATGCCGAACGACGGCGACCTGCTCGGGCTGCTGGCGGAATGGGCGCCGGAGGAGGCGCTGCGGCGCATGATCCTGGTGGAGAACCCCGCGCGGCTCTACGGGTTCTGACGCCGCGCGATCACCGCCACGGGCCCGCCGCCGTCCGGCCCCTGGTGCTCCGCGCCGCCGGAGACGAAGAGATCCGTCCTCCCCGTCGCGGCCGCGACCACCCCGCCCACCAGGGCGCGCGCATGCCGCGTGGCGTTGATGTCGCTGTCGTCCCACATGATGTGGCGGCGGCCGCGGATGCGGCCCGTGCTGCTGGGCTCGGCCTTGCACAGCAGCGCGACGAGGCGCGCGGCCTCCGCCTCGGGGAGCTGGCCGCCGCCCGCCGCGAGGCCGGCCGCCGCCAGCGCGCGCTGCACCGCGGGCAGGTCGATCGCGTCCTGCATCACGTCATGCGCGATGGCGAGCGCCCCGCGCCAGGCCGGGCTGTTGCCCAGCACCACGATCTCGTTGCGCGTCAGCTCCACCCCGGCCGAGCAGCTCGCGCGGGCAGAGAAGAGCGACCAGTCCCGCCCCACCGCCGCGTCCGAGAGCGCCGCCGCCGGAACCTCGCCCAGCGCCAGCGCGATGCCGAGCGCCGAGGCCCCGCGCGAGAGGCCCATGGAGGCGTAGGTGTCCTCCGTCGCGCAGAGGGCGCCGCGCGCGCGCGCCTCGGCCATGCGCTCGCTCGTCAGCAGAGGGCATTTGACCTGGACGTAGTGGACATCCTCGGCGCGGGCGATGGCGGCCTCGCGCATGGCGCGCCGCACCGCCTCGGCGGTGGCCTCCACCTGCGCCATGCGGCCCAGCTCCTCCGGGCGGAACTCGGGCGTGAAGGCCACGCCGAGCGCGAGCGCGGGGCCCGGCATCGCCTCCGCCGCCCCCTGCCGCACGCCGAGCACGAGGAAATGCGGCGAGAGCCCGCCCTCCGTGCCGCCCGACATCACCATGGCCACGCGCGCCAGCACCGCCTCGGGCGCGAGGCCGAGCCGCGTGGCGAGCATCGCCGCCAGCGCCTCCACCGCATAGGCGCGGGTGAAGTCGTTCACGCAGCCATTGCCCTCGGTCTTGCCCAGGATCGCCACCACCTCCTCCGGCCGCAGCGCGCCCTGGTCGAACAGCGCGGCCACGGCCGCCGCATCGCCCGGATGGCGGGCGGGAACGAGGAAGGCGAGGGCCTCGCGGGCGGGCTCGGTCATGGCGTCTCTCCGGGGCTCGGGCGGGCGCAGACTGGGCGCGGCACGGGCTGGAGGCAACGGCGCGGCGCGAGGTTTTCAAGCCCCCGGGGATGGGCTAACCCCGATGGGCCCCGCGGGGGGCCATGGAAAACAGGGATGGCATGAGTCGGGTCCGCATCGCTCCCTCGCTGCTCGCCGCCGATGTCGCGCGCCTCGGCGAGGAGGTGCGCGCGGTGGAGCGCGCCGGCGCGGACTGGCTGCACCTCGACATCATGGACGGGCATTTCGTGCCCAACATCAGCTTCGGCCCGGGGCTGGTGAAGGGGCTGCGGGCGCATTGCGCGTTGCCCTTCGACGTGCATCTGATGATCGCCCCGGCCGATCCCTACCTCGCCGCCTTCGCCGAGGCGGGGGCGCGCGTCATCAGCCTGCACCCGGAGGCGGGGCCGCACCTGCACCGCAGCCTGCAGAGCATCCGCGCGCTCGGCTGCCAGGCCGGGGTGGTGCTGAACCCGGCCACGCCCGTCTCGGCGGTCGAGCATGTGCTGGACCTCGTGGACCTCATCCTGGTCATGACGGTGAACCCGGGCTTCGGCGGGCAGTCCTTCCTCGCCTCGCAGCTTCCCAAGATCGCCGCGCTGCGCCGCATGATCGCGGCGAGCGGGCGGGAGATCGCGCTGGAGGTGGATGGCGGCGTGACGGCCGAGACCGCGCCCGCCTGCATCGCGGCCGGGGCCGATGTGCTGGTGGCGGGCACCGCGGTGTTCGGCGCGCCGGACTACGCCGCGGCCATCGTCGCGCTGCGCGGGGGCGGCTGATGGCGGACATCTTCCGCGGCGCGCGCCGCCTCCTCTCCCGCATCCGCCCCGTGCGCGTGCCCGAGGCGCCGGCCCGCGCCTTCCGCGATCTCTGGCCCGGGGACGCGCAGCGCGGCGCGCGGCTGCTGCGCGGCGAGTTCGAGGTGATGGGCAGCGCGCGCAGCCTGACCGGCTGGGGGCCGGAGGCGGGGCCCCTGCCCTGGCGCCAGGCCCTGCACGGCTTCGCCTGGCTGCGCGACCTGCGCATGCTGGGCACCGACGCCGCGCGCGTCGAGGCGCGCGACATCACGGAGGAATGGCTGGCCGCCGGCGCGGCTGAGCCGCTGGCCAGCCTGCCCGAGGTGGCGGCCGCGCGCATCTCCGCCTGGCTCGGCCACTGGGATTTCCTCGCCGCCAGCGCCGATGAGGGGTTCCGCCGCGCGCTGATGCAGCGCCTCGTGCAGGATGGCCGGCTCGTCGCCGCGAACGTGCCCGACGAGGCGGCGCATCGCGGTGCGCTGGTGGTGCTCAAGGGCGCCATCGCCGCCGCCATCGCGCTGGGCGAGGAGGCGTGGATGGTCCGCGCGCTCAAGTTCCTCCCGGCCGAGCTGGAGCGGCAGTTCCACCCCGATGGCGGGCATGTGGAGCGCAGCCCGGCCGTGCAGCTCCTCGCCTTCCAGGATCTGGTGGAACTGCGCAACCTGCTCAACGGCAGCGGGGTGCTCGCCCCGCCGCAGCTCGCCACCGTCATCGAGCGCGCGGGCCAGGCGCTGCGCCTGTTCCGCCATGGCGACGGCACGCTCGCGCTGTTCAACGGCACGCGCGAGGAGGCGGCGGCGAGCGTGGACCTCGCGCTCACCCAGGGCCAGGCCAAGGGCCGCGCGCCGCTGCTGCTGCAGGAGACGGGCTTCCACCGCCTGGCGGCGAGCCGCACCCTCGTCATCGCCGATTGCGGCGCCCCGCCGCCCGGCCGCGCGCCGGACCCCGCGACCGGCGCGCCGCGCGGGGCCGACCGCTTCGCGCATGCCGGCGCGCTCTCCTTCGAGATGTCGGTGGGGCGGGACAGGCTGATCGTGAACTGCGGCGCGGCCCCGGCGGCGGAGGAGGGCTGGTGCATGGCTCTGCGCTCCACCGCCGCGCACTCCACCCTCGTCCTCGCCGAGACGAACAGCGCGGAGCTGCGCCCCGAGGGGCTGGGCCGCCGCCCCGAGCGCGTGGAGGCCGAGCGCTTCGAGGCGCAGGGCGCGCAATGGCTGGAGGCGAGCCATGACGGCTATCGCCGCACCCATGGGGCGGTGCATCGCCGGCGTCTCTACCTCTCCGAGAACGGCGACGACCTGCGCGGCGAGGACGTGATCGAGACCGAGGGCGGCGCGTCCCCGCCCTGCGTGGTGCGCTTCCACCTCCACCCCTCGGTGGACGCGCTGCTCCAGGAGGAGGAGGGCGGGGTGCTGATGCGCCTGCCCGGCGGCCAGGGCTGGCGGCTGCGCGCGCGCGGCGCGGCGATCTCGCTCGAGGAGAGCATCCACATGGCGGCGGAGGCGCGGCGCACCAGCCAGATCGTGCTCACCGCCGAGGCCGCGAACGAGGGCATCCAGTGGGCCATCACGCGGGTGACGGCGGCCGAGCCGCCCGGCCCCGCGAAGCCGGCCGCCTGAGGGCGTGCGCGTCCTCGAGGTCACCAACGTGGATTTCTCGCTGCGGCACTTCCTGCTGCCGCTGATGCGCGCCGCCCGCGCGCGCGGGCACGAGGTGGTGGGCATGTGCGCCGAGGGCCCGCTGCTCGACCTGCCGCGGGCCGAGGGCTTCCGCGTCATCTCCGTGCCGATGGCGCGCAGCCTCTCGCCGCGCGCGAACCTCGCCGCGCTTTCGGCCATCCGCGCCGCGCTGCGCGCCGAACGCTTCGACCTGGTGCATGCGCACATGCCCATCTCGGGCGCGCTGGCGCGGCTGGCGGCGCGGCTCGAGGGCGTGCCGCGCATCGCCTACACCTGCCACGGTTTCCTGTTCAACCAGCCGGGCCCGCTGTGGCGGCGCGCGCTTTCGCTCGGGGTGGAGTGGTGCGGCGGGCGGCTGACCGACGTGTTCCTCACCGTCAGCGAGGAGGAGGCGCGGGATGCGCGCCGGCTCCGGGTGCATCGCCGCGCCATGGCGGTGGGCAACGGCCGCGACCCCGCGCTGTTCCATCCCGATCCCGCGGCCCGCGCCGCGGTGCGGGCGGAGCTCGGCATCCCCGAGGAGGCGCCGGTGGTGATCGCCACCGCGCGGCTGGTGCGCCACAAGGGCTGGCCGGAGCTGCTGGAGGCGATGGCCCGCCTGCCCGATGCCCATCTGATCGCGGTGGGCGAGCGCCTGCCCTCCGACCATGGCGAGGACATGGCCCCGCATTTCGCCCGCGCCGCCGCCGCGATGGGCCCGCGCCTGCACGCGCTGGGCTACCGCCATGACGTGCCGCGCCTGCTCGCCGCCGCCGACCTGTTCTGCCTGCCCTCGCATTTCGAGGGGCTGCCGATGAGCGTCATCGAGGCCATGCTGACCGGCCTGCCCGTGGTGGCGACCGACATCCGCGGCTGCCGCGAGCAGGTGGTGCCGGGCGAGACAGGGCTGCTGGTGCCGCCCATGCGGGCCGCGCCGCTCGCCGATGCGCTGGGGCGGCTGTGCGCGGATGCGGCGCTGCGCCAGAGCATGGGGCGTGCCGGGCTGGCGCGCGCGCGCGCCCGCTTCACCGAGGAGCGCGTGCTCGCCCGCACGCTCGACCTGTTGGGACTGTGACCATGACCGAGACCCTGCCCGTCCGCCGCGCCCTGCTCTCCGTCTCGGACAAGACGGGGATCGTGGAGTTCGCCCGCTTCCTCGCCGAACGCGGCGCGGAGATCCTCTCCACCGGCGGCACCGCGGCGGCGCTGCGTGCCGCAGGCGTTCCGGTGAAGGACGTGAGCGAGCACACGGGCTTTCCGGAAATCCTGGATGGGCGCGTCAAGACTCTGGTGCCGCAGGTGCATGGCGGGCTGCTGGGGCGGCGCGACGATCCGGCGCATCTGGCGCAGATGGCCGCGCATGGCATCGCGCCGATCGACCTCGTGGCGGTGAACCTCTACCCCTTCGAGGCGACGGTGGCGAAGGGCGCGGGCTTTGAGGAGGCCATCGAGAACATCGACATCGGCGGCCCCGCCATGATCCGCAGCGCCGCGAAGAACCACGCCCATGTGGCGGTGGTGACCGAGGCCGCGCAGCTTGAGGAGGTGCGCGCCGAGATCGAGGCCGCGGGGGGCACGAGCCTTGGGCTGCGCCGACGCCTCGCGCAGCGCGCCTATGCGCGCACCGCCGCCTATGACGCGGCCATCGCCGCTTGGCTCGCGGCGCAGGCGGGCGAGGAGTTCCCGCCGCGCCTCGCCTTCGCCGGCGAGATCGTGCAGACGCTGCGCTACGGCGAGAACCCGCACCAGCGCGCCGCCTTCTACCGCGACGGCTCGGGCCGCTTCGGCATCGCCACGGCGCGCCAGGTGCAGGGCAAGGAGCTGAGCTACAACAACCTCAACGACACGGACGCCGCCTTCGAGTGCGTGGCGGAGTTCGAGAAGCCCGCCATCGTCATCGTCAAGCACGCGAACCCCTGCGGCGTGGCGGAGGGCGAGAGCCTCGCCGCCGCCTGGGAGGCGGCGCTGCGCTGCGATCCCGTCTCGGCCTTCGGCGGCATCGTCGCGGCCAACCGCGCGCTGGACGCCGAGGCGGCCGAGCGCATCGCCGCCATCTTCACCGAGGTGGTGATCGCCCCCGACGCCGATCCGGACGCCCAGGCCATCTTCGCGAAGAAGAAGAACCTGCGCCTGCTGCTGACGGGCGGCCTGCCGGACCCCGCCGCGCCGGGCATGCTGGTGCGCAGCGTCTCGGGCGGTTTCCTCGCGCAGTCGCGCGACGCGGGGCGCGTGAGCGAGGCGGCGCTCAAGGTCGTGACGAAGCGCGCGCCCACGCCGCAGGAGATGGCGGATCTGCTCTTCGCCTTCCGCGTGTGCAAGCATGTGAAGTCCAACGCCATCGTCTATGCGAAGGGCGGGGCCACGGTGGGCATCGGCGCGGGGCAGATGAGCCGGGTGGATTCCGCGCGCATCGCCGCCTGGAAATCGGGCGAGGCGGCGCGCGCGTCCGGTTCCGACGTGCCGCTCGCGCAGGGTTCGGTCGTCGCCTCCGACGCCTTCTTTCCCTTCGCCGATGGCCTGGAGGCCGCGGCGGCGGCGGGGGCGACGGCGGTGATCCAGCCCGGCGGGTCGGTGCGCGACGCGGAGGTGATCGCGGCGGCCGATGCGGCGGGGCTCGCGATGGTGTTCACCGGGATGCGGCACTTCCGGCACTGATGTGATCCCCGCGAAAGTTTCGCTGCGCGAAACCTTCGTGGGGGCCCGGCCGGGCGCTTCATCCTGGTGGCTGGGCTCATCCGCGCGCGGCGACGCCGCGCGAGGACGCCGGGGGGCGGAAGATGGCGGTCGAGGTGGTTCTTCTGGTGCTGGTGCTGGCGCTGCTACTGGCGGTGCTGTTCCTGCTGCTTGCGCGCAAACCGGGCGCCGATCCGGCCATCCCGCTGCTCCAGGCGGCGCAGGAGCGGCAGGGCGAGCGCCTCGCCGCGCTCGGGGGCGAGGTGAAGGCCGCGCTCTCGGCCACCGAGACGGTGCTGGCGCGCGAGATGTCCGCGCTCACCAGCGCGATGATGCAGGTGCAGGGCGCCGCCGCCCAGGCGCAGAAGGACGAGGCCGCGGCGCTGCGCGCCGAGGTGGCCGAGAAGCTCGCGCGCATGAACCTGATGGTCGAGCAGGTGCGCAGCGCGCTCGCCGAGGCGCAATCCGCCATGAAGACCGCCATCGCGGCCGAGATGGCCGCCGCGCGCGATCTCATCGACCGCAAGGCCGCCGAGAGCCGCGCGGAGCTGGAGGCGAAGCTGCGCGAGATGCGCGAGGCGAACGACAAGCGCCTCGCCGACATCCAGGCCAGCGTGAACGAGCAGCTCGGCGCCGCCGTCGAGAAGCAGATGAGCGAGAGCTTCACCCGCGTCATCGACCAGTTCAACGCCATCCAGGCGATGATGGGCAATGTGCAGTCCGTCGCCTCGCAGGTCGGCGACCTCAAGCGCCTCTTCTCCAACGTCAAGACGCGCGGCGGCTGGGGCGAGGCGCAGGTGAAGGCGCTGCTGGACGACTTCCTCCCCGAAGGCAGCTACGAGACGAACGCGCGGCTGCGCGAGGGCAGCAACGAGGCGGTGGAGTTCGCCATCCGCATGCCCGCGCCGGGCGGGGCGGAGGTGCGCCTTCCGGTGGACGCGAAATTCCCCGTGGAGGACTACGAGCGCCTGCTCGCCGCGCATGAGGCGGGCGATGCGCAGGCCGAGGCGCAGGCGCGCCGCGCGCTCGAGAACCGCATCCGCGCGGAGGCGCAGAAGATCCGCGAGAAATACATCCACCCGCCCGCCACCACCGAGTTCGCGGTGATGTATCTCCCCACCGAGGGGCTCTATGCCGAGGCGGCGCGCATCCCGGGCCTCATCGACGAGGTGGGCAAGAAGGCGCGCGTGTTCATCGCCGGGCCCTCGCTGCTGCCCGCCATGCTGCGCACCATCCAGCTCGGCCACGTCACCCTCGCGCTGTCGAAGAACGCCGAGGCGGTGCGCGACCTGCTGGCCGCCACCAAGGCCGAGATGGCGAAGATGGAAGGCGTGCTGGACAAGGTGGTGAAGCAGGTGGGCACGGTGACCAACACGCTGGGCGAGGCGCAGAAGCGCACCCGCGTCATCGCGCGCAAGCTCAGGACGGTGGAGGCCATGCCCGGCGAGCAGTCGGCCGCGCTGCTCGGCGTGGACGCCATCGCGCCGGGCGAGGAGGAGGAGGAGGAGGGGTGAGCGCGGTCCAGCTCCAGTCGCTCGCGGGGCTGGTGGGGCTCTGCCTGCTCGCCTGGGCGGCGGGCGGGTTCCGCCGGGGCGTCTCGCCGCGGGTGGTGCTGGGCGGGCTGATCGGCACGCTCGGGCTGGCGGCGCTGCTGCTGCATGTGCCGGCGCTGCGCGCGGGGTTTTCCGTGATCGGCGGGGCGGTGGAGGCGCTGGCGCGGGCCACGCGCAGCGGCACGGCGCTGGTGTTCGGCTATCTGGGCGGCGCGCCGCTGCCCTTCGTCGAGACGGCGCCCGGCAGCTCCTTCATCCTGTTCTTCCAGGCGCTGCCGCTGGTGCTCGTCGTCGGCGCGCTCTCGGCCGTGCTGTATCACTGGCGCGTGCTGCCGGTGATCGTGCGCGGCCTTGCGGCGCTGCTGCGGCGCGGCCTCGGCCTCGGCGGGGCGGCCGGCTTCGCGGTGGCGGCGAACGTGTTCGTGGGCATGGTGGAGGCGCCGCTGCTCATCCGCCACTGGCTCGCACGGCTCACGCAGAGCGAGCTGTTCGTCGTGATGGTGGCGGGGCTCGCCACCATCTCGGGCAACACGCTGGTCGTCTATGCGCTCGTCATCGCGCCCGTGGTGCCGGATGCGGCGGGGCAGCTCCTCACCGCCTCGCTCATCGCCGCGCCGGCGGCGGTGCTGGCGGCGCTGCTGATGCGCCCGGGCGGGGCGGAGGGCGCGACCGGGGGCGGGGGCGAGGCGCCGCCCCGCTACGCCAGCACCATGGAGGCGCTGGTGCAGGGCACGGCCGAGGGGCTGCAGCTCCTCTTCGGCATCATGGCGGCGCTGATCGTCTTCGTGGCGCTGGTGGCCCTGGCCAATGAGGCCTTGCAGCCCCTTTTCGGCGTCTCGCTGCAGCAGATCGCGGGGCTGCTGCTGCGCCCTCTTGCCTGGCTGATGGGCGTGCCGGGGGAGCAGGCGGCCACCGTCGCCGCCTCGCTCGGCGTGAAGCTGGTGGTGAACGAGTTCGTCGCCTATCTCGACTTCGCCCGAGGGGGGGCCGAGGCGCTGGACGCGCGCAGCCGGCTGATCCTGACCTATGCGCTGTGCGGCTTCGCCAATATCGGTTCGGTCGGCATCCTGATGGGCGGGCTCTCCTCCCTCTGCCCCGAGCGGCGGGCGGAGGTGGTGCGCCTCGGCCTGCCCGCGCTCGGCTGCGCCACCCTGGCCTCCTGCATGGTGGGGGCGGCGGTGGGCGTGCTGACGCCGCCCTGAGCCGGTGCTAATCGCCTTGCCATGAGCGAGCCTGAACCCATGCTGTCGCGCGAGGAGGTGGTGCTGGGCTACCGGCTCATGCTCGGCCGCCTGCCGGAAAGCGAGGAGGTGATCGAGGCCCACCGCCGCGCCCATGCCAGCCCGGAGGCCTTCGGCCTCGCGGTGCGGGCGAGCGAGGAGTTCCGCCAGCGCCTTTCCGGCCCCCTGCCGCAGCCGCCCCCGCCGCTCGACATCGCGCCGCAGGAGATCGAGACGCGCGCCGATGCGGCGACGCTCGAACGGCTGCTCGCGCATGTGGCGCGCTACTGGTCGGCCGTGGGCGAGGCGGCCCCGCACTGGTCGGTGCTGACCGAGGAGCGCTTCCTGCCCGAGCGCTTCGCCGAGCACCGGGAGGCCTTCTTCGCCTCGGGCGAGTGGGACGCGCAGGTGCTGGACGCGGTGCTGGCGCGCGCGGGGCGCCGGCACGCGGAGTTCGAGCATTGCGTGGAGTACGGCTGCGGGGTGGGGCGGGCCACCGTGGCGCTGGCCCGGCGCTTTCCGCGGGTGAGCGGCCTCGACGTCTCGCGCCCGCATCTCGACCTGGCGGCGGCGGAGCTCGCGGGGCGGGGGATCGCCCATGTGCGGCTGCTGCAGGTGACGCCCGAGGCGCTGATGCCGGGCGAGCCCTGCGACCTCTGGTATTCGCGCATCGTGCTGCAGCACAACCCCCCGCCGGTGATCATGGCCATCCTCACGCGCGCCTTCCTGCGGCTGCGCCCGGGCGGGATGGCCGTGTTCCAGACGCCGACCTGGATCGAGGGCTACCGCTTCCGCATCGCCGACTACCTGGCCGGCGCGCCGGGCGAAGAGATGGAGATGCACGCCGTGCCCCAGGCCGAGATTCTCGACCTCGCGGCCGCGCACGGCCTCGTGCTGCGCGATGTGCGCGAGGACAACGACCTGCTGGGCCGCCCGGCCCGGGGCCTGTCCAACAGCTTCGCCTTCGAGAAGCGCCGCTGACGCGGCGCGCGGGCCGGGCTAGGCTTGCGTCATGTCGCACCTCGTCCACCGCAGCCTGCGCGCCGACCCGCCCATCGCCGTCTCCGGTCAGGGGATCTGGCTTCACGAGAAGAACGGCCATGCCGTGATCGACGGCTCGGGCGGCGCGGCCGTCGCCTGCCTGGGCCATGGCCATCCGCGCGTGCTGGCGGCGCTGCGCGCGCAGCTCGAACGGCTCACCTACGCGCACACCGCCCTCTTCTCCTGCGAGAGCGCGGAGCGCCTGGCCGAGAAGCTCGTCGGCCACGCCCCGGGCGGCCTGAGCCGCGCCTATTTCGTCTCCTCCGGCAGCGAGGGGATGGAGGCGGCGCTGAAGATGGCCCGGCAATACCATGTGGAGCGCGGCGAGCCGCAGCGCCGCCACGTCATCGCGCGCCGGCAGTCCTATCACGGCAACACGCTGGGCGCGCTGGCCGCGGGCGGGAACATGATGCGCCGCGCGCTCTACGAGCCCATCCTCTCGCCCGCCTTCCACCACGTCTCGCCCTGCTACGCCTACCGCGACCGCCGCGACGAGGAGAGCGAGGCCGACTACGTGCAGCGCCTGGCCGATGAGCTGGAGGCGGAGTTCCAGCGCCTCGGCCCCGAGACGGTCATCGCCTTCTGCGCGGAGACGGTGGTGGGCGCCACGCTCGGCTGCGTCGCGGCGCTGCCCGGCTATTTCGAGAAGGTGCGCGCCATCTGCGACCGGCACGGCGCGCTGCTGATCCTCGACGAGGTGATGAGCGGCATGGGCCGCTGCGGCACGCTGCACGCCTGGGAGCAGGAAGGCGTGGCGCCGGACATCCAGGTGATCGCGAAGGGGCTCGGCGGCGGCTACCAGCCCATCGGCGGCATCCTCGTGCATGGGCGCGTCATCGCGGCGCTGGAGGCGGGCTCGGGCGCCTTCGTGCACGGCCACACCTACCAGGCGCACCCCATGGCCTGCGCCGCCGCGCTGGCGGTGCAGGAGGCGATCGAGGAGGAGGGGCTGCTCGCCAATGTCCGCGCCATGGGCGCGCGGCTGGAGCAGGGGCTGATCGAGCGCCTGGGCAACCACGCCCATGTGGGCGACATCCGCGGCCGCGGCCTGTTCTGGGCGGTGGAGCTGGTGCAGGACCGCGCGAGCAAGACGCCCTTCGACCCCGCGCTGCGCATGAACGAGCGGGTGAAGCAGGCGGCCTATGCGCGCGGCCTCGCCTGCTACCCCATGGGCGGGACCATAGACGGCCGGCGCGGCGACCATGTGATCCTCGCACCCCCCTACAATGTCACGGAGACGGAGCTCGAGATGATCCTCGACCGCTTCGCCGCCGCCATCCGGGACGCCCATGCCGGATGAGGCCTTCGGCCTGACCCGCGAGGAGGTCATCCTCGCCTATCGCCTCATCCTCCTGCGCGACCCGGAGAGCGAGGAGGTGATCCTCGCGCACCGGCGGAACTGGGCCGATCTCCGGGCCTTCGGCCAGGCGCTGACGGAGAGCGAGGAGTTCCGCCGCCGCTTCGTCCCGCCCGAGCCGGAGGCGCTGCCTCTCGACCTTCCGGCCAATGCGGTGCGGGCGGAGGCCGATGCGCCGGGCATCGCGCGCATGCTGGCCGCCCAGCGCGCCTATTGGGAGCGGATCGGCGAGGCGGCGCCGCACTGGTCCGCCCTGCCCGAGGCGCGCTTCCTGCCCGAGAATCTCGCGGCCAACCGTGCCGCCTTCGACGCGAGCGGCGCGGCGGAGGCGCGCGCCGTCCTCGCCGCGCTCGCCCGGGCCGGGCGCGCGCCCCGCCGCTTCGCCCGGGTGGTGGAGCAGGGCTGCGGGGTGGGTCGCCTCACCCGCCACCTCGCCCCCCATTTCGAGCGGATCGTCGCGGCGGACATCTCCCTGCCGCATCTGCGAGTGGCGGCGGCGGAGCTGGGGGCGGCGGGCATCGGCAACCTCTCCTTCGTGCAGGTGGGGCCGGAACGGGCGCTGCCCCTGCCGCAGCACGATCTCTGGCTCTGCTTCGCGACGCTGCAGCACCTGCCCCCGCCGGCCGCGCTGTGGCTGCTGCGCGCGGCGCTGCGGGCGCTGGCGCCCGGGGGGCTCGCGCTGTTCCAGCTCGTCACCTGGATCGAGGGCTACGGGTTCGAGCCGGAGTCCTATTTCGCCGCGCCGCGCGGCGGCGTGATGGAACTGCACGCGCTGCCCCAGCCCGAGCTCTTCGCCCTGATCGGCGAAACCGGCTGCCGGCTGCGCGAACTGCGCGAGGCGCCCGGCGCGGGCGACCGGCCGGAGCGGCTGCTCTCCAACCTCGTGGTGGCGGAGCGGGCGGGATAGGGGGGACGCGCCCCGCCGCTCACGCCTCGCGCCGGGCGCGCAGGGCGGTGGCGAGCGTCCCCTCGTCCAGCGCATCGAGCGCCCCGCCCACCGGCATGCCCTGGGCGGGGCGGCTCAGCGCCACGCCGAGCGGCCGCAGCCGGTCGGCCAGGTAATGGGCGGTGCTCTGCCCCTCCACCGTGGCGGGCAGGGCGAGGATCACCTCGCGCACCCCGCCTTCGGCCACGCGCGCCAGAAGCGGCGCGATGCGCAGCTCCTCCGGCCCCACCCCGGCCAGGGCCGAGAGGCTGCCGCCGAGCACGTGATAGGCGCCGTGATGGGCGTGCGCGCGCTCCAGCGCCCAGAGATCGGCCACCCCCTCGACGACGCACAGCAGCCCCTGGTCGCGCTCGGGATCGGTGCAGAGGCGGCAGGGGTCGCTGCTGTCGAGATTGCCGCAGCGCGTGCAGGGGCGCACCGCCTCGGCCGCCGCGCGCAGCGCCTCGGCCAGCGGGCGCAGCCGCTGCTCGGGCTCCATGAGCAGCCTCAGCGCGGCGCGCCGCGCGCTGCGCCGGCCCATGCCGGGCAGCCGCGCGAGCTGCGCGACCAGATGCTCGACGGGATCGGGCGGCTTCACGCGCGCAGGCGCCCTCCGCCGCCGCGCGGCGGCGTCGCGGAGGTCATCAGAAGGGCAGCTTGATCCCGGCCGGCAGGCTCATGCCGGCGGTGGCCTTCTGCATCTCCTCGGCCATGGCCGCCTCCACCTTCTGCTTCGCGTCGGCATGGGCGGCCACGATCAGATCCTCCAGCATCTCGCGGTCGTCGGGGGAGACGAGCGAGGGGTCGAGGCTCACGCGGCGCAGGTCGCCCTTGCCGGTCAGCGTCACCTTCACCATGCCGCCGCCGGCCTGGCCCTCCACCTCCATGGCCTCCAGCCGCGCCTGCATCTCCTGCATGCGCGCCTGCATCTGCTGGGCCTGCTTCAGCATGTTGCCGAGATTCTTCACTCAGTCCTCCTCCGGGAGTTCGTCGTCATAGGCGGGCGTGGCGTCGGGGGGCGCGAAGTCCGGCAGATCGGGCTCGGGCGCGGCCGGGGCCAGGCCGTAATCGTCGAGCGTCGCGTCGCGCACCGCGTCCAGCGTCGCGCCGGGGAAGGCGGCGAGGATGGCCTGCACCATCGGGTGCTGGGCGGCCGCGGCACGGCGGTCCTGCTCGGCGGCGGCGGATTGCTCGGCGAGCGTGGGCGCGCCTGGCGCGTTGGAGAGGGCGATCGTCCAGCGCGTGCCGGTGCGCGCCTCGAGCAGCGCGGCGAGCTGGGCGGCGAGGTCGCGCGGGGCCTGGGGGCGGACGCGGATTTCGATGCGCGGCGGGGCGAGGCGCACCGGGTGCACGTCGTGCAGCAGATGGGCGTGCAGCAGCGGCTCGCCGCCGCTGGCCAGCGCCACCACCTCGCGCCAGCTTCCGGGAAGGGCCGAAGGCTGGGGCGGGGGGCGCGGCGCCGGGGCCGCGGCCAGCGCCGCACCTCCCGCCAGCGCCCGCAGCCCGCCGCCGGGCGGCGGCGGGGCGGGGGCGGGCGCGCCGCCGGCCGGCATGGCGCCGCCCGATTCGAGCCGCTTCAGGATGTCGCCCGGCGTGGGCATCTCCGCCACATGCGCGAGGCGGATGAGGATCATCTCGGCCGCCGCGCGGCGGTCCGGCGCCTCGCGCACCTCCTCGATGCCCTTGAGCAGCATCTGCCAGGCGCGGGTCAGCACCGGCACGGAGAGGCGCGCGGCCAGCGCCGCGCCGCGCACGCGCTCGTTCTCCGGCAGGCCCGGCTCCTCGCGCAGCGCCGGGATGGCGGCGAAGCGCGTGAGCATGTGCACCTGCTCCAGCATGTCGGTCAGCACCGAGTGCGGGTCCGCGCCGCGCTCATGCGCCTCGCCGAAGCGGGCCAGCGCGGCGGGCAGATCGCCCGCCATCACCGCCTCCAGCATGTCGAAGACCAGGGTGCGGTCGGCGAGGCCGAGCATCTCGCGCACGCTCTCGGCGCGGACCAGCCCGCCCTCGCCGGCCAGCGCGATGGCCTGGTCGAGCAGCGAGAGCCCGTCGCGCACCGAGCCGTCGGCTGCGCGGGCGAGCATGGCGAGCGCGTCCTCCTCCGCCGAGAAGCCCTCCTGCGCGGCCACCTTGCCGAAATGCGCGCGCAGCCGCGCCTCCGGCACGCGCTTCAGCGCGAAGGTCTGGCAGCGGCTGCGGATGGTGACGGGCACCTTGCGCAGCTCGGTGGTGGCGAGGATGAAGGTGATGGCGGGCGGCGGCTCCTCCAGCGACTTGAGCAGGGCGTTGAAGGCCTGCTCCGTCAGCATGTGGACCTCGTCGAGGATGAACACCTTCTGCCGGCCCTGGGCGGGGCGGAAGCGCAGCGCCTCGCGCAGCTCGCGCACGTCGTCGATGCCGCGGTTGGAGGCGGCGTCCATCTCGATCACGTCCGGGTGGCGGTCGGCGAGGATGGCCTGGCATTCGGGGCAGGCGCCGCAGGGGTCGGCGGTGGGGCCGCCCTTGCCGTCGGGGCCGATGCAGTTCAGCGCGCGGGCGATGATGCGCGCGGTGGTGGTCTTGCCCACGCCGCGGACGCCCGTGAGCAGGAAGGCGTGGTGCACCCGCCCGCGCGCGAAGGCGTTGCGCAGGGTGCGCACCAGGGCTTCCTGCCCGATCAGGTCGTCGAAGTTCTGCGGGCGATACTTGCGCGCGAGCACGCGGTAGGGCGCGGGCTGGGCGGCCGAGGCCGCCGCGCGCGGGGGCGGCACCGAGGGCGCGGGCGCGGGCGCGGGCGCCTCGGCGAAGCCGAACAAGCCGGGCCCCTCGGGCGGCGGCGGTTCGGGGAGGCCCCCCTCCTCGGGGCCGGCGTCGCGGTCGCGCTCGCTCGTCATGCGTCCTGGTCGCTCGGGGCGGAGGGGTGGAAGGCCGGACAGCGACCCGAGCGAGAACCCGTTACGGCTGCTTCCTTCCGGACCTGACCGGGTTGGCGGGGAGCCCGTCCGCGCCGACCTTCCATTTTCGCATATAGCATGCCCGCGCCGTCCTGGCATGGGGGGCGGGCCAGATTGGCGCGCCCCGGCGCCCGGCGTAGGGTGCGCGCCATGCGCCCCATCCCCGCCCGCCGCGCCAATGTCTATACCGGCAGCCCGCTCGACCGCGCCGGCAAGCGGCGGGACGACGCGGAATGGATCGCCGCCGCCCTGGCCTCGGAGGAGGCGCTCTTCGTGCCCGTCTGGCGCGCGCGCAGCCTGATGAAGGGCGTGGAGGAGGGCCGGCCCGAGGCCGTGCTGCTGACGCGCGAGGCCGCCGAGGCGGTGCGCATGGCCGGCGGGCCCTGGGCCTTCCTCGGCCTCTGGGCGGGGCGGCCGGTCTTCGCGGTGGACTGCTCGGCCGCCGATGACCCGCTGCCGCTGCTGCCCCCCGGCATGGGCGGCTTCACCGACCTGCGCGCGGTGGCCGGGCTGCTGCCCGAGGGCGAGGCGAGCGTGCTGGCCCATGCGCGCGGCCTGATGCACTGGCGCGTGAAGCACCGTTTCTGCGGCGTCTGCGGCGGGGTGTGCGAACCGCGCAGCGCCGGCCACGCCATGGTCTGCACCGGCTGCGGCGCGCAGCATTTCCCGCGCACCGACCCCGCCGTGATCATGCTGGTGGTGCGCGGCGATTCCTGCCTGCTCGGCCACTCCCACCGCTTTCCGAACGTGATGATGTACTCGACGCTGGCGGGCTTCGTGGAGCCGGGCGAGAGCTTCGAGGAGGCGGTGCGCCGCGAGGTGCTGGAGGAGACGGGCGTGCGGGTCGGCGCGGTGGCCTATCATTCCTCGCAGCCCTGGCCCTTCCCGGCCTCCATCATGATCGGCTTCCACGCCGAGGGGCTCTCGGAGGAGATCGAGATCGACCCCGAGGAGCTGCGCGACGCGCGCTGGTTCACCCGCGCGCAGATCCGCGACCACGCCGCCCATGGCTTCCACCTGCCCCGCGCGGATTCCATCGCGCGCCGGCTGATCGAGGACTGGCTCGCCGCATGATGCGCTTCGCCCTGCCGCTCGCCCTTCTGCTCGCCGGCTGCGCCGCCTTCCAGCCGCGCGAGCCCGCCATGCCCGCCATGGACAACGCCGAGTGCCGCGCCGAGGCGCTGGCGGCGCCCGATGTGCGCGAGATCGGCCGCCGCGCGAATCCGGAGAACCCCGAGCTGACGGCGCGGCTGCGGCAGGAGCTGCTGGACGCGCAGTGGAACGCCTATCGCCGCTGCCTGCGCGCGCGCGGCCTGCCCGCCCCGGGCGGGGTGGAGCGGGTGCGGACCCCGTCCTGAAGGGCGGCCGGGCCTGGTGCGCGCAAGGTTGGCGTGGCGGCGGCGCGCCGAAACAGAGCCGTACCGGCGGCTTCTCCTATGATACGCCCGGCGTGACCGCCGCCCGCATCACCCCGCCTTGAGCCGCCGCGCCGCCTCCAGTGCGAAATAGCTCAGCACCCCGTTCGCGCCGGCGCGCTTGAAGCAGATCAGGCTCTCCATCATCGCGCGGTCGTGGTCGAGCCAGCCGCGCTCGACGGCCGCCATCACCATCGAATACTCGCCGCTCACCTGATAGGCGAAGGTGGGCGCGCCGAACTCGCGCCGCACGCGGTGCAGAATGTCGAGATAGGGCAGGCCGGGCTTGACCATCACCATGTCCGCGCCCTCGGCGAGATCGAGCGCCACCTCGCGCAGCGCCTCGTCGGAGTTGGCGGGGTCCATCTGGTAGGTCTTCTTGTCGCCGCGCAGCGCGGCGGTGCTGCCCACCGCGTCGCGGAAGGGCGCGTAGAAGCCCGAGGCGTATTTCGCCGCGTAGCTCATGATGCGCGTGTGGATCAGCCCCTCGGCGTCCAGCGCGGCGCGGATGGCGCCGATGCGCCCGTCCATCATGTCCGAGGGCGCGACGACATCCACCCCCGCCTGCGCCATCAGCACCGCCTGGCGGCAGAGGATGGCCACCGTGTCCTCGTTGTGGACATAGCCATCGCGCAGCACGCCGTCATGGCCGTGCACGGTGTAGGTGTCGAGCGCCACATCCCCGATCAGCCCGAGCCCGGGATGCGCCGCCTTCAGCGCGCGCGCGGCCCGGCACATCAGGTTCTCGGGATCGAGCGCGCCGGTGCCTTCCTCGTCGCGCCGCTCGATGGGCGTGTAGGGAAAGAGCGCGACGGCGGGAATGCCGAGCGCCACCGCCTCCGCCACATGCTCGGCGGCGAGGTCGGGGCTGACGCGCACGACGCCCGGCATGGAGGGCACGGGCACGCGCTGGCCCGCGCCCTCCGTCAGGAAGATCGGCCAGATCAGGTCGGCGACGGAGAGCGCGTTCTCCGCCACCAGCGCGCGCGTCCAGGCGTCGCGCCGGTTGCGCCGCATCCGGGTGGAGGGAAAGGCGCCGGCGAAATGCATCACCCGCCTCCGATGGCTGGAGCGCCCGCAGGGCGCGGAGGGTTGAATCGTCGGCGCATGCCTCTACTGTCCCAGAGCCTGGTCGAGATCGGCCAGGATGTCGTCGATGTGCTCGATGCCGATGGACAGGCGCACATAGCCGGGCGTGACGCCGCTCGCCGCCTGTTCCTGCTCGTCGAGCTGGCTGTGGGTGGTGGTGGCGGGATGGATGGCGAGGCTGCGCGCATCGCCGATGTTCGCCACATGGTAGAACATCTTCAGCCGGTCGATGAAGCGCTGCCCGGCCTCCTTGCCGCCCTTCAGCTCGAATCCCACCAGGCTGCCCATGCCGCCCTTGAGATAGGCCTCGGCGCGGCGGCGCGCCTCGCCCTCCTGCAGCGAGGGGTGGATCACCCGCGCCACCGCCGGGTGCGCGGCCAGGTGCGCGGCCACGCGCAGCGCGTTCTGGCAGTGCCGCTCCATGCGCAGCGGCAGCGTCTCCAGCCCCTGGAGGAAGAGGAAGGCGTTGAAGGGGGACATGGGCGCGCCGATGTCGCGCAGCAGGCAGGTGCGCATGCGCAGGATGTAGGCGATGGGCCCGAGGGGCTTCGCGGCCTGCGTCCAGATCGCGCCGTGGTAGGAAGGATCGGGCTTGTTCAGCGTGGGGAAGCGCTCGCCCCACTTCTCCCAGTCGAAATTGCCGCCATCCACCACGATGCCGCCGATGGAGGTGCCGTGCCCGCCGATCCATTTGGTCGTGGAGTGCATCACCACCGCCGCGCCGTGCTGGAAGGGCTTGCAGATGATGGGGGCGGCGGTGTTGTCCATGATCAGCGGCACGCCGAGCTTCCGGCCGATGGCCGCCACCTCCGCGATGGGGAAGACCTGCAGCTTCGGGTTGGGCAGGGTCTCGGCATAATAGGCGCGGGTGCGCGCATCGGTGGCGCGGGCGAAGGCCTCCGGGTCGGCCGGGTCCACGAAGCGCACCTCGATGCCGAACTGCTTGAGCGTGTTGGCGAAGAGGTTCCAGGTGCCGCCGTAGAGGTCGGTGGAGGAGACGATGTTGTCCCCCGCCTCGCAGAGATTCATCACGCTGAAGGTGGTGGCCGCCTGGCCCGAGCCCAGCGCCAGCGCCGCCGCGCCCCCTTCCAGCGCCGCGATGCGCGTCTCCAGCGCGTCGCAGGTCGGGTTCATGATGCGGGTGTAGATGTTGCCGAGCTCCGCAAGGCCGAAGAGCCGGGCGGCGTGGCCCGTGTCCTGGAACTGGAAGCTCGTGGTCTGGTGGATGGGCACGGCCACCGAGCCGGTGTTCGGGTCCGCGCGGTGGCTGCCGCCGTGCAGGGCGATGGTCTCGGGGTTGGTGTAGCCGCTCATGCGCCGCGCCTCCTCATGCTCTTGGCGCGGAGCCTGCCACCATCCCCGGGCGGGCGGAAGCCTGATGCCGGCGGCCGCGGGCAAGGCTTCGTTCCCGCCCCCTCCCGCCGGGCCGCCCCAGCGCGCGAGAGCCCCGGCGCGAGCCCCGGCGGCATCAGCGCGGCCGCGCCGTCTCCCGCCCCGCGGCGAAGGCGCCGATCACCGTCCACACCCCCTCCAGCACGTCGCCGGGCTTGATCTCGTAGATGCCCATGCCCGTCTGGTTCTCGCCCAGGCTGAAGGCGGTGGCGAGGGTGAGGCCGGAGACCATGCCCACCCCCTCGAAGGTGTCGGCGCCGATGGTCCAGACGATGCGGAAGCTCGACAGCCCCACCTGCTGGAGCATCATGGTGCCCGAATACTCCGTCCCGTCGGGATTGGTCCCGGTCACGTCATAGACCGTGCTGCGCTGGGCCGCGGCCGGCAGGGCGAGGCCGATGGCGAGCAGCGCGGCCAGGAACAGTCTCTTCATCGCGGACCCCTCATTTCACCGCCGCCACGCGCAGCGCATTCGTGGTGCCCGGCGTGCCGAAGGGCACGCCGGCGGTGACGACGATCTCCTCCCCGTGCCGGGCGAAGCCCTCCTGCTGGGCGGCGCGGCTGGCGCGGGCGACCATCTCCGTCATCGAGTGGATATCCTGCACCACGAGCGGATGCACCCCCCACACCACGCCGAGCCGCCGCGCGGAGGCGAGACGCGAGGTCAGCCCCAGGATGGGGCAGGCCGGCCGCTCGCGCGCCACGCGCAGCGTGGTGGAGGCGGTGCTGGTGAAGGTGGCGATGGCCTGGGCCGAGATGGTGCGCGCCACCTGCGCCGCCGCGGCCGCGATGGCGCCCGCGCTGTTGTGCTCGGGCTCGGGGCGCTGGGCGTCGGTCTGCGCGCGCCAGCCCGGATCCTGCTCGGTGCGGGCGAGGATGCGGTCCATCATCGTGACCGCCTCGACCGGATACTGCCCGGCCGCCGTCTCGGCCGAGAGCATCACCGCATCCGCCCCGTCGAAGACCGCGGTCGCCACGTCGCTCGCCTCGGCGCGGGTGGGGGCGGGGGCGCTGATCATGCTCTCGAGCATCTGCGTCGCCACCACCACGGGCTTGCCCAGCGCCCGGGCCGCGCGCACCAGGCGCTTCTGCACGAGCGGCACCTCCTCGGGCGGCAGCTCCACGCCGAGATCGCCGCGCGCCACCATCACGCAATCGGCGGCGGCGAGGATGGCGTCCATGTTCTCGACGGCCTGGGGCTTCTCCATCTTCACCATGATCCAGGCGCGGCCGGCGGCGATGGCCTTCGCCTCCTCCACATCCTCGGCGCGCTGGACGAAGCTGAGGCCGATGTACTCCACGCCGAGCGGCAGCACGAAGGCGAGGTCCGCGCGGTCCTTCTCCGTCAGGGCGGGGATGGGCAGGGCCACGTCCGGCACGTTCACGCCCTTGCGGTCGGAGAGCGGGCCGCCCACCACCACCTCCGTCTCCAGATGGTCGCCCTCCACCTGGCGCACCACGCGCAGGCGCAGCTTGCCGTCGTCGAGCAGCAGGGTGGTGCCGATGCGCGCGGCGGCGATGATCTCGGGGTGCGGCAACTGCACGCGCTGCACATCGCCCGGGGTGGGGCTGAGGTCGAGGCGGAAGCGCCGGCCGGGGGCGAGCTGCACGCGCCCCGCGCCGAACTTGCCCACGCGCAGCTTGGGCCCCTGCACATCGGCGAGGATGGCGATGGGCCGGCCCACCTTGCCTTCCACCGCGCGGATCGCGGCGATGCGCGCGGCGTGGTCCTCGTGGCTGCCATGGCTGAAGTTCAGGCGGAACACGTCCGCCCCCGCGCGGTAGAGGCGCTCGATCATCTCGGGCGAGGAACTCGCGGGGCCGAGGGTGGCCACGATCTTGGTGCGGCGGTGGCGGCGCAGCGGGATGCGTGCGGGCATGGCTCAGGCCTCCGCGACCAGGATGGCGCGCATGTCGTTCACGTTGGTCAGGGTGGGGCCGGTGACGATGGCCCCGCCCGCGGCCTCGAACACGTCGAGGCTGCGATGCGCGGCGAGCGCGGCGCGCGGATCGAGCCCCGCCGCGCGCGCGGCGGCCAGCGTGGCCGGCCCGCACCAGGCGCCCGCCGCCTCGGAGCGGCCGTCTATGCCGTCCGTGTCCGCGCAGAGCGCCCAGATGCCCGGCGCGCCGTTGAGCGCGAGCGCGAGGCCGAGCAGCGTCTCGCTGTTGCGTCCGCCGCGGCCCTCGGCGCCGGGGGCGAGCGTCACCGTCGTCTCCCCGCCCGAGAGCAGCACGCAGGGGGGCGCGAGCGGCAGCCCGTGCCGCCGGGCCGAGAGGGCGATGCCGGCCAGCGCCGTGCCCACATGCCGCGCCTCGCCCTCCAGCGCATCGCCCAGGATGAGCGGCGAAAGGCCGAGCCCCCGCGCCGCCTCGGCCATGGCGCGCAGCGCCATCATCGGCGTGGCGATGAGCCGGAACTCGGCGCGCGCGAGGCGCGGATCGCCCGGCTTGGGCGTCTCCTCCCGCGCGGCGGCGAGATGCGCGGCCACGGTGGCGGGCAGGTCGAGCCGGTGATGCGCGGCCAGCGCCCGCGCCTCGGCGAAGCTGGTCGGGTCGGCCACGGTGGGGCCGGAGGCGATCACTTCCGGATCGTCGCCCGGCACGTCGGAGATGGCGAGCGTGACCACCCGCGCCGGATGCGCCGCCAGCGCGAGCCGCCCGCCCGAGAAGGCCGAGAGATGCTTGCGGATGCAGTTCATCGCGTGGATGCCCGCGCCCGAGGCCAGCAGCGCGCGGTTGGTGGCGATCAGATCCTCGAGCGAGAGCCCCTCCGCCGGCAGCGTGGCCAGCGCCGAGCCCCCGCCGGAGACGAGCGCGAGCACGAGATCATGCTCCGTCAGCCCGCGCAGCAGGCCGAGCATCTCGCGCGCGGCGGCCGCGCCGGCCGCATCGGGCACCGGGTGCGCGCCGAAGCGCAGCGCGATGCGCGAGAGCGGCAGCTCCGCGCCATGCGGCGCGATGACGAGGCCCGTCAGCGGCAGATCGGCCCAGGCGGCCTCCACCGCCTGCGCCATCTTCGCCGCTGCCTTGCCCACGCCCACCACCACCACGCGCCCCGCGCGCGGCGGCTCGGGCAGATGGGCGGCCAGCACGGCGAGCGGATCGGCCGCGCGCACGCCCGCCTCGTACATCGCGCGCAGCGCGGCGGCGGCGCGCGCCTCGTTCCATTCGCCGGACATCGCCTTCCCGATCCTCCCCCGCTTTATGGCCCCGCCGCGCGCGCCGCGCCAAGCCCGGCAGGCTTCAACGCGGCGCGCGGACATGCGATGCCACGCGGCCGCAACAGAGGGAGGAGAGCGCCATGCGCACGCACCGGATCGCCGCCATCGCCGGGGATGGCATCGGCAAGGAGGTGATTCCCGCCGGGCTCGAGGTGCTGCGCGCGCTGACCGAGCGCGCGGGCGATTTCCGGCTCGAGGTGGAGGAGTTCCCCTGGGGCAGCGATTTCTACCGCGCCACCGGCCGGATGATGCCCGAGGACGGGCTCGCCACGCTCAAGGGGTTCGATGCGATCTATTTCGGCGCGGTGGGCGACCCCCATCTGCCCGACGACGTGACGCTGTGGGGCCTGCGGCTCGCCATCTGCCAGGGCTTCGACCAGTACGCGAACATCCGCCCCACGCGGGTTCTGCCCGGCCTCGAAAGCCCGCTGCGCGGCCTGGCTCCGGGCGCCATCGACTGGGTGATCGTGCGCGAGAACAGCGAGGGCGAATACGCCGGCCATGGCGGGCGCGCGCATCGCGGCCACCCCATCGAGGTGGCGACCGAAACCTCCATCTTCACGCGCGCGGGGGTGGAGCGGATCATGCGCACCGCCTTCGCCATCGCGCGCTCCCGCCCGCGCAGGCTGCTCACCGTCGTCACCAAGTCCAACGCGCAGCGCCACGGCATGGTGTTCTGGGACGAGATCGCCGCACAGGTCGCCGCCGAGTTCCCCGAGGTGCGCTGGGAGAAGGAGCTGGTGGACGCGATGGCCGCGCGCATGGTGCGCCGCCCGGCCAGCATCGACACGGTGGTGGCGACGAACCTGCACGCCGACATCCTGAGCGACCTCGCGGGCGCGCTGGCCGGCTCGCTCGGCGTCGCGCCCACGGCGAATCTCGATCCCTCGCGCGCGCACCCCTCCATGTTCGAGCCCATCCACGGCTCGGCCTTCGACATCATGGGCAAGGGCGTGGCGAACCCCATCGCCACCTTCTGGACCGCCTGCATGATGCTCGAGCACCTGGGCGAGACGGCCGGCGCGGCGCGGCTGATGCGCGCCATCGAGGCCGCCACGGCGAAGGGCGTGCTGACGCCCGATCTCGGCGGCACCGCCCGCACGTCGGAGGTGACGGCGGCGGTGATCGAAGCTATCCGTGGAGACAACGCATAACTCTCCTCGGGAGGAACGCCATGATCCGCCGCCGCGCCGCGGTCGCGCTGCCCGTGCTGCTCGCCACACCCGCGCTGGCGCAGCCCGGCTTCCCGGGCCGGCCGCTGACGCTGATGATCCCCTTCGCCGCGGGCGGGCCGACCGACATGATCGGCCGGCTGCTGGCCGAGGGCATGGCGAAGGAACTGGGCCAGCCCGTGGCGGCGGAGAACGTGACGGGGGCGGGCGGCACCATCGCCGCCGCGCGCGTCGCGCAGTCGCGCCCCGACGGGCACACGCTGCTCATCCACCACATCGGCCTGGCGGCGGCGGCCACGCTCTACCGCCAGCTTCCCTTCAGCATCGAACGCGGCCTCGCGCCGCTCGGCATCGTCTCGCACACCGGCATGACGCTGGTGGCGCGGCCCGATTTCCCGGCGCGCGACCTCGCCGGCTACATCGCCCTGCTGCGCGAGCAGGGCGAGCGGCTGAACCTCGGCCACAGCGGGCTGGGCGGCTCCAACCAGCTCTGCGGCATGCTGCTGCAGCACGCGGCGGGGCGCAGCGCCACCACCATCGTCTTCCGCGGCAGCGCGCCGGCGATGACGGAGATGATGGCCGGCCGGCTCGACATCTCCTGCGAGCAGGCGACGGTGGCCGCGCCCTTCGTGCGCGACGGCCGCATCAAGGCCTATGCCGTGACGCTGCCCGAGCGCATCCCCGGCTTCGAGGTGCCGACGGCGCGCGAGCAGGGGGTGGATCTCGTGATGTCCGCCTGGCACGGGCTCTACGCCGCGGCAGGCACGCCGCCCGAGGTGCAGGAGCGCCTGGCCGCCGCCATCCGCGCCGCGCTGCGCGAGGAGCGCCTGCGGCAGCGCTTCGCCGAGACGCTGACCACGGTGGCGGCCGAGGCCGAGGCCACCCCCGCCCACCACGCGCGCTTCCTGGCGAGCGAGATCGCCCGGCTGCGCCCCCTCATCCTCGCCGCCGGGCAGTTCGCGGATTGAAGCCGGGCGCGGGCGGGGGCATCTGACGAAGCAGCGAAGGAGGAGCCCATGCCCGCACCCCAGCCCGAAGCGAACCTCGCCCTCGGCGCCGCCGCCGGCCTCGACGCCGCGACGCGCGAGAAGATCGAGGCCGCGGCCTTCCGCAAGCTCGTGCAGCACCTGCGCGAGCGCACGGACGTGCAGAACATCGACATGATGAACCTCACCGGCTTCTGCCGGAACTGCCTCTCGCGCTGGTATCAGGAGGCGGCGGCCGATGCGGGCCTCCCTCTCGAGACGCCCGCCGCGCGCGAGGTGATCTACGGCATGGACTACAAGGCCTGGCAGGCGGCGCACCAGAAGGAGGCGAGCGAGGCGCAGAAGCAGGCCTTCGCCGCGGCCATGGCCAAGCATGGCTGAGCGGGCTAAAGCCCCGCGCATGGCGAACAGGGACGACAACGAGGTGGGCGGCATCGCCGCCGACCGTCTGCGCAGCATCGTCGAGCGCATCGAGCGGCTGGAGGAGGAGCGCAAGGCGCTCGCCTCCGACATCAAGGACATCTACGCCGAGGCGAAATCCGCCGGCTTCGAGGTGAAGGTGATCCGCCAGCTCATCCAGCTCCGCAAGAAGGAGCCGGCGGAGGTGGAGGAGCAGGAGACGCTGCTCGACCTCTACAGGCGCGCGCTGGGCATGTGATCGGGCGGCGCGGCCGCCCTTATCGTGGCTTCAGCCGCTGGGATCACTCGGGCCGGATGAAGCTCTGCCGAGGGCGCAGCGCCTCGATCAGCGAGAAGGCCGCGCGCACCGTCGCCGCGCGCACCGCCGCGCGGTCCCCGGGAAAGACCTCCCGACGGTGCAGCAAGGGCCCGCCGCGCCGCGCGGCGGCGAGGTGGACGAGGCCCACGGGCTTCGCCGCACTCCCTCCGCCCGGCCCCGCGATGCCGGTGCAGGCCACAGCGATCTCCGCGCCCGAGCGGGCCAGCGCGCCCTCGGCCATGGCGCGGGCCACCTCCTCGCTCACCGCGCCCAGCCGGGCGATCAGCGCCGGGTCCACCCCCAGCATCGCGGCCTTCGCCTCGTTCGAGTAGGTGACATAGCCGCACAGCAGCGTGGCGGAGGAGCCGGGAATGGCCGTCAGCGCCGCCGCGATCAGCCCGCCCGTGCAGCTCTCGGCCGTGGCGAGGGTCAGCCCCTGCGCCTGCAGCCGCGCGAGCAGCGCCGCCGCCTCCTCCAGCGTGCCGGCCTCCAGCATCAGCCGAGCCCCGCGGCGTGGAAGGCGAGCACGCCGAGCGCGGCCAGCCCGCCCGCCGCCAGGTCATCGGCCATCACGCCGAAGGGGCCGGGCTGGCGGTCGGCCCAGCCCACGGGGCCGGGCTTGGCGATGTCGAACAGCCGGAACAGGGCGAAGGCCAGGGCCGCGCCCCAGAGGCTCATGGCGAAGGCCAGCGCGAAGCTCATGCCCGCCGCCTCGTCCACCACCACCCAGTCGGGATCGCGCTCGGCCTCGGGCAGCCGGTTCAGCGCCCAGAACCCGGCCAGGGTGAAGGCGGCGCAGGCCGCCATGGCCACCCAGCCCGGCAGCAGCGCGAGCGGCAGCACCGCCGCCGAACCCCAGGTGCCGGGCGCGGGCCGCAGCCCGCCGACGCCCCAGAGCGAGGCGATGCGCGCCGGGCTCACGGCCGCCAGGCCGCCATGGGGTGGTCGAGCCCCGCCGTGCGCGGATCCTTCGCGCGATAGACGGCGAGGTTCTCGATCACGCGCTGGACGTAGTTGCGCGTCTCCCCGAAGGGGATCTGCTCCATCCAGTCGAGCATGCTCACCTGCCCGCCGCGCGGGTCGCCATAGGTGACGAGCCATTCCTCCACCCGCCCCGTGCCGGCGTTGTAGGCGGCCAGCGCGAAGGGCAGCACGCCGCCGAAACGCTCCAGCCGCTCCTGGATGTAGGCGGCGCCCAGCCGCTTGTTGTGCGCGGGGTCGGTGGTGAGCCATTCCGTCCGGTGGGGGATGCCGAGCCGCCGCGCCACCGCCGTCGCGGTGGCGGGGAGAAGCTGCATTACCCCCCGGGCATTGGCGGAGGAGACCGCCTCCGGGTCGAAATTGCTCTCCTGCCGGGCGATGGCGAAGACGAGGGCGGGCTCGGCCAGGCCTTCGGGGGCGGGGTAGGGGCGCGGCCAGCCATCCTCCACCAGCATCGCGCCCTGCGCGCCGCCGCGCCGGGCCACCCACACCGCGAAATCCGGCCGGCCGATGGCGGTGGCGAGCCGCGCGACCAGCAGCCGCTCGGCGTTGGAGGGGGAGGTTTCCTCGAGCCGCAGCAGGAAGATCCGCGCGCGCCGCGCCTCGCCCAGATCGCCCAGCAGCGCGACGAGGCGCGCGAGCTCCCGCCCCGCGAAGGCGCGCGCCTCGGCGGGGCTGGGACGCGGCACCTCGAGGCCGTTGATGCGCGCGCTGATCTGCGCGCCGTTCTCGCCCAGCGCCAGCGCCGCCATCTGGCCATAGAAGGTGACGGGGAAGGCCGCCGCCTCCTGGTAGCGGGCGCGGGCGCGGGCGGGGTCGCGCTCGGCCCGGCCTTCCCAGTAGAGGCTGCGGGCCTGGGTGATGGCGCTGCGGCTGCCCTCGCGCACCCGGCGGAAATGCGCCAGCGCCCGGGCCGGATCCTCGAGGAAGCGCAGCGCGATGAAGCCCGAGAGGAACTCCGCCTCCTGGCGCGGCTCGCCCGGCAGGCTCTGGCCGTGCTGGCTCGCCACCTGGTAGGCGAGGCGCGGCTCGCCGAGGCGCAGCAGCTTGCGCGCGAGCACCTGACGCTCGGTCCAGAGGGCGCGCTGCGCGGCGGCGTCCAGCCCCTGCTGGGCGGCGGCGCCGGCGGCCCAGGCGGCGGCGGCCTCGCGGTCGGCGTCGCGCTGGCGCAGGGCGCGGGCGCGGGCGAGGGTGGCCCCGGCGTCGCGGGCGGCGGCGGCGGCCTCCGCCTCGGCCCCCGCGGCGCGGAGCTGCGCGAGCGCCCGGCGCGGCGCATCGAGCAGCGGCGCCACGCGCTCCGCCCCGGCCGCGTCGCGGGCGAACCAGAGCCGGTTGTAGCGGCGCCAGTGGCTCTCCGCGTCCAGCAGCGCGCCGGCGCGCTCGAGGAAGAGCGCCTCGGCCGCCGCATCGCCCGGCGCGTCCTCGGCCCAGGCGCGGCGGGCGGCGCGGGCCGCCTCCTCGCGGCGGCCGGCGGCGAGCAGGGCCGCGACATGGCGCCCTGCCCCATCGAGCGTGCGGGCGGGGCGGGGGGCGAAGAAGCGCAGCACCAGCGCGTCATCGGGCTCGGCGGCCAGCAGCGCCTCGGCGTTGCGCTGCAGCGCCTCCTGCATCGGCCAGTCGGCCGCGCTTTCGATGAAGCCCACCATCTCCGTCGCGCTGGCCGCGCCGCCGCGCTGGGTGAGGCGCATCCACTGCACCATCTTCGCGATCAGCGGATCGGCCTGGACGGCGAGGGACTGCGCCTCGCCCCAGCGCCCGGCCTGGGCGGCGGCCAGGGCCTGGCGCGCGGCCTCGCGCGGGGGCTGGGCCGCGGCGGCCACGGGAAGCAGCAGGGCGAGGGCGAGGAGGAGGCGTCGCATCCCCCGTTTCTAGCCCCGGGGCGGGGCTGCCATCCACCCGGCGCGCTTGTTGCGCGGCGGCGACGGGACTACCTGTGGTGCACGAGAGGAACGCCCGCCATGCGCTTCACCGGCTCCCTGACCGCCCTTGTCACGCCCATGCACGCCGACGGGCGCGTGGACGAGAGGGCCTATGCCGCCCTCGTCGAGTGGCAGATCGCCGAGGGGACGGAGGGGCTCGTGCCCGTCGGCACCACCGGCGAATCCCCCACCCTCAGCCATGACGAGCACAAGCGCGTGGTGGAGATCTGCATCGAGGCCGCGGCCGGGCGGGTGCCCGTGATCGCGGGCACGGGCAGCAACTCCACCGCCGAGGCCATCGAGCTCACCCGGCACGCGAAGCAGGCCGGGGCGGACGCCGCGCTGGTGGTGACGCCCTACTACAACAAGCCCACCCAGGCGGGGCTCTACGCGCATTTCATGGCCATCGCCGAGGCGGTGGACCTGCCGATCATCATCTACAACATCCCCGGCCGCAGCGTGATCGACATGACGCCCGAGACGATGGGGCGGCTGGCGAAGCACCCCAACATCGTCGGCGTGAAGGACGCGACGGCCAATCTCGCCCGGCCGCTGCACCAGCGCCGCGCCTGCGGGGCGGATTTCATCCAGCTCTCGGGCGAGGACCACACGGCGCTCGCCTTCCTCGCCGCGGGCGGGCATGGCTGCATCAGCGTCACCTCCAACATCGCGCCGCGCCTCTGCGCGGAGATGCACCGCGCGTGGCGCGAGGGCCGGCTGGCCGAGGCGATGGCGATCCAGGACCGGCTGCTGCCGGTGCATGACGCGCTGTTCTGCGAGACCTCGCCCGGGCCGGTGAAATACGCCGCGAGCCTGCTCGGCCACGGGACGGCGCATTGCCGCCTGCCGCTCGCCCCCATCGCGCCCGAGACGGCGGCGCGGGTGGAGGGCGCGATGCGCGAGGCCGGCCTGCTGAACTGATGGCGGAACCCCGCAAGAAGCCGCTCATCTCCACCGGCCTCGCCGCGCAGAACCGCAGGGCCCGGCACGACTACAAGATCGGCGAGGTGATCGAGGCCGGGATCGTCCTGCAGGGCCCCGAGGTGAAGAGCCTGCGCGCCGGCCGCGCCTCGCTCAACGAGGCCTGGGCGGGCGAGCGCGACGGCGAAATCTGGCTGTTCGGCTGCCATATCGGAGAATGGCAGCCGGGCAGCTACATGGCGAAGATGGACCCGGTGCGGCCGCGCAAGCTGCTGCTGCACAAGAAGCAGGTGCGTGAACTGGCGGGCGCCGTCACCCGCGCCGGCGCCACGCTGGTGCCGCTCGAAATCCGCTTCAACGAGAAGGGCCGGGCGAAGGTGCTGATCGGCCTCGCCACCGGCAAGAAGCTGCACGACAAGCGCGCCGACATCGCCAAGCGCGACTGGGAGCGCGACAAGGCGCGGCTGATGCGCGAGAAGGGCTGATCACCGGGCCGGCCTGACCGCCGGACGCATCATCCCACCGTGACCGGCGCGGTCGGCAGGGCGCCCGCCTCCGCGAGCGGCCGCCACTGCCCTTGCAGCAGCACCTCGGCCGGGCGGAAGCCGGCCTTGTAGGCCATTTTCCGGCTCTCCGGCACCCAGTAGCCCAGATAGACGTAGGGCAGGGCGGAGCGTTTCGCCTCCTCGAGCAGCCACATCACCGCCTGGGTGCCGAGGCTGCGCCGCTCCTCCTCCGGCGCGAAGAAGCTGTAAACGGCGGAGAGCCCGTCCGAAAGCCAGTCCGTCAGGCAGGCGCCGAGCAGCCGCCCGCCCTCGTCGCGGAACTCGACGATGCCGGTGGTGATCGGCGTGTCCTCCACCATGGCGCGGTAGTCGTAGAAGCCCATCGCCGCCATGTCGCCCCCGGCGTGGCGGCCCTGCTGGTAGCGCTGGAACAGGGCGAACTGTTCGGCCGTGGCGCGGGCGGGGGTGATGCGCGCCGCGAGCCCCGCATTGCGCTGGGCGATCCGGCGCTGGGTGCGGCTGGGGGCGAAATCCGCCGCCCGCACGCGGATCGGGATGCAGGCCCGGCAGCCGGGGCAGACGGGCGAATAGGCGATGTTGTGGCTGCGCCGGAAGCCCGCGCGCGAGAGCCGGTCGTGCAGCGCCTCGGAATCCGCGCCGGTCAGTTCGGTCACGATCTTCCGCTCCGTCCGGCCCGGCAGGTAGGGGCAGGGCAGGGGGGTGGTGGTGTAGAAGAACTGCGGACGTCGGGCGCGGCTGTGCACCCCCGCAATGTCGCGGCTGGTGGCCCCGGCTTCAACCCCGCAGCCGCGCCGCGGCTGGGCGGGCGCGGGGCGCCTCAGCGGAAATGCTCGGCGCGCAGCACCGCGCAGTCGCTGACCGAGACGATGGCCGGGCGCGCGCCGAGCAGCTCCTCGCGCGCCTCCAGCACCTTCGCCGCCACCGCCTCGGAGGCGATGCACAGCACCAGCACATTGTCGAAGACGCCCGCGAGATCGCCGCCCCGGCGCATGCCCGTGCGCCCGCGCCCCGAGACGACGGGCAGGATGGTCCAGCCCGAGGCGCCGCAGGCGTCGAGCAGATCGGTCACCTGCTCGGCGCGCACCGCCTCCACCACGATCTCGATGCGCTTGCGGGAATGGGTCATGCCCTCAGCCTCCGGCCAGGCGCTGCGCGAGCGCAAGATGGATGGGGATGCCCAGCACCACGTTGAACGGGAAGGTCACCGCGAGCGAGAGGGTGACATAGACGCCCGGATCCGCCTCGGGCAGCGCGAGCCGCATGGCCGCCGGCACCGCGATGTAGGAGGCCGAGCCCGCCAGCACCGCCATCAGCGCCGCGCCCCCGGGCGAGAGCCCCGCCGCCATTCCCGCCGCCAGCCCGCAGCCCGCGCCGAAGAGCGGCATGAGGATGCCGAAGGCGATCAGCCGCGGCTCCAGCGCCTGGGGCGCCGCCCGCAACTGCCGCGCGGCGAGCAGCCCCATGTCCAGCAGGAAGAGGCAGAGCGCGCCCTGGAACAGCCCCTCCACGAAGGGCGAGAGCGCCGCCGCCGCCCGCGCGCCGCCCAGCCAGCCGATCAGGAAGGAGCCGAGCAGCAGCACCACCGAGCCGTTCAGCAGCACCTCGCGCAGCAGCTTCGCCCGGTCCTTGGGCTTGCGCGCCGCCCCGCCGCGCTGGGCGAGCAGCAGGGCGGTGAGGATGGCCGGCGTCTCCATCGCCGCCAGCACGGCGGGCAGGAAGGGCTCGGCGGTCAGGCCCGCCGCCTGCACCGCCGCGAGCCCCGCGGCGAAGGTGACCACGCTGACCGAGCCGTAATGCCCCGCCACCGCCGCCGCCGTCGGCCGATCGAGCCGCGTCAGGCCGCGCAGCCCCGCATAGGCCGGGATGGGCAGCAGGAAGGAGAGCAGGATGCCCGCCGCCAGCGCCGGCAGCATGCCCGCCGCCCCGCCCGGCGCGGCGATGGCGATGCCGCCCTTCACGCCGATGGCGAGCATCAGATAGAGCGACAGCGCCTTGGAGAGCGCCTCGGGCACCGCGAGGTCGCTGCGCGCGAGCGCCGCGGCGAAGCCCAGCGCGAAGAACATCACCGGGACGGGGATGGCCTCCATCGCCGCGGCTCACCCCAGCCCGGCCAGGGCGCGGAACTCCTCCTCGCTCAGCACCCGGATGCCGAGCTCGGCCGCCTTGGCGGCCTTGGAGCCGGCATCGGCCCCCACCACCACGAGATCCGTCTTTCTCGAGACGCTCTTGGTCACCTTCGCGCCCAGCGCCTCGGCCCTTGCCTCCGCCTCCTGGCGCGAGAGGCCGGCCAGCGTGCCGGTGAACACCACCGTCTTGCCCGCGAGGGGGCTGTCGCTCGCCTCCGCATGGACCTCGCCGGGCGTGACCTCGGAGAGCAGATCGTCGAGGGCGGCGAGATTGCGCGGCTCGGCGAAGAACTCCACCAGCTCCTCGGCGATGGCGGGGCCGATGCCCTGGATGCCGCCCAGCTCCTCGCGCGCCTCGCTGCCGATGACGCGCGCGGCGATCATGCGCTCGCGCAGCGCACCGATGGAGTGGTAGTGCCGCGCGAGCAGCTTCGCGTTCTGCTCGCCGATGCGGCGGATGCCGAGCGCGAAGAGGAAGCGTTCGAGAGGCGGCGTCCGGCGGCTCTCGATGGCATCGAGCAGCTTGCGGGTGGAGAGCGCGCCCCAGCCCTCCAGCGCCGCGAGCTGCTCGGCCCGGCGGTGCAGGCGGAAGATCTCGGCCGGCGAGGCGAGCCAGCCCAGCGCGTGCAGCGTCTCGATGCGCTCCTCGCCCAGCCCCTCGATGTCCATGGCGCGGCGCGAGACGAAATGCTTGAGCCGCTCCACGCGCTGGGCGGGGCAGATCAGCCCGCCGGTGCAGCGGCGCACCACGTCGTCGCCTTCGCGCACCGCGTGGCTGCCGCAGGCGGGGCAGGTGGTGGGGAAGGCGAAGGGGACGGCATGGGGCGGCCGGCGCTCCGGCACCACGCCGATGATCTGCGGGATCACGTCGCCCGCGCGCTGGACGATGACGGTATCCCCCTCGCGGATGTCCTTGCGCGCGATCTCCTCCTCGTTGTGCAGGCTCGCATGGGTGACGGTGACGCCGCCGACGAAGACGGGCTCCATCACCGCGCGCGGCGTCAGCGCGCCGGTGCGCCCCACCTGGATCTCGATGCGCAGCAGCCGCGTCGTCGCCTGCTCGGCCGGGAATTTCCAGGCGATGGCCCAGCGCGGGGCGCGGCCGACGAAGCCGAGCCGCCCTTGCCAGTCGAGGCGGTCGAGCTTGTACACCACGCCGTCGATCTCGTAGGGCAGGGAGGGCCGCTCGCGCGCCATGCGCGCCTGGAAGGCCGGCGCCTCACGGTCCGTCAGACGGGTCGAGAGCGGGTTCACCGCGAAACCCCAGCGCCGCAGGAGGCCGAGCCAGTCGTGGTGCGTCGCGACCGGCGCCTCGGAGGCCTCGCCCATCGCATAGGCGAAGAGCTTGAGCGGGCGCTGCGCCGTGATGGCGGGATCGAGCTGGCGCAGCGAGCCGGCGGCGGCGTTGCGCGCGTTCACCGGGATGGTGACGGCGGGGCCGAGCTTCTCGCCGCGCGCCTTGCGCGCCTCGCGCTCGGCGGCCGCCTGCTCCTGCTGGGCGCGGAAGACCTCGAAATCGGCGCGCTCCATGAACACCTCGCCGCGGATTTCGATCAGCGCAGGAAAGGGCGGGGGCAGTTCGCGCGGCAGGTCGCGCAGGGTGAGGAGGTTGGCGGTGATGTCCTCGCCCTCCGCGCCGTCGCCGCGCGTGGCGCCGCGCACGAAGCGGCCCTGCTCGTAGAGCAGGTTCACGCTGAGCCCGTCGATCTTCGGCTCGGCCACGAAGTCGAGCGGCGTCTCCTCGGGCAGTTGCAGGAAGCGGCGGATGCGCGCGGCGAACTCCGCGAACTCGGCCTCGTCGAAGGCGTTGTCGAGGCTGAGCATGGGCGCGAGGTGGCGCGACTTCGCGAAACCCTCCGCCGCGCGGCCGGGCACGCGCTGGGTGGGGCTGTCGGGCCGCACCAGGCCGGGGTTCGCGGCCTCCAGCGCGCGCAGGCGGCGCATCAGCGCGTCGTACTCGGCGTCGCTGATCGCGGGCGCGTCCTGCTCGTAGTAGAGCGCGTCGTGGCGGGCGATCTCCTCGATCAGCCGCGCGATCTCCGCCTCGGCCGCCGCGCTCACGCCGCGCCCCGCAGCAGGGAATCCGCGGCGGCGCGCGCGGCTTCCGTCACCGTCTCGCCGGCCAGCATGCGCGCGATCTCCTCGCGCCGGGCGGCGGCGTCGAGGGGGATCACGCGCGTCTCGGCCCGCCCGCCGCGCAGCGACTTCGCCACCTGCAGATGCTGCGCCCCGCGCGCGGCCACCTGGGGCGAATGCGTCACCACCAGCACCTGAAGCCGCTCGGCCACGCGCGCCAGCCGCTCGCCCACGGCCGCGGCGGTGGCGCCGCCGATGCCCGCATCCACCTCGTCGAAGACGAGCGTGGGCACGGGCGAGCCCTGCGCCAGCACCACCTTGAGCGCGAGCATGAGGCGCGAAAGCTCGCCGCCCGAGGCGATCTTCACGAGCTGTCCGGGCGCCTGGCCGGGGTTGGTGGAGACGAGCAGCGTCACCCGGTCCACGCCCTCGGGGCCCCAGGCGGATTCCTCGCGCTCGGCCACCTCCACCACCACCCGGGCGCGGTCGAGCTTCAGCGGCGGAAGCTCGCGCGCCAGTGCGGCCTCCAGCGCGCGGGCGGCCTCGCGCCGGGCCGCGGTCAGCGCGGCGGCGGCCTCGAGATAGCCGCGCCGGGCCGCGTCGCGCGCCAGGGTCAGCGCGCCCACACGGTCCGTCCCCGCATCGAGCGCGGCGAGGCGGCGCGTCAGGGTTTCGAGGAGGCCGGGCAGCTCCACCACCGCCACGCCATGCTTCCGCGCGGCGCTGCGCAGGGCGTAGAGACGGTCCTCCAGCGCCTCCAGCCGGCGCGGGTCGGGCATGGCGTCGCCGGCCAGGCGCTCCAGCAGCCGCTCGGCCTCGGCGAGCTGGTCCTGCGCGGCGGCGAGCGCGGCCAGCACCGGCTGCACCGCCTCGGCGAAGCCCGAGCCGGGGGCGGCGGGCAGGCGTTCCAGCGCGCGGGCGGCGTTGCGCAGCGCGGCGGCGGGCTGGGCGCTGCGCCGGTCCCGCGGCTGAAGCTCGGCGAGGGCGGCGGCGATGGCCTCGGTGCGGCGCTCGGCCTGCTGCAGGGACTGGCGCTCGGCCGAGAGCGCCTCCTCCTCGCCCTCGGCCGGGGCGAGCGCGCCGAGCTCCGCCACCGCGTGGCGCAGCCATTCCTCGTCGCGCAGCGCGGCGGCCACGGCCTCCTCCGCCTCGCGCAGCGCGGCCTCGGCCTGGCGCCAGCCCTTCCAGGCGGCGGCGACGGCGGCGCGGGGCGCCTCCAGCCCGCCGAAGGCGTCGAGCAGCGCGCCATGGGTGGCGGGGTCGGCGAGGCCCACCTGGTCGTGCTGGCCCTGCACCTCGACCAGCATGGCGCCGATCCGGCGCAGCAGCGCCACCCCCACGGGCTGGTCGTTCACGAAGGCGCGGGAGCGGCCATCGGCCTGCACCACCCGGCGCAGCACCAGCGCCTCCTCGGGCTCCATGCCCTGCTCGGCCAGCAGGGCGAAGACCGGGTGGCCGGGCGGGGGCTGGAACAGGGCGGCGACGCTGGCCTGGGCCTGGCCCGCGCGCACCAGCCCCGCCTCGGCGCGCATGCCCAGCGCGAGGCCGAGGCTGTCGAGCAGGATGGACTTGCCCGCCCCGGTCTCGCCCGTCAGCACGGAGAGGCCGGGGCCGAAGGCGAGGTCCAGCCGCTCGATCAGCACCACGTCGCGGATGGAGAGCGAGGCGAGCATGGCGCCCCCGCGCCGGTCAGAAGACGGCGTTCCAGGCGCGGCGGAACAGGCCTGGGGAATCGGGGCCGCGCGGCGCGCCGGGGGTGAGCAGCGCGTAGCTGTCCTGGTACCAGGGGCTGCCGGGGAAATTGTGGCCGAGCACCGAGGCGGTGCGCGCCGCCTCCTCGGTCAGGCCGAGGGAGAGGTAGATCTCCGTCAGCCGGTGCAGCGCCTCGGGCACGTGGTTGGTGGTCTGGTAATCCTCGATGACGCGGCGGAAGCGGCCGATGGCGGCGGTGAACAGGCGCTGGCGCTGGTAGAAGCGGCCGATGTTCATCTCCCGCCCGGCGAGATGGTCGCGCGCGAGGTCGATCTTGAGGCGCGCATCCCGCGCATAGGCCGTGTCGGGGAAGCGGTTCACCACATCCTGCAGCGCGGCCAGGGCGATCTCGGTCTGGCGCTGGTCGCGCTGGCTGTCGCTGATCTGCTCGTATTGCGAGAGCGCGCGCAGGTAGTAGGCGTAGGCGATGTCGCGATGCGAGGGGTGGAGCTGGATGAAGCGGTCGAGCTGGCCGATCGCCTCGGTGTAGCGGTTGCGCATGTACTCGCCATAGGCGGCGAGGATCTTCGCGTTGGTGGTCCAGGTGGAGAAGGGGTGCTCGCGCTCCAGCGTCTCGAACACCTCCACCGCCTGCTGGAAGCGGCGCTCCTGCAGGGCGGCGACGCCGGCGGCGTAGAGCGCCTCGGGCGAGCGGTCAACGATGCCGGCGACCGCCTGGCGGCGGGATTCGAACAGCCCGGCCATGGAGCCGTCCCACTGCGTCACGCCGCAGGCCGAGAGCGGCAGCGCGGCGAGCAGGAGAAGGGCGGGGGCGGTGAGGTGGCGCATCTGGACGGTCTGACTCCGGGCGGCCCGCTCTATACCATGCGGGCGCGGGCCCGCCACCGGGGCGGATCAGGCGGCGGGAACCAGCCGCTCCGCCTCCGTCGTCTCGGCCTCCAGCGCGTGCCCGGCGTGCAGGCGCCAGGCCGAACGGTCGGCCAGCAGGGCGCGCAGCAGGCGGTTGTTCAGCGCATGGCCCGAGCGCGCGCCGCGGAACCGGCCCGAGATGGGGTGGCCCGCCAGGGCGAGATCCCCCACCACATCCAGCAGCTTGTGGCGCACGAACTCCTCGGGGTGGCGCAGCCCGCCGGGGTTGAGCACCAGCGGCCCGTCCACCACCACCGCATTCTCGAGGCTGCCGCCGCGCGCGAGCCCGGCGGCGCGCAGCCGCGCCACCTCCTCGGCCAGGGTGAAGGTGCGCGCGCGGGCGAGCTCGGCGCGGAAGCTCGCGGCGGTGACGCGCAGGGCGAAGCTCTGCCGGCCGATGGCGGTGCCGGGGAAGTCGATCTCCAGCTCCGCATGGAAGCCGGGCTCCTCGGCGGGCAGCAGCTCGGCCCAGGCGCCGTGCTCGTCGGCCACGCGCACGGGCTTCAGCACCTCGATGGAGCGGCGCTGGCCGTAATGCTCCACCACCCCGGCGCAGCCGATGAGGAAGAGGAAGGGCTCGGCCGAGCCGTCGAGGATCGGCACCTCCGGCCCGTCCAGCTCCACCACCGCATCGTCGATGCCGGCGGCGCAGAGCGCGGCCATCACATGCTCGACCGTGCCCACCACCGCCTCGGGCCGCCCGGGCAGGGCGAGGGCGGTGCAGAGGCGCGTGTCGGCCACATGGTCGTGCCGGGCGGGGATGGTCACGCCGAGGTCGGAACGGTGGAAGCGGATGCCCTCTCCGCTGCGCGCGGGATGGAGCGTGAGCGCGACGGCGCGGCCGCTGTGCAGGCCCACGCCGCGGCAGCCGATGCTCTGGGCGAGCCGGCGGCGGCGTCCTGCGGGAAGCGGCGCGTAACCATCCATGCGGTGAAAACCCCCTGTGGTGCCGCCGCGCGACGCGCCCCCGCGCCTCGCTGCGCTGCGAAACTGGCAGCGGGGGCGGGCGGGCGCCAGTCAAGCGTTGTTTCGTGATGTTTCCGAATAAGCCGCTGATTTCACTTGGAGATTTGAGGCCCCTAAAGGCCTCGCCGCAGCGACTCGGCCCCCGCCGCGGCTGCGCCCGACAAGGAATCGGCCCGGCGAGGAGCGTCTCGCCGGGCCGGTCCAGGACGCCGCCGTGGCGGCGCCGGTCAGTTGCTCTGACGGCGCAGGAAGGTCGGGATGTCGAGGCGATTGTCCTCCGGCGGGGCGTCGCGACCCTGCCGGGGCAGTTCGAGCCCCGGCTCGGCGCGGCGGGCGGCGGGGGCGGGCGGCGCCTCGGCCGCGGGGCGGGGCTGGCGGATGGCCCCGGTGGCCTGACGGAAGAGCGAGCGCCAGCCGCTGCCCGGCGCCGCCTCGGCCGCGGCCGGAGGGGCGGCCATGGGCGGCGGCGCGGCCGGGGCCGGCGGCGGGGCGGGCTGCGGGGCCTCGACCATCACGGGCTCCGGCTGGGGCAGCGGCTCCTCGGCCAAGGGGGCCTGCTGGGCGACCGGCGGCGCGGCGGCCGGGGCCACCGCCTGGCGCAGCAGCCCGGCCCCGCCGGCATGGATGGGCCGGCGCGCCGCGGCGGGCGGCACCTGGGGCGCGCCGAAAGCGCCGGCGGGGCGCGGCGCGCCCATCGGCGCGGCGGCCGGGCGCTGCCCGCCCACCACCGCAAGGCGCGGCTGCGGCTGCGGCGCGGCGGCCGCCGCCACGTCGATGCCCGTGGCCACGACCGAGACGCGGATGCGCCCGTTCATCGTCTCGTCGATGGAGGAGCCGAAGATGATGTTCACCTCCGTCTCGTGCTCGCCCACCTCGCGGCGGATGCGGTTCGCGGCCTCGTCCACCTCGAACAGCGTCATGTCGTGGCCGCCGGTGATGTTGATGAGCACCCCGCGCGCCCCGCGCATCGAGGTGTCCTCCAGCAGCGGGTTGCTGATCGCCGCCTCGGCCGCGCGCAGCGCCCGGTCCTCGCCCTCCGCCTCGCCCGAGCCCATCATGGCCTTGCCCATCTCGGCCATCACGGTGCGGATGTCGGCGAAGTCGAGGTTGACCATGCCGGGGTTGACCATGAGGTCCGTCACGCCGCGCACGCCGGTGTAGAGCACGTTGTCGGCCATGCGGAACGCCTCCTGGAAGGTCGTCCGGTCATTGGCCAGCTTGAACAGGTTCTGGTTGGGCACGACGATGAGCGTGTCCACGAAGCCCTGCAGCTCCTCGATGCCCTGGTCGGCCGCGCGCTTGCGCTTCGGCCCCTCGAAGTCGAAGGGCCGGGTGACGACGCCGACGGTGAGGATGCCGCGCTCGCGCGCCATGCGCGCGATCACCGGCGCGGCACCCGTGCCCGTGCCCCCGCCCATGCCCGCGGTGACGAAGACCATGTGGCAGCCGTCCAGGTGGCGGGCCAGCTCGTCCGTCGCCTCCTCGGCCGCGGCGCGGCCGATCTCGGGCTTGGCGCCCGCGCCGAGGCCCTGTGTCAGGTGGGGCCCGAGCTGCACGCGCCGCTCGGCGCGGCTGGTGACGAGCGACTGCGCATCGGTATTGGCGACGATGAACTCCACGCCCTCGAGGCCGAGCGCGATCATGTTGTTCACCGCGTTGGTGCCGCCCCCGCCGACGCCGATGACGGCGATGCGCGGCGAGAAATCGGTGTGCTGCGACACCGGCAGCGTCAGGTTCAGCGTCATGGCCTCGTCTCTCCTTCCGCACAGACTAGGCGCGGCGGGCGAGTCGCGTCTGCCCCTCGCGCGCGAGTTGTCCCCGTCATCCCCGTAATCCACAGAGGGCGGGGGCGGGCGGCGCTCATCGCAACGGCCGCGGGCGTCACAGCCGCTCCCGCAGCCAGGTCAGAACCTGCCGGAACCAGCCGCCGGACGCCACGGGGCCGGGGGCGATGTCGAGCAGCGGCCGGCCCTCCCCGGCGGCCCAGGCGAGCAGCCCGATCGCGCCCGAGAAGGCCGGCCCCTGCGCCGTCTCGGGCAGGCCGCGCACTTGGCGCGGGCGGCCCACCCGCACCGTCACCTCGCGCCCGAGCACGATCCCGGCCAGCTCCCGCGCGCCCAGAAGCTGCGCGGCGCCGCCCGTCAGCACCACGCGCCGGCGCAGCTCGAGCGGCAGGCCGGAGGCCTCCAGCCGGTCGCGCAGCAGTTCGAAGGTCTCCTCCAGCCGCGGGCGGATGATCTTCACGATCATCTCGCGCGGGACGCGGGCGATCTGGTCCTCCTCCTCGCCCACCAGCGGGATGGGCAGCATCTCGCCCCGGTCCTCGCCCCCCAGCAGCACGCTGCCGTGCATGGTCTTGAGCCGCTCGGCGTGGCTGATCGGGGTGGAGAGCACCCGCGCGAGATCGTTCGTCACCTGCCAGCCGCCCACGGGAAGCTGCGCGGTGTGCAGCAGCTTGCCCTCGGCGAAGCAGGCGAGGCTCGTCGTGCCCGCGCCCATGTCCACGCAGACGGCGCCGAGCTCGCGCTCGTCGTCCACCAGGGTGGCGAGGCCGGCGGCGAAGGGCGAGGAGATCATCTCCTCCGCCTCCAGCTCGCAGCGGTGCAGCGTCTGGCCCAGGTTGAACAGCGCGTGGCTCGCCGCGTCCACCACGTGCAGCCGGGCGCGCAGCCGCTCGCAGACCATCTTGCGCGGATCCTCGACGCCGCCCGTCTCGTCCACGGTGAAGCCGGCGGGGAAGCTGTGCACCACCTCGCGCCCCTCGCCCTGGGTGCGGCGCGCGCCCTCCTGCAGGATGGAGCGCAGATCGGCCTCGGTGACCGCGCGGCCGCCGATCGGCCATTCGATGTGGTGGCTGCGGCTCTGCGGCTGGCCGCAGGCGAGGTTGACGATCACGCCCTTGAGCAGCGTGTCCGCCATCTGCTCGGCCTGGGCGACGGCGGCGCGGATCGCGCCCTCGGCCTCCTCCATGTCCACCACCGAGCCGGCCTTCACGCCGCGCGCCTTCTGCCAGCCGAAGCCCAGCGCGCGCGGCGCGCCGTCGCTCTCGATGCGCGCGATCACGCAGATGATCTTGCTCGAGCCGATGTCGAGCACCCCGAAGGTGCCCGGCCGGGCGCGGCCGAGCGCGAGGCGGCGGCCGGGCAGATCCGGCTGCGTCGCCAGCGGGCGGGCGATCTCGTTCATCCTCGCGTGCTCCTGGGCGGCGCCGCGGGCGCGGCGGGGGCGGGCAGGCGCAGCACCAGCCGGTCGGGCAGGCGCATGTCCACGGCGGCGAGCGGGCGGTCGAGCAGCCGCTCGCGCGCCTGCAGCTCGGCGAGGCGGACGATCGCGGCCTCCTCCTGCCCCTCGGGCAGCAGGACATCCGCGCCGTTGTGCAGACGGAGGTTCCAGCGCCGCTCCGAGACGCGCACCAGCGCCTGCACGCGGTCGGCGATCTCGGGCGCGCTGCGCAGCAGGTCGATCATCGCCGCCGCCTCGCGCTCCGCCCCGGCGCCGACCACGAGCGGCAGCGGGCCGAAGGCCTCCAGCCTCTCGGTCGCCATCACCCGGCCCTGGCGGTCGATCACCGCGAAGCGCCCCTCGCGCTGCCAGATGGCGAAGGCCTTGCGCTCCTCGATCCGCACCAGGATCGTGCCGTCGAGGCGCCGCTCGACATGCGCGCGCTCCACCCAGGCGATCTCCTCCAGCCGGGCGCGCGCCGCGTGCGGGTCGAAGTCGAGCAGCGCCTCGCCCGGAAGGATGCCGATGGCGCCGAGCAGCGCCTCGCGCGGGGTGAACTCCCGCCCCTCGATGCGGATTTCCCGCACCGCGAGGCCCGGGGCGCGGCCGATCCCGGCCAGCCAGGCGGCGGCGTCGCGCGCGCGCAGCGCGGGGTCGAGCGCCGCGACGCCCGCCGCCCCCGCCCCGACGAGGGCGATCAGCAGCAGCCCGAAGCCGGCCGCCCGCAGCAGCCCGCGGTGCTGGCGCAGGAAGATCCCGGCGGGCGAGGGCCGCTTCGGCGCCGCGGCCGCGCGGGCGCGGGCGGGCGGTTTGCGCGCGGGGCTACGCGCCATGCCGCGCCTCCCGCACCATCCAGGCGCAGAGTTCGGGGAAGCCGATGCCGTGATGCGCCGCCTGCTCGGGCAGCAGGGAGGTGGGCGTCATGCCGGGCTGGGTGTTCACCTCGAGAAGATAGAGCCTGCCCGGCTCGCCCGCCGTGTCGTCGTAGCGGAAATCGGCGCGCGAGACGCCGCGGCAGCCGAGAGCGCGGTGCGCCGCCAGGGCCACGCGCATCGCCTCCTCGGCGATGGCGGGATGCACCGGCGCGGGCAGCAGGTGGCGGCTGCCGCCCGCGGCGTATTTCGCCTCGTAGTCGTAGAAGCCCGCCTCGGTGGCGATCTCGGTGACCGCGAGCGCGCGCTCGCCCATCACCGCCACCGTCAGCTCGCGCCCCGGGATGTAGCTCTCGGCCATGATGCGCGGCCCGTGCCGCCAGGAGAGCGCGATCTCGCGCCGGCGGTTGTCGCCCTCCCGCAGGATGGCGACGCCCACGCTGCTGCCCTCGTCCACCGGCTTCACCACATAGGGGCGCGGCAGGGGATCGGCCTCGGCCAGCTCCTCGGGGCTGACCACGCGATGCGCCGCGACGGGCAGCCCATGCGCTTGGAACACCGCCTTGGCGGCGGATTTGTCCATGGCCATGGCCGAGGCGCGCACCCCCGAATGGGTGTAGGGCAGGCCCATCCAGTCCAGCACGCCCTGGATGCAGCCATCCTCGCCGAAGCGGCCGTGCAGGGCGTTGAACACCGCCTCGGGCCGCGCCGCGGCCAGCGCGCCGATGGTGGCGGGAAGATCCTCCGTCACCTCGATGGGCGTGACCGCGAAGCCCGCCGCGCGCAGCGCCGCGATCACCTGCCGGCCGGAGGAGAGGCTCACCTCGCGCTCGGCCGAGACGCCGCCGTAGAGCACCGCCACATGCGTCATGATGCGCGCTCTCCGATGCGGCGGATTTCCCACTCCAGCGCGACGCCGCTGTGCGCGAGCACGCGCGCGCGCACCGCCTCGCCCAGATCCTCGATCTCGGCCGCGCTCGCGCCGCCCGTGTTGATCAGGAAGTTGCAGTGCTTCTCGCTGACCTGCGCCGCGCCGAGCGACATTCCGCGGCAGCCGGCCGCATCGATCAGCGCCCAGGCCTTGCGGCCCGGCGGGTTGCGGAAGGTGCTGCCGCCGGTGCGCGCGCGCACGGGCTGGCTCGCCTCGCGCGCCGCGCGGATTTCGGCCATGCGCGCGGCGATGGCGGGCCGCTCGCCCGGCGCGGCGCGCAGCCGCGCGCGCGTGAGGACGCCGCGCGGGGGGAGTTCGGCATGGCGATAGGAGAAGCCGAGCGCCGCGGCGTCGAGCCGCACGAGGCCCGCGGGGGTGGCGAACTCCGCCCAGTCCAGCACATCGGCGATCTCGCGCCCGTAGGCGCCGGCGTTCATCGCCACCGCGCCGCCGATGCTGCCCGGGATGCCGCAGAGGAACTCGAGCCCCGCAAGCTCCGCGGCCGCCGCGTGCTCGGCCACCGTGGCGTCGAGCGCGGCGGCGCCGGCGATCACGCCATCCGCCTCCACCTCGATGCGGCCGAAGCCGCGCGCGGGCAGGCGCAGCACCAGGCCGCGCACCCCGCCGTCGCGGACGATGAGGTTGGAGGCCGCGCCGATGACGGTCAGCGGCGCCTCCGCCGGCAGCCCGGCGAGCAGCGCGAGCAGATCCTCCGCATCGGCCGGGCGGGCGAGCCATTCCGCCGGCCCCCCCACCCGGAACCAGGTGAAGGGCGCGAGCGGGGCGGCGCGTTCCATGCGGCCGCGGATGGGCGGCGGCAGGTCGAGCGCGCGGCGATCCTGCGGCCCGCGCAGCCCCTGCTCCGTCAGGTCCATGAGGCCGCCCTCAGGCACGGCGCAGCGGCGTCACGCGCGCCCCTCCCGCCAGGCCCGACTGCGCCTGCAGCGCCGCGATCTGCTCGGGCAGCGCATGGGCCCAGGCCGTGATGTTGCCCGCGCCGAGGCAGACCACGTAGTCGCCCGGCCGGGCGATGGCGTGGATCATCTCGGGCAGATGCTCGGGCGAGGGCAGGGGCACCACGCTGCGATGGCCGCGCGCGCGCAGCCCCTCCACAAGCGCCTCCTTGTCCACGCCCGGGATGGGCGCCTCGCCGGCGGCATAGACATCGGCCACGATCACCGTGCCGGCGTCGTTCATGCAGGTGCAGAACTCGCCGAAGAGCTGGGAGAGGCGCGAGTAGCGGTGCGGCTGCACCACCGCGATCACGTCGCGCGCCCCGGCCTGGCGCGCGGCCTTGAGCACGGCCGCGATCTCCACCGGATGGTGGCCGTAATCGTCGATCACATGGATGCCGCCCACCTCGCCCACGCGGGTGAAGCGGCGCTTCACGCCCTTGAAGCCGGCCAGCGCCTGGCGGATCACGTCCTCCCCCACCTCCATCTCCACCCCGATGGCGATGGCGGCGAGCGCGTTCTGCACGTTGTGCGCGCCCAGCATGGGCAGGCGGAAGGGCTTCATGGTGCGCACGCGGCGCGTCAGCCGGTCCTGGATGCTGACCTCGAAGGTGGCGCCGAGCCGGTCGGTCAGCACCTTCTCGGCGCGCACATCGGCCTGGGGCGAGAAGCCGTAGGTCACGATGCGGCGATCGAGGCGCGGGATCATCGCCTGCACCGCCGGATGGTCCATGCAGAGCACCGCGAAGCCGTAGAAGGGGATGTTGGAGACGAACTGCGCGTAGCCCTCGCGCATCGCCTCCTCGCTGCCCCAGTGGTCGAGGTGCTCGGCGTCCATGTTGGTCACGACCGCGACGGTCGCGGGCAGCCGGAGGAAGCTGCCGTCGCTCTCGTCGGCCTCCACCACCATCCACTCGCCCGTGCCCATGCGGGTGTTGGTGCCATAGGCGTTGATGATGCCGCCGTTGATCACGGTGGGGTCGAGCCGGGCGGCCTCGAGCACGGCGGAGATCAGGCTCGTCGTCGTCGTCTTGCCGTGGGTGCCGCCCACCGCGATGCCCCATTTGAGGCGCATGAGTTCGGCCAGCATCTCGGCCCGGCGCACCACGGGGATGAGGCGCGCGCGCGCGGCCTGCACCTCCGGGTTGTCGCGCTTCACGGCGGTGGAGACGACCACCACCTGCGCGTCGCCCAGATTCGCCGCGTCATGGCCGATCATCACCGGGATGCCGGCCTCGCGCAGCCGGGCCACGTTGTAGCCGTCCGCGATGTCGCTGCCCTGCACGGAATAGCCGAGATTGTGCAGCACCTCGGCGATGCCCGACATGCCGATGCCGCCGATGCCGACGAAATGGATGGTCCCTATGGAGAGAGGCAGCGCGCGCATCAGCGGGACTCCTGGTGGGTGGCGGTGCGGGCCGCGGCGTCCATCACGGCGTCCGCGAGTTCCCGGGCGGCCTGGGGCCGGGCGAGGGATGCCGCATGCCGGGCCGCTTCGGCAAGCCTCTCGCCGGAGCCGAGCCATTCGGCGAGAAGGGCGGAGAGCCGGGCGGGACTCGCCTCCGCCTGGGGCAGCACCCGCGCGGCCCCGGCCGCGGCGAGCGCCCGCGCATTGGCCGCCTGGTGGTCGTCGATCGCGCCGGGCAGCGGGATCAGGATGGAGGGCCGCCCGGCGCAGGCGAGCTCTGCCACCGTCGAGGCCCCCGCGCGCGCGACCACGAGATGCGCGCCCGAAAGCCGCCGCGCGATGTCGGTGAAGAAGGGCGAAAGCTCGGCGGGGATGTTGGCGGCCGCATAGGCGGCGCGCACCCGCTCCAGATCCTCTACGCGGCATTGCTGCGTCACCACCAGGCGCGCGCGCAGCGCCTCGGGCAGCGCGGCCACGGCGGGCGGGACGATCTCGCCGAAGATCCGCGCGCCGAGCGAGCCGCCGGTGACGAGCAGCCGCAGCGCGCCCTCGGTGGAGGGGTAGGGCTCTCCGACCAGCGCGGCGAGCGCGGGGCGCACCGGGTTGCCCACATGGCGCGTGCGCGCGGCGGCGGGCACCCGCGCCGTCTCGGGGTAGGAGAGGGCGAGCAGATCCGCCCGGCCGGCCAGGGCGCGGTTCGCCCGGCCCAGCACCGCGTTCTGCTCGTGCAGGATCAGCGCCGGCCGCCGCGCGCCGAGGCTCAGCGCGGCCAGCGCGGGCGGGATGGAGGGATAGCCGCCGAAGCCCACCACCGCCGCCGCATCCAGCCGCTTGAGCAGCCTGCGCGCCGTGAGCGTGCCGGCCGAGAGCGCGAGCGCCCCGCGCAGCGCGCGCAGCACGCTCCGCCCCGCCAGCCCCTCGCCCTTCAGCACGAAGCGTTCGGCGTTGGCGAAGGCCGGGCTGTCGAAGGCGGCCGAGCGCGCGTCGGTGAACAGCACGATGCGCTGGCCCCGCGCGGCCAGCTCCGCCGCCAGCGCCTCGGCCGGAAACAGATGCCCGCCCGTGCCCCCGGCGGCGATGGCGATGGGGCGCAGCGCGGCGCCCCTCATGTGGGGAACGGCGCGCGCAGGCCCGCCGTGTAGGGGTTCAGCCCGCCCTCCTCCGGCGCGCGCGGCCCGCGCCGGCGCGTCAGCGCCAGCAGGAAGCCCATGCCGATGGCGAGCGCGAGCACCGAGGAGCCGCCATAGCTCACGAAGGGCAGCGTCATACCCTTGGTCGGGATCAGGTGCAGCGAGGAGGCCATGTTGATGAAGGCCTGCAGCCCGAACTGCACGAGCAGCCCGGTGGCGGCGAGGCTGACGAACAGGTCGCGCTCCTCCATCAGCCGCAGCAGGCCGCGGATCACCACGAAGGCGAAGATGGCGAGGATGACGAGGCAGGTCAGCAGGCCGAACTCCTCCGCCGCCACGGGGAAGACGAAGTCGGCGTGCGCGTCGGGCAGCACGTCCTTCACCCGGCCCTCGCCGGGGCCGCGGCCGAAGAGCCCGCCATTGCCGAAGGCCTCGAGCGACATGCGGATCTGGAAATTGTCGCCCGATTCCGGGTCGAGGAAGCGCTGGATGCGCGAGCGCACATGCCCGTGCAGGGTGAAGGCCGCGACCGCGAGCCCCGCCACGCCCGCGCCGCCCAGCGCCACCCACATCAGGTTGATCCCCGAGACGAAGACCTGCGCGAGGAACACCGCGACGATGACGGCGAGCATGCCGATGTCCGGCTGCTGCTTGAGCAGGAAGGCCACCCCGCCCACCAGCACGAAGCCGAGGATGAGGCCGGGGAAGCGCCGCTCGCGCTTGCCCTCGGCGATCAGCCAGCCGCAGACCACCGCGAGGCAGGGCTTGAGGAACTCCGAGGGCTGCAGCGACATGCCCGGCAGCGAGAGCCAGCGCCGCGCGCCCTTGATCTCCGTGCCGGCCACCAGCGTCAGCGCTGTCAGCGCCAGCGCGCCCAGCGCGCCCAGGATGGCCAGCCGCAGCACCCAGCGCGGCGTCAGCAGCGAGACGACGACCATGACCACCACGGCGAGGCTCGAGTAGAGCACCTGCCGGGCGAGGAACATGTGGCGCGAGGAGGCGCCGATGCGCTCGGCCACCGCCGGCGAGGCGGAGAGCATCATCACATAGCCGATGGCCACCAGCGCGAGCAGCGCGGCGAGCGTCCAGCGGTCCACGCTCCACCACCAGCGGCCGAGCACGGAGGTGTCGGTGCGCGAGATGGCCATCAGCCGCCCCCTTCGAGCGCCGCGACCAGGGCGCGGAAGCGGTCGCCGCGCTGGTCGAAGCCGGTGAACTGGTCCCAGGAGGCGGCGGCGGGCGAGAGCAGCACCACATCCGCCGCGCCGCGCCGCGCCGCCTCGGCCGCGCGCGGAACCGCCTGCTCGAGCGTGCCGCAGAGCGCGTGCGGCACGCCATGCGCGGCGAGCGTCGCGGCGAAGGCCGGTGCGTCGCGCCCGATCAGGAAGGCCTCGGCGATGCGCGGGAACCAGGGGGCGAGGGGCGCGATCCCACCCTCCTTGCCCATGCCGCCCGCGATCCAGACCACGCGCGGATAGGAGGCGAGCGCCCGCGCCGCCGAATCCGCGTTGGTGGCCTTGCTGTCGTTGACGAAGGTGACGCCGCCGATGCGCCCCACGATCTCCTGCCGGTGCGGCAGGCCGGGATAGGCCGCAAGGCCCGGCGCGATCGCCTCGCGCGGCACGCCGAGGAACATCGCCATGGCCGCCGCCGCCGCCGCGTTCTGCGCGTTGTGCGCGCCGGGCAGGGTGGGGCAGCGCGAGAGATCGGCCAGCACGCCCTCCGCGTCGCGCAACAGCCGCCCCTCCCACCAGACGCCGCCGGGGCCGAGGGGCAGCACGCGCCCCGCCACCTCGCCGGCGAGGGAGCGCGTCCACTCGTCCTCCTGGCCGAGCACGGCGAGGTCCCCCGCCTGCTGGCGCGCGAAGATGCGCGCCTTGGCGGCGCGGTAGCCCGCCATGTCGCCGTGGCGGTCCAGATGGTCGGGCGAGAGGTTGAGCATCGCCGCGCAGTGGAATCGAACCGATTCGATTCGCTCCAGCGTGTAGCTCGACATCTCGAGCACATAGACGCCGTCGTCGCCCAGCAGGGGCATCCCCAGCGCGGGCGGGCCGAGATTGCCGCCCACCGCGCAGGCGATGCCGGCGGAGGCGAGCAGATGGCCGAGCAGCGCGGTGGTGGTGCTCTTGCCGTTGGTGCCGGTGACTCCCGCGAAGCGCGCGCGCGAACCGGCCGCGCGCACCGCGCGGTGCAGGAACTCCACGTCGCTCAGGATGGGCGCGCCCGCCGCGCGCGCCGCCGCCGCCGCCGGGTGCGGGGCGGGCAGGCCATGCGGGATGCCGGGCGAGAGCAGCAGCGCGTCGAAGGCGAAGCCCGCCGCCGGGTCGGCGACGCGCAGCCCCGCGGCGGCGGCCTCGGCGCGCGCCGCCTCGCGGTCGTCCCAGCAGGTCACCTCGGCGCCCCATTCGGCGAGGCGCCGCGCCGCCGGCAGCCCGGCCTTGCCGAGCCCGACGACGGCGATGCGCTGTCCGGCGAAGGGCCTCATCGGATCTTCAGCGTGGAAAGACCGATGAGGGCGAGCACCATGGCGATGATCCAGAAGCGGATCACGATGGTTGCCTCCGCCCAGCCTTTCTTCTCGAAATGATGGTGCAGCGGCGCCATCAGGAAGACGCGCCGCCCCGTGCGCTTGAACCAGAACACCTGGATGATGACGGAGAGCGTCTCGACCACGAACAGCCCGCCCACGATGGCGAGCACGATCTCGTGCTTCGTCGCCACCGCGATGGAGCCCAGCGCGCCGCCGAGCGCGAGGGAGCCCGTATCGCCCATGAACACCGCCGCGGGCGGCGCGTTGAACCACAGGAAGCCGAGCGAGGCGCCGATCAGCGCCGAACAGAACACCGCAAGCTCCCCCGCCCCCGGGACGCCATGAAGCTGCAGATAGTCCGCGAAGACGCGGTTGCCGACGAGATAGGCGATCAGCGCGAAGACGGCGGCTGCGATCATCACCGGCACGATGGCGAGCCCGTCCAGCCCGTCCGTCAGGTTCACCGCGTTGGAGGCGCCCATCATCACGAACATCCCCACCAGCGGGAAAAGCAGCCCGAGCGGGATCAGCACCTCCTTGAACACCGGCACGGCGAGGTTGGAGTTCAGCGCGGGCGGCAGCAGCAGCATGATCCAGACGCCGGCGAGAAGGCCGATCGCGCCCTGCGCCAGCAGCTTCGCCCGGCCCGAGACGCCCCTGGTGTTGCGCTTCGTCACCTTCAGCCAGTCGTCGAGGAAGCCGAGGCCGCCATAGCCGAGCGTGACGAACAGCACCGCCCAGACGAAGCCGTTGCGCAGATCCGCCCAGAGCAGCACGCCCACGCTGAGCGCGAGCAGGATGAGCAGCCCGCCCATGGTGGGCGTGCCCTTCTTGGTGATCAGGTGGCTCTGCGGCCCGTCCTCGCGGATCGGCTGGCCGCCGCGCTGGAAGCTGCGCAGCCAGGCGATGATGGCGTTGCCGAAGACGAGGCAGATCAGCAGCGCCGTCATGCAGGCGGCGCCGGCGCGGAAGGTGGTGTAGCGCACCAGGTTGAACAGGATGAAGTCGTCGGCGAGCGGGCCGAGCAGAAGCGGGATCATGGGGCGTTCCTCTCGGTCAGCGCGCGGACGATCTCGGCCATCCGCATGCCGAGCGAGCCTTTGACGAGCACGGCGTCCCCGTCGCGCAGCGCGGCCGCGACCAGCGGCGCGAGACTCGCGGCGTCCGGGACATGCGCCCCCCGCCGGTCGGGCGGAAGCGCGGCGAAGAGATGCCCCATGAGCGGCCCGCAGGCAAACACGAGGTCGGCCCGGGCTGCGTCGGGCGCAAGCCCGGCATGCAGGGCGGGGCCGAACTCGCCCAGTTCCAGCATGTCCCCCAGCACGGCGATGCGCCGCCGCGCGGGCTGGGCCGCCAGCACCGCGAGCGCGGCGCGCACCGCGCTGTCGGAGGCGTTGTAGCTCTCGTCCAGCAGCAGCGCCCTGCCGCCATCGGCGGTGGGGATGGGGCGGATCTGCCCGCGCCCGGCCCCCGCGCCGAAGCCCTCCAGCGCCGCGGCGGCGAGCCCCGCATCGCCCCCGGCCGCCTGGATGGCGGCGAGTGCGGCGAGCGCGTTCAGCGCCATGTGCCGCCCCGGCTGGGCGAGGCGAAGGCTGACGTGCCGGCCGAGCAGATCGAACTCCGCCACCCCGCCTGCGGCCTCGCCCTGGTAGGAGAGGAGCCGCGCCTCGGCCTCCGCGTCCTCGCCGAAGCCCAGCACGCGCGCGCCCCGCGCCTCGGCGATGCCGGCCATGCGCGCGAAGAAGGGGCTCTCGCGCGGCAGGATCGCGACCCCTGCCCCCGGCGTCAGCCCCGCCGTGATGTCCGCCTTCTCCTCGGCGATGGCCTCCTGGCTGCCGAGGTTGCCGATATGCGCCGTGCCGATGGCGGTGACGATGGCGACATGCGGCGCGGCGAGGCGCGAGAGGGGCGCGATCTCGCCGCGGTGGTTCATGCCGATCTCCAGCGCCGCCCATTCCGTCGCGCGCGGCATGCGCGCGAGGGTCAGCGGCACGCCCCAGTGGTTGTTGTGGCTGGCGGCGGAGGCGTGCGTCTCGCCCAGCGCCTGCATGGCCCGGCGCAGCATCTCCTTCGTCGTGGTCTTGCCCACCGAGCCCGTGACGGCGACCACGCGCGCCCGGCTGCGCGCCCGCCCCGCCGCGCCGAGGGCGGTGAGGCCCGCGAGCGTGTCGGCCACGCGCAGCGTGGGGCCGTCGGGGATGTCGCGCTCCACCATCGCCGCGGCACCCTTGGCGAAGGCCTCGGGCACGAAGTCGTGCCCGTCGCGCGCCGCGCGCAGCGCGACGAAGAGATCCCCCGGCGCGAGGCTGCGCGTGTCGATGGAGACGCCGTGCACCGCGAGGGAATCGGCGCAGACGCCGCCCGTCGCCTCGCGCAGCTCCGCCGCGGTCCAGAGCGGGCTCATGCGCCGCCCCCGGCGAGGCGGCGCACCACCTCAGCGTCGTCGAAGGGGTGGGTGACGCCCGCGATGGTCTGGCCGCGCTCATGCCCCTTGCCGGCCACCGCCAGAACATCGCCCGGGCCGAGCGCGGCGAGTGCGGCGGCGATGGCGGCCTCGCGCGGGCCGGCGTCGCGCGCGCCGGGCGCGGCGGCGAGGATGGCGGCGCGGATGGCGGCGGGGTCCTCGCCGCGCGGGTTGTCGTCGGTGATCCAGACCAGGTCGGCCGCCGCGGCCGCCGCCGCGCCCATCAGCGGGCGCTTGCCCGGATCGCGCTCCCCGCCCGCGCCGAAGAGCACATGCAGCCGCGCGCCGGGCGCGACATGCGGGCGCAGCGCGGCGAGCAGCCGGCTCAGCGCATCCGGCGTGTGGGCGTAGTCCACATAGACGGCCGCGCCGTTCGGCAGGGTGGCGGCGAGTTCCATCCGCCCGCGCACGCCAAGCAGGCCGGGCAGCAGGGCGAGCAGCCGCTCGCGCCCGAGCCCGAGCGCCCGCGCGAGGCCCATCGCCACCAGCACATTGTCCGCCTGGAAGCGGCCGGGCAGGGCGAGCTCGACCTCCGCGCGCGCGCCCTCCATCTCCAGCAGCAGGCGCTGGCCGCGCGGCAGGGGCGTCTGCGCCAGCAGGCGGATGTCGCGCCCCGCCTCGCCCACCTCGATGGCGAGGAGGCCCCGGCGCGCAGCGATCTCGCGCAGCGCGGCCAGCGTCTCGGCCTCCATGTCGGCGTGCAGCACGGCGGGCGCGCCCGGGGGCAGCAGCGCCTCGAACAGCCGCAGCTTGGCGGCGCGATAGGCGGCCATGCTGCCGTGGTAGTCGAGATGGTCGCGCGTGAGGTTCGTGAAGCCCGCGGCGGCGAGGCGCACCCCGTCGAGGCGGCGCTGGTCGAGCCCGTGCGAGCTCGCCTCCATGGCGAGATGCGTCACCCCCGCCCGCGCCAGCGCGGCGAGGCTCGCATGCAGCGCCACGGGGTCGGGCGTGGTGAGGCTCTCGCCGGCCGGGAAGCCCTCGGCGATGAGGCCGAGCGTGCCCAGCGAGGCGGCGCGGTGCCCCGCGCCCGAGAGAAGCTGGCGCAGGAAATCCACCGTGCTCGTCTTGCCGTTGGTGCCGGTGACGGCGACGACCACCTCGGGCTGCGCGCCGTGGAAGGCGGCGGCGAGGCGCGCGAGCAGGGCGCGGGGTTCGGCGCTCTCCACCACGGGCAGCCGCGCCACGCCCTCGGGCCAGGCGAGGCCGGGGGGTGCCAGCACCGCCGCCGCACCCCGGGCCACGGCCTCGGCGAGGAAGCGCGCCCCATCGGTGCGCGCGCCGGGCAGGGCGGCGAAGAGGAAGCCCGGGCGGACGGCGCGGCTGTCGGCCGTCAGGCCGGCGATGCGCAGCGCCGCGGCGTTCCCCGTGCCCCCGGGGGGCTCTCCGCAGCGCGCGAGCAGCTCATCGAGCGTCACGGCCGGTCTCGGCGGGCGTGAGGGCGAGGGCGAGGCGCGGCGCGGGCATGCGCGGCTCCGCGTCGGTGCGGCGGATGGGGCTGCCGGGCACCTCCACCGGCACCGGCGCGCGCGGGCCGAGGGCGGGGGGCGCGGCGGGCTGGGCCGCGGGCTGCGGGGCGTGGCCGCGCGGGCCGGGCGTGGCCGGCGTGGCGGCGCGCGGGCGCGGCGGCTGCAGCGGCAGCGCGATGGTCTGCTGGATCTGGGCGATGCGCTCCGTCTCGGGAACGAGGCCGAGGATGGGCGCCACCCGCTCCACCACCCGCCGCGCGGCCGGGGCGGCGACCACGCCGGCGGTGGCGAAGCCGCCCGTGTCGGCGCGCGGCTTGGGCTCGTCCACCATCACGTAGATCGCATAGCGCGGCGCGTTCATCGGGAAGGCGCCGACGAAGGCGGAGATGCGCCGGTTCTCGGAATAGCCGCGCCCGCGCTCGTTGGTCTTGAGCGCGGTGCCGGTCTTGCCGCCCACGAAATAGCCCGGCGCATCGGCCGCCCGGCCCGAGCCCTCGGTGACGGCGATGCGCATCAGCCGGCGCATCTGCTCGGAGGTGCGCTCGCTGATCACGCGCGTGCCCTCGCGCTCCGCGCCCTCGGGCTGGGCGAGGATGGTGGGCGTGCGGAAGATGCCGCCATTGGCCAGGGTGGCGATGCTGTTCACCACATGCAGCGGCGTGACCGAGACGCCATGGCCGAAGCCGATGGTCATGGTGTTGATCTCGCGCCAGTCGCGGCTTCCGGGCAGGAGCACCGCCGCCGCCTCGGGCAGCTCGATGGGCAGGCGCTGGTGGCGGGCGATGCCGAAGCGCGCGAGGAACTCGCGGTGCCGGGCCGGGCCCACCGTCATCGCCATGTGCGCCGTGCCGAGGTTGGAGGAATAGGCGATGATCTCGGGCAGGGCGAGCCAGCGGTTCTTGCCGCGGAAATCGTTGATCTCGTGCCCGCCCACGCGGATCGGGCGCGAGGCGTCGAAGCCCGAATGGAGCTGCACGGTGCCGAGTTCCAGCGCCATCGCCGCCGTCAGCAGCTTGAAGGTGGAGCCGGGCTCGTAGACGCCCTCCACCGCGCGGTGGAAGCGGTTCTCGGGCGGGGAGGCGGCCGGGTTCGCGCCGCTGAAATCGGGCAGGGAGACCATGCCCAGCACCTCGGCCGTGTGCACGTCCATCACGATGGCCGCGCCGCCGATGCCGTTGAAGCGCTCGATGGCCCAGGCGAGCGCCTCGCGCAGCTCGCGCTGCACGCGGATGTCGAGGGAGAGGCGCAGCGGCTCGCGGCTCGTGCGCAGGCGCTCGTCGAACCAGCGCTCGGCGCCGAACAGGCCCTGGTTGTCCACGTCCACGAGGCCGAGCACATGCGCCGCGTCGCGCCCCTTGGGATAGGTGCGGCGCTCGGCCGTCTCGAAGTCGAGGCCGACGATGCCCAGGGCGTTGATCCGCTCCATCTGCTGCGGCGTGATGAAGCGGTCGATGTAGGCGAAGACGCGCGGGCCGGAGAGCCGCTCCACCAGCCGCTCGCGGTCGAGATGCGGCAGGATGGCGTGCAGCCGCTCGGCCGTCTCGCGCGGGTTCTCGATCAGGTTCGGCCGGGCGTAGAGGGCGAGGCCGCGCACCGTGACGGCCAGCACCTCGCCGTTGCGGTCGGTGATCTCGGCGCGGCTGACGGGCGGCTCCGGCCGGGGCAGGCGCGGGGCGGAGGCGATGCGCGAGGCCTCGGGGTTGATGATGGTCTTTTCCGCAAGCCGCAGCCCCACCGCGCCGAAGAGCACCGCGAAGCCGATGGTGGCGAGGGCGAGGCGCGCGCGCACGCGGCGCTGCTGCGCGGCCTCGGCCAGCGGCGAGCGCACGGCCACGCGCCCGTCGCGCGCGGGCAGGACGGGGCGGGCCTCGGGCGGGGGTGGCGGAACCGCGGTCATCGGCTGAAGGGCACGGGGGGCGGCAGGCTCGCCCCCGCGCCGAGCAGCGAGCCCTGGGCGGGCGGCGGGGCGGGCTGGACGTGCAGCGCGTGGCGCAGCGGCGGGGCGGGGGGCGGCGGGGCGGGGCGCGGCGGCGGCGCGGCGGCCCCGGCGATGGGCGGCAGGCGGGCGGGCTCGGCCGGCGGGCGGCCGGCGGGGGCCGGCGTGGCGGGCGGCGTGGCGGCGGCGACCGCGACCGGGCGCGGCGCGGGGCGGGGGGCCTCGGACGGGGCCGCGGCGGGGCCGGAGGCGGCGAGGGCCGGCGCGGCGGGCTGGCGCGGGGCGGGGGCCGGCGCGGCCACGGGCGCGGCGGCGGGAGCGGGCGCGGGCGGGGCCGCGCCGGCGCCGGCCGGGGCGGGTGCGGCGGGGCGCGGCGCGGCGGAGCGGGGCTCCTCGGCGGCGCGGGCCAGGGCCGCGACGCTGGCCGCGGTGAAGACCAGCGGCTCATGCGGCGAGGAGGGGGCGTCGGCGCGCTGGCGGAAGCCGGCCTCGGGCGGGGCGACGAAGGCCAGGGCGGCGGGCAGGCGGCGCAGCGCGTCCTCGGCGCGCAGGAACTGCTGCGGCTCCATGGGCTGCATGTCGCGCAGATGCGCGCCCGCCAGCGCGCGCAGCCGCTCCTGGTCGTTCAGCCGCGCCCATTCGGCCTGCAGCAGCCGGGTGCGCTCGCGATGGGCCTCCGCCTCGCGGTGCAGTTCGCGGAGCTGGCGCTCCTGGCCCGCCACCTGCTCCTTGGTGTGGAAGACGTAGAAGCCCGCGCCGACGAAGGCGAGGGCGGAGAGGAGGGTGAGCGGGCGGATCATCGCCCCTCCTCCGCCTTGCGGCGCAGCGCGCGCAGCCGGGCGCTGCGGGCGCGCGGGTTGGCCGCCACCTCCTCCGCCGAGGGCAGGAGGGGGCGCGGCGTCAGCAGCTCGAAGCCCGCGGGGGCGGGGCGGGCCAGCAGCGCGGCCGGATCGTGGCGGGAGGCGGCCGGGGCGCGGCCGGCGGCCTTCTGGAAGGCGCGCTTCACCAGCCGGTCCTCCAGAGAATGGAAGGAGACGACGACGATCCGCCCGCCCGGGGCGAGCAGGCCGAGCGCGGCGGAGAGCGCGCGCTCGATCTCGCCCAGCTCGTCGTTCACCCGGATGCGCAGCGCCTGGAAGCTGCGCGTCGCGCCGTCGATGCCCGAGGGGTCGCGCGGGACGGCGCGGCGGATCACCTCCGCCAGCCGCAGCGTGGTCGTGAAGGGGGCCTCGGCGCGGGCGCGGACGATGGCCTGGGCGACGCGCCGGGCATGGCGCTCCTCGCCGAGTTCCCAAAGCAGATCGGCCAGTTCGCGCTCGGGCAGGGTGTTGACCAGATCGGCCGCAGTGGGCCCCTCGCGGCCCATGCGCATGTCGAGCGGCCCCTCGGCGCGGAAGGAGAAGCCGCGCTCGGGCTGGTCGAGCTGGAAGGAGGAGACGCCGAGATCGAGCACCACCCCGTCGAGCGCCGTCACGCCGCGCGCGGCGAGGTGGGCGAGCATGTCGCCGAACCGCCCCTCGATCAGGTGCAGCCGGCCGGGGAAGCGGGCGGCGAGCGCCGCGCCGCGCGCGATGGCCTCGGGGTCGCGGTCCATGGCCCAGACGGTGCAGGGGGCGGCCTGCAGGATGGCGGCGCTGTAGCCGCCGCCGCCGAAGGTGCCGTCCAGGATCGCCTCGCCCGGGCGGGGGGAGAGGGTGGCCAGCACCTCGGCGAGCATCACGGGGATGTGGCTCATGCCGCCCCTCCCTTGGCGCGGGCGGCGGCGGCGCGCTGGCGCTCGGCCATCGCGGCCATGGCCTGGCGCATGCGCTCGGCGAAGGCGGGCTTGGACCAGATCTCGAGGAAGCTGCGACGGCCGACGAAGACGAGCTCGCTCTCCAGCCCCGCATAGGCGATCAGCTCGCCGGGCAGGATCACGCGGCCGTCGCTGTCGGGGGTGACGGGCACGGCGGCGGCGATGAGGGCGTAGAGCTGGTCGTCGTCCTCGGGGGCGATGACGTCGGTGGGGCCGAGGCGCGGGGCGGCGTCGCTGGTGACGGCGGAGGCGGGCCAGCCTTCCAGGAAGGCGCCGCGGACGGAGGGCCGGAGGTAGAGCGGCTCGCCCTGCAGCACGCGGCGGAAGCCGGCCGGGACGATGCAGCGACCCTTGCGGTCCAGCGTGCTCGTCTCTGTGCCGACGAAATCGCCCATCGAAGCGTCGGAGCCCCCCGCCTGGCCGCGCAGGGGGGAAGGGCCGTTCCGCCCCTCCCGCGGCGCGGGAGGGGCAGCGGCCGACGGAGCCCCCCGACCCCGTCGGCTCGCCCGACCAGCCCGTCTGGAAGTGTCTCGCCCCCCCGAGCGCACTCACTTCCCTGGGCTGATCCGGTTGTAGCTGGAGTGATCTGGGCTTTCAAGGGATAATTCTGGGTGCCCGGGCGGTAAACAGGGGGTTACCGCAAGCGAAATCAATCGCTTGATGGAAAAGCGCCGCGAGCCCTCCGCCCGGCCCCTGGCGTGCGCGCGCGCTTCCTCGGGCGCTGTGGCATCTCGGCAACAGGGGGCGGTGCGGGGGGCCTGTAAGCCGGGTTCTGTCCAGCCCTTGCGGGCCTGGGCGACCATTCCTCTGGAGCCGATGTCGCCATCGGCTTCGCGCGGCCAACCCGGAGGGCGGGGCGGGAACCCCCTGCCGCTCAAGCCGGAGCCTGGGCGGCAGCCCTCCCTATTCGGCCTTGCTCCCGGTGGGGTTTGCCGTGCCGCCGCCATTGCTGGAGGCGCGGTGGGCTCTTACCCCACCGTTTCACCCTTGCCCGAGGCGCGGATGCGGCGCGGGCGGTCTGTTCTCTGTGGCACTTTCCCTGGACTTGCGTCCGCCGGCCGTTGGCCGGCACCGTCTTCCCGTGGAGCCCGGACTTTCCTCCAGCGCGGGATCGCTCCCGCGCCAGCGGTCGCCCGGCCCCCCGGCACCGATGCCCTGTTGCGCCCGCGGGGCGCGCCGGGTCAAGCCTCGATGCGCGCGAGCAGCCCCGCCATGCGCGCGCGGGTCTCGGCGTCCGCCACCCCGTCCACCCGCGCGGGCCGCCAGTGGCGCTGGAAGGCGGTGACGAGCACGGGCAGGGGCAGATCGGTGCGGTAGCCGATGCGGCCGAGCAGCGCGCGCGCCTCCTCCTCCGGCGGCGGCGCGGCCGGGGCGGGCCAGAGCCCGATGCCGAGCGCGGCCAGACCCTCCCAGTCGAACAGCTCGCCCGGGTCCTGCTTGCGGTCGGGGGCGATGTCGCTGTGCGCCACCACGTTGCGCGCGGGGATGGGGTGGCGCGCGAGGATGCCGAGGCACAGCTCCGCCACCGCGCCCATCTGCAGCGCGGGGAAGGGGCGGTAGCCCCATTCATGGCCGGGGTTCACGATCTCCACGCCGATGGAGCCGGCGTTCAGCCCCTCCCGCCCCCGCCAGTGGGAGAGCCCGGCATGGCGCGCCCGGCGCTCCTCGGGCACGAGGCGGAACACCGTGCCGTCCTCCTCCACCAGGTAATGGGCGGAGACGCCGGCCGCGGGGTCGCGGAGCCGCTCCAGCGCCGCCGCGCCGCTGCGCATGCCGGTGTAGTGCAGCACGAGCATGTCCACCGCCGCGCCCTCGGGCCGCGGGTCGTGGTTGGGGGAGGGGCGGTCGTGGATGCGCATGGGCATCAGGCCGCTAGAGCCGGCGCTCGCGCTTGATGCGGTCCCAGGCGGCGTTGATCTCGGCCACCTTGTTCGTCGCGCGCTCGATGAACTCGGCCGGCACGCCGCGCGCGGCCAGCGCGTCAGGGTGGTTCTCGCGCATCAGCTTGCGCCAGGCGGCGCGCACCTGCTCGTCGCTCGCGTTCTTCGGCAGGCCGAGCACGGCGTACGGGTCGAAGGCGGGCTCGCCCATCCCCGGGCGCGCATGGCCGTCGCGCGCGCGCTCCCAGGCGGGCGCGTCCAGGCCGAAGCCCTGCTGCACGCGCTGCAGGAAGCGCACCTCCCCGCGCGTCAGCGGCCCGTCGGCCCGCGCGATCTGGAAGAGCGCGGCCAGCACGTCCTCCAGCATGGCGCGGTTGTCGGCGAAGGCCTCGCCCAGCCGGTCGGCGAAGGGTTCGAACTCCTCGGCCGTCTCGCGCGCCTGGTCGAAGAGCTCGGCCACGTCCTTCATGTTCTCGGGCGGGATGCGGAACAGCCGCTTGAAGGCGTCGATCTCGGCGCGCACCACCGGCCCGTCGCATTTGGCGAGCTTGGCCGAGAGCACCACCACCGAGATGGCGAAGAGCTGCTCCTTCGAGCCGAGCAGCGCGGCGAGCTTCGCCGCGTCCGGCGCCATGCGCCGGCGCAGCGCCCCGCTGTCGGCCGCATGGCCCGCCGCCGCGCCGATGACCGCGCCCAGCGGCCCGCCGGTGGCGAAGCCCGCGATGCCGCCGATGATCTTGCCCCAGAACCCCAATCCCGGCTCCCCTCTGATGGGCGGCGGATAGCACGCGCGCCCCCTTGCGCGCCACGGCCCGCCCCGCCAAACCGGCAGCGCAAGGAAGGGATGGACGGATGGCGGGCGGAGGCTGGCAGTTCTGGGTGGACCGCGGCGGCACCTTCACCGACATCGTGGCCCGCCACCCCGACGGGCGCCTGTCCACCGCCAAGCTGCTCTCCGAGAATCCGGGGCGCTACCGGGACGCCGCGGTGGCCGGCATCCGCCAGATCCTCGGCCTGCCGCCCGGCGCGCCGCTGCCCGAGGGCCTCGTCGAGGCGGTGAAGATGGGCACCACGGTGGCCACCAACGCGCTGCTGGAGCGCAAGGGCGAGCGCGTGCTGCTGCTGGTCAACCGCGGCTTCGGCGATCTGCTGCGCATCGGCAACCAGGCCCGCCCGCGCCTGTTCGACCTCGACGTGCGCCTGCCCGCGCTGCTGCACGAGGAGGTGGCCGAGATCGGCGGCAGGGTGGCGGTGGACGGGGCGGAGATCGAGCCGCTCGACGAGGCGGGCGCGCGCGCCGCGCTGCGGGCCGCCCATGCGAAGGGCATCCGCGCCGTGGCGGTGGCGCTGATGCACGCCTGGGCGCATCCGGCGCATGAGCGGCGCCTGGGCGAGATCGCCGCCGAGGAGGGCTTCGCGCAGATCAGCCTCTCCCACGCCGCGAGCCCGCTGCCGCGCCTCGTGCCGCGCGGCGACACGGCGGTGGTGGACGCCTATCTCTCGCCCATCCTGCGCCGCTACGTCGCGCAGGTGGCGGAGGAGCTCGGCCCGCACACCCGGCTCTACTTCATGCAGTCCTCGGGCGGGCTGACCGAGGCCGGACGCTTCCAGGGCAAGGACGCGATCCTCTCCGGCCCCGCGGGCGGCATCGTGGGCGCGGCGCGCACCGCGGCCATGGCGGGCTTCGGCCGCATCATCGGTTTCGACATGGGCGGCACCAGCACCGATGTCGCGCTCTATGCCGGCGAGTTCGAGCGCGCCTTCGAGACCATGGTGGCCGGGGTGCGGCTGCGCGCGCCGATGATGGCGATCAACACCGTCGCGGCCGGCGGCGGCTCCATCCTGCATTTCGACGGCGCGCGCTTCCGCGTCGGCCCCGACAGCGCGGGCGCCGTGCCCGGCCCCGCCGCCTATCGCCGCGGCGGGCCGCTCACCGTCACCGACGCGAACGTGCTGCTGGGCAAGATCCAGCCCGCGCATTTCCCCACCATCTTCGGCCCTGCGGGCGACCAGCCGCTCGACGCCGCGACGGTGCGCGCGAAGTTCGAGGCGCTCGCCGCGGAGGTGGCCGCGGCCACGGGCCAGCCCCGCACGGCGGAGCAGGTGGCCGAGGGCTTCATCCGCATCGCCGTGGCCAACATGGCCCACGCCATCCGCCAGATTTCGCTGCAGCGCGGCCATGACGTGACGAAATACGCGCTGGCCTGCTTCGGCGGCGCGGGCGGGCAGCACGCCTGCCTCGTCGCCGACGCTCTGGGCATGGAGACGGTGTTCCTCCACCCCTTCGCGGGCGTGCTCTCGGCCTATGGCATGGGCCTCGCCGACCAGAGCGCGATCCGCGAGGCGGCGGTGGAACAGCCCCTCGCCCCCGCGGTGATCCCCGCGCTGCGCGCGCGGCTCGCGGCGCTGGAGGCGGAGGGGCGCGCCGAGCTCGCGCGCCAGGGCGCGGACCCCGCCCGGCTGCGCGCCCAGCACCGCCTGCACCTGCGCTATGCCGGCACCGACAGCTTCCTGCCCCTTCCCTTCGCCGCCGACGCCGAGGCGCTGCGCGAGGCCTTCACCGCCGCGCACCGCCAGCGCTTCGGCTTCGCCACCCCCGAGCGCGAGATCGTGGTGGAGGCCGCCCTGGCCGAGGTGACCCTGCCCGGGGAGCCGGTGGCCGAAACCCCGCTCCCGCCCCGCCCGGAGGGCGAGGCGATCCCGGTGCTGGAGCGCGTGCGCGTCTTCATGGAGGGCGCCTTCCGCGAGGCGCCGGTGCTGGACCGCGCGGCGCTGCGCGCGGGCGACGCCATCCGCGGACCCGCCCTGATCCGCGAGGCGATCGCCACCACCGTGGTGGAGCCGGGCTGGGAGGCGCGGGTGAGCCCGCTCGACCACCTCGTCCTGCATCGCGTGGAGGCGCGCGCCGAGGCGCGGCCGGCCGACGCCTCGCGCCCCGATCCGGTGATGCTCGAGCTGTTCAACAGCCTGTTCATGGCCATCGCCGAGCAGATGGGCGTGGTGCTGCAGAACACCTCGCACAGCGTGAACATCAAGGAGCGGCTCGATTTCTCCTGCGCCGTCTTCGACGCGCAGGGGCGGCTGGTCGCCAACGCCCCGCATGTGCCCGTCCATCTCGGCGCGATGGGCGAGAGCGTGCGCACCGTGATCCGCAGCCGCGGGACGACGCTGCGCCCGGGCGACGTGGTGGCGCTGAACAACCCCTACAATGGCGGCACCCATCTGCCGGACGTGACGGTGATCACGCCCGTCTTCGACGAGGAGGGGCGGGAGATCCTCTTCTTCGTCGGCTCGCGCGGGCACCATGCCGACATCGGCGGCCTCACCCCCGGCTCCACGCCCCCCGACTCCGCCACGCTGGAGGAGGAGGGGGTGGTCATCGACGACTTCCTGCTGGTCGAGCAGGGCCGCTTCCGCGAGGCGGAGTTCCGCGCGCTGCTGGCCTCGGCGCGCTACCCGGCGCGCAGCCCGGAGGTGAACCTCGCCGACATCAAGGCCCAGGTGGCCGCCAACGAGGCGGGCGCGCAGGGGCTGCGCGCGGCGGTGCGCGAGCACGGGCTCGCCATGGTGCGCGCCTACATGCGCCATGTCATGGACAACGCCGAGGAGAGCGTGCGCCGCCTGCTCTCCCGCCTGCGGGACGGCCGCTTCGAGACCCGCACCGACGACGGCGCGCCGCTCGTCGTCTCGGTGCGCGTGGACCGGGCGGCGCGCCGGGCCGTGATCGACTTCACCGGCACGGGGCCGGAGCATCCGGGCAACGTCAACGCCCCGCCCGCGGTCACCCGCGCCGTGGTGCTCTACTGCCTGCGCAGCCTGGTGGGCGAGGAAATCCCGCTCAACGACGGCTGTCTCGAGCCCATCGAGATCATCGTCCCGCCCGGCAGCTTCCTCTCGCCCAGCCCCGGCCGCGCCGTGGTGGCGGGCAACACGGAGGTGAGCCAGATGACGGCGAACGCGCTGCTCGCCGCGCTGGACGCCTGCGCCAGCGCCCAGGCGACGATGAACAACCTCCTCTTCGGCGACGCCACGCATCAGTATTACGAGACGATCTGCGGCGGCACCGGCGCGGGGCCGGGCTTCGACGGCGCCTCGGCGGTGCAGACGCACATGACCAACACCCGCATGACCGACCCCGAGATCCTGGAGATGCGCTACCCGGTGCGGCTCGAGGAGTTCTCGATCCGCCGCGGCTCGGGCGGGGCGGGGCGCTGGCGCGGCGGCGACGGGGCGCGGCGGCGGCTGCGCTTCCTCGCGCCCATGCATGCGAGCATCGTCGCCTCGCGCCGCAGCGTCGCGCCCCACGGGCTGCACGGCGGCGCGGACGGCGCGCCGGGCCGGCAATGGGTGGAGCGCGCGGACGGGTCCATCACGCCCCTGCCCGGCCATCGCGGCGAGGCCTGGCTCGCCGCCGGCGATGCGCTGGTGGTGGAGACGCCGGGCGGGGGCGGCTGGGGCGCCCCCGGCGAGGGCGTGTGAGGCGGCGCGCCCTCCTTCTGGGGCTGGTCGCGGCGCTGGGGGGCGCGGTGGCGGCGGCCGCCTGGCTGCTTCCGCCCTGGCTCGACTGGGACCGGCACCGCATCGCGCTGGCCGCCATCGCCTCCGAGCGGCTCGGCCGGCCGGTGGCGCTCACCGGCCCCGTGCAGCTCGTGCTGCTGCCCCAGCCGCGCATCGAGGCCGAGCGCGTCGTCATCGGGGAGGCGGAGGACGACATCCGCATGGCCGCGCGCGGTCTACGCCTGCGGCTGGATCTCGGCGCGCTGCTGCTCGGCCGGATCGAGGTGCGCGAGCTCGCCCTGCTCGGGGCGGACATCCGCCTGCCCTGGCCGCCGGATGCGCTGCCCGGCCTCGTGCCGCCGCGCTGGCTGACGGAGCTGGACGCGCGGATCGAGGACAGCCGCATCCGCATCGGCGGCGCCGTGGTGGAGGGGGTGACGGCGCGGCTCTTCGCCGGCGGCGCATCCGAGGCGCTGACGGCGGAGGGCCGCCTCTCCTGGCGCGGGCGGCCCATGCGCTTCCAGGCCGTGCTGGGCCGGGCGGCGGATGACGGGGTGGGCGCGCTCGACTTCACCGGCGAGGCGGAGGGCGCGACGCTCAGCGCCCGCGGCGCGCTGCTGCCCCAGGGCGGCTTCGAGGGCCGGCTGGAGGCGGAGGGGCCGAGCCTCGCCGCGCTGATGCCCGCCCCGCCCGGCGCGTTCCGCGCCCGGGCCGATCTCGCCGCCGGGGCGGAGCGGCTGGTGGCGCGCAACATGATCCTCGACTTCGGCGGCCAGGCGGTGCGCGGCGCGGCCAGCCTCGCCCTGCTGCCGGAGCCGGAGTTCCGCCTCGCCCTCGCCGCCCCGCGCCTGGACGTGGAGCCCTGGCTCGCCGCGCTGCGCGCCGCGGGCGCCCCGGCCATCCCCACCGCCATCGAGTTCGCCGCCGAGCAGGCCACGCTCGGCGCCCTGCCGCTGCGCCGCCTCGCCGCCGCGCTGCGGGTGAGCGGCGAGGCGCTGAGCATCGCCGAGGCGCGCGCGGAGCTGCCGGGCGGGACGGAGGTGGCGCTCTCGGGCGGCGGCACGGCGGGGCGGCTCGAGCTGCGCGTGCGGCTGCGCGCGCAGGATGCGGCGGCGCTTTCCGAATCGCTCGGGCTTCCGGCCCCGCTGCGCCCCGAGGGCGGCACGGCCGAGGCGCAGTTCCACCTGATGGTCGAGGGGGCGCAGTTCGCCGTCTCGGCGCTGGAGGCGCGCTGGGGGGCGAGCCGCGCCAGCGGCGGGCTGACCTGGCGCGCGGGGCCGCGCCCGGCGCTGGCCGCGGGGCTCGAGCTCGATGCGCTGGCCAGCCCCGCCGCGCCGGCCGAGTGGCTGGCCGCGCTGCGCGAGGCGGGGCAGGGGCTCGACCTGCAGCTTCGCCTGGGCATCGGGCGGCTGCTGCTGGGCGAGGCGGGGTTCGAGCGCGTCTCCCTCGACCTCGGCCGGGAGGAGGGGCGGCTGATCCTTCGCCGCGGCGCGGCCCGGCATCTCGGGCTCGATCTGGTGGCGGCGGGCACCCTGGCGGCGGGGCGTCTGCATGAGCTGAGCCTGGAGGGGGAGGGGGTGGCGGGGCCGCTGCTCGCCCATCTCGGCCTGCCCGCGCCCGGTCTCGCCGCGCAGCCGCTGCGGCTGCGTCTCTCCGGCGGAGGGCCGCTCGAGGCGCTCGCCCTGCGGCTCGAGGCCGAGCTCGCCGAGGCCCGCATCGAGGCGCAGGGCACGCTGGATTCCGGGCAGCGCCGCGCCACGGGCAACCTGACGCTGCGCCACCCGGGGGCGGCGCGCTTCCTTGGCGCGCTGGGCGACGCGCCCGCGCCCGAGTGGCTGGGGCCCGGCTCGCTCTCGCTCGTCGCCGCGCTGAGCCACCGCCCCGGGCGCTGGGCGCTGGAGAGCGGGGAATGGGTGGCGGGCGGGCTGCGCGGGGGCGGCCAGCTCCTGCTCGCGCTGGAGGGGGCGCGCCCGGCGCTCTCGGGCCGGCTCTCCTTCGAGCGGCTGCCCCTGCCCGGGCCGGGGGCGCTGCCGCTCGCCTCGCCGCTCGACCTCGACCTCGCCCTGGCGGCGGAGCGGGTGGAGCCCGAGGGGCTGCCCGCCCTCTCGCGCCTCTCGGCCAGCCTGCGCGCGGACGCCGCCGCATGGCGGCTGATGGAGCTGCGCGCCGGGCTGGCCGGCGGAGAGCTGCAGGCCGCGCTGAGCGTGACGCGGGAGCCGGGCCCGCGCCTCGCCCTCGAGGGGCAGGCGAGCGGGCTGCTGCTCTCGGGCCCGCTTCTCGGGCTTCCGCTCGATCTCTCCGCCGGGACCCTCTCGGGCGGCGCGCGGCTGCGGGCCGAGGGCGCCACGCCCGCCGCCTGGCGCGCCAGCCTGGCCGGCGAAGCGAGCCTCGCGCTGCGCGATGCGGTGCTGACGGGCTTCGACGCCCCGGCCGCCGCCGCCGCGCTCGGCCTCGCCGAGCCGGAGGCGCTGCGCGCCGGGCTGGCCGCCGCGCTGGCCGGGGGGGCGACGCCGCTTGCGCGCGGCGAGGCGCGGCTCGACCTCGACGCGGGGCTGCTGCGCCTGGCCGAGGCGCGGCTACTCGCCGAGGGGGGGCTCGCGCTCGGGCTCTCGGGGCGGGTCGCGCTGGCCGAGGAGCGGATCGATCTGCGCGTGGAGCTGCCCGGCCCGCCGGGCGCGCCGGCGGTGGGCCTGCTCTTCGAGGGGCCCCTCTCCGCCCCGCGCCGCCGCGCGGAGCCGGACGCTTTCCTGACCTGGCGGGCGCAGAACCCGCCATGACCCGCGGCTGAGGAGGCCCGTTCCATGACCGACCCCACCGGGCGCGCCGGCGCCCTCGCCCGCGCCGCGCGCCTGTTCGACGAGGGCGTGCTGAAGCAGCGCCTGGCCGAGCTGGTGGCCATCCGCTCCACCGCCCAGGATCCGGCGCATGAGGCCGAGCTCGGCCGCTATCTGGAGGAGGGGATGCGCCCCTGGCTCGAGCGGCTGGGCTTCGCGGTGCGGGTGCATCCCAACCCCGAGCCCGGCTTCGGCCCCATCCTCACCGCGACGCGCATCGAGGATCCCGCCCGGCCCACCGTGCTGCTCTACGGCCATGGCGACACGGTGCGCGGCCTGGACGAGCAGTGGAGCGAGGGGCTGGAGCCCTGGCGGCTGATCGAGCGCGAGGGCCGCTGGTACGGCCGCGGCACGGCCGACAACAAGGGCCAGCACGCCATCAACCTGCTCGCGCTCGAGGCGGTGCTGGCCGCGCGCGGCGGCCGGCTCGGCGCCAATGTGAAGCTCGTGCTGGAGATGGCGGAGGAGCGCGGCTCGCGCGGGCTTCGGGAGTTCGTGACCGCGCACCGCGCGGAGCTCGCCGCCGATGCGCTCATCGCCAGCGACGGCCCGCGCGTGACGCCTGGGACGCCCACCATCGCCACCGGCACCCGCGGCACCTACCACTTCGACCTGGTGGCGAAGCTGCGACCGGGCGGCGTGCATTCGGGCCACTGGGGCGGGCTGACCACCGACCCCGCGGTGCTCATCGCGCACGCCATCTCCACCATCATGGACCGCGACGGGAAGATCCTGGTGCGCGACTGGCTGCCCCGCAACGGCGTGCCGGCCGAGGTGCGCGCGGTGCTGCAGGGCGCGGAGGTGGCCGGCGGCGGCGAGGCGGCGACGATCGACGAGGGCTGGGGCGAGCCGGGCCTGACGCCCGCCGAGAAGATCTACGGCTGGAACAGCTTCATCGTGCTGGCGATGACGAGCGGCCGGCCCGAGAACCCGGTGAACGCGGTGGCGCCCGATGCGCGCGCCCATTGCCAGATCCGCTACACGGTGGACACGGACCCCGCGGGCTTCGCCCCCGCGCTGCGCCGCCACCTCGACGCGCACGGGCTGCAGCGCGTGGTGATCGAGAATGCCGGCATCCGCATGCCCGCCTCGCGCACCTCGCCCGACCACCCCTGGGTGCGCTGGGCGCGCGAGAGCATCGAGGCGACGCTCGGCAAGCGCGTGCAGGTGATCCCGAACTCCTCCGGCGGGCTGCCGGGCGATGTGTTCGTGGACCATCTGGGCGTGCCGCTCGTCTGGGTGCCGCATTCCTATGGCGGCTGCCAGCAGCACGGGCCGGACGAGCACCTGCTGCCCGGGCCCGCGCGCGAGGGGCTGCTGGCCTTCGCCGGGCTGTGGTGGGATCTGGGCGAGAAGGGGTGATCAGCCCCGCAGGGGCGCGACGGGCACGGCGCTGATGATCACCTGCGCCTGGGCGTAGGGGTATTCGTCGGTCATGGTCAGCGCGATCTCGGCGCGATAGCCGGGCGGCGTGATGGCGGCGAGCCGCGCCGCCGCGCCGCCCGTCAGGCGCAGCGTGGGCTGGCCCGAGGGCAGGTTCACCACGCCCAGATCCTTCATGAACACGCCCTGCGAGAACCCCGTGCCCAGCGCCTTGGCCGCCGCCTCCTTGGCGGCGAAGCGCTTGGCGTAGGTGCCCGCACGGATGCGCTCGCTGCGCCGCTCGGCCTTGGCGCGCTCGGTCTCGGTGAAGACGCGCTCGAGGAAGCGCGCGCCGTGCCGTTCCAGCACCTGCTCGATGCGGCGGATGTCGCAGATGTCGGAGCCGAGGCCGATGATCATCCCCGCGCCCGGTCCACCCGCACCACGCCCTCGCAGGCGCGCAGCACGCCCATCACCTCGGAGAGGTGGCGCAGGTCGCGCACCTCCACGTCGAGGGCGAGGTCGCACTCCTCGTCCTCGCGCCGGCCGAGGCGGATGTTCGTCACCCCCGCCTTCTGCCGCACCACCGCGTTGGCGACGTTGGAGATGAGCTGCGGCCCGTTCACCGCCGCGACGGAGAGGCGCGCCGTGTAGGTGGCGCCGCCCAGCCCCGCCTGCTCCCACTCTACGTCCAGCAGCCGCTCGGGGCTCGCGGCGAAGTTCTCGAGCATGTGGCAGTCGGCGCGATGCACCGTCACGCCCTTGCCGGTGGTGACGACGCCGAGGATGCGGTCGCCCGGCACCGGGTGGCAGCAATGCGCAAAATGGAGCTGCATGCCGGCCACGATGCCGGTGATGGGCTGCACCGGCACGGCCACGCGCCGGCGCTCCGCCCCGCGCGCGGAGGGCGGCGCGCCCAGCCGCCCGCGCGGGGCGATCAGCCCGGTGGGCTCCACCACGCGCTGCGCCCTGCCGCCGCGCAGATCGGGGAAGGCGGCGTGCACCACGTCCCGCGCGGAGAGGCTGCCGGAGGCGACGGCGTGGTAGAGTTCCTCCACCGAGGGCTGGCGCAGCGCCTTGGCGGCCGGCTCCAGCGTCTTGTCGGTGCAGTCGAGCCCGTTCTGCCGGAAGGCCTTGACGATGGCGGTGCGCCCTTCCTCGCGCGCGCGCGCCTTCTCCTCGGCGACCGCGTAGCGGCGGATGCGCGCCTGCGCCTTGCCGGACTTCACGAACTTCATCCAGCCCGGGTTCGGCTTGCCGCCCTTGGCCGTGATGATCTCCACCTGGTCGCCGTTCTCGAGCTTGTGGTCGAGCTTGACGATGCGCCCGTTCACCTTCGCGCCCACGCAGGTGTCGCCCACCTGGGAATGGACGTGGTAGGCGAAGTCCACCGGGGTGGCGCCCTGGGGCAGCTCGATCAGGTCGCCCTTGGGCGTGAAGCAGAAGACGAGGTCGCGGTGAAGCTCGAGCTTCGTCGCCTCCATCGCGTCCTGGGCTTCGGGCTCCGTCTCCAGGATGTCGATGAGCGCGCGCACCCAGGGGTAGCTCTTGGCGCTGGCCGCCGCCTCCGCGCCCTGCTTGTACACCCAGTGCGCGGCCACGCCGTATTCGGCCACGCGGTGCATCTCGCGCGTGCGGATCTGCACCTCGATCTTCGCCTCGGCGCGCTTGCCCGGCAGCAGCACGCCGGTGTGCAGCGACTGGTAGCCGTTGGTCTTGGGCGTGGAGATGTAGTCCTTGAAGCGGCCCGCGATCACCTTGAAGGCGTCGTGGATGGCCCCGAGGGCGAGGTAGCAGTGCGCGCGCTCGGGGACGATGATGCGGAAGGCCATCACGTCCGAGAGCCCCTCGAAGGTGACGTTCTTCGCCTGCATCTTGCGCCAGATGGAATAGGGCGACTTCTCGCGCCCCTGCACCTCCTCGACCGGGACGTTGTGGCGCGCGAGCACCTCGCGCAGCTCCTGCTCGATCTCGGCGATCATGTCGCCCGAGCGGCCGCGCAGCCAGGTGAGGCGCTGGGCGATGGAGGCCCAGGCGTCCGGGTTCAGCTCGCGGAAGGCGAGGGTCTCGAGCTCGGTCTTGAGCTGCTCCATGCCGATGCGCTCGGCCAGCGGCGCGTAGATCTCGAGCGTCTCGCGCGCGGTGCGGGCCCGCTTCTCGGGCTTCGCCACGAAGCCGAGGGTGCGCATGTTGTGCAGCCGGTCCGCGAGCTTGACCAGCAGCACGCGCAGATCCTCGCTCAGCGCCAGCAGCAGCTTGCGCAGGTTCTCGGCCTGCTTGGTGCGCTCGCTCTGCACCTCGATGCGGCTGAGCTTGGTCACCCCGTCCACCAGGCGGGCGATCTCGGGGCCGAAGCGCTGCTCGATCTCGGCGAGCCCGTGCGGGGTGTCCTCCACCACGTCGTGCAGCAGGGCGGTGGCCAGGGTGGCGCTGTCGAGGTGCAGCCCCGCGAGGATTTCGGCCACCGCGATGGGGTGGATGATGTAGGGCTCGCCGTTCTGGCGCGCCTGCTGGGCGTGCGCCTCGGCGGCGAAGCGCCCGGCGCGCAGCAGCAGGTCGGAATCGAGGCGCGGATCGGCCGCCGCGGTGCGTGCGGCGAAGGCGATCACCGCCTCGAGGCCCGGCGGGGAGGCGGTGGCGGCCACCCCCTCGGGGGCGCGCGCCACCGCCGGCAGGGGCGGGGTGGCGCGCATGCTCATGCCGGGGTTACTGGCCGCCGCCGAGCTCGGCGGCGAGCTGGGCCTCGAGGTCCTCGGGGCTGAACTCCTCGGCGCCGGCATCGGCCGGCAGCTCCTCGTTCACGTCCATCACGCCGAAGATGTTCTCGCTGGTGTCGATGAGGTCGAGCACCTCGTCCTCCACCGGCTCGGGCTCCGGCGCGCGGCTGAGGGACTTCACGAGGTCGTTCTCCAGCGCCTGCAGGTCCACGGTGCGCTCGGCGATCTCGCGCAGCGCGACGACGGGGTTCTTGTCGTTGTCGCGCTCGACCGTCAGCGCCTCGCCGCGGCTGATGTTGCGCGCGCGCTGGGCGGCGAGCAGCACGAGCTCGAAGCGGTTGGGAACCTGGAGGATGCAGTCTTCGACGGTGACGCGCGCCATGCGGGGGCCTCGATGGACAGGGGGGCCGCGGCCAGCCGTGCTGCGCCGCGGCGAACCCTTCAGATAAGCGAGGCGGCGCGCCGCTGCAAGCGATCACGCGGCGAGCGGCCGGAGCTCCTGCGGCGGCAGGGCGGCGGCCAGCGTCGCCACATCCTCGCCCGTCAGCGGATGGCGCCAGCCCGGCGCCACCTCGGCGAGCGGCAGGATCACGAAGCCGCGGCCCCGCAGCCGCGGGTGCGGAAGCTGCAGGCGCGGGCTGTCCACCACCGCGCCGTGGTGGTCGAGCAGGTCGAGGTCCAGGGTGCGGGGGGCGTTGGGGTAGGGGCGCTCCCGCCCGAAGCGGGCCTCCAGGGCCTGGAGCGCCTCCAGCACCGCCTCGGGCGGCGCGCTCCCCTCCAGTCGCGCCACCCCGTTCACGAACCAGGGCGCGCCGGGCATGGGCGGCAGCGGCGCGCTCTCCCACCAGCGCGAGAGGGCCACGAGGCGCAGCCCCGGGATGGCGTCCAGCGCGGCGGCGGCGGCGCGGCAGGTCTCGCGCGGGGCGCGCCCGTCCGGGGCGGGCAGGCTCGCGCCGATGCCGATGAGGATCATGCCCGGCGCCTCGCATGCGGCCGCGTGCAGGTCCAGCCCCTCACCCCAGCCGCCCTCCCTCCAGCCGGAGGCTGCGGGTGAAGAAGCCCTCGGGCGGGGCGCGATGGGCGATGGCGAGGATGGCGCTGCCCGGCAGCCGCTCGGCCAGCAGGGCGTGCAGCCGCGCGTGCTGCGCGGCATCCAGGCTCGCGCTCGCCTCGTCGAGGAAGAGCCAGCGCGGACGGTGCAGCAGGGCGCGGGCGAGCGCGAGGCGCTGCTGCTCGCCCCCCGAGAGGCGCTGCGCCCAGGGCTCCTCCGCGTCGAGCAGCGGCGCGAGCTCGGCGAGGCCCACGGCCGCCAGCGCCTCGCGCAGCTCCGCCTCGGCGAAGGCCTCGGGCGCGGCCGGGTAGGCGAGGACGCGCCGCAGCGCACCGAGCGGCAGATAGGGCCGCTGCGGCAGGAACATCGCCCCGCCCCCGGCCGGGGTCTCCACCCGCCCCGCCCCGAAGGGCCAGATGCCGGCCAGCGCGCGGAACAGGGTGGATTTGCCCGCGCCCGAGGGGCCGGTGACCAGCACCCGCTCGCCCGGGGCGAGGTCGAGCGCGCCCTCGGAGAGCAGCAGCCGCCCGTCGGGGCGGGTGAGGGTGAGGCCGCGCGCGCGCAGCGCCTCCTCGGCCCCGGGGACCACCACCGGCCCCGGATCGGCGGCGCGCGCCGCTGCCAGCGCGGCGCGGAACCCCGCGAGCCGCGCCACCGTGGCCCGCCATTCCGCGATGCCCGCGTAGTTGTCCACGATCCAGGAGAGGGCGCCCTGCACCTCGCCGAAGGCCTGGGCCGTCTGGGTCAGCCCGCCCAGCGGGATGCGCCCGGCGAAGAAGCCCGGCGCGGCGACCACGAAGGGAAAGACCACCGCCACCTGCGTGTAGCCCGCGGTGTAGAAGGTCAGGCGCTTGGTCGCCGTCATCAGCTTCCACCAGTTCTCCATCAGCGCGCGGAAGCGGGCGGAGAGGCCCGCCCGCTCTTCCGCCTCGCCGCGGTGCAGGGCGATGCCCTCGGCGCTGTCGCGGAAGCGCACCAGCGCGTAGCGGAAATCCGCCTCCACCCGCTGCTGCTGGAAGTTGAGCCGGGTGAGCGGCCGGCCGATGAGATGCGCAAGCCAGGTGCCCAGCGCGGCGTAGAGCAGCGCCACCCAGACCATGTAGCCCGGGATCTCCACCCCCAGCACCGTCGCCGGCCCCGAGAGCGCCCAGAGCACGAAGAGGAAGGAGAGCAGCGTCACCACGCTGCGCAGCAGGCCGAGCCCGAGCGAGAGGGTGGAGTCCACGAAGAGCTTCGCGTCCTCGGCGAGGCGCTGGTCGGGGTTGTCCGCCCCCGCATCGGTCAGCGCGAGGCGGTAGTAGGCGCGCTCCGCCAGCCATTCGGCCAGCAGCGTCTCGGTGATCCAGCGCCGCCAGCGGATCTGCAGCGCCTGGCGCAGGTAGAGCGCATAGACGGCGGCGAGGATGTAGAGCGCCGCGATCCAGACGAAGCCCGGCATGGGGCCGCTCTCTGTCGGCCGCCAGGCGAAGAGCAGGGCGGAGAAGGCGGCCGCGTCGCGCGCCTCCAGCGCGTTGAAGAACTCGCGGTTCCAGTAGGAGAGCAGCACGCTCATCCCCACCAGCGCGAGGTTGAGGCCGATGACGGCGGCGAGCAGGGCGCGGGCGCGCCAGCGCTCCTCGCTGCGCCAGTAGGGGGCGGCGAGGCTCCAGGCCTCGCCGAGCGGGGTGAGGATGCGGGGCATGGCGGCAGGCTAGAGGGCGATCCGCGAAGGCGGAATCGCCCCCCTCCCGGATCAAGCCTGCGTTAACGACGGCTCTGGCATGCCGGGCGCATGAAGGGCTCCCCCTCGCTCGCCGCGCCGCAGGACGGATGGATGACGCGCGATGCGCGCGCCCTGTCGCGCCCCGCCACGGTGGCGGAACGCGGCGTGGTCGCGCCCTTCACGGCGCCCTTGCTCTTCGGGGTGCGGTTGCGCGCCGGCGGCCAGGCTGGGCTGGAAGTCGTGTTTCCCAATCCTTCGGGGCGGGAGGGCTGGTTCGTCCTTCCCTGGAAATCCGCCGCCGAAGCCTTCCGGCCCAGCCTTGCGGACCGGGCGCTGATGGCCGCGCTGGGCGAGGCGCAGCCCACCCCATCCGCGTTGCGGGCCGCCGCGCGCCGCGCGGCGGCGGAGGGGCTTGCGGGCCGGGCCGCCCGCCGGGCCGCGCAGTCGCCCCCGCCCGACGGCGCGACGCAGCGCCTGCGCGTCGAGACCTTCCTTGCCGAGATCGGTCTGGCCGCGCGGAGCGCCGCCACCGAATCCGACCGGCGGCGCTGCGAGGCGCTGCGCGCCCAGGGCCAGGCCGCCGCGGCGCTCGCCGCCGCCCAGCCGGCCGCCTGCCCCGTGGGCGCGGCGCGGCGCGAGTGGCTGCTCGACGGATGGGAGCTCTTCGCCGCCGCCTGGGCCGAAACCCCGGCGGCGGAACGCCCGGCCCTGCTGCGTCAGGCCGCCTGCCTTGCCCCGCCCCTGCCGCTGGAGGCCGAATCCTGGCCCGGCGGCGAGGCGCTCGGCCCGGAGGCGAGCCCGCGGGGCGGCGGGGCGCTGGGCGCCGTCGCGCAGGAACTGGCGGAGGCGGCGCTGGCGCGCTGGCTCGCCGCGTGAGCGGACTCGCACCCGCCCAGCTCCGCGACCTGGCGCGCGCCGCGCGCGCGGCGAGCGATTCCCAGCTTCTGCGTCTCGTTTCCGTGCTGGACCGCCTGCCCCGGCGCGGCGCGGCCGATGCGGTGCTCGAGCCCGTGCGCCATCGCCTGGGCGCGCTCCGGCCCGAACGGCCGATGACGCCCATGCGCCTGCTCTTCCTGCCGATGGAGGGCGTCCTCGTCGCCCCGCGCGACTGGCGGGGGGAGGGGCGGCAGCTTCCGCGCAACGCGCTCGCGCCGCTCGGCGAGGCGGTGTTCGCCGCGGCGCCGGGGCTGGCCGAGGCCCTTGCGGCCTCGATCGGCGAGGCGCCGCTGTCCGACCACGCGCTGGCGGCCAAGCTCGGCGCGCGGCTCTGGCCGGCCGCCGCGCACTCCCTGCCCGAGGGGCCGCCGCCCGGCTGGGCCGGCGCCGGCCTGCCCGAGCCTGCCTATGCCCGGCTGCGCTCGCTCGTCGCGCTGCTCTGGCGATACGGCCCGGGCGTGCATGGGCTGCGCGTGGCGGGGCCCGACGGACCGCCCGAGGAGCTGGCGCGCCCTTTCTTCCGCGCCCTGGCGGCGGAGGGGGCGGAGGCGGTGGAGATCGGCCTCTCCGCCGTGCTCGCGGCGGCGGCGCGCCCTGCCCGGCTGGTGGCGCTGGTGGCGGGGCTGGATCCTGCCCTGGCCCCTGCCGCGGAGCGCGCCCTGGATCAGTTCCTGAGCGGCTTGACGCCGCCGCGCCCGGAGGGCGAGCTCGGCCGCGCCGCCGCCGCCGCCGGGCGCTTCGCCGCGCTGGTCGAGGATCTGGAACGGACCGCCACCCGCGCCGCCCCGCGCCGCGCGCAAATCCTGCAGGGGCTGCGCCACGCCGCCGCGGGACACTGCAAGGCGCGGCTGGAAGCGGAGACGGCCGTCGGGCTGCTCGGCCCGCTCAGCGAGGTGCTGGCCGCGCCGGCCGGTTCGGGCGCGATGGACGATGCGGAGCTGGGCGCGCTGGAGCGGCGTGCGCGCGCCCTGCGCGCCCTGGCCGAGGCCGGCCGACGGCTGGATGCGCAGGGCCGGATGCCCGCCGAGGGGCTGCGCGCCGTGGGCGCACGGCTGGCCGCCGCCCTGCCGGGCCTGCCGGAGAGGGGGGAGGGCTTTCTCCGCGCCGATGCGCTGCGCCTGCTCGAAATCCTGGAAGGGCCGGAGGCGGCGGCGGCCCGGCGCTGAGCGACGCCGACCGCATCATCCCAGCGGCCGCTGATTTCGACCCCTGAGCAGGCGGTGCGGCCGCTGGTATGCCTTTATTTTGGCGCGCAGCCGCCACACCAACCCTGCGCGCGATACGGGCGGCATGTGATGCCGCCCGCATCACCCCCCGAGAAAGCGCCGCGCCCCCGGATGTCCCGGCGCGAGGCGCAGCGCCTGCTCGGCCAGGGCGCGCGCCGTCTCCTCCTGGCCGTTGGCGGCGACCACATCGGCCAGGGCCAGCAGCGCCTCGGCGCTCTGCGGCGGGTGCGCGTTGACCAGGGCCTGCTCGGGCGCGGCCGCCGGCAGCCTCGCCCAATAGCCTTCGCCCCGGGCGCGCTGGCCCGCCACCTCGCGCTCGATGGCGAAGCGCATGGCCGCGCGCAGCGGCTCGGGAATGGCGGCCAGGGTGGGGCGGGCGGCGCGGCGGTGGCTGGCCAGCAGCATCTCCGCCCCCTGCGCCCCCGTCTGCGCGCGGGGCCAGACGCGGTAGAAATAGAGGATTTCGGGCAGGCACTCGACCACCAGCCCCGCCAGCACCGCGGCCTGGAGGAACTCCCAGTCCTCGAAGTTGCAGCGCTCCTCGGTGAAGCCGCCGAGCCGCTCCCAGGCGGCGCGGCGGAAGAACATGTTGGTGTCGCCCAGCGCGTTGACGAAGGCGCCGAGGCTGGCGCTGGGCCCGACGGGGATCCAGACCGGGCGGGTGGCGCGCGCCGCGGGCGGCGGGCCGGCGCCCGCGAAGGCCTGGGACTGGCAGGTGAGGATGTCCGCGCCCCGATGGTGGAGGGCGCGCAGGAACACCTCCACCGCCTCGGGCATGGCGGCGTTGTCGTCGTCCATCAGCAGCAGGAACTCGCCCGCCGCGGCCTCCACGGCGCGGCGGCGGGAGGCGCCGTGGAACAGGTTCTCCTCGTTGCGCAGCAGCCGCCAGCCGCGCGCGGCGAAGCGCGGGGCGAGCGCATCGAGGAAGGCGCGCGCCGCCGGGTCGCGCCCCGCATCGTCCACCAGCACCAGCTCGATGTGCGGATGGGTCTGCGCCTCGATGGAGGCGATGGCCTGCGCCAGCGGGGCCACCCGCTCATGCGTCGCCATGCAGACCGAGACCAGCGGCGCGCCCGAGACGAGAGCGGGCGCGGCCGGGGGCGGGCGCAGCCGCGCCTGGAAGCCGAGCCAGGCGGCCGTCGCCTCCTCCGGCGTCACGGCGGGGCGGGCGGCCCGGGCGCCCTGCTCCAGCGCGCCCGCCATGGCGGCGGCGAGCCCCTCCACCCCGGGCGGGTAGAGCACCCGCGCCTGGTCCTCCTCCGCCACCAGTTCGGGGATGCCGCCCAGGCGCGGGGCGAGGAAGGGCAGCCCGGCGGCCAGGCACTCGATCACCGCATAGGGCGCGTTCTCGATGCGCGAGGCGATGACGGCGAGCCGCCCGGGCGCGGCGAGGAAGGCGCGCGCCCCCTCGGCATCCAGGTCGTTCACCACGCGCCAGGGGGTGCGCCAGGCCCCGGCCGCCTCGGCGAGCCAGGCCAGGGCGTGGCCCGTCTCCATCTGGCCGACCTTGCCGAGGAAGCTCACGCGCCGCGGCGCGCGGCCCGCCGCCTCCAGCCGGGAGAGGGCGGCGCAGAACAGGTCGAGCCCCTTGCGCGTCTCCAGCCGGCCGAAGAAGACCAGCTCCTCCACCGGCAGCGGCCCCTCGGGGGGCGCGGCGCGGGGGAAGCCGGCGGGCAGCATGTTGGGCAGCACCCGCCCGCCGCCGGGCAGCCGCCAGCCCATGCGCGCCACCTCCTCGAGCAGGTAGCGCGAGGGGGCGGCGGCGACATCCGCGCCCTCGGCGCTCTGCCGCTCCATCCAGTCCGTCTCCAGCAGGCCGAGATCGCTCACGGCCTCGGCCGAATGGGCGCGGTGCCAGAGGGTGGGGGAATGGAGCTGGCAGACCAGCGCCGTCTCGCCGAAGGCGAGCCCGCAGCGCTTGGCCACGGTCAGCCAATGGCCGATGCCGCGCATCTCGTGGAAATGGATGGCGTCGAAGCGCCGGGCCTTGAGCCACCGATAGGCCTCGAAGGCGACGATGCGCGCCTCCGGCGGGGCGTGCAGCGGCACGAAATCCAGCCCGCGCTCGGCGTAGTGCCGCCGCCAATGGGCGAGCGGCAGGGTCTCGGTGTAGTCGGGGCCGAAGAGCACCGTCACCGCATGGCCGGCGTCGCGGAAACGCTCGGCGCAGGCGAGGAAGGCGGTGCCCATGCCGCCGTTGCGCACCGGCCCCGGGAAATCCGAGGTGAGCAGGCAGATGCGCTGGGGGCGGCTCACGCCTCGGCCTCCAGGAGCAGGGTGAGGCCCTGCCGGGCCTGGGCGCGGGGCGTCCAGCCGGCATCGGCCAGCAGATCGCGCAGCGCGGCCTCGCCCATGAACCACCACCAGGGCGCGGCGATGCCGGCGGCGCGGGCGGCGGCCTCGCTCAGCCCCTCCGGGAGCTGCGAGAGCTGGGGCAGGGCGAGGCCATGGGCGCGCAGCGCCGGCTCAAGCGCCCTGGCGCGCTCGGCGCCGAGCGCCTCGGCGGGCCAGAGGCTCTCCGCGCCGAAGCCGGGGATGATCCCCTCGGGCAGGGCGGCGGTGGCGAGCAGAAGCCGCCGCGCCCCGGTGCGGCGCAGCGCGGCGAGGCGGCGCAGCGGTTCGCGCTGCCCCTCGAGCCCCGCGCCCTCGGCCAGCAGATCCACCGGGCCGAGCCGCGCGGCCAGATCCGGGGCCTCGGGCGGGTCGGCGCGCCACCAGGCGGCGGGGGCGTCGCTGCGCGCGAGCGCGGAGGGGATGGGCGGGGCGTGACCCACCCCGGCGGCGCGGATCACGTCCTCGGCCAGCGCCTCCAGCCCGAGGCGGCGGCCGGCGGCCATCAGCGCGGCGTCCGGCGCGGAAGGGGGGCGGGGGCCGAGCACCCGCGCGCTGGCCGCCCCGCCGGCCAGGGCCTGGAGCAGCAGGGCGGGGGCGTCGGGGGTTTCGCCGGTCAGCAGCAGGTGGCGGCCGGGGGCGCGGGCCATCAGCGCGGCGAGGAAGGGCGGGTCGGGCGGGACATCCGCTGGGGCGGGCGCGCTGGCCTCGGGCGCGGGCGGCAGGCGGCCCGGCAGGGCGGCGAGCCAGCGCGCGAGAAGCGCCCGCCCCGCCCCGCCATCCGGGCCGGGCGCAAGCCGCCGCGCGAGGAGGAACAGCGCCGCACCCCCCGGCCGGGGCCGCGCCTCGGCCGCCAGCAGCGTGGGCAGACGCAGCAGCGGGCTGCGCAGCAGCCATTGCGCCTGGCCGCGCTCCGGCCATTGCGCAAGCAGGCGGCAGCGCGGCTCCTCGGCGGCGAGGGCGCACAGCGCGGCGAGCACCGCCGCGGGCGGGGCCGGCAGGGGCGGGCTGCGCAGCGCCGCCGTGCCCGGATGGCCTTCCGGGAGCACCAGGCAGAGGCCCTCCGCCGCCGCGGGCGGCGCCGCGAAATCCAGCGGCCGGGGCGGCGCGCCGCCCACCGGATCGAGCCAGGCCGTGAGCGGGTTCACGCGCCCCCCTCGCGCGCCGCCCGCAGGCGGATCACGCCGTGCATGGCCTCGGGCGGGACGGGCTTGCCCTTGCGCAGGATTTCGACGCGCCCGGCCGCGGCCAGGGCGGCGGCGGCGGCGCGCACCGCCTGCAGGTGGCGGCGCCAGCCCTCGGGATCCAGGGCGCGCGCGACCTCGGAGGGGCAGATGGACTTCTCCGGGCCCCGCAGCGCGGTGAGGCGGAGGATTTCCGCCTCCAGCGCCGCCCGATCCGGCGCGGCGCGGGTCAGGGGGCCAGCCATGTCGCCTCCTCGCCCGCCTCGCCCCAGGCGAAGCGCGCGCGGCGGTGGCCGGCGGCGTCGAGCCAGAGCCACTCCATCCGCGCGAAGGTGAAGAGGATGACCGCGAAATGCGCCCGGCCGGAGTCCGGATCGCGCGGGGCGGGCGGCGGGGCCGCGAGCGGCGTGCCGGGGGCGGGCGCGAGGGCGTAGCACATGCGGCTGAAGGGGCGGCTCGCCGCCCAGGCGGCCTCGGCCAGCGCGTCCTCGCGGTGCAGGCTCGCCCGGCCCTCGAGGCGGAGCTGGATTTGCGCGCGCGCGTCGTAGAGGTGCAGCGCCGCGCGCGGCTCGCGCGCCAGCTCGGCGATCTTGGCGCTGCGCGCGTCGCTGTGCAGGCGCAGGCTGCGGGTCTCGGCGTCGAAGCCGCGCAGCACCAGGGTGCGCGCGCGCGGCGCGCCATCGAGACCGATGCTGGCGAGGGTGGGGGTGTGGAAGGCGTGCCGCCGGTCCGCCACGCCGCGCGCCAGCAGGGCGAAGGCCTCGGCGCGCGCGGCGGCCAGGTCGTCGGCGAAGGCGGGGCGGGGCTTCATCCGCGCGCCAGCCAGCGCGCGGCCAGCGCCGCGCCGGAGTCGAAGGCCGCCTCGGCCCGGCCGCCCAGGCATCCGTCCGAGGCGTAGCCCAGCGTCCCCTCCAGCAGGCAGGGCTCGCCCAGCGCCTGCTCCAGCAGCGAGAAGCGCCAGCGATGCGCCTGGGCGAAGAGCGGCTCGGGCGCGCCGAGCGCGGCGAGAAGCGGCGCGATGACGGCCTCCGGCGCCGCCTCCAGATGCGCCCGGGAGAAATCGGGGCCGGCCTGGATCACCCAGTTCTCCTGCGTCGCGTCGCGGCCGGGCTTGGCGCTGTCGCGCGCCGCCCAGCCGATGGGGCCCTGGCCGCGCAGCGTCTCCGGCAGCGCGAGGCGGGCGGGGAAGGCGGCCAGCACCGTCCAGCAGGGCGCGTAGCGGATGGGCGCGAGCCGCGCCGCGAGCCCCGGGGCATGCGGGGCGAGCAGCGGGATGGCCTGGGGCGCGGGGCAGGTGAGCAGCACCCCCGCGAAGGGGCCCTCCTCGCCGCCCGCATGCAGGAGGCGCCAGCCCGCCCCCTCGCGCCGCAGCGCGGTGACGGTGACGCCGGTGGCGAGATCGAGCCCCCGCGCCAGATGCCGCCCGAGCGCGGACATGCCGGGCAGCGGCACGCGCCGGGCGGCGTCGGGCCAGGGGGCGCAGCCGGCCTCGGCGAGCAGGGCGGGGAAGGGGGCGCGCTCGGCCCGCAGATACTGCGCGCCATGGTCGAAGCGGTGCTCGGCCCCCGCATGGGTCACGCGCCGCGTGGCGAGCCGCCCGCCCGGGCCGCGGCCCTTGTCGAAGAGGCGGACGGGCTGGCCGGCGGCGAGGAGGGCGCGCGCGGCGGAGAGGCCGGCGAGCCCGGCGCCGAGAATGGCGAGGGGAGGCATGGCCCCTTCCATGGCAGCGCGGGCGCGCGGGGCGCAAGATGGGCGGGGGCGAGGGAGCCGGGCGGCCGCCACGCCGCAGCGTCAGCGCCCAAGCCAGCCGGCTGCCTGTGTCATACCAGCGGCCGCTGATTTCGCCTCCTGAGAAGCCGGTGCGGCCGCTGGTATTCCTTATGTGTTGGCGCGCAGCCGCCACACCGGGTTCCATCGACGCAAAGCGTCGATGGGCGCCCGCCAACCCTGCGCGCGATACGGTCGGCATATCATGGCGACCGTATCACACCCCCCAGGGCGGGAAGGGATCCGGGAGCCTCGCCCAGGCCTTGGGTCCGCCGCGCATCTCGGCCTCCGTCAGCAGGCAGGCGTCGAGCTTCCGGCGCAGCGCCGTCTCGTCCATGCCGATGCCGATGAAGACGATCTCCTGCCGCCGGTCGCCCCAGGGCTCCTCCCAGTTCGCCATCACGCCGCGCCGCCAGTCCGGATCCTCCGGCCAGCTCTGACTGGGCTGTGCGGCCCACCAGAAGCCCGCCGCCTCGTGCCGGCCGATCGCGCCGGCAAGCTGCCAGGAGCCGGCCCAGGGCATGCGGGTTGCCAGCCAGAAGAAGCCCTTGGCGCGCACGACGCCGGGCAGCTCGCTCTCGATCAGCGCCTTGAAGCGCGCGGGGTGCAGCGGCCGCCGCGCCCGCCAGACGAAGGAGCGGATGCCGAACTCCTCGCTCTCCGGCAGGTGCTGCCCCGACAGCGCCTGCGCCCAGCCGGCCGCCTGCGCGGCGCGGGCGAAGTCGAACCGCCCGGTGCCGAGCACATGGGCGAGCGGCACCTGGCCGCGCACCGCGGCGACGATCTCGGCCTCCGGGTTGAAGGTCGCGATCAGCCCGGCGAGGCGGCGGAGCTCGGCCTCCTCCACCAGATCGGCCTTGTTGAGCACGATCACGTCGGCGAACTCCACCTGCTCGACGAGGAGGTCCACGAGGTGGCGCCGGTCGCCCTCGCCCGCGGTCTGGCCGCGCCTGGCGAGCGTGTCCGGGGAGGCGTAGTCCGCGAGCCAGGATTTCGCGTCCACCACCGTCACCATGGTGTCGAGCCGCGCGAGGTCGGAGAGGCTGAAGCCCCGCTCGTCGCGGAAGTCGAAGGTGGCGGCGACGGGCATGGGCTCGGAGATTCCGGTGCTCTCGATGAGAAGGGCGTCGAAGCGCCCCTCGCGGGCGAGCTTCGCCACCTCCACCATCAGATCCTCGCGCAGCGTGCAGCAGATGCAGCCGTTCGACATCTCGACCAGGCGTTCCTCGGTGCGCGACAGGCTGCCCGCGTTGCCCACCAGCGCCGCGTCGATGTTCACCTCGCTCATGTCGTTGACGATGACGGCGACGCGCCGGCCCTCGCGGTTGGCGAGGACGTGGTTGAGCAGCGTGGTCTTGCCGGCGCCGAGGAAGCCGGAGAGCACGGTGACGGGAAGGCGCTGGGTCATGGCGCGTCGGCTTCGTCGATGCACAGCAGCAGGCGGCTGCGCTGGGGGCAGGGAAGGGCGGAGAGCGGCGGCGAGCGGTGCAGCACATGCGCGCCGGGCCGGGCGCGGCCGCGCAGCAGCATCACCGCACCGGGCGGGGCTTCGTGGATGACCGTCTCCGGCCGGTCGGGATCGCCCATGGTCCATTGCGTCCCGGGCCCGGCATAGGTGACGAGAAGGCGGAGCCCCACCGCGTCCACATGGAATTTCCGGCAGGCGTCGCCGGTCACGCCCTCCAGCCGCAGCCTTAGCCGTGGGCGGCGCGACAGCGCCGCGAGGATGTGGGCGAGGCGACGCCCATCCGCCAGCAGGTCGAGCGGCGCGGGGGCGGGCAGGGCGGCGGCGAGCGCGTCCCACCCCTCTTCGGGCCCGCCCTCGGCGCTGACGCGGAAGGGAGCGGCGGCGCGGAGCGGGGCGAGCGCCCGCGCCCAACCCGCCGGGAGGGGGCGCAGCCAGAGGGCGAGCCCGACCTCCGGCCGCAGCGCGGCGAGCAGCACCGTTTCCTCGGAGGAGATGAGGGCCCGCGGGGCGGGCGGCGCGGCGGCGACCGCATCGGGGCCGAAGGCTTCGCAGAGGAAGGGCATGTAAGTAACAATATAACATTGCAATTCCCTGTCCAGCCCGCCGCTTGCCCTCCGCCCCGCCCCGCCCTATCCGCGCCTCGGAAGACGCCCGCAGCAGGAATCCCCGCATGCCCGCCATCGCCAGCATCATCGCCCGCGAAGTGCTCGACAGCCGCGGCAACCCCACCGTGGAGGCCGAGGTGATGCTGGAAGACGGCAGCACCGGCCGCGCCATCGTCCCCTCCGGCGCCTCCACCGGCGCGCATGAGGCGGCCGAGCTGCGCGACGGCGATGCGGCGCGCTTCGGCGGCAAGGGCGTGCGCCGCGCCTGCGCGCACATCGAGGGCGAAATCCTCGAGGCGCTGCGCGGCATGGACGCGGCCGACCAGGTGGCCATCGACGAGGCGATGATCGAGCTGGACGGCACGCCCAACAAGGCGCGGCTCGGCGCCAACGCCATCCTCGCCGTCAGCCTCGCCGTGGCGAAGGCGGCGGCCGAGGCGCATGGGCTGCCGCTCTACCGCTATGTGGGCGGCGCCTTCGCGCGCACCCTGCCGGTGCCGATGATGAACATCATCAACGGCGGCAAGCATGCGGACAACCCGATCGACATCCAGGAATTCATGATCATGCCGGTCGCCGCCGGCACGGGGGCGGATGCGGCGCGCATCGGCGCTGAAATCTTCGCCGCGCTGAAGAAGGCGCTGGGCGAGGCGCACCACAACACCAATGTGGGCGACGAGGGCGGCTTCGCCCCCAACATCGGCTCGGCCGACGAGGCGCTGGGCTTCATCGCCAAGGCCTGCGAGAAGGCCGGCCACCGGCTGGGCGAGGAGGTGATGCTCGCCCTCGACTGCGCCGCCACCGAGTTCCACCACGACGGGAAATACGTGCTGGCCGGCGAGGGCAAGACGCTCGATGCCGCGGGGATGGTGGCGTATCTCGAGGGGCTCTGCGCCCGCTGGCCCATCATCTCCATCGAGGACGGCATGGCCGAGGACGACTGGCAGGGCTGGGCGCTGCTGACCGAGCGGCTGGGCGGAAAGATCCAGCTCGTCGGCGACGATCTGTTCGTCACCAACCCCGAGCGGCTGCGCCTCGGCATCGAGCGGCGCACGGCCAACTCCATCCTGGTGAAGGTGAACCAGATCGGCACGCTCACCGAGACGCTGGAGGCGGTGGAGACGGCGCATCGCGCGGGCTACACGGCCGTCATGTCCCACCGCTCCGGCGAGACGGAGGACGCCACCATCGCCGACCTCGCGGTGGCCACGAATTGCGGGCAGATCAAGACGGGCTCGCTCAGCCGGTCCGACCGGCTGGCGAAGTACAACCAGCTCATCCGCATCGAGCAGGATCTCGGCTCCGCGGCGCGCTATGCGGGGCGCACGATCCTGCGGCGCTGACCGGCCGCCCGGCGCCGCCTGATCCCGGCGGCCGCTGTCTTCGACCCGTGCGAAAGCGGCGCGGCCACTGGTGTGCCCTTGTCTTGGCGCGCCGCCGCCACGCCAACCCTGCGCGCGACTACTGGCACTGCAGCGAGGCGGCCGGGGTGTTCGGGTTGCCCTGTTCGCGGAACACCGTCAGCCGCTTGGACGTGTCCACATTGCCCTGGCTGTTCGTGCAGAACACCCGGAAGAAGCGCCCGTCGTTCAGCCCGCCGATATTGCCCGAGAGCGCCGGGATCACCGGCGCCTGCGCGAGCGCGAGCCCGGCGCCCAGCAGCGTCACGGCGCCGGCCCCGCAGAGCAGGCCCAGGGTGAATCCCTTCATCGCATCCTCCATCATGGCGGGCGCCCGCCCATCGGGCCGCCCGCGCCAGGGAGCCTGCGCCTGCCCCACCCCCCGCCGCAACCTCGGCGTGCCGATGGGCGGGATCGGCGCGCCCGATGCGTGCAGGCCGCGCCGCGAGGGCGCTTGCCAGCGCGTGCGGATGGTGATTCCCTGGCGCTGCGGGTGGGGGCCCGCACGGGGGATTGCGGGAGATGGGCGGTTTCGGCCGATGGATGGGCCGCACGGTCAAGGCGCTGCTGGCGCCCGCGCTGCTGCTCGGCCTCTCGGGCTTCTTCGTCTGGCACGCCCAGCACGGCGAGCGCGGGCTCGCGACCTATCAGGCGCGCGAGCTGGAGCTTGCCGAGGCGCGCCGGGCCCTCGCCGCCGCGCGCGAGGAGCGCGAGGCGGCGGAACGGCGCGTGAACGCCCTGCGCGGCCAGCAGCTCGACCGCGACCAGCTCGAGGAGCGGGCGCGGGCGATGCTCAACCTCGCCCACCCGCAGGAGATCGTGATCCCCTATCCGCCGGGGCAGCGGCTTTTCTGACGCGGGCGGCCCTTCGGCCGGGGCGATCACCCCCCGCTCGGCGTCGGCGCCGGGGCGGGCGCGGCGGCGCGCAGGGCGGAGTTGCGGCCGTAGAGATGCATCGCGCGGCGTTCGAAGGCGCGCACCATCAGCCGCGTGGCCTCGTTGAACACGGTGCCGATCAGCCCCTGCAGCAGCCGCGAGCGGAACTCGAAATCCACGAAGAAATCCACCTCCGTCCCCTCCGGCACGGGGGTGAGCCTCCAGGTGTTGTTGAGGTAGCGGAAGGGCCCGTCGAGGTAGCGCACCTGCACGAGATGCGGCCGCGCCAGCGTCACCTCGCTGCGGAAGGTCTCGCGGATCATCCTGAAGCCGATGGTCAGATCCGCCACCAGCTTCGTCTCGTCGCGGGAGAGCACGCGCGCGCCCACGCACCAGGGCAGGAATTCCGGGTAGCGGTGCACATCCGCCACGAGCTGGAAGATCTCCTCGGGCGTGTGGCGCAGGATGCGGCGCTCGGCGTGGGTGGGCATCAGGCGGCCGCCAGCGCCTTCTCCCGCGCCGCGCGCAGCGCCGCGAAGTCCCGGTCCGCGTGGTAGGAGCTGCGGGTGAGCGGGCTGGCCGAGACGAGCAGGAAGCCCTTGGCGCGGGCGAGCGCCGCGTAGTCCTCGAACTCCGCGGGCTCGACGAAGCGGGCCACCGCGGCGTGCTTCACCGTGGGCTGGAGATACTGGCCGATGGTGAGGAAATCCACCTCGGCCGAGCGCAGGTCGTCCATCACCTGCTGCACCTCCAGCCGCTCCTCGCCGAGGCCGACCATCAGGCCGGACTTGGTGAAGATCCCGGGGTCGAGCTGCTTCACGCGGTCGAGCAGGCGCAGCGAATGGTAGTAGCGCGCCCCGGGCCGGATGCTCGGATAGAGGCGCGGCACGGTCTCGAGATTGTGGTTGAACACGTCGGGCCGGGCCTCGACCACCACCTCCAGCGCGCCCTGCTTGCGCAGGAAATCGGGCGTGAGCACCTCGATGGTGGTCCCGGGCGAGGCGGCGCGGATGGCGCGGATCGTCTCGGCGAAATGGGCCGCCCCGCCATCGGCGAGGTCGTCGCGGTCCACGCTGGTGACGACGACATGCGCGAGCCCGAGCTTCCCCACCGCCTCGGCCACGCGGCGGGGTTCGTCGGCGTCGAGCGGGCGGGGGATGCCGGTGGCGACGTTGCAGAAGGAGCAGGCGCGCGTGCAGGTCTCGCCCATGATCATCATGGTGGCGTGGCGCTGCGACCAGCACTCGCCGATATTGGGGCAGGCCGCCTCCTCGCAGACGGTGACGAGGCGGTTCTCGCGCATCAGGGCGCGGGTCTCGCGATAGACGGGGTGGGTGGGGGCCTTCACGCGGATCCAGGCGGGCTTGCGCTGGATCGGGTTGTCCGGGCGATGGGCCTTCTCGGGGTGGCGGGCCGCGCCCGTCCGCGTGCGGTGGTCGATCTCGATGCGGGCCATGGGCGGGCGGTTTCTCCTTCCCGTCATATAGGAGCGGGCGCGGAGTCCCGCCAGCGCGTCACGCCCCGGCGGGGGCGGAGAGCGCCTGCTCGATGGCGCGCAGCAGCTCGGGCGCGTCGGGGGCGACGCGGGTGGCGAAGCCCGTGACGCGCCGGCCGTCGCGCGCGACGAGGTATTTGTGGAAGTTCCAGCGCACCGGCCCCGCGCGCTCCGCCGCCCAGGCGAAGAAGGGGTGGGCGTTGGCCCCGCGCACATGGGTCAGCCCCGCCATGGGGAAGGTGATGCCGAACATGGTGTCGCAGAACTCGCGCACGCGCCGGGCGTCGGTGCTTTCCTGGTTGAAGTCGTTGGAGGGCACGCCGAGCACCACGAGCCCGCGCGCCTCGAAGCGATCGTGCAGGCGCTGCAGGGCGGCGTATTGCGGGGTGAAGCCGCAGAAGCTCGCGGTGTTCACCACCAGCAGCACGCGGCCGCGGAACGCCGCGAGCGGCAGCGGCCCGCCCTCCAGCGCGGTGAAGGCGAAGTCGAAGGCGCTGCGCTCGGCCGCGCGCGCGGCGGCGGGCGCGAGCAGCGCGGCGCCGAGCAGGGCGCGCCGGCGAGGGGTCTCAGCCATAGCGCTCCTCCCGCCAGGGGTCGGCGTTGTTGTGGTAGCCGCGCACCTCCCAGAAGCCCGGCCAGTCCTCGGCCAGCAGCTCGATGCGCGTGACCCATTTCGCGCTCTTCCAGAAATAGTAGCGCGGGATGACGATGCGCGCCGGCCCGCCATGCTGGCGCGAGAGCGGCGCGCCGTTCCAGGAATGGGCCACCAGCGCGTCCTCGGCGGCGAAGACCGCGAGCGGGACGTTGGTGGTGTAGCCGTCATAGGAGTGGAACACCACGAAGCGCGCCTCGGGCTTGGGGCGGGCGAGCATCAGCAGATCCCGCGCCGCGACGCCGCGCCAGGTGTTGTCGTAGCGGCTCCAGGCGGTGACGCAGTGGATGTCGTTCGTCCAATCGCGCTGGGGCAGGGCCATGAAGCCGTCCCAGTCCAGCGCCACGCGCTCCTCCACCAGCCCCTCCACGCGCAGGCGCCAGCGCTCGGGCCGCACATCGGGCTGCACGCCGAGGTCGAGCACGGGGAAATCCTGCACCAGGCGCTGGCCGGGGGGCAGGCGCTGCTCCTGGGGGGAGGCCGTCTCGCCCGTCAGCAGCCGGCCCTCGCGCGCCCATTGCTCCTTGGCGCGGACCAGCTTCTCGCGGATCGCGCCCTGCAGCGTCACCTCGTCCTCGGCCATGCGGCCTCCTCTGCGCTCCATCGGGGGGCCGGCGCCCCTGCCTTGTCTCGTCCCGGCGGCCGCTTCCTTCGAGCCGCGAGAGGGCTGCGCGGCAGCCGGTCCGCCCTCATGGAGGCGCGCCGTCGCCTCCGCCGGAGACAGCCCGGGTCGCTCGCTCCGGCCGGCGCGACCGCCGGCCCTATCATTAGGGGGCGCGCGGCCTGGCCGCCAGATCGGGAGGGGCCGCGCGGGCCTTGCCGGCGGGGGGGCCGGCCCGCATATGGCGGCGGGCCCGCAACCACGGGCCGCCACGCGCCCCGGGAGACGCTCCCATGACCCTTCGCCGCCGCCGCCTCGCCGCGCTGCTGGCCGCGCCCGCCCTGATCCCGGCCGCCCTGGCCGGCGGCCAGCGCCTCGACGAGCAGATGGTGCTGGTGATGCGCGTGGCGCAGCAGCGCATGGCGCTCGCGCCGGCTCGCCTCATACCAACGGCCGCTGATTTCGGCTCCTGAGAGGCCGGTGCGGCCGCTGGTATGTTACGTCCGGCGTGACCGCCGCCCGCATCACACCCGCAACCGCAGCCCCCCCGGCGGGATGCCGAACTGCGCGAGCGCATTGCCCGCGCCGCCGCCCTGCTCCTCGCGCGCGCGGGCGATCAGGTAGCGTTCCGCGAGGCGCTGCACCTCCTTCGGATCCTGCAGCTTGGCCACGTCGAGCCGCGCGGTCAGCGCGCGCGCCTGCGCCTCCACCGACTGGATCGCGAGCTGCGGCGGAATGCCGAGCGCGGCGGTGACCACGCGGCGCAGCACCGGGTTGCCCAGCACCCCATAGGGGCCATCGGCCTTGGCGGCGGATTCGCGGAACAGCACGGCGTCGCCGAGGCCGGGCTGGGTCGCCTCCAGCTCCTCGCGCCAGCGCGCGCGCAGCAGGCCATCGGCCAGGCGCTCCTGCACCTTGGGGTCGCGCAGGGCCTCGATGCCGCGCTGGTCGAGGCGCAGGGATTCCGCCGCCGCTTTCCAGCGCCGGTCGGGCAGGCGGTTCACCAGGCTGTCGGGGTTCGAAGGATCCTCGAGAAGGGCGCGCTGCGCGAGGCCGGGCTGCCCGGCCGCATCGGGGATGCCGGTGGCCACGGCGAGCACGGAGAGCACGCGCGGGTCGCGCAGGGCGGCGCGGATGTCGGGCGCGCGCTCCACCGCGCGGCGGAACTGCTCGAGCGCGCGGGCCTGCTGCGGCTCGCGCGCGAGGCGGGCGAGGGCGCGCGCCTCCTCGCCGGCCCGGTCTATCCGGCGGAAGGCGGCGACCGCGGCGCCCGGGTCGCCCGCGCCGATCACGCGCCCCGCGCCTCCGGCGCGGGATGCGTCGCCTCACGCCGCGGGGCGGGCAGCGGCGGCAGGCCCAGCACCTCCTCCTCATGGCGCATCACGCGGCGGGCGATCTTGAGGGCGGAATAGCAGTCGTCGCTCTCGGCGGATTCCAGCGCGCGCGCCAGCATCTCGCGCACGGTGGGGGAGGTGGTGGCCTCCATGAAGTCGTGGATCAGGGCGCGCGCCGCGACGAGGCCCTGCCCGCGCTCCTCCTCCGAGCCGATATAGGCCGTCTGCAGCGCGAAATAGATGCGGCGGGCGGGGGTGTTCGCGGCCTCGGGCGGCATGATCTGCTTGCCGAACAGGAAGCGCGCCTTGGCCGCGAGCTCGATCCGCGTGCGGTTGCGGAAGCGGATGGGCGCGCCGTTCACCACCATGAGGTCACCCTGCCGCAGTTCGAGGACGAGCGTGGACATCTTGTTCCTTCCAGTGTTCCAGACAGGCGCCGCCGGCGGCGGCGGCCCGGCGCCGGCCCTCCTGGCCGGTGCGGTGCGGATCAGCGCCCGGCCATCATGCCCGGGCGGGGTTAACGGGGCTTGAAGCCCGGCCGCGCGCTCATCGCAGGAAGCGCGCGAGCGTGAGCTCGGAGAGCGAGGCGATGGCGCGGTAGCTCGCCTCCAGCGCGGTGCGCGTGGCCTGCATGCGCTCCAGCGCGGCGGCGAGGTCCACCTCCTCGATGGCGGCGAGCTGCTGGCGGAGCTGGTCGGACACGTCGCGGTGGCGGCGCTGCGCGGAGCCCATGCGCGCCGCCGCCTGGCCCAGCGCGCCGGATTCCTCGGCCAGCGCCGTCTCGGCCGCGGCGAAGCCGTCGCGGATGCCGGCCAGAAGCGCCGCCCATTCCTCGCCCTCGGCGGGCAGGCTGTCGTCCAGCGCCGCCACGCTCATCAGGTTGCGCATCAGGTCGCGCGCCCAGCTTCCCGTCGTCTCGCCCCGGCTTTGCGCCTCGCCGTTGCGGTCGGCGGTGAGGCCGTAGGCGATGAGTTCGCCATCCGCGGCCGGGGCGGCGCGGCGGGCCTCGCGCTCGGCCGGGGGCAGCGCCTCCTGCGCCTGCAGATGGGCGGAGAAGGGCGAGACGCCGGGCGCGTTGCTCTGCGCGATGCCGCGCGTGGCCGCGATCACCGCCGCGGCGCCCGCCGTGCCCAGCGCGGCCACCTGGGCCGCGATGTCCTGCGCCATCTGGCCGCCGGCCAGGCCTTCGGGATCGGGGATGGGCGGGTTGCCGATGTCCTGGCCGCTGAACAGGTATTCCCCTGCCTGGCGCAGGTTCAGCAGATGCGCCATGTCGGTCAGCGCCAGCCGCGCCTGGCTGCGCGCGGACGAGAGCAGCACCGGATCGGCCGAATAGAGGCGCGGCAGCACATTGGCGCGGAACTCCCGCGCGATCTCGCGCAGCCGCCCGAGGCTCTCCTGCATCACGGCCGCGCGGCCCTGCGCCTGGGTCAGCACGCGGTCGTAGGTCTCGCGCCGGCCGAGCTCGGCGCGCAGCGAGATGGCGCGCGGCAGCTCGGGCGCGAGCTCGCCCAGCCGCTCCGTGCGCTGGCCGGTGGCGGCCTGGCGCGTGAGCGTCTCGAGCCGGCTGCGCAGCAGCGCCGTCTCGGCCGAGAGGCGCGTTGCGATCTCCATGGCCTCGTCTCCTCCTCAGCCTCAGCGCACCGCGCCGAGCAGCGTGTCCCACATGTTCTGGGCCGTGCTCAGCACGCGCGCATTGGCCGCATAGGCGTTCTGCAGGCGGATCAGCGCCGCCATCTCGGCATCCGTGTCCACGCCGGATTCGTTCTGGAAACGCGCATCGAGGCCGCGCTGCAGCGCCTGCGCGCGCTCGGCCGCCGCGGCCGCCGCCGCACGGTCCCCGGCCTGGGCGGAGGCGAGCGCGCCGGCATAGGCCTCGAGGCTGCGCGGGGCGAGGAAGGGCGAGGCGAGGCTGCCATCGGGGCCGAGCCCGCCCACGGGCAGGCTGGCCCAGGCCGTGCCGGGGCGCACCGTCTCGCCCATCGCGTGCGCGATGAGCCGGTCGAGCAGCCCCGCGAAGCCCTCGGGCCCGCCGGGCGGGTTGGGCGTGAAGGCGCTGGGCCCGCCCGGCGTATCGGCCACCGCATGGGTGCCGTCGCGCAGCAGCGCGGGGTTCTGCGCCACCTGCTCGGAGAGGCGGATCTGGTTGGCGAAGCCCATGATGCCCGCGGAGGGGTCGTTGTAGGGCAGCGTCACGTCCGGCACCTGGCCGGAGGCGCCGGTGAACAGCCGCAGCCCCTGCGCGTCGAAGCGCGCGGCGAGATGCGCGGCGGCGAGGTCGAGCTCCGCCTGGTAGCGGGGAAGGGTGGCGTCGCGCAGCGCGATCAGCTCGCCCAGCCGCCCGCCGGCGAGCTGGCGCGTCACGTCCACCCCGCCGAAGGAGACTCCCGGCAGGGTGCCGCCCGCGCCGTAATAGGCCTCGGGGCCCACCGAGGCGCGGTCGGTCGAGAACACGTCGCCGCGCGGATCGAGCGGCAGGCCGAGCCCGCCCTGGGTGACGAGCACCAGCCCGCCATCGGCCTGGTGCAGGGCGCGCACGGGCAGGCTCTCCGAGAGGCGGCCGAGGGCGAGGTCGCGCTTGTCCTCGAGATCGCCGGTGGGCACGCCGAGCGCGCGGTCCTGGCGGATGCGGTTGGTGAGATCGGCCACCTCGCGCAGCGTGTCGTTGACGCGGGAGACCTCCTCCACGATTCCGTCCTGGGCGCGCTGCCGCGCCTCGCCGATGGCCTGGGCGATGTCGTGGAAGCGGCGGGTGACGGCGCGGGCGGCCTCCTGCGCCTCGCGCTGCAGCCCGGCATCGCCGGGGGCGGCGCGCAGCGCGATCAGCCCCTCGCGCAGCCCGCCCATCGCGCCGCCCAGCGTGTCGCGCTCGCCCGGGGCGCCGTGCGCGGCCTCGACGAAGGCGAGCATCCGCTCGCGCAGCAGGGCGGCCGCGGCCTCGCCGCCGCGCGCATGGCGCTCCGCCGTCAGCGCCTGGTCCACGCTGCGCTGCGCCGCGCCGAGCCGCACGCCGAGCGGCTGGCCGTTGATGGAGACGGTCTCGGCCTCGGCGCTCTTGCGCGTGTGGCCGGGCGTGTCGGCGTTGGCGAGGTTGTGCGTGACCTGCGCGAGCGCGCGCTGCGTGGCGAGCAGCCCGCTGCGCGCGATGCCGAAGGCGAGGTCGAGGCTCATGGTCCCTCCAGGCTGGCGAGACGCCGGTTAACGAATTCCTGCCGCCCGCCGCCGGAAGGCCCGTCCTGGGCCATCGGGCGGGGGCGTGCCGGCGGCGGGCCTCCTGCCCGCCGCGGGCGCTGCTTCCGCGCCGCCCGCGGCGGCGCATGTTGCCCTCCGCGGAGCTGCATCGCGCCGCCGTCAGCGGCGCATATTGCCCGCCGCGGAGCGGCATCGCGCCGCCGTCAGCGGCGCATATTGATCGTCTCCTGCAGCATCTCGTCGCTCGCGGTCACCACGCGCGTGTTGGCGCTGTAGGCGCGCTGGGCGACGATGAGCTTGGTGAACTCGGTGGCCATGTCCACGTTGGAGCGCTCCAGCGCGCCGGTGACCAGCTTGCCCACCCCGTTGCCGTTCGCGTCGTTCACCCGGGCCTCGCCGCTCTCGATGGTGCGCATGAAGGCCGTGCCGTCCAGGCGCTGCAGCCGGTCGGGGTCGCTGAAGCCGACGATGGGCACGCGATAGATCACGCGCGACTGGCCGTTGTCGTAGTTCACCGCCACGTCGCCGTTCTCGCGCACCGCGAGGCCGGCGTAGGAGCCGGGCGGCACGCCGTTCTGCTGCACGTTGCGCAGCGAGAAGTCGCTGCCGGCGTACTGGGTCAGCCCCTGCGCGATGCCGAAGCGGCCGAGGTTGAGCGTGATGGTCTGGTTGCCCAGGCCGAAATCCATGTCGAAGCTGTAGTTGAGCGGGGTGTTGGTCACGCCCGGCACGCCGTCGAAGGATTCGAGCGTGCCGTTGGTGGCGAAGGTGATCGGGATGTCCACCGGCCCGCCCGCGGGGTCGGGCTGGATGCTCATCTGCCAGGAGCGCGCGGGGCCGGGCGAGCCGGGCGTCTGCGAGAAGGTCAGCGTCAGCGCCCGGCGCGTGCCGAGGCTGTCATAGACCTGCACCTGGGTGGAGAAGCTGCGCGCATCCGCGGGCGTGGCGGGCGGGTCCAGCGCGGGCAGGTTCGCCGCGATGGTGATCTCGGAGGTGGCGATCGGGTTGAACACCTGCTGGCTGACGCGGATGGGCTCGAGCGTCGTGCGGTCCACCACCCCCTCGCCGGAGACCGGCCAGCCCTGCAGGTAGTAGTTCGCGCCGTTCACCAGGTAGCCGTCGCGGTCCATGCGGAAATCCCCCGCGCGGCTGAAGAACTGCCGCTCGTCGAAGACCGGCAGCCCGCCGGAGAAGCCGCGCGCCAGCGCCACCGAGAAGAAGCCCTGGCCGCCGATGGCCAGCGCCAGCGGGTTCTCGCTCTGCTCGATGGTGCCCTGCACGCTGTTGGTGAAATCGGGCCGGGCGAAGACCGAGCCCGGCGCGTGCAGGGTGGGGCCCGACTGGGTGACGAGATCCTGGAAGTTGGTGTCCACCCGCTTGAAGCCGACGGTCTGGCTGTTGGCGAGATTGTCCGAGACATGGCCGAGCGCGCGCGACTGGGCCATCAGGCCCGAGATGGCGGTCGTCATGGAACCGAAGAGGGACATGGGGGGTGTCCTTCGTTGTGACGGCGGCCGGGGAGGGGGGGTGGCCGCGGCCCTCTCCTGGCAGCCCGCGTGCCAGCCGGGGGACGGCGCGGCCCGGCAAGGCGCGGGCCGCACCCGGCAGATGCTGCCGCCGCCCCGGCGAGCCCTGCCCGGCAGGCGCTGGCACGCTCCGGCGCGCCGCTTGCAGCCGGCGCGGCGACCCGTCACCGGAGCCGCCCCCCATGGACTCCCTCGCCGTGCTGCCCGTGCCGCCGCCCTCCTGGCCGCTCGCGCCCCTTCCGGCCGAGGGCGAGGCCGGCGGCTTCGCGGAGCTGCTCGCCGGAAGCCTGCCCGCCGCGCCGCCGGGCGAAGCCGGCGCGCCGCCCCTGCGGTCCGGCCTCGCCGCCAGCCCCGGCCCGCTGCCGGTCCTCGCGCCCGCCACTCCCGGCGGGGCGCCCCTGCCGGCAGTCGCGGCCCAGGCCCTCGCCGCGCCGGCCGAGACGCTCGGGGCCGCGCCGCGCAGCGCGGAGGCATCCGCCGCGCCTCCGGCGCAGGAGGATCGGCCCGGGCTTCCGGCGGGCCTGCCTATTCCCGCCCCGGCGCAGGGGGCGGCCCCGCCGCGCGCCACCGCCGCCGCGCCGGAACCCGCCCCCTTGCCGGCCGCGCCGCCGGGGGCGGAGGGCCAAGACGCCCTCGCCGGGGCCGAGCCCGCCGATGCGCCGGCGGCCGATGGTCCGCCCGAGGCGGCGCGGCCCGAGCCGGAGGCCGGAGAGCGCAGCCCCCCGGGGGCGCCGCCCGTCTCGCCGCCGCCCCTCGCGCCTCCCGCCGTGCCGCCTCCGGTGGCTCCTTCCCTGGCCGCCTCGCCCGCGCCGGCGCCGATGGCGCCACCGCCCTCGGCCATGCTGGCGCATGCCGCTGTCTCCCACGACCCGGGCGGGCTGGCCGCCCCGAGGGCGGAGGCCGCGGGTTCGGCCGGGCCGACGGGCCCTGGCCTCCCCGCGCCGGGACAGCCCGCCCCGACGGCTCCGGCCGGCGACGCCCCGCCGGGCGCGCTTGCCGCCGCGCCGACCGCCATTCCCCCGGCCGCCTTGCGCAGCGCGCCCGCCGCGCCGCCGCCCGCCCCGGCGGAGGACGCCATGCCCGAGCCCCTGGCGCGGGCGCCGGAGGCGGAGCCTGCCGCCGCCCCGCCCGCAGCGGAGGCCCCGGTGCGCGGCGAGCATGGGCCCTCCACGCCGCCGTCCGCCCGCGAGGCCGCCCCGGCCCCGCCGCGCGCCCTGCCCGAGCTGGCGGCCTGGGCGGCCAGCCTCCCTGCCGAGGCGCCCGAGGGCCCTCTCCGCACCGAGGCCCCGCCGCCCGCCGCCGCCCCCGCCCCGCCCCCGCCCGCGCGCCAGGTCGCGCCCGTGGCGGTGGCGCTCGCCTTCGCCCCGGCGCTCGGCCAGTTCCAGGTGGCGCTGGATCCGCCCCAGCTCGGCCGTGTGGAGATCGCCGTGCGCCGCGAGGGCGAGGCGCATGAGGTGCGCGTGCTGGCCGAGCGGCCCGAAACCCTCGCCCTGCTGGAGCGGGACCGCGCCGAGCTGGGCCGGGCGCTCGCCGAGGCCGGGGTGGCGCTGGGCGAGGGCGGGCTGCGCTTCGCGCTCGCCGGCGAGTCGGGCCCCGGCGGCGGCCATGCGGGCGCGGGCGGGCGCGAGCCCAGCCCCGCCTGGCGCGCCGAGCCCGCCGCCGCCCCCGCCCCCTCCACCCCGCCGCCGGCCGGGCGCGGGCTGCTCGACCTCAGGATCTGACCCCCTCGCATGACAGGAGAACGCCCATGAGCGGCAGCATCGCCTCCACCACCGCCGCGGCGGCATCGGGCGCCGGCAACCGCGCCGGCAGCCGCATCAACGCCGATTTCGACATGTTCCTGAGCCTGCTGACCACGCAGCTCCGCAACCAGGACCCCACCCGGGCGATGGACGCGCAGCAGATGACGCAGCAGCTCGTGCAGTTCGCCGGGGTGGAGCAGCAGATCGCCGCCAATGAGCGGCTGGAGCGGCTGATCGCGCTGCAGGAGGCGGGGCAGCTCACCGCCTCCGCGCCGCTGATCGGGCGGATGGTGGAGGTGGAGAGCGACCGCCTCAGCCTGCAGGGCGGCGAGGCGCGGCTGCGTCTTCCCCCCGCCGCGGCCGCGGGCGAGCGCGCGGTGGTCAGCGTGCTGGATTCGCAGGGGCGCAGCCTGCTCTCGCGCGAGGTCGCGCTCGGCGCGGCGGCGCAGGAGTGGCGCTGGGACGGGCGCGACGGCGCGGGGCGCGCCCTGCCCGACGGCGCCTATGCGGTGCGCGTGACGGCAACCGGCACGGGCGGGGAGACGCGCGCGCTCGGCTTCTCCGTGATCGGCCGTGCCACGGCGGCGGAGCGGCGCGACGGGCAGGTGCTGCTGCGCCTCGGCGCGCTCGGCGTGGGCTTCGAGAAGCTGAGGGGCCTCGCCGAGATCTGATGCGGGCGGCATGACATGCGGCCCCTCTCGTGCGCAGGGTTGGCGGCCCATCGGAGCGTTGCGTCGATGGGAGCCGCTGCGGCGGCTGCGCGCTGAAACAAGGGCATGCCAGGGGCCGCGCCGCCCTGTCGCACGTCGGCGGAAGCGGCCGCCGGCATGATGCGGGCAGGGGCGGCAGAAGCGCCGCCGCGCGCGTTAACCCTCCGCTAACCCGACCCCCGGCAAAACCTGCCTGCCCAGGACGGGCCCTCCCCATGGCGGGGAGGCAAGCCGGGAGTCACAGGACGTGCCCTTCACCGCCCCCTCAAGCCGGACGCCGCGATGGGCGCGCTGATCGCGCAGCTTCAGGCGCTGGGCCGGCTCCGCCTTGCGGCGCTCGGCGGGCTCGCGGCGGTGCTGCTGGCCGGGCTCGGCTTTCTCGTCCTGCGCGCGGGCACGCCGCCCATGGCGCTTCTCTATGGCGAGCTGGAGGCGCGGGATGCGGGCGCCGTGGTCGCGGCGCTGGAGCGCCAGCGCGTGCCGTTCCGCCTGGCGGCCGGCGGCAGCCAGGTGCTGGTGCCGGCCGAGGATGTGCCCCGGCTGCGCCTGATGCTGGCGCGCGAGGGTCTGCCGGCCGGCGGCTCGCTCGGCTACGAGATCTTCGACCGCGGCGAGGGGCTGACCACCACGCCCTTCCAGCAGGAGATGAACCGGCTGCGCGCGCTGGAGGGCGAGCTCTCGCGCTCCATCCGCGCCCTCGCCGGCGTGCGCGCGGCGCGCGTGCATCTCGTCCTGCCGCGGCGCGAGGCCTTCTCGCGCGAGCGGGGCGAGGCCCAGGCCAGCGTGCTGCTGACCATGCAGGGCGCGCAGCGGCTCGATCGCGAGGGGGTGCAGGCGGTGCTGCACCTCGTCGTCGCCGCCGTGCCGGGGCTGCGGCCCGCCAATGTCTCCATCGTGGACAGCCGGGGCGAGCTGCTGGCGCGCGGCGGCCAGGCGGTGGGCGGGGCGGCCGGCATGGCCACGCGCGAGGAGCTGCGCCGCGGCGAGGAGGCGCGCCTCGCCCGCGCCGTCGAGGAGATGCTCGAGCGCGTGCTCGGCCCCGGCCGCGTGCGCGCCGAGGTGGCGCTCGAGATGGACCACGACCGGGTGGAGACGCGCGAGGAGCGCTTCGACCCCGACAACCAGGTGGCGCGCAGCCAGCACTCCGTCACGGAAACCAGCCGCAGCCAGGAGCCGCAGAACGTCTCGGTGCAGAACAACCTCCCCGGCGCGGAGGCCGGGGCCGGCGCCGGCACCCAGGAGAGCCGCCAGGAGGAGACGACGAATTTCGAGATCGGCCGCACCGTGCGCAGCATCCTGCGCGAGCAGCCGGTGCTGCGCCGCCTCTCGGTCGGCGTGCTGGTGGACGGGGTGATGGAGCGGCGCGAGGGCCAGCCGCCCCAGTTCCGCGAGCGCACGGCCGAGGAGCTGGCGCGCATCGCCGCCCTGGTGCGCAGCGCCGTGGGCTTCAACGAGCAGCGCGGGGATCGCGTGGAGGTCGTCTCCATGCGCTTCGCCGAGGCCGAGGCGGCGCAGCCCGAGGCGCCGGGCCTCTTCGGCCTGGGGCTGAGCGAGGCGCTGGTGGCGCGGCTTGCCGAGACGGCGCTGATCGGGCTGCTCGCGCTGCTCGCCCTCTTCCTGATCGCCTGGCCGGTGGCGCGCCGGCTGTCGCTCAGCCTCGCCCCGGCGGGGGCGCTGGCGGGGGCGGGCGCGGCCGGCGGCGCGATCGCGGGCGCGGCCGCGGGCGGGCAGGGCGGCGCGCTGCCGCCCGGCGCGGCGGGCGCGGCCCTGCCCGGCGCAGAGGGCGCGGGCGCGCTGCCCGGGCCCGAGGGCGACGAGGCGATGGTCAGCATGGCCTCGGTGCGCGGGCAGATGCGCGCCTCCTCCATCGCCAGGCTCGTGAAGCTGACCGAGGAGCACCCCGAGGAGGCGCTGCTGGTGCTGCGCCGCTGGCTCACCCCGGAGGATGACGCATGAGCGAGACTCCCGCGCTCAAGGGGCCGCAGAAGGCCGCGATCCTGATGCTGACCATCGGCGAGGAGCACGCGGCCAAGCTGTTCGCCCGCATGCACGAGGACGAAATCCGCGACCTCTCCCACGCCATGGCGCAGCTCGGCACCATTCCGGCCGAGCTGGTGGAGGCGGTGTGCGAGGAGTTCGCCGCCAATCTCGGCCAGGCGGGCCGGCTCATCGGCTCCTTCGAGACGACCGAGCGGCTGCTGCTCAAGACGCTGCCCAAGGAGAGGGTGGCGCAGATCATGGAGGAAATCCGCGGCCCCGCGGGTCGCACCATGTGGGACAAGCTCGGCAACGTCAGCGAGACGGTGCTCGCGAACTACCTCAAGAACGAATACCCGCAGACGGTGGCGGTGGTGCTGACCAAGGTGAAGCCCGACCACGCCGCGCGCGTGCTGGCCCTGCTGCCCGACGGCTTCGCCATGGAGGTCGTCATGCGCATGCTGCGCATGGAGAACGTGCAGAAGGAGGCGCTGGAGGGCGTGGAGCGCACGCTGAAGATGGAGTTCATGTCCAACCTCGCGCGTACGCAGCGCCGCGACGCGCACGAGCTGATGGCGGAGATCTTCAACAGCCTGGACCGCCAGGCCGAGGCGCGGATCATGGGCGCGCTGGAGGAGCGCAACCGCGAGGCGGCCGAGCGCATCCGCAGCCTGATGTTCACCTTCGACGACCTCAAGCGCCTCGACGCCCAGGGCGTGCAGACGCTGCTGCGCGGCGTCGAGAAGGAGCGCCTCACCCTCGCGCTCAAGGGCGCGGGCGAGGAGATGCGCGAGCTCTTCTTCCGCAACATGACCGAGCGCGCGGCGAAGCTGCTGCGCGACGACATCGCCGCCCTCGGCCCCGTCCGCCTGCGCGACGTGGACGAGGCGCAGGCCGCCATCGTGGCCGCCGCGAAGGAGCTCGCGGCGCAGGGCCAGATCCAGCTCTCGGAGGGCAGCAATGACCAGTTCGTCGAGTGAGGAGGCTGCGGTGGAGACGCCGGAGACCCCCTTCGAGCCGGTGCAGCTCGGCAGCGGCGGCGCCACGGCCGGCCCGCCGCCGCCGCCGCGCGAGCTCGATGCCGTCTACGACATCCCCGTGCAGGTCAGCGCCGTGCTGGGGCGCGCCACGCTGCAGGTGAGCCAGCTTCTCAAGCTCGGCCGCGGCGCGGTGGTGGAGCTGGACCGCAAGCTGGGCGAGGCGGTGGACATCTACGTGAACAACCGCCTCGTCGCCCGCGGCGAGGTGGTGATGGTCGAGGACAACCGCCTGGGCGTGACGATGACCGAGATCGTCAAGGCGGACCGCGCGACATGACCCGGCTGCTCATCCTCGGCGCGCTTTCGGGCGAGCTCGGCCAGGCGGCGCGCATCGCCGCGGCCCGCGGCGCATCGCTCGCCCAGGTGGAGGGCGTCACCTCCGCGCTGGCGGCGCTGCGCGGGGCGGGGGCCGATCTCGTGCTGGCCGACGCCGCGCACGACCTGCCCTGGCTGCTTGAACGCATGGGCGAGGAGCGCATCGCCACCCCGCTGGTGGCCTGCGGGCGCAGCGCCGACGCCGAGGGGGTGCTGCGCGCCATCCGCGCCGGCGCGCGCGAGTTCCTGCCCCTGCCGCCGGATGCGGAGCTGATCGCGGCCATGCTGCAGGCCGTCTCCGCCGCACCGGAGCGGCCCATCGCGGCCGATCCGGCCAGCGCCGCCCTCATCGCGCGCGCCGAGCAGCTCGCCCGCGCCGACGCCTCGGTGCTCATCACCGGCGAGAGCGGCACGGGCAAGGAGGTGTTCGCCCGCCACATCCACGCGACCTCGCGCCGCGCGCGCGGGCCCTTCGTCGCGCTCAACTGCGCCGCCCTGCCCGAGACGCTGCTGGAGAGCGAGCTGTTCGGCCACGAGAAGGGCGCCTTCTCGGGCGCGGTGGCCGCGCGCAAGGGCAAGTTCGAGCAGGCGGAGGGCGGCACGCTGCTGCTCGACGAGATCGGCGAGATGGACCTGCGCCTGCAGGCCAAGCTGCTGCGCGCCATCCAGGAGCGCGAGGTGGACCGCCTCGGCGGCACGAGCCCGGTGAAGGTGGATGTGCGCATCCTCGCCGCCACCAACCGCGACCTGCCGGCCGAGGTGCGCGCGGGCCGCTTCCGCGAGGATCTCTACTTCCGCCTCAACGTGGTGCAGCTTCGCATCCCGCCGCTGCGCGAGCGCCCGGGCGACGTGCTGCCGCTCGCCCGGCATTTCGCCGCGCGCTACGCCGAGGTGAACGGGCTGCCGCGCCGCCCGCTCTCGCCCGCGGCCGAGGCGCGGCTCGCCGCCCATCCCTGGCCGGGCAATGTGCGCGAGCTCGAGAACACGCTGCACCGCGCGGTGCTGCTGGCCGAGGGGCGCGAGATCGGCGCCGAGGCCATCGAGCTGCTGGCGGTGGAGCAGGCCACGCCCCCGCCCGCCGAGGCCGCCCCCGCCCCCGCCGCCGCCCCGATCCCGCGCGTCGCCACGGCCGATCCCATCGCGGCGCTGGTCGGCCGGCGCATGGAGGAGGTGGAGCGCGAGCTGATCCTCGAAACCCTCGGCCGCTGCCTCGGCAACCGCACCCGCGCGGCGGAGATCCTCGGCATCTCCATCCGCACGCTGCGCAACAAGCTCGCCGAATACCGCGGCCAGGGCATCAGCGTGCCGCCCGCGCCCGGCCAGCTTGCGATGGGCCCGCTTCCCGTGGGCGCGCTGCCCGATGGCTGGAGGGCCGCGTGAAGGGAATCGCCCTGCCGGGCTGGCTGCGCTCCTTCCGCGTCTCCTCGGAGGCGGCGCTGGTCGCGGGGGTGGCGCTTGTGCTCGCCATCCTCATCGTGCCGCTGCCCGGCGCGCTGCTCGACGCCGCGCTCGCGCTCAACATCACCGTCTCGGTGCTGGTGCTGATGGTGGCGCTGCTGCTGACGCGCCCGCTCGATTTCCAGTCCTTCCCGCAGCTTCTTCTCATCACCACGCTGTTCCGGCTGGGGCTGAACGTCGCCACCACCCGCGCCATCCTCGCCGAGGGGCATGAGGGGCCGCAGGCGGCGGGCGACATCATCGCCACCTTCGGCCGCTACCTGATGGGCGGCGACATCCTGGTGGGCATGATCGTCTTCGCCATCCTGCTGATGGTGAACCACGTCGTCATCTCCAAGGGTGCTGGGCGCATCGCCGAGGTCTCGGCACGCTTCCACCTCGACGCCATGCCCGGCAAGCAGATGGCGATCGACGCCGACCTCTCCGCCGGCACCATCGACGAGAAGGAGGCCAAGCGCCGCCGCCGCGAGCTGGAGGAGGAGAGCGGCTTCCACGGCGCGATGGACGGCGCGGGGAAGTTCGTGAAGGGCGATGCGGTGGCGGGGCTGATCTCCACCTTCATCAACCTGCTGGGCGGGCTCGCCATCGGGCTCGGCCGGCACGGCATGCCCTTCATGGAGGCGGTGGAGACCTACTCCATCCTCACCGTGGGCGACGGGCTGGTGGGGCAGATCCCCGCGCTGCTCGTCTCGGTCGCGGCGGCCATCGTCGTCACCAAGGCGGTGCGCGAGGAGCAGGCCGACAAGCTCATGGCGAAGGAGCTGGGCGGCTGGAAGCCGCTCGCCGTCGCCTCGGGCAGCGCGCTGATGCTGGGCCTGATGCCGGGCATGCCGCTGCTGCCCTTCCTCGCGCTGGCCGGCGCCACGGGGGCGGCGGCCTGGTGGCAGCGCAAGGCCGCCCTCGCCCCGCCGCCCGAGCCCGAACCCGAGCCAGGCTCGCCCGCCGAGCCGCCGGTGGCGGAAGCCCTGCGCATGGACATGCTGCGCCTCGAGCTCGGCTACGGGCTGCTGGTGCTCGCCTCCGGCGAGGCCCCGCGGCTGACGGAGCAGATCCGCGGCCTCCGGCGCGCCATCGCGCAGGAGATGGGCTTCGTCCTGCCCGCGGTGCGCATCCAGGACAATCTCGACCTGCCGCCCGACACCTATGTGCTGCGGCTGAAGGAGATCGAGGTGGCGCGCGGCCGGCTGCGCCCGCCCATGCTGCTCGCCATCAGCCCCGAGGGGCCGCTGCCCGAGCTGCCCGGCGAGCGCACGGAGGAGCCCGCCTTCGGCCTGCCCGCCCTCTGGATCGAGGAGCGCCACCGCGAGGAGGCGCTGGCGCGCGGCTGCACGGTGGTGGACTGCGCGGGCGTCCTCGCCACCCACCTCACCGAGGTGGTGCGCGAGAACATGGCCGAGCTGCTCTCCTACGCCGAGACGCAGAAGCTGCTCGAGGAACTCCCGCGCGAGCAGCAGAAGCTGGTGCAGGAGCTGATCCCCGCCCAGGCCAGCATCGGCCTGCTGCAGCGGCTGCTGCAGGCGCTGCTGGCCGAGCGCGTCTCCATCCGCGACCTGCCCACCATCCTCGAGGGGCTGCAGGAGGCGATGGCGGGCAATCTGCGCAGCCTGCCGCAGATCCTGGGCGTGGTGCGGCTGCGCCTCGCGCGGCAGATTTCCGAGGCGGCGCGCGGCCCGGGGGGCTATGTGCCCATCGTCACCCTCTCGCCGGAATGGGAGGTGGCCTTCGCCGAGGCGCTGGCCGGCCCGCCGGAGGAGCGGCAGCTCGCCATGGAGCCGGCGAAGCTGCAGAGCTTCCTCCAGCGCCTGCGCGACGTGATGGACGCCCAGGCGGCGCTGGGCGAATCGCCCGTGCTGCTCACCTCCGGCACGCTGCGCCCGCATCTGCGCGCGGTGGTGGAGCGCTTCCGCCCCAGCACCGTGGTGCTGGCGCAGGGCGAGCTGCACCCGCGCGTGCGGGTGCGCGCCCTGGCGAGCATCTGATCCATGCGCGTGCGCGTCTTCCAGGGCCGCAGCGCCTCGCAGGCGCTGGCCGCCGTGCGCGAGGCGCTGGGCGAGGAGGCGGTGGTGCTCGGCACGCGCCGGGTGGGCGGGATCGTCGAGGTCACCGCCGCGCTGGAGGTGGAGGAGCCGCTGCTCATCCCGCCCGGCGCGCCGCTCACCCCCGCCGATCTGCCCCCCGCGCTCGCGCGCCACAACATGCCGAGCCCGCTCGCGCTGCGCCTGGCCGCCGCGCCGCTGCCCGAGGCGCTCGGCGAGGCGCTGGCCTTCGCCCCCCTGCCCACGGAGCGGCCCATCCTGCTCGTCGGCCCGCCCGGGGCGGGCAAGACGCTGACCTGCGCGAAGCTCGCCGCGCGCGCCACCATGGCGGGCCAGCCCCCGCTCGTCGTCACCGCCGACGGGGCGCGGGCGGGGGCGGTGGAGCAGCTCGCCGCCTTCACGCGGCTCTTGCGCCTCACCCTCGCCGTCGCCGCCCAGCCCGAGGTGCTCGCCAAGTCGCTGCGGCGGCGCGAACCCGGCCAGCCCGCCTTCCTGGACGGCTTCGGCTGCGACCCCTTCGACGCCGCCCAGGCCGCGCGGCTGCACCGGCTGATCGAGGCGGCGGAGGCCACGCCCGTGCTCGTCCTGCCCGCCGGGCTCGACGCCGAGGAGGCGGAGGAGCTGGCCCGCGCCTTCCACCTGCTGGGCGCGCGGCACATGATCGCCACACGGCTCGACGTGGCGCGGCGGCTGGGGGGGATTCTCGCCGCCGCCTCGGTCGGGCTTGCGCTGACCGAGGCCGGGATCGGGCCGCAGGTGGCGCGCGGGCTCGCGCCGCTCAGCGCCGAATGGCTCGCCCAGCGGCTGCTCGCGCCCGCGGGCGCGCCGCTCGATCTCCAGGGGGAGTGCGCGGCATGACGCGCCTGATCGCCATCGCCTCCGGCAAGGGGGGTGTGGGCAAGACCTGCCTCGCCATCGGGCTCGCCCAGGCGCTCGCCGAGCGCGGGCGGCGCGTGGCGCTGGTGGACGGGGATCTCGGCCTCGCGAACGTGGATGTGCAGCTCGGCCTGCCGCCGGGGCTCGACCTCGGCGATGTGCTCTCCGGCCGCTGCGCGCCCGAGGCCGCGCTGCAGCCCCATGCCGGGGGGTTCTCGGTGCTGCCCGGGCGTTCGGGCGCGGCGGCGCTGGCGGCGCTGGACGCGGGCGGGGTGGCGCGGCTGATCGGCGTGCTGCGCGCCCTGCCGGCGGAGGCGGTGGTGCTCGACCTCGGCGCCGGGCTCGGCCCCGCGCCGCGCCGCCTCGCCGCCGCGGCCGATCTGCTCTGCGTCATCGCCACCGAGGAGCCGACCAGCCTCACCGACGCCTATGCCGTGCTGAAGCTGCACCGGCAGGATGGGGCCCCGCCCGGGCGGGCGGGGGTGGTGGCGAACCTCGTTCCCAACGCCGCCGCCGGGCAGCGTGTGCATGCCGCGCTGGACCGCGCCTGCCGCGGCTTCCTGGGGGCGGGGGTGGGGCTGCTCGGCCATGTGCGGCGCGATGCGCGCATCCCCGCCGCCATCCGTGCGCAGCAACCCCTTCTCACCCGCCATCCGGCGAGCCCCGCGGCGGAGGATCTGCGCGCCCTGGCCGCGGCGGTGGAGGTGCCGGCACTCGCCCGCAGCGCCTGATCCCCCCGTGCCAGCCGGCCCGCGCCCGCCTATAGGGGCGGCATGCCCACCGCCTCCGAACGCCAGGCCCGGCGCGTCGCGCGCTACTACCGCTGGCTCGACGGCCTCTCCTTCTTCCGCGAGTGCCGGGCGGAGGGCGAGGAGGCGCACCCCGTCCATCGCGCCCTGACGGACCCCGAGGGCGGCCCGCCCTCGCCCCTCGTGATCCACCGCCTGATGCTGGAGGGCCTGGCGCTGCCCCCCGCCCCGCGCGTGCTCGATGCCGGCTGCGGCTATGGCGCCACGATGCTCGACCTCGCGCCCCGGCTGGGCGGGGACTGGACGGGCCTCACCCTCTCCGAGGCGCAGCGGGCGCGCGGCGCGGCGGCCATCGCGCGCGCCGGGCTCGCCGGGCGGGTGCGCATCCTCCTGCGCTCCTACGACGACCCGCCGCCCGGGCCCTTCGACCTGATCCTCGGCATCGAGAGCCTGATCCACAGCGCCGATCCCGCCGCGACCGTGGCGGGGCTCGCGCGGGTGCTGGCGCCGGGCGGGCATCTCGTCATCGTGGACGACATGCCCGAGGAGGCGCTCGCGCCCGAGGCGGCGGCGCGGCTCGCCCAGTTCAAGCGGTTCTGGCGCTGCCCGGTGGCGCCGACGCGCGCGGGCTGGCTCGCGGCGCTGGCCGCCGCCGGGCTCGTGCCGGTGCGCGAGCGGGACCTCAACCCGCTGCTGCGCGCCCGCCCGCGCGCCGAGACGGCGGCGCGGCTCGCCGCGCTGAACACGCCCTGGCGGCGCCTGCTGCGCGCGCTCGGCCTCGGGGTGCGGGCCGAGGCGGAGATCGGCGGCATCCAGCTCGAAACCCTGCAGACGGAGGGCGACCTGCACTACCGCCTGCTCGTCGCCCGCAAGCCCTGAGCCATGCCGGAGCTGCCCGAGGTCGAGACCGTCATGCGCGGCCTCGCCGCCGTGCTGGAGGGGCAGGCGATCGCGCGGGCGGAGCTGCGCCGGGCCGATCTGCGCTGGCCCCTGCCGCCCGGCCTCGCCGCCACGCTCACGGGGGCGCGGGTGGAGGGGTTCCGCCGGCGCGGGAAATACATGCTCATGCGCCTCGAGGGGCGGCCGAGCCTGCTCATCCACCTCGGCATGTCGGGCCGGATGGTGGCGCGGCGCCGGGACGCGCCCCTCCTGCCGCGGCTCGGCCCGCAGGGCGCGGCCTCGGACGCGCGGGGCCACAACCAGCCGCCCGATGCGCACGAGCACCTGGTGATGGAGACGGAGGGCGGCTGGCGGATCGGCTTCGTGGACCCGCGCCGCTTCGGCCATCTCGACCTCGTGCCCCGCGAGGCCGAGGACGCGCACCCGCTGCTGGCGGGGCTCGGGCCGGAGCCGCTCGATCCGGCCTTCGATCTCGCGGCGCTGGAGGCCGCGCTCGCCGGCCGCTTCACCCCCATCAAGGCCGCGCTGCTGGACCAGCGGACGGTGGCGGGGCTCGGCAACATCTATGTGAGCGAGGCGCTGTTCCGCGCCGGGATTTCGCCGCGCCGGCTCGCGGCCACCATCCCCGGCGCGCGGGCGGCGCGGCTGCTGCCCGCCATCAAGTCCGTGCTGGCCGAGGCCATCGCCGCCGGCGGCTCCAGCCTGCGCGACTATGTGCGCGCGGACGGGGAGCTCGGCGTGTTCCAGGAGCGCTTCGACGTCTATGGCCGCGCGGGCGAGCGCTGCGCGGACTGCCCCGGCGGGCGGCGCTGCGGCGGCATCGCCCGGCTTGTGCAGTCCGGCCGATCCACCTTCTACTGCCCGCTGAAACAGCGGTGAGGGAGCGCCCATGGCCTTCGAGATGATCCTGACGGAAACCCATGGCGCGACGGCGGTGATCCGCCTCAACCGCCCCCAGGCGCTGAACGCGCTGTGCGACCAGCTCATGGGCGAGCTCGGCGAGGCGCTGCGGGGCTTCGACGCCGATCCCGCCATCGCCGCCATCGTCATCACCGGCAGCGAGAAGGCCTTCGCCGCGGGGGCGGACATCAAGGAGATGCAGTCCCGCAGCTATCCGGCCGTCTATTTCGAGGACTTCATCACCGCCCGCTGGGAGGTGGTGACGACGATCCGCAAGCCCGTCATCGCCGCGGTGGCCGGCTTCGCGCTGGGCGGGGGCTGCGAGCTCGCGATGATGTGCGACATGATCGTGGCCGCGGAGAACGCGAAGTTCGGCCAGCCCGAGATCAACCTCGGCATCATCCCCGGCGCGGGCGGCACCCAGCGGCTGACGCGCGCCGTGGGCAAGGCCAAGGCGATGGACCTGGTGCTGACGGCGCGCATGATGGACGCGGCCGAGGCCGAGCGGGCGGGGCTGGTGGCCCGCGTGGTGCCGCTCGACCAGCTCCTGCCCGAATGCCTGAAGATCGGCGAGAAGATCGCCTCCCTCTCCGCGCCCAGCGTCGCCATCGCCAAGGAATGCGTGAACCGCGCCTTCGAGACGACGCTGGCCGAGGGCGTGCGCTTCGAGCGCAGGATCTTCTACAGCCTCTTCGCCACCGAGGATCAGAAGGAGGGCATGGCGGCCTTCGCCGAGAAGCGCAAACCCGCCTTCCGCCACCGCTGAGCCGGCCGGCGGTCAGGCCGGAGCTTTCGCGCAGGCCCGCTCGGCAGGCGGCGGCGCGCCGCGACGCCGCCGGCCGGCATGATGGCGCAACCCCGCCCCGCTCGGCTTGACGCTGGGGGCGGGGCGGGATTACACCCTCGCCTCCCGCGGCGGTCCCCGCCGCCCATCGCCACCCACTCGACAGAGCTCTCACCGCCCGCCATGGCCAACAACGCTTCCGCGCGCAAGCGCATTCGCCAGACCGAGAAGCGCACCCTGCGCAACCGCATGCGGCGTTCCCGCGTGCGCACCTTCCTGCGCAAGGTGGAGGCGGCGATCGCGGGCGGGGACAAGGCGCAGGCCGAGGCCGCCTTCCGCGCCGCGCAGCCGGAGCTGCATGTCGCGGTGACCAAGGGCGTGCTGCATCGCAACACCGTGGCGCGCAAGCTCTCGCGCCTCTCCGCGCGTATCAAGGCGATCGCCGCGGCGGGCTGAGCCGCCCATCCCATAGATATCGCAAGAATTCCGGTCACTGGCGGCCAATCGAGCCGCCAGCGAAAACTGCTGTTCTACTTCGCGGCAACGCGGGTGAAGCTTCTCTGCAACACCCGTCGGGCGCGAGTGGGGCGCGGCATTGGGGGAGTTCCCTCCGCGCGCCGCCTCGCGTTACGCTGTGTGTCAAGGACAGGAGGCGGGGAGGGCGTCGGGCGCAGGCCGGGGCCGTCCCTCAAGAACCAAGGGTGCCGGCGCTGGAGCCCCCGCTCCCTCGCCGGATGGCGGGCGAGGGCGCTGCGCCCTGGCGGAAAGGCAGAGGTCGAGGATGGAGCACGAGTCCGGCGAGCGTTCCCCCAGCAATGCCGGAAAATCCGCCGCCGCCTGGGCCAAGGTCCGCGCGCGCCTGCGCCAGGAGGTGGGCGAAGCCGAGTATCGGAGCTGGCTCAAGCAGATGACGCTGGCCGGGCAGGAGGGCGACACGCTCGACATCACCCTGCCCACGCGCTTCCTGCGCGACTGGGTGCGCGAGCATTACGGCGACCGGCTGCGCGCGCTGTGCCAGGCCGAGATGCCCGGCGTGCGCCGGGTGGAGCTGCGGGTGGCCGCCGGCGGGGCCGCCGCCGGCACGGCGGCGCGCGAGACGGCCGAGCCGGCCGCGCCGCTCGCCGAGCGCCTCTCCCCCGCGCCCACCCCGACCCCGGCCCAGGCCGAGGCCCAGCGCGGCGACTGGATGCTGCCGCTCGACCCGCGCTGGACCTTCGACAGCTTCGTGATCGGCAAGCCCAACGAGTTCGCCCATGCCTGCGCCCGCCGCGTGGCCGAGCGCCCGGCCCAGGCGGGGTTCAACCCGCTCTTCCTCTACGGCGGGGTGGGGCTCGGCAAGACGCACCTGATGCACGCCATCGCCTGGGCGCTGCGCGCGCGCGATCCGAGCCTGCAGGTCGCCTACATGTCGGCCGAGAAGTTCATGTACCGCTTCATCAACGCGCTGCGCACGCAGAACACGATGGAGTTCAAGTCGCAGCTCCGCTCCGTCCATGTGCTGATGGTGGACGACCTGCAGTTCCTGATCGGCAAGGACAACACGCAGGAGGAGTTCTTCCACACCTTCAACGCGCTGATCGACGCGGGCAAGCAGATCGTCATCTCCGCCGACAAGGCGCCCAACGACCTCTCGGGCATCGAGGACCGGCTGCGCACCCGCCTCTCCGGCGGCATCGTGGCCGACCTGCACGCCACCACCTACGAGCTGCGCCTCGCCATCCTCGACGCCAAGGCCGCCCAGGCCGGGGTGGAGGTGCCGCCGCGCGTGCTCGAGCTGCTGGCGCGCAAGATCGCGACCAATGTGCGCGAGCTGGAGGGCGCGCTGAACCGCATCCTCGCCCACGCCAAGCTGTTCGGCCGGCCCGTCACCCTCGAGATGGCGACCGACGCGCTGGGCGACATCCTGCGCGCGCACGACAAGCGCGTCTCGATCGACGACATCCAGCGCAAGGTGGCCGAGCACTACAACATCCGCCTGACCGAGATGGCCTCCTCGCGCCGCTCGCGCTCGGTGGCGCGGCCGCGGCAGGTGGCGATGTATCTCGCCAAGCAGCTCACCTCCCGCTCCCTGCCCGAGATCGGCAAGCGCTTCGGCAACCGCGACCACACCACCGTGCTGCACGCCGTGCAGCGCATCACCGCGCTCATGCAGGAGGATCCGGCCTTCGCCGAGGACGTGACGCTGCTGCGCAAGATGCTGGAGAGCTGACGCATGGCCCTGCCGCCCCTGCTGCTTCTCGGCTGCGGCAAGATGGGGGGTGCGATGCTGGCCGGCTGGCTCGAGCAGGGGCTCGATCCGGAAAGCCTGGTGGTGGAGCCGCACGCCCCCGCCTTCGCCCCCTTCGCAGGGCGGCTGCGCCATGTCGCCGCCGCCGCCGACATCCCCCCGGGCTTCGCCCCGGCGGCCGTGATCCTCGCCACCAAGCCGCAGGAGGCGCCGGCGGCGCTGCCGCTGCTGCGGGGGCTGGTGCGGCCAGGGACGGTGTTCCTCTCCATCATGGCCGGCCGCACCGTGGCGGGCATGACGGCCCTGCTGGGCGAGGGCGCGCGGGTGGTGCGCGCCATGCCCAACACCCCCGCCGCCGTGCGCCAGGGCTTCACCGTGGCCTTCGCCGGCCCGGGGGTGGACGCGGCCCAGCGCGCCCTGTGCGACCGGCTGCTGTCGGCCATCGGCGAGGCCGCCTGGGTGGAGGAGGAGGGGCTGCTTGACCCCGTCACCGCCGTCTCGGGCGGCGGGCCGGCCTATGTGTTCCTGCTGGCCGAGGTGCTGGAGCAGGCGGCGCTGGCCCAGGGCATCCCGCCCGATCTCGCGCGGCGCATGGCGCGCGCCACGGTCGCCGGCTCGGGCGCGCTGCTGGCCGCGAGCGCGGAGGACGCGGCGCAGCTTCGCCGCAACGTCACGAGCCCCAAGGGCACGACCGAGCGCGCCCTGGCCGTGCTGATGCGCGAGGGCGCGCTGCCCGACCTGATGCGCGAGGCGATCGCCGCCGCCACCGCCCGCTCGCGCGAGCTTGCGGGGTGAGGGGGCGGCGCGCCCCCCGCATCAGTCCTGCCATTTCACCGTGAGGAAGGGCGCGGGCATGAGCAGCTTCGACTCCTGCGTGGCCACGCAGGGGCGCACCTTCTTGAGGTAGTCGAGCCAGCCCTGGTCCTTGAACAGGGCGGCGCGGCGCTCCGCGCGCTCGGCCAGGCTCTCATAGGCCCACATGTGGATCACCTGGTTCAGCGGGCCGAACTCGGTGGTGTAGTAGCCCACCATGCGCCCCAGGATGCGCTTCTGGATGGGCATGCCCTCGGCCTCGTAGGTGGCGAGGTAGAAGGCCGTCTGGCCCGGGTGCAGCGTGTAGATGCGCTCTTCGACGATCATGCTTTCCTGCCCTCAGAGGCCGGGCGCGCGCTGCGTGCCGGGCTTCGCCGCGCGGCGGGGAGATCCGGCCACGCTGTGGAGTGGGCGGCGCCGGCCGCGCCCGCGGCCGGATCCTCGCGCTGAGGCGCCCGGGGCCGAGCGTCGCGCCGGGCGGGGAGTCTGTCCAGGCGGGCTACTTCGTCACGAAGGCCTTCTCGAGCACATAGGTCCCGGGCGCGCTGTTGCTGCCCTCGACGAAGCCGCGCGCCTCCAGCAGCGCCTTGCAGTCGGCGTTCATCGCCTCGCTGCCGCAGATCATCGCGCGGTCATGCTCGGGCGAGAGGGGCGCCACCCCGGCCTCGCGCTCGGCGAGGCCCTGTTCGAGGCGCGTGGTGATGCGCCCCTGCACCGGGAAGGGCTCGCGCGTCACGGCCGGCAGGTAGATCAGCTTCTGCGCCACCATCTCGCCCAGCAGCTCGTGGCGCGGCAGCTCCTGGGTGATGAGCTCGCGGTAGGCGAGCTCGGCCACCTGCCGCACCGTGTGCGCCAGCACCACGCGCTCGTAGCGGTCGTAGATCTCGGGGTCGCGGATCAGCGACATGAAGGGCGCGAGCCCCGTGCCGGTGGCGAGCAGCCAGAGGTTGCGCCCGGGCAGCAGGTTCTCCGGCACCAGCGTGCCCACGGGCTTCTGGCCGATCAGCACCCGCTCGCCCACCCGGATGTGCTGCAGCCGCGAGGTGAGCGGCCCGTCCGGCACCTTGATGGAGAGGAACTCCAGATGCTCCTCCCAGGCGGGGCTGACCATGGAATAGGCGCGCGTCAGCGGCTTTCCCTCCACCATCAGCCCGATCATGGTGAACTGGCCGGAGGTGAAGCGCAGCGCCGGCGCACGGGTGCAGCGGAAGGAGAAGAGCCGGTCGGTCCAGTGATGGACCCAGGTGACCTCCTCGAGCGTGTAGCCCTTGGGCGCGGTCAGGACGGCGTCGGCGGTCTCGGTCATCGGGCGCTCTTGCATGACGGCCCGCCTATGCGGGGCGGACGCGGCGGGCGCAAGTGGACATGTTGCAACCCCGGCCCGCCTTGCGCGGGCGCAAGCCGCGCGCGAGCCTTGGGCGCATGGCCGATTTCCTCCCGCCCCGCGATCCCGAGACCGACCCCCCGCTCGGCCCTCGCGTGGACCCCACGCCCCGCCCGCTGCCCGCCCGCGTGCCGCACCGCGGCCGCAGCGTGGATCTCGAGCCGCTGCACATGCGCCATGTGCCCGATCTCTGGCGCGCCTGCCTCTCCGACCCCACGGGCGCCTCCTTCGCCTACATGGGCTACGGGCCCTTCGCCGACGAGGCGGCGCTTGGTCAGTTCATCGGCGGCTTCGCCACCACCCATGACCCGATGGTCTGGGCGGTGCGCCCGCACCGCACGGGCACGGTGGATGGCTGGCTCTCGCTGATGGAGATCTTCCCCGCCCACGCCAACATCGAGATCGGCAACATCTGGTTCAGCCCGCGCATGCAGCGCACCCGCGCGGCCACCGAGGCGATGTTCCTGCTGATGCGCCATGCGATGGACGATCTCGGCTACCGCCGCCTCGTCTGGAAATGCCATGCGCTGAACGCGCCCTCGCGCCGGGCGGCGGCGCGGCTCGGCTTCACCTATGAGGGCACGCTGCGCAACATCCTGGTGGTGAAGGGGCGGCGGCGGGACACGGCCTGGTTCTCGATCCTCGAGGAGGAATGGCCCGCCCGGCGCGAGGCCATCGCCGCCTGGCTCGACGACGCGAACTGGGACGCCTCGGGCGCGCCGCGCAACTCCCTCTCGCGCGGCGGCTGACCGACGAGATTCATTTCGGCGTCATTCGCGCGTCATCTCGGCGCTCTAGGCGCACGCCCGCCCCGAGACTGGGGAAAGGGAGAGTCTTTCCATGCGCCGTCTTCTGCTCGCCACCACCGCGCTGCTCGGCCTCGCCGCCGGGACCGCCAGCGCCGATACGCGCTTCGAGGCGCGGCTCGCCGGCCAGGCCATCCTGCCCGCCGGCACCTTCATCCAGCCGCCGGCCGATGCGCCCGAGTATTTCCGCATTTCCGGCCGCTTCACCGGCCCCGGCAACGCGCGCGTGGAGCAGCCCGGCAGCCGCCCGAGCGTGAGCCTGCCCGGCTATGGCGACCGCCCCACCGGCCTTTCGCTGCCCTTCCAGGGCCAGCCCGTGCAGGGCTTCTCCGGCATCAAGCCCGCCGGCGACGGCAGCTACTGGGTGACGAGCGACAACGGCTTCGGCAACCGCCGCAACTCGGCGGATGCGCTGCTCTACCTCTTCCGTGTCCGCCCGAACTGGCAGACCGGCCAGGTGACGGTGGAGCGCAGCATCGCGCTCTCCGACCCCAACCGCGTGGCGCCCTTCCCGATCCTGACGGAAGCGACGGCCAGCCGCTATCTCACCGGGCAGGACTTCGACATCGAGAGCATCCAGCCGCTGCCCGACGGCAGCTTCCTGATCGGCGACGAGTTCGGCCCCTATCTGCTGCACGTGGACGGCGAGGGCCGGCTGCTGCGCGTCATCGAGACGATGCTGGACGGCCAGGTGCTGCGCGCGCCCGAGCATCACGCCAACGTGATCCCCGCCAACCCGACCCAGGGCCTGGGCTTCCGCGTGCGCCGTTCGGGCGGCTACGAGGGGCTGGCGCTGACGCCGGACGGCCGCACCGCCTGGGCGCTGATGGAGCAGACGCTCTTCGCCCCCAACAGCGCCGAGGCCGAGGGCGCCTTCCTGCGCGTGCTGGAGTTCGACGTGACGCGCATGGCCTGGACGGGCCGCACGGTGCGCTACCGCCTCGAGCCCGGCGCCACGGCGATCGGCGACTTCAACTTCATCGACGACCGCCGCGCCCTGGTCATCGAGCGCGACAACGGCGAGGGCGACCCCTCCCGCGCCTGCGCCCAGGGCCAGACCAGCACGCACCAGGCCCCCTGCTTCGCCATGCCCGCGCGCTTCAAGCGCGTCTATCTCGTGGACATGGGCGCGGTGGACGCCGAGGGCTTCGTGCGCAAGATCGGCCACATCGACCTGATGGCCATCCGCGACCCCGAGCGCATCGCCCGCCAGCGGGGGGACCGCGCGCCGGGCGCGGACGACACGGTGTTCACCTTCCCCTTCTTCACCATCGAGAACGTGGCGATGGTGGATGCCGACCACATCATCGTCGGCAACGACAACAACCTGCCCTTCTCGGCGGGCCGGCACCTCACCCGCGCCGACGACAACGAGCTGATCCTGCTGCACGTGCCGGAATTCCTGCGCGCGCGCTGATCGCCTCGGCAGGTGAACGGCGGCGCCCGGCGGGATCCCTCCCGCCGGGCGTATGCCTTTCCCGGCGCCGCACGCCTTGCGCGCCGCGCCCCGCCGCATAGCATGGCGCGCCCGTCCCACGCCCGAGAGGTCCGCCTTGACCCCCGCCCCCGACACCGCCCAGGCCTTCATCCCCGGCGAGCGCCTGATCCTGCCGCCCACCGGCGCGGGCGCGCTCGACGGGCTGACCTTCGCGGTGAAGGATCTTTTCGACATCGCCGGCCACCCCACCAGCTACGGCAACCCGGACTGGGAGCGCACCCACCCCGTCGCGGCCGCCACCGCCCCGGCCGTGCTCGCGCTGCTGGAGGCGGGGGCGCGCTGCGAGGGCAAGACCAAGACGGTGGAGCTGGCCTATGGCCTGACGGGCGAGAATGTCTGGCACGGCACGCCCCTCAACCCCGCCGCGCCGGATCGCTTCCCCGGCGGCTCCTCCTGCGGCTCGGCCGCCGCGGTGGCCGCCGGCACGGTGGACTTCGCGCTCGGCTCCGACACCGGCGGCAGCGTGCGCATCCCGGCCAGCTATTGCGGCGTCTTCGGCATCCGGCCGAGCTGGGGGGCGGTGAGCCTCGCCGGCGCCTGCCCGCTGGGGCCGAGCTTCGACACCTGCGGCTGGTTCGCCCGCAGCGCCGCCGTGCTGCAGCGCGTGGGCGAGGTGCTGCTGCCCGCCGAGGCCAGCGACGCGCCGCTCGGCCCCGTGCTGAAGGTAAACGAGGCCTGGATCAACGCCCGCCCGGCCACCGCCGCCGCCATGGCCCCGGCGATGGCGGCGCTGGAGCGGCTGACGGGCCCGGCCCTGCCGGTGGATGTCGCGCCCGAGGGGCTGCCCGCCCTCTACGAACATTTCCGCTGCATGCAGGCGCAGGAGGCCTGGGCCTCGCTCGGCGCCTGGATCGCCGCGACCCAGCCGCAGTTCGGCCCCGGCGTGGGCGAGCGCTTCGCCGCGGCGCGCGACATGCCGCCCGCGAAGGCCGCCCAGGGCCGCGCCTTCCGCCGCGTCTTCAAGCGCCGCATGGCCGCGCTGCTGGCCGGCGGCGCGGTGCTGGCCTACCCCACCAGCCCCATTCCCGCCCCGAAGCTCGGCGCGAGCCAGGCCGAGCAGAACGCGGTGCGCGAGAGCACCATGGGTGTGACCGCCATCGCCGGCCTCGCCTCGCTCTGCGAGGTGAGCCTGCCCGTGGGCAAGGTGGAGGGCGCGCCGGTCGGCCTCTCCCTCGTCGCCGGCGCGGGGCGGGACCGCGCGCTGCTCGCCCTCGCCACGCGGCTCGCGGCCGAGCTCGGCCTGCCGGCGGCGGCATGATCATCCGCGACGCCACCCTGGCCGACATCCCGGCCATCGCCGCCATCTACGCGCACCATGTGCTGCACGGCACCGGCACCTTCGAGGAGACTCCGCCCGGCGAGGACGAGATGGCCGCGCGCATGGCGAAGGTGCAGGGCGCGGGCCATGCCTGGCTGGTGGCCGAGCAGGAGGGGCGAGTGGCGGGCTATGGCTACTACGCCCCCTTCCGCGAGCGCAGCGCCTACCGCTTCACCGCCGAGGACAGCATCTATGTGCGCGAGGACGTGCGCGGCATGGGCGTGGGCAAGGCGCTGGTGCAGGCGCTGCTGGCCCGCGCCGAGGCCGCGGGCATGCGCCAGATGATCGCCGTGATCGGCGACAGCGAGAATGTCGGCTCCATCGGCCTGCACGCGGCGCTGGGCTTCCGCCAGGTGGGGGTGATGAAGGCGGTGGGCCTCAAGTTCGGCCGCTGGCTCGACGTGGTGACCATGCAGCGCGCGCTGGGCGAGGGCGAGCACAGCCTGCCCGAGGGGTAGCGACAGCGCCGCCGACCGGCTCCTGCGCTCACGCCAGCGGGCGCAGCGGGCCGTAGGCCTCCGGGATCAACCCGATGTCGTGCAGCGCGAGGCCGTCCACCAGGCGCAGGTGGTGCTCGGCCGTGCCGTCCTCGTGCAGCACATGCTCCATCCAGCCCAGCAGCTTGCTGCCCAGCGGCTTCTGCCAGGCGTCGCCCACGATGAAGCCGGTCGCCGGCGCCCAGAGCTGCAGCAGCCCGTCGGTGCGGTGCACGCGATGCTGGTGGATGTGGCCGGAGGCGACGAAGGCGGGCCGCCGCTCGCCGAACAGCGCGAGCAGCCGCGCGCGCGGCGCGGGCAGCACGGGCCAGTAGGTCACCGCCGCATCGTCCAGCCGCTGCTCGGTCATCGGCTTGTGCTGGAACAGGGCGAGGCGGCGCGCCCCGGCGGTGGCCACCGCCTCCTCCAGCAGCGCCCATTGCGCCTCGGCCTCGGGCGCGGTGAGGGATTGGGTGTCGAGGCCGATCAGCCGCCAGCCCGGGAGGTCATGCACCCAGGCATGGCCGCCGAAGACGCGCCGCCAGCGCGCGAGCCGCTCGGCGGTCACCGGCTGGCGGCCGCCCAGCACCGGCTCGTCGCCGATGTCGTGGTTGCCGGGCAGGGCGCGCCATTCCGCGCCGAGTTCCGCATGGCGGGCGGCGGCGTGGCGCAGATCCTCCTCGTCCTCCGCGCCGTCGAGCGAGAGGTCGCCGGTGGCGATGAGCAGATCGGGCCGCGCGGCGCGCACCGCCTCGGCCACCAGGTCGAAATTGCCCTCGAAGCGCGGGAAGCGCGGCGAGAGATGGGCGTCGCTGAGCTGGGCGATGCGGACGGGCATGCGGGCAGTCTCGCAGGAAAGGGCGCGCAGGGGCAGGGGAGGGGCCGCCGGGCGCGGCGCGCGCGCCCGGCGGGGCGGCCTCAGCCGCGCGGGCGCGGCAGCAGGCGGCGCACCTCGGCGGCCATGTCGGCCAGCACCTGCTCCGGCGTGGCGCGCTGCTCCACGATGCGGGCCTGCTGGTCCACCATGGTCTGGGTCACGCGCACCGAGTTCGCGCCGGGGAAGGCATACCAGGGGATCATGATGTTCGCCTGGCGCGTCGCCGCCTGGAAGAGCGGGTTCTGGCGGTAGAACTCGCCGAGCCAGCGCGGATCGTCGATGGCGAGCTGGTTGGTCGGCACATAGCCCGTGTTCTGCACCATGAGCGTGGTGCCCTCGGCGCTGGTGGAGAAGCGCAGGAACTTCCACGCCGCCTCGCGCTTCGCGGGGTCGCGCGCGATGAGCATGCCCGCCGCCCCCCCGGTGGGCAGGCGGCCGCGCACGGGGTCGATCACCGGCATCACGGTGGTGCGCAGCTCGAAGTTGCGGCCCACCTGCTGCATGGTCCCGCGCAGCGCCGCCGTGGTCCAGAAGAACATGCCGAGCCGGCCCGCGGCGAAGGCCTGCTGCGCGGCGTCGCGCGCGAGGTTGGGCATGCCGCCCTCCTTCACCATGCGGTCGAGCAGGCGCAGCGCGCCGAGCCCCTCGGGCCCGGCGAAGGCCACATCGCGCTCGTCCTCCGTCAGCATCCGCCCGCCATGGCCGAAGAGCAGGGCGGAGAACATCCAGTCATCGCCCGGCCAGGCGTACCAGAAGCCTTCGGTGCCGCCGCCCAGCGCCTTGATGCGGCGGCTGAGCTCGAAGACGCCGTCCCAGCTCGTGGGCATCGCGTCCGGGTTGCCGCCGGCGCGGCGCACGAGATCGGCGTTGTAGTACATGATCGGGTTGGAGGCGGCGTAGGCGAGGCCCGACTGGAAGCCGCCGAAATGGGCCAGCGCGAGGATGTTCGGCGAGTAGCCCATCGCCGCCGGGTCGCCCTCGGCGCGGAGCAGCGGCATCACGTCCTGCGCGATGCCGCGCTCGGCGAAGAGGCGCAGCCGGTTGAAGCCCTGGTAGCTCAGATCCACCGTGAGGTTCGTCGCCGCCTGGCGGAGGATGAGCTGCATGCCCTCCTCGTAGTTCGGCGTGGTGATCCAGTTGATGCGGATGTTCGGCTCGCGGCGCGCGAAGGCGGCGGCCAGCGCGTCGTAGCTCTCCTTGAAGATCACCGGCTGGGCGTAGTGCACCGTGATCTCCACCGCGCCCTGGGCGCGGGCGAGGCCGGGCAGCGCCAGCGCGCCGCCGATCAGGGGGAGGGAACGTCGGGTGAGCATGTTCGGGGTCTCCTTGCCGGAAAGCTCGGTCAGCCGCGGCCGCGCGGCAGAAGGCGGCGCATCTCGGCCGCCATGTCGGCGAGCGCGACCTCCGGGGTGGCGCGCTGCTCGACGACGCGCATCACGTTGTCCACCACCGCCTGGGTGATCCGCACGGAGTTGGGGCCCGGGAAGGGCGTCCAGGGGATCATCAGGTGCACCTGCTCGGTCGCGGCGCGGAAGAGCGGGTTGTCGCGGTAGAACGCGCCGAGCCAGCGCGGATCCTCGATCGCGATCTGGTTCATCGGCACATAGCCGGTGTTCTGCACCATCAGCGTGGTGCCCTCGGGGCTGGTGGAGAAGCGCAGGAACTTCCACGCCGCCTCGCGCCGGGCGGGGTCGCGCGCGATGAGCGTGCCCGCCGCACCGCCGGTGGGCAGGCGGCCGCGCACCGGGTCCATCACCGGCATGGGCGCGGTCTGCATCTCGAAATTGCGGCCCACCTGCTGGATCATGCCGCGCAGGAAGGCGGTGGAGCGGTAGATGAGGCCGAGCCGCCCGGCGGCGAAGGCCTGGGTCGCTGCGTCGCCCGTGAGCAGGGGCATGCGCGCCTCGCGCACGAAGCGCTCGAGCAGGCGCAGCGCGGCGAGGCCTTCGGGGCCGTTCACCGTCACCTCGCGCTCGTCCTCGGAGAGCATGCGCCCGCCATGGCCGAAGAGCAGCGCCGAGAACATCCAGTCCTCGTTGCCGAGGTTGTAGAACATCCCGTCCACGCCGAGGGCGCGGATGCGGCTCGCGAGCGCGATGATCCCGTCCCAGTCGCGCGGCAGGGCCGCCGGGTCGCCGCCCGCGCGGCGCACGAGATCGGCGTTGAGGAAGGTGATGGGGTTGGAGGCGGCATAGGCGAGCCCCGCCTGGATGCCGCCGAAATGCGCGAGCGCGAGGAGCTGCGGCGTGTAGCCCTGCGCCGCCGGGTCGCCCTCGCGCTGGAGGAAGGGCAGCAGATCCTGCGCGATGCCGCGCTCGGCCAGCAGGCGCAGCCGGTTGAAGCCCTGGTAGGAGACATCCACCGCGAGGTTGTTCGTCGCCGCCTGGCGCAGCAGGAGCTGCAGCCCCTCCTCGTAGTTCGGCGTGGTGATCCAGTTGATCCGGATTTCCGGCTCGCGGGCGGCGAAGGCGGCGGCGATGGCCTCGAAGCTCGCGCGGAAGATCACGGGCTGGGGCACATGCACCGCGATCTCCACGCCGCGCTGCGCGCGCAGCACATGCGGCGTGAAGAGCGAGAGGGCGGTGGCCGCGCCGAGGCCGCGACGGTCGAGCATGGCGATCTCCTTCATCCCTTGAGGCCGGTGGTGGCGATGCCCTCGACGAAGCGCCGCTGGGCGAACAGGAAGGCGAGGACGAGCGGGGCCGTCATGATCGTGCAGGCGGCCATCAGCGCGGCGAAATCATCGCCTGCCTCCTCGGTGCGGAAGTGCAGCACGCCGAGCGCGGGTGTCGCGTAGTCCGTGCCCGTGAGCACGATCAGCGGCCAGAACAGGTCGTTCCAGTGCGCGACGACGGAGAAGATCGCGAAGGCGGTGGCCGCCGGCCAGGCGTTGGGGAGTGCGACGCGCCAGACGATCGCGCCCTCGCCCATGCCGTCCAGCCGCGCGGCCTGGATCAGCTCGTCGGGCAGCGACTTGAAGAACTGCCGGAAGAGGAAGATGGCGAAGACGCTGATGGTGGAGGGGATGATGAGCGCCGCGTAGCTGTTCAGCCAGCCGAGCTGCGAGAAGGCGACGTAGAGCGGCAGCGCCGGCACATGCGGCGGCACGAGCAGCCCCAGCATCACCGCGCCGAACACCCACTCGCGCCCCGGGAAGCGCAGCTTGGCCAGCGCATAGCCCGCGGGCACGGCGAACAGGAGCTGGAAGGCGAGGATGCCCCCGCAGACGATGACGCCGTTCAGCAGGTATTGCGCCACCGGCACCTCGCGCCAGACGCGGCCGTAGTTCTCCATCCAGGCCGTGCCCGTCTCCGGCAGCAGGGAGAGGCTCGCGCGGAACAGCTCGTCGGTCGCCTTGAGGCTCGCCGAGACCATCCAGATGTAGGGCGCGAGCATCGCGAGCCCGAGCAGGGCGAGCAGCGGCAGCCGCCAGCGGTCAGCCATAATGCACCCGCCGGTCGAGAAGCCGCGTCTGCACCAGCATCAGGGCCAGCACGATGACGAGGAAGACGAGGGTGATGGCCGCGGAATAGCCGAGGCGCAGGAAGGTGAAGCCCTCCGTGTACATGGTGTAGAGCAGCACCTCCGAGGCCTTGTTCGGCCCGCCGCGCGTGAGCACCGCCACCGTGTCGAAGACGCGCACGCTGCGGATCAGCGTGATGGTGACGACGAAGAGGGTGGTGGGCCCGAGCAGCGGCCAGGTGACGAGGCGGAAGCGCGCGAAGGCGGAGTGCACGCCGTCCACGCTCGCCGCCTCGCGCAGCTCGCGCGGGATGGCCGTCAGCCCCGCCATGAACAGCACCATGTTGAAGCCCGCCTGCTCCCACACCCCGATGGAGGCGAGCGAGAGCAGCACCCAGTCGGAGGAGGAGAGCCAGGCCGGCGGCGAAGCGACGCCCAGCACCCGCAGCGCCGCGTTCAGCGGCCCGATGGTGGGGTGCAGCAGATACTGCCAGGCCGCCGCCATCGCGACCGTGAGGGAGACGACGGGCAGGAAGAACACGGCGCGGAAGAAGGCGCGCCCGCGCGCGCCCGCCTCGATCAGCAGCGCGAGGCCGAGGCCGAGCAGCACCGAGGCCGGCGCCACCAGCCCCACATAGACCACCGTGTTGCGGAAGGACTGCCGGAAGCCGCGATCCGCCCACATCTCCTCGAAATTCTCGAGGCCGATCCAGGCCGGCGGCCAGAGGCCCAGCTCGAAATCGGTGAAGGCCATGGCCACCGCGGCCAGGGTGGGCAGCAGAAGCAGCAGCAGGAAGGAGAGGGCGGCGGGCAGCGAGAGAAGCCAGCCGCCGAGCGCCTCGCCGAGCCTCCGCCGGTGCGGCAGCGCGCCCGAGAGCGCGGCCTCAGACATGCGCGGCCTCGCGCTGCGCCATCGGCAGCCGCCGCCCATCCGCGCCGAAGAGCAGCGCGCGGGCGGGGTCGAAGGCGAGGTGCAGCGCCTCGCCGCGCGCCACGCGCAGCTCGGGCTCGGCGCGCATCACGATCTCCGCCCCGCCGGCCTCGAGGTGGATCAGCTCATGGTCGCCCAGGAACTCGACATGCGCGACGCGGGCGGGAAGGCCCGCTGGCGCGATGCGCCAGTCCTCCGGCCGCACGCCCAGCGTCACCGCCCCGCGCGCGGGGCTCGTGAGCGGCAGGGCCGCGCCGTCCAGCAGCAGCACCCCGTCCTCGCCCACAGCGGCCGGCAGCAGGTTGATGCGCGGGCTGCCGATGAAGGTGGCGACGCGCAGATCGGCCGGGTCGCGGTAGATCGCCTCGGGCGTGCCGAGCTGGAGGATTTCGCCCGCCTGCATCACCGCGATCCGGTCGGCCATGGTCAGCGCCTCGGCCTGGTCGTGCGTCACATAGACGCTGGCCGCCCCGGCGCGGCGATGGATTTCCACGATCTCGCGCCGGGTGGAGACGCGCAGCGCGGCGTCGAGGTTGGAGAGCGGCTCGTCCAGCAGGAACACCGCCGGGCGGCGCACCACGGCGCGGGCCAGCGCCACGCGCTGCCGCTGCCCGCCCGAGAGCTGCGCGGGCTTGCGGTCCAGCAGATGCGCAAGGCCCAGCGGCTCGGCGATGGCGGCCACGTCGCGCGCGATCTCTGCCCGCGCGGCGCGCGAGAACAGCCCGCCCAGCAGCGGCGCGCGCTGCCAGCCGTTCAGCCGCCGCATGGCCAGCGGCACGGCGATGTTCTGCCGCACCGTCAGATGCGGGTAGAGCGCGTAGTTCTGGAACACCATGGCCACGTCGCGCTCGGCGGGGTGGGCGCGGGTCACGTCGCGGCCGTTGATCGTCACCCGGCCCGAGGCGGGGGGCTGCAGCCCGGCCACCACGCGCATCAGCGTCGTCTTGCCGCAGCCCGAGGGGCCGAGCAGCGCCACGAACTCGCCGGGCGCCACGCTGAGCGAGACGCCGCGCAGGATGGGGTTGCCGCCCAGGGTGACGGCGGCCTCCTCGACATGGAGGCCCGAATCGGGGGGTCGCATCGCGGCGCGGCATAGGCCCCCGTCATTGCCGCAGGGCTGCAATGCCGTGACGCTTGCGTGGCAGGGCGCGCGCTTTCCGGCCCGGCCGGGTTTGGCTAGGGTCCGCCCCCGCAACCCGCGCCCTGGAGATCCCTTGCACCGCGCCGAGACCCTCGCCGCCGGCAGCGTCGCCGTCGCCCTCGCCGTGCTCGGCTTCAAGACCGCGGCCTGGTGGATGACGGGCAGCGTCGCCCTCTTCGCGGATGCGCTGGAGAGCGTGGTGAACGTGGCCGCGGCCGGGGCCGCCCTTCTGGCCGTGCGCTACGCGGCCCTGCCGGCGGACGCGAACCATCCCTACGGCCACCACAAGGCCGAGTATTTCTCGGCGGTGCTGGAGGGGGCGCTGATCCTGGTCGCCGCCTTCATCATCCTGCACGAGTGCTGGCAGAGCCTGCAGAACCCCCGCCTGCCCGAGCTCCCGCCCGCCGCGGCGGCGGTGGTGCTGGGGGCCACGCTGATCAACGGCGCCTGGTGCGCCATCCTCTTCCGCCGCGGGCGGCGGCTGCGCTCGCCCGCCCTGCTGGCCGATGCGCGGCACCTGCTCTCGGACGTGGTGACCTCGGTGGGCGTTCTGGTCGGTGTGGCGCTCGCCCTCGCCACCGGGCTGTGGTGGCTCGATCCGCTGCTGGCGGCGCTGACGGCGGGCAACATCGTCTTCAGCGGGGCGCGGCTGGTGCGCGAGAGCGTGGGCGGGCTGATGGACGAGGCGCTCGCGCCCGAGATGCTCGCGCGCATCCGCCGCATCGTGGGCCGGGAGGCGGAAGGCGCGATCGAGGCGCATGACATCCGCTCGCGCCAGGCGGGGCGCTTCACCTTCATCGAGTTCCACCTGGTCGTCCCCGGCGGGATGCGCGTGACCGAGGCGCACGACATCTGCGACCGCATCGAGGCCGCGCTGAAGGCCGAGCTGGGCGAGGCGGTGATCACCATCCATGTCGAGCCCGAGGGCAAGGCCAAGCACCGCGGGGTGGTGGTGCTGTGATCCTCCCCCTCCGCTGGGCGCCCCGGCGGCCGGAGGAGGGGGCGGGCTGGGGCGGCCTCGCCTCGCTTCTGCTGCACGGGGCGCTGGCGGCGGCGCTGCTTCTCCCGCCGGCCTCGCTGCGCCGGGAGGCCGGGCCAGAGCAGGGGGTGGAGCTTCTGTGGGATCCCGACTCGCCCGAGGCGGTGGGGGAGGGGGGCGGGGCGGAGGAGGCCGCCGCACCCGCCGCGCCCGAGGCCCCGCCCGAGCCACCCCTGCCCGGGACGCCGCCGGAACCGCCCGCGCTGGCCGCGCTGGCGCCGCCGCCCGCGCCGCCGCCCGCGCCCTCGGCCGCCGCGCCCGAGAACCCGCCGCCCCCGACATCGCCCCCGCCCGCGCCGCTGGGATCCCCGCCGCCGCTTCCCCTTGGGCCGCTGGCGGAAGCGCCGCCTCCGCCGCCCCCGCCCGCGCTCCCCTCGGCCGAATCCCCGCCCCCCGAGCCCCCGCGGATGGAGGCGGCGCCCCCCGAGCCCCCCCGCCCCGAACCGCTCCGGCGCGACCCGGCCCGGGCCGAACCCGCCCGCCCCGCGCGCCCCGCCCCCCGGCCGCAGGCCAGCGCGCGCCCCGCCCCCGCGCCGGCCCCGCCCGGCCCGGGGGCCCCCGCCGCCGACGCGCCCGGCGCGGGCGAGGCCGGGCAGGGCCGCGCGATCGGCGCCACCGCCCCGCCCGAGCCCGATGAGCGCTATCCCTGCGCCGCCCCCGCCTATCCCGAGATGGCCCGCGCGCGCGGCGAGCAGGGGGTGGTGGTGCTGGAACTCGCCATCGGCACGGATGGGCGCGTGATCACGGCGCGCGTCGCGCGCTCCTCCGGCTTTCCCATGCTCGACGAGGCGGCGCGGCGGGCGGCGCAGGAATGGCGCTTCCGCCCCGCCCGCATCGAGGGCCAGCCCACCCTCGCCACGGTGCAGGCGGCGGTGCAGTTCCGCCTGCAGTGACGCGCCCCATATCCCGCCCCATCAGCCCTTCCGCCGGAGAGTTCCGCCCATGGTTCGCCTCGACGTCATCACCACCCGCGGCGGGGACGCCGGCGAGACCTCGCTCGGCGACGGCAGCCGGGTGCGCAAGGACGCACTGCGCGTCGAGGCCTATGGCACGGTGGACGAGCTCAACGCCGTGCTCGGCCTGCTGCGCCTGCATCTGGAGGGGGATGCGGAGGCCGAGGCGATGATCGGCCGCATCCAGAACGACCTGTTCGACCTCGGCGCCGATCTCTGCGTGCCGGGGGCCGGCGAGGGGCGGCTCAGGGTCAGCCCCGCCCAGGTGGCGCGGCTGGAGCAGGAGGTGGCGGCGATGAACGCCCCCATCCCTCCGCTGCGCAGCTTCGTGCTGCCCGGCGGCAGCCCGGGGGCGGCGCACGCGCATCTCGCGCGCACCGTGGCGCGCCGGGCGGAGCGGCTGGTGGTGGCGCTGGCGGCCGAGGAGGAGGTGAACCCCGAGGCGCTGCGCTACCTCAACCGCCTCTCGGACCACCTCTTCGTCCTCGCCCGCCGCTGCAACGGCAACGGCGCGCGCGACGTGACCTGGACGCCCGGGGCGGGGCGCTGACAGGCCCGGCCATCCGGCCGGCCCTCTCATACCAGCGGCCGCTGATTTCGACTCCTGAGAGGCCGGTGCGGCCGCTGGTATGTCTTTGTTTTGGCGCGCAGCCGCCACACCGGGTCCCATCGAAGCAAAGCTTCGATGGGTGCCC
>NZ_AUDH01000005.1 GCF_000425365.1 Rubritepida flocculans DSM 14296 | reverse complement strand
GCATCACCTTTCGGGCCTATGTCGAGCAGCACCTGGCGCCCGCGCTTGCGCCCGGCGACATCGTGATCTGCGACAATCTGCGATGCCACAAGTCACCGGGCGTGCGCGCCGCCATCGAGGCGCGCGGTGCCGAACTGCGCCACCTGCCGCCCTATTCGCCCGACATGAACCCCATCGAGCAGGTCTTCGCCAAGCTCAAGAACCTCGTCCGCGCGGCCGCGCCCAGGGACATCGAGACCTTGTGGAACACCATCGGCCAGAGCCTCGACGCCTTCACACCGAAAGAGTGCGCAAACTACTTCGCCCACTCAGGTTATCCACGAATGATGTGAAAATGCTCTAGCGCCTCGCCGCCACTGGCACGGGCCGCCGGAAGAAGATCAGCGGCACCGCGATCGCGAGCGCCAGCGCCCCGGCCAGGATGTATTTCACGTAGGAGAGCGCGGCCTCGTCGGCGATGGCTTCGAGGGCGATCACGAAGATCACCGTGCTGCCCAGGATGGACAGCCCGATCAGCCGCCCCGCCAGGGTCACCTCCCGCCTGGTCTCGGACATTCCCGTTCTCCCTCCGCGTGGAGGGGCGAGCCTAGCCCGGCCCGGCGCCTCCGCGCATCACAAGATGCGCCCGCCCGCGCGAGGGGGAAGCCCTCACCGCCCCGCGAAGAGCGCGGCGTAGAGCTCCGGACGGAAACCGAGCACCCGACGCTCCCCGAGATCGAGCACCGGCCGCTTGATGAGCGTGGGCTGCGCCAGCATCAGCGCCACGGCGCGCGCCTCGTCGAGCCCCGCGCGCTCGGCCTCGGGCAGTTTGCGGAAGCTGGTGCCGGCGCGGTTCAGCAGCGCCTCCCAGCCCAGCTCCCGCGCCCAGCCGCGCAGCCGCGCTTCCTCGAGCCCCTGTGTACGGAAGTCGTGGAAGCCGTGGGCGATGCCGCGCGCCGCGAGCCAGGCGCGGGCCTTCTTCACCGTGTTGCAGTTCGGGATGCCGTAGAGCGTGATCATGCACGGCCCATAGCGCCGCCGCCGGCCCGGCCCAAGCCCGGCGGGCCGCGTTGACCCGGCGCGAGAGGCTGGGCAAGCAGCCCCCATGCCCTCCTTCCTGTCCGCCCGGCGCTGGGCGCTGCCCTGCGGCCTCGCCGCGCTCGCCGCCCTCGTGGTCGCGGCCTGCGCCCCGGCCGCGCAGGCGGCGGGGCTCGCCCTGCTCTGCGCGCTGATGGTCCTGGCCTGCATCGGCTGGGGGCGGCTTCTGGCGCGCGCCCTGGGCCTGGCGCTGCCGGTGGAGATCGAACTGCTGCTGGGCTTCTGCGTGGCGGCCCATGCCCTCGCCCTGCCCGTGATGGCGCTGGGCTGGCCCATCGCGGCGCTGGGCGCGGCGCTCGGGGTCGGTGCGCTGGGCTGCGCGGCGCCGGCGCGCGAGGAGAGGGGCGGGGGCCTTCTTCTCCTCGGCCTGCTGCTGGCGGCGGGCTTCGCCCTGATCTGGGCGCTGGAGACGGCGGGGCGCGCCGCCTCCTTCCCCGCCGGCGGTCCCTACCGGCTCTGGATGGACGGCTTCATCCATGCCGGGATCATCGCCGAGTTCGGCGATCCGCGCAGCATCGGCCTGCGCAACAGCGCGATGGCGGGGGTGCCCGCGCCGCTCTACCACGCGGTGAGCCATGCGGTGGCGGGGCTGGCCGTGCGCGCGACGGGCATCGCCCCGCTCGACTCCCTCGCCGGGTTCTGGATGCCCTTCGGCATCTGGCTGACGGCGATGGGCGTGCTGGCGCTGGGCCGGGCGCTGGCCGGGGCGGCCGGGGGGGCGCTCGCCCTGGCGCTGCTCGCGCTGCTGCCCGATGCGGCGGCCTATGGGCTGCGCCACGGCTTCCTCTCCTTCCACTGGATGATGGAGACCTCCCCCGGCTCGCTCTACGGGCTGCCGGTGGCGCTGGGCTGCGTGGCGCTGCTGCGGCTGTGGCTTCTGGAGCGGCGGGCGGGGCTGCTCGCGCTCTCGGGCCTGATGCTGGCGGGGGTGTTCCTGCTGCGGGCGCATCTCTTCGTCTGGCTGCTCGCGCCCTGGTGCGTGGCGGTGTGGCTGGCCCTGCCCTGGCCGGCGCGGCGCTGGCGGCTGGCGCTGTTCGCGCTCGGGCTCGTCATCGCGCCCTTCGCCCTGCTCTGGATCGCCCGGGCGGAGGTGGAGGCGGTGGGGCTCACGGGCTTTCTCACCCGCTATCTGCACCATCTCCACCTCGGCTATCCGCCCACCGGGTATGACGGGCTCTATCTGCGGCTGACGGCCCGTTTCGGGCCCCTCGGCGCGCTGCCTGCGGGGCTCGGGCTCGCGCTGGCGGCGATGGGGGGGGTGTGGCTCCTCGCCTTCCTGCTGGGGGCGGCGCTGTCGGCCTCGAGGGGGCGCTGGCAGGCGGGGGATGGGCTGCCCTTCCTGCTGATGGGCTGGGCGATGGCGCTGATGCTGCTCGCCCCCACCCCTTTCCATGGCGATTTCACGGATTTCCGCCAGCGCGGCTTCGTTCTGGTCTATGCGCTGCTGGTGATCTGGACGGCGGCCTTCGCGCTGCGCCTCGCGCCCGGGCTGGGGCGGGGCGCGCCGCTTTCGGCGCTCGGCCTCGCCGCGCTGCTCTCCGCCGCCTTCTGGATGCCCGGGGCGAAGTCGCCGCGCATGGCGGGCATGGCCGCGCTGGCCGAGGTGACGCCGCGGCCCGGGCTGCGCGAGGCGGCGCAGTGGATGCGCGCGGCGCGGAGCCGGGGCGAGAGCTTCCTCCTCGCCGCGCAGAAGCCCGACGAGCTCTGGTTCGACGACGCCACGCTGCTGCTGGGCGCGAGCGGCGTTCCGGCCTGGCTTTCGCGCCCGGGGCTGGTGCAGCGTCGCGGCGGGGCGGTCGCGGAGATCGCGCGGTCGCGCCTTGGCCTCGCCGCCGAAATCCACGCCATGCCGGACCGCGCCGCCGCCTTCGCGCGCCTGGCGCGCGAAGGGGTGGGCTTCTACCTCGCCCCCGTTTCCGACCCGCCGGCCTGGGCGCCCGGCGGCGCGGGGGCGGACCATGCGGCGGGGGAGCTGCTCGGCTGGCGCGTGCCCGGCGCCGCCCGCTGACCGGCCTTGCCCCGTCCGAGCACATGCTTCTCGAGCAGATGCCAGGAGGCGAGGCCGAGGAGCAGCGAGATCGGCATGGACAGGGCGAAGTTCAGCGCCCCCCCGCCCTGCACGCCGATGGCCTGGATGAGAAGCTGCTGCACCGGGAAGGACCAGAGATAGATCCCGTAGGAGGGATCCCCCATCCGGCTCACCGCCGCCGGGATCCGCCAGGCGCACAGGCCGAGGGCGAGCACCGCATAGGGCAGGGCGAGGACAAGCAGCCCTTGTTGCGCCCAGAAGGGCAGGGGCAGATATTCGAGTGCGAGCAGCATGGCCGCCCCCGCCCGCCAGTCCAGCCAGCGCTCCATCCGCAGCACGGCGATGGCGGTGCCCACCACGAAGAAGGCCGCGAGGATGGAGGCCGCCCAGAAGGGCGTGCCCAGCACCACCACCTCGCGCGGGCGCAGGAGCATGGCGACGAGGAACAGCCCCACCGCCAGCGCGGTGGCGAGCAGCAGCAGCGGCCGCCGCGCGCCGAGCCAGACCAGCAGCGGCGCCATCGCGTACATCGCCACCTCCACCGGCAGCGTCCAGAGGCTGCCGTTCACCGCATGGGGCAGCGGGTGGTTCGCGAAGACGAGCGGCAGCGCGTAGGCCGCGTAGAAGATGATGTTGCCGAGGTAGCGGATGGTCTGCGCGTGGGTGATGTACTGCCAGAAGGGCAGGGGGGTGAGCAGCGGCCCGATCACCAGCACCGAGACCAGCACCACCAGGATCAGCGCCGGCCAGATGCGCCGCGCCCGGCGCAGCGCGAAGCGCAAGGGGTGCGGGTCGTTCATCCAGCTCCGCGCGATCAGGTAGCCGCTGAGGGAGAAGAAGATCAGCACGGCCAGGGTGGAGACGCTGTGTCCCAACAGCGCATGCGGCCGCTCGCCCACCAGGATGTAGGAATGGCCCAGCACCACCATTCCCGCCGCGATCAGCCGCAGGAAGTCGAGGTTGTTGGCGCGATGCCCGCTCATGGCGCGCGCCGGGCCAGGAACTGGGCGATGGTCAGCCCCGGTTCGGGCGGGCGCAGCCCGAGATCGGCCTGCACCTCTGCCGAGAGGGGCAGGAGCTGCTTGCGCCCCTCGATGAAGGCCCGCGCGGCGGCAGCGCGCGCGGCCAGCGCGGGCGGCGGCGCGCTGCGCCCGGCCAGGGTGTTGCTCTCGTCCGTCTTGAAGAAATACTCGCCGATCACCGTCCCGAGCAGGCCGAAATCCGCCCGATGCCGGGCGCAGACACGCAGCAGGAAGTCGTAGTCCTCCTCGAGCGTCAGATTCTCCTCGAAATGGAGTTCGCGCGGGGCGACGCGGCTGCGGTCCAGCACGAAGGAGTGGATGGGGCAGAAATTGCCGCGGAGGAGATCGGCGAGGCCCCTGCCATGGAAGGGCTGCGGCGCGGCCAGGACATGCAGGAAGTGCGGATGCACCTCTGCCCGGCGCACCAGGATGCCGGCGAAGGCGATGGCCGCCCCCGTGGCCTGCAGCCGCCCCACCAGCAGCCGATAGGCTTCGGGGTAGAGGATGTCGTCATAGTCGAGCAGCGCCAGATAGCGCCCCGTGGCGGCGGCGAACCCCATGTTGACCAGGGCGGAGCGCGCATCCGCAGGCTCTGGCGCCGCGTAGCGCAGGATCTCGAGCGCCGGCGCGCCGGGCAGGGCGAGCAGGGGCGCGAGGGCGGCGCGCACCGCCTCGGCCTGCTCGTCGCTGAAGCGCTGCAGCACGAGCAGGATGCGCAGCGGCCGATACTCCTGCGCCACCAGCGAGAAGACCGCCTGCTCCAGCTCGCCCAGCCGGCGCGGATCGTGGAAGCGGACGACGACGTCGAGCCCCGCCTCGGCGTGCGGCGCGCTCACCAGCGCGGCTCCGCGAAGGAGAAGCCGTGGCCGAACTCCGCCACCGCCCGCCAGGCCTCGGGAACGGGCGTCACCTCCTCGAGCGGGGCCGGGCTCTCGCCTGCCTCGCGCAGCTTCGCCGTCGCCCAGTCGCGAAACGCGGCCGAGCCCCATTTGGCGCCCAGACGCCGGCCCGAGGCGAGCATCATGCGCCAGGCGGCGGCCGAGGTGCTGCGGTTGGTGACGGCGTGCATGTAGAGGGCGGTGGGGTTGAGGCGCACCGCCACCCCCTGGGCGCGGGCGCGCCAGGAAAGGTCCACATCCTCGCAATACATGAAGAATCCCTCGTCGAAACCGCCGATGCGCTCCCACACCGCGCGCGGGATGGCGAGGCAGGCGCCCGAGGCCCAGGGCGTGTCGAAGCCCTCGGGGTCATAGGGTTTGGGGTGCTCGGCGGGGAACTGCCGCGCCTCGACCAGCGCCGCGCGCCCCGCGGCCTCGACCATGCGGGCCAGCGCCTCGATGCAGCGGGGGTGGAAGAAGCCGTCGGGGTTGGCGGCGATGTAGAGCTCCGCGCCCGCGGCGAAGGCCTCCTGCATCATGGCGTTGTGGCCCGCGCCGAAGCCGATGTTGCCGCGCGGCGCGAGGCGGCGCACCCCCGGCGGGGGCTCGAGCGGCGCGCCGTTGTCGAGCTGCAGCAGCAGGCCGCCGCCGAGCGGGGCGAGGGCGAGCCGCGCGCTCTCGAGGCAGCGGGCCACCTCATCGGGGGGGTTGTTGTAGGTCACCACGCCCACGGCGACGGAAAGGGCGGGCATGGGCAGGTCGAGGCCGAGCCGCGCCCGCTGCCGGGCCGGATCGGGGCGCGCGGAGGGGGTCGCGGCGCCGGCGGGCGCGTGCGCGCGGGGCGGGGGCGAGAGCTCCACCTCCCGGCCGCCGCGCAGCCGCGTGACCAGGGCGCGCAGCGGGCGGGTGATGCGCCAGCTCGTGCTCGCGCGCATGGCGTCGAGGAAGCCCTGCAGCCGCGCCGCCTCCGCCTCCAGCGCCGCGATCCGGGCCGAGAGGGCGGCGCGTTCGCGCTGCAGCGCCTCCTCCGCCGCCTCCACCGCCGCCAGCGCCCCGGCCGAGCGCCAGGCGTCGAGCTGGCTCGCCTCCACATAGAGGCTGGCGGAGGGCAGGCGCAGCGGCGCGTCCGAACAGGCGGCGAGCAGGTAGAGCGGCCGGGCGAAGCCCTGCTGCGCCTCGAAATGCGCCTCGCCGCGCCGGTCGAAGCTCAAGGCCGCGCCCATGGCCGGCGCGCCGCCCAGGGGCAGGATCGCCGAGCCCACCATGGGCCGCTGCCCGTAGAGGGTGACGTGGCGGAAGCGGCCCGAGAGGAGCGCCGAGAACTCGCGCTGGTCGAGCTCGCGCACATGGAAGGCGTTGGCGGGCCGGCCATCGGGCGAATACACATCGCGGTCGGGGGTGGAGAGCAGCAGCACGCCGCCCGGGCGCAGCACGCGGCGGATTTCCGCGAGGAAGGCCTCATGCTCGTAGAAATGCTCGAGCGTCTCGAAGGAGGCCACGAGATCCACCGAGGCGTCGGGCAGCGGGATGGCGCGCCCGTCGCCCAGGCGGAAGGAGAGGTTGGGCCGACGGTAGTTCTGCCCGGCGAAGCGGATGGCCTCCTCGGAGACATCCACGCCGATCACGCTCTCGGCCACCTGGGCCATCAGCTCCGCGCCGTATCCCTCGCCGCAGGCGATGTCGAGCACGCGCAGCCCGCGCGCCATCTCGCGCGCCAGGAAATAGCGGTGCAGATGCTCGATCTCGATCTGCCCATGGGCCGCGCCGGTCATGCGCTCCCCGGTGAAGCCCAGCGGCGCCGGGGGCTGCGCGCGCGTGAAGATCTCGCCCAACTCGCACTCCTCGCAGGCGGCCGCGCCGCCGTGACTTTCTATCCGTCGGCCGCGCCGAGCGACGCCCACAGCGCCGGCGCGGCCACCAGCGCCCCGTTGTGGTGGGGGTTGGCCACCGTCAGCTCCAGCGCATCGTCCGCCCAGTGGTGCTGGACATGCTGCGCCGGGCTTCCGGAGGCGAAGGCCACGCTCGCCACATAGCGGCCCGAGGCGAGCTCGGGCAGGCGGAAGCCGAGGCGCAGCAGCGCCTCCCGCCCCGCCTCCAGCCGCTCGCCGTGCAGCCGCGCGCCGGTGTTGGCGCCGAAGACGGGCTGGCCCAGACGGTCCTTCAGGGTGAGGCCGGCGATGGGGAAGGCCACCTCGCGACGCGGCGCGATCCGCATCTCGAGGACCGCCTCCTCGCCGCCCTGCCAGACGCCGGGGCTGTAGCCGGCGGCGTCGCAGAGGCGCAAGTGGGTGATGCGCGCATCGCCCGAGCCGTATTCCTGCCTTGCTGCGACAGGCCGCCAGCCCGGGGCCTCGGCGGCGGGCGCCGGGGCGGGCTCCTGCGCCGCGCCGGGCGGGGCGATGCCCATGGCCTCGGCCGCGGTGGCGGCGATATAGGCCTCCGCCACCTCCTTCGCGGGGCCGAGGCGGCGCATCCGCCCCTGTTCGAGCCAGAGCGCGCGCTGGCACAGCCCCAGCACCGCGCCCATGTCGTGCCCGCAGAACAGCACCGTGCCGCGCGCCTGGAAATCGCGCAGCCAGCGCAGGCATTTCTGCTGGAAATAGGCGTCGCCCACCGCCAGCGCCTCGTCCACGATCAGCACATCCGCGTCCACATGCGCGATGACGGCGAAGGCGAGGCGCATCGCCATGCCGGAGGAATAGGATTTCACCGGCTGGTCCACGAAATCGCCGATGTCGGCGAAGGCGAGGATCTCGGGCAGGCGGCGCTCCGCCTCCTCGCGGGAGAGGCCGAGCACGGCGGCGTTCATCAGCGCGTTCTCGCGCCCCGTGTATTCCGGGTTGAAGCCCGAGCCGAGCTCGAGCAGCGCCGCCACCCGCCCGCTCACCTGCACCTCGCCCGCGCTCGGCGTCAGCGTGCCGCACAGAAGCTGCAGCAGGGTGGATTTGCCCGCGCCGTTGCGCCCGATCACCGCGAGCGTCTCGCCGCGCGCCACCTCGAAGCTGAGATCGCGCAGCGCCCAGTGCTCGCTGTAGTAGCGCCGCTCGCGCGCCGGCAGGCCGAGGCGGCGCAGCAGCCGCGCCGCGGGCGGCTGGAGGAGCTGGCGCAGCCGGTGCTGCGGCGTGGGATAGAGCGCGTAGGCCTTGCTCAGATGCGCCACACGGATGGCGGGGGCTTCGGACATCGCCCGTTCAGGTCAGGCTGAACCAGAAGGCCCCGCCGGGGATGGAGGCCTGCCGCAGCGCCGGGATTTCCCAGAAGGGCGCGAGCACGCCGCGCAGCGCGGGTTCCTGCGAGGCGAAATGCACCGGCAGCTCGATCCGCAGCCGCGCCCCGCCGTGCAGCCAGCAGGCCAGCATGTACTGCTCGTTGTACCAGCGCCCGAGCCAGGCCTCGGGGTAGTCGTCGGGCAGGAAGATGTCGTGCACGCCGACCAGCGTGCCCGCGGGCAGGCGGGGCAGGATTTCGGTGAAGAACACCGTCACGTCGCTGTTCTGGAAGGCGCGGTGGCTGCCGTCGAAGAAGACGAGGTCGCCCGCGCCCACATCGTCGAAGACCGAGGCCGGCGCCTCCTCCAGCGTGGTGCGGATCACCTCGTCGCAGCGCTGGTCCACATCGGCGCGCGGGGCGGGGTCGATGGAGGTGATGCGCGTGGGCAGCCCGTGGTCGCGGATGGCGCGGCTGGCGAAGAGGGTGGAGTTGCCCGAGCCGATCTCCACATAGCGGCGCGGCCGGCGCGAGGCGACCATGCCGTAGAGCGCGATGGCGTCCATCGCGGGGAACCATTCCTGCACCCAGTGCGGCTCGCCGGGCGCCTCGCGCGCGGCGGTGATGCGCGCCATGGCGGGCGCGAAGGGCAGGAAGGCCTCGAGCTGGGCGCGGTAGCGGGGCGATTCGGCCTCCATGCGCGCGCGCAGCACCGGCTCCGAGGGCCGGCCCCAGCCATGGCGCACGCGCGGCGCGACGGGGTAGTCGATCACGATCTCCTGCTGCCCGGGCGCGAGCGGCGCGCGGCCCGAGGCGGCGAGCGCGGCCGCCTGGGCGTGCAGCCGGTCATAGAGATCCCCGCAGCCGAGCAGGCGCAGCACCCGCTCCCGCATCCCCCGTCCCTTGAGCCCCTGAGCCATTCCAACCCCCGATCCCCGGCGCGCGGGACGCTATACACGGGGTTTCGCCGCGGTCCACCGGCCCGGGGCCGGGGCGGCGCGCCCTCGCATTGGCGAAGAGGCGGGCAGGGCGGGGGCTGGCCGCCCGGATTCCGGGCGGTTCCGCCGCCCCGCGCAGGGCCGCGATGCGCCCCGCGCGGGTGACGGGCCGCGCCGGGGCGTGTAGGGCCGCGCCATTCGTCGTTGCTGCGCCGGGATGTTTTCCATGACCGAAGTGCTGTGGCTCCTGGCCCTCGCCCTGGCGATGGGGGCCACGGGGCTGTTCTCCGGGCTGCTCGCCGGGCTGCTCGGCGTGGGCGGGGGCATCGTCATCGTGCCCGTGCTGTTCACCGTCTTCCCCTTCTTCGGCATCCCGGAGAGCGTGCAGATGAAGCTCGCGGTGGGCACCTCGCTCGCCACCATCATTCCCACCTCCCTCGTCTCGGCGCGCAAGCATTTCGCCAAGGGCACGATGGACGTGGCGTTGCTGCGCTCGCTCGCGCCCTCGATCGCGCTCGGCGTGCTCGCGGGCACGCTGCTCGGGGTGCATGTGCAGGGGAGCGTGCACACCGCCGTCTTCGCGGCCATCGCCATGCTGGTGGCGGCCAACATGGCCTTCACCGGGGTGGACTGGCGGCTGCGCGACAGCTTCCCCACCGGCCCGGCGCGCCACGGGGTGGGCGGCTTCATCGGCGGCATCAGCGCCATGATGGGGATCGGCGGCGGCACGGTGGGGGTGCCGATCCTCTCCATGTTCGGCGCGCCCATCCGCTCGGCGGTGGCGACGGCGAGCGCCTTCGGGGTGATCATCTCCATCCCCGCTACGCTCGGCTTCGTCTATGGCGGCTGGGGCGATCCGGCGCTGCCGCCGCCCTCGCTCGGCTATGTGAACCTGCTGGGCGTGGCGCTGATCGTGCCGGCGAGCCTGATCGCCACGCCCTGGGGGGTGAACCTCGCCCACTCCATCCCGCCGCTGCTGCTCAAACGGCTCTTCGCCGGCTTCCTCGCGCTGACGGTGCTGCGGATGTGGTGGTCGCTCGCCACCTGAGCCTCCCCGCGGGAGGGGCGCACCGCCGCGCGCCCGGTGCTGCGGGCCGGCCGGCTGCGGCAGCCTTCCGCGCCGGTCATGAGCGACCGCCCGCCCGGGCTCAGCCCCGCAGCGCCTCGATCTGCGCGGGGTAGCCGGAGGGGTCGGTCCGCACGTCGAGCAGCTTCGGCCCGGGGGTGGCCCGCGCCTCGGCCAGGGCGGCGCGCAGCCCCACCGCGTCCTCGACGCGCCAGGCCGCGCCGCCCAGCGCGCGCATCACCCCCGCGAAATCCGCCTCCGGCCAGTCCAGCGCGCCCTCGGGCAGGTCGCGCGCGCCCTTCTTGATCTCGATGAGCGAGAGGGCGGCGTCGTTGAACACGATCACGGTGAGGTCGAGCCGCAGCGCCGCGGCGGTGGCCAGTTCGCCCAGGCACATCAGCAGCCCGCCATCGCCCGTCATCGCCAGCGCGCCCCGCGCGGGGTCGTGCCAGGCGGCGGCGATGGCGGCCGGCAGCGCATAGCCCATGGTGGCGAGCCCGTTGGAGATCAGCAGATCGCCGGGCCGGCGGCAGCGCCAGAAGCTGGTGCAGGCGAACATGTGCGCCCCCGCATCCACCGCAAGCCGCGGATCGGCGCCCAGGGCCTCCAGCGCCGCCTGCGTCTCGGTGACGATCTCGGCGGGGGCCATGCCGCGGTTGCCATGGGCGGGGACGAGAAGCGCCTGCGCCCAGGCCGCGCGCAGCGCCGCCACCCGCCCCGGCGGCCAGGGGCGGGGCGCGGCCCCCTCCGTCAGCGCCTCCGCCGCCTCCTCCCAGGCGCCGATCAGCGACAGGGCGGGCGGGGCGTAGCGCAGCGCCGGCGCGGCCTCGGCGAGTTCGAGGACGGGCGCGGCATAGCGCCAGGGCTGCGGGATGAACTCCACCGGATCGGCGCCGGCCAGCAGGATCAGGTCGGCCTCGTGCAGCAGCGGCGCCTCGGCCGCCCCGCCGGTGAAGACGCCGCCGAAGAGCGGGTGCGCGTCCGCGATCACCCCCTTGGCCTTGTAGGTGACGAGGGCGGGGCAGCCCAGCGCCTCGACGAGCCGGCGCAGCGCGGCCGTGCGGGCCGGGGCGGTCGCCTCCAGCCCCGCGATCACCACCGGCCGGGCGCAGCCCGCGAGCAGCCCGCGCGCCGCGGCGATGGCCTCGGGCCCGATCGCCGGCCGCGCCGGCGGCCGGAAGGGGGAAGGGGCCGCGCAGGGCGCGCGCGCCGCCTCGCCCGAGAGCTCGAGATAGGCCGGGCCGCGCGGCGCGCCGAGGGCGGCGGCCAGCGCCTCCGCCGCCGCCTCGCCGGGCGGCCTCGGCCCCGCGATCAGCCGGGCGCGGGTGACGGGGGCGAGCATCGCCGCCTGGTCGAAGCGCTGATGCGTGGCGAAGCCGGCCTCCCTGGCGCCGAAGCCATCGGCCAGCATGACCACGGGCGCACGCTCCAGCGCCGCATTGGCCACGCCGTTCGCCGCGGCCGAGACGCCGGGGCCGCGGGTGGTCAGCAGCCCCACCGGCCGCTGCGTCAGCTCCGCCAGGGCCGAGGCCATGATGCCCGCGCCCGTCTCGGTGCGCGCCAGCAGGAAGGGCAGCCCGGCGCGCTTGGCGGCCGCGATCAGATCGAGGCTCGACCCGCCGCCGGGCACGCCGAAGAGCGCGGGCATTCCCGCCGTCGCGAAGGCGCGGATCACCGCCTCCGCCCCCGTCATGTCCATGGACCGCCTCCCCTCGCCTGACCTCCGTACGGGCGCAGGCTGGCGCGCATGCGGGCAAAGGCCAAGCGGCGCCCGGCTTTTTCCGCCGGGCTGGCTTGCGCCCAGCGCAAGGCCTTGGTCAATTCGGGGCGGGAAGAGGGTTGGGGGAAAGGTGCGGGCCTTCGACGAGATGCGACAGGGGCCGGAGGGCCCGGTGCGCGGCGCCTATGCGGAGGTGGCGGCCTGGCTCGCCCGCACGCCGGCGCATGAGCTGGAAGCCAAGCGCGCCGAGGCGGAGCTGCTGTTCCGGCGCATCGGCATCACCTTCGCCGTCTATGGCGAGGGCGGCGATCCGGAACGCCTCATCCCCTTCGACATCATCCCGCGCATCCTGGGCCGCGGCGAATGGGAGCGCCTGAGCGCGGGCCTCGCGCAGCGCGTGCGCGCGCTGAACGCCTTCCTCGCCGACTGCTACGGGCCGCAGGAGATGCTGAAGGCCGGGCGCATCCCCGCCCGCCTCGTCACCGGCAACGAGCTGTTCCGGCCGGAGATGCTGGGCTTCACCCCGCCGGGCGGGGTGTACACCCACATCGCGGGCATAGACCTCGTCCGCACCGGCCCCGACGAGTTCTACGTGCTCGAGGACAATGCGCGCACGCCCTCGGGCGTCTCCTACATGCTCGAGAACCGCGAGGCGATGCTGCGCCTCTTCCCGAAACTCGTCGCGCGGCACCGGCTGCTGCCGGTGAACCGCTACCCCGAGGATCTGCTCGCCACGCTCAAGGCCGCCGCCCCCGAGCGCGCGGGGCCCGACCCGACGGTGGTGGTGCTCACGCCCGGCAGCTTCAACAGCGCCTATTACGAGCACTGCTTCCTGGCCGACGAGATGGGCGTGGAGGTGGTGGAGGGCGCGGATCTCTTCGTCGAGAACGAGGTGGTGTTCATGCGCACCACAGCGGGGCCGCGCCGCGTGGACGTGATCTACCGCCGCATCGACGACGACTTCCTCGACCCGCTCGCCTTCCGCCCGGATTCGATGCTGGGCGTGCCCGGGCTCATGGCCGCCTACCGCGCCGGAAACGTCGCGCTGTGCAACGCGCCGGGCTGCGGCATCGCCGACGACAAGGCGGTCTATCCCTACGTGCCCGAGATGATCCGCTTCTACCTCGGCGAGGAGCCGAAGCTCGCCAACGTCCCCACATATCTCTGCGAGCGCGAGGAGGACCGCGCCTATGTGCTCGCCCACCTGGACGAGCTGGTGGTCAAGCTCGCCCAGGGCTCCGGCGGCTACGGCATGATGATCGGCCCGCACGCCACCGCGGCCGAGCGGGCGGAGTTCGCCGCGCGCATCCGCGCCCGCCCGGCCGACTACATCGCCCAGCCCACGCTCGCGCTCTCCACCGTGCCCACGCTCTGCGCCAGCGGCATCGCCCCGCGCCATGTGGACCTGCGGCCCTTCGTGCTGAGCACGAAGGACGAGGTGCGCATCGTCCCCGGCGGGCTGACGCGCGTGGCGCTGCGCGAGGGCTCGCTCGTCGTGAACTCCTCGCAGGGCGGCGGCACCAAGGACACCTGGGTGCTGGAAAGCGACCCCGGCCAGGGGGGCGTGGCATGCTGAGCCGCACCGCGGACTGCCTGTTCTGGCTCGGCCGCTACACCGAACGCGCGGCCAATGTCGCGCGCGGCCTCTCGGTGACGCTGCGCATGGCGAGCCTCTCCTCCGAGCTCGGCGCGGAGCTCGACGCCTGGCGCTCTCTGCTGGTGGCGAGCGGCTGCGCGCCCGGCTTCGATGCGAAGCACGCCGAGACGACGCAGGAGAACGTCGTGGACTTCCTGGTCCGCGACCCCGACAACCTCTCGGGCATCATCCCCTGCTTCGCCGCCGCCCGGCACAACGCCCGCACGGTGCGCACCGCGCTGACCGTGGACATGTGGGGCGCGCTGAACGACACCTGGAACCAGATCCGCGCGGCGGAGTTCCAGGGCGAGAAGCTGCCCGGATTCCTCGAATGGGTGCGCGAGCGCGTGCTGCTGTTCAACGGCGCCGCGCAGGACACGATGCTGCGCGGCGAGCCCTGGCTCTTCGTGCAGCTCGGCACCGCGCTGGAGCGCGCGGACAACACCGCGCGCCTGCTGGACGTGAAGCACGACCTGCTCGGCCCCGGCAGCCAGGGCACGGTGGCCTACGGGCAGTGGCAGGCCATCCTGCAATCCGTCTCGGCGCTGCGCGCCTATCACTGGGTCTATCGCGACCGGCTGGAGGCGAAGCGGATCGCCGAGCTCCTCATCCTGCGGCCCGAGCTGCCGCGCAGCCTCGTCGCCTGCTTCGGCCGGGTGCTGGAGGTGCTGGAGCGCATCGCCGCCGGCCAGGGCGGGCGGCGGGGCGAGTGCCACCGCCTGGCGGGCGAATTGCACGCGCGCCTCGCCTACGGCCGCATCGGAGACATCCTGGAGGGCGGGCTGCACGCCTTCCTCACCGACATGATCGGCCGCACCGCGCGGCTGGGCGCCGAGATCGAGGCCTTCTACATCCGTCCCTGAGCGAAGGAGCGCGCGCATGACCTATTGCGTCGGCCTCTCGGTGGAGGAGGGGCTCGTCCTGCTCTCGGACACGCGCACCAATGCGGGCCTCGACAACATCTCCACCTTCTCGAAGATGCATGCGGTGGAGGTGCCGGGCGAGCGCGCGCTCGCGCTGATGACGGCGGGCAACCTCGCGGTGACGCAGACCGTCTGGAACCTGCTGCAGCAGGGCGTCTGGATGGAGGGGGCGCAGCTTCGCCTGACCGACGTGCACGACATGTTCGCCGCCGCCCAGCTCGTCGGCGCGGCGGTGCGCGAGGTGAACCGGCGCGACGGGGCGGCGCTGGCGCAGCAGGGCCTCGCCTTCGACTGCTCCTTCCTGCTGGGCGGGCAGATCGCGGGCGGCGCGCCGCGGCTGTTCCTGATCTACAGCGCCGGCAACTTCATCGAGGCGACGGAGGACACGCCCTTCCTGCAGATCGGCGAGCACAAATACGGCAAGCCCATCCTGGACCGGGTGCTCACGCCGCGCACCTCGCTGGTGGAAGGGGTGGCGCTGACGCTGATCAGCATGGACAGCACCATCCGCTCCAACCTCTCGGTCGGCCTGCCGCTCGACCTCACGGTGATCCGGCGCGACGGGCTGCGCCTCGCGGTGCGCCGGCGCATCACCGAGGAGGATGGCTATTACCGCAGCATCCGCGACGGCTGGTCGGAGGCGCTGCGGGAGGCCTATATGCGCCTCCCGCGGCCGGATTTCGTCTGAGAGGGGCGGCATCGCAGGCCGCCCGCCTCACCCCCGCGGGCTCCTCGCCCTCTTGCGCGTCAGGGCAAGCGGTCGCCCGCCACGAGGGAGCCCGCGCCGGAACGGAAAAGCCCGTCACACGGCCGGCGCCCGGCGTCCGATGGCGCCTCCTTCTTCCGGGCGACTGCGGCAGCGCAGGGAGGCGAGGCAAGAGGATCGTTGCGCCCCCCTTGCGCGGCGGGCGGCCCGGCCGGATGTAGGGGCGGGAAACATCCGGGAGACGTCCTCGCCATGCTGCGCCGCCGCCATGCGCTCGCCGCGCCCGCCCTGCTGCTCGCCCTGCCGGCGGGCGCGCAACCCACCTGGCCGCAGCGGCCGGTGCGCATCGTGGTGCCCTTCGGCCTCGGCGGCTCGGCCGACGTGGCGGCGCGCTTCCTGGCCGAGCCGCTGGCCGCCGCCTTCGGCCAGCCCTTCGTGGTGGAGAACCGCCCCGGCGCGGGCGCGACCATCGGCACCGACCAGGTGGCGAAATCCGCCCCCGACGGCCACACCCTGCTGCTGATGAGCAACACCCATACGGCGAACGAGACGCTGCTGCCCAGCCGCCCCTATGTGCTGATGCGCGACCTCGCACCCGTGGCCGCCATCAACATCGCCCACCACGCGCTGGTGGTGCATCCCTCCCTCGCCGCGCGCAGCGTGCCCGAGCTGGTGGCGCTGCTGCGCGCCCATCCGGGCCGCTTCGACTACGCCTCCAGCGGCCCGGGCACGCCCTATCACATCGCCGGCGAGGTGTTCCGCGCCATGGCGGGTGTGGAGGTGACGCATGTGCCCTTCCGCGGCTCCAACGAGGCGCGCACGGCGGTGATCTCGGGCCAGGTGCCCATCATGTTCGACGCCATCCCCACCATGCGCGAGCAGATCGCGGCGGGGCGGGTGCGCGGCCTCGCCACCACCGGCCCCGAGCGCAGCCCCCTGCTGCCCGAGCTGCCCACCGTGGCCGAGGCGCTGCCGGGCTACGAGGCCTCCATCTGGCTCGGCCTCATGGCGCCCGCCGGCACGCCGCGGCCGGTGGTGGAGCGGCTGAACGCCGAGGTGAACCGCATCCTCGAACTGCCCGCGACGCGCGAGCGCCAGCTCGCCGCCGGCGCGCAGGTCATGCCCATGACGGTGGACGCCTTCGACGCCTTCCTGCGCCGCGACATCCAGCGCCAGGCCGAATGGATCCGCATGGCGCGCATCACGGCCGGATGATCCGCTGCGCGCTGAACGGCGCGCCCGCCGCCCTGCCCGGGGGGATGACGCTGCTGCAGGCGCTGCGGGCGCAGGGGCTGAACACGCCGCGCTTCGGCTGCGGCGAGGAGCGGTGCGGCGCCTGCCATGTGCTGCTGGAGGGGCGCAGCACCCCCTCCTGCGCCCTGCCCGTCGAGGCGGCCGAGGGCCGCGCGGTGGTGACGCTGGAGGGCCTGGGCGGGCGGGCGGCGCCGCACCCGCTGCAGCGCGCCTTCCTGGCCGAGGAGGCGGGGCAGTGCGGCTTCTGCCTCGCGGGGATCATCGTCACCGCCGCGGCGCTGCTGCGCGAGAACCCCGACCCCGACGAGGCGAGCCTGCGCGCCGCGCTCGATCCGCATCTCTGCCGCTGCGGCAGCCACAACCGCATCCTGCGCGCGATCCGCCGCGCGGCGGCGGAGATGCGCGCGTGAACCTCGCCTTCCACGGGCCGGCGCCGGAAGGGGAGGGGGGGCCGCGCCTGCCCGGCAGCCTGAGGCTCAACCCGCGGCTCGAGCAGTGGCTCGCCTTCCACCCCGACGGCACGGTGACGATCCGCCCCGGCAAGGTGGAGCTGGGGCAGGGCATCCTCACCGCGCTGGCGCAGATCGCGGCGGAGGAGCTGGACCTGCCGCCCGAGCGCATCCGCATCGCGCCGACCGTGACGGGCGAGAGCCCGAACGAGGCCGTCACCTCCGGCAGCCTCTCGGTGCAGGAGGGGGGGATGGCGCTGCGCCAGGCCTGCGCCGAGGCGCGGGCGCGTTTCCTCTCGGTCGCCGCGCAGGCCTCGGGCGCGCCGCTCGCCGCGATCCGGGTGGAGGAGGGGCGCTTCATCGGCCCAGGCGGCGAGATCGGCTCCTACGCCGCCTTCGCCGGGCGCGGGCTGCTGGCGGGCGAGGCGCGCGGCGAGGCCGCGCCCAAGCCGCCCGCCGCGCGCCGCCTCGCGGGGCGGAGCCTGCCGCGGCTCGACCTTCCGGCCAAGATCTTCGGCGAGGCGCGCTTCCTGCACGATCTGCGCCTGCCCGGGATGCTGCACGCGCGCATGATCCGCCCGCCGCGCCCGGGCGCGGTGCTGGTCGAGGCGCCCGCCCATCCCGCGCTGTGGCGGGAGGGCGGCTTCCTCGCGGTGATCGCGGAGACGGAGGCCGAGGCCGAGCGCCTCGCCCCGCGCCTCGCCGCCGCCTGCCGCTGGCAGGGCGGGGCGGAGATCCCCGACGACCCGCAGGCCTGGCTCGACGCCGCCCCGGGCGAGGAGAGCCTGGTGGCGCGGCACGGCGCGCCGCCCGAGGGCGGGCGCATGCTGCGGCGCCTCTTTCGCCGGCCCTTCCTCGCGCATGGCTCGGTGGGCACATGCTGCGCGGTGGCGCTGTGGGAGGGGGGCGTGATGCGCGTCTGGAGCCACGCCCAGGGCCCCTACAATCTGCGGGCCGATCTGGCGAAGGTGCTGGGCCTGCCGGAAGAGGCGGTGGTGGTGGAGCACCGCGAGGGCGCGGGCTGCTACGGCCACAACGGGGCGGACGACGTGGCGCTCGACGCCGCGCTCGCCGCCCGCGCCCGGCCCGGCCGGCCGGTGCGCGCGCTGTGGACGCGCGCGGAGGAGTTCGCTTCCGCCCCGCTCTCGCCCGCCATGGCGGTGGCGGTGGAGGCGGTGCTGGACGAGGCCGGCACGCTCGCCTCCTGGCGCAGCCATGTGCGCTCCAACGGCCATTCGGGCCGGCCCGGGCGCGGGGCCGTGCCGGTGCTGCTGGCCGCGCCGCTGCTGCCCGGCGGGCGGCCCGTCCCGCCCAGCCAGGACGCGCCGCTGGCCGGCGGCGGGGGCGCGCAGCGCAACCAGATCCCGGCCTACCGCACGCCGCATCTCGAGGCGCGGATGACGCGGCTTTCCGAGATGCCGATCCGCTGCTCCGCGCTGCGCGGGCTCGGCGCGCTGATCCATGTCTGGGCCATCGAGAGCGTGATGGAGGAGCTGGCCGCGATGGCGGGCGAGGATCCGCTCGCCTTCCGCCTGCGCCACCTCGACGACCCCCGCGCGCGGGAGGTGCTTCTCGCCGCCGCCGCCATGGCGGGCTGGGAGGGGCGGGCCGGGCTGCCGGAGGGCGAGGGGCTCGGCCTCGGCTTCGCGCGCTACAAGAACAGCGGGGCCTGGTGCGCCGTGGCCGCGCATCTGCGCGCCGAGGAGCGGCTGCGCTGCCTCTCGCTCTCCATCGCCTGCGACATGGGCGAGGTGATCAACCCCGACGGGGCGGAGAACCAGCTCGAAGGCGGCGCGCTGCACGCCGTCTCCATCGCGCTGCACGAGGCGGTGCGGATCGGCGAGGGGCGGGTGCTCTCGGATTCCTGGGCCGCCTATCCGGTGCTGCGCTTCCGCGACGCGCCGGCGGTGGCGGTGCGGCTCATCGCCCGGCCCGAGGAGCCGCCCCTCGGCGCGGGCGAGGCCAGCATGGGCCCCACCATCGCCGCCATCGCGAACGCCGTCCACCAGGCGCTGGGCGTGCGGCCCGAGCGCCTTCCCTTCACGCCGGAGAATCTCTGAGTGGCCACGCTGCGCCTGACCCTCGCCTGCACCCTCTCCGACCGCACGCGCCCCATCCTCGACGGGCGGGTGCGCGTGCCGGGGGTGGAGTTCATCGCCCTGCCCGGAGAGCCGGAGGACATCTTCCGCCGCGCGCTGCGCGACCGCGCCTTCGAGGTGAGCGAGCTCTCCATGGGCAGCCACATCACCACCACGGCGCGGGGGGATTCGGCCTATGTGGGCGTGCCGGTCTTCCTCTCCCGCGCCTTCCGCCACGGGGCGATCTGGATCCGCACCGGGCGCGGCATCTCCCGGCCCGAGGATCTGGCCGGGCGCTGCATCGCCCTGCCCGAATACCAGCAGACGGCCGCGCTCTGGGTGCGGGGCATCCTGCGCGAGGAATACGGGATCGACACGCGCGCCATCCGCTGGCGCATCGGCGCCGAGCGCATCGCCATCGCCCTGCCCGAGGGGTTCGACGTGGCGCCGCTCGGCGAGCCGCCCGAGCAGGCGCTGCGCGAGGGGCGGGTGGATGCGCTGATCACGCCCCGCCCGCCCGCGCCCCACCCGCAGGTGGCGCGGCTCTTCCCCGATTACGCGGCGGCCGAGCGGGCCTGGTTCGCACGGAGCGGCTTCTTTCCCATCATGCACTGCCTCGCCCTGCGGCGGGACGTGGCGGAGGCCCATCCCTGGCTGCCGGTGGAGCTGTTCCGCGCCTTCGCGGCCGCGCGCCGCCTCGCCCTCGAGGAGCTGCGGCTGAGCAATGTGCTGCGCGTCTCGCTGCCCTGGATCGCCGCGGCGATGGAGGAGCAGGAGCGCGCGATGGGCGGCGATGTCTGGCCCTACGGTTTCGCGCGCAACCGCGCCGAAATCGCCGCGATGATCCGCTTCGCCCGGGCCGACGGGCTCGCCGCGCGCGAGATCGCGCCGGAGGAGCTGTTCCACCCGAGCACGCTCGGCGAAGCCGCGTGACGGGCGCGCGGGGCGCCGTCTAACCTCGGCCGCGACAGCACGGGAGGAAGGCCATGCAGATCAGGCTCGATGGGCGGCGCGCGCTCATCACCGGGGGCTCGAAGGGGCTCGGCCTCGCCATGGCCAAGGCCTTCGCCGGGGCGGGAGGGCATGTCGCGCTGGTGGCGCGCGGAGAGGAGGCGCTGGCCGCCGCCCGGGCCGAGGTGCAGGCGGCGGCGCCGGGCGCGCGGGTGGCGGCGATTTCCGCCGACATCCGCACCGCGGAGGGCTGCGCCCGGGCCTTCGGCGAGGCCGAGGCCGCGCTCGGCCCGCTCGACATCCTGGTGAACAACGCCGGCACCTCGCAGCGCGGCCCCTTCCTCGACATCAGCGACGCCGCCTGGCAGGAGGATCTGGACCTCAAGCTCTTCGCCGCCATCCGCCTCTGCCGGCTGGCGCTGCCCGGGATGCGGGAGCGGCGCTGGGGGCGCGTCATCAACGTGCTCAACATCGGCGCGAAGGCCCCGCTTGCGGCCTCGACGCCGACCAGCGTGAGCCGGGCGGCCGGCATGGCGCTGACCAAGGCGCTGGCCAACGAGTTCGCGCCCCACAATGTGCTGGTGAACGCGCTGCTGGTGGGCATCATCGAGAGCGACCAATGGGTGCGCCGCCACGCCTCGGATTTGCGGGGCCTCTCCTGGGAGGCCTGGAAGGAGGAGCAGGGGCGCAGCGTGCCGCTCGGGCGCATCGGTCGGCCGGAGGAGTTCGCCGCGCTCGCCCTGCTGCTGGCGAGCGAGCAGGGCGGCTATGTCACCGGCACGGCGATCAATGTGGATGGCGGGCGCAGCCCTGTGGTGTGATTTTTCGAAAATACACTTGCGTAGAGTGATATTCTGGAATAGCACGCTGCCATGCGTGCTATTCTCTCCCCGCGACCCCTGCTCGCCCTCCTGCCCTTCTCCGCCGGCCTGTGGTGGTTCGGCGCCGGCCCCGGTGCGGGGCTGCTGCCCCACTGGATTCTGGGCGCGGCGATCGGCGCGCTGCTGCTCGCCGCCAGCTTCAGCTTCGCCGCGGCCTTCCGGCGCTTGATCGCCGAGGGGCGCGGGGCCGGGGCGCGGGCCATCCTGCTCGCGCTGGCCGCCGGGCTGCTGCTCTTCCTGCCCAGCCTGGCGGCCGGGGAGCTGTTCGGGCAGCCGGTACGGGGGCTGTATTTTCCCGTCGGCGCGGCGTTGATTCTGGGGGCCTTCCTATTCGGGGTGGGGATGCAGCTCGGCGCGGGCTGCGCCTCGGGCGCGCTGTTCACGGCCGGCACGGGCGAGGCGCGGCCATGGCTCACCCTGCTCGGTTTCGTGGCGGGGGCGACGCTGATGGCCTGGGCGCTGCCGCTGACCGAGGGCTGGCCCAACCTTCCCCCGGTGCGCCTGCCCGAGAGTCTCGGCTGGGCGGGGACACTGGCGGCGGGGCTGCTGCTCGTGGCGCTGCTCTGGCTCGGGCTGAACGCCTGGGAAAGGCGGCGGCACGGGGCGGTGGAGCGGCTGGTGGACAGCCCCGCGGGGCGCTGGCTCCTGCTCGGCGCGCTGGGCCTCGCGTTGCTGGATGTCGCCACGCTTTGGCTGCTGGGGCGGCCCTGGGCCATCACCTCGGCGCTGCCGCTCTGGGGCTCGCGGCTGCTGGAGGCGACCGGCTGGGGCGAGCCCGCCTTCTGGCCCTATTGGGAGGAGCCGACGCGGGCCGAGCTGCTGTTCCGCCCGCTCGATCAGGACCGCACGGGGGTGATGAATCTCGGCGTGATCGCGGGCGCGGCGGTGGCGGCGGGGCTTGCGGGGCGCTTCCTGCGCGGCGGGCCCTGGCCCGGGCTGCGGCCGGCGCTCGCGGGGGTGCTGGGAGGCGGGCTGCTCGGGGTGGGGGCGGTGCTCGCCAACGGCTGCAACATCGGCGCCTTCCTGGGCGGGGCCTTCTCGGGCAGCCTGCATGGCTGGCTCTGGCTGCCGGCGGCGCTGGCGGGCAATGCCGTGGGGCTGTGGCTGCGCCCGGCCTTCGGGCTCGCGGGCGGTCTCGCGCTCTCCTGGCGTGGAATCGGGCCGCGGGGGGCGGTGGCGCAGCCGGCGCGCTGAGCGCGGCCAGCCCGCCCGAGCCGGCGGCAATAGCCGGCGGATTGCCTGCCGGATAGGCAGAAAGCATCCCGATCCGGCGTTTTGCCTTCTCGCGCGGCATGGACCAGGGTCGCCGCCACGGGCATCTCCTCGCCACGCACAGGGAGATTGCCATGGCCCGCCTCTTCGGACGCGACAGCACCGCCACCGCCTGCGCCTGCGGCCAGACCCATGGAGCCGGCTTCCGATGCGCCGAGGCCCCGGCGGACGGCACCGGCGCCTTCGGCCAGGCGGTGAACGAGGCGGCGCTTCGCGCGGCCTTCCCCAACCCCGCCACGCGCCGCACCCTGCTGAACGCCTTCGGCGCCGGCACGCTGCTCGCGGCGCTGGAGGGCGTGCTGCCGCTCGGCGACGCCCGCGAGGCCCTGGCCCAAGGGAGCGGCGCGCCCGAGAAGCGCGATCTCAAGATCGGCTTCATCCCCATCACCTGCGCCACGCCCATCATCATGGCAGACCCGATGGGCTTCTATCGCCGCCATGGGCTGAACGTGGAGGTGATCCGCACCGCCGGCTGGGCGGTGATCCGCGACCGCTCCATCGCGCGCGAATACGATGCGGCGCACATGCTGGCCCCCATGCCGGTGGCGATGTCGCTCGGCATCGGGGTGGCCCAGCCCATCCCCTTCGCGGTGGCCGCCATCGAGAACATCAACGGCCAGGCCATCACGCTCGCCAACAAGCACCGCGAGCGCCGCAACCCGCGCGACTGGCGCGGCTTCCGCTTCGCCGTGCCCTTCGACTTCTCGATCCACAACTACCTGCTGCGCGCCCTGGTCGCCGAACACGGCCTCGACCCCGACCGCGACATCCAGATCCGCGCCGTGCCGCCGCCCGAGATGGTGGCCAATCTGCGCGCGGACAACATCGACGGCTTCCTGGGCCCCGACCCCTTCAACCAGCGCGCGGTGTTCGACGGCGTGGGCTTCATCCATGTGCTCACGCGCGAGCTCTGGGACGGGCATCCCTGCTGCGCCTTCGCCGTGCCGCGCAGCATGGTGACGGACACGCCCAACACCTACGCCGCGCTGCTGCGCGCCATCGTCGAGGCCACCGCCTATTCCGACAACCCGGCCAACCGGCGCGAGGTGGCGAACGCCATCCACGGGCCGAACTACCTCAACCAGCCGCTGACGGTGGTGGAGCAGGTGCTGACCGGCACCTTCGCCAACGGGCTCGGCCAGGTGGTGCGCCAGCCCAACCGGATCGGCTTCGACCCCTTCCCCTGGCATTCCATGGCGATCTGGATCCTCACCCAGATGCGCCGCTGGAACCAGCTTCAGCGCGACGTGGACTGGGCGGCGGTGGCGGAGCAGACCTTCCTCGCCCTCGACGCCGGCCGCGCGATGCGCGATCTCGGCCTCGCCGTGCCGGAGAGCCCGCTGCGCACCGAGACCATCCTCGGCCGCAGTTTCGACCCGCGCCAGCCCGAGGCCTATATGGCGGGCTTCGCCATCCGCCGGAACTGAGGCGATGACGGCGGGCGTTCCCTTCTGGCGCGCGGCGGCGCTCTCTCTCGCGCTGCTCGCCGCGCTGCTGTTCGGCTGGGAGATGGCGGTGAAGGGCGCCGCCACCGGCGGGCCCGCCGTGGATCCCGAGCTTGCGGCGCTGCTCAGCCCCGCCGCGGCCGCGGGCGGGCAGAGCGCGATGCCCGCGCCCTCGGAGATCGGCGCGCGCCTTCTCTACCTGCTCTCCGATCCCTTCCACCAGCGCGGCACGAACGACCAGGGCATCGGCATTCAGATCGCCTGGTCGCTCTGGCGCGTCGCGGCGGGCTTCACGCTGGCGGCGCTGGTCGCGATCCCGCTCGGATTCCTGATCGGCATGAGCCCGCTGCTCAACGCGGCGCTCAACCCCTTCATCCAGGTGCTGCGGCCCGTCTCGCCGCTCGCCTGGATGCCGCTCGCGCTCTACACGATCAAGGACAGCAGCATCTCCTCCATCTTCGTCATCTTCATCTGCTCGGTCTGGCCCATGCTGCTCAACACGGCCTTCGGCGTGGCCAGCGTCCGGCGCGAGTGGCTGAACGTCGCGCGCACGCTGGAGGCCGGCCGCTGGAAGACCGCGCTGCGCGTGATCCTGCCCGCCGCCGCGCCGACGATCCTCACGGGCATGCGCATCTCCATCGGCATCGCCTGGCTCGTGATCGTGGCGGCGGAGATGCTCGTGGGCGGCACGGGCATCGGCTACTGGGTCTGGAACCAGTGGAACAACCTCTCCATCGCCGACATCGTGATCGCCATCCTGATGATCGGCCTCGTGGGCCTCGCGCTCGACCGGCTGCTCGGCCTCGTCGCGCTCTGGGTGGCGTGGCAGGAATGAACGCGATGACCCCCCCGCTGCCCGCCGCGGCGCGCTACGTCTCCATCGAGGGGATCGCGCGCCGCTTCCCGGGCCTGACCGTGTTCGAGGACGTGTGGTTCCACATCGAGCGCGGCGAGTTCGTCTGCCTCGTCGGCCATTCGGGCTGCGGCAAGACGACGATCCTCAACATCCTCGCCGGGCTCGACCAGCCGAGCGAGGGCGCGGTGGTGGTGGACGGGCGCGAGATCACGGGCCCCTCGCTCGACCGCGCGGTGATCTTCCAGGGCCATGCGCTGATGCCCTGGCTCTCGGCGCTGGAGAATGTGGCCTTCGCCGTCTCCTGCCGCCATCCCGACTGGGAGAGGGGCCGCGTGCGCGAGGCGGCGCGCGCCGCCCTCTCCCGCGTGGGGCTCGCCCAGGCGGCGGAGCGCAAGCCCGCCCAGCTCTCGGGCGGCATGAAGCAGCGCGTGGGCATCGCGCGCGCGCTGGCCGTGAACCCCAAGCTGCTGCTGATGGACGAGCCCTTCAGCGCGCTGGATGCGCTCACGCGCGGCACGCTGCAGGAGGAGGTGAGCCGCCTCGTCACCGAGGCGGGGCAGACGGCCTTCATGATCACCCACGGCGTGGACGAGGCCATCCTGCTCGCCGACCGCATCCTGCTGATGACCAACGGCCCCGAGGCGCGGGTGGCGGAGATCGTCCACAACACGCTGCCGCGCCCGCGCGAGCGCGCGAACCTGCACCACATGCCCGGCTACCACGCGCTGCGCGACCACATCATGGATTTCCTGATCACCCGCAGCCGCACCCTGGCCGGCAAGCCGCCCGAGGGCTGGGACGCCCGCCGCCCGCCCGTGGTGGCGCCCGCCGCCGCCTGATTTCCCACCACCGCCGACGACCCACAGGAGTGACCGCGATGACGCGCGCCGACCTCACCGAGAAGATCCTCGACATCAAGCGCGAGAAGGGCTGGAGCTGGAAATACATCTGCGAGGAGATCGGCGGCGTGGCGCCCACGCTGATCGTGGGCGCGCTGCTCGGCCAGATGAAGCTGGTGAAGCCGCTGGCGGCCAAGGCCGCGAAGCTCTTCGGCCTCAGCGAGGCGGAGGAGCGCATGCTGAACGAGGTGCCCTATCGCGGCACGCCCATGCCGCCCACCGACCCGCTGATCTACCGCTTCTACGAGATGGTGATGGTCAACGGCCCCGCCTGGAAGGCGCTGATCGAGGAGGAGTTCGGCGATGGCATCATGTCCGCCATCGACTTCGACTTCGAGTTCGAGCGCATGGCGCACGAGAAGGGCGACCGCGTGAAGATCACCATGACGGGCAAGTTCCTGCCCTACAAGTATTACGGCAACGAGCAGGGCATCCCGGCCTACGGCTACAAGGAGGAGTGATACGGCCGGCGGCTTCGCCGGACGTATCGCGCACGCCGGGTTGCCACCACCCAACGCGGCAAGCCGCCTTGGAACCCGGTGGGGGGCGGCGTGCCAAGACAAAGGGATGCCAGCGGCCGCGCCGCAGCTTCAGCGGTCAATGCAAGCGGCCGCTGGTATGACGCGCGCCCGCGCGGCCTTGCGCCGCGCGGCCGGACGGGCCATCGAGGAGCCGCGGTGCCTCGCGCATCGCGGCTTTCCTGTTTCCGGGGGTGGGGCGCATGGCGGGCGAACTCAAGGTCGGCATCGCGGGGCTGGGCGCGATCGGGCTGCATCTGGCCAAGGCGCTGGATCGGGGCGTGGAGGGGTTGCGCCTCGTCGCCGTCAGCGCGCGGGATCGGGCGAAGGCGGAGGCCAGGCTGGCCGGCTTCCGCAGCAGGCCGAAGCTCGTGCCCCTCGCCGCGCTGGCCGACGACGCCGACATCGTGGTGGAGGCCGCCCCGGCCGCCGTGTTCGAGGAGGTGGCGCGCGCCGCCATCGCGCGCGGGCGCATCTTCGTTCCCTCCAGCGTCGGTGCGCTGCTGCCGCGCATGCAGCTCGTCGAGGAGGCGAAGCGCACGGGCGCGCGCATCGTCGTGCCCACCGGCGCGCTGCTCGGCCTCGACGCGGTGCGCGCGGCGGCCGAGGGCGAGGTGGAGAGCGTGACCATCCAGACGCGCAAGCCGCCGCGCGGCCTCGCCGGCGCGCCCTATCTGGAGCAGCACGGCATCGATGTGGCCGCGATCGCCGAACCCGCCTGCGTCTTCCGCGGCAACGCCTATGACGCGGCGCAGGGCTTCCCGGCCAATGTGAACGTGGCGGCCGCACTCGCGCTCGCCGGCATCGGGCCGGAGCGCACCATGGTCGAGATCTGGGCCGACCCCGCGCAGACGCGCAACAAGCACACCATTCTCGTCGAGGCCGCCTCCGCGCGCCTGTCCATGACCATCGAGAACGTGCCGAGCGAGGAGAACCCGCGCACGGGCAGGATCACGCCGCTCTCCATCCTCGCCTGCCTGCGCGGGCTGACGAGCACGCTGAAGGTGGGCAGCTAGAGCCCCAGCGAGCCCTCGGCCGCCGCCTCGATCAGCCCCGCGAGGATCGCCGCGCGCGGCACGATGGAGGAGAGCTCCACCCGCTCGCGCCGCGAACACACCTCGTGCGTGACGGGGCCGAGCCCGTCGAGGGTGGGCACGCCCAGCCGCGCGGCGAAGCTGCCGTCCGATCCGCCGCGCGAGACGAGGCCGAAGACCGGCGCGCCGAGCGCGGCGCCCAGCGCCTCGGCCTTCGCCAGCAGGGCGCGCGTGCCGGCATGGGTGGGGAAGGCGGGGCGCGTGAAGCCGCCCTGCACCGCGATCCTCACGCGCGGATCGGCCGGCGGGCGTGCCAGCAGCGCACGCAGCGCGGCCAGCAGCGCCTCGGCGGAGGCGTCGTCGGGCGCGCGCAGGTCGATGTGCATCTCGGCCCAGCCCGGCACCACCTGCCGCGCATCGCCGCCGCGCAGGATGCCCACCGTGGCCGAAAGCCCCGAGGCGGGGTCGCCCAGCGCCTCGATGGGCGCGACGAGCGCGGCCAGCGCGGCCAGCGCGCTCGCCCCCTGTTCGCGCGCCGCGCCGCAATGCGCCGTCACCCCTTCGGCGCGCACATAGACGGCGCCCACCGCCCCGCGGCCGATCACCACGCCCCCGCCCGGCCGGCAGGGTTCCAGCGTCAGGCAGAGATCGGCCCGGCGTGCCTCCGCCTCCAGCCAGGCGCGGCTGCCGGGCGAGCCGATTTCCTCGTCGGGGACGATGCAGAAGGTGACGGCCGAGAGCCCGCCGAGCGCGCCCGCCCCGCGCAGCACGGACAGGGCGTGGATCGCCATGGCCACATTGGTCTTCATGTCGCCCACGCCCGGGCCGGTCAGCCACTCCCCGTTCCGCGCGAAGGGCCAGCCCGCCACCGTGCCGGCGGGCCAGACCGTGTCGGCATGGCCGAGCAGCAGCAGCCGCGGGCCGTTCCCCCCGGGTGCAAGCCGCGCCGTCACCTGCGGGCCGAAGCCGGGCAGGGGGGTGCGCTCCAGCGCGAAGCCCTCCGCCGCGAGCCGCTCCGCCCAGAGGGTGGAGACGGCCTCCACCCCCGGCGCGTGATGCGTGCCGCTGTCGGTGTTCACCGTGTGCTCGGCGAGGTCGAGCAGCGCGGGCAGCGCGGCGTCCAGGGCGGCGGCGAGGCGGCGGATCTCGGTCATGGCGGCGAGGCTAGAGCGGTTTCCGGATGACGGGAAACCGCTCTTCCCGCCTCATCCCGCGCAGCGTCGCGCCAAGGCCGCTTCCCGCGAGGCACGCTCCGCTGCCGGCCCGCGCGCCGCGCACGCAAGGCTGGACATTCGCCGCGCCAGGCTTTCCCATGCGCGGCAGAGGGGGCGGTGCATGACCTATTCGCTGATCGGTCGCTGCGCGCGCACGGGGCAGTTCGGCTGCGCCGTGACCACATCGAGCCTCGCGGTCGGGTCGCGGGTGCCGCACGCCAGGGCCGGGCTGGGCGCGATCCTGACGCAGCACCGCACCGATCCGCGCCTCGGGCCGCGCGGGCTCGATCTGCTCGCCTCCGGCTGCTCGGCCGAGGAGACGCTGGCCGCCCTCGTCGCCTCCACCCCCGATCACGGCTGGCGCCAGCTTGCCGTCATGGACCGCCACGGCCGCACGGCGCATTTCCACGGCGCGAAGGTCAAGCCCGCGCTCGGCGCGGCGCATGGGCGGGACTGCGTGGCGCTGGGCAACATCCTGGCGAACGAGCGCGTGCCCGCGGCCATGGCCGAGGCCTTCCTCGCCGCCGAGGCGGAGCCGCTGGCCGAGCGGCTGATGCGCGCGCTGGAGGCGGGCGAGGCGGCGGGCGGCGAGGGCCGGCCCGTGATCTCCGCCGCGCTGCTGGTGGTGGAGCGCGAGGTCTTCCCGCTCGTCGATCTGCGCGTGGACGAGGCGCCGGAGGCCATCTCCGCCCTGCGCGCGCTGTGGAACGCCTACGCCCCGCAGGTGGAGCTCTACCTCACCCGCGCCGTGAACCCCGACGCCGCCCCCGGCGTCACCTGAGCCCAGGAAGGAGAGAGAGAGTGACGACGACGCTGCCCCGCCGCACAGCCCTCGCGCTGCCCGCCCTCGTCTCCGCCGTCGCGCTGCCCAGGCCCGGCGCCTCGCAGGCGGGCGGGGGGGTGCTGCGCATCGCAATGAGCGCGAACCTGCGCTTCCTCGACCCCGCGCGCACCACCATCGGCGAGGAGTACGTCTACAACCAGCTCGTCTTCAACGGCCTCACCCGCATGAAGGAGGACATGACGATCGAGCCGGAGCTCGCGGAATCCTGGCAGTATTCCGACGATCTGCGGACCTGGAGCTTCCGCCTGCGCCGCGGCGTGCGCTTCCACCACGGCCGGGAGATGACGAGCGAGGACGTGGTGGCGAGCTTCCGCCGGGTGATGGACCCCGCCCTCGCCTCGCCCGCGCGCAGCAATTTCGAGATGGTGGAGGCCATCGAGGCGCCCGACGCCCACAGCGTGATCTTCCGCCTCTCCGCCCCCTATGGCGGCTTCGCCGATATCCTGGCCGACCGGCAGGTGAAGATCGTCCCGCACGATCGGATCGAGCAGCTCGCCACCCAGCCCTCGGGCACGGGGCCCTTCCTCTTCCGCAGCTACACGCCGGGCGACCGGCTCGTGCTCGCCCGCAACCCGGAGTACTGGGAGCCGGGCCAGCCGCGCCTCGACGGGGTGGAGCTGCGCGTGCTGCCGGAGATGAGCGTGCGCATCGCCGCCCTGCAGGCGGGCGATCTCGAGGTGGTGTGGGATCTCGGCCCCGAGAACGTGCGCCAGCTCCGCGAGGCGCGGAACATCCGGGTGGAGAGCGTCGCCACCGCCTCCTGGGACGGGGCGGTGATGAACCACCAGATCGCCCCCTTCAACGACGTGCGGGTGCGCCGCGCCTTCCACCTGGCCGTTGCCAAGCCCGATGTGGTGGAGGCGGTGCTCTTCGGCGAGGGCGCGCCCACCCACAGCCCCATCCCGCCCACCCATCCCTTCTTCGCGCGCGAGGTTCCGATCCCCGAGCGGGCGGACCCGGCCGCGGCGCGGCGGCTGCTCGCGGAGGCGGGCATCCGCGGCCCGGTGCGCGTGCCGCTGGTCATCCCGGTCGGCCGGCCGGTGCGCGAGCGGCTGGGCGTGACGCTGCAGCAGCTCGCCCGCCCCGCGGGCTTCGAGATCGAGATCCAGCGCGTGCCCTTCGGCCGCTACTCGGCCGAGGTCTCGGGCCGGGCGCCCTTCTACATCGAGGGCTTCTTCGCCCGCCCGACGGTGGACACGGCGACCTTCCCCTTCCTGCACAGCCGCGGAAGCTGGAACGAGCGGCTGTGGCACTACAACGAGCCGCGCGTGGACCATGCGCTGGAGCAGGCGCGCCTCACCGGCGACCCCGCCCGCCAGCGCGAGCACTACGTCGCCATGCAGCGCGTGCTGGCCGAGAACCCGGCGGGCTATTTCGCCTATGCCGTCAATTTCGCCTGCGGCTATCGCGCCAATGTGCGGGAGGTGAGCACGCACCCGATGCGCTGGTTCGACCTCCGGCGCGGCTTCCTGGGCGCCTGATGGCGGGCTTCCTGGCCCGCCGCCTCGCCTCGCTCGTCTTCGTGCTCTGGGCGATGACGGTGCTGGTCTTCGCCGTGGTGCATCTGCTGCCGGGCAGCGTGGCGCACATGATCCTGGGCGAATACGCCACCAGCGCCGCCATCGCGGCGCTCGAGGAGAGGCTCGGGCTGAACGACCCGCTGCACCTGCAGTACTGGCGCTGGTTCAGCGGGCTGCTGCAGGGCGATTTCGGCGTCTCGCTGACCATGGACCGGCCGGCGGGGCCGGTGATCCTCGAGGCGCTCGGCCGTTCGGCCGTGCTGGCCGCCATCTCCATCGTGCTGGTCGCGCTGGCGGGCGTCGCGCTCGGCATCCATTCGGCCACCCATGCGGGTTCGGCGAGCGACCGCGCGCTCACCCTCGGGCAGTACTTCTTCATCGCGGTGCCCGAGTTCTTCTGGTGCATCCTCGTGATCCTGTTCTTCTCGGTCTGGCTCGGCTGGCTGCCGGCCACGGGCTACACGCCCCTCGCCGAGGGGGGGCTGCTCGGCTGGGCCAAGCACCTCATCCTGCCGGTGGCGACGCTGGTGCTCGGGCTGATCGCGCATGTCTCGCGCCTCGTGCGCTCCTCCATGCTGGAGGCGCTCGAGAGCCGCTACGTGCTCGCCGCGCGCGCCAAGGGCCTGCCCGAGCGCCTGGTGCTGCGCCGCCACGCCCTGCCCAACGCGCTGATGCCGGCCATCACCGTGCTCGCGGTGGATGTGGGCATCCTCATCGGGGGGATCGTGGTGGTGGAGAGCGTCTTCGCCTATCCCGGCCTCGGCCGGATGCTGATCTACGCCATCGACAACCAGGATCTGCCGCTGATGATGGGGGGGATGATCGTCGTCACCGCCGTCTATGCGCTGGCGAATCTCGCGGCCGACATCCTCTACGCGGTGGTGAACCCGCGCATCCGCGTGGGCGGGGCGGCGTGAGCGCCGCGCTGTCCGCGCCGGGGCGGCGGCTGCCGCGCAGCCTGCTGCTGGGGCTGGTCGTGCTCGGGCTCGTGCTGCTGCTCGCCGCGCTCGGCCCCTTCCTCGCGCCCTACGATCCGGACGCCTTCAACATGCGCGCGCGGCTGCGCCCGCCCTCCGCCGCGCACTGGTTCGGCACGGACGAGTTCGGGCGCGACGTGTTCTCGCGCGTGCTGGCCGGGGCGCACCATTCGCTGCTGATGGGCTTCGGCGCCACCGCCATCAGCCTCGCCATCGGCGTGCCGCTCGGCCTGATCGCCGCCTTCCGTCGCGGGCTGGTGGAGGAGGCGATCATGCGCGGGGTGGATCTGCTGATCTCGCTGCCGCCCGTGCTGCTCGGCCTGCTCATCCTCGCGGTGACGGAGCCGGGCCTCGGCAAGACCATCCTCGCCGTGGGCCTCGTCTATGTTCCGATCATGACGCGCATCGCGCGCGCCGTGGCGCTCGACCTGCTGGCGGAGGAGTTCGTGGAGGCCGCGCGCGCCCGCGGCGAGGGCGCCTTCCACATCCTGGCGCGGGAAATCCTGCCCAATGCCTGGCCGCCGCTGATCGTCGAGACGGCGCTGCGCGTCACCTTCGCCATCCTGCTCGGCTCCGCCCTGTCCTTCCTCGGGCTCGGGCCGCAGCCTCCGGCCAGCGAATGGGGGCTGATGATCGCCGAATCCCGGCCCTTCATCTCCGAGGCGCCCTGGATCGGCCTCGCGCCCGGGCTGTGCCTCTGCCTGCTGCTGATCGCGGTGAACGTGGTGGGCGAGGGGCTGCGCGACCTGCTGGACCCGCGCCTCAAGGGGCGGGGGCATTGAGCGCGCCGTTGCTCGAGGTGGCGGGGCTCTCGCTCGCCTACGCCACGCGCAGGGGCGCGGTGCAGGCGCTGCAGGGCGTCTCTCTCGCCATCCCGCGCGGCGGGGCCATGGGGCTGGTGGGCGAGAGCGGCTCGGGCAAATCCTCCCTGGTGCTCGCCCTGCTCGGGCTGCTGGGCAAGGGGGCGAGCCTCTCGGCCGAGCGGATGCGCTTCGCCGAGGATGATCTGCGCGCCGCGGCGGCACGGCTGCGCGGCGCGCGCATCGGCACCGTGTTCCAGGACCCGGCCGGGGCGCTCAACCCCGCCCTGCGCGTGGGCCTGCAGGTGGCCGAGCCGCTGATGCAGCACCGCGGCCTCGCGCCGCGCGCCGCCCTCGCCCGCGCGGTGGAGCTGCTGGGCGAGATGGGCCTGCCCCGCCCGGCCGAGGTCGCGGACGCCTATCCGCACCAGCTCTCGGGCGGGATGAAGCAGCGCGCCGTGATCGCCACCGCGCTCGCCTGCGAGCCCGAGCTGCTGCTGCTCGACGAGCCGACCACGGCGCTGGACGTGACGGTGGAGGCGCAGATCCTCGACCTTCTCGAGCGGCTGCGGCGCGAGCGCGGGGTGGCGATGCTGCTGGTCAGCCACAACCTCGGCATCGTGGACCGGCTCTGCGAGGAGGTGACGGTGCTCTACGCCGGCCGGGTGGTGGAGCAGGGGCCCGTGCAGGCGCTGCTCTCGGCCCCGCTGCACCCCTACACGCGCGGGCTGCTCGCCGCCCTGCCGCGGGCCGATCGCGGGGGGATGCAGCGGCTGCGCCCCATCCCCGGCAGCCTGCCGGACCTGACGCGGCCCGATCCGGGCTGCCATTTCCGCCCGCGCTGCCCCTTCGCCGCCCCGGGCTGCGAGGCGCCCCAGGCGCTCAGGCCGGCGGCCGCCCCCGAGCCCGGCCGGGGCGAGAGGGGCGGCGATCCGGCCGGCCTCGTCCGGGCGGCCGGGGTGCGGCGCGTGCTCTGCCACCGCGCAGAGGCCCTGGCCGGCACGCCCTGGCCGGCCGAGGAGGCGCCCCCCGCCGCCCGTCCGCCGATCGGCGGGACGCTGCTGGAGGCGGAGGGCCTCGCCAAGCGCTTCCGCCTGGGCGGGGGCGTGCTGCGCCTCCTCGCCCCGCGCGCGGAGGTGCGGGCGGTGGATGGGGTCTCGCTCGCGCTGCGCCGCGGCGAAGTGCTGGGGCTGGTGGGGGAATCGGGGTCGGGCAAATCCACGCTGGGGCGGCTGCTGCTGCGCCTGCTGCCGGCCGATGCCGGGGCGATCCGCCTCGAAGGCGCGCCCGTGCCGGCCGAGCCCGGCCCCGGCTTCCGCCGCCGCGCGCAGATCGTCTTCCAGAACCCCGATGGGTCGCTCAACCCGCGCCAGACGGTGGAGCAGGCGCTGCTGCGCCCCTTGCTGCGCTTCGGCATCGCCTCCGGCGCGGCGGCGGAACGCGAGGTGGACCGGCTGCTGGAGCTGGTGCGCCTCGGCCCCGCCTATCGCGCGCGCTACCCGCATCAGATGTCGGGGGGCGAGAAGCAGCGCGTGGCCATCGCCCGGGCCCTCGCCTCGCGCCCCGATCTGCTGGTCTGCGACGAGGCGGTCTCGGCGCTCGACGTCTCGGTGCAGGCGGCGGTGCTGAACCTGCTGGAGGAGCTGCGCGACAGGCTGGGCGTGGGCTATCTGTTCATCTCACACGACATCGGCGTGGTGGCGCACATCGCGGACCGCATCGCGGTGATGTATCGCGGCGGGGTGGTGGAGGAGGGGCCGGTAGAGGCGGTGCTGGCCCCGCCCTATCACCCCTACACCCAGGCGCTGCTCTCGGCCGTGCCGCTGCTGGGGCGGCGGGAGCGGGCGGGGGCGCGGCTGCGCCTGGCGGGCGATGTCTCGACCCCCGCGCCGGCGCGCGGCTGCCGCTTCGCGCATCGCTGCCCCGCGCGGCTCGGCCCCGTCTGCGAGGAGCAGGCGCCGCCGCCGCGGCTCGCCGGGCCGGGCCACGTCATCGCCTGCCACCGCCCGCTGGAGGAGCTGGCCCGCGCCCCGCATGCGCTGCTGGCGGCGGAATAACGCGGCCGGCGGTCATGCCGGACGGATCGGGCGCGCCGGGTGGGCGGGCGGCGGCGTGACGAGCAGGGGCCTGCCGGCGGCCGCTCGCGCCAAGGCGTGCGAAAGCTCCGCCGCCGCCGCCCTGATCACGGCAGCCGGGCGCGGACATCCACCTCCATCAGCAGCTCGGGCGCGGCCAGCCCGCGCACGATGCGCTGCGCCAGCGGCGGCGCGGCGCCCAGCCGCTCCCGCACCACCGCGCAGGCCGGGGCGAGGAAGGCGCGGTCGGTGACGTAGAGGGCGGCGTGCGCCACATCGTCGAGGCCCGCGCCCGCCTCGGCCAGCAGCCGCTCCACATTGTCCATCGCCTGGCGCGCCTGGGCGGCGGGGTCGCCCTCGCCGTGGAAGACGCCCTCGAGCGAGAGGCCGGTCTGCCCGCGCAGGAGGATGTCGCGCCCCGCCCGCACGGCCATGCAGAACTCGGCCTGGAAGGGCTGGCGCTCGCGCCCGTAGGGCATGGAGGTGGAGAGATAGGGCCTGATCCGCGCATGCGGCCCGCCGGGGATCACGACCGCATCGAGCTGGAAGAGCGCATGCGGGTCGGGCAGCCCGGCCACGATCAGCCCGGTGCTGACCGGCCGCACCCCGGCGAGGCGCCGGCCCATCACGCCATAGACCGGCTGGCGGAAGGCGCGGTCGGTGATCTGCATGGTGATCTTGCACAGATCGCCCAGCCGCGCGCCCGCCGCCTCGAGCCGCGCCTCCAGCGCGTCGAACACCGCCTCGGCCTGGAGGGCGGCGGCCTCGGCCGTGTGGCCGCGCGGGGCGGGGGCGGAGAGGCCGGGCAGCCGCAGCTCCGCCTGCGCCGCCGGGCAGGGCGGGGCGGCGTCGAGCCCGATCTCCACCAGCATGCCGGGCTCGGCGAGGCCGGGGAGGATGGTCACCGCGCGCGGGGCGGCGGCCGCGCCGGGCAGCCGGGCGAGCGCCTCCTCGACCGGGGCGAGGAAGGCGCGGTCGGTCAGCGCGATCTCGAGGCGGCGGATGTCCGCCCCGGCCGCGCGAAGCCGCGCCTCGGCCTCGCGCAGCGCCAGGGCGGCCTGGCCCGCGGCGTCGCCGGGCGGCGAGGGGGCGCCGAGGCCGCGCAGGAAGAGCGGCCCCGCCGGGCCGGGCTCCGCGGCCGTCACGGCACGCCCGCCACCGCGCGGGCCATCAGGTCGCGCACAGGCTCGAGGCGGCGGTAGAACTGGTGGCTCTGGTCGATGCTCGGGTTGGGCGCGTCGTCGCGGTAGCCGCTGCAGTCGAGGAAGCGGAAGCGGGCGGGGTCGTAGCGGCCCGGCACATCCTTGTCGCCCGGCCCGCTCAGGCCCAGCCGCTTCATCCCGTTCACCTTGTGGCTGAGGGCGAGGATCGTGTCCTGCTGGGAATGGAGCAGATCCACCTTCGTCGAGAGCTTGCCGAGCAGGGCGAGCCAGCGGGGGCCGGCGCCGTCCTTCTCCGCCCAGCCGGTGTCGGGCGAGGCGCTGATCGCCACGTCGAACAGGGGCTCGCCTGGAAAGGCCATGCCCTCCCATCGCTCCAGCCCGCGCTGCAGCACGAGGTTGCCCATGCTGTGCGCGAGCAGCGCCACCCGCCCCCCGCGTTTGCGCAGCGTCTGCGCCAGCGGGCGCAGCCGGTCGAGGAAGCTGACCAGATCGGCGGCCGAGGCCTCGGCCTGGCGCTGATCCTCCAGATAGGCGCCGGCGAGCGGGGAGGCGACCACCCCGGCCAGCAGCAGCACGAGCGAGACGGGCGCGACCAGCAGCCCCGGCGCCACCGTCTTGCCGTCCACCACCACCCCGCCCGAGGGCCAGGAGAAGGCGATCACCGTGCAGTCCGCCCCGGGCAGGCGCGAACCGGCCAGCCAGTCGCGGTTGAAAGCGGCGCGGCGCAGCGCGTCGCTGAAGCTGTTGGCGAAGCCGTGCAGGAAGACGAGCAGGTTGCCGCCCTGCTCCAGCCGCCGGGAGAGCGCGGCGGAGAAGTCATCGGGCGCGACGCCCGCGATGGAGCGCAGCGCCCCCGTCTCGCGCCGGGCGAGATCGGCGCGCTCCACCTCGGCCATGGCGTGGGTCAGCCGGCCCGGCTGGCCGGCCGGGCCCTGCTCGCCGGCATAGTCGGCGGCCTTGTCGCCGGGGCCGATCAGCCGGCGGTTGGTGGCGAAGAAGACGGTGGTGTGCATGCCGCCATGCTGCCATGGCCGGGCGGTCGGCGTCAGCGCAGAAACAGCGCGCCCATGATCGCGCCGAACCCCAGCACCCAGAGCGGCGAGCGCGCGCTGCGCCAGACGAAGAGCGCGCTGCCCAGCGTGACGCCGAGCGCGAGCCAGGGCAGGGCCGCGCCCTCGGCCGTGCCGGCGGCGAGCAGCACGCCCGAGGCCGCGATCAGCCCCACCGCGATGGGCACGAGCCCGCGCTCGGCCACGCGCAGCCCGCGCCGGCCGGCCAGGCGCTGGCGCATCCGCGCGACGCCATAGGCCAGCAGCGAGGTCGGCCCGCACATGGCCAGCATGGCCGTGAACATGCCCAGCGCCCCGGCCACATGCCAGCCGATCAGCCCCACCACCATGATGTTCGGCCCCGGCGCGGCCTGCGCCAGGGCGAAGCGCTTGGCGAAGCCCAGCGCATCCATCCAGCCATGCGTCTCGACCACCAGGCGCTGCATCTCGGGCAGCACCGCCACGCCCCCGCCCACGCTGAGCAGCGAGATGCCGAGGAAGCCGAGCACCAGCGCGCCGAGCGGGCTCTCCTCGCTCATCGCCGCATCCCCCACCAGGCGGCGAGCAGGCCGAAGGGCGCGAGGCCGAGCACCACGGCGGGCAGCGGCACGCGCGCCAGCGCCATGCCGAGCGCGCCGAGCCCCACCAGCAGCAGCGGCAGGCTGGGGCGCAGCTTCCCGGTCATCTTCGCGGCGGTGCCGAGCACCATGCCCGCCGCCGCGGCGGCGATGCCCGTCAGCACCGCGCGCACCAGAGGCAGCTCGCCATAGGCGTCGTAGAGCGCGGCGATGCCCATCAGCAGCGCCATCGGCCCGCCGAACAGCGCCACTCCGCACACCATGGCCCCCGCCGCGCCATGGAAGCGCACGCCCACGCCGATCGCGCAGTTCAGCGCATTCGGCCCGGGCAGCACCTGCGCGATGCCGAGCGTCTCGGCGTATTCCTGCTCGGTGAGCCAGCCCTTCTCCTCGACCAGGAGCTGCCGCGCCCAGGCGTTCACGCCGCCGAAGCCGGTCAGCCCGATGCGCAGATAAGCGAGGCCCAGGGCGCCGAGCGAGGGCGTCACAGCAGCAGCAGCCCGAGTGCGCCGCCGCCCGCCAGCACCCAGAGCGGCGAGAGGGAGGTGCGCCAGACGAAGAGGGTGGAGACGCCGATGATGGCCCAGGAGAGCCAGCCCGTGCCCGCCGCCCCGGCCATGATCACGCCCGAGGCGGCGATCAGCCCCACCGCCACCGGCACCAGGCCGAACTGCGCGGGCTTGAGCCAGGCCGCGCCGGAGAGGCGGTGCGTCAGCCCCGCCACGGCCCAGGCCAGCAGGGCGGCGGGCAGCAGCATGCCGATCGTCGCCGCCGCGAGGCCCGCCGGCCCCGCGATGTGCCAGCCCATCACCGAGGCGGCGAGGATGTTCGGCCCCGGCGCGGCCTGGGCGAGGGCGAAGAGCTGGCTGAAGGTCGCATCGTCCATCCAGCCATGCACCTCGACCAGCAGCCGGTGCATCTCGGGCAGCACCGCGTTCGCGCCGCCGATGGCGAGCAGCGAGAGCGTGCCGAAGGCGAGCAGGATCTGCAGCAGCAGGCTCATCGCGCCCCCGCCTTCCAGGCCCGGCGCAGCGAGAGCCAGACGCCGAGCGGCGCGAGGGTGACGACCACGACCGGCAGCGGCAGGCGCAGCACCGCCGCTCCCGCCACGGCGAGCAGCCCCACGGCCAGAAGCTCGGGCGGCGGGCGCAGCTTCTCGCCCATCTTGATCGCCGTGCCGATCACCATGCCCGCCGCCGCCGCCGCCACCCCCTGCATGAAGGGCGCCACACCCGGCGTCGTGCCGTAGCGGTCGTAGAAGAGCGACAGCGCGATCAGGATCGCGAGCGGCCCCGCATAGAGCCCCGCCGTGGCGAGCAGCGCGCCCGAGAGCCCGTGGAAGCGCCGGCCGATCATCACCGCCGCATTGCCCACATTGGGCCCGGGCAGGATCTGGCCGAGGCCCAGCACCTCCGCGTAGTCGCGCTCGGAGAGCCAGCGCCGCTCCTCCACGATCACGCGCCGCGCCCAGGCGGCCACGCCGCCGAAGCCGAGCAGCCCGATCTTCGCATAGCCGAGGAAGAGCGCCGCCTTCCCCGGCGTGATGGTCTCACTCACGGGGCAGCAACTGCTCGACGAGCGTGACCCACCAGGAGGCGCCGATGGGCAGGATCTCGTCGTTGAAGTCGTAGAGCGGGTGGTGCACCGAGGCGTCGTCCGCGCTGCGCTGCCCGCCGAGCATGAGATAGGCGCCGGGCTTGGCGTTGAGCATGTAGGCGAAGTCCTCGGCGCCCATGGTGGGCTTGGGCATGTGGACCACGCGCTGCGCGCCGGCCACCGTCTCGGCCGCGCGGCGGGCGAGCCGGGTGCTCTCCGCCTCGTTCACCGTGGCGGGATAGGCGCGGTCGAAGCGCGCCGTGGCGCTGGCGCCGAAGCTCGCGGCGATGCCGGTGACGAGCTCCTTGAAGCGGCGCTCCAGCGTGTCGCCCACCTCGGGGAGGAACCAGCGCGCCGTGCCCAGCATGCGCACGCTCTCGGGGATGACGTTGTAGGTGTCCCCGCCCTGGATCATGCCGATGCTGATGACGCCGGCGTCGGCGGCGTCGAGGTTGCGCGCGACGATGCTCTGCAGCGCCTGGACGATGGCGGCGGCGATCACGATGGGGTCGTTGCCCTGATAGGGCAGCGCGCCATGCGCGCCCTTGCCGGTGATGGTCGCTTCGAGATTGGCCACCGCGGCCATCACCGGCCCCTCGCGCCAGAGGAAGGTGCCCGCGGGCATGCCGGGCCAGTTGTGCAGGCCGAAGATGCGCTCCATCGGGAAGCGCTCGAACAGGCCTTCCTCCACCATCACGCCGCCGCCGGCCAGGTTCTCCTCGGCCGGCTGGAAGACGAGATAGACGGTGCCGTCGAAGGCGCGCGTCTCGCAGAGGTATTTCGCCGCGCCGAGCAGCATGGCCGTGTGCCCGTCATGGCCGCAGGCGTGCATCCTGCCCGGGATGGTGGAGGCGTGGGGCAGGCCGGTCTGCTCCTGGATGGGCAGGGCGTCCATGTCCGCGCGCAGGCCGATGGCGCGGCCCGTCGGGCCCCGCGCGCCATGGATCACGCCGACGACGCCGGTGCGCGCGAGGCCCGTCACCACCTCGTCGCAGCCGAAGGCGCGCAGCTTCTCGGCGACGATGGCGCTGGTGCGGAACTCCTCGAAGCCGAGCTCCGGGTGGGCGTGGAAATCCCGCCGCCAGGCGGTCATCTCGGGGTGGAACTCGGCGATGCGGTTGATCACGGGCATGGAAGACTCCTGTCGCGCCCGAGGCTAGCGCGCGCAGGTGCTCAGCGGAATGTCAGGGCCAGCCCTTCCTCGAGCGGGCGCGGGGCGAAGCCGAGCGCGGCGCGGGCGGGGGCGATGTCGAAGGCCTTGTCCTCGGTCAGTCGGCGGATTTCCTCCGCCTCGATGCGCGGCAGGAAGGGCAGGGCGCGGGTGAGGGGGGCGAGCGCCATCAGCGCCGCGGCCGGCAGCGGCAGCACGGGGCGCGGGGCGATGCCCGCCGCGCGCGCAACCGCGGCGCAGAAGTCGCGATAGGGCAGGGGCGCGGGCCCGGCGAGGACGAGCGTGCCCGAGAGCGCCTCGGCGCGCGCAAGCGCGGCGAGCAGGGCGGCGGTCACGTCGTCCTGGTGCACGGGCTGCACCAGGCTGCGCCCGCCGCCGGGCAGCGGCAGCAGGGGCAGGCGGCGCATCAGCGCAGCGAGGCGCTGCACGTTGTTCTCGCCCTCTGCGCCGTAGATCATGGTCGGGTGCAGCATCACGCCCGGGCGGCCGGAGGCGAGGAAGGCGGCCTCGCCCGCGCGCACGCCGTTCCCGTGCTCGTCCGGCCAGTGCGAGAAGCGGCGCGTGGAGCCCATGAAGACGAAGGCCGCCCCGGGCGGGGCGGCGGCGAGGATGGCGGGCGCATGGCGCGCATGCGCGCAGGAGACGATGCGCGTGGCGCCCGCGAGCGCGGCGCGCAGCGCCGGGGCGTCTGTGAGGTCCGCCACGCGCGGGGTCTGGGTGAAGCCGAGGGCGCGCCACCTCGCGGCGTCGCGCAGGACGGGCAGGAAGGCCTCGCCGCGCGCGGCCAGCGCGGCGGCGAGCGCGCGGCCCGAGCGGCCGCTGGCGCCGATGAGGGCGATCATGCCCCCGCCCATAGGGCGCGGCGCGCCGGCGGGCCAGGGGGGCCTCCCCGGCGGGCGCGCCATGATGGGGGGCATGATATGCCGCCCGTGTCAGGCCTCTCGGGCGGCTTTCACCGCGGCGGCGTAGAGGGCCAAGGCCTCCTTGCGCAGCGCAGCGCACGCCGCGTCGTCGCCCTTCAGGTACGCGGAGGCCAAGGCGCGGCTCCACGCGCGCGCCTCCGCCTCGGTCGGGAAAGGCCCGTCGGGCCGGCAGCAGCCCGGATCGCAGAAGGGGTCCACATACCAGCCGGCGGTAGCCAGGGGGCCATCGGCCAGCTCCTCGCCGGCGGGATAGAAGACGACGGGCTCCCGCGCGAACCACTCCGCCAACATCGGGTCGGGCTTGCCACTCCCTGCCGTCATGGCCGGCTCAGCCGCCGCCTCGGCGAGAGGAACGCAGGCCCGGATATTCGCAATCCACCTGCATCAGGTCGCTCGCCCCGTCCAGCTTCTCGCTCACCTGCACGCCCGCGCCGCGCCGGCACAGCGCGCCCGCGAGCTCCGCGGGGCTGACGCCCGTGGCGATGACGACGAGCGGATCGCCCGCCTGGCAGCCCTCGCGCTCGAGCTGCGCCTTGGCCGCGTTCAGCCCCTCGCCGCGCGCATTGGCCTCGGCGTCGAGCAGCAGCAGCGTGCAGACATGGGCGATCAGGGCCGCCCGCGCCGGCGGGGCGGCGGATGGAAAGGCGGGCAGGCCCGCGCCGAGGCACAGGGCCGCGGCGAGCAGCGCGCGCATGGTGACGTCCTCCTGCGGCGCGGGCGCTGTCGGCCCGCTGCCGCAGGAAAGCCTAGACCCGTGACGGATTCATGCAAGCGTCATCGCGCGCCGCCATCGGGCAGCAGGAAGCGCAGATCCGCCCCCTGCGGGGCCTGCAGCACCTCGCGCCGCACCAGCGCGTCCCAGCCGCGCGCGGGGGCGGGCGGGGGCGACCAGCGCGCGCGGCGGGCGGCGAGAGTCGCCTCGTCCACCAGCAGGTCGAGCCGGCGCTCGGCCACCGAGAGCCGCACGCGATCGCCCGTCTCGACCAGGGCGAGCGGCCCGCCGGCCACCGCCTCGGGCGCGATGTGCAGCACCACCGTGCCGAAGGCGGTGCCGGACATGCGGCAGTCGCTCATCCGCACCATGTCCTTCACGCCCTGGCGCGCGAGCTTCTTCGGGATGGGCAGATAGCCGGCCTCCGGCATGCCGGCGGCGGAGAGCGGGCCCGCGCCCTTGAGGATGAGGATGTCGCTCGGCGTCACGTCCAGCGCCTCGTCGTCGATGCGGTTCGCGAGATCCTCGAGCCCGTCGAAGACGAGGCAGCGCGCCTCGTGCTCGAACAGCGCCGGCGTGGCGGCGCTGCGCTTGAGGATCGCGCCCTCGGGCGCCAGGCTGCCGAACAGCGCCACCAGCCCGCCCACGGGCGAGACGGGCGCGGCGCGGGGCTTGATGTAGGCCCGGTCCACGAAGGAAGGGCCGTCGCCGATGCGCTCGGCCAGCGTGCGGCCATCGAGGTCGGTGCAGCCGAGGTGCAGCAGGTCGCGGATTTCGTGCAGCAGCGCGCGCATGCCGCCGGCGGCGTGGAAATCCTCCATGTAGCCCTCGCCGGTGGGCTTGAGGTCCACGAGCACGGGCGTGGTCTCGGAGAGTTCGTTGAGGCGATGGTAGTCGACCGCCACGCCGCAGCGCCCCGCGATGGCGGCCAGATGCACGAGCGCATTGGTGGAGCCGCCCAGCGCCAGCAGCACGCGCAGCGCGTTCTCCACGCTCTCGGGCGTGATCAGCGCCGCAGGCGGCACGGGCTTGTGGATGAGCCGCACGGCCTGGGCGCCGGCGGCCTCGGCCGCGCGCAGCCGGTCGGCGTGGGTCGCGGGGATGGAGGCGGCCTCGAGCGGCATGAAGCCGAGGGTGGCGGCGATGCAGGCCATGGTGCTCGCCGTGCCCATCACGCCGCAGGTGCCGGCCGTGGTGGCGAGGCTGCCCTCCACCTCCTCGATGCGCTCCTGGCTCACATCGCCCGCGCGGTAGCGCGCCCAGTAGCGGCGGCAATCGGTGCAGGCGGCGAGCCGCTCGCCCTGGAAGCGGTTGGCGCTCATCGGCCCCACCACGAGCTGCACGGCGGGGATGCCCGCGCTGGCCGCCGCCATGAGCTGGGCGGGCACCGTCTTGTCGCAGCCGCCCACCAGCACCACCGCGTCCATGGGCTGGGCCGCGATCATCGCCTCGGTGTCGAGGGCCATCAGGTTGCGGTAGTGCATGGAACAGGGCGAGAGGAAGGGCTCGCAGAGGCTGATGGTGGGGAAGGAGAGCGGCAGCCCGCCCGCCATCAGCACGCCGCGCTTCACCGCCTCGATGAGTTCGGGCGCGGTGCGGTGGCAGTTGTTGAGCTCGCTGCCCGTGTCCGCGATGCCCACCACGGGCCGGGCCAGCGCCTCGCGCGAATAGCCCATGGATTTGGCGAAGGAGCGGCGGAGATAGAGGGCGAAGTCGCGGTCGCCGTAGTTGGCCGCGTTGCGGCCGAGCCCCTTCGCGTCGGTCATGCGGGAATGTCTCCTCCGCCCGCGCGGCGGCGCGCGGGTGGCGGTGCTGGTAGCGCGGAAGCGCGGAAGCGCGAAGCCCGGCTACCCCTGCTGGATGCCCGCGCGCGCCATCAGCTCCCGGTGCTGGTCGAGCTCGCGGCGGATGCGCGCGACGAGCGGCGCCTCGCCGAAGGCCGCGGCGGGGGCGAGGCCCTGGCCGCGCATGAACGCGATGGCCTCGGGGGTGGAGAAGCTCTCGACCGCGGCCTGGGTGAGCCGCGCCTTGAGGGGCTCGGGCAGGCCGGGCGGGGCCTGCAGCGAATACCAGGCGCCGCCGCCGAAGCCCGGGAAGCCCTGCTCGGCCACGGTGGGGATGGCGGGGAAGGCGGCCACGCGGTTCACCGTCACCGCGCCCAGCGCGCGCATGCGCCCCGCCTCCACATGGCCGCGGCAGGCGGCGACGAGGGCGATCATGCAGTCCACGCGCCCCGCGATCACCTCCGTCATGGCGGGCGGCGAGCCGTTGAAGGGCACGTGCAGCATCTCCACCCCCGCGCGCGCCGTCAGCTCCACCATGGGCAGATGCGCGGTGGTCCCGATGCCCCAGCTCGCGTAGCTGAGCTGGCCCGGGCGCTGGCGCGCGGCCTCGAAGAGCTGGGCGAGGGATTCCCAGCGCGGGTTGGCCACCAGCAGCGCCTCGGTGTCGCAGAGCTGGGTCAGATGCGTGAAATCCGCGACGGGGTCATAGCCCGGCTGGCGCAGGGCGAGCGGCGCCATGGAGAAGGTGACGATGGTGCCGAGCAGCAGCGTCTGCCCGTCGGGCCGGGCGCGCGCCACATGGCGCGCGGCGATGGTGGTGGAGGCGCCGGGCTTGTGGTCCATCACGAAGGTCCCGCCGAGGCGCTGCGCCAGCCCCTCGGTCAGCAGCCGCCCCACCACGTCGGAGGCGCCGCCGGGCGCGTAGGGGATGACGACCTGGGTGGCCGTGCCCTGGGCGCGGGCCGCGGCGTGGGGCAGGGCGAGCAGGGGCGCGGCGAGCGCGGCGCGGCGGCGGATCATGCGGTGTTTCCTCCCTCGTTGTGCGGGGAGCGTGGCAGGCCGGCGCGGGCGGGCGCAAGGAGGTTCTCGCGGCGGGGTATCATGTTACCGCATTCCGCGCGGCTTGACGCAGCGCGCGTTCGCGGGCAGAGAGCCGCCCGCGAACTCCCTTTCCCAAGGTTCTTCCATGCTCAGCACACAGACCCGCTCGGTGAAGCCGGCGGAGGTCCAGAAGCAGTGGTGGGTGATCGACGCGGACGGCCTCGTGCTCGGCCGCCTCGCCTCGCTCGTCGCCAACCGGCTGCGCGGCAAGCACAAGCCGCAGTTCACCCCGCATGTGGATTGCGGCGACCATGTGGTGATCGTCAACGCCGCCAAGGTGCGCGTCACCGGCAACAAGGCTGAGCAGTCGGTGTTCTACTGGCACACCGGCTACCCCGGCGGGGTGAAGGGCCGCTCCATCCGCCAGCGCCTCGAGGGCCGCTACCCCGAGCGCGTGATCGAGAAGGCGGTGGAGCGCATGATCACCCGCGGCCCGCTCGGGCGGAAGCAGATGAAGAACCTGCACGTCTATGCCGGGGCCGAGCACCCGCATGCCGGCCAGAACCCGCAGCCGCTCGACGTCGCGGCGATGAACGCCAAGAACAAGGTGCGCTGAGTCCATGAGCGAGCAGACCACGGCCACTTCCCTGGCCGACCTCAAGGCCCTGGTGCAGGGCACCCCGGCCGCGGCGCCCGAGGCCCCGAAGCGCGAGCCGAAGCGCGACGCCCAGGGCCGCAGCTACGCCACCGGTTCGCGCAAGGAGAGCGTGGCGCGGGTGTGGATCAAGCCCGGCAAGGGGCAGATCACCATCAACGACAAGCCGGCGGCCAAGTATTTCGCCCGCCCCGTGCTGCGCATGCTGATCACCCAGCCCTTCCTGGTGGCCGACCGCTACCAGGCCTTCGACGTGACGGCGACGGTGACGGGCGGCGGGCTCTCGGGCCAGGCGGGCGCGGTGCGGCACGGCATCTCCCGCGCCCTGTGCAACTACGAGCCCGAGCTGCGCGGCATCCTCAAGAAGGCCGGCTTCCTGACGCGCGACCCGCGCGCGGTCGAGCGCAAGAAGTACGGCAAGGTCAAGGCGCGCCGCAGCTTCCAGTTCAGCAAGCGCTGACGCGCCGCGCCCCCGCAGACGGGGCGGGCGCGCGTCACGCCCGGCTCGCATGCCGGTCATTCCCACAAGGGGCGGGTCCGCAGGGGCCCGCCCCTTTCGCGTCGCCCCCCAGCCGGGCCACACTCCGCCGACGGAGACACGCAGATGGCCAAGCTTCCGAGCATCTTCATCGACGGCGAGAGCGGCACCACGGGGCTGCAGATCCGCGCCCGCCTCGCGGGGCATCCCGGCCTCGTGCTGCGCTCGCTGCCGGAGGCCGAGCGCAAGGACGCGGCCGCCAAGCGCGCCCTGATGGAGCAGGTGGACCTCGTCGTGCTCTGCCTGCCCGACGAGGGGGCGAAGGAGGTGGCGGCCATCGCCGCCGAGATGGGCGAGGCCGCGCCCAGGCTGCTCGACGCCTCCACCGCCCACCGCACCCACCCCGACTGGGTCTATGGCTTCCCCGAGATGACGCGCGGCCAGGCGGAGCGCATCGCCGCCGCGCGCCGCGTCTCCAACCCGGGCTGCTATCCCACCGGCGCCATCGCCCTGATCCGCCCGCTGATCGAGGCCGGGCTGCTGCCGCCCGATTTCCCGCTGACCATCAACGCCGTCTCCGGCTATTCCGGCGGGGGCAAGGCGATGATCGCGGAGTTCGAAGCCGGCGCGGCCGCGCCCTTCTTCCTCTATGGCCTGACGCTCGAGCACAAGCACCTGCCCGAAATCCAGCTCCATGGCGGGCTCGCGCGCCGGCCCATCTTCGTGCCGAGCGTGGGGAATTTCGCCCAGGGCATGCTGGTCTCCCTCCCGCTGCATCTCGACCTGCTGCGCGGCGCGCCCTCGCCGGGCGACATCGAGGCGACGCTCGCCGCGCATTACGCGGGGGCGGAGTGGGTGCGCGTGGCGCCGGCGGACGGGGCGGCGCGGCTGGAGCCCGAGGCGCTCAACGGCTCCAACGCGCTGGAGCTGCGCGTCTATGGCAACGCCGCGCGCGGCCAGGCGGTGCTGGTGGCGAAGCTCGACAATCTCGGCAAGGGCGCTTCGGGGGCGGCGGTGCAGAACATCGGCCTGATGCTGGGCGTGGACGTGAACGCGGCCCTGCCGCTGGCGGCGGAGTGAGCGCCATGGGCCCGCTCTATCCCTTCGAGGGCAAGTGGCCGGTGGTGCACCCCCGCGCCTGGGTGGCGCCCACCGCCGCCGTGATCGGCGATGTCGAGATCGCCGAGGACGCCAACATTTGGTTCCACTGCGTGCTGCGCGGCGACACGAACCTGATCCGCATCGGTCCGCGCAGCAACATCCAGGACGGCACCATCATCCACGTCAACGCCGGGCGGCAGCGCACGGTGATCGGCGCGGACGTGACGGTGGGCCACGCCGCCATCATCCATGCCTGCACGCTGGAGGACCGCGCCTTCGTCGGCATGGGCGCGACGGTGCTGGACGATGCGGTGATCGAGGCGGGCGGGGTGCTGGCCGCGGGCTCGGTGCTGCCGCCGGGCAAGCGCATCGGCCGGCTGGAGCTGTGGATGGGCAACCCCGCGAAGCTCGTGCGCGTGCTGAGCGGGGAGCAGCGCGCCCAGGGCTTCGACCGCACGGCGCCGCATTACGTTGAGCTCGCGCGCCGGCACCGCGCCTCGCTGGATACGCTTGGTCACTTTCAGGAACAGCCCGCGGCGGAGTAGCCTCCCGCCATGAGGATCGCCGGATTCGCGCTGCTGCTGGGGCTCGCCGCCTGCGCGGGCGGGGCGGCGCCGCCTTCGGCCAGCCTGCCGCCGGGCATGGTGGCGGGGGCGACCGATCCGTGGCGCTTCGCCGTGCTCGGGGCGGCCCACGCCTTCGGCCGGGCCGCCCCGCCCGCGGGGGCCGAGGCCGCACAGGCCGCCATGCTCGTCGAGTATCTCGCCGCCAGCCTGCCCTGGGAGGCGCGCTGGCGCGGCTTCGCCCCCCCCGTGGGCCCCGCCCTGCTCGCGGCCCGGGCCGAACTGCGCGCGGCGCTGGCCATCGCGCCCGAGGCCCCGCCGCAGATGGTGGTGGACGGGCTCGCCCTGGCGCGCCGCCGCCTCGCGGGGGAGGGGGAGGGCGCCGCCCTGCCCGCCGCCGCCTTCCCGGCGCCCGAGACCACCTTGCAGCGCCTCGCCGCGCCGCCACCTCTGCCGCGCACGCGCGAGGCGACCGCGATGGCGGAGCGCGAGATGCTCCGCCTCGACCAGGACCGCCTGAACCAGGACATCGGCCGCGGTTCGGCCAATGGGAGAATCTAGATGATGCTGCGTCGTTCCGTTCTGCTCGCCCTTCCCGCGCTGGCCGCCTGCGCCGGGCTGCCGCCCGTCGAGACCGCGAGCCTGCCGAGCGGCTTCGTCGAGGGCGCGGGCGACCCCACCCGCGCCGCCGCCTTGCACGCGGGCAGCGCCTTCGGCCAGCCCGCAAGCCTCGCCGGGCGGCCCGGCGTTGCGGCGCGCGCCCTGGCGGAGATGGAGTATCTCGCCGTCGAGCTGCCCTCCAACCCCGTGGCGCGGAACCCGGTGCCCACCCTGCTGCCGCAGATGCAGGCCGCGCGGAGCGAGTGGCGCGGCGCGATCGGCGTGGCGGCGGACGCGCCGCCCCAGCGCGTGATCAACGGGCTGCTGGCCGCCTCGCGCGCGCTGGAGGAGGGGCGGCAGGACGCGCTGCGCGCCGCCCTTGCGCCCGAGGTGTTCACTGCCGGGCCCGAGGGCACGCTGGCGCGCCTCAACGCGCTGCCTCCGCTGCCCCGCACGGCGGCCGCGGCCGCCGCGGCCGAGCGCAGCCTGATCGCGCCCGAGCGCTCGCCCGTCACCAGCACGCTGTGATCCGGACGGCGGTCCCGCCGGCTTTCTCGGGGCTGGCGGGTTCCCACCGGCCGACGCGGCCCGCCGGCATCGGGCGGCGCAGCGCCGTGGCGCTGCTGCTCGCCCTCGGCGCCTGCGCCGAGCTGCGCACCCGGCCGCCCGCCCCCCCGCCCGGGGAGCTCACGGGCGGCGATTTCTCCTCGCCTCTGCTGGCGGTGGCGCGGCGGGCGCTGGCCGATTTCGCCCCGGGCGGCGGGGGGCTCGCCGGCCCCCCGGAGGCGGTGGCGCTGGCCGCCGCCCGGCTCGAATGGCTGGGCGGCGAGACGCGGCCGGGCGGCGGCCTCGCCCGGCTGGACGAGGGGTTCCGCTTCGCCCTGGCCGCGGCGGTGGAGGAGCAGCGCGCCGCCCTCGGCCTCGCCCCGGAGGCGACGCCCGAACAGGCCATCGCGGCGCTGCTGGCCGCGCGCCACGCGCTGGCGCGGGGCGAGCGCGCGGCGGTCGAGGCGGCGCTCGCCCCGCCCGCCTTCCGGCCCGGGCTGCGGCCCGGCCCGCTCGCCCGGCTGGCCGAGCCCGGGCCGCGGCCCAATGCGCAGCTCGTGCTGCCCGGCCTGGTCGCGGCGCTGGAGCGCGCCCCCGCGGCCCGTCTGGAGGAGGGGGGCGTGGGCTTCGGCGTGGGCGAAGGGGGGCTTCAGCCCTTCACGGCGCCGCGGCGCTGAGCCGCGGGGCGCTTGGCGCGGGCCGCCGCGCGCCCTATGTCGGGAATGTCATCCTGCCTTCATCCCAGGAGTTCGCGCATGCCCTTCCGCCCCGCCCGGCGCGGCTGGCAACCTCGCCACCGAACAGGTGGCGCGCGCCGCCCCGGACGGGCTCACCCTGCTCATGGCCTATTGCGGGCAGGTGACGATCAACCCCTTCACCTACGGCAACATGACCGTGGACCCGCTGGGCGACCTGATCGGCGTCACGCGGGCCGTGCGCACCTCCATCGCGCTGGTGGTGCACCCCGATTTCCCGGCGCGCGACTTCCCGGGCTTCCTCGCCGAGCTGCGCCGCCAGCCGGGCCGGGTGAACTACGCCACCGCCGGCTCGGGCAGCCTGCTGCATGTGGTGGCGGAGCTGCTGCAGCGCCGCACCGGCACGGAGATGACCTCCGTGCATTTCCGCGGCAGCGCCGCCGCCATCCCCGAGGTGCTGGCCGGCCGGGTGCCGGTGATCGTGGACCCGGTGCCCACCATCGCCCAGCATGTCCAGGCGGGGCGGCTGGCGCGCTGATGGTGGCGGCCGAGGCGCGCGCCCCCCAGCTTCCCGATGTGCCCACCGCGGCGGAGCTCAGCCTCGCCGATTTCGCCTTCGACAACTGGTTCGGCCTGCTCGCCCCCGCCGGCACGCCGGCGGCGCGCATCGAGCGGCTGAACGAGGGGGCCGGGGCGGCGCTGCGCCAGCCCGCGCTGGTGGAGCGCCTGGCCGGCCAGGGCATCCAGACCGCGCCGACGACGCCGGCCGAGGTGCAGCGCCTCTTCGCTCAGGAGGCGCGGGTCTTCGCCGAGGTGATCCGGGCGGCGAACATCCGCGCGGACTGACAGGTCGGGCCATTCGGCCCCCCCTATCAGTCGTTCGCCATCACCCGCACATAGCTGCCCGGCGCGTCCTCGATCACCGGCAGCTTGCCGCTGCCGGGGATGCGCGCGGGCACCATGGTCTTGTCGAGCCCGCTGACCCAGCGCTGCCAGTCCGGCCACCAGGAGCCGGCGAGCTCGGTCGCGCCCTTCAGCCACTCGTCGGGGTCGGGCGGCAGCTCCTCGTTGATCCAGTGGCTGTACTTCCCGGAATCGGGCGGGTTCACCACGCCTGCGATGTGCCCCGAGGCGGCGAGCACGAAGCGCACCGGGCCCGAGTAGATCTGGGTGGCGCGATAGGTGCTCTTCCAGGGCGCGATATGGTCCTCGCGCGTGGAGATCAGATAGCTCGGCACCTTGATCTTGCGCAGGTCGATCTTGGTGCCGAGCAACTCGATCGCGCCCGGCTTCACCAGGTCGTTCTGCTGGTACATCCGGCGCAGGTAGAAGCTGTGCATGCGCGCGGGCATGCGCGTGCTGTCGTCGTTCCAGTAGAGCAGGTCGAAGGGGAAGGGGTCCTGCCCCAGCAGGTAGTTGTTCACGACGAAGGACCAGATGAGGTCGTTCGCGCGCAGCATGTTGAAGGTGGTGGCCATCTCGCTGCCGTCGAGATAGCCGCGCTTGTTCATCTTCTCCTCGAGCGCCTTGAGCTGCTCCTCGTCGATGAAGACGCCGAGCTCTCCCGGCTGCTCGAAATCCACCAGCGTGACGAAATAGGTGGCGGACTTGATGCGGGTATCGCGCTTCGCCGCCATGTAGGCGAGGGTGGTGGCGAGCAGCGTCCCGCCCAGGCAGTAGCCGATGGCGTTCACCGCGCGCTCGCCGGTGGCGAGCTCGATGGCGTCGAGGGCGGCGAGCACGCCCTCCTTCATGTAGTCGTCGAACCCCTTCTGCGCGAGGCGCTCGTCCGGGTTCACCCAGGAGACGCAGAACACCGTGTGCCCCTGCTCCACCGCCCAGCGGATGAAGCTGTTCTTCGGGCGCAAGTCGAGGATGTAGAACTTGTTGATCCAGGGCGGGAAGATCACCAGCGGGCGCTTCAGCACCGTCTCCGTCGTCGGGTTGTACTGGATGAGCTGCATCAGGTCGTTCTGGAAGACGACCTTGCCCGGGGTGACGGCGATGTTTTCGCCCACCTTGAACTTCGAATCGTCCGTCATGCGGATGCGCAGACGGCCCTTGCCGCGCTCGAGATCGGCGAGGAGGTTGGACAGGCCCTTGAGCAGATTCGTGCCCCCCGTCTCGGCGGTGCGGCGCAGCACCTCGGGGTTGGTGAGCACGAAGTTCGCGGGGCTCATCGCGTCCACGAACTGGCGCGTGTAGAAATCCACCTTCTGCGCGGTCTTGGGGTCGAGCCCCTCCGCGCTGTTCACCGTGTTCGTGAAATAGCGCGCGGCGAGAAGGTAGGACTGGCGGATGAAGTCGAACACCTCGTTCTCGCGCCAGGCCTCGTCCTTGAAGCGGCGGTCGCCCTTGGGTTCCTCGATGACGGGGCCCGTCTGCTCGCCCAGCATGCGCCGGGCGGTGTTGGTCCAGAGGGTGAGATAGTCCTGCCAGAAGCCGAGCTGCGCCTGCATCAGCCGCTGGGGGTTGGCCATCAGCCGCGCCGTCATCTCGAGGAAGGCGCCGCCGATGTTCAGCGGGTCGGGGTTGCCGGTCTCCTCGGCCTGGCGCTTGAGGAAATCGGCCACGATGCGCTGCCCGCGCTCGGCCACCTCGGCCATGGTGCGCGTCACCAGCTCGGCGTCGGGCAGGTGGTAGTCCGGCGTGTCCTTGCCGTGGGAAGGGCTCATGGGGTTCTGCCTGCCTTTGCCGTGCCGGGCGTTCTGGCCATCTGCGCGCGAGGCTTGCGGGCGGGCGCGGGCTCGCCCAGCATCGCGCCGCCCGAGAGGGGGAACACCGCGCTTGCCGCCGACACCAGACGCCTTTCCGCAACCCGCCCCGCAGGGTAGGGGCCGCCCGCGCGCCGATCAAGCGCCGCTCTGGCTGCTGCTCGCGCTGTTCTGCGCCGGCTGCGAGGTGCCGAACCGGATGGATGTGCGGGCCATGCTGCGCGACGCCTCGGGGGCGGCGGCCGAGGCGCGGCTGCCCCCGCCCGGGCTCGATCGGCCCTCGCCCAACCTCGCCTCGGTCCCGCCCCTCCCGGAACGGCCGGAGCTCTCGGCGCGGGAGCGGATCACCGCGGCGCTGCAGCGCGACCGCGCGGCGAGCGAGACGCCCATTCCCGCGCCGCGCCCCGCGGCCCCGCTCGCCGGCCCCGCCGCGGCCGGGGAGCCGCCCGTGCCGGCCCGCCCGCCCGCGCCGCCGCGCCTTGCGCGCGCCGCACCGATTCCCTGGGACAGGCCCGCGCCGGCCGACGCGGCGGCGGCCCCCGCCCCGGAGGCCTTCCCGCAGCCCGGCGCGCCGCCCGCCGCCCCGGGGGCGGAGCTGCTCGCCCCCGGCGCGCCGCCGCCCCCGCCGCCCCCGGCCCTGCTGTCCCGGTAGGGCCGCCCCCCTGCGTCCGGGCGGTGACGCCTGGGGCCGACTCCGCTAAAGCCCGCACACTGCCGAGCCCCGAGGAGGCCCGCCATGGCCGAAGAGTTCCACCGCATCCGCCGCCTGCCGCCCTATGTCTTCGCCGAGGTCAACGCGGCCAAGGCCAAGGCCCGCGCGGCGGCGGAGGACATCGTGGACCTCGGCATGGGCAACCCCGACAGCCCCACGCCGCCGCACATCGTGGCCAAGCTCATCGAGGCGGTGCAGGACCCGCGCACCCACCGCTACTCCATGTCCAAGGGGATCCCGGGGCTGCGGAAGGCGCTGGCGGGCTATTACGACCGCCGCTTCGGCGTGAAGCTCGACCCCGAGACGGAGGTGGTGGCGACGCTGGGCTCGAAGGAAGGGCTCGCCAATCTCGCCCAGGCCATCTCGAGCCCGGGCGACACCATCCTGGTGCCCAACCCCTCCTATCCCATCCACCAGTTCGGCTTCCTGATCGCGGGCGCGACCGCGCGCTCCATCCCCTACACGCCGGACGACGCGATGCTCGAGGCCATCGTGCGCGCGGTGAAGCACAGCGTGCCCAAGCCCACCGCGCTGATCGTGAACTTCCCCTCCAACCCCACCGCCCTGCTCGCCAGCCGGGAGTTCTACAAGGAGCTGGTGGCGCTGGCGCGGCGGCACGAGCTGTTCATCCTCTCCGACCTCGCCTACGCCGAGCTCTACTTCGACGAGAACAACCCGCCGCCCTCCGTGCTCGAAATCCCGGGCGCGAAGGAGTGCACGGTGGAGTTCACCTCGCTCTCCAAGACCTACAACATGCCGGGCTGGCGGATGGGCTTCGCGGCCGGCAACCCGCGGCTGATCGCCGCGCTCGCGCGCGTGAAGTCCTATCTCGACTACGGCGCCTTCACGCCCATCCAGGTGGCGGCGGCCGCGGCGCTGAACGGCCCGCAGGACTGCGTGGCCGAGATGCGCGCCCTCTACCGCGAGCGGCGCGACGTGCTGGTGAAGGGCCTGGTCCAGGCCGGATGGCCGGTCGAGCCCTGCCAGGGCTCCATGTTCCTCTGGGCCCCCATCCCCGAGCGCTTCCGCCAGCTCGGCTCCGTCGAGTTCTCCAAGCTGCTGCTCGCCAAGGCCAAGGTGGCGGTGGCCCCGGGCGTGGGATTCGGCGAGCACGGGGACGGGCATGTGCGCATCGCCCTCGTCGAGAACACGCACCGCATCCGCCAGGCGCTGCGCGGAATCCGCGCCTTCCTGCAGGGCGACAACGCCGCCCCCGCCGAGGAGAGCCTCGCGGGATGAGCGCCGTGATGAAGGTGGGCGTGGCCGGGCTCGGCACGGTGGGTGCGGGCGTGGTGAAGCTGCTGCGCGACAACGCGGACGTCATCGCCGCCCGCGCCGGCCGGCCGATCGAGGTGGTGGCCGTCTCCGCACGCCACCCCGAGCGCGACCGCGGCGTGCCGCTCGATGGGCTGACCTGGCACCCCGACCCCGTGGCGCTGGCCGCCGACCCGGACGTGGAGGTGGTGGTCGAGGTGATCGGCGGCGCCGAAGGCCCCGCCCGCGCGCTGGTCGAGGCCGGGCTCCGCGCGCGCAAGCCCGTGGTCACGGCCAACAAGGCGCTGCTCGCCACCCATGGCGTGGCGCTCGCCCAGCAGGTCGAGGCCATGGGCGGCACGCTGGCCTATGAGGCGGCGGTGGCCGGCGGCATCCCCGCCATCAAGGCGCTGCGCGAGGGGCTGGCGGCCAACCGCATCAGCCGCGTCGCCGGCATCCTGAACGGCACCTGCAACTACATCCTCACCGAGATGCGGCAGAAGAAGCTGCCCTTCGCGGAGGTGCTCAAGGCCGCGCAGGAACTCGGCTACGCCGAGGCTGACCCCTCCTTCGACATCGAGGGGGTGGACGCGGCGCACAAGCTCGCCATCCTCGCCGCGCTGGCCTTCGGCCGGCCGGTGGACCTCGCCTCGCTGCACATCGAGGGCATCGCGCAGGTCTCCGCCCTCGACATCGCGCTGGCCGAGGAGCTCGGCTACCGCATCAAGCTGCTCGGCATCGCCAGCCGCACGCCGGAGGGGGTGAGCGCGCGCGTGCACCCCTGCATGGTGCCGGCGGGCAGCCCGCTCGCCGCGGTGGAGGGCGTGTTCAACGCCGTTCTGGCCGAGGGCGATGCGGTGGGCCGCGTGGTGCTGCAGGGGCGCGGCGCGGGGGCGGGCCCCACCGCCAGCGCCGTGGTGGCGGACCTCATCGACATCGCCCGCGGCCGGCGCGCCCCGCTCTGGGGGGCGGACAGCGCCACCCTCGACGCCTCGCCCGCCCTGCCCATGTCGCGCCATCGCGGCGCCACCTATCTGCGGCTGATGGTGCTCGACCAGCCGGGGGTGATCGCGGACGTGACGGGCATCCTGCGCGACCAGCGCATCAGCCTCGAATCCATGCTCCAGCGCGGCCGCGCGCCCGGCGAGGCGGTGCCCGTGGTGCTGGTGACGCACGAGTGCGAGGAGGCGGCGATGGACGCCGCGCTGGCGCGCATCGCCGCCCTGCCGAGCGTGCTCGAACCCCCCGCCCGCATCCGCATCGAGGAGATGTGAGCCCATGCTGCGCCGCGCCCTGATCCCCGCCCTGCTGCTGCTGCCCGCCGCGGCGGCGGCGCAGTCGCCCAACGAGACGCGGCTGCGTCTCGGCGCGAGCGGGGAGGTGCGCGTGGCCCCCGATGAGCTGCTGGCCGTGCTGCGCGTCGAGGCGCGCGGCTTCGAGGCCGGCGCGGTGCAGGGCGAGGTGAACCGCCGCATGGCCGCGGCGTTGGCCGCGGCGCGCGCGGTGGAGGGTGTCACCGCCACCACCGGCCGCTACCATGCGCACCAGGAGCCGCGCGGGCAGGAGTTCCTGGCGCAGCAATCCCTCAGCCTCGTCGCGGCGCGCGGCGAGCCGGCGCTGGCGCTGATCGCGCGGCTGCAGGAGGAGGGGCTGCTGCTCGGCGAGCTGCGCTGGCGCCTCTCCGAAGCCGCGGCGCGCGAGGCGCGGGACGCGGCGATGCGCCAGGCCATCCGCGCCCTGCGCGAGCGCGCGGAGATGGTGGCGCGCGAGCTCGGCCTGCGCGTCGTCGCACTCACCCACCTCAGCGTGGACGCCGCCCCCGAGGCGCGCCCCTTCGCCATGGCCGCTCCGCAGCCCGCCCGCGCCGCCGGGGCCGTGCCGCCGCCCGTGGCCACCGTCGAGGACATTCCCGTGAGCTTCCAGGTCACGGGCGATCTGCTGCTGCGCCGCTGAGCGCGACCCCCGAGGGAGGAAACATGAGCGAGACCGAAGCCCGCCAGGCGCAGGTGGACCGCAACCTGGCGCTGGAACTCGTGCGCGTCACCGAGGCCGCGGCGCTGGCCGCGAGCCGCTGGGTCGGCAAGGGGGACAAGAACGCCGCCGACGGCGCCGCCGTGGAGGCCATGCGCCGCGCCTTCGACAGCGTGGCCATCGACGGCACGGTGGTGATCGGCGAGGGCGAGATGGACGAGGCGCCGATGCTCTACATCGGCGAGAAGGTGGGCCTCTACGCCAAGTCCGGCGGCGGGATGCGCGCCGACATCGCGGTGGACCCGCTGGAGGGCACCTCGCTCACCGCCAAGGGCGGGCCCAACGCCATGGCCGTGGTGGCGCTCGCCCCCCGCGGCGGCTTCCTGCACGCGCCCGACGTGTACATGGACAAGATCGCCGTCGGCCCCGGCCTGCCGCCCGGCGTGGTGGATCTCGACCGCAGCCCCGAGGAGAATCTGCGCGCGCTGGCCGCCGCCAAGGGCTGCGAGGTGGGCGAGCTCACCGTCTGCGTGCTCGACCGGGACCGGCACAAGGAGATCATCAAGGCCTGCCGCGCCGCGGGCGCGCGGCTCATGCTCATCCCCGACGGCGACGTGTTCGGCGTGCTCGCCGTGGCCCAGCCCGAGACGGGGGTGGACATGTATCTCGGCTGGGGTGGCGCGCCGGAGGGCGTCCTGGCCGCCGCCGCGCTGCGCTGCATCGGCGGGCAGATGCAGGGGCGGCTCATCTTCGAGGACGAGGCCCAGGTGGCCCGCGCGCGCGAGATGGGGATGGAGGATCCGCACCGGAAATTCGCCATGGAGGAGATGGCTGCGGGCGAGGTGATGTTCGCCGCCACCGGCGTCACCACCGGGCCGCTGCTGCGCGGGGTGCGGCTCATTCCCGGGGGCGCGGTGACGCATTCCATCGTGATGCGCAGCAAGTCCGGCACGGTGCGCTACGTCGAGGGGCACCACAATTTCCGCGTGAAGCCCATCCTCTGATGGACACCGCGCTCGGGGTCGAGCGCAGCCTGACGGGGCGCCGCTGGCTCTGGCGCCCCACGGATGCGCGGCTCGGCGCCGCGCTTTCGCAGCGGCTCGGCCTGCCCGAACTCGCGGGGCGCATCATGGCCGCGCGCGGCGTGGGCATCGAGGCGGCCGAGGAGTTCCTCGCCCCCACCCTGCGCGCCCTGCTGCCCGACCCCTCGGTGCTGACCGACATGGACGCGGCCGCCGCCCGGCTCGCCGATGCCGCCGAGCGGGGCGAAAAGGTGGCCGTCTTCGCCGATTACGACGTGGACGGCGCCTGCTCGGGCGCGCTGCTGACCGAGGCGCTGCGGGCGCTGGGCTGCGCCGTCACCCCCTATGTGCCGGACCGCATCGCCGAGGGCTATGGCCCCAACGGGCCGGCCATCGAGCGGCTGGTGGCGGCGGGGCATACGCTCGTGGTCTGCGTGGATTGCGGCATCGCCGCGCATGAGGCGCTGGCCGGGGCTGATGGGCGTGCCGATGTGGTGGTGCTGGACCATCACCTGGCCGAGGGCCCGCCGCCGCGCGTGCGCGCCGCGGTGAACCCGAACCGGCTGGACGACCGCTCGGGGCTGCGGCAGCTCTGCGCCGCGGGGGTGGCCTTCCTCGCCGCGGTCGCGATGCAGCGGGAGCTGCGCCGGCGCGGCTTCTTCGCCGCCCGCCCCGAGCCCGACCTGCGCGCGGCGCTGGACCTGGTGGCGCTGGCCACGGTCTGCGACGTGGTGCCGCTCCTGGGCGTGAACCGCGCCTTCGTCGCGCAGGGGCTGCGGGTGATGGCCGGGCGGGCGCGGCCAGGGCTTGCGGCGCTGCTGGATGTGGCCGGGGCGCGGGAGGCGCCCTCGGCCCATACGCTCGGCTTCCTGCTGGGGCCGCGCATCAACGCGGGCGGGCGGATCAGCGCGCCCGACCTCGGCCTGCGCCTGCTGGTGGAGGAGGATCCCGTCGCGGCCCGCGCCATCGCCGAGCGGCTCGACGCGGTGAACCGCCAGCGCCAGGAGGTGGAGGCCGGGGTGCTGGCCGCGGCCATGGCGCAGGCCGAGGCGCAGCGCGCCGCGGGCCATGCCGTGCTGCTGGTGGCGGGCGAGGGGTGGCACCCCGGGGTGGTGGGCATCGTGGCCGGCCGGCTGCGCGAGCGCTTCAACCGCCCCGCCTGCGTGGCCGGGCTGTCGGAGGGGCTGGCCAAGGGCTCGGGCCGCTCGGTGCCGGGGCTCGACCTCGGCGCGGCGGTGATCGCGGCGCGCCAGAAAGGCCTGCTGAAAGCGGGCGGCGGGCACGCCATGGCGGCGGGCTTCACCGCCGAGCAGAACGCGCTGCGCGCCCTGCACGCGCATCTGGACGAGCGCCTGGCGGCGGCGGCGGACCTGCCCGATGTGCCGGAACTGTGGCTCGACGGCGCGCTGACCGCGCGCGGAGCGACGCCGGAGGCGGCCGAAACCCTGGAGCGCCTCGGCCCCTATGGCGCGGGCCATGAGGAGCCGCTGCTGGCGCTGACGCGGGTGCGGGTGGTGAAGGCGGGGCTGGTGGGCAAGGGCGGAACGACGCTGCGCGCCTTCCTGGAAGGCGAGGAGGGCGGGCGCATCAAGGCCCTGTGCTTCCGCGTGCGGGAGACGCCGCTGGAGGCGGCGCTGCTCTCGCCCGGCCGGCCGCTGCACCTGTGCGGCACGCTGAAGGCCGATCGCTGGAACGACACGCCCGGCGCGAGCTTCCTGATCCGGGACGCGGCGGCCGCCTGATTCGGCTGGCCGCTGTTCTCCCCTTGTTTCGGCACGCCGCCGCCCGCCGCCCCGGCGGGCGCGTTCCCCCCGGCGCGAGCGCCGGGCGCTGCATCACGAACCCACGGCATGCGGCCGGCGGCATGGGGGCCGGCGGCATGGGGGCCGGCGATAGGGCCTGCCCCGGGCGAGGGGCGGGAAGGCGGCCCCGGGCGGCCCGGCGCGGACTGCGGTCGCAAGGCGCGCGGCTTCTTCCTTGAAGAACCTAGGAATCTAAAGATTCCTATGCGAGACGATGATTGAATCCAAAGGAATTTTTGCCGAAAACCTCTGCTTCCCGCTTGTGCAGGACTTAAATCTTCGGCTACCTGCAATCTACGGTGGTGAAATCGGCATGGAGGCGCATCCTTGGTTGCAGTCGCCCGCAAGTCCTCTCACTTCGAGCTGGACCGTCGCGTCCGGGAATGCCTGAGCGTCTGGCCTCAGCGCCCGCCAGGCATCGAGCCTTCCGTCAAGCAGCCCGGCACCTGGCTCAAGGCGCGCCCCCATCCGGGCCCCGTCGTGCAGCCCTATCTCAAGGTGCCGGGCAGCCAGCGCCTGCGCACCCTGCCCGATGGCCTCTATCTCCATTTCAGCGACAGGCCCGACGACCTCTACGTGGACATCCTGTGCATCGAGGCCTGCAGCACCTACCAGAACCTGCTCGACAAGCGTTCGCGCTTCGCCCCCTCCACGGGGTCGCTGCTGGCGGTCTGCCCGCTCGAGTGGCTGCAGCAGCCCGCCCAGGAGGGCAGCCGCATCCCGCGCTGGCGGCTGCTGCGCTGCCTCACCTCAGAGCCGCGGCACGAGCTCGTGCTGCCGGTGCGCGATGCGCGCGTGCTCTTCGCGCTGCGCGAGGCGCACTACGAGACCTTCGCCTCCACCCAGACGCCCCAGGCGCACGAGTTCTTCGTCCCGATGGAGGTGATCACGGGCGGCGCGGCGGAGCAGGACCCGGCGCTGCGCGCCATGCTCGGCCGCGCCACCGCGGCCGCCCATTTCCTGCGCCTGCCGGAGCCGCCGCTGGTGTAGATGCCCCGCCTCCGGAGGCCGGGCCACGCCCGGCGGGGGAGGGGGGGCTTGCGATGCCGCTGCTGCCGCCGCCGGCGATGGCGGTGGGGCGGGCCCACCCACGCTGCGGCCGTGCCGATGGGACGGCCTTCCCTGAGCCCTGGGGGCGGCCCGCCTCAGCCGTCGTGGCGGTAGTTCGGCGCCTCGCGCGTCACCGCCACGTCGTGCACATGGCTCTCGCGCAGCCCGGCATTGGTGATGCGCCGGAAGCGGGCGTTCTTCTGCAGCTCGGCGATCGTGGCCGAGCCGGTGTAGCCCATCGCCGCACGCAGGCCGCCCACGAGCTGATGGATCACATTCCCCACCGGCCCCTTGTAGCCCACGCGCCCCTCCACGCCCTCGGGCACCAGCTTCATCTGGTCCTGCACCTCGGCCTGGAAGTAGCGGTCGGCCGAGCCCCGGGCCATGGCTCCTAGGCTTCCCATCCCGCGATAGGATTTGTAGCTACGGCCCTGATACAGGAAGACTTCCCCAGGCGCTTCGTCCGTTCCTGCGAACAGGCTTCCCATCATCACGCATTCCGCGCCGGCGGCCAGCGCCTTCGCGATGTCGCCGGAGTTGCGGATGCCGCCATCGGCGATGGCGGGCACGCCGTGCTCCTTCGCCGCCGCCGCGCATTCGAGAACGGCGGTGAGCTGCGGCACCCCCACCCCGGCCACGATCCGCGTGGTGCAGATGGAGCCGGGGCCGATGCCGATCTTCACCGCATCCGCCCCGGCCTCGATCAGCGCCAGCGCCCCCTCGGGGGTCGCCACATTGCCCGCCACCACCTGCACGGCGTTGGACAGGCGCTTGATCCGCTCGATCGCGCGCAGCACTCCCGCGGAGTGGCCGTGCGCCGTGTCCACCACCACCACATCGGCCTCGGCCGCCACCAGCAGCTCGGCGCGGCGGAACCCGTCCTCGCCCACCCCCGTGGCCGCGGCCACCCGCAGCCGGCCCAGCGCGTCCTTCACCGCGGCAGGGTGCGCCTCGGCCTTGTCCATGTCCTTCACGGTGATGAGGCCGACGCAGCGGTTCTGCTCGTCCACCACCAGCAGCTTCTCGATGCGCCGCTTGTGCAGCAGCGCCCGCGCCTGCTCGGCCGACACGCCTTGCGGGGCGGTCACCAGGTTCTCGCGCGTCATCAGCTCATAGACGCGCTGCTTGGGGTCGGTGGCGAAGCGCACGTCGCGGTTGGTGATGATGCCCACGAGCCGGCCCGTGCCCGGCTCCACCACCGGGAAGCCGCTGATCTTGTGGCGCGCCTTCAGCTCCATCAGCTCCGCCAGCGTCTGGTCGGGGTGGACCATGACCGGGTTCACCACCATCCCGCTCTCGAAGCGCTTGACCTGGCGCACCTGCTCGGCCTGCTCCTCGGGCGAGAGGTTCTTGTGGATCACGCCGATCCCGCCCCGCTGGGCCATCGCGATGGCCATGGGCGCCTCGGTCACCGTGTCCATCGCCGCCGAGACGAGGGGAATGTTGAGGCCGATCTCGCGCGTCAGCCGCGTGCGCGTGTCGGTCTGGCTCGGCAGGACCTGCGAGTAGGCCGGCAGCATCAGCACATCGTCGAAGGCGTAGGCCTCGGCGATGGCGATGGGCCCGGGCGAGGGGGCGGGGAGGGGGGAATCTGCCATGGGCGGGGCCTTTCGGGCGGTCACGCGCGACCTTGGCGCGCTTCCTTAACCCCCGCCCCCCCGCGCCGCAAGCGCGCGGGCCATGACCGATCAGGGACGGAACCCCGTGGCCACCACATAGGTCTCGGCCGATTCCTTGCGCGAGGCGGGGGGCTTCGCGTGGCGCACCTCTGCGAAATGCCGGCGCAGCCGCGCGAGCATCTCGCGCTCCGCCCCGCCCTGGAACAGCTTGGCCACGAAGGCGCCGCCGGGCCGGAGCACCTTCAGCGCGAAATCGAGCGCGAGTTCGGCGAGCGCCATGATGCGCAGATGGTCCGTCGCGGTGTGGCCCGTGGTGTTCGGCGCCATGTCGGAGAGCACGAGATCCGCGGGGCCGTCGAGGGCGGCGCGCACCGCGGCCTCGGCCGCCTCCTCCTGGAAATCGCCGCGCAGGAGGGTGGCGCCGGGGATGGGCTCCATCTCCAGCAGGTCGAGCCCCACCACCCGCGCCGCCGGCCCGCCGCGCCGCAGCGCCACCTGCGTCCAGCCGCCAGGGGCGGCGCCGAGGTCCACCACCCGGCAGCCGGGGGTGATGAGGCCGAAGCGGTCGTCCAGCTCGATCAGCTTGAAGGCGGCGCGCGAGCGCCAGCCCGCCGCCTTCGCCGCCTTCACATAGGGGTCGTTGAGCTGGCGCGAGAGCCAGCGCTGCGAGGCGGTGCTGCGCCCGCGCGTACTGCGAAGGCTGGTGCGGGTGTTGCGGGGGCCGGGGGGCATGGCGCGGGTGTAGGCGCGCGCGGGCGGCGCGTCAGCCCCGGCCCGCGGCACCACGCGTCTCGCCGCGCATCAGGCGCATCAGCATCCCCTCCCGCAGCCCACGGTCGGCCACCGTCACCTCCTCCACCGGCCAGAGGCGGCGGATGGCGGCATAGACCGCGCAGCCGGGCAGCACGTAATCCGCCCGCTCCGGCCCGACGCAGGGGTGCGCCATGAGCCCGCGCCGGCCCAGCGCGAAGAGTTCGGCCAGCGCGTCATCGGCCGCCTCGGCGGGGATGCGCCGGCCATCCACCAGGGCGCGGTTGTAGCGCGGCAGCTTCAGCACCACCCCCGCCAGCGTCGTCACCGTGCCGGAGGTGCCGATCAGCCGCACCCCGCCGCGGCGGATTTCCTGGCCGATGCAGTGCAGCCGGTCGAAGGCGGCGAGGCGCTCGGTGATCGTCTCCACCACCTTCGCGAAGCCGCGGGGCGAGAAGCAGTCCTCGCCCTCGGCCAGCGTCACCACGCCGCAGGGAAGCGAGAGGTAGCCGATCAGCTCCGGCCGCGCCCCCGCGCGCACCCAGGCGATCTCGGTCGAGCCGCCGCCGATGTCGAAGAGGATGGCCCGACGGTCCTCGGGCGTGAGGAGGGGGCTGCAGCTCTCCATGGCGAGCTCCGCTTCCTCCCGCGCGGAGATGATGCGCGGGCGCAGCCCCGTCTCGGCCTCGGCGCGGGCGAGGAAGGCGGGCCCGTTCGCGGCGCGGCGGCAGGCCTCGGTGGCCACGGCGGCGAGCCGCCGCACGGGGCGGCGCTGCAGCCGGTCGGCGCAGGCGGCGAGCGCGGCGAGCGTGCGCTCCATCGCCGCCTCGGAGAGGCTGCCGCTGGCGGCCAGCCCTTCGCCCAGCCGCACCACGCGCGAGAAGCTCTCCACCACGCGGATGCCGGCGCGACTCGGCGCGCCGATCAGCAGCCGGCAGTTGTTGGTCCCGAGATCGAGCGCCGCGAAAAGCGGGGCAGGGGGAGCGGTGCGGGCCGGCAGCCCGCGCGGCGGCGAGGCGGTGGCGAGGGAGGGGCGCATGGGGGGTGCGGCCTGAGCATGTGTCGTATGTCATCATCGTGAAGCCTTTCCCGCGGCGCAAGCGCAAAGCGGGTTGGCAGGCGGCGCGCGCTTTGCTATGAGGCCGCCCGCGCCGCTTGGGGGATAGTTTAGCGGTAGAACTCCCGGCTCTGACCCGGGCAGCCTTGGTTCGAATCCAGGTCCCCCAGCCACCCCTCCGACCCGCCTGTCCATCGCCGGGCCCTCCGCGGCCCGAGACCGCGTTTACGGGCCGGGGCGTGATGCCCCCCCTCATCCCGGCTTCGGCTTGCCGTGATGCGCGACACGCCCGGCCATGCGGCCGCCTGCTTCAGGCCATCGCGTAGCGGGCGAGCGCCAGATCCTCATGCGCGATCTCGGGCGGGCGCCGGCTCACGATGTCCGCGATCAGCCGGCCGCTGCCGCAGGCCATGGTCCAGCCCAGCGTGCCATGCCCGGTGTTGAGGAAGAGGTTGGCGTAGCGCGTGCCGCCCACCACCGGCGTGCCGTCGGGCGTCATGGGGCGCAGCCCCGTCCAGAAGCTCGCGCGCGCGAGATCCCCCCCGCGGGGGAAGAGATCGCCCACCGAATGCGCCAGCGTGGCCCGCCGCGCCGCGCGCAGCCGCAGCGAGAAACCCGCGAGCTCAGCCGTGCCGCCCACGCGGATGCGCTCGCCCAGCCGCGTGATGGCCACCTTGTAGGTCTCGTCCATCACGGTGGAGACGGGCGCCATCTCGGGATCCGTGACGGGCAGGGTGAGCGAATAGCCCTTCACCGGATAGACCGGCACGAAGACGCCCAGCGGGCGCAGCAGCGCGGGGCCATAGCTGCCCAGCGCCACCACATAGGCGTCGGCGGCATGCCGGCCCGCGGCGGTGCGCACGCCCAGCACGCGGCCCGCCTCGGCCTCGATGGCCTCGATCCTCTCGCCGTAGCGGAAGCGCACGCCGCGCGCGGCGGCGAGAGCGGCGAGGCGCTGGGTGAACAGGTGGGCATCCCCCGTCTCGTCGCCCGGCAGTCGCAGCCCGCCCACGTATTTTCCGGCGACGGCGGCCAGCGCGGGTTCGGCCGCCGCGCAGCCCGCCGCGTCCAGCAGCTCATAGGGCACGCCGAAGGCGTCGAGCACGCGCGTGTCCGCCCCCACCGAATCGAGCTGCTTCTGGGTGCGGAAAAGCTGCAGCGTGCCGCGGCTGCGCGCGTCGTAGTCGAGGCCCGTCTCGGCGCGCAGATCGCGCAGGCAGTCGCGCGAGTATTCGGCGAGGCGCACCATGCGGGACTTGTTGCGGCGATAGGCCTCCTCGGTGCAGTTCGCCAGCATCCGCGCGAGCCAGCCATAGAGCCCGTGGTCGAGGCTCGGCCAGAGCACCAGGGGACGGTGGCGCATCATCAGCCACTTCAGCGCCTTGACGGGAATGCCCGGGGCCGCCCAGGGGGCGGAATAGCCCGGCGAGACCTGGCCCGCATTGGCGAAGCTGGTTTCGAGGCCCGGGCCGGGCTGGCGGTCCAGCACCGTCACCTCATGGCCCGCCTGCGCCAGATACCAGGCGCTGGTCACGCCCACCACGCCCGCGCCGAGAACGAGAACCCGCATCGCCGCCTCCGCCATCCGATGCCGGGAAGGATAGCGGCGGGCCCGGCGCAGATCCGGCCCAAGCGGCGCAGATCTGGCGCGATGAACCAAGTATGTCGCACTTTATGCGGGGATTCCGGAGATTCTGCGAATGGACGAGAAGGACCGCGCCATCCTCCGCCAGCTCCGCCAGGACGCGCGCATGCCCAATGCGAAGCTCGCCCAGGCGGTGGGGCTCTCCCCCTCCGCCTGCCTGCGCCGGCTGCGCCTGCTCGAGCGCTCCGGCATCATCCGCGGCTACACCGTGGTGCTCGACGAGGCCCCGCCCCGCGAGGGCGTGGTGGTGATCGTCCAGATCACCCTGGAGCGGCAGACCGACGAGCATCTGCGCCGCTTCGAGGAGGCGGTGCGCAAATGCCCCGAGGTGCGCGAATGCCACCTCATGACCGGCCTCGCCGACTACCTGCTGCGCGTGGAGGCGCGGGATGCGGCCGATTACGAGCGCATCCACAAGGAGGCGCTCTCGCGCATGCCCGGCGTGGCGCGCATCCAGTCGAGCTTCGCCATCCGCACCGTGATCCGTGCGTGAGACGGGCGGCGGGGGGTTCAGGCGCGCGCTATGCGGCCAGCAGCACCGCCTCCAGCGTCATCAGCACCGGGTTCTCGCCCGGGATCAGCACGCCCTCCGCAAGCCCGCCCTCCATGTCCACCAGCCCGGCGCGCAGCGGGGCGGAGAGCGGGCCCGGCGCGAGGAAGACCTCGGTGGCGAAGGGCTCGGTGACGCGCCCATCGGCGAAGCGCGCGCCGATCAGGCTGCCCACCGCCCCGGGCAGGGCGGCCTGCGCGAAGCCCGCCCCGCGCGCAAGGCCCGAAAGCGCCGCCGTCACGTCCTGGTTGGGGCGCAGACGCAGCGCCAGCGCGTTCGGCGCGGGCGCGGCCAGCGCGCCCGGGCGCGGCTCGAAGAGGGTGAAGCCCGTCTCGGCGTCCGGCATGGCCTCGAAGCGCGCGCCGCGCAGCAGCACCCCCTCGGCGCGCATGGGGGCGGCGATCACGCTCTCCTCGGGCAGGACATGGCCGCCGCGCCGCACCCCTTCCGCCTCGCGCCAGAGCCCATGGCAGTGGAAGAAGGGCGCGCCGCCGCGCCAACCGAGCGTGACCGCCCCGCGCTCCCACCGCCCGCCGCCCGGCGGGCGGTGCGGGGCGCTGTAGAAGGCGGCGTGCGCGGCATCGGGCGAGGCGGCGGGCATCACATAGCCGAAAGGGTCCAGCGCGCCGCCGGTCAGGGTGAAACTGCCCCCCTCCGCCCCCTCGCGCGCCATCAGCGCGGCGAGCGCATCGAGCAGCCGCGCCCCCGCGGGGAGGTCCACGACGATGGGCCGCGCCGCGCAGGGCTCGCTGACGGCGCGCGCCGCAGGCGCGGGGCCGGGCTGGGCGATGCGCCGCATCTCAGCCGAGCCCCATCTCCTGCGCCGCGATGCAGAGCGCGAGGGGGCGCGAATAGATCCGCACCTGCGCAAGCCCCCCCGCGGTGAACCACAGCCCCTTCTGCGCGGTGGGCCGCCACATGTTGCGCAGCTCGCCATCCTCGCCGAAGCCCCAGACGGGGCCGATGCGCTCGGCCACCGCATCGCCCAGCAGGGCGCGCGCCGTCTCCTGCATGTTGAGGTAGCCGGTGGCGCAGACGATCAGATCCGCCTCGTGCAGCGCGCCGTCCTTCATCCGCGCCCCGCCCGCCTCGAAGCGCGCGATGTCGGCGAGCTGGATGAGGCCGATCCTGCCCTCCGCGATCAGGTCCGAGCAGCCGACGTTGAAGTAGTAGCCGCCGCCGCGCTGCAGGTAGAGATACTGGAACCCCGTGCCCCCGATGCCGTCGGAGAGGCGGAAGCCCCGCGCGGCGAGGCGCGCGTGCAGATCGGCGTCCGCGCGCTTGGAGATGGCGGTGGCGTGCCGGTAGCCGCGCACCAGCACTTCGTGCGGGGCGGCGGTGGCCAGGAGGTCGCAGGCCTCGGTCGGCAGCCCCTCGGTGTAGATCGAATAGACGCGCTGCGCCTCCTCGATGCTCACCACATGGGTGGGGCTGCGCTGGATCATGGTGACCTGGCAGCCGCTCTCGTGCAGGTCCTGCGCCACGTCATGGGCGGAGTTGCCCGTGCCCAGCACCAGCGCGCGCCGGCCCTTCCAGGCATGGCCCTCGGTGTAGGCGCCCGAGTGCATCACCGTGCCGGCGAAATCGCCGAGCCCGGGCAGATCGGGCATGACGGGAATGGCGCTGACCCCGGTGGCCATGACGAGGTGGCGCGGCCGCACCAGGCGCTGCGAGCCGTCGGCCCGGCGCAGCAGGATCTCCCATTCCGTGTCCGCGGCGTTGCGCCGGCCCGAGACGAGTTCCGTGCCGGTCCAGACATTGAGCTCCATCGCCTCGGCGTAGCTCTCGAACCAGTTGGCGAGCTTGTCCTTGGGGATGAACACCGGCCAGGTGGGCGGGAAGGGCATGTAGGGCAGGTGGTTGACGTGCGTCTCGTTGTGCAGCGTCAGCGCGTGGTAGCGGCGGCGCCAGGAATCCCCGATGCGCGCCTCGCGGTCCACCACCAGCGTGTCCACGCCGAAGGCGGTGAGGCGCGCGGCGATGGACAGCCCCGCCTGGGCCGCGCCGAGCACCAGCACGGCGGGCTCGCGCTCCGCATAGGCCTGGGCGCGGCGGCGGCGGTCGGCCCAGTTCTCGCCCCCGAACTGGCGGGCGTAATCCTCGGGGTTGGCGTGGCGCACCGTCTCGGGCGGGGGGCGGCCGGGCAGGCCGGTGAGGTGGGCGGCGATGATCCAGCCGCGCGGGCCGTCGGGCGTCTCGACGAGGCGGAGCGCGGCCTCCACCGGGCCATGGGCGCTCTCCCAGCCGATGAAGCCCTCGAGGCAGGGCGTGCCGCCGCCGCGCACCACCCGGCGCGGGGCGGGCCAGCCCTCCAGCAGCCGCACCTGGCGCGGGCGCAGCACGGGCAGCCGGGCCGAGAGCAGGGCGGCGATGGCGGCGGGGCCCGCATGGGTGCGGATGCTCCACTCCATCGCCATCAGATCCCGCCACCAGGATTCCGGGGCGAAGAGCGCCGCCGCGCCGGCCGCGTCCCCCGCCTCCATCGCCGCGCCGAAATCCCGCACCCAGCGCGCCATGGCGGCGGGCGCCTGGGCCTCGCGCAGCACCGGATCATCCATGGCCGGTCCCTCCCTCTCTTTCGGGGCAGGATGGACCCGGGGCGGGCCGGGTTCAACCGGCCGGGGCGGGGTCGCGGAACTGCAGCGCGGCGAGGCGCGCGTAGAGCCCGCCCTCGGCCACCAGCCCCTCATGCGTGCCCTCGGCCAGCACGCGCCCCGCCTCCATCACCACGATGCGGTCGGCGCGCCGGATGGTGGCCAGGCGATGCGCGACGACAAGGGTGGTGCGCCCGGCCGAGAGCCGCTCCAGCCCCTGCTGCACGGCCTGCTCGCTCTCGGCGTCGAGCGCGCTGGTCGCCTCGTCGAGCAGCAGGATGGGCGCGTCGCGCAGGATGGCGCGGGCCAGCGCGATGCGCTGGCGCTGCCCGCCCGAGAGCAGCACCCCGCGCGGGCCGAGCGGGCTCGCATAGCCCTGCGGCAGGGCGGAGATGAAGCCGTGCGCGGCGGCGGCGCGGGCGGCAGCCTCCACCTCCGCGTCGCTCGCCTCCGGGCGGCCGTAGCGGATGTTCTCGGCGGCGCTGGCGCGGAAGATCACCGGCTCCTGCGGCACGTAGGCGAAGCGGGCGCGCAGCGCGGACAGGCTGGCCTCGCGGATGTCCATCCCCTCCAGCGTCACCCGGCCCGCCTCGGGGTCGTAGAAGCGCAGCAGAAGCTGCAGCACCGTGCTCTTGCCCGCCCCCGAGGGGCCGACGAGGGCCACCGTCTCGCCCGGCGCCACGCGCAGGTCGAAGCCGTCGAGCGCGAGGCTCTCCGGCCGCGTCGGATAGCGGAAGCGCACGCCCTCGAAGGCGATGCGCCCGCGCGGCGGGGGCAGGATGGCCGGCGCGGCGGGCGAGGCGAGGGAGGGCGCGCGGCCCAGCACCTCCAGGATGCGGTCCGCCGCCGCCGCCGCGCGCTGCACCTCGCCCCAGATTTCCGAGAGCGTGCCGCCGGAGGAGGCGAGCAGCACCGCGTAGAACACGAAGGCCGAAAGCTGGCCGCCCGACATGCGCCCCGCGATCACGTCCTGCGCGCCCACATAGAGGGCGAGGGTGATGGCGCCGAAGCCGAGCAGGATGGCGAGCAGCAGCACCGTCGCGCGGTTGCGGATGCGCCGGCGCGCGGCGGCGACGGCCTGCTCCACCTCCGCGCCGAAACGCCGGCGCTCGGCCGCCTCCTGCCCATAGGCCTGCACGGTGGCGAGCGCGTTCAGCCCCTCCTCGGCGCGCGCGGCGAGATCGGCCAGCCGGTCCTGCGCGGCGCGGGAGAGGCGGCGCTCGCGCCGGGCGAAGAGGATGAGCGGCCCCACGACGAGCGGCAGGATCGCCACCACGACGAGCGCGAGCTTGGTGCTGGTCAGCACCAGCAGCACCAGCGCCCCGGCGGCGGTGAGCGCGGCGCGCAGCCCCATGGAGACCGCCGAGCCGACGAGGGCTTGCAGCAGCGCCACGTCGTTCGTCATGCGCGAGAGCAGATCGCCCGGCGCGGCCGTCTCGACATCGGCGCGCGAGAGATCGAGCACGCGGGCATAGAGGGCGGCGCGCAAATCCGCCGCCACCCGCTCGCCGAGCCAGGTGACGAGGTAGAAGCGCAGCGCGGTGGCGAGGGCGAGCAGCGCGATGACGCCCGCCATGAAGGCGGCGGCGTTGTTCAGCCCGGGCGCGGAGCCGGCCGAGAGCCCCTCGTCGATCAGCCGCGCCACCCCCTGGCCGAGCAGCAGCACCAGCCCCGCGGCCAGCAGCAGCGCCGCCAGCGCGGCCAGCAACCGGCCCAGATGAGGCCGCAGATAGGGGCCGAGCAGGGCGAGGGGGGTGAGGGAGCGCGTCATCGGGTGCCTGTCAGCTATGGTGGACGCGGCGGATGTCCATTGCATAGGCTTGCCGGATGGACAGCCTGCCGCCCTCTGCCGGGGCCGATTTCCCCGGGCTGCGCTCCGCGCCGCACCGGCATCTGTGCACGGATTGCGGCGTCTCGCGCATGGAGAACCCCAAGGCCTGCGCGCGGGCCTGCCAGTTCATCGCGCCCGATTACCCGGCCGCCGAGGCGCGGGTGCATGGCCGGGCGCGCGATCCCGCCCGGCCGGACGAGCTGCATTTCGGCCCCTTCCGGGCCATGTGGCGGGCGCGGCTCACGGCCCCGCGGCCGGGCGCGCAATGGAGCGGCATCACCACAAGGCTGGCCGAGCGGCTGCTGGAGACGGGGGCGGTGGAGGCGGTGCTGACCATGGCGCCCGACCCCGCCGATCGCTGGCGGCCCGTTCCCGTGCTGGTGACGCGGGCGGAGGATCTGGCCCGCTGCCGGGGCATGCGGATGGGCTATGCGCCGCTGCTGGCGCTGCTGGAGCCCGCCCGGGCGGCGGGCCACCGCAGGATCGGCGTCATAGGAATCCCCTGCCAGGTCTATGCGCTGCGCGCGCTGGAGGTGGGGCTGGGCTTCGAGAGGATCTACGTCATAGGAACGCCATGTTCCGACAACACGACCACGGAAAACTTCCATAGGTTCTTGGATCTTCTGGACGGGCGCCCGGAGGAGATCACCTACCTGGAGTTCCGCGCGGATTTCCACGTGGAGCTGCGCTACGCCGGCGGGCGGCGACGCGAGATTCCCTTCCTTAAGCTCCCCATCTCCCGACTGCCTCCGGACTTCTTCCCCATGACCTGCCGGAGCTGCGTGGACTACACCAATGTCCTGGCCGACATCACCGTGGGCTACATGGGCGGGGAGGGGCGGCAATGGATCCTGGTGCGCAACGCGCGTGGGGAGGAAATCCTGCGCCTCCTCGAGGGGGAAATCGAACTCTCCCACCCCCGCAGCCGCGGCAGCCGCGCCGGCCCTGTGAAGGGGTTCCTGGAGAACACGCGCCGCGCCGCGGGCGGGCTGCCCTTGCGCCGCATGCCCGGCTGGCTGCGCCCCCTCATGGGCTGGCTGATGCCGCGCCTCGGGCCGCGAGGGCTCGAGTTCGCCCGGGCGCGGGTGGAGATGAAGGCGGTGGAGAGCATCCTGCACCTCGAACGCGCCGAACCCGCCCGCGCGCGGCGGATGATCCCAGCCCATGTCCGGGCGCTGGCTCGGCCCTACGGGCTCGCGCCCCACGATGGGCCCTGATGCGGCCGGCTCAGCCGAAGGCCCCCACCTCATGGGTGATGGCGGCCGAACAGCCGCGCACCAGGGCGAAGAGGCGGCGCATGGGGCCGAAGAGCTCGGCGTGCTCGCGCGCGTAGCTCGGGCTCTCGGCCGGGGCGGCGGGCTCGTGGAAATCGAGGCCGGCGGCCGGGTCCGGCGCGTCGGGGAAGATCGTCTCGAGCATCGCGAGCGCGGGCTCCACATCCAGGGCGAGGATGCGCGCGATCGCCGCCTCGCGCGTCATGCCATGGCGCGGGCTGAACTCGGGCACCGCCACCGCGAGCAGCCAGAGGCGGTGGATCAGCGCGAGCCGCAGCGCGTGCAGCAGCACCAGCCGCTCGGGCATCTCGGGCAGGTCGGTCCAGACCGCGCGCAGCGCCAGGTGGTCCGCCTTCAGCCGCCGGTAGAGGCGGCGCAGCGCGGCCGCCATGTCGAGCGCATCGAGCCGCGCGGCCACGGCGAGCAGCGCCTCGCGCCGGCCCGGCCGGCGGGTGGCCGCCGCGCGGTCGAGCCAGGTCGAGGGGTCGAGCGTGCCGATCACCGCCCGCAGCACGCCGAGGTCGGAGCAGGCGGCGGCGCGCGCGGCCATCTGCATGGCCCGGCGGAAGCGCGGCGAGCGCGCGCGCAAATCCTGGAAGGCCTCCGGGTTCGCCGCCACCGCGGCGCCGAGCCCCTGCAGCGTGTTCGCAAGCCAGCCCACCTGGTGGAGGATGGCGTTGTTCGGAATGGCGCGAAGCTGCGAGGGGTGGCTGATCCGCACCGGCCCGCCCAGCCCGTCCGTCTGCCGCGCCGCGGGGCGCGAGCCGGTGCGCTCGATCAGCCCCGGCCCGAAGCCGCCCAGCAGCGCCGCATAGCCCGGATCCTCGACCAGCGCCTGCACCTCCCGCCGCAGGGTGGCGAAGAAATCCGCCCCGTAATCGCTCTCGGCATAGATCGGATCGGCCTCGGCGGGCGGTTCGGCGAAGGCGTGCTCGGCGATGCGCGCCACCGTGGCCGCGGCCAGGGCGGGCGTGCCCCAGAGCAGATAGCCGTCCCCGCCCTGGAAAGAGGATTCCTCGCGTACCGCGAAGCCGGCCTCCGCGAGGCCGCGCCGCGCCTGGGGCGGGAAGAGATAGTCCAGCCGGTCGGCCAGGCTGTCGGGATGGCCGCCGCGGCCGATGCTCTCGCCATGGGTGTCGAAGAGCACGAGCTCGATGCCCGACAGCCCGTGCCGGCGCAGCAGCTCCCCAAGGCGCAGCTTCAGCCGCTCGACGAGATAGGAGGCGGCGAGCTGCCCCACATAGCGCCCGGAGTCCGAGTAGCCGAACTGCAGGCACAGCCGCCCGTGCAGGCGCAGATAGTCGCGGAAATGCGGGCTGCGCAGCGCCTCGTCCAGCACGCGCTCGCCATGCTCGAGCGCGCTTGCCGTCTCGAACAGGGGCGAGAGCTCCACATGCCGCTCGCAGCCCAGATGCCGGGCGAGCCACAGCGCGGCGAGCAGCGTGTAGCCCGTCTCGGTCTCCGCGATCAGGAAGCGGATGGGCGTGGCCCCGTCCACCCATTTGCCGATCTGCGCCGCCGTCATCATCAGCCGGGCGGCGGAGGCCTGTTCGCCGAGCAGCGCGCCGAAATCCACGGGGCGCGGCGCGGGGTCGGCCAGGGCGGCGTTGACCTGGGCGAGCAGGGTGCGGCGCTGCGCCATGTCGTCGGGCGCGGCGAGTATTCCTAGCCTCTGCCGCACCGCGTTGTGGATCTGCGCGGCGTTGAGCCGCATCTGCGTGTGCGCGAGCGCGAGCCCGTGGCCCGCGAGCCCCGCCCGCGCCACCGCGAGCCGCCGGCGCGCCGCATCGTCGGGGGCGGCGGCGATCGCGGCCGCGAAGGCCTCCAGCAGCGGGGCGGGGGAGGTGAGGGCGGCCTCGGCGCGCGTGACCAGCGCCTCGGCCAGCGCCTGCACCCGCGCGGGCTCGGGCGCGTCGGGCGCCGCCTCGATCTGCGCCGTCACCGCCGCGATGGCGGCCGAGAGCCGCGCGGAGAGGGCGGGGGCGTCGCCCTCCACCTGCGCGGCGAGGCGTTCGAGCTGCAGCCGCTTCATCACCAGGCGCAGCCGCAGCGTGTCCCACCAGCCGATGTCGGTGCGCCCGTCCGTGTCGTAGCCCACCCAGGAGGCGAGGCGGATGGGCGCGGGGCAGAGCCCGTGCCAGCGGTCGGGCCAGATGGCGCGCGCGGCGTCCAGCATCGCCCCGGCCAGCCCATCCAGGGCATCCCGCCCGCGGGCGATGGCGGCGACGGCCTGCTCGAACTCCTGGCGCAGCGTCACCGGGGCGGGGCGATGGGCGAGCTGTGCGGGCAGGCCCGTCCCCTCGCTCGCGGCCTCGGCCAGCGCGCGTGCCGTCTCCTCGGGCAGCGAGAAGGTGGGGTGCGCGGTGAAGACGGCGCAGAAGCGCGCCCGCTCCACCGCCGCGCGATAGGCGGCGAAGGGCACCGGGCTGTCCTCCGGGTCGGGGCGGGCCAGGCGCGCGGCGAGCGGGGCGAAGGCGGCGGCGGGGTCGGTTCCGGGGCGGTGGCCGAGATAGGCGGCGAGGCGCCGCGCCCGCGCCTCCGCGGCCTCATCGGCGAGGGACTGCACCAGCGCCTCCAGCCCGGCCAGATCCACCGCCCCCTGGTCGAGCTGGCGGCTGACCACGAGGGCGGTGAGCAGCACGGGGTCGCCGAAGGGGTCCTCGGCCGCGGCTTCGCGCGCATGGCGCAGCCGGGCCCGCAGGGCCTCGCGCAGGGAAGGGGGGGCGCCGTCCATGCCGCGATGCTGCACCTGCGAAGGGGGCGCGCGCCAGCGGAATCCGCAGGGGTTGCGCGGGCGGGGCGGCTTTGGCAATGGCACCCCATGCCGGCCAGCCCGCCCATCCTCGTCTGTCCCGGCTGCGGGGCGGAGAAACCCCTGCCCGAGGCGGGGCCCTGGCTCGGCGCCGCGCTGTCTTGCGAGAGCTGCGGCTGGGCGCCGCCGCGCCAGGACGGCTTCGCCCTGCTCGCCCCCGCCCTGGCGGCCCAGGGCTCGGACTACGACCCCGCCGGCTTCGCGGCGCTTCTGGCCGCCGAGCCCTGGCATTTCTGGTTCGCCCCCCGCGCGCGGCTGCTCGCGGGGCTGATCGCGCGGCATTTCCCGGCCGCCGAGAGCTTCCTCGAAGTGGGCTGCGGCACCGGCTACGTCACCGGCGTCATCGCCCGCGCCCGGCCCTGGCGGCGGGTGCTGGGCGCCGAGGTCTCGGCCGACGGGCTCGCCCATGCCGCGCGGCTGCTGCCGCCCGAGGTGGAGCTGATGCAGATGGACGCTCGGGAGATGCCCTTCCGCGCGGCCTTCGACGTGATCGGCTGCTTCGACGTGCTCGAGCACATCGAGCAGGACCAGGAGGTGCTGCACGCCTTCGCCGCCGCGCTGCGCCCGGGCGGCGGGGTGGTGCTGGCCGTGCCGCAGCACATGTGGCTGTGGTCGGGCGCGGACGAGCACGCCCAGCACAAGCGCCGCTACGGGCGCGGCGAGCTCGAGGGGCGCTGCCGCGCCGCCGGGCTCGAAGTGGTGGCGAGCCTCTCCTACAACAGCGTCACCCTGCCGCTGATGCTCGCCTCGCGCCTGATGCCCCGGCGCGGCCTGCGCGAGACCGGCGCGACCGACGAGCTGACGCCGCCGCGCTGGCTGAACGCGATGCTGCGCGCCGCGCTGCAGGCCGAGGTGGGGATGAGCCTCAAGGGCCTGCACCTGCCGCTGGGCGGCAGCCGGGTGGTGGTGGCGCGCAAGGCGGCGGCGTGAGCGGGCGCGCGCAAGTGGCCTTTCGCGATCGGCGGGCGTAGAAGCGGGCGATGCCACAGCCCGAACTCTCGGTCGTCACGACGCTCTACCGCTCCGCCCCCTATATCGAGGCCTTCCTGGCCCGGGCCAGGGCGGCGGCCGAGGCGGTGAGCGCCTCGCACGAGATCGTGGTGGTGGACGACGGCTCGCCCGACGATGCGCTGGAGATCGCCCTGCGCGTCGCACGGGCCGATCCGCGCATCCGCGTCATCGAGCTCAGCCGCAATTTCGGCCACCACGCCGCGATCCTGGCCGGGCTGACCCATGCGCGCGGCGAGCGCGTCTTCCTCGTGGATTCCGACCTGGAGGAGCCGCCCGAACTGCTGATCCGATTCGCCGAGGTGCTGGAGCGGGAAGGGGCGGACGTGGTCTATGGCCACCATGACCAGAGGGTCGGCTCGCGCGCGCGCCAGTGGGCGAGCGGGCTGTTCTGGCGGCTGTTCAACCTGCTCTCGGAGACCCGCACCCAGGAGAACATCTGCCATGTGCGGCTGATGCGCCGGGCCTATGTGCAGGCGCTGCTCAGCCTGCCCGAGCGCAACATCTTCCTGGGCGGCCTCTATGCCTGGCCGGGCTTCCGCCAGGTTCCGGTGCGGGTGGAGCGCGTGATCAACCGCGAGGTCTCTACCTACGACTTCAAGCGGCGCCTGGCGCTGGCGCTGCGCTCCATCGTCGCCTTCTCCGCCCGGCCCCTGCACCTCGTCTTCCTCGTGGGCTCGAGCATCGCCGCCATCTCGCTGGTCGTGGGCCTCGTGGTGCTGGCGCTGCGCCTGCTCTGGGGGAAGGAGATGCTGGTCGGCTTCGCCTCGCTCATCCTCTCCATCTGGTTCCTGGGCGGGCTCACCATCATGTCGCTCGGCGTCATCGGCCTCTACATCGCCCAGCTCTACACCGAGACGAAGGCGCGCCCGCGCTGGCTCGTCCGCCGCATCCACGGCGGGGAAGACCCGTCGTGAAGCGGCTCGCCTGGGCGGTCAGCGGGCAGGGCAGGGCCCTGCAGGCGGTGCTGGAGGCGACGGAGGCGGGGCTGCTGCCCGTCTCGGTCGTGGCGGTGGCGACGGACCGCCCCTCGCCGATCGCCGAGCTGGCCGAGGCGCGGGGCGTGCCCTGCCGCCTGATCCCGCCCGGCGCCGGGGCCTATCATCCCGATCTGGCGGCCCTGCTGCGCGAGACGGGGGCGGAGTGGCTCGGCCTCACCTTCAACCGCCTCCTCTCCGAGGAGGTGCTGGGGCAGATGCGCGGCCGGGTGTTCAACCTGCACCTCTCGCTGCTGCCCATGTTCCCGGGCTTCGGCGCGCTGCGGCGCACGCTCGAGCAGGGCATGCGCATGTGCGGCGTCACCGTGCATCTGGTGGACGCGACGCTCGACCAGGGGCCGATCCTGGCCCAGGGCTGCGCCCCGGTGGCCCGCAGCGACAGCCGCGCCGCGCTCGGCCGCAGGCTGTTCGAGACCTCTCTGCCGCTGCTGCTGCAGGTGGTGCGCTCCATCGGCGCGGGGGAGCTGCGCTTCTCGCCCGAGACGGGGCTGGACTGGCCCAGGGCCGATCTCCCCCCGCCGGGCCCCACGCCCCGTTTCCCGCTGGTGGACGAGGATCTGCTGCGCTTCGCGGAGCGCTATTGCGCCGCCCTGCCTGCCGGCTGACCCGGCCTTCCACCAGCGGCCGCTGCTCTCCCTCCCTCTGCGTCGGCGCGCGGCCGCCCTGCCGGGCCCCGGCGCGGCCTGCCCCCTCGGGCGGCGGCGCCCTGGCGCGCGCGACGGGGGCGGGCCGTCATGCCGCCGCCGTCGTCACCCCCGCCGCACCAGCACGGTGAACTCCCACAGCCCGTAATCCTGCAGCAGCGCCACATGGCGGCCGTAGCGGTCGAGGCAGTGGCGCAGCATCCCGGCCGGGTCGGCGTAGTAGAGGTGCGGCCGCCGCTTCTCCGGGTCCGAGGAGAGGGAGAGCAGGTTGAAGCCGAAGCCGCGCCGCCCGGCCTGAGCCAGCGTCTCGATCACGCCCAGCACATACTCGGCCCATTCGGCCTCGCCGGTCTCGCCCTTCACGTTGAGCACGCCCGAGGCGATGGCGTAGTCGGCCGGGGCATCGGGCGTGGCGCCGACATGCCAGCACACACCCTCCCCCTCGCCATGCCGGGCGCGGGCGGCCGCGATCATCTCGGGGGCCACGTCCCAGCCGGCATAGGCGCCGCGATGGCCCTGGGCGCGCAGGAAGTCGAGGAAATCGCCATAGCCGCAGCCGAGGTCCAGCACTGAGGCCTCGGGCTCGCCGCCCAGGAGGCGGAGGAACTGCGCATGGCGCAGGCGCTGGGATTCCTCGCCGTTCCAGTCCACGCCGCGCGGCGTCGGCCCGTGCTCGGCCAGCCGCCCGGCGTAGTAGCGGGCCACGCGCTGCAGCAGCGCCTCGGTGCTCATGGAGAAGGATCCTTTTCCGTCGGGGGGCCGCCCGGCGCGCGGTGCAGCGCCCGCAGATGCGTGTAGGGCCGGCGCTTCGATTCCTCGAGCAGCGCGGCGATGTAGATGCCGAGTATGCCGAGCACCAGCACGATCAGCCCCCCGAAGAACCAGACCGAGAGGAAGACCGAGGTCCAGCCCGCCATCGCCACCCCATGGGTGAGGTAGCGCAGCAGCAGCACCAGCGTGACCGCCACCGCCAGCCCCGACAGCGCGAGCCCGGCGTAGAAGACGAGGTGGAGCAGCCGCGTCGATGTGGTGGTCAGATGCTCCACCGCCATGCGTAGGCGCCGGCCGAGCGTGTAGGTGGTGGGCGAGAGGGAGAGCTTCGCCACCTCCATGGGCGCCTGGCGGAAGCCGGTGAGCACCCAGAGATCGGACATCTGGAAGCTGCGGTCCTCGTGCGCCGTCAGCGCGGCCACATAGTCGCGCCGCATCAGCCGGGCGGTGAGCAGGTTGCGCGGGATGCTGCGGTCCGACAGCGCCTCCATCAGCCGGTAGAAGGCCTCGCCCGTCACGCGCTCGAACCAGCCGCCGCGGCGGGCGGGCTGCACGCCATAGACCACGTCCCAGCCCTCGCCCAGGAGCTTCGCGTGGAAGGCGGCGAGGGATTCGGGCGGCTCCTCGAGGTCGCTGTCGAGGAGGAAGACCAGATCGCCGGTGGCGAGCCTGAGCCCCGTCATCATCGCCTTGTGATGGCCGAAATTGCGCGCGAGCTCGGCCACCACCACGCGCGGATCCCGCGCCTGGATCGCAAGCGCGATCCGCAGGCTCTCGTCGGGCGAGCCGTCGTCCACGAGAATCATCTCGATCTCCTCGAAGAGCGGCTCGGCCGCCGCCATGCAGCGGCGGTGGAACTCCTCGAGGCCGGGGGCCGAGCGATAGAGCGTCGAGACGATCGAGAGCTTCACGGGCGGATCCGACGCGAAGGGGCGGCACGGCCCGCCTAGACGAAAACCCCCCGCTTGGCGAGGGCCGCCCGCCCCCCTATCAGGCGATCCGGCAAAGGGGAGGCCGCGGGCCATGGACGCCACGCCGCGCTACGGGGTGCGCATCGCGAACCAGGCGAACACCGCCATCGAGGAGGCGGCGGAGACGCTGCGCCTGCTCGGCTACGCGGTGGTGGATGCGGGGCTCAGCCCGGCGGAGCTCGAGGGGCTGCGCGAGGGCTTCGAGGCGCTGCGCCGCAAGGCGGCGTCGGACGAGCTCGCCGATCTGCGTCGGCGCGTGGGCGAGGCCGATCTGCTGCGCTGCCCGCTGGCCGATGACCCGCGCTTCCTGGCGCTGGCCGCCAACCCGCGCATCCTTGCGCTGTGCGAGGCGCTGATCGGGCCGGGCTTCATCCTGAACCAGCAGAACGGCATCCTGAACCCGGCCGAGAGCGAGCGCTACAGCCAGTCCCCCTACCACCGGGACCTGCCCTACCAGCATTTCGTCAGCACGCGCCCGCTGGCGCTGAACGCGCTGTTCTGCCTCGACCCCTTCACCGCCGAAAACGGCGCGACCTGGGTGATCCCCGCCTCGCACAAGGAGGAGGCCTTCCCCTCCGAGCCCGTGCTGCGGGCCCAGCGCCGCCAGGTGGAAGCCCCGGCGGGCAGCTTCCTGGTGCTCGACTGCATGATCTGGCATGGCGGCGGGCAGAACCGCACGAACCGCGACCGGCGCGCGGTGAACCATGTCTATACCATCGCGATGATGCGCCAGCAGATCGACCTGCCGGCCTATCTCGGCGAGGGCTTCACCCAGGACAAGGCGCTGCGCCAGTTGCTGGGCTTCCAGCACCCGCAGCCGCGGTCGGTGCGCGAATACCTGGAGACGCAGGCCGCCCGGCGCGGCGTGTGACCCGCCTCAAGAGACCGTGCGAGAATGCGGGCGGCCGACCCGCCGGTGTTTTCAAGCGGCCTTCAGTCGGGCCGGCCCAGCAGCCGGGGCGCCTCGGGGCCCGTGTTCAGCATCAGGTCCACCACCGAGACGGCGGGCTCGAACTCGCCCCAGAGCTGCGGGTAGGGCGGGTAGCCCGAATAATCCATCCAGGCGATCTCGATGCCGCGCCGGGCGAAGGGGGCGGGGTCCAGATAGGCCTGGGCCGCGGGGCCCGAGAGGTAGCGCGTGGCGCCCACCGCCTCGGCCAGCGCCGCCAGCCGCTCGGAGGGGTCGAGCCCGGGCAGCTCCGCGCGGGGGATGTGGTCCGCATCGCGCGTGATGGACAGGCCGAGGCCGAGCCGGTCGCAGAAGGCGCGGATCAGCCGCTCGTTCATGCGGCTGAGCAGCTCCTCCCCGGCGGCGGCGCGCAGCACCGCCTCCAGCCAGGGGAAGACCTCGGCGTGGTGCCGGGCGCGGGCATAGGCGAGGGCGATGGCGCGCAGGTGCTGCTCCGCCCAGTCGCGGCCCTGGATGCGCGTCTCGTCCACCGCCTGGTGGTATTTCCCCTTGGCCTCCACCGGCACGGTGAGCCAGACGAGGCCCTGCGGCGTCTTGATGCGGTTGCGGTTGCGCCAGTCGCGCCGGGTGTATTGCACGCTGTCGAGGATCACCAGCGCATCGGCCTGGCGCAGCATGTCGAACCAGCCCCGCCAGGGCAGGTAGTTCGACTGGGTGACGACGACGGTGCGGGCCACGCGCCTCAGCCCGGGCCGAGCACGTCGGCCAGCGCGCGCACGACCCGCGCCTGCTCCTCGGGCGTGAGGCGCGGGTGCAGCGGCAGGCGGATCAGCCGGGCGGAGAGCTCGTCCGTCACGGTCATGGGCCCCGCGGCGCGCCCGTAGCGCAGCCCGGCGGGGGAGGAGTGCAGCGGCACATAGTGCATCACCGCGTTCACCCCGAGCGCGGCGAGGCGCTCGAGCGCGGGGTCGCGCTGCGCGGCCTCGGGCACCAGCACGAAGTAGATGTGCCCGTTGTGCCCGCATTCCTGCGGTACGCGCGGCCGGGCGAGGCGGCCCGCCGCCTCCAGCGGGGCGAGCAGGGCGTGGTAGCGCTCCCAGGCGGCGAGGCGCTGGGCCGTCACCTCCGGCCCCGCCTCGAGCTGGGCGAGTAGGAAGGCCGCCGTGATCTCCGAAGGCAGGAAGGAGGAGCCGATGTCCACCCAGGTGTAGCGGGCCACCTCGCCGCGGGCGAACTGGGCGCGGTTGGTGCCCTTCTCCCAGACGATCTCGGCGCGCAGCGCGAGTTCGGGGTCGTTCACCAGCAGCGCACCGCCCTCGCCGGAGATGAGATTCTTCGTCTCGTGGAAGGAGATGGCGGCGGCCATGCCGAAGCTGCCGAGCGGCTTGCCGCGGAAGCTCGCATGCAGGGCCTGCGCCGCGTCCTCCATCACGGCGAGGCCGTGGCGCTCCGCGATCTCCATGATCGCGTCCATCTGCGCCGCCACGCCGGCGTAGTGCACCACCGAGATGGCCTTGGTGCGCGGGGTGATCGCGGCCTCGATGGCGGTCTCGTCGATGTTGAGCGTGTCGGGGCGGATGTCCACGAAGACCGGCACGCCGCCGCGCAGCACCACCGCGTTCGCCGTCGAGCAGAAGGTGAAGGAGGGCATGATGACCTCATCCCCCGGCTCGATGCCGGCGAGGATGGCGGCCATCTCCAGCGCCCCCGTGGCCGAGTGCGTGAGCAGCGCCCGGGCCGCGCCGGTGCGCTCCTCCAGCAGCGCCTGGCAGCGGCGGGTGAAGTCGCCATTGCCCGAGAGCTTGCCCCGGCTCAGCGCGGTGCGCACATGTTCGAATTCGGCGCCGACCAGGGTGGGCCAGTTGAAGGGGATGCGCGGGAGCATTGCCCGCGCTTAGAGGGGATCGCGAGGGGCGTAAAGCGCCGGCTTCAGCCGGTTTCCAGCACCGCCAGCCCGAAGCCCGACCGCCCGTAGCCCGCCCCGTTGTGCAGCATGTAGCGCCGCCCGCCATGGTCGAAGACGGCGGGGTAGCAGCGCACCCCTTCCTCCCAGCCCGCCGCCTCGGGAAAGCGCAGCGCCGCGTCGTCGCGCCGCCAGCGCAGCCCATCCGCCGAATGGGCGTAGCCCAGCCGGTATTCGGGCAGGCGGCGGCAATACCACATGTGCCAGCCGCCCGCGTCGCGCAGCAGGCTGGGGCGGGAGAGGGCGAACTCCTCCCCGCCCGCGGGGCGCAGGCAGGGCGCCTCGTCGCGCCGCCAGAGCCCATCGGGCCCGCGCACGGCGCGGCGGATGGGATGGTCCATCTCGAGCCACCCCTCGCCCCAGGAGAGATGCGTGCCATACCAGAGCCAGCGCTCCGCCCCGACATCGAGCGCCCAGGGGTAGCCCAGCACGAAGGGATCCTCGGCCGAGCGGTCGAGCAGGGGGGCGGGCGAATCGCGCGTCATCCGGCGCGCGCCGGGCGGGGCGGTGGCGCGGCCGATCGCGGTGCGGAAGGGCACGCTGACCCCGAGCGACCAGCCGAGATAGAGGCACTCGACGCCGCCATCGGGCAGCATCCCCACCCAGGCGACCGAGGCGCCGGCGTCGTCGAAGGCCCCGCGGGGCCCGGGCTCAAGCCAGGGCCCGTCGGGCGGGCCGAGCCTTTCGAAGCGCTCCCCCTCCAGGGCGAGGTCGAGCGAGAAGATGGAGGAGCGCCCCTTGGCGTCGCGCGGCGAGAAGAACACGCGCAGCCGGCCATCGGGCAGCGACAGCGGGGTGGGGTAGGTGGCGTGGCTCGCATGCCAGGGCGATTCGCCCGCCGCCACATGGACATGGCCGAGCGGCCGCCAGCGCTGCATCCCGCTCAGATGCCCCGCAGTCGCGAGGAGGGCACGCGCGCCCGCTCCGTCGCCTGGCCCATGTAGACGCCCTCGGCCTCGGCGTCGGCCAGCAGCAGCGCCCCCGCGCCCACCACGCAGCGCGGCCCGAGGGTGATGTGGTCGCGCAGCGTGGCGTTCACCCCGATGAAGCAGCCCTGGCCGATGCGCACCCCCCCCGAGACGACGACATGGGAGGCGATGAACACGTCGTCCTCGATCACGCTGTGATGGCCGATGTGGTTGCCCGACCAGAGCGTGACGTTGTCGCCGATCCGCACGAAGGGCTGGATGGTGTTGTCCTCGAGGATGAAGGCGTTGTCGCCCGCCGTGAGATCCCCGAACACCGTGGCGCGGGAGGAGACGTAGCTGGCGAGGCGATAGCCCAGCGCGCGCAGCGCGGCGCATTTCTCGGCCCGCAGCCGGTTCAGCTTCGCGTAGCTCAGCGCCACGAAGGCGTCGTAGCGGTCGGGCGGGAAGCGGGCGGGCAGCTCCTCGAAGGGCACCAGCGGCAGGCCCATGAAGCTCTCGGCCTGGCGGTAGGCGGCGTCCACGGTGAAGGCGGCGACCCGGCGCGGGGAATCCTGCGTGAAGTAGACATGGGCGAGCTGCGCGATGTCGCCCGCGCCGAAGATCACGAGATCCTTCATGGGCAGCCGCATACCACGCCGCCGCGGGGCGCGGCCAGACGATGCGGGCGGAAGATGGGCTGGACAGGGGCGCGGGGCTCGGGCACTCGGCCGCGCATGAGCATCCCCGCCTCCCGCCATGGCTGAGCGCAGCACCGGCGCCTGGGCCCTGCTGCGCCACCCCCGCGCCTATGAGGCGCTGCAACGCCTGCTGGGCGCCGACGAAAGCCGCCGCCGCTTCGCCGAGGAGGTGCTGCGCCCCCGCCCCGGCGAGCGCGTGCTCGACATCGGCTGCGGCACGGCGGCGCTGGCGCGCCATCTCGGCCCCGTCGCCTATGTCGGCTTCGAGCCCAACGCGGATTATGTGGCCCGCGGCCGGGCCGAGAATGCGGGCCGGGACGTGACCCTGCACGCCGGCTATTTCGACGAGGCCGCCGCGGCCGGCCTCGCGCCCTTCGACCTCGTGATCGTCTCGGCCGTGCTGCACCACATGGACGACCGCCAGGGCGAGGAGCTGTTCCGGCTGCTCGCGCGCGTGACCAAGCCCGAGGGGCGGGTGGTGACGCTCGACAACGTCTATGTGCCCGATCAGAACCCCATCGCGCGGTTGATCATCAGCCTCGACCGCGGGCGCAACGTGCGCGACCCCGAGGGCTATGCGGCGTTGGCCCGCCCGTATTTCGCCGAGGTGACGGGCGAGGTGACGCACCGCCGCCTGCCGCCCTACACCTACTGGATCATGCGCTGCCGCCAGCCCCGGCCGGCGGGGTGATCTGGCCGGCCCCGATCAGGGCGCGGCTTCGGCGGGCCCCGCGGCGCGCAGCAGCGCCACGGCGCCGAAGGGCTGGAAGCTCAGCGCGCGCGTGAGCAGCCGGCCATCCCCGGCGCGGTAGCGCACCCGGCAGGCGATGCGCTGGGCCTCGGACGCGCAGCCCGCCTCCTCCAGCGCCGCGATGGGCCGTGGCGTCGGCCCGGCGAGGTCCGGCCGGGCGCGCGCCTCGGGGCTCGGCGGCGGCGCGCCGGGCGGGGCGGCGGCGTCCAGCCCATCGAGCCGGGCGAGGATCGCCTCGATCTGTCCGGGCAGGGGCGGCGCCTGGCCCCGGTGGGGGTTGGACAGCACGGCCCGGCCCGCGGCGAAGCCCGGCACCCCCGGCAGGGCGAAGGATTCGACAGGCCCTTCCTCCACCGCGAGGCCCAGTTCGCGCAGCGCCGCTACCCCTGCGCGGCATTGCTCGGGCAGGGCGCAGAGGGTGATCAGCGGCAGCCCATGGCCGGCGATGTTGGCGGCGTGCGCGATCCCCCACTGCTCCTCCAGAACGGGCATGCCGAAGCCCAGCGCGAGGCGGTGCCAGCCGAGCGTCGCGGCCAGCGTGTCGAGGAAGTTCAGCCTCAGCCGGCTGCCGCGGAAGGCGATGTCGTGCAGGAAGGCGTCGCCGAGGCCATGGGCGCGGGTGTAGCCATCCCGGCCCATCCAGATGAGGAAGCTGCCGCCGAGCCCGCCGCTGCGCGAAAGGAAGCGGTGGAACTCGCCCAGCGCGCGCATGTGCGCCGCCTGGTCCGGCGCGCCGGGGAAACGATAGGCGCGCGCCGTGTCGGCGTTCAGCGCGCCGGCGAGCATCAGCCCGAGCGAGACCGCGGGCAGGGCGGGGCGCAGCCGCCCGGCGGCCGCAAGGGCGAGCCCCCCCGCCAGCACCGCGCCCGCCACCGCCCAGACGGCGAGGCCCATCGCCGCCTCCTGCCGCCAGGGCAGGGGCGGCAGTGCGCCCAGCCCGAGCACCAGCCCGAGCGCGAGAACCAAGAGCCCGAGCCCCCGCCGCCCCGGCAGCGCCCCCGCCCGCTCCACCCGCGCGAGGAAGAGGACCAGCGCGGGGACGAGGGCGAGTTGCAGATAGCTCGCATAGAAGTGGAACTGCAGCAGCGAGGCCGAGCGGAAGAACCAGGCCGCCAGCGGCAGCAGCGGCACCAGGCTGGCGGCGAGGAAGGCGAGGCCCCGCCGCCCCTCCGCGCGCAGCACCGGCCGGGCGAGCAGCGGCAGGGCGAAGATCAGCGGCAGGATCAGCAGCCGCGGCGCGAAGGGCAGCCAGGCCGAGAGGGGCAGGGCGAAGCCGTCATAGGTGCCGTCCACCGACAGGCGCAGCGGCGTCCAGAAGGCCTGCACGAAGAGGAAGGGCAGCCCGAGTGCCCGCCCCGCGAGGGCGAGGGCCAGGAAGCCGGCCAGCACGCCCGCAAGCCCGGCCGCGCCATTCGCCAGCACCGCCCGCCAGCCTGGCGCGCGCAGCAGCGCCACCGCCGCCACGGCCAGCGCCGCCATGCCGCCGCCCAGCGCATGGGCGCAGAGGGCGAGCACCAGCAGCGCCCCGGCCAGCGCATGGCGCAGCGGCCCCGGCGGCGCGGCCGGCCGCAGCAGGCAGGCGAGGGCGAGCAGCCCGAGCGCCATGCAGGGCCCGTCCACATAGCCCCGCGCGAAGGCGCCGATCCACAACGGGTTGGCCCCCAGCGCCACCAGCAGCACCGCCCGCGCCGCGACGCCGCTGAGCAGCGCGCCTGAGAGCAGATGCAGCCCGAGCAGCCCCAGCAGATAGAAGCCGCTGACCAGCAGCGCCTGCGCCAGCACCGGCTCGAAGAGGCGGTAGAGCAGGAAGCCCGGCAGCACATAGGTCAGCCGCGCGCCGTGATAGTCGAGGTCGCGATAGGCCGCGTTCTCGGGCGCGAGCAGGAACCAGTGGATGTAGAGGCCCGGATCCACCCAGCCCAGCGGCGGATGCAGGTGGAACAGCCCCGACCAGAACAGCCCGAGCAGCCCCGCGAAGAGCAGCGGCGCGAGAAGCCGCGCCACGGCTCAGCCCCGCTCGGCCGCGCGGCGGCCGCGCAGCAGGAACAGCCCGTGCAGCAGCCCGATGCCGATGACCAGCGGCGTGAGCAGCCGCAGCAGCAGCGCCCCCGCATCGGCGAGGCCCGGCTCCACCCCGAGCCAGAGCAGCAGCGCGCGGGTGGAGACCTCGGCCACCCCGATGCCGCCCGGCACCAGCGAGACGGTGACCGAAAGCGTGACCAGCACCACCACCAGCGCCGTGTCGGCGAAGCCGAGGCCGATGCCCGCCGCCGCGAAGGTGGTCTGCCACATCAGCACCACCATCAGCCATTTGGCGACGGTGCAGCCGCCCAGCACCAGCATCCGTGCCGCCGAGGGGCGGTACTGCGCGAGCGGCCCCAGCGCCACCGCGAGGCGCGGGGGCAGCCGCGCCCCGGCCAGCCGGCGCAGCAGGAAGGGCGCGAGCGCCACCGCGACCGCGAGCAGCCCCGACGCGGCGAGAAGCCACAGCCCGGAGGCACCCGCCAGCCCGAATCCGATGGCGCCGATGCCGAAGAGCACCGCCGCATCGGCCAGACGCTCCACCGCGAAGGCCCCGCCCAGCGAGGCGTAATCCTTCCCCGTGAGGTCGCGCGCGAATTTCAGCTTCAGCGCCTCGCCCGCCTGCACCGGGGTGGCGGCGGCGGTGGCCAGGGCGAGGGCCGTCTGCACATGGGTGCGCCACAGCAGGGCGGGCGTGAAGGGGATCCCCGCCACCGCCGCCCAGCGCAGCGAGCGGACGAGAAAAAGCAGCAGCCCCACCGGCAGGCAGACCTCGAGGAAGAGGCGGAGGTCGAAGCGCAGCAGCGCCCGCCCCACCATGGGCCAGTCGAAGGCGTAGAGCGCCCAGGCGCAGGCGAGGGTGCAGACGAGGACGGGCCAGAGGCGCCGCGCCATGGACAGGGTCTCCCGGAGAGGCGCCGTGCCGCGCCGGGCAGGGGTTGCCCCAGCGCCGCAGCTTTGGCAACCGCCCTGCCGCTGCATCACCGCGCCGGGGCCAGGCCGAAGCGGGCCAGCCAGGCCGCCCGCACCCGCGCTGCGCCGATCACGCAGCCGGGCGCGTCGTTGCGCCGCGCGGCCGCCTCCGCCTCCGCCAGCTCGGCCGCCACCCGGGCATCGGCGAGCCCCCCCGTCAGCGCCCCCGCGAGCGCCCGCGCGGCGGCGAGCTCGATCTCGCAGCCCATGGCCGGGCGAGGCAGATGGCCGGGCCGCCAGTCGAGGTCGAAGCCGCGCGCGAGGGCCGCGCCCGCTTCCAGGCAGGCGACCGGCCCCTGCTCGGCCTGGGCGCGCGCCATGGCGGCGAAGCCGGCCCCCGCCTCGGGCCGGTCGAGCCAGAAGCCGATGCGGCGCAGCTCCGCCCGGCAGAGCAGCGCCGCGAGGGCGGGGTCGAGCGCGGCGAGGGCGGGCTCGGCCGGGCCCACCCCTTGCGGCAGCGCGAGCCGCCCGAGGCGCTCGAACTGCAGGCGGCGCGCCTCGAGGCCCCCCCCCTCGCGGCGGATGAGCGCGCGGCAGAGGCGCTGCGCCCCCGCCTCGGTGCAGGCGAAATGCTCCAGCGCCGGGGGCGCGCCCAGCACCGTGGCCAGCACATGCGCGGCCTGTTCGGCGCCCGGCGCCTCCTCCTCGCGCGGGAAGGCGAGGCGCAGGCGCTCCACCCGCAGCCGCGCCGCGCCGGGGGCCTCGAGGCGCGCCTCCGCCACCGGCTCGGGCCGCAGGCCGAGGCGCTGCAGCAGCGCCCGCCCCGCCGCGCAGGCCTCCGCCTCGGGGCAGAGCAGGAGGATGTCGCGCCGCTCGCCAGGGGGCTGCCCGCTCAACCGCTCCCAGCGGAAGCCGGGGGCGAGGGCGGGCATGTGGAAACCGAGCGCGAGCGCGTCCCAGCCCAGCGAGGCGGCAAGGGAATCCACCGCGTTGAGGCGCAGGCTCTCCCCGGCGAAGGCGAGAGCATGCGTGCCCCCGGGCGGGGGGGAGAGCCCCTCGCGCGAGAGCCAGAGCAGGGGCGGGGGCGCGAGCCCGCCGCTGCGCGCGAGGAAACCGCGGAACTCCGCCAGCAGCCGCTGCTGCGCGGCGAAATCGGCCTCGCCGGGGCGGGCGAAGACGCTCGCCGTGTCGCGGGTGAAGGCCCCGGCCGCGGCGAGCAGCGCGAGCACGGCGAGAAGCGCCGCCCCGGGCCGGGCAAGGGCGCGGGCCAGCACGCCCCCGGCCAGGGCGAGCAGCGCGACCCCCCAGCCGATCCAGCCGAGGAGCGGCGCCTCGCGCAGTTCCAGCGGCAGAAGCCAGCCCAGCGCGAGCCCGGCGGCGAGCGGCGGCAGCGCCGCCCAGGCGGGCAGCCTGCCGCGCGCTTCCGCCTGGGCGGCCAGCAGCGCGAGGCCCGGCACGAGGGCGAGCCAGGCATAGCTCGCATAGAAGGCGAACTGCGCCGCGAACCCCCGCCAGACAAGGTCCATGCCCAGCAGCGGGGCGATCATCGCCGCGGCCGCGGCGGCCATGGCGCGCGGGGCGGGGGGGCCGCCGCGCGCGCCCAGCCACCCGGCCAGGGCGAGCCAGGCCGCCGCCGGGAAGAGCGCCACGCGCACCGCCCCGGGCAGCCACTCGGCGAGGGGCAGGTTGAAGGGGGTGGGGCCGGCCGAGGCCAGCCCCTGCGCCATGCGGCCCAGCGCGGGGGCAAAGAAGAGGAAGGGGAAGCCCGCCGCGACCGCGGCGAGGCCGGTGAGCAGCAGCGCCGCCAGCCCGCCGCCGGCGGCGGACAGCGCACGCAGGGCCAGATCGCCCTGGGCCCGCCCCAGCACCCAGAACGCCGCCGCGAGGCCGAGCAGCGCAAGCCCCCCGCCGAAGGGGTGGGTGAGGAAGGCCAGCATGCCGCAGGCGCCCGCGCCCAGCGCCCCCCGCCAGCCCGGCAGGCGCAGCAGCAGCGCGAGGCCGAGCAGGCCGAAGGCCATGCAGGGCCCGTCCACATAGCCGCGCGCGATGGCGGCGAGCCAGACCGGATTCAGCGCCACCGAGGCCGTCAGCACCGCCCGCAGCGCCGCGCGCCGCACCACCGCGCCGGTCAGCGCATGGATGCCGACCAGCGCCAGGGCCTGGAAGAGCAGCACCAGCGCCGCCTGCCCCGCGACCGGCCCGAACAGCGCGTGCAGCAGCCGCCCCGCCACCACGAAGGGCGCGCGGGCGGAGTGGTAGTCTCCCCCGCCGGGCGCCAGCGCCGGCGCGGGCTCGAGGAACCAGCGGATGTAGAGCCCGGGATCCACCCAGCCGATCGGGGGATGGAGCTGGAAGGGGCCGAGCGGCAGAAGCAGCAGAAGAAGGGCGAGCAGCAGCACGCCCTGCCGGCGTTCCGGCCCGCCGCGCAGGGCGGAGAGGAAGGACGGCGCGGGGCGGGGCGTCATCGCGCCGCGGGGCAGGCGGGGGGATGCGGTGCAGGGCGGGCCATGCGGGCGGCTCCGTTCGGCAGGCAGACGCCGCGCGCAGGAGGCGGCGGGCGCGAGAGGGGGCAGCGCGGCGCGTGCAACAGCGCCGCCGCTTTGGCAAGCCCGCGCGGGCGCGCCCGGTGTCCGGGCCCTACCCCTCGATGCGGATGTTCGCCGCCCGGATCGCCGTCTGGAAGCCGCGGCGCTGGGCGGCGATGTAGCCGCGCATGCTGTCGCGGTTGTGGTGGATGGGCTCGAGCCCCGCATTGGCCAGGCGCTCGCGGAACTCGGCCTCGCCCATGGCGCGGGCGATCTCGGCGTCCAGCCGCTCCAGGATGGGCGCGGGGGTGCCGGCGGGCGCCATCATCCCGATCCAGGCCCCCGCGTCATAGCCCGCGCAGCCGGGAAGGCGGGCGAGCGGCGGCACATCGGGCGCGAGCGTCGAGCCGCGCTCGAAGGAGATGCCGAGCGCGCGCAACTGCCCGTTGCGGATCAGCGGGCCCGTGGCGGCCAGCGTCTCGATGGAATAGCTCACATGCCCGCCCACCACGGCCGTCAGCGCCGGGCCCGAACCGGCGAAGGGCACATGCACCACATCGAGCCCCGCCAGCGCATGGAACCAGGCGGCGACGATGTGCGCCGTGGCGCCCGTGCCGGAGGAGGAGAAGGTGAAATGCCCCGGGCGCGCGCGCACCAGCGCCACGAACTCCTCGGCCGTGCGGGCGGGGAAGTTCGGCGGCACCACCAGCAGATAGGGGGACATGCCGGTGATCGCGACCTCGGTGAGGTCGCGCTCCACATTGTAGGTGGTGCGCTGCACGAGCGGCGAGGTGACGATGGGCCCGGTGGAGGCGGCGAGCAGCGTGTAGCCGTCGGGCGCGGCTTTCGCCACGAGGTCGGTGCCGATCATCCCGCCCGCGCCGGCGCGGTTCTCGGCCACGAAGGGCTGGCCCAGCGCCTGGGTCAGCCGGTCGGCGGTGATGCGCGCGGCGAGGTCCGTCGCCTGGCCCGGCGGCCAGGGGATGATCACGCGCACCGATCGGTTGGGCCAGGGCGCGCCCTGCGCCAGGGCGGGGCCGGCGAGGCCGATGAGGGCGGGGGCCGCGAGCAGGCGGCGACGGTGGAGCATGGCTGTCCTCCCTGATGGCGGGGCTGTGCCGCCCCGGCCTCTTTCGCCAAGGTGGCGGGAAGCGCGCCGCGGCACAAGCGGCGCGCGGCAGGAGACGCGACACCGATGACCGATTTCCCCGCCTTCGAGACGCTGGCCCTCGAACACCCCGCCCCGCATGTGCTGCTGGTGCGCCTCAACCGCCCCGAGGTGGCGAATGCGCTGAACACCCGGATGGGGCGCGAGCTCTTCGCGCTGTGGTCGCAGCTCTCGGCCGAGCCGGGCGAGACGCGCTGCGTGGTGTTCACCGGCACCGGCGGGCGGGCCTTCTGCGCGGGCGGGGACCTCAAGGAGCGCAACGGCATGACGGATGCGCAATGGGTGGCGCAGCACGAGATCTTCGAGCGCGCCTTCTGGACGATGATGGACTGCCCCATCCCCATCCTCGCCGCCGTGAACGGGCACGCCTATGCGGGCGGGCTCGAGATGGTGCTCGCCTCCGACTTCGCCTACGGCCAGAGCACCGCGCGCTTCGCGCTGACGGAGGTGACCATCGGCATCATGCCCGGCGCGGGCGGCACCATGACGCTGCCCCGGGCGGTGGGCGAGCGGCGGGCGAAGGAGATCATCCTCACCGGCCGGCCCTTCGGCGCGCAGGAGGCGCTGGAGTGGGGCATCCTGAACGCGGTGTACGAGCCCGAGGCGCTGCTGCCCGCCGCACTCGAGACGGCGCAGCGCATCGCGGCCAATGCGCCGCTCTCGGTGCGGCAGGCGAAGAAGAGCATCCATTTCGGCATGCAGATGGACCTGCGCACCGGGCTGCGCTTCGAGATCGAGGCCTACAACCGCCTGGTGCCGACCGAGGATCGGCGGGAGGGCATCGCGAGCTTCAACGAGAAGAGGAAACCCCTCTTCCGCGGGCGGTGAGGGTCAGGGCTCGCGGTTCCAGGGGTTGGCCTCCAGCCAGCGCACATAGGATTCCACGCCCTGCTCCAGCGGCGTGGGAACCATGTCGCAGCCCGCCTGGCGCAGCTTCCCCATGGGCGCCTCGGTGAAGTACTGGTACTTGCCTCCTAGGTCTTTCGGCATGGGAAAGAACTCAATCCTGGGTTCCTTTCCCATCGCCAGGAAGATCGCCCGCGCAAGGTCCAGGAAGCTCCGCGCCCGCCCGCTGCCGATGTTGAACAGCCCGCTCACCCCGGGGTGGTCCAGCAGCCAGAGCATCGCCGCCACCGCGTCGTCCACATGCACGAAGTCGCGCATCTGCCCGCCATCGGGGATGTCCGGCCGGTCGGAGGCGAAGAGGCGCGCGGGGCCGCCCGCCTTCGCCTCGCGCCACTTGTGCAGCGCCACGCTCGCCATGCGGCCCTTGTGCGCCTCGCGCGGGCCATAGACGTTGAAGAACTTGAGCCCCGCCCATTGCGGCGGACGCGCCCGGCCCAGGGCCAGCATCTGCGCCACCCGCCGGTCGAACAGGTGCTTGGACCAGCCGTAGAGGTTGAGCGGAACGAGCCGCGCCAGCGCCTCGGGCGTCTCCTCGTCGGCGAAGCCCGCGCTCCCGTCGCCATAGGTCGCGGCCGAGGAGGCGTAGAGGAAGGGAACCCCCTCCCGCGCGCACCACTCCCACAGCCGCAGCGAGAGGGTGAAGTTCGCCGCCACCACGGCGTCGGCGTCGGTCGCCGTGGTGGCGCTGATGGCGCCCAGATGCGCCACCGCCCGGGGCTTCAGCGCCAGCGCCTGCTCCAGCGCCTCGGGCGGGAGGAGATGCGCGATCACCGCGCCTTCCAGGTTGCGCCATTTCGTGCCGGACTCGAGCCGGTCGAGCACCGCCACCTCCTCGCCGCGCGCGGAAAGGGCCTGGACGAGGTTGGAGCCGATGAAGCCGGCCCCGCCGGTGACGAGGATCATGGCCCCGGGTTAGAACCCCCGCGCCAGACGATCAACGGGAGCCCGCCATGTCCGCACGCCAGCGCCTCGACGACCTCGCCGGAGTGGCGGGGGGCGCCTTCTCCCTGCTCTCGGGGCTGCGCGCCGAGATGGAGGCCATGGCCCGCGCCCAGGCCGAGGCCATGGTGCGCCGCCTCGAGCTCGCCCGCGCGGCCGATCTCGACGCCGCCATGGAGGTGGCCCGGCGCGCGCGCGAACAGGCCGAGGCGCTGGAGGCGCGCGTCGCCGCGCTGGAGGCGCAGATCGCGGCCCTGAAATCCGCCCCGGAGGGGTAACCAACGCGCCGCTTGCCGGCGCTGCCCCATAAAGATATGTTTATGGCGCGTCGGTCCCGCGCGAGCGGGTGAAAAGGGAAGGCCGTGCGGGGGCGCACCCCAAGTCGGCCGCTGCCCCAGCAACTGTCGGCGGGAAGTCGCCGGTCCGGCCCCGATGTCGGGGCGCCACTGCGCGAGCGGGAAGGCGGGACCGGCGGCGAGGGGGCGTCAGCCCCGCGCCCGCAAGCCAGGAGACCTGCCGTCGCCGCACACCCCGCCTCTTCCGCGGAAGGGAAGGGGGCGCGCCACCCTCACGGCCGGGCTGGGTGCACCGGGCGACGGAGACCTCTGCGATGACCATCGCCGCCAATCTCGGCTACCCGCGCATCGGCCCGCGTCGGGAGCTCAAGACCGCCCTCGAAGCCTTCTGGGAGGGGCGCAGCAGCGAGGCCGGGCTGCTCGCCGCCGCCGCGGGCCTGCGCGCCGCCGCCCGCGCCGACCAGCTCGCCGCCGGCGTGAGCCACATCCCCTCCGGCGATTTCGCCCTGTACGACCATGTGCTCGAAACCGCCTGCGCCTTCGGCCTGATCCCCGAGGGCTATGGCTGGTCGGGCGAGGGGCCGGCCTCGCTCGCCACGCTCTTCGCCCTGGCGCGCGGGGCGCGCGGCGGCGAGGCCGAGCGCGCCGCCGGCGTGCCGCCCGGCGCCGTGGCGCTCGAGATGACCAAGTGGTTCGACACGAACTACCACTATCTCGTCCCGCGCCTGTCGGCCGCCATGCGTCCGCGGCTGCTCGACCATCGCTGGGCGCGCGCCTTCCGCGAGGGGCTCGCGCATGGCCAGCGCACCCGGCCCGTGCTGCTCGGCCCCGTCTCGCTGCTGCTGCTCGCCAAGCGCGAGGATGGGGGGCGGCCGCTCGATCTGCTTCCCCTGCTGCTGCCCGCCTATGCCGAGGCGCTGCGCATCCTGGCCGAGGCCGGCGCGGCCTGGGTGCAGATGGACGAGCCCTGCCTTGCCGCCGATCTGCCCCCGGGGGCGGAGGCGGCCTATCTGCAGGCCTATCAGAACCTCGCCGCCGCCGCCCCGGGGCTCGATCTGATGCTCGCCACCTATTTCGGCGGGCTTGAAGAAAATCTTCCGCTCGCCGCCAGCCTGCCCGTGGCGGGGCTGCATCTCGATCTCGTGCGCGCCCCCGGCCAGCTCGACGCGGCGCTCGCCGCGCTGCCCAGGGGCCGCTGGCTCTCCCTGGGGCTGGTGGACGGGCGCAATGTCTGGCGCACCGATCTGCGCGCCGCGCTCGCCCTCGCCCGCCGGGCGGAGGCGGCGGGTTTCGGGCGGCGGCTGATGATCGCCCCCTCCTGCTCGCTGCTGCACGTGCCCCTCAGCCTCGCCCAGGAGACGGGGCTCGACCCCGCGCTGAAGCGCCGCCTCGCCTTCGCGCGCGAGAAGCTGCGCGAGGTGGCCCTGCTCGCGCGCGGTCTCGACGAAGGGGAGGGCGCCATCGCCGCCGCGCTGGAGGAGAGCGACCGCGCCCTGGCCGAGGCCCGCGCCGACGCCCGGCTGCACGACCCGGCCGTCGCGGCGCGGATCGCCGCCATCACGCCCGAGATGGAGCGCCGCCGCAGCCCCTATCCCGAGCGCGCCCGGGCGCAGGCCGCACGCCTCGGGCTGCCCCGCCTGCCCGTCACCGCCATCGGCTCCTGGCCGCAGACGGCGGAGGTGCGGGCGCTGCGCGCCCGCCTCGCGCGCGGGGAGATCGAACCGGCCGCCTATGAGGCGGAGCTCGAGCGCCTCACCGCCGAGGCCGTGCGCTGGCAGGAGGAGATCGGCGTGGACGTGCCCGTCCATGGCGAGTTCGAGCGCAACGACATGGTGAAGTATTTCGGCGAGCGGCTCGCCGGCTTCGCCTTCACGAAGCATGGCTGGGTGCAGAGCTATGGCAGCCGCTGCGTCGCGCCCCCGATCATCTGGGCCGACGTCTCCCGCCCCGCGCCGATGACCGTGCGCTGGTCGGCCTACGCGCAGTCGCTCACCGACCGGCCGATGAAGGGGATGCTCACCGGCCCCGTGACCATGCTGCAATGGTCCTTCGCGCGCACCGACATCCCGCGCGAGAGGATCTGCCGGCAGATCGCGCTCGCCATCCGCGACGAGGTGCTGGACCTCGAGGCGGCGGGCATCCCGATCATCCAGATCGACGAGCCCGCCTTCCGCGAAGGCCTGCCGCTGCGCGCGGCCGACCGCGCCGACTACCTGCGCTGGGCGGTGGCCTGCTTCCGCCTCGCCGCCTCGGGCGTGCGCGACGAGACGCAGATCCACACCCACATGTGCTACTCGGAGTTCAACGACATCATCGAGAGCATCGCGGCGATGGACGCCGACGTGATCTCGATCGAGACGGCGCGCAGCGACATGGAGCTGCTGCAGGCCTTCCTCGACTTCGACTACCCCAACGAGATCGGCCCCGGCGTGTGGGACATCCACAGCCCTCGCGTGCCCACCGCGGAGGAGATGGCGGGCCTGCTGCGCCGGGCGACGAACCGCATCCCGGCCGAGCGGCTCTGGGTGAACCCCGATTGCGGCTGCAAGACCCGCCGCTGGGCCGAGGTGAAGCCCGCCATGGCCAACCTCGTCGCCGCAGCGCGGAGATTGCGGGCCGAGCTGGCCTGACGGGGAAGGGTGGGGGGGCTCTCGCCCCCCCTCAGCGCGGGAAGCGCAGCGAAAGGCCCTGGCGGCGCCAGGCCTCCTCCATCGCCTCCATGTCGAAATTGCCCGAGGGGTTGGCCCGGCGCGGGGCGTCCCTCAGCCCGGGCTCGCGCTGCACGCGCCACAGCCGCAGCAGCCGCGCGAGCTCCTTCAGCGGCTCGCGGTGGTCGTCCACGCGCAGGTCGAGGTCCGGGAAATCCTCGGTGGTGATGATGTAGAGCGCGGCGGATTGGCGGCCGCGCCGGTCGCCGCCCGCGGCCTCGCCGGCCTCGAGCGCGGCGAGCAGCCGCTCGGGCAGGGGGAGTTCGTCGCGCGCGAGGAAGGCGGCCATGGTGTCGGCCACCACCGCCTCGCTCGCCAGCATGTTGCCCGCCACCGACCAGCCCTGGCCGGTGATGCCGCCCGCCCAGGGCACGCAGTTCGCCCCGGTCCAGACGGCGGAGCGGCCATGCACGTCCACCGCATGCACCTGGCGCAGCCCCTTGCCCTCATCGCCGGCCAGCGCCCCCTCGATGGCGGCGGCGGGGTGCAGGCCGCGCGCCATGCCGTCGAGCACCGCCGGGCCGAGATAGCGGTTGGTGATGGACTGGGTGGAGACCGCGCCCACCCCCCGCCGCAGGAAGGGGCAGGAGGCGCCCACCGCCAGGTTGCAGGTGGTGATGGCGAGGCCGAAACCCTGCGTCTGCGGGTCGTGGACGATCAGCGACCACGTCATGGCGACCACGTCATGCGGCAATCTCCCTGGAACCTGCAGTATAGGCGCGGGGCGCGGCGCGGGAAGGGATGGGCCGTCCCTGCGGTGGACAAGGCCGCCGCGCCGTGCATCCCTTCGCCGCACCCGGAGGAGACGCCCATGCCCCTGCTCTCGCGCCGCCAGGCGCTCGCCGCCTCTCTGCCTCTGCTCGCCGCCCCGGCGCTCGCCCAGCCCGCCTGGCCCGACCGGCCCATCCGCCTGGTGGTGCCCTTCGGGGCGGGGGGCGCGATCGACACGCTCTCGCGCACCGTCGCCGCCCGCTTCGCCGAGTTCGCCAACGGCCATGCGCTGGTGGTGGAGAACCGCCCCGGCGCGGGCGGCACCATCGCCGGCGCCTTCGCCGCGCAGCAGCGCCCGGACGGGCTGACGCTGATGATGGCCGACATCGGCGCGAACGTGATCGGCAAGGAGTTGAACCCGAACCTGCCTTATGACCCGATGACGGCCTTCACCCCCGTCATCCACCTCGTCCGCCTGCCGGCGGTGCTGATCGCCCACCCCGCCGTGCGCGAGCAGACCCTGCCGGAGATCATCGCCGCCGCCCGGGCGCGGCCCGACGGCTTCGTCTTCTCCTCGGCCGGCAACGGCAACGGCTCGCACCTGTTCATGGAGCTGTTCCTGCGCCGCGCGGGCATCCGCATGACGCATGTGTCCTACCGCTCGGGCGCGGAGATGGTGACGGCGCTGGTGCGTGCCGATGTGCAGTTCGGCTTCCCCACCGTCTCCTCGGCGCTGGCGATGATCCGCGACGGGCGGGCGCGGGCGGTGGCGGTGGGCACGGCGGGGGGCACGCCGCTTCTTCCCGGCGTGCCGACCATCGATACGGTGCTGCCCGGCTTCGACGTGGCGGTCTGGCACGGCATCGTCGCGCCCGCGGGCATGGAGCCCGGGCTGGTGCAGCGCATCAACGAGGTGTTCGCGCGCATCATCGCCCTGCCCGAGGTGCAGCAGCGCATCTTCGAGACCCAGGCGGGGCGGGTGGTGGGCGGCAGCCCGGCGGATTTCGCCGCGCATCTCCGCCGCGAGTTCGACACCTGGGCCCCCATCATCCGCGAGGGCAACATCCGCGCCGACTGATGCGCAGGGCGCGGGCGGGGGTGGGCAAGGCGCGCGCGCCGCGCTTCACTGCCGGCCATGAGCGCACCGCCCGCCACCCCCCGCCCCGCCGCCACCCTGCTGCTGCTGCGCGACGGGCCGGGTGGGCTCGAGGTGCTGATGGTGGCGCGCGCGCGGGAGGTGGATTTCGCCTCCGGCGCCCTGGTCTTCCCCGGCGGGCGCGTGGACCCCGAGGACCACGCCCTGGCCGACCCCTCCGACCCGCTGGGCGCCTTCCGGATCGCCGCGCTGCGCGAGGCCTGGGAGGAATGCGGGCTGCTGCTGGCCCGCCCCGGCCGCGCGGCGGGGGAGGGGGCCTTCGCCCAGCACCTCGCCGCGCGCGGCCTCGCGCCCGACGCCGGGGCGCTGGTGCGCTTCGCCCACTGGATCACCCCCGCGCACAGCCCCAAGCGGTTCGATACGCATTTCTTCCTCGCCCGCGCCCCGGAAGGGCAGGAACCCGTGCATGACGGGCGCGAGGCCACCGAGGCGATCTTCCTGCCTCCCGCCCAGGCCGTGGCGGAGGCCGAGGCGGGGCTGAGGACGCTGGTCTTCGCCACCCGGCTGAACCTGCTGCGGCTCGCCCGCCACGGCAGCGTGGCCGAGGCCATGGCGGAGGCGGAACGAAATCCTATCGTGACGGTCTGCCCCGAGCCGATCCCCGATGCCGAGGGCAATGTGATGCTGCGCATCCCCGAGGCGGCGGGCTATGGGGGCAGCCTGTTTCCCGCCAAGGACCGCCCGGCCATGGGCGGGCGCTGGCCCGGCCAGAAGGGGTAGGGGGCTACAGCCCCTGCGCCTTGGCCGCCTGCCAGGCGGCCTCCATCTCCTCCAGCGTCGCGTCCTGCGGGGCCTTGCCCTGGGCGGCCAGGGCGGTTTCCACCGCGCGGAAGCGGCGTTCGAACTTCGCGTTCGCGCCGGCGAGCGCGGCCTCGGGGTCGAGGTCGAGCTTGCGGGCCAGGTTGGCGACCACGAAGAGCAGATCCCCAAGCTCATCGGCCAGGCGGGCGCGGTCCGCGCCGGGCAGCTCGCGCCGCAGCTCCTCGGCCTCCTCGGTGAGCTTGTCGAGCACGGCCGCGGCGTCGGGCCAGTCGAAGCCGACGCGCGCGGCGCGCTTCGTGAGCTTCACGGCGCGGGTGAGGGCGGGCAGATGCGCCGCCACCCCGGCCAGCGCGCCCGTCTCGGCCCGGGCGGCGCGCTCGGCGGCCTTCATGGCCTCCCAGGCCTCGCTCTGCGCCTCGGCCGAGGCGATCTCGGCCGCGCCGAAGACATGGGGGTGGCGGCGGATCATCTTGGCCGCGATGGCCTGGGCCACCTCGGCGAAGCCGAACCAGCCGCGCTCCTCGGCCATGCGGGCGTGGTAGGCGACCTGGAGCAGAAGATCGCCCAGCTCCTCGCGCAGCTCCGCGGGGTCGGGGCCGCGACGGATGGCGTCGGCCACCTCATGGGCTTCCTCGACCGTGTAGGGCGCGATGGTGGCGAAATCCTGCGCCACGTCCCAGGGGCAGCCGGCCGCGGGGTCGCGCAGCCGGGCCATGACGGCGAGCAGGGCGAGGGTGGCGGCGGCGGGGTCGGGGGGCGCTTCGGTCATGGGCGGGGTGTGGCGCGGGGGCGGCGGGCTGTCCACAGGGTTGAAAGTCGCATAATCAATATTATGGAAAAATCTGCGTCTGGGGATAACCCGGGGATAAATCAGCCCGCCGCTTCCAGCTCCATCCCGTCGAAGCCGGGCTCCACCCCCTCGGGCAGCGATGCGCGCAGCCGCGCCTCGTCGAGCTGGTTGCCCATATGCGTCAGGACCATGCGCCGCGGGCGATAGCGGTCGCGCCAGGCGAGCACCGTGGCGAGATCGGCGTGGACCGGGTGCGGGCCGGGCTGGAAACAGCCCACCACCCAGGTGTCGAGCCCCGCGAGGAAGGGCTCGCTCTCCGGCGGGAACGCCGCCACATCGGTGCTGTAGGCGAAGCCGCCGATCCGCAGCCCCAGGCTGCGCATCACCCGGTGGTCCTGCGCGAAGACGCGGCCCGTGAGGCCCGGCAGCGTCAGCGCATCGCCGGGGGCGAGTTCATGCACCTCGAAGGCCGGGCGGTAGAAGCCGCGCGTGGGCGGCAGGAAGCAGTAGTCGAAGCGCCGGCGCAGCTCGGCCAGCGTCGGCGCGTCGGCGAAGAGCGGCAGCGCCCGGCCCGTGGCGCGGTTCACCGCGCGCATGTCGTCCAGCCCCGCGATGTGGTCGGCATGGGCGTGGGTGATGAACAGCCCATGGATCTCGGCCGTGCCGGCGGCCAGGAGCTGTTCGCGCACATCCGGGCCCGCATCCACCAGCAGCCGCGTGCCGGCGGGGCTTTCGATCAGCGCCGAGGTGCGCAACCTGCGGTTGCGCGGGTGGGAGGGGTCGCAGGCGCCCCAGCCGTCATGCAGCCCCGGCACGCCCTGCGAGGGGCCGGTGCCGAGCAGCCGCACCCGCAGCCGGGGCCCCTGCCCGCTCACGCCGCCTTGGTGAAGAGGCGGTGGAAATTCGCCGTGGTGACGGCGGCGAGCGCCTCCAGGCTCATGCCCCGAACCTCCGCCAGCACCCGGGCGGTGTGGACGGTGTAGCCGGGCTCGCAGCGCTTGCCCCGCAGCGGCACGGGGGCGAGGTAGGGTGCATCCGTCTCCACCAGCAGCCGCTCCTCGGGCAGCCGGGCGGCCAGGGCGCGCAGCTCGGCCGATTTCGGGAAGGTCAGGATGCCGGAGAAGGAAATGTAGCCGCCCATCTCCACCGCCTTTTCAGCCAGTTCGGGGCTGGAGCTGAAGCAGTGCATGAGGAAGGGAAAAGCCCCCCCTGCCCGCTCCTCGGCCAGGATGCGCGCGCAATCCGCATCGGCGTCGCGGGCATGGATGCACATGGGCAGGCCGGTGGCGCGGGCGGCGCGCAGATGGCGGCGGAACCCCTCCTGCTGCACCGCGCGCGGGGCCTTGTCGTAGAAGTAATCGAGCCCGCTCTCGCCGATGCCGATCACGCGCGGGTGATCGGCCAGCGCCACCAGTTCCTCCACCGTGGGCATGGGGCCCTCGGCGGCGCGGTGGGGGTGCACGCCCACCGTGGCCCAGACCTCGGGGAAGCGTTCGGCCAGAGCCTTCACCGCCGCAGCCTGCGGGACGCTGGTGCCGATGGTCACCATCCGCCCCACACCGGCGGCGACGGCGCGGGCGATGACGGCCTCGACCTCCTCCTCGCCGAAATAGTCGAGGTGGCAATGGGAATCGATGATCATCCGTGGGTTACGCCGGGTTCTGGATCTTTTGGAAGAGCGGCGCGGGCGCGGGCAGCGCGAGGCCGCCGGGCAGCGGCGCGGCGAGGGCGGCGAGGCTGCGCGCCCCCTCGGGCACGCCGAGCTGGTCGAGCATGCGCGCCATGGTCCCGGGCATGACGGGCTGCAGCAGCGTGGCGAAGACGCGCAGCGCGTCGTGCAGTTCGCGCAGCACCAGGGCCATGCGGGCCGGGTCGGTCTTCTTCAGCGCCCAGGGCGCCTCGCGGGTGATGTGGGCGTTGGCCTCGCGCACCGCCTCGAAGATCGCCTCCAGCGCGGCGTGGAACTCGAGCCGCTCCAGCCGCTCGCCCACGCGCTGCGGCAGCGGGGCGACGAAGCCCGCATGGAAGGCCGCGCCCGCCTCGCTGGCGCCCGGCGGGGGCAGCAGCCCCGCGCAGTTGCGCTGGATCAGCGAGAGGGTGCGGTTGGCCAGGTTGCCCAGCGCATCCGCCAGCTCGCCGTTCAGGCGGTTGATCAGGGCGGCGCGCGAGAAATCGCCGTCCTGGCCGAAGGGCACCTCGCGCAGCAGGAAATAGCGCACGGGGTCGAGCCCGAACTCGGCCACCAGCGCCACCGGGTCGATCACATTGCCGAGGGATTTGCTGATCTTCTGCCCCTCATTCGTCCACCAGCCATGGGCGAAGACGCGCGAGGGCGGGTTGAGCCCCGCCGCCATCAGGAAGGCCGGCCAGTAGATGGCGTGGAAGCGCAGGATGTCCTTGCCCACCAGGTGCAGCCGCTCGGCCGATTGCCAGAAGCGCCAGAGCTCCGCCTTTTCATCGGGATAGCCGAGGGCGGTGATGTAGTTCGTCAGCGCATCCAGCCAGACATACATCACATGCGCCTCATCCCCCGGCACCGGCACGCCCCAGCGGAAGGAGGTGCGGGAGATGGAGAGGTCATGCAGGCCGGACTTCACGAAAGCAATGACTTCGTTGCGCCGGCTCACAGGCTGGATGAAGTCCGGGTGCTTTTCGTAGAAGTCGAGCAGCCGCTCGGCCCAGTTCGAGAGCCGGAAGAAGTAGGAGGGCTCCTTCACCCAGGCGACCGGCGCGCCCGAGGGGGCGTATTTCACGCCGTCGCGCTCGGTCAGTTCGTCGGGGCCGTAGAAGGCCTCGTCGCGCACCGCGTACCAGCCCTCATAGGCGCCGAGATAGATCTCGCCCCGCGCCTGAAGCGCCTTCCACAGCGCCTGGCAGGCGGCGCGGTGGCGCGGCTCGGTGGTGCGGATGAAGCCGTCATTGGACAGGCCCATGGTGGCGGTGAGGTCGCGGAAGGCCTGGCTCACGCGGTCGGTGAAGGCCTGGGGCTCCTCGCCCGCGTCCTGGGCGGCGCGCTCGACCTTCTGGCCGTGCTCGTCCGTGCCGGTGAGGAAATACACCTCCCGCCCCGCGAGCCGGCTCCAGCGCGCCAGCACATCGGCGGCGAGGCTCGTGTAGGCGTGGCCGATATGGGGCCGATCGTTCACGTAATAGATCGGGGTGGTGATGTAGAGGGGCGGCCGGCTCATGGGGCCTTTCTGGGCCGGGCTCAGCCGCCCCGCAAGGTGGCGAAGGCGGCAAGCAGCGCCTGGCGCCGGTCGAGGGAGAGGCGCTCGGCCTCCTGGGCCTGGCGGCGGATGGCGGAGGCGGCCTCGGCCCAGGCGGCCAGCGGGCGGCGCGCCGCCCAGGGCGGCCCCCCCTGCCCCATGGCCGCGGCGCGCACGCCCGATTCGATGGCGCGCGCCAGCAGGTCGAAGAAGGTGGCGAAGGCGGCGCCGGCCTCGCGCCCCGCGAGGCGATCGGCGAGGGCATGGGCGGCCTCGGCCCCCGCGCCCTGGGCGAGGGCCTGCTCGGCGAGGCGGGCGAGTTCGAGCCCCTCGGCGGCCATGAGGTCGAGGGCCCGGCCGGGCGCGCCGCCGGCGAGCGGGGCCAGCGCCCCCGCGCCCGGCTGCCAGGATTCCAGGAGCGAGGCGAGGACTCCTTCCGGCAGAGGAAAGAAATCAAGCCTACGGCAGCGCGAGCGGATGGTGGGCAGGAGCCGCCCCGGTGCATGGGACACAAGAATGATGACTGTCCTAGGCGGCGGTTCCTCCAGCGTCTTGAGCAGCGTGTTGGCCGCGGGCGCCTCCATCGCCTCCGCCTCGTCCAGGATGACGCAGCGCCAGCCCCCCTCCGCCGAGGTCAGCGCCAGGAACTGACGCGCCCCGCGCACCTCCTCCACCTTGATCGTGCGCCGCTTGCCCGCCTCCTCCTCCGGCGCCAGCACCAGCAGATCCGGGTGCGCCCCGGCCGAGACCCGCCGCAGCACGGGCGAATCCGGCGGCAGCCACAGCGGCCCCTGCCCCGCCGGAGCGCGCAGCTGGCCGGCCAGCAGCCAGGCGGCGAAGCGGAAGGCTGCGCTCGCCTTGCCCACCCCGCGCGGGCCGCAGAACAGCCAGCCATGGTGCAGCCGGCCCGACCGCGCCGCCCCCTCGAGCGTCGCGAGCGCCTCCTCCTGCCCGATCAGCGGCGGGCAGGCGCGCGGTTCGGCCGGCGTCACGGCGCGCCGAGCCGCGCCCGGCAGGCCGAGAGCGCCGCCTCCGTCACCGCCGCCTCCGGCGCCGCAGCGTCCAGCACCGCGAAGCGCCCGGGCTCGGCCGCCGCCTGCTCTAGGAAGGCCGCCCGCACCCGCTCATGGAACCCCGCCCCCAGCGCCTCGTAGCGGTTCGCCTCGCCGCGCGCCGCCGCCCGCGCGAGGCCCTGCTCCACCGGCAGGTCGAAAAGCAGGGTCAGATCGGGGCTCGCGCCGGGCAGCAGCGCGGCGCGCAGCCCCTCCCAGGCGGCGCGCGGCGCGCCCTGCCCGCCCACCTGATAGGCCAGGGTGGAATCGAAGAAGCGGTCGCACACCACCCAGACCCCGGCGGCCAGGGCGGGTTCGATCAGCCGCGCCCAATGCTCGCGCCGGGCGGCGAAGTGCAGCGCCATTTCGGCCAGCGCGTCCCAGGGGCGGGAGAGCAGCAGGCCGCGCAGCGCCTCCGCCCCCGGGCTGCCGCCAGGCTCGCGCGTGCGCAGCACGGGCAGCCCCGCCTCGGCCAGCGCGGCAGCCAGCCGCCGCGCCTGGGTGGATTTGCCCGCCCCCTCCCCGCCCTCGAGGGTGAGGAACCGGCCCCTCACGTCCCGCCGCCGAGCAGGCTGCGCGCCACCGCCGGGATGCGCGCGAAGAGGCCGAGCCGCTCCACATCCGCGCCCGCATAGAGGGGAATGGTCATCGGCGGCACGCCGCGGCCCGAGACCTCGAGCCGCCCCATCTCCTGCCCGCGCAGCACCGGGGCGGTGACGGGCGCCTCGTAGCGCAGCCGCACCTCCAGCCGCTCGCGCCAGCCGCGCGGCAGGGTGGCCACCACCTCCTGCCCCACCACCAGCGGCACGCGCGGCCGCTCGCCCAGATGCACCGGCGCCTCCTCCACCGTGTCGGCGGCGCGGAAGAGCACCACGTTGTCGAACTCGCGGAAGCCCCATTCCATCAGCCGCTCGCTCTCCTCGGCGCGGGCGCGCATCGAGGGCAGCCCGCCCAGCACGAGGATGAGCCGCCGCTCGCCCCGCCGGGCGCTGGCGGTCAGGCCGAAGCCCGCCTCCTCCGTATGGCCGGTCTTGAGCCCGTCCGCGCCGGGGAAGCGGCCGAGGATGAGGGGGTTGCGGTTCTCCTGCGCGATGTTGTTCCAGCGGAAGCTGCGCTCGCTGTAGAAGCGGTAGAATTCCGGGAAATCCGTGATGATGCGCCGCGCCAGCAGCGCAAGGTCGCGCGCCGTCATGCGGTGTTCGGGGTCGGGCCAGCCGGTGGCGTTGCGGAAATGGCTGCCCGCGAGGCCGATCTCGCGCGCCATCCGGTTCATCAGCTCCACGAAGCCGCGTTCGGAGCCCGCGATGGCCTCGGCGAAGACGATGCAGGCGTCGTTGCCCGACTGCACGATCACCCCGCGCGCCAGATCCTCCACCGTCGGCGTCGAGCCGCGTTCGAGGAACATCCTGGACCCGCCCATGCGCGCCGCCGTCTCGGAGACCGCGAGCGGCTGATCGAGCCGCAGCCGCCCGCGCCGGATCTGGTCGAAGACGACATACATCGTCATCAGCTTCGACATGGAGGCGGGCGGCATGGAGGTGTCGGCCGCCTTCTCGAGCAGGGTGGCGCCCGTCTCGAAATCCACCATCAGCACATGGCGCGCCTGGGTCTCCACGGGGCCGAGGGGGGATTGGGCGGGGGCGCTGGCCGGGGCGGGCGCGGGGCGGGGGGCGGGGCGCGGGGATTGCGGCGCGCGCTGCGGCTGCGCGGCGGCGGGGCCGGCGAGGCCCGCGAGGGCGGCGGCGCCGAGCAGGGCGCGGCGGGGGGAGGGATTCATGCGCCGGAGAGTGGCCCCCGCCTCACTCCACGACAAGGCGCAGCTCCGGCAGGCCGGCGGCCATGGCGCGCGCGAAGGCGGCATCCGCCTCGGCCAGGGTCGCATAGGGCCCGGCGCGCACCACGAACTGCTGCTGCCGCCCGCGCGGGCCGAGCGGCTCCGCCCGCGCGCCCGGGATGCGCGCGGCCTCCCGCTCGGCGAGGTCGCGGCGGAAATAGCGCCCCGCCTCGAGGCGGATCCGGCCCGGGGCGGGCGCGCCCTGCGTCACCGCCTCGGGCAGCCGCTCGGGCGGGCGCGGGGATGGGGCCGCCGCCCCGGCCGGCGCGGCCTCGCGCCGGGCCGGCTCGGCGCGCGGGGCGGCGGCGCGCCCCCCCTCGGGCGGGGCGAGGCTTTCGCGCGTCACCGCCTCCACCGGCGCGGCGGCGATGGGCAGGGCGGCGGCCTGCCCCGGCAGCCCCTCGATGGCGGCGCGCGAGGCGGGGCCATCCAGCACCACCCGCGCCTGGAAGGGGCCGGTGGCGCCCAGCAGCAGGGCGGCGCGCGGGCTCACCGCGATCAGCCGCGCTGGGTTCTCGGGGCCGCGGTCGTTCACCCTGAGCCGCAGGCTCCGGCCGGTCTCGAGATTGGTCACGGTCACGATGGCCGGAAGCTGCAGCGTGCGGTGGGCGGCGAACATCCCGTCCTCCCGCCGCTCGCCATTCGCGGTCAGGCCCCGGCGCGGCGGCTGGATGGCGGCGATGCCGCGCTCGTCCAGCGCGAACTCCTCGCGCGGATAGGCCCAGAGCCCGCCGGCGCGATAGGGCTCGCCCAGATGGTAGCGCGGGCTGGGCGCGGGGCCGGATTCGCAGGCGGCGGCCAGCGCCGCGAGGGCGAGCAGCCAGGGCCGGCGCATCACGCCACCCGGTCGGAGAGCAGCCCCACCACCGTCGCGTAGAAGTTGGAGGGGTTGTAGCGGCGGATGGCGAGGAAGTTCTGCCCCACGAGGAAGGCCTGCTCATCCCCGCGCGAGAGGCCAGGGATCACCACCGCCCACTCGTTCTCCAGCGGCGGCAGGGCCGCGCCCGAGGCCCGCCGCACCCCGAGCCGCGCCCAGTCCCGCGGGGGGCGCATGTTCTGATGGCCCGAGAGCGCCGTGTCGAAGCCCGGCGGCAGCGCCACCTCGAAGCCCCAGATCTCGCCCTCGCGCCAGCCGCTGCGCGCGAGGTAGTTGGCGATGGAGGCCAGCGCGTCGGGCCGGCTGTCCCAGATGTCGCGCCGGCCATCGCCGTCGAAATCCACCGCCAGCCGCTCGAAGCTGGTGGGCATGAACTGCGGCTGGCCCATCGCCCCGGCATGGCTGCCGCGCATGCGCTCGAAGCCGATGTGCCCGGCGTCCAGGATGCGCAGCGCGGCGAGAAGCTCGGCGCGGAAGAAGGCGGCGCGCCGGCCCTCCCAGGCCAGGGTGGCCAGCGCCTCGATCACGTTGAAGTTGCCGGTGAAGCCGCCATAGCTCGTCTCCAGCCCCCAGATCGCCACGATCACCCGGGGGCTGACGCGGAAGCGCCGCTCGATGGCTTCGAGCGTGGCGCGGTTCTCGGCGAAGGCGCGCCGGCCGTTCTCGATCCGCGTGGGCGAGAGGCGCGCGTCGCGGTATTGCGGCCAGGTCTGGGTGAACTCGGCCTGGCGGCGGTCGAGCTCCAGCACCCGCTCATTGGGCCGCAGGCCCTGGAAGGCGCGGTTCAGCGTCGCCTGGCTCACCCCGGCCCGGCGCGCCTCCTGGCGCACGCCGTCGAGGAAGGCCTGGAAGCTCTGCTGCGCGCGGGCGGGGGCGGCCGCGGGGAGCGCCATGCCCCCGAACCCGACGCCCCCGAGCCCGACGCCCCCGAGTCCCAGCCCGAGGCGACGGCGCGTGATCATGCCCCGTTCGTGCCATGTCCCGCCCCGCGCCGCAACGCGCGCGGCCATGCCCGGGGCGGCGGCCCGCATTCCGCCCGCCGCGCATCTGGCCTAGGCTCGCGCGCAACCGCGAGAGGAACCCGTCCATGGCCGCGCTGACCGAGAGCTTCGCCCGCTATGCCGCCGCGATCCGGCACGCCGATCTGCCCCCCGAGGTGGAGGCCCGCGCCCGCTTCCTGCTGCTCGACCTGGTGGGCAACATGGTGCGCGGCCGCGCCGAGGCCGAGAGCAGCCCGCCGCTGATCGCCGCGGTGCGCGCCATGGGCCTCGGCCAGGGCCAGGCGGCGGTGTTCGGCGAGGCGGCGCGCTTCGCCCCCGCCGGGGCGGCCCTGCTGAACGGCTGCTTCGCCCACAGCCTCGACTTCGACGACACCCACGCCGCGGGCAGCCTGCATCCCGGCGCCCCGGTGATCCCGGCCGTGCTGGCCGCGGCCGAGATGACTGGCGCCTCGGGCCGCGAGGCGATCGCCGCGCTGGTCGCGGGCTATGAGGTGACGAACCGCCTCGCCCTCGCCCTGCCCGCGGGCGAGCATTACGACCGCGGCTACCACCCCACCGCCACCTGCGGTGCCTTCGGCGCGGCCGCGGCCGCGGGCCGGGTGATGGGCCTCGACGCCGCGCGCATGGCCGACGCCTTCGGCATCGTGCTGAGCCAGGCTGCGGGCAGCCTGCAGTTCCTCGCCAACGGGGCCTGGACCAAGCGCTGGCAGGTGGGCTGGGCGGCCATGGCCGGGCTCTCGGCCGCGCTGCTGGCGCGCGAGGGCTTCCGCGGCGCGGCGGAGGCGCTGGAGGGCAAGGCCGGCTTCCTGCGCGCCTACGCGCCGAACCCGGTGCCCGAGCGCGCGCTGCAGGAGCTCGGCGCGCAGTACGAGCTGATGGAGACGGCGGTGAAGCCCTACCCCTCCTGCCGCTACGGCCATGCGAGCGTGGACGCGGCGCTGGCGCTGCGCGCCGAGCACGGCCTCGCGCCCGAGGAGATCGAGGCCGTCACCATGGGCCTGCCCAACAAGGGCATGCTGCTCGTCGGCGCGCCGCTCGCCTACAAGCAGAACCCGCAGAACGTGGTGGACGGGCAGTTCAGCGGCCCCTTCGTGGTGGCCTGCGCCCTCGCCTTCGGCCATTTCGGCTGGGACAGCTACGCCCGGATGGAGGAGCCGGTGCTGCGCGCGCTGATGCGCAAGGTGGTCTGCGTGGAGGATCCCGAGGTGCAGGCCGAGTTCCCGCGCAACATGTCGGGCAAGCTCACCATCCGCGCGCGCGGGCGGGAGTTCTCGAAGATGGTCGTGGTGCCCAAGGGCGAGCCGGGCAACTTCCTCACCGAGGCGGAGCTGCGCGCGAAGTTCCACGGCCTGGCCGACGCGGTGCTGGGCGCGGAGCGCGCCGCCCAGCTCGCCGACGCCGTGCTGGGGCTCGACCGCGCGGCCGATGTGCACGCGATGATGCGCCTGGGCGCGCCGCCGCTGGCCGCGCGGATGGCGGGGGAATAGCCATTCCGGCCGAGCCCGGGTCCGCGGCCGGCCTCGCCTCCTTCGCCCCGGAGGAGCTTCTGGCCATGGCGCGCTCCCTCGCCGCCCAGGGCGCGCGGGGCGAGGCGCTGCGCCTGCTGCTCGGCGCGGAGGAGGCGCATCCCGGCGCGGCGGCGCTGGCCGGGGCCGCCCTCGCCCTGCTCGAGGGCCCCGCCCCGCCGCCCCTGCCGGCCGAGAAGGCGGCGCAGGCGCGGCTCGTCGCGCTCGCCGCCGCGGCGGAGGAGGCCGGGGCGCTGCCGGCCCTGGCCGCGCACCCCGATCTGCTGCCCGGACCTCGCGCCCAGGCGGGCCGCGCGCTGCTCGGCCGCGGGCAGGGGCGCGCGGCGCGCGACGCGCTGCTCGCCGCCTTCGCCACCGGAGCGGCGCTGCCCGAGGCCGCGCGCTGGGATCTCCAGGCCGCGCTCTGGCAGGCGCCGGGCCCGCTCGAGACCCCCCTGCCCGCCCCGCTGGCCGAGGAGGTGGCGCGTTTCGGGCAGGGCATGCTCGCCTTGCTCTCGGGCGCGGCGCCGGAGGCCGGGGCGGCGCCCGAGGCCCGGCTCACCCCGCACAGCCTCGCCCTGCTCTGGCTGACCGAGGCCTGCGAGATGCTGGACGCCGGCGCCATTCCGCCCGAGGCGCGGGCGGCGCTCGCCGCGCGCGCGGGGCTGTCGCCCGCCTTTCTCGATCTCGCCGCCGAGGGGGCGGAGGCGCTGGGCGAGGCCTGTTTCCGCGACTGGCCAGAGCTGCCCTTCGCCGGCGACGCCGCGATCCCGCTGCGCATGCGCGATGTGGCGGCGACGGTCCGCCTCGGCGGCAAGCCCTGCCTCTGCCCCTTCACCGGCAAGCGGCGGCTGCTGCGCGACAACCTCGCCCCCGACATCTTCCTCCATCGCGCCGACCCCGCGCCCTGCCTCGTGATGGCCGCGAGCCACTGGGTGCACGCGCTGCAGGACGCCGCCTGGTTCTTCCCCGCCGCGGGGCTGCTGCTGCTCGCCGCCCGGCCCGAGCGCGCCTTCGGCGGGGCCGAGGCGGCGCGGCGGCGCCTCGCCGAGGCGCTGGCCCAGGCCTGGATCCGCGCCGATGCGCTGCGCGCCTACCTCGCCGCCGAGGAGAGGCAGGTGGCCGTGGCCCCGCTGGTGACGGCCCATGTGGGCCATGAGCTGTGGAACAACCTCTCGGGCTGGGCGCGGCTCTTCTCGCTGGTCGGGCCGGAGGCGCCGGCGCACTTCGTCGCCCTCGCCCGCGGGCGCATCTATCCCGATCTCGCGGCCCTCTGGTCCGAGCACGCCGAGGCCATCGCCGCGCGGCGGCTGGAGGCGGCGGACGAGCGCGAACTCGCCCGCATGCTGCACGAGCGGCGGCTGCTGCTCGTCACGGTGCGGGACCAGTTCATCCCCGACGACCTCGCCCGGCGCATCGTCCGGGCCTCTCGCCGGGGCTGCGACCGCGGCTTCCTCGGCCGCCTCAACGCGCTGCGCGCCGAGGCGCCGCTGATCCTGCTCGTCACGCTGCGGCTCGGCAACCGCGCCTGGGTGGAGCAGGAGGAGGGGCTGATCGCCCTGCTGCGGGCGCTGGGCGAGGAGTTCCCGGGCCTCGCCGTGGTGCTCGACGGCATGAACGCGGGGGCGGAGACGGGCTCCACCCACGGGTTCATGTCGCTCGAGGAGGAGCGCGCGCTGGCCCGGCGGATCGAGGCCGGGCTCGGCGGCGCGCTGCGCGTCGAGAACGCGGTGGGCGCGCCCATGGCCGAGAGCATCGCGCTCTGCGCGGCGGCGGACGCCTTCCTCGCCCCCATCGGCGCGGGCATGGCCAAATGCCGCTGGATCGCGAACAAGCCCGGCGTGGCCTACAGCAACCCGATGATGCTGCGCCCCGAGAGCTATGACGGGCGGCTCTACGACAACCCCCGCTTCCGCGAGGCGCCGCGGCCTGCGGTCTTCCTCGAGCCGGAGGCGGTGCGGGAGGTGGAGGCCGCGCGCCACGGCCAGCCCTTCCGCGCCAATTTCTCGCTGGACTGGCGCGCGCTGCACGGGCCCACCCGGGCGCTGCTCGCGCGCATCGCCGCGCGCAAGGCGCAGGCCGGCGGCGACGGCAAGCGGCCGGCCTAACCCTCGCCCCCGTAGCACTCCGCGATGGCCGCGAGGAACTCGGCCGGGCCCGTCGCGTCGGCCAGCGTCGCCGCGATGGCCGCGCGCCGCGCCGGATCGGCCGCCTCCAGCAGCGCGCGCGCGAGGTCGGCCACCGAGCCGAAGCGGAAATGCAGCCCGTCGAGGCCGGGGCGCACCTTCTCGGCCATCCCGCCCACATCGGCCACGATCAGCGGCGTGCCGGCGCGCTTCGCCTCCTGGATCACCATCGGCGAGTTCTCCCACCAGCGCGAGGGCACGACCACCCAGCCGGCCGCGCGCATCAGCGGCAGCACGTCCCGCGCCCTGTAGCGCCCGCCGAAGGCGAGCGCGGGGCCGAGCTCCTCGATCAGAGGCGCCAGCCCGGGATGCAACGCGGCGACGGCCTCGGCGCTGGCCCCGTTGAGGGTGAGGTGCAGCCCCGGCTGCTCGGCCCGCGCCAGGGCGAAGGCGTTCAGCAGCAGGTCCAGCCCCTTGAAGGGCGTCGCCTGGCCGAAGAAGGCGAAGCGCGTCTCGATCCCGGGCGTATCGGCCCTGGCGCGCGGGGCGGCCATCATCGCCGCGCTCAGCGGGTTCTCGAGCACCAGGCCGCGCGCGGCGGGCAGCCCCCAGGCCTCGTAGCGCGCGCGCAGGAAGGCGCTCGGATAGACGAAGCGGTCGCAGGCGCGCAGCGCCTGCAGCAGAAGGGCGCGGCGGATGACGAGCCGCTCGATCGTCTCCTCCGGAAAGCAGCCGAGGCAGGAGAGCGGCCGCGCCTCCTCGCAGAGCTCCCCCCCCTGGGTGCGGACCATCTGGCCGTGGTTGAGGCAGATGGCGAGCATCTCGTGCAGCGTCATCACGAGGCGCGCCTCGGGCCGGGCTTTGCGCAGCGCGAGGATCAGGTCGGCGCCGACGCGCCAGTAGTGGTGGAAGTGATAGGCCGAGGCGCCGAGCCCCGCGAGGAAGTCCAGCAGCGCCCGCCGCCGCCCGGCGTCGCGCCAGGCCAGCCGGTCGGGGGTCATGCCGTCGAAGGGGTAGAGATACTCGTCCGGCCCGTGCCGCCACACGGTCGGGGTGGGGCGGCGTGCGGCCTGCGCGCCGAGCTCGGGCGAGGCGGCGACGAAGCTGACGCGCCAGCCGGCCGCGCGCAGCGCCTCGGCCTGGCGCCAGGCGGCCGTCTCGCCCCCGCCCTTTGAGTGCTCGGGATGGGCGTGGGCGATGATGCAGACATGGCGCGGCTCAGCCATGGGCGGGCCTGCCGGAGGAGTGCCGCGCCGGGAGGGCGCGCCAGAGCGCCTCGAGATGCGCCGCAAGCGGCGGGGCGGCGTCCGGGCAGGCGGGGGTGTGGGGCAGCGCCTCCCGGCCCGCGCGCCGCGCCAGGGTGGCCGCCGGGTCCGGCCCGGGCCCGGCGAGCCGGTGCAGCAGCAGCACATCCCGCGCGGGCAGCCCGGGCGCGCCGCCATGCAGCGCCTCGTCAAGCCGCTCCTCGATCATCGCCTCGGCCAGCTCGCGCAGGCTGAGCGCGCGGACGGGCCGCGCCCCGGCCTCCTCCAGCGCGCGCTCCGCCTCCTCGCCCGCGCGCGCCTCAATCCCGCGCTCCTCCAGCGCGAGCTGGGCGAGGCCGGCAGCGGGGCCGAAGAGCAGCAGGGGCGGCGCGGCATCGGCGAGGCTGGGCACGGCGGCCTCGATCAGCCGCAGCCCCAGCTCCTCCTCCACGCCGCCCAGCAGCAGCAGCGGCCTGCCCCCGGCGGGCCCGGCCGCGCCCAGCCCGGCCTGCAGCGCCGTGCACGCCGCCGCCTCGCGCCGGGCGAGCAGCCGCCCCAGCGCCCGGCGCAGCGCGGCCCGGGCCTCGGGTCCGGGCTCGGGGCCGAGGGCCGCGGCGGCCAGCCCGTCGAACAGCGCGACGAGGTCGCGCGCCGGGGCCCGGCTGCGGGCCCAGAGCTCCTCGGCGCCCAGCTCCGCCTGAAGGACGAGGTCCAGCGCCGTCCCCGGCGGGCGCTCCACCCGGCCCCAGCCGAGCAGCGCCTCGCCCACCGACTCGAGGCGCCACTCCGCGAGGGGCAGGGCGGAGAGGCCGCCCTCCGGCGCGCGCGCCAGCGCCTCCAGCCGCAGCGTCTCGGCGCGGAGGGGGCCGCGCCCCGCGGCCGGGCGCAGGGCGAGGCCGAGATCGCCCGCCGGGCTCGCCGCCAGGGCCAGCGCGGCGGCCGGCCCGAGCGGGGCGGCCTCGGGCCCGGCCGGCGGCAGGGCCGAGATCCATCCGGCCAGCGCGCCGCCCGGCGTGGCGCCACCCGCCAGCAGCGGCGCCAGAAGCGGCCCGGCCCGGCGCGCATCGGCGAGCAGCGCCATGGTCCGCGCCCAGGGCCGCGCGGCCAGCAGGCGGGAGAGATCGTCGCCGATGGCCGGATCGCCCAGCCGGGCGCGCAGCTCCTGCCCCCCCGCCTCGGCCCGCAGGGACAGCGCGCCCCGCCCCTCCTCACCCGCCGCGAAGACGATGTGGAAACCGTAGAGGCCGACGGCCCCGGGCGCGCCGGCCGCGACATCGGGGCGCCGATGCCGCCCCTCGTAGAGCAGCGGCAGCGCGCGGCCATCGGCCCCGTGGAACTGCAGCCGCGCCTCCGCCCCGCGCGGATGCATCACCCAGCCGCAGAGCAGCCAGCGCCCCTCGCCGAGCGGGGACAGGGCGTCGAGGCCCATCTGGAACGTCTCGCTCGCGTGGCAGAACATGCGGCAGCCCCCTGCGGGCCTTGTCGCACCAAGGCCGAGGCCCCGGCAAGGCGGGGGTCAGCCGGGCGGGATTTCCTCGGCCCGCGCGACCACGCGCCGGCGTCGGCGCAGCCACATCACGCCCAGCATGTCGTCGATGCCGACCCAGAGCCGGTCGAAGAAGCCGTATTTCGACCGCCCCGCCCCGCGCGGGCGGTCCGTCACCTCGACGAACACGACGCCGAGCCCCTCGCGGCGCACCAGCGCGGGCAGGAAGCGGTGCAGCCCGTCGAAGGCGGGCAGGGCGAGGTAGGTCTCGCGCGGCAGCAGGGCGAAGCCGCAGCCCGCATCGCGCGCGCCGTCGCGCAGCAGGGCCTGGCGGATGGCGTTGGCCAGGCGCGACTGAAGGCGCTTGAAGCCCGTGTCCTTGCGCCCGCGCCGCTGGGCCATGGCGAGGCCCGCGCCCGGCGCGGCCTCGAAGGCGGCCAGAAGCCGGGGGATCTCGGCCGGGTCGTTCTGCCCGTCCCCGTCCACCAGCACCACGAGCGCCCCGCGCGCGGCCCGCACGCCGGCGCGCTGCGCCTCCGCCTTGCCCGCGTTGCGCGCGAGCGCGAGCAGGCGCAGATGGGGCCGCCCCGGGCGCAGCGCCGCGATCTCGGCGCGGGTGGCGTCGGTGGAGCCGTCGTCCACATAGACGATCTCGAAGGGCAGGAGGGGCGCGAGCGCCGCCTCGATCTCCGCCACCAGGGGTGCGATGTTGCCCGCCTCGTCCTTGACGGGAAGGATCACCGACAGGCGCGGGCTCATCCCCCCTCCTTCAGCCGCCACAGGCCCATCCGGCGGTGCCGCCCGCCATTGAGGTTGCGCCCCTCCACCATCGCCAGCGGCTCGGCCGCGAGGCCGCGGGCGGCGAGGGTGGCGAGGAAGGCCGCCTCCTCCGCCGGGCGGCCGCGCCGGCCGGGGGCGGCGTCCACGAAGGCGAGGCGGCAGGGCCCCTCGGCGAGGAAGAGCGCCGCGCCCTCGCCATCGGTCAGCAGCGTGTCCGTCCGGGTGAGGACGACGAGGCTCGGCTCGCGATAGCCGGCGGAGGCCAGCCGCGTCTCGGCGCAGGGGGCGTGGCGGGCGGCCGCCGCGGCCATGCGCGGCGAGAGCCAGATCGTCTCCGCCCGCGCGAGCAGCGGCCAGGCGCCGAGCCAGGTGGCGAGCGCCGTCGCCGCCGCCACCGGCACCGCCGCCATGGCCGAGCGCCGCGCCACCGCCCCCGCCAGCACCCCGAGCCCGACGGCGAGCAGGAAGGCGGGCGGAACCCACAGCGGCGGCCAGCCCTCGAACCAGAGAAAGGCGCCGAGGCCGAGCCCCCCCATCGCCGCCGGCAGCAGCCAGAAACCCTGGCGCATCAGCGCGCTGAACCAGCCGCCGGCGATCGCCCCCGCCCCGCCCAGCGCCAGCGCCACCAGCGCCGCCAGGGCCGGATAGGTGGGCAGCACGTAGTGGGGCAGCTTGGTCGCCACCGCCTCGAACATCACCCAGGCGGGCAGGATGAGGCAGAGCAGCGCCTGCACCTCGCGCAGCCGCCGCTCGCGCCAGACCCACCACAGCGTGGCGGCGAGGAAGGGCGCGGCGGGCCAGAAGGTGACCCAGACGAGCAGGCTGTAGAAGCCCGGCGGCCCGCCATGGCCCTGGTGCGCCTCGGTCACCTTGCCGAGCGCGTTCCAGCCGAGCGCGGTGGCGAAGAACTCGCCCCGCGTGGCGATGGCGATGGCGACATACCAGGGCAGCGCGAGCCCCAGCATCGCCAGCACCCCCGGCCAGGGCCTGAGCGCGCCGAGCCAGCGCAGCCCGCGCGCGGGCAGGCAGAGGGCGGCGGCCGCGACCAGCACGACCAGCGGGCCGATGGGCCCCTTGATCATCGCCGCCGCCCCGAGCGCGCCCCAGAACAGCCAGGGCAGCCGGCTGGCGCGCACCGCCGCGGGGTCGAGGAAGGCGCGGACCAGCACGCCGAGCGCGGGCAGGGTGAAGGCCAGCAGCGCCGCATCGGTCTTGGCGATGCGCGCCTCCACCCCCAGGAGCAGCGCGGGCGCGAGGAGCAGCCCCGCGAGCAGCGCCGCCTGCGGCCCCACCAGCGGGCGGAAGGCCCAGACCGTGAGCGCGGCGGAGGCCACCGCGCCGATCAGCGAGGGCAGGCGGAACACGCCGATGGGCGCCTCCGCCCCCTGCCCGCTCAGCGCCGCGGCGGCCGCCTGCAGCCAGTAGATGCCCGCGGGCTGCTTGTGGCGCGGCTGGTCCTGGTTGCGGGGCTCGAGGAAATCCCCGCTTTCCAGCATCTGCTGCGTCGCCATGACGTAGCGGCCCTCGTCGCGGTCGGTCGGCGGGAGGGAGGCGTAGCCGGGCAGGAAGGCCGCGAGCGCCACCAGCGCCACGAACAGCATGGACCGCGCCTGGCTGGGCGCGAGCAGGGCGAGGAGGCGGGCGGAGTGCCGCTCCGTCCAGGCGGCGAGGGTGGCGGGCATGGGCCTGACGCGGAAGGGCGGGGGCCCCGTGCGCCGGGGCCGGCGCGCTGTGTGGCACGGCGGGGGCCCGGGCGCCACCCCCCGCCTCCCGCCCGCGCGGGAAAGGCCGCTATGCTCCCGCCACAGAATGACGAGGCCGAACCGCCCCTCCCCCCGCCCCATGGGCCGCCGCGCCGCGGCGCTGCTGCTGCTCGGCGCGGCGGGCTGCGCGCCCGACGGGGACCATCACCCCGCCCTCTCGCAGCCGCCGCCCGACGGCATCCTGGCCGACCGGCTGCGCCTGCTCTTCGGCGCCGTGCCCGCCAGCGCCGCGGCCGAGGCGCTGGGGCGGGAGGCGGCGCTCGCCGGCTGGCGGGGCGGCGGCGATGCGGTGATGTGGCTCGGGCACGCCGGGGTGATGCTGCGCCTCGGCGGCGTGGTGGCGGTGGTGGACCCGGTGTTCGGCGAGCGCGCCTCGCCCCTGCCCGGCCTCGGCCCGCGCCGGCTGGTTCCCCTGCCCTTCGACGCCGAGAGCCTGCCGCCTTTCGACCTCCTGCTCCTCACCCACGACCACTACGACCATCTGGAACTGCCGAGCTTCCGCGCCCTGGCCCGCCGCCCGGGGGTGGCCTGCCTGCTGCCGCTGCGCGTCGCCGCGCTGCGCGGCATCGCCTGCGCGCGCACCGAGGCGCTGGGCTGGGGCGAGTCGCGCAGCCTGGGCGGGCTGACGGCCACCTTCCTGCCCGCGCGGCACGAATCCGGGCGCGGGCTGTTCGACCATCGCGTGACGCTCTGGGGCGCCTGGGCGCTGGAGGGGGGCGGGCGGCGCGTCTATCTCGCAGGCGACAGCGCCCATGGCCCCCATTTCGCCGAGGCGGGCGCGCGGCACGGGCCCTTCGACCTCGCCGTCATGGGCGTGGGCGGCTTCCTGCCCCGCCGCACCAACCATCACCACCACGCGAGCCCGGAGGAGGTGATCGAGGGCTTCCGCGCCCTGCGGGCGCGGCGGCTGATGCTCGTCCACTGGGGCACCTATCCCATGGGCGCGGAGGACACGGGGGCCGCGCCCGCCGCCACCCTGGCCGCCGCCCGCGCCGCAGGGGTGGAAGGGGCGGTGATCGTCCCGCGGATCGGGGAGACGATCCCGCTGTGACGACGCCCACGCCATCGAGGAGACGCCTATGCGCGCCTATGCGCTGATCCCCGCCCGCTCCGGCTCCAAGGGCCTGCCGGACAAGAACATCCTCCCCGCCGCGGGCCATCCGATGCTGGCCTATTCGGTGGCCTTCGCGCGCCGCATCCCGGTGGAGCGCATCCTCCTCTCCACCGACAGCCCGCGCTACGCGGCGATCGGCCGGGCCTACGGGGCGGAGACGCCGGGGCTGCGCGGGCCCGCGGCCAGCGGCGACACGGCGATGGAGGAGGACATCCTCGCCGATCTCGACGCCGCCCTGCCGCGCCACGGCATTCCGCTGCCCGACATCTGGGTGTGGCTGAAACCCACCTGCCCCTTCCGCGACGCCGAGGCGGTGACCGCCGCCATCGCCCTGCTGCGCGACCGCCCGGAGGTGGATTCCGTGCGGCTGGTCAGCGAGGCCGATGCGCGGCTGCACCGCATCAACGAGGAGGGCTGGCTCGAGCCGCTGCTCGAGAGCTGGGACCCGGCGCGCTCCAAGATGCGCCGCTCGGAGTTCCCCAAGGTCTATCAGCCCTTCAACCTCGAAATCTTCCGCCATGAGGGCTGGCGCCGCCGCGGCGCGCTGTTCATGGGCCGGCGCATCCACCCCATCGTGCTGCCGCGCATCACCGGCCTCGATGTGGACGACCGCGACGGCTTCGAGCTGATCCGCACGCTGCTCGAGGCGCGCCCGCGGCCGGAGCTGATCGCCCGCCACGTCCCGCTGCCGCAGCCCCCGCCGCCGCCGGCCGGGCTCCCCTCCGGCCATGCGGGGCGGGAGCGCGCCTTCGCCGCGGCCGACGCCGAGGGCCGTGTGGCGCTGCTGGCGGGGCTGCTGCACGCCGAGGAGGGGCCCTTCTGCCAGCCCGCCCTCGACCTCGCCCGGCGCGACCCCGGCGCGATGCGCGCGGCCTGCCGGCGGGTTCTGGCGGATTTCCCGGCCCATCGCGTCGCCCTGCGCTGCCTCGCGCTCACCCTCAACCGGGAGGGCGACTTCGCCGCGGCGCGCGAAACCCTGCTGCGCCTTCTGGAGATCTGGCCCAAGGGCGGGCTCGACGATCCGCGCGAGCTGCTGCGGCTCGACCTTCTCGGCGCCGCGCCCGATGCGGCGGCGCGCGAGGAGGACTGGGCCCGCCACGGGCGGCATGGCGGGGAGGTCTCGCGCCTGTCCTACCTCGCGCAGCGCGCCGTGGCGGAGGGGCGGACGCCGGACCTGTCGGCGCTCGAGGAGGCGATCGCCGCGCGGCGGGAGGCGGCGCTGGCCGAGCTCGCCGAGGCGGCGGCGGCCGGCCACGCGCCGACGCGCGCCGCCCTCGACTGGATCGAGCGGCTCCGCGCCGCGCGCTCGGTCGCGCTGGTGGGCAATGCGCCATGTCTGGCGGGCGGCGGGGCCGGCCAGGCCATCGAGGCGCATGCGCTCGTGCTGCGGTTCAATCACCCGGTGCTGCGTGGCTTCGAGGCCGGTGCGGGCCGCCGGACGGATCTCATCCTCTTCGCCGCGGCGCACAGGGCGCGGCTGGCGGAGCGGATCGGCCGCGATCCCGCCTACGCCGCGACGCCGAGCATGGGCACCGACGCGATGGCGCCCGACGTCGAGGGGCCGCTGCCGCCCGGCCTGCCCGCCTCGCTGCTGCGGCTGATCGCGGAGCTCTCCTACGGGCGGGCGACCACGGGTTTCCGCGGCGTGGTGCTGGCCTCGCTGATCCTCGGCCGGCCCGCGGGCCTCTTCGGCTTCGACTTCTTCCGCCCGGGCGGGCGCGGGCACTATTACGACGAGGCGAGCGCGCCCTTCACCCACGAGATGGGCTATGAGCGCTGGTTCGTGGAGCATTTCCTGCCGCGGCTGCGGCCCGGGCTGCGCCTGCACGGCGGGGCGGGCCAATAGGGGCGGCGGGCATGCGGGCCGTCTGGCGCGCAGGTCGGTGTGGCTCCTGCCCGCCGCGCGCGGGCCTTGCCCGGGGCGTGGCCGCGTAGCAGGGTGCCGGGCGATGCGGGCAGGTGGCCGAGCGGTTTAAGGCAGCGGTCTTGAAAACCGCCGTGGGGGCGACCCCACCGTGGGTTCGAATCCCACCCTGCCCGCCAGTTCCCATGTGCGTCGCGCTCTTCTTCATACCAGCGGCCGCACCGGCTTCTCGGGAGTCGAAATCAGCGGCGGATGGTAGCGTTGGTTCGATCATGACGAAGGCCGGAGGAGCTTTCCCGGGAGTGCGAGCCGACGGCGCAGACGATCTGGAACTGGGTGCGGCAGGCCGAGCGCGACGGCTGTCAGTGTGCCCGATGTGGTCCCGCACCAAGCGCCAGGTCTTTCCCGCGCGGTTGCGGACGTTGTGGCTCTCGTCGATGACGACGAGCTGGCAGCGGCGAAGGTCCGGCAGCTCGGAGGCAACGCGGCCCGTGGAGAGCACCTTGCCGCGGATGCCATAGCGGTCCTGGCAGTCCCGCCACATGGGTTCAAGGTTTCGCGGGCAGAGGATGAGGGTCTCGAGATCCTCCGTCTCCTCCAAGGTTTTGACGAACGCCGTCGCCACCAGCGTTTTGCGGAGGCCGACAACGTCGCCAAGCAGCACGCCTCCGCGCCGCGAGAGGTGCCGTGCGGCGATACGCACGGCTTGCTACTGGAAGGCGAACAACTTGCCGTGGAACTGACGCGGAAGGCGGAACTCCGCCAGGCCCTCTCGTGCCTCCTGCGACAGGCGATAAGCGATCTTGAGGTAGATGTGGTGGGAAAGGATCGCCTGTTCCCAGGCCCAGCTCTGTTCGAGGACCGCGATCAGATCCGCCGCGATGTCGAGGCACCATCTGTCGGTCCAGCGCGCCTCGAACCAGTCCGCGGGTTCCGCTGCTGCCTTCCGGCCCAAGACATCGATGTTCAGTTCGCCCTGGCCGAGCAGCCCGCAGAAGGTCGGGTTCCGCGGTGTCTGGTCCGGCGAAGAACACGCCTCGGATGCGAACTGGCGGACAGGGTGGGATTCGAACCCACGGTCGGCTTGCACCGACTTCGGTTTTCGAGACCGACGCGATCGACCACTCCGCCACCTGTCCGCGGCGCTCAGCGTTTATCGAGGCCGGCGCGGAGGCGCAAGACCACCGCCGGCCCCGCGCTACCGCAGAACCCGCCCCGCCACCGCGTCGAGCTTGGCCAGCAGCGCGGGGTCGCGCTTCTCGGGCGCGGTGATCAGCGCATTGTCGAGCGCGCGGTCGCAGCCTGCCGGGCATGGCCCGCGCGGACGCCCGATCCGCGGCACCAGCGCCCGAACCAGCGCGCGCGCCTTCTCGGCATTGCCGGTCAGCACCTTCACCACCTGCTCGACCGTCACATGATCGTGGTCGGGGTGCCAGCAGTCATAGTCCGTGACCATGGCCACGCTCGCGTAGCAGAGCTCCGCCTCGCGGGCGAGCTTCGCCTCGGGCATGTTCGTCATGCCGATCACATGGCAGCCCCAGGCGCGGTACATCTCGCTCTCGGCCTTGGTCGAGAACTGCGGCCCCTCCATGACGAGGTAGGTGCCGCCGCGCGTCATCGGCAGATCCAGCTCCGCGCCCGCCGCCTCCACCGCGTCGCCGAGCCGCGGGCAGGTGGGATGCGCGACCGAGACATGCGCCACGCAGCCCGGCCCGAAGAAGGATTTCTCGCGCGCGAAGGTGCGGTCGATGAACTGGTCCACGATCACGAAATGCCCGGGCGGCAGCTCCTCGCGCAGCGAGCCGACGGCGGAGAGCGAGATCACGTCCGTCACGCCCAGGCGCTTCAGCGCGTCGATGTTCGCCCGGTAGTTCAGCGCCGAGGGCGGCAGCGGATGGCCCTTGCCGTGGCGCGGCAGGAACACGCAGCGCACCCCGGAAAGGCGGCCGGTGAGGATCTCGTCCGAAGGCTCGCCCCAGGGGGTGAAGACGCGCTTCCAGGCGCGCTCCTCCAGCCCGTCGATGTCGTAGAGGCCCGAGCCCCCGATGATGCCGATGACGGGTTCGATCGTCGCGCTCACGCGGCAGCCTCCCCGATGGCGCGGCGCGCGCTCAGCCGCGCGCCTCCAGCGGCACGTAGTCCCGCCGGCCGGCGCCCGTGTAGAGCTGGCGCGGGCGGCCGATGCGCTGGGCGGGATCCTCCACCATCTCCTTCCACTGGCTGACCCAGCCCACGGTGCGCGCCACGGCGAAGATGGCGGTGAACATGGAGGTCGGGATTTCCATCGCCTTGAGGATGATGCCCGAGTAGAAATCCACGTTCGGATACAGCTTGCGCGAGATGAAGTAGTCGTCCGTCAGCGCGATGCGCTCGAGCTCGCGCGCGATGTCGAGCAGCGGCTCGTGCGTCACGCCGAGCGCGGCGAGCACCTCGTCGCAGCTCTCCTTCATGATCTTCGCGCGCGGGTCGAAGTTCTTGTACACGCGGTGGCCGAAGCCCATCAGCTTCGCGTGGTTGTTCTTGTCCTTCACCTGCTCGATGAAGGCCGGGATGTTCTTCGGGTGGCCGATGTCGGAGAGCATCTTCAGCACCGCCTCGTTGGCGCCGCCATGGGCGGGGCCCCAGAGGGCGGCGATGCCGGCCGCGATGCAGGCGAAGGGGTTGGCGCCGGTGGAGCCGGCGAGGCGCACCGTGGAGGTCGAGGCGTTCTGCTCGTGGTCCGCGTGCAGGATCAGGATGCGGTCCATCGCCTTGGCCAGCACGTCGGGCACCTCGTAGTCCTCGGCCGGCACCGACTTCAGCATGTGGATGAAGTTGCGCGCATAGCCCTGCGGGCCGTTCGTCAGCACGTTCTTCGGGTACACGAAGGGCTGGCCGAGCGAGTACTTGTAGGCCATGGCCGCGATGGTCGGCACCTTGGCGATCAGGCGAAAGGCCGCGATCTCCCGCGCGCGGGGGTCGTTGATGTCGATGTTGTCGTGGTAGAAGGCCGCGAGCGCGCCCACCACGCCGCACATCACCGCCATCGGGTGCGCGTCGCGGCGGAAGCCGTCGAAGAAGCGGCGGATCTGCTCGTGCACCATGGTGTGGTAGATCACGCCCTTGCGGAACTCGGCGAGCTGCGCCTCGTTCGGCAGCTCGCCGTTCATCAGCAGGTAGCAGACCTCGATGAAGTCGCTCTTCTCCGCGAGCTGCTCGATCGGATAGCCGCGGTACATCAGCACGCCCGCGTCGCCGTCGATGTAGGTGATCTTGCTCTCGCAGGAGGCGGTCTCGCCATAGCCCGGGTCGAAGGTGAAGAGGCCGAGCGTGGAGTAGAGCTTGCGGATGTCCACCACCTGCGGCCCCATGCTGCCCGAGAGCAGGGGGAAGCTGGCGCTGCGGTTGGAACCGTCCACGGAAATGGTGATGGAGCCGTTGCTGGTCATGATCCTCGGCCTTCCTCGAAGCGGGAGGGCGGCATGGCGCGGGCCGCCTGCCGTCTGTTGCGATGCAGAATAGGGCAGACGCCGCGCTTGTCCATCACGGCGCGCCAAGCCCCAGAATCTCCTGCCGGACCAGCGCGAGGCTCGCGCCGTCCGGCGCGCAGATCAGCCCGCCCTGGTGGCGCAGCGGCGAATAGGCCGCCCCGTCGAACTGCGCCGAGGCCCCGCCCGCCTCGGCGTGGATGAGCTGGCCCGGCGCATGGTCCCAGGGCATCAGCCGGTTGTAGATCAGCAGATGCGCGCCCCCCGTGGCCGCAAGGCGATACTCGTGCGCGGCGCAGCGGAAGTTCAGCGCAGCCCCCAGCGCGGGCAGGCGCGCCAGCACCGCGGCCTTGCGCTCCGGCGGCATGAAGCCCCAGGAGACCGCGCCCACCATCCGCCCGAGCGGCGCGGGCGGGGCCACGCGGCAATCATGCCGCGCCCCCTCGCGCGAGAGGCTCCAGGCCCCCTCCCCGCGCAGGCCGATCAGCGTGTCGTCGCCCAGCGGATCATGGATCCAGCCGGCCACCGTCTCGCCCCGCACGATGGCCGCCGCCATCACGCCGAAGAGCGGCACGCCGGCCGCGAAATTCGCCGTGCCGTCCACCGGATCCACCACGAAGGCGAGCGGGGCCTCGGCGAGGCGGCCGAGCAGCGCGGGCTCGGCCGCGGCCGCCTCCTCGCCCACGATCAGCGCGCCGGGGAAACGCGCGGCGAGGCCGGCGGCGATGCGCCGCTCCGCCGCCTCATCGGCCTCGGTCACGAGGTCGAGTGGGCCGGATTTGGCGCGCACATCGCCCGCCGCCAGGCGGCGGAAGCGGGGCAGCACCTCGCGCGCCGCCGCCTCGCGCAGCAGCGCCGCCACCTCCTCGGCCTCGCGCGCGGAGAACCTCATGCGAGCTGCGCGAAGCGCGCCCGATCGGCCGGGCTGAGGCGGACGGTGAGGCGCAGGCGCCCCTCCGCCTCCTCGCGGCCGATCACCTCGCCATGGCGGTAGAGCCAGGCGATGCGCGCGCCGTCGCTCGCGGGCAGCTCGACGCTCTCGGTGACGAGGTTCGCGCCCAGCCGCGCGTCCAGCGCCGCGCGCAGCGCATCGAGCCCCTCCCCCGTCAACGCCGAGACGGCGAGCGCGCCGGGAAAGCGGGCGGCGATGGCCTCCGGCCCGCCGAGCAGATCGGCCTTGTTGAGCACCTCGATGCAGCGCGCGCGCCAGCCGGGGTCGAGGCTCGCCTCCGGCCCCTCGGCCATGCCGTCCAGCACCGCCTGCACATCGGCCTTCTGCGCCGCGCTGTCGGGGTGCGCCACATCGCGCACATGCAGGATGATGTCGGCCGCGGCGACCTCCTCCAGCGTCGCGCGGAAGGCCTCGACGAGCTGGGTGGGCAGTTCGCTGATGAAGCCCACCGTGTCGGAGAGGATGGCCTGCCGCCCCGAGGGCAGGGTGATCTGCCGCATGGTGGGGTCGAGGGTGGCGAAGAGCTGGTCCTGCGCGTGCACGCCCGCGCCGGTGAGCGCGTTGAACAGCGTGGACTTGCCCGCGTTCGTGTAGCCCACCAGCGCGATGACCGGATAGGGCACGCGCTCGCGCGCGCGGCGGTGCAGGCTGCGCGTGCGGCGCACCTGCTCCAGCTCCTTCTTCAGCCGGACGATGCGCTCGCCGATCAGCCGGCGGTCGAGCTCGATCTGGCTCTCGCCCGGGCCGCCGAGGAAGCCGAAGCCGCCGCGCTGGCGCTCGAGATGCGTCCAGGAGCGCACGAGCCGCGTGCGCTGGTATTCGAGATGCGCGAGCTCCACCTGCAGCGCACCTTCCCGCGTGCGCGCGCGCTCGCCGAAGATTTCGAGGATCAGCCCGGTGCGGTCGATGACCTTCACGCCCCAGGCGCGCTCCAGGTTGCGCTGCTGCACGGGGGTGAGCGCCGCGTCCACCACCACGAGGCCGGCCTGCTGCTCCACCAGCGCCTGGCGGACCATCTCCACCTGCCCTTCCCCGAGCAGGGTGGAGGGGCGGCGGGCGCGCAGCGGATGGATCGCCTGATGGACGATGGTGACGCCGATGGAGGCGGCGAGGCCCACCGCCTCGGCCAGCCGCGCCTCGGCCGCGCGGGAGGCGGCGCCCTGCGGCCCGAACTCGGCCACATTGCCGCGCGCGGGGCGCTCATAGGGAAGGATGACGGCGCAGCGCGCCGGGGGCGCGGCGGTGGTCTCAGTCGTCGCGGGCAGAAGCGGGCTCCCGGTTCATGGTCAGTGTCGTCTCGCGCACCGGGGCGCTCTGGGCCGCCGCCTGCCCGGCCGCCGCCGGGTCGAACAGCATGATGGGCGCGCCCGGCATCACCGTGCTGATCGCGTGCTTGTACACGAGCTGGGTGTGCCCGTCCCGGCGCAGCAGCACGGAGAAGTTGTCGAACCAGGTGATGATGCCCTGAAGCTTCACGCCATTGACCAGGAACACGGTGACGGGCGTCTTGCTCTTGCGGACGTGGTTCAGGAACACGTCCTGCACGTTCTGCGACTTTTCGGCCATCCAGGCCTCCTTCCTCTCTTGGTCTTCTTGCGCGGCGCCTGCGGGCGGCTCAGCCGCGGAGACTGTCCTTCGTCTCGGCCGGCTTGTCCAGCATGGCAAGGTGGCGGGCCAGCGCATGGCCGTCCGCGAAGGCGAGATCGGGCGCGCAGGCGGCCAGCCCGCCGTCATGCGCCGCATCGCCCAGCAGCACGGCAGTGCAGCCCGCCGCACGGGCGGCCTGCATGTCGAGCGCCGTGTCCCCCACATACCAGACATCGCGCCCGGGCGCGACGCCGAGCACGGCCAGCGCCATGACCAGCGGCGCGGCGTCGGGCTTGTCGGCCGCCGCATCGCCCGCGCCCACCAGCACGCCGAAGGCCGCGGCCATGCCCAGATGCTCGGCCTCGCGCCGCAGCAGCGGCCCCTGCTTGTTGGAGACGACGCCGAGCGGCCAGGGCGCGGCCGCCTTGAGCAGCGCCGGCGTGCCGGCCAGCGGGCGCACCACCGCGAGGTGGGAGGCGCGCACCGCCTCGGTGAAGATGTCGCGCGCGCGCTCCCACTCCGCCCCGAAATGCTCGGGGAAGCTCTCGCGCAGCGAGAGGCGGACATTGGCCAGCACCTCGGCGCGGCTCCAGAGCGGCTTGCCGAAGGCGGCGAAGGCGGCGTTGAGCCCGGCCTCGATCGCGGCCCAGCCGTCCACCAGCGTGTTGTCCCAGTCGAAGAGAAGGGCGCGCGGCGGGGTCATGCCGTGCCCGAGGCGCGGTCCTCGGCCTGCACGCCCAGGAATTTCAGCTTGCGGTGCAGCGCGCTGCGCTCCATCCCCACGAAATTCGCGGTGCGGCTGATGTTGCCGCCGAAGCGCAGGAGCTGGGCCTCCAGATACTGCCGCTCGAACAGTTCGCGCGCCTCGCGCAGCGGCAGCGTCATGATCTCCGAGGAGCGGTCGAGCCGCAGCATGGCCGGGGCGGCCGAGACGATCTCGGGCGGCAGCGCCTCGGCGCGGATGGGCGCGCCGGGCTCCCCGGGGGCCATGATCAGCAGCCAGTCCACGAGGTTGCGGAGCTGGCGCACATTGCCCGGCCAGTCGTAGGTCTGCAGCGCGGCGATGGTGTCCTCCGCCAGATCGCGCAGCGGCAGGCCCGAGGCCTCGACGGAGCGTGCGGCGAAGTGCCGGGCGAGGATGGGCACGTCCTCGCGCCGCTCGCGCAGGGCGGGCACGCGCAGCGGCACCACCGAAAGGCGGTAGAACAGATCCTCGCGGAAGCGCCCGGCCGCGATCTCGGCCTGCAGGTCCTTGTTGGTGGTGGCGATCACCCGCACGTCCACCTTCACGCGCGTGGCGCCGCCGATGCGCTCGAAGCCCTGTTCCTGCAGGGCGCGGACGATCTTGCCCTGGGTTTCGAGGGGCATGTCCGCCACCTCGTCGAGCAGCAGCGTGCCGCCATGGGCGCGCTCCAGCACGCCCGCCCGGCGCGGCGCATCGCCCTGCGGCTCCACGCCGAACAGCTCCTCCTCGATGCGCGCGGGGTTGAGGGTGGCGCAGTTGAGCGCGACGAAGGCGCCCTCCGCCCGGCGCGAGCGCGCGTGCAGCATGCGCGCCGCCACCTCCTTGCCCGAGCCCGCGGGCCCGGTGATGAGCACGCGCGAGTTGGTCGGCGCCACCTTCTCGATGGCGTTGCGCAACTGCGTGACCGCGGCCGAGACGCCGAGCAGCTCGCTCTCCGCCCCGCCGCGCAGGCGCAGCTCGCTCACCTCGCGCCGCAGCCGCGCCGCCTCCAGCGCGCGCGCGACGACGAGCAGCAGCCGGTCCGCCTTGAAGGGCTTCTCGATGAAGTCGTAGGCCCCCTGCTGGATGGCCTGCACCGCCGTCTCGATGGTGCCGTGGCCCGAGATCATCACGCAGGGCACCTGAGGCTCCTCGCGGTGCATGGCCTCGAGGATGCCGAGCCCGTCGAGGCGCGAGTTCTGCAGCCAGATGTCGAGGATGACGAGCGAGGGGCGCCGGGCGCGGAAATGCGCCAGCGCCGTGTCGCTGTTGTGCGCCTGGCGGGTCTCGTAGCCCTCGTCCGAGAGGATGCCGTCGATCAGCGAGCGGATGTCCGGCTCGTCGTCCACGATCAGGATGTCATGCGCCATGCCCGCGCTCCATCACCTCGTCCGCCGCCTCGGCCTCGATGACCGGCAGGAGAAGCTCGGCGCGCGCCCCAGGCCCCTCCCGCGCGTCGGTCAGCACGATGCGTCCGCCATGGTCCTCCATGATCTTCTTCACGATGGCAAGCCCGAGGCCCGTGCCCTTCGGCTTGTGGGTGACGTAGGGTTCCGTCAGCCTTTCGCGCTCCTCGCCCTGGGGCAGGCCAAGCCCGTCATCTTCCACGCTTATCGCCCAGAATCCCCCGACCCGGCGCAACGAGAGGACGATGCGCCCGATGGGCGGCGCGAGGGGCGCGCCCGCCTCGGCCTGCTGCTGCGCGCGCAGGCTCACCGAATCGAGCGCGTTCTGGATCAGGTTCGCCAGCGCCTGGCCGATCAGCCGCCGGTCGCACAGGGCGGGCGCGGGCGCCTCGGGCAGATCGGCCTGCCAGGCGATGTCGGGGCGCGCGTTCTGCGGCAGCACAAGCGCCTCGCGCGCCACGCGCGCCAGATCCTCCTCGCGCATCACCGGCTGGGGCATGCGCGCGAAGGCGCTGAACTCGTCCACCATGCGGCCGATGTCCTCGACCTGGCGCACGATGGTGTCGGTGCAGAGCTTGAAGGTGTCGGGATCCTCCCGGATCTGCTTGAGGTAGCGGCGCTTGAGCCGCTCCGCGCTGAGCTGGATGGGGGTGAGCGGGTTCTTGATCTCGTGCGCGATGCGCCGGGCCACATCCGCCCAGGCCGCCTGGCGCTGCGCCTGCACGAGGGCCGAGATGTCGTCGAAGGTCAGCACATAGCCGCGCCCCTCGAGCTCGGGCGAGAGGCGCGCGAGCAGCGTGCGCCGCTCCGCCGGCGGGCCGATGCGGATTTCGGCCGGGCGGTTGGAGGCGGGGCGCGCCAGCAGGGGCGCGAATTCGGGCGCCACCTCCGCGAGCGGCCGGCCGATCTCGCGCTCCAGATCGAGGCCCAGAAGCTGGCTCGCGCTGCGGTTGGGAAGGTTGATGCGCATCGCCTCGTCGAGCCCGATCACCCCGGCCGAGACGCCGCCCAGCACCGCCTCGGTGAAGCTCTGCCGGTCGGCGATCTGCCGATAGGCATCCATCAGCTCGCTGCGCTGCGCGGCGAGCTGGTTCGTCATGCGGTTGAAGGCGCGCGAGAGGCTGCCCACCTCGTCGTCCGCGTCGCCCTCCTCCACGCGCACGCTGAGGTCGCCCCCGCGCACCCGCTCGGCCGCGGTGATCAGCCGCGAGATCGGCCGGGCGAGCTGGTTGGCGAGAACGAGGCCGATCAGCACCGCGGCCAGCAGCACGAGCAGCGAGCCGATGGCGAAGATCATGATGAAGGTGATCTGCAGCCCGTCCCGGTTGCGGTCGAGCTGCTGATAGGCCGTCACCGCCGCCTCGGTGCGCTGCATGTGCTCGAGCACCGAGCCGTCCACCGGCCGGCCGATCATCAGCATGAGCCCCGCCGCGGGCGTGAGCGCGACCACTGCGCGCACCCGCCCCTCCTCCTCGCCGGCGATCACCGCCACCTCGCCGTTGCGGGCGAACTCCACCGCCCAGTCCGGCGGGGGCGAGAGCAGGAAGCCCGAGGCGAGCCCGGCATGGGCGATGATGCGCCCGAGCAGCGGCTCGAACACCACCGCCTCCGTCAGCCCCCGCGCATTGGCCTGGGTGGCGAGCACGCGCGCGAAGGCGAGGCCCTGTTCGGGCAGCAGCACGATGGCGCGGTTGAGGTCGTTCGCCATGGCCAGCGCATCGGCGCGGATGGCGTTCTGGTGCTCCTCGAAATAGGCGCGGCTCGCCACCAGCGAGGCCTCGAGCGCCGTGCGCACGCGGTCGCTGAACCAGGCCTGGATGCCGAGGTTGAAGAAGACGGTGGAGAAGCCCGCCAGCAGCATGGCGGGCACGATCGCCACCACCGAGAACAGCAGCACGAGCCGCGTGTGCAGCCGCGAGCCGGCCGAGCCGCGCCGCCGCTCCACCCACATCCGCACCACGCGTCCCGCGAGCGAGGCCAGCAGCAGCAGCACCACCGCCGTGTTGGCGAGGAAGATCGCCACCACCTGGCCCGGCGAGGTCGGCCCGAAGGGGGAGCCGTCGGAGAGCAGCACGAAGGTGGCCACGCCCATGAAGAGCGCGGCGAGCGCGAGGCCGAGGGTGACGCCGCGGCCCAGAAGCATGTCCGCGATCCGGCGCAGCAGCGGCGGGCGCGGCTTCTGCGCGGCGGGCGGCGCGGTCGGGGCGGCCGCGCTCATGACGGCCCGCCCCGCATCAGGAGAGCCCGCGCACCACGGGCAGGTCGAGATCCCGCAGCTTCTTGCGCAGCGTGTTGCGGTTGAGCCCGAGCAGCGCCGCGGCCTTGATCTGGTTGCCGCGGGTGGCGCTGAGCGCGAGGCGCAGCAGCGGGCGCTCCACCTCGCTGATCACGCGCTCGTGCAGGTCGCGGATGGGCATGCCGTCCTTGTGCGCGGCCATGAAGAGCTTGAGATGCCGCTCCACCGCCTGCTCGAGCGTCTCGGTGCTGCGCGGGGCGCCGTCGCTCGGCGCCTCGGCCTCGGCGAGCTCGGCCGCCACCGCCTCCTCGCCGATCACCTCCTGCGGGTAGAGCGCGGCGAGGCGGCGCATGAGGTTCTCGAGCTCGCGCGCATTGCCTGGCCAGGAATGGCGCTTGAGGCGCTCCAGCGCCTCGGGCGAGAGGGTCTTGGCGGGAAGCCCCGCGGCGCGCGCGCGCTCCAGGAAATGGCGCGCGAGCAGCGGGATGTCCTCCGTCCGCTCGCGCAGCGGCGGCAGCCGGATGGGCACCACGTTGAGGCGGTAGAACAGATCCTCGCGGAACAGCCCCGCGCGGATGGAGGCGCGCAGGTCGCGGTGCGTGGCGGCGACGATCCGCACATTGGCCTTGATGGGGGTGCGCCCGCCCACCGTCGTGAACTCCCCCTCCTGCAGCACGCGCAGCAGCCGCGTCTGCGCCTCGGCCGGCATGTCGCCGATCTCGTCGAGGAAGAGGGTGCCGCCCGCGGCCTGCTCGAAGCGGCCGATGCCGCGCGTCAGCGCCCCGGTGAAGGCGCCGCGCTCATGGCCGAAGAGCTCGCTCTCGATGAGCTCGCGCGGGATGGCCGCCATGTTGATGGCGACGAAGGGGCCCTGGCGGCGCTTGCCGTAATCGTGCAGCGCGCGGGCGATGAGTTCCTTGCCCGTGCCGCTCTCGCCCGTGACCATCACCGTGAGGTCGGCGGTGGTGAGGCGCGCGACCGTGCGGTAGATCTCCTGCATCGCGGGGCTGCGGCCGATCAGCGGCAGGCGCTCGGTGCTCTCGGCCGCCTCCTCCTCGGCCAGCGCCGTGGCGGGGCGCGCCAGGGCGCGCTCCACCACCGCCAGCAGCTCCTTCAGGTCGAAGGGCTTGGGCAGGTATTCGAAGGCGCCGCGCTGGGCCGCCTTCACCGCGGTGGTGAAGGTGGACTGCGCGCTCATCACCACCACGCGCAAATCCGGCCGCACCCGCTTCATCCGCGGCAGCAGATCGAGCCCGTTCTCGTCGGGCATCACCACGTCGGTGATGACGAGATCGCCCTCCCCGTCCTCCACCCAGCGCCAGAGCGTCGAGGCCGAGGAGGTGGCGCGCACGTTGTAGCCCGCGCGCGAGAGCGCCTGGGAGAGCACGGTGCGGATGGCGCGGTCGTCGTCGGCGATGAGGATGGAACGCGTGTCGCTCATTCTTCGGTCTCGGAGAGATCGGCGCCGGGCGGCGGTGCGGGAAGGGAGAGGCGGAAGGCGGTGCGGCCCGGCCGGCTGTCGCACTCGATCAGCCCGCCATGGTTGGCGACGAGCTTCGCCACCAGCGCGAGGCCGAGCCCCTGCCCGCCCTTCTTCGTGGTCACGAAGGGCTCGAAGAGCGTCGCGCGCACAGGCTCGGGGATGCCGGGGCCGTTGTCGCGCACGATGACGGTCAGCGGCAGGTGCACCCGCTCGGAGGAGCCGGGCACGGCGATGCGCACCCCGTGGTGGTAGGCGGTGGCGAGCACGATCTCGCCCTCGCGCGGGTCCACCGCCTCGGCCGCGTTCTTCACGAGGTTGAGCAGGATCTGGACGAGCTGGTCGCGGTCCCCCCACACCGGCGGCAGCGAGGGGTCGTACTCCTCGGCGATGCGCAGGTGGCAGGCGAAGCCGGTCTGCGCCACCCGCCGCACATGGTCGAGCACGGAGTGGATGTTGACGGGCCGCCGCTCGATCGGCCGGTCGGAGAACATCTCCATCCGGTCCACGAGCTTGCGGATGCGGTCCGCCTCCTCCTGGATGAGGGTGCAGAGCTCGCGGTCCCCCTCGCTCGCGCCCTGTTCGAGGAGCTGCGCCGCGCCGCGGATGCCGGAAAGCGGGTTCTTCACCTCATGGGCGAGCATTGCCGCCATGGCGGTGGCGCCGCGCGCCGCGCCGAGGAAATGGAGCTGGCGGTCGAGCATGGCCGCCGTGGAGCCGTCCTGCAGCGTCAGCACCACGCCGCCCTCGAGCTCCGCGAGTGGCGCGCCATGGACAGAGACGCCGTGGCGGTGCAGGCGCGGGCTGTCGAGGGCGAGGTCGTGGTCGGCCACCGGGGCGTCCTGGCGGCGCACCTGCTCGATGAGGGCGAAGAGGCGGCTGTCCTCGGGCAGAAGCTCGCTCAGGGCGAGCCCCTGCAGCGAGGCCTGGGAGAGCTGGAAGAACAGCTCCGCCGCCGGGTTGGCGAAGCGGAAGCGGTTCTCCGCATCCAGCACCACGGCCGGCAGCGGCAGCGCGGCGAGGATGGCCGCCGCATCGGGAACCGCCGCGCCGCGCGGGCGGCGCGCGAAGGCGGCGACCTTGCCGATCACGCCGCTCATCCCGGCCCCCGCCGCCGCGGCGAGGCGGCGCGAGGGGGCGTTGGCCGCGGGCGCATCACGCCGCCTCGCGGTAGCTCTCGCGCACCGCCTCCACGCCGCGTTCGATCAGGGGAAGGTAGAAGGCGTCCATCAGCGCCTCCGCCTCGGCCGGCGTCTCCACCGCGTTCACGCGGGCGCGGAACTCCGCGCTGCCGGGCAGGCCGCGCGAATACCAGGCGATGTGCTTGCGCGCCATGCGCACCCCGGTGGCGACGCCGTGATGGGCGAGGATGGCGCGGTAGTGCCGCAGCAGCACCGCGCGCTGTTCGGCGAGAGTCGGGTCGGGCTCGCGCACGCCCTCGCGCAGGAAGCGGGCCACCTGGCGCGGGAACCAGGGCCTTCCGTAGCAGCCGCGGCCGATCATCACGCCGTCCGCGCCCGAGCGCCGCAGCGCCTCGGCCGCGTCCTCCACCGTCACGATGTCGCCATTGGCGATGACGGGGATGGAGACGGCCTGCTTCACCCGCGCGATGAAGTCCCAGTCCGCCGTGCCGGTGTAGAGCTGCTGGCGCGTGCGGCCATGGATCGTCACCATGCGGATGCCGCACTCCTCGGCGATGCGCGCCAGCCGCGGGGCGTTCAGGCTCTGATGGTCCCAGCCCATGCGCATCTTGAGCGTGACCGGCACCGGCACGGCCTTCACCACGGCCTCCAGGATGGCGGCGGCGCGGGGTTCGTCGCGCATCAGGGCGGAGCCCGCGCTCTGCCCCACCGCGACCTTCTTGACCGGGCAGCCGAAATTGATGTCCACGATGGCCGCGCCGCGGTCCACCACGAGCTTCGCGGCCTCGGCCATCACCGCGGGCTCGCAGCCGGCGAGCTGGACGGAGCTCGGCGCGCCGAACCCGTCCACCTCGGCCATCTTCAGGCTCTGCCGGTTCTCGCGGATCATGGCGGCGGAGGCGATCATCTCGCTGACCACCAGCCCCGTGCCCTCGGCCCGCGCGAGGCGGCGGAAGGGCAGGTCCGTCACGCCGGACATGGGGGCGAGGATCACCGGCGTCTCGATCACCACATCGGCGGAGAGCCGGATCGGGCGCAGGGGGTTGCTCATCATTTGGGCAGCCATACGCAAATCCGCGCCCGGCGTCCACGGCGCGTGCAGTCCCCACCCCAACTTTCCGCGCCGGGCGGATGGGGCTATGCCGGCCCGCGCATGACCATCGCCGCCCTTCTTCTCGCCGCCGGGCGCGGCGCGCGCTTCGGCGCCCCCGAGCCCAAGCAGTATGCCCCCCTGCTGGGCCGGCCCGTGCTGCGCCATGCGGCCGAGGCGCTGCTCGAGGGCGGGGCGGTGCGCTGGCTGCAGCCGGTCTGCCCCGAGGGGGAGGAGGCCCGGGTGGCGGCGCTGCTCGAGGGGCTGCCCGTTCTTCCGCCCGTCGCCGGCGGGGCGACGCGGCAGGAGAGCGTGCGCCGCGGCCTCGCCGCCCTCGCCCCCCTCGCGCCCGAGCGCGTGCTGGTGCATGACGCGGCGCGCCCGGTCATCCCGCCGGGCACCATCGCCGCGCTGCTCGCCGCGCTGGAGCGGCACCCCGGCGCCATCCCGGCCCAGCCCGTCTCGGACACGCTCAAGCGGGCCGAGCAGGGCGTGGTGCGGGAGACGGTGCCGCGCGCGGGGCTCCACCGCGCCCAGACGCCCCAGGCCTTCCGCTATGCGGAGCTGGTCGCCGCCCATGCCGCCGCCGCGGGCGAGGCGACGGACGACGCGCAGCTCCTGGAATGGCGGGGGCTGTCGGTGGCGCTGCTGCCCGGCCATGAAAGCAATGTGAAGATCACCTTCCCGGAGGATCTCGCCCGCGTGGAAGCCTCGCTCCTCTCCCGCCTCCTGCCCCGCGTGGGTACGGGCTTCGACGTGCATCGCCTCGTGCCGGGCCGGCCGCTGATCCTGTGCGGGATCGCCGTGCCGCACGAGCTGGGGCTCGACGGCCACTCCGACGCGGATGTGGGCATCCATGCGCTGTGCGATGCGATCTACGGCGCGCTGGCCGAGGGCGACATCGGCACGCATTTCCCGCCCTCGCAAATGAGGTGGAAGGATGCGGACAGCGCGCAGTTCCTGCGGCACGCGGCGGGGCGGATCGCCGCGCGCGGGGGCGTGCTGGTGAACGCCGATGTGACGCTGATCTGCGAGCGGCCGAAGATCGGGCCCCACGCCGCCGCCATGCGGGCGCGGCTGGCGGAGCTTCTGGGGGTGGAGGTGGCGCGCATCGGCGTGAAGGCCACCACCACCGAGCGGCTGGGCTTCACAGGCCGCGGCGAGGGCATCGCCTGCCAGGCGGCGGTGAGCCTGCTGCTGCCGCCCTGACCCCGGAAGGCCCCCCCCGAGGGGCGGCGACCGACAAAAAAAGTGGGCCGCTCCCGGAGGAGCGGCCCAAGGCAAGGTTGAGGAAGGCAAAGCTGTCGGAGCGCAGCGCGCATCCGACCCCATGGAGATAGAACCGATCTGGTCCGGTTCAACACCCTTCCGCCCGCGCATCGCATGACAATGCGTTCACCTGTTGCCCATCTGCCACAGTCTGGCGGCGGGGCGGCCCTGGGATAAGCTCCGCCCGAGGAGGAACGCCCCATGCCCGGACACACCCATGACGCCGCCATCATCGGCTGGGCGCACAGCCGCTTCGGCAAGCTGGAGGACTGCCCCGACGCCGAGGCGCTGATCGGCCTCGTCGCGCGCCAGGCCATCGAGCATGCGGGCATCGCGCCGGAGGAGGTGGACGCGGTCTTCCTCGGCCAGTTCAACGGCGGCTTCGTGCCGCAGGAGTTCCCGGCCTCGCTGGTCTTCGAGGCGGTGCCCGAGCTGCGCTTCACCCCTGCCACGCGCTACGAGAACGCCTGCGCCACCGGCAGCGCCGCCATCCATGGGGCGCTCGATTTCCTGGGCGCGAAGCGCGGGCGCATCGCCCTGGTCGTGGGCGTGGAGAAGATGACGGCCACGCCGGGCCCGCGCATCGGCGAGATCCTCCTCTCCGCCTCGCATCTCAGGACGGAATCCGGGGTGGAGAACGGCTTCGCCGGCGTCTTCGCCCGCATCGCCGAGGCCTATTTCCAGCGCCATGGCGACGCCTCGGACGCGCTGGCCACCATCGCCGCCAAGAACCATGCGAACGGGGTGGACAACCCCTGGGCGCAGATGCGCAAGGATCTCGGCTTCGCCTTCTGCCGGCAGGAGAGCGAAAAGAACCCCTATGTCGCCCGCCCGCTGAAGCGCACCGACTGCAGCCTCGTCTCCGACGGCGCGGCCGCCGTGGTGATCGCCACCGGCGATGTGGCGAAGGCCGCGCCCCGCGCCGCCCGCTTCCGCGCCACCGCCCATGTCAACGACTTCCTGCCCATGGCCCGGCGCGACGTGGTGCGCTTCGAGGGCCCGCGCGAGGCCTGGGCCCGGGCGCTCGCGGCGGCGGAGCTCACGATCGACGACCTCTCCTTCGCCGAGACGCATGACTGCTTCACCATCGCCGAGCTCATCCAGTACGAGGCGATGGGGCTCGTCCCGGAGGGACAGGGCGCGCGCGCGGCGCTGGAGGGCTGGACGGCGAAGGACGGGCGGCTGCCCGTGAACCGCTCGGGCGGGCTCAAGGCCAAGGGCCACCCGATCGGCGCCACGGGTGTGTCCATGCACGCGCTGGCGGCCATGCAGCTCTGCGGCGAGGCGGGCGAGATGCAGCTTCCCAAGGCCGAGATCGGCGGCGTGTTCAACATGGGCGGCGCCGCCGTCGCGAACTACGTGAGCATTCTGGAACGCGTCTGAGCCCGCTGCGGGCGGCCGGCGTCAGGCCGCCGCCCGCCCCTCCTCCACCGCGTGGCAGGCCACCTGCGCCTCGCCCGCCGGCAGCATGCGCGGCGCCTCGGCCTTGCAGCGCGCATTGGCCAGCGGGCAGCGCGGGTGGAAGGCGCAGCCGCTGGGCGGGCTGATGGGGCTCGGCACCTCGCCGCCCACCGGGGTGCGCGCGCGGCCCGTCATCTCGAGGTCCGGGATCGCCTCCATCAGCGCGCGCGTATAGGGGTGGCGCGGCGTGGTGAAGAGCGTCTCGGCCGGCGCGAGCTCCACGAGCCTGCCCAGATACATCACCCCGATGCGGTCGCTCACCTGGCGCACCACGGCGAGGTTGTGGGAGATGAACAGGTAGGTGAGGCCGAGCCGCGCCTGCAGCTCCTTCATCAGGTTCAGGATCTGCGCCTGCACGCTCACGTCGAGCGCCGAGGTCGGCTCGTCGCAGACCAGGAACTCAGGGTTGGAGGAGAGGGCGCGCGCGATGGAGATGCGCTGGCGCTGCCCGCCCGAGAACTCGTGCGGATACTTCTGCCCGTCGAGCGGCGAGAGGCCGACCTGGGTGAGCAGCTCGCCCACCCGCTCCATCTGCGCCGCGCGGCCTTCGATCAGCCCGAAGGCGCGGATCGGCTCAGCGATGATGTCCGCGACACGCCAGCGCGGGTTGAGGCTGGCGTAGGGGTCCTGGAAGATCATCTGCATGCGCGAGCGCTGGCGGCGGTCGGCCCGCGCGGCGGCGAGATCCTGCCCGTCGAACAGCACGCGCCCGCGCGTGGGCGGATAGAGCCCCACCACCAGGCGCGCGACGGTGGATTTGCCGCAGCCGCTCTCGCCCACCAGCGAGAGGGTGCTGCCCTTGGGGATGGCGAAGCTCACGCCATCCACCGCGCGCAGGGTGCGCCTTCCCTCGCGCGCGAGCAGGCGCTGGATCAGCGGGCGCGAGACGTCGAAATGCCGCGCGACATCCTGGGTTTCCAGCATCGGGGTCATCGCGCGGACCCCTCCGCGTGCAGCCAGCAGGCGGCCTCGGTGCGGCCGGCGGGCATGAGATCGGGCCGCTCCGTCTGGCAGCGGTCGAAGGCGTGGGGGCAGCGCGGGTTGTAGGCGCAGCCCTTCGGGATGGCGGAGAGGCGGGGCATGGCGCCCTCGATCTGCTGCAGCCGCTCCACCCGACGGTCGAGCGGTGGGATGGAGGCCATCAGCCCCTGCGAATAGGGGTGGTTCGCGTGCTTCACCACCTCGCGCACGGGGCCGATCTCGGCGATGCGGCCGGCATACATGACCGCCACACGGTCCGCCGTCTCGGCGATCACGCCCATGTCGTGCGTCACCAGCATCATCGCCGTCCCCTTCTCGCGCGCCAGGCGCTTGAGCAGGGCGATGACCTGCGCCTGGATGGAGACGTCGAGCGCCGTGGTGGGTTCATCGGCCACGATCAGCTTCGGCTCGGCGCAGAGCGCGAGCGCGATGACGACGCGTTGCCGCATGCCGCCCGAGAACTCGTGCGGGTAGCTGTCGATGCGCTCCCGCGCGGCGGGGATGCCGACCTGCTCGAGCCAGCCGATCGCCCGCTCGCGCGCCTCGCCGGGGCCGATGGGCAGGTGCGTCGTCATCGTCTCCACGAGCTGCCGGCCCACCGTGTAGAGCGGGTTCAGCGTGGTCAGCGGATCCTGGAAGATCGCGCCGATCTCGCGGCCGCGGATGCGGCGCATCTGCTCGTAGGGCAGGTTGTCGATGCGCCGGCCCTCGAGCAGAATCTGCCCCCCCGCGATGCGCCCGGGCGGCTCCAGCAGCCCGATGATGGCCGCCCCGGTCATGGACTTGCCCGCGCCCGATTCCCCCACCACGCCCAGCACCTCGCCGGGCGCGATGGCGAAGGAGACGTCGTCCAGCGCCACCAGCGTGCCGCGGCGCGTGGGGAACTCCACGCGCAGGTTCTTCACTTCCAGCAGGGACATCAGCGCAGCTTCGGGTTGAGGGCGTCGCGCAGCCAATCGCCCAGCAGGTTGACGGAGAGCACCATCACGATCAGCGCCACGCCGGGGAAGATCGTGATCCACCATTCGCCGGAGAACAGGAAGTCGTTGCCGATGCGGATGAGGGTGCCGAGGGAGGGCTGGGTGGGCGGCACGCCCACGCCGAGGAAGGAGAGCGTGGCCTCGGCGAGGATCGCGAAGCCGAGCGAGAGGGTGGCGATCACCAGAACCGGCGACATCACGTTGGGCAGCACGTGGCTGACCATGATGCGCAGCGGCGAGAGCCCGATCACGCGCGCCGCCTGCACGTATTCCTTGTTGCGCTCGACGAGGGTGGAGCCGCGCACCGTGCGCGCGAACTGCGGCCAGTTGGAGATGCCGATGGCGAAGATCACCACGAACACCGCGATCTGGTCGTGCACGTCGCGCGGCAGGGCGGCGCGCACGATGCCGTCCACCAGCAGCGCCACCAGGATGCCCGGGAAGGTGAGCTGGATGTCGGCGATGCGCATGAGCAGCGCGTCCACCTTGCCGCCCAGATAGCCCGCGAGCAGCCCGAGCGTGACGCCGAGAAGCGTCGAGAAGGCCACGGCGGCGAAGCCCACCAGCAGCGAGACGCGCGCGCCGTACATGATGGCCGAGAGCACGTCGCGCCCCTGGTCGTCCGTGCCCAGCGGATAGGCGAGATCCCCCTCCGCGCTCCAGGCCGGGGGCTTGAAGGCGTCGAGAAGCTGCAGCGAGGCGAGGTCGAAAGGGTTGTGCGGCGCGAGCCAGGGCGCGAACACCGCCCCCGCGATGCAGACGAAGGCCGTGACGGCCGAAAGCACCGTGACGGGCGAGCGCGTGAAGCTCCACCACAGGTCGGAATCGAAGAAGGCGCGCATCAGACGGGGTCCTCGCGGCAGCGCGAAGCGGTTTCGTGGGAGTTCATCGCTCGGGGTCCCCGCGAGAACGCGAAGCGGTTTCGTGGGGAACCATCAGTGCCCCTTCCCCCGCCCGACGCGCAGCCTCGGGTCCACCGCGTAGTAGAGCAGGTCCACGATCAGGTTGATGGTGACGAAGACGAGCGCGATCAGCATCAGATAGGCCGCCATCACCGGGATGTCCGCCGCGCCGACGCTCTGGATGAAGAGCAGCCCCATCCCCGGCCACTGGAACACCGTCTCGGTGACGATGGCGAAGGCGATGATCCCGCCGAGCTGCAGCCCTGCGATGGTGATGACGGGCACCAGCGTGTTCTTCAGCGCATGGCCGAAATGCACCGCGCGGTTGGACAGGCCCCGGGCGCGCGCGAACTTGATGTAGTCCGTCCGCAGCACCTCCATCATCTCGCTGCGCACGAGGCGCATGATGAGGGTGAGCTGGAACAGCCCCAGCGTGATGGCGGGCAGGATCAGCGCCTTGATGCCCGACCAGGTGAGGAAGCCCGTGCTCCACCACCCCAGCCGCGTCACCTCGCCCCGCCCGAAGGAGGGCAGCCAGCCCAGCCAGACGCTGAAGGTGAGGATGAGCAGGATGCCGATGAGGAAGGTGGGCAGCGAGACGCCGATCAGCGAGAAGGTGAGGAAGAAGCGGCTGAGCCAGGAGTTGCGGTAAAGCCCCGTATAGACCCCCATCGGCACGCCGACGGCGAGCGCGATGAAGGCGGCGGTGAAGGCGAGCTCGAGCGTGGCCGGCGCGCGCTCGGCGATCAGCTCGGCCACCGGGCGCGAGAGCCGGTAGGAAAGGCCGAACTCGCCCTGCACGGCGTTGCCGAGGAAGGTCGCGAACTGCACGAAGAAGGGCTGGTCGAGCCCCAGGTCACGGATGAGCTGCTGGCGCTGCGCCTCGGTGAAGTCCTGCCCCAGCATGATCGCCACCGGGTCGCCCACATAGGCGAACATGGCGAAGCTGATGAGCGAGACCGTGAACATCACAGGCAGCGCCTGCAGCAGGCGCGAGATGATGAAGGCGAACATTCTGCGTTCCTCGTCGCCGGCGGCCGGGCGTGGGCCCCGGCCGCCGGCGCGGTCAAGACATCCTCAGTTCACGACCATCCAGCGGAAATAAGGCTGGTTGTTCGCCATGTGGGGGATCTGGATGTTCGCGCGCATCGCCCAGGGGATCATCTGGTGGTGCAGCGGGATGTGCGGCACATCCTCGCGATAGAGGCGCAGCGCCTCGCGGATCGCGGCCTGACGGGCCTCGCCCGTCTCGGTCTTCATCCGCTCGATCAGCGCGTCCATGCGCGGGTTGGAGTAGCGGCCGAAGTTCCAGATGCCATCGCCCTGGGCCGTGCCGCGCGTGGCGAGCAGCGACTGGAAGGAATAGAGCGCGTCCAGGGTGGGAACGCCCCAGCCCAGCAGGTAGATGCTGGTGTCGTCGCGCTGGATCTTCGGGAAGAAGGTGGCGAGCGGCATGGCGTTCAGCCGCGTGCGCACGCCCACCCGCGTCCACATCGCCGCCACGGCCTGGCAGATCTGCTCGTCGTTGATGTAGCGGTTGTTGGAGCAGTCGAGCGTGATCTCGAAGCCGTTGGGGAATCCGGCCTCGGCCAGCAGCGCCCGGGCACGCGCCGGGTCGTAGGGCAGGCGGACATCCTCCTCGCGCACATAGCCGTTCACCTGCTCGGGAAAGAGCGTGCCCGTGATGACGCTCTGCCCGCGCATGATGGTGCGGTGGATCGCCTGGATGTCGATCGCGTGGTAGAGCGCCTGGCGCACGCGCAGGTCGCGGAAGGGGTTGCGGCCGCGCACGTCGCTGTAGAGAAGCTCGTCGCGGTGCGTGTCCATGGCGAAGAAGAGGGTGCGCACCTCGGGCCCCTCCAGCACGCGCAGGCCCTGGGCGTTGCGCAGCCGGTTCAGGTCCTGCAGCGGCGGGTCGAGCACGAAATCCACCTCGCCCGAGAGCAGGGCGGCCACGCGCGTCGCGTCGCTCGCGATCGGGCGATAGACGATCTCGGTCACGTTGCTCCGGTTGCCGGGCACCTGCCAGCCCCACCACTCGTTGTTGCGGACCATCACGGTGCGCACGTCCGGCTCGCGCACGGAAAGGCGGAAGGCGCCGGTGCCGTTGGTGTTGCGCACCGTGTGCATCTCCTCGCGCTGGCGCGTGTTCTGCGGACGCGTGGCGTTGTGCCGCTCGCTCCAGGAGCGCGACATGATGAACACGGAGGCGAGCTTGTTGGGCAGGATCGGGTCCGGCACCTTGGTCACGATGTCCACCGTGAAGTCGTCCACGGCCACCGCGCGCTCGATGGTGTCCACGAAGATGCCGAAGTTGGAGGTGGGTGCCAGGGCGCGGGTGATGCTGAACACCACGTCGTCGGCGGTGAAGGGCTCGCCCTCGTGGAAGCGCACGCCCTGGCGCAGCACGAAGCGCCAGCGCGTCGGCTCCTCCTGCCGCCAGGAGAGGGCGAGGCCCGGCTCCAGCCCGAGCTGCGGGTTGCGGTGGATCAGCGGGTCATAGATCTGCTGCAGCACCATGGTCACGGTGCCCAGGTTCTGGCTGTGCGGGTCCATGGTGTTGGGATCCCCGCTCGCCGACCAGCGCACGGTGCGCGCCTCCGCGGCGGGCGCGACCGCCCAGCACGCCACGGCCAGGGCCGCGGCCAGCAACCAACGACGCATCTGTTCTGTCTCCCCGTCCCCCGGCCGGAAGGCCGGCAAGCGGCCCCTATAGGGGCGGCGGCGGCGGGTTGGAAGCCTGATCCTGCCCCTCCCGCGCCCAATCGAGCAGCAGCGCATAGCCCACCGCCAGCACCACCGGGCCCAGGAACAGGCCGAGGAAGCCGAAGGCGAAGACGCCGCCCAGCGCCCCCAGCAGCGTCAGCAGCAGGGGCAAATCCGCCCCGCGCGAGATCAGCCAGGGCCGGATCACATTGTCCACCGAGGAGATGCCGAGCGCCCCATAGGCAAGCATGAACAGCCCCCAGCCGATCTTGTCGGTGGCGAGAAGCCAGATCGCGGCCGGAATCCAGACGAGCGGCGCCCCCACGGGCAGGATGGAGATCACCCCCGCGATCACCCCCAGCAGCACGGGCTGCGGCACCCCCGCGATCCAGAGCCCGAAGGCGGTCATGAACCCCTGCACGATGGCGGTGCCGAGCAGCCCATAGACCACCCCGCGCGTGACATTGCCCGTCAGCTCCCACAGATGCGCGGCCTGATCGCCCGCCAGCCGCTGCAGCAGCAGGAAGCTCTGCCGGGCGATGGCCGGCCCGTCGCGGTAGAGGAAGAAGGCCAGCGCGATGGCCAGCAGCATCTCCGCGATGCCCGAGAGCACCGCCAGCAGCAGCCCGAGCAGGAACTGCGCCACGGTCCCGGAATAGGGCCTGAGCGCGGCGATGAGGTGCGAACTGTCCCCCGCCAGCGAGTTCCACCAGTCGTTGATCTGCCCGCCCACCAGCGGGATGGCGAGGAACAGGCCCGAGAGATCGGGCAGCCCCTCGGAGAGCACGCGCTCGATCCAGGCGCGGATGCCCTCGATGTCCTCCCGCCGCACCGGGGCGGCGAAGAGCAGCGGCAGGCCGAGCAGAAGGAACTCCGCCGCCACCATCACCAGCGCCGCCGCACCGGGGCCGAGGCGCAGCCGGTCGGTCAGCGCGCGATAGGCCGGCCAGGTGGAGAAGACCAGGATCACCGCCCAGAGCAGCGCCGAGATGAAGGGCTGCAGCACCAGGAAGGCGGCGACGCCCAGCGCCACCGCCGCCATCAGCCCGATCAGCCGGGTCAGCCCCTCCTGCGTGTCCATGCATCCTTACCCTTCGGCGCGCGGGCGGCTAGAATGGCGGCGTGAACATCCTGGCGCCACCCCGGCCGCGGCTTTCGGTCGAGATCGTCTTCGATCTCGTCTGCCCCTGGTGCTGGCTCGGCATCCGCCGGCTGCAGCGGGTGCTGGCCGGGCGGCCCGAGCTGCAGCCCGAGCTGCACTGGCGCCCCTTCCTGCTGAACCCCGACATCGCCCCGGGCGGCATCCCCCGCCAGGACTGGCTGACGCGCAAGTTCGGCGGCGAGGAGCGGGCGCGCCGGCTGCACGGCACCATCGCCGAGCTCGGCCGGGCCGAGGGCATCGCCTTCCGCTTCGAGCTGATGCGCCGCATCCCCTCGAGCCTCGACGGCCACCGGCTGCTGCGCTGGGCCGGGCAGCAGGGGCCGGTGGAAGGGCTGATCGGCCGCATCTTCACCGCCTATTTCAGCGAGGGGCAGGACATCGGCCAGCACGCGCTGCTCGCCGCCCTCGCGGCCGAGGAGGGCTTCGACGAAGCCGAGGCGCGGCGCTTCCTCGCCTCGGGGGCCGAGACGGAGTGGGTGCATGTCGAGAACCTCCGCGCCCATCGCCTGGGCATCAACGGCGTGCCCTGCTTCCTCGTGGAGGGCCAGCACGCCATCGCTGGCGCGCAGGAGCCCGAGGTGCTGGAGCGGCTGATCGAGGTGGCGCTGGCCGGCGCCTGATGCGGGCGGCCGTTCAGCGTGCGCGGGCGATGCAGAAGCGCACCACCTCGGCCAGCGCCTCGCGATAGGGGTTGGCGGGGAAGCCCGCCAGCGCCCGCAGCGCGATTTCGCCATAGGCGGCGGCGCGCTCCACCGTGCGCTCCACCGCGCGGTGGCGGGCCATCAGGCGCTGCGCCTGCGCGAGATCGCCCTCGCGCTGGTCGCGCTCCTCGATGGTGCGGCGCCAGAAGCCCTGCTCCTCTGCGTCGCCCGCGTGGAAGGCGATCAGCACGGGCAGCGTGATCTTCCCCTCGCGGAAATCATCGCCCACCGTCTTGCCGAGCAGCGCCTGCTCGGCCGCGTAGTCGAGCGCGTCGTCCACGAGCTGGAAGGCGATGCCGAGGTTGCGGCCATAGGCGTCCAGCGCCTCCGCCTCCTCCGTCGGGCGGCCGGCCACCACGGCGCCGAGGCGCGTGGCCGCGGCGAAGAGCGAGGCGGTCTTGCCCTCGATCACCTCGAGATACTGCGCCTCGCCGGTGGAGAGATCGTTCTGGATGAGGAGCTGCAGCACCTCGCCCTCGGCCAGGGTGGCGGCCGCGCTGGAGAGGATGCGCATCACCTCCAGCTCGCCGTCCTCCACCATCAGGCGGAAGGCGCGGGCGAAGAGGAAGTCGCCCACCAGGACGGAGGGCTTGTTGCCGAACAGCGCGTTGGCGCTGGCCTGGCCGCGGCGCAGCGTGCTTTCGTCCACCACGTCGTCATGCAGCAGGGTGGCGGTGTGGATGAACTCCACGCAGGCCGCGAGCGTCACATGCCGCTCGCCCGCATAGCCGCAGAGGCGCGAGGCGGCGAGGGTGAGCACGGGCCGCAGCCGCTTGCCGCCCGAGGAGACGAGATGCGCCGCAAGCTGCGGGATGAGCGCGACGGGGCTGTGCATGCGCTCGACGATGAGGCGGTTGCACTTCGCCAGATCATCGGCGACCAGCGCGGTGAGGCGCTTCAGCGCGTCCTCGCCATCGGCCCGCCTGGCCGATTCGTCCCTGCCCGCCTCGATCACTCCGGCCACGCTGTCCCGCCCCTGTTCCGTTGCGGCCTTGACCCCGCAGCCCGCCGCCGCAGGATACCCCCCGCCCCAGGTGGCGACAAGGAAGGGGGCCGCAAGGGAGCGCGCGATGGTGGTGGTGGCCGAGGGCGCGGAGCCGGTGCGCATCCAGTTCCTCGCCGCGCTGCTGCGCGATGCGGGCGTCGAGGCCGTGCTGCTCGACCAGCAGCTCGCCGCGCTCGGGCCGGGCGTCTTTCCCCAGCGCCTCGCCGTGCGCGGCGAGGACGCGGCGCGCGCCCGGCGCATCCTGGCCGATGCCGGGCAGTGAACCGCCGGAGGAGGACCGGCTGCTGGGCGGGCGCGTGCGCCTCGCCCAGCTGCGCGAGGGGTTGCGCGCGGCGATAGACCCGGTGCTGCTGGCCGCCTTCGTGCCGGCGCGCCCCGGCGAGACGGTGCTGGAGATGGGCTGCGGCGCGGGCCCGGCCTTTCTCTGCCTCGCCGCGCGCGTGCCGGGGCTTCGCGTCGTCGCCATCGAGCGCGAGCCGGAACTCGCCGCCCTCGCGGCGCGCAACGCGGCGGCGAACGGCGTGGCGGCCGATGTGCGCGCGGCCGATCTGCGCGCGCCCGGCCCCCTGCCCCGCTGCGACCACGCCTTCGCCAACCCGCCCTGGTGGCCCGGCGGCACGCCCCCGCCCGCCGCGCGCCGCGCCGCCGCGACGCATGAGGAGGTTCCGCTCGCCGCCTGGGTGGCGGCGCTGGCCGCGCCCCTGCGGCATCTGGGCACGCTCTCGCTCGTGCTGCCCGCGGCGCGGCTCGGCGATGCGACGGCGGCGCTGAAGGCCGCGCGCTGCGGCGCGATCGCGCTGCTGCCGCTCTGGCCGCGCGCGGGTGTCGCGGCCAGGCGCATTCTGATCCAGGCCCGGCGCGGAGGGCGCGGGCCTGATCGCGTTCTGCCCGGCCTCGTGCTGCACGAGGCGGATGGCGGCTTCACGCCGGCCGCCGAGGCGGTGCTGCGCGAGGCCGCCGCTATCAGATCTTGAGGTAGGCGAAGCCCTGGTGCTGCAGCTTGGCGATCTGGCCCACGCCGCTCGGCACGAGGTCGTCCTCGCTCGCGTCGTAGAGCTGCTCGAGGGGGATGTTGCCGCGCTGCAGCGTGATGCGGCAGATCTCGAAGCGCACGCCGGCGAGCTTCAGTTCGTCCACCGTGGCGGCGATCTGCGGGTCGCTGCGCGCGCCGAAGCGCAGCAGGTTGATGCCCGGCCCGTGCATGATGATGCGGAAATCGTATCGCCCGGGCGTGAGCACGGTGAGGTGGTTCTGCACGTTCACCAGCATCTGGCGGTAATAGGCGAACTCCTCCCCGCCCGGCATGTTGAGGTGGTAGAGGATCTTCTCCACCGGCCCCGTCTGCGCCATGGCGGGCAGCGCCGCCCCGGCGGCCGCCAGCGCGGCGAGGCCGCCGCGCCGTCCGAGCTTCCTGTTCATCGCATCCTCCCTCCCTCCGGCCGCCGGCTATTCCGGCTGGTCGGTTCCCGAACCCGAGCCGGGCGGCACGAACTGGCGGCTGTCCATCGTCACGCGGACGGGGCGGCCTTCGCGGCAGTTGCTCATGCAGGCCGTGTTGGGCGTGTCGGGGCGCGCCTCCAGCACGAAGCCGTCGCGGTTGGGCATCTGCACCCGCGGCAGGCTCTCGCGGTCCATCACGTCGTCCTCGCCCACCAGCTCGTTGAGGTGGAGGATGTAGGCGGTGATGGCGTAATACTCGTCGTTGGTCAGGCTCTGCGGCGCGGTGTAGGGCATGGCCCGGCGCACATAGTCGAACACGCCGGGCGCGTGCTGCCAGAAGGAGCCGACGGTGCGGCGCGGCTGGTCGCTGCGCAGGCTGCCGCGGCCGCCCATCAGCGCGGGCCAGCGGTCGATCCCCTCGCCGAAATCGCCATGGCAGGCGGCGCAATGCTGGAGGTAGAGCTCCTCCCCATCCTTCGCCGTGCCGCGGCCGGGCGGGAGGTTGCGCCCGTCTCCGCGCACGGCGATGTCCCAGCCCGCGATCTCGGCGCTGGTGGCGGGCCGGCCGATGCCGGGGAGCGGCGCGGGCAGCGGCGGGAGCGCGGGCGCGGGCCAGGCCACATCGGCGCGCGTTCGCTCCCCGGGCGGGGCCTCGAAGGGCCGATAGAGCCGCTCCACATCGCGGCTCTGCGCCATGGCGAGCCCGCTCAGCGCGAGGAGCGCGGCGGCGGAGAGAAGGGCGCTACGCATCGATCTGGACATTCACCACCGTCCCGTCCCGTTCGACCAGCCAGGTGTGGATGCTGTTCTTGTGGTAGATGCTCTCGGTGCCGCGCGCGGCGCGCAGCGCGGTGATGCTGGGCTGCACGCGGCCCGTCTCGTCCATCGCGCGGCTCTGGAGGAAGGCGCTCTGGCCCTCGCGCCACTCCCAGGGGATGCGGAAGCGCGTCAGCGCCTTGGGCAGCACCGGATCCTGCAGCTCGGCCGTGCGCCAGTTGTCGCCGCCGTCCACGCTCACGTCCACCCGCGTGATCCGCCCGGCGCCGGACCAGGCGAGGCCCGAAATCTCCACGAAGCCGGGCCTGCCCTGCAGCGGCTTCTCGGGGCAGGGATAGGTGATGACGCTGTTCACCTCGTTGACGAAGGTGAACTGGCGCGAGAGCCCGTCGGGCATCAGGTCGGTGTAGGTGCGCGTCTCCCAGCGCGAGAACCAGGGCCTGTCGCCCAGCTCGATGCGGCGCAGCCACTTCACCCACATGTTGCCCTCATAGCCGGGCAGCACGAGGCGGACGGGATAGCCCTGCTGCGGGCGCACCGCCTCGCCGTTCTGCCCATAGGCGATGATGGCGTCGTCCAGCGCCTTCGCCAGCGGCACGGAGCGCGTCATGTGCGAGGCGTCGCCGCCCTCGGCGAGCAGCCAGGAAGCGCCGGGCCTGAGCCCCGCCTGCGCGAGCAGGAGCTTCAGCGGCACGCCCGTCCATTCCGAGCAGGAGAGCATGCCGTGCGTGAACTGCACGCCCGACATCTGCGCCCCGCGCCACTCCATGCCGCCATTGGCCGGGCACTCGATGAAGTGGATGCGCGAGACCTGCGGCATCCGCTTGAGGTCCTCGAGCGTGAAGATCAGCGGCCGCTCCACCATGCCGTGGATCATCAGCCGGTAGTCCGCCGGGTCGATGTCCGGCACGCCGCCATGGTGGCGCTCGAAATGCAGGCCCGAGGGCGTGATGATGCCGTGCATCTCCGCCAGCGGCGTGAAGGAGACGGAGGAGACGCGATCCGGCGTGAGCCAGGGCACGTAGCGGCGCACCGCCGTCTCGTGGCGCGAGCGCGTGCCGTAGGTCTCCTCGATCACGCCCGGGCCGAGGCTGCGGCCCCATTCGGGCAGGTGGGGCGGCTGGTTCTGCGGGTTGCCCGCCGCCCGGGCGATGCCCGCCGGCAGCGCGGCCGCCGCCCCCGCCACCGCCCCGATCACGCCCCGCCGCGAGGCGAGGCCGCGCTCACTCCTCATGCCGCCCTTCCCTTCCTCAGCCGAACATCTCGTTGGTGATGGCGTCGTACCAGCCATCGGCGTAGAGCGCCTCGAGCTTGCGGAAATCCCGCGCGCGTGCGCCCAGCGCCTCGTTGCGCGGGCTGATGCCGCCCGAGCCCTCGACCTCGACGATGCGCTCCGGCGTGCCGCGGAAGACGCCGACGATGGAGATGCCGTAATCGTCGCCCACATGGCTGTAGCAGGTGTTGAAGAACACCGCCGGCGGCGTGGGCCGCCCCGCAAGCGATGCGGCGATGCAGGCCACCGCGTGCTTGGCGTGCGAGGAGGCGGCGAAGCCCGATTTCGGCATGGGCGCGGCCACCGTCGCATCGCCCAGAACATACACGTCCGGCACCTGCGCGCTCTCGAAGGTGGTGGGGCGGATCGGGCACCAGCCCGAGGCGGCGGCGAGCCCCGCCTCGCGCGCGATGGAGGCGGCCATCTGCGGCGGGATGACGTTGATCACATCGCCCTTCACGCGGTCGCCGAACTCGGTCTCCACCTCCATCTCCGCCGGGCGGACGCGCACCACGCGCCCGTCGTTGGAGGCGCCGCGCCACTCCACCATGCCGGGATAGAGCTCGGCCCAGGCGTCCTGGAACAGCGGCTGCTTGGAGAAGCCGTTCTTCGCGTCGAGCGCGATGATCTTGCTGCGCGGCTTGTGGCGCTTGAGATACTCCGCGACCATCGAGATGCGCTCATAGGGCCCGGGCGGGCAGCGGAAGGGGTTGTCCGGGATCGCCATCACGAACACCCCGCCGTCGCGCATCGCGCGAAGCTGCGCGGCGAGGACGCTGATCGGCTGCAGCGAGGGCACCCAGCCATGCGGCATGCGCGCGCTCGCCGCCTCGTCATAGCCCTCGATGGCGCCCCAGCGCAGGTCGATCCCCGGCGAGACGATGAGCTTGTCGTAGGGCACCTGCGCGCCGTCGGCGAGGCGCACGCGCTTGGCCCCTGCATCCACCGCCACCGCCGCCTGGTGCACCACGCGCACGCCGCGCGCGGCCAGGCGCTCATAGCCGAAGGTGATGCTCGCCATGTCGCGCCGGCCGGCCAGCACCAGATTGCCGTAGGGGCAGGTGGTGAAGGTGCGGCTGCGCTCGATGAGCGTGATGTCGAGCTGCGGGAAGCGGTCGCGCGCGAAGCGGGCGGCGGAGGCGCCGCCGAATCCGCCGCCGAGGATGACGACGCGCCCCGCACCCGCCTGGGCGCGGGCGGCGCGCGGCGCGGCGAGGGTGGCGGCGGCGAGTGCGGGCGCGGCGGCGAGAAGGCTGCGACGGGCGAGCGTCATGGCGTTCTCCTCCTCACTCGGGCTTGCCGAAATGCACCGCCAGCGCCGCGATCTCGGCGTCCGTGTAGCCGCGCGTGATGCGCCCCATCACGGTGCTCGGCCGCTCATTGGCGCGGAAGGCGCGCATGGCGGCGACGAACTCCGCCCGCGTCTGCTGCTGCTTGATGCTCGGGATGCCGTGGCCGCCCTCGCCGGTCGCGCCGTGGCAGCCCTGGCAGGAGCCGGCGAGAAGCGCGGCGTCCGGCGCCTGCGCGAGCGCGGGCGGGGCCGCCAAAAGGCCGAACGCGAGCATGGGTGCGGCGATGCGCATGAACTGCTTCCTCCTGGCCGCGCTTTCATCCGCGGCGCGTTATGTGCAAACTAGCTAAAGCTAACCGAGCGGGAAGGTCCAGAGGAAATCCTCCCGCCCCGCGCGAAAAGGATGGGCGAGGATGCAGACGCCGTTCAACCGCTTCCGCACGCGGCGCGCGCTGCTTGCGCTCGGCGCGGGAAGCGTCGCGGCGCGCGGCGCGCGGGCGGCGGCGGCGAGCTTCGTCATGCTCGAACGCCACGACTGCGCCTGGTGCCGGCGCTGGCTGCGCGAGGTGGGCGAGAGCGCCTGGAACCTCTCCGACCTCGGCCGCCGCGCGCCGCTGCGCCGCGTGGACGTGGCGCGCGGCCTGCCGCCCGATCTCGGCTTCATCGCCAACTGGCGCTTCACGCCGACCTTCGTGCTGGTCGCGCAGGGGCGCGAGATCGGCCGCATCATCGGCTACCAGGCCGATCTGTTCTTCTGGCAGCAGGCCGAGGCGCTGTTCGCGCGCCTGCCGCCTTCGTCACGGGAGGAAGGATGACCATGAAAGGCATGATGCTCGGCACGGCGCTGGCCGCCGCCCTCGCCGCCGCGCCCGCGCGGGGCGAGGATTTCATCCCGATGCGGATGATGGCCCCCGGCCTCGCGCTCGACCTCGCGCGCGCCGCGCTGGAGGAATGCCGCACGCGCGGCTTCCAGGTGGCCGTGGCGGTGGTGGACCGCATGGGCGTGCCGCAGGTGATGCTGCGCGACGCGCTGGCGGGGCCGCACACGCCCGAGACCGCCATCGGCAAGGCGCGCGCCGCCGTCTCCTTCCGCACGCCGACGGAGGAGCTCTCCGCGCTCACCCAGGCGGGCCAGGTGAACAGCGCGATCCGCCACATCCCGGGCTTCGTCTTCCTCGGCGGCGGCGTGCCGATCGAGGCCGGCGGCATGATCGTGGGCGGGGTGGGCATCTCCGGCGCACCCGGCGGGGCGGAGGACGACGCCTGCGCGCGCGCGGGCATCGCCGCGGTGGAGGAACGCCTGCTGATGTAGCGCCCCTCAGGGGCGGAGATGCACCCAGCCCATCAGCGTGCGCTCGACGATCTCGGGCAGACCGTTCTGCACCACCTCCACCCCGGGCAGCAGCGCCTCCGGGCCGAGGCCGAGCGAATCGAGCGTCGCGCCACAGGCCACGAAGCCCACGTCATAGGCCTGCAGCGAGGCCACGCGCTCGGCCACCTGGCTCTCCGCCGCAATCAGATGGCGCACGCCGGGGCCGTAGGCGACGAGCAGGATCTCCACCAGGTCCTGCCCGTAGAAGGCCTGGATGTTGATCAGGTTCGAGAAGACGGCGTGCGCGCGCTCCGGCTCGCGCTCGCTCAGCGAGACGACGATGCGGCGCGGCTGGTCCATCGAGGGGCGCGGCTCGGCGAGCGGGGTCTCGCGCCGCTGCGCGCGCGCGGCCATGGGCAGCGCGGCGGGGAGAAGCAGAAGCATCCGGCGTGGGGTCATCGTCCGCTGGCCTCCGGCGAGAGAAGCAGGTGCGACATCAGCCGCTCCACCGGCGCGAAATCGTCGGTGAGCAGGGGCACGCGCGCGCGCGCCGCGCGGGCGGCGACGAACTCGGGCGGCAGCCGCGCCCAGCCGCGCTCGGGCCCGCGCGTGGCGGCGATCCGGCCGAAGGGCGTCGGCGCGTCGGAGGCGAGGACGAGATAGGTGATGCGCCGCCCGGGCGGCTGCTCGGCCATCTCGACCCAGATCTCCACATGCGCGAACTCCTCGGCCAGCGTGCGGGCGAGGGCGAGCAGGAAGCGCGGCTCGCGCCGGTCCTCCATCACGTTCACGAGATAGGCGCCGCCGGGCGCAAGGCGCGCGCGCACCGCGCGGTGCCACTCGCGTGTGACGAGGTGCACGGGCATGGCGAGATCCTGGAAGGCGTCGGCCAGGATCACGTCGAAGCGCGGCCCCTCGGGCAGGGACTGCAGCGCGGCGCGCGCATCGCGCGCCACCACCTCGAGCGCGGGCGAATCCTGCAGCCAGAACGCCTCGCGCGCGAGGCGGGCGATCGCGGGGTCGATCTCCGCGACGAGGAAGCGCCCCTCGGGAAAGGCCGCGGCCCAGGCGCGCGGCAGGGTGAAGGCGCCGCCGCCGGCGAAGAAGGCGCTGGGCCGCTCCGGCAGGCCGCGCGCGCGCGCGAGCTCGTCGGCGAGGTGCAGATAGGGCTGCACCAGCAGCCCGGGATCGCGCTCCACATTCACGCCATGCGCGAGGTGATCGAGCACCAGCAGCCGCGCGGGCTCGCCCACCAGCGGCGTCGCGTCCACCACGCGCAGGCAGGCATAGGCGCTCTCGGCGTCGCAGGCGCGCGCATAGGCGGGCAGCAGCCCCGCACCCCCGGGCAGCAGGAGCGCGAGCGCGGCCAGCGCCACCCCCGGCCGCGCCCCGCGCGCCGCGCCCGCATGGGCCGCCGCGAGCAGCCCGTAGAGCGCCGCAGCGGCCAGCATCGCCCCGGAGGAGCCGATCCAGGCCAGCAGCAGGAAGCCCGCCGCCAGCGTGCCCGCGATGGCGCCGAGCGCGGAGAGCGCGAAGAGCCGCCCCAGCACCCGCCCCACCCCGCCCGGCGGCGCCTCCTCCACCGCGAGCTTCGTCACGATGGGCGAGACGGCGCCCACCAGCAGGCTCGGCGCGAGGAAGCCCGCCAGCGCGAAGCCCAGCATGGCCATGAGCGGGTGCACGCCGGGCGCATCCAGGAAGGGCGCGGCGAGGCGCAGCGCCGGCACGGCGGCGAGGGTCGTCACCGCGCAGCCCGCGAGCAGCCAGGCCAGCCGCGCATGGCCGCGCGCGCGGTCGCACTCGGGCCCCGCCAGCCGCCCGCCCCACCAGTGGCCGAGCGAGAAGCCGCCCAGCACCACCGCGATCACCGCCGTCCAGGAATGCACGGACATGCCGACATAGGGCGCGATCAGCCGCCCCGCGACGATCTCCACCAGCAGGCCCAGCGCGCTGGCGAGTCCCATGGTCGCCGCATCGAGCCAGGCCCTCAGCCGCATTGACGCACCCCCCGGTCGCGGGCGCATGATGGCGCGCGGAGGAACGCTTCGCCATGCCCCGCATCGCCCGCCGCGCGCTGGTCGGCGCGCTCGCCCTGCCCGCCCTCGCCCGCATCGCCCCGGCCGCGCCGGTGCGCACCGAGAGCGGCTTCACCCAGGACTGGTTCCACGAAGGCTTCCTCGACCTGCCCGAGGATCTGGCGGAGGCCACCGCCGCCGGGCTGCGCCTCGCCGTGGTGTTCGACCAGCGCGGCTGCCCCTATTGCCGCGAGATGCACACCGACCACCTGGTGCAGCCCGAGATCGAGGGCTTCATCCGCCCGCGCTTCCGCATGGTGCAGATGGACCTGCACGGTTCGCGCGAGGTCACGGATTTCGACGGGCAGAAGATGGAGGAGCGCGCGCTGGCCCGGCGCTGGCGCGTCACCTTCACGCCCACCATCGTCTTCTTCCCCGAACAGGCGGCCCGCCGCCCGGGGCGCGAGGTGGAGGTGGCGCGCATGCACGGGCTGATGGGCAAGCCGGATTTCCTCGCCCTGTTCCAGTATGTCGCCGCCCATGGCTACGCCGACGGCACGGACTTCCGCGCCTGGCGCGCCCGGCGCGGGGCGGGCTGAAGCCCTCACCCGAAACGCCCGAGTTCGGGCCAGCGCTCGATCATCCAGGCGCCGATCTCCTGGAAGCCGCCCGTCATCACCAGCACGCCCGTTGCGATGAGCAGCAGGCCGAGCGCGATCTCCACCGCCCGGAAATGCCGGCGGAAGCGCTGCACGAAGCCGAGGAAGGGCGTGGCGAAGACCGCCGCCAGCAGGAAGGGGATGCCGATCCCCATCGCATAGGCGAAGAGCAGCGTGGCCCCCTCCAGCGCATCGCCGCGGCTCGCCGCGATGGTGAGGATGCCCGCGAGGATCGGGCCCACGCAGGGCGTCCAGCCGAAGGCGAAGGCGAGGCCCACCACATAGGCCCCGGCGGGCGAGACGGGGCGCGTGGAGGTCTGGAACCGCGCCTCGCGGTTGAGCAGCCCGAGGCGCAGCACCCCCATCACATGCAGGCCGAAGAGCACCAGCACCGCGCCCGCCACGAGCGCCGCCGTCTCCAGATGCTCCTGCAGAAGCTGCGAGACGGCGCTGGCCGTGGCGCCGAGGGCGGTGAAGACCGTGGCGAAGCCCAGCACGAAGAAGAAGGCCGCGAGCAGCACGCGCCCGCGCGCCGGAACCTCCGCCACCACGCCGCCCGGGGCGGCGCGCAGCGTCACCCCGCCCAGGAAACCCAGATAGGGGATGATGAGCGGCAGCACGCAGGGCGAGAGGAAGCTGAGCGCGCCGCCCAGCACGGCCGCGGCGTGGCCGACCTCCATGGCCGCTCAGACGCCGCGCAGCCGCACGTCCTGGCGCGGCGCGGCGCGCACCGGGCCGCGGGCGAGATGGGCGAACACCACCTCCCAGATCGGCGGCCCCTCCGTGCCCTGGTTGATGGAGGCCCAGCCCGCCACGGCGTAGCCGCGCTCCGCCTCCAGCGGCGCGCCCGTGCGCAGGAGGCGCAGGTCCGAGACGCGCTGCCCCGCCCGCCCCGCCACGTCGAGGGTGAAGGAAAGCCCGCCCGTGCGCACCATGTCCCCGCCCTGCTGGAAGTAGGGGTCGGGGTTGAACAGGTTGTCCGCCACGTCCTCGAGGATCGCCTTGATCTGCGCCCCCGTCATCGTCATGCGGTAGGCGTTGGGATAGGTGATGGCCGTCTGCGCCCAGACATCCTCGGCCGTGATGTCGCTGCCCGGCGGCAGCGAGGTTCCCCAGCGGAAGCCGGGCGAGAGCGCGATCTCCGCGTCGCGCACCGAGAGCAGCGCGTCGCAGATCACGTCGTCCCAGGTGCCGGCGGTGTTGCCGCGGCGGTAGAGCAGCGACTCCGTCCTGCCCACGACGCGCGAGAGCTCCGCCGCGTATGGCGCGCGCAGCCGCGTGACCAGCCCCGCCATCTCCGCATCCGGGGCGATGCGGTCGCTGAAGATGGGAATGAGCGCGTGCCGCCAGCCCTTCATCCGCCCGCCCTCCACCTCGATGTCGAGGCGCGAGAGGAACTTGCCGCAGGCGCCGGTGGCGATCAGCAGCGTGTTCCCCACCTGCAGCGGGCGGGGCATCGCGTCATGGGTGTGGCCCGTGAGGATCACGTCGATGCCCGGCACGCGCTGGGCCATCTTGCGGTCCACGTCGAAGCCGTTGTGCGAGAGCAGCACGACGAGCTGCGCGCCATCGGCCCGGGCGGCGGCCACCCGCTCGGCCAGCTTCTCCTCCTTGATGCCGAAGGACCATTCGGGGAACATCCAGCGCGGATTGGCGATGGGCGTGTAGGGGAAGGCCTGGCCGATCACCGCGATCTTCACGCCGCCGCGCTCGAACATGGCGGTGTGGCCGAAGACATCCTCGTTCCACTCGCTGTCCTGCACGTTGCTGGCGAGGAAAGGCGCGCCCAGCTCCTCGGCCAGCTCCTTCACGCGGTCGGCGCCGTAGGTGAACTCCCAGTGGCCGACCATCGCCTCCACGCCCAGCGCCTTCTGCACCGCCACCATGTCGGCGCCGCGGGTGCGCAGGCTGGTCCAGGAGCCCTGCCAGGTGTCGCCGCCGTCGAGCAGCAGGGTGCGGCCCGGGCGCTCGGCGCGGATCGCCTTGATGACGGTGGCGAGCCTGTCCACCCCGCCCATCGGGCCGAAGCGGCGCGCGAGCTCGGCGAAGTCGAGATGCGTCAGCGCATGCGCCATGGGGCTGCCGCGCGCGAGGTCGAAGGCGGCGAGGAAATCCTGCCCCGTCAGGTGCGGCAGCACCCCGCGCACCTCGCCCACGCCGAGATTCGTCTCCGGCTCGCGGAAGAACATGGGCGTGAGCTGCGCGTGCAGATCCGTGCTGTGCAGCAGCGTCACCTGGCCGAGCGGGGCGAAGCGCAGCAGCTCCTCCTGGCTCGGCGCCTGCTGGGCGCGGACGGGCAGCGCGGCGAGCGCGGCGCCGGCGGCGAGGAGGTCGCGGCGGGTGATCATGGGCGCTTCCTTCTCAGCGGCGCACCGCGGGGCTCTCGACCGGCAGCCCCTGCGCGCGCCAGGCGAGGTAGAATTCGAGGTTGGTGAACTCCTCGCTGCCCATGGCCGGCGGCTGGCCGCGCACGTCCTGCACGCAGCCCATCAGGCGGAACTGCAGGCTGATGACGCGCTGCTCCTTCAGGCGATAGGTCGGGAAGCCATTGGACATGCCCTGGGAGAGCAGGTCGGCGCGCAGGTAGCGGCCGTAATTCTCCTCGTGGCAGGTGGCGCAGCGCATGTCGAGCTGGCCGCGCCGCGTGTTGTAGAAGCGCTCGCCCTCGTCGAAGAAGCGCCGGGCGGGGCCGGAGATGTCCACGTTCACCGGCATGCCGCGCGACTGCAGCGCGATGTAGGTGGTGATGGCGTTGAGCGGCCGGCTGTCTATGGGCAGGGCTGGGGCGCCCATGCGCTCGGTGCGGCAGATGTTCACCTGCTGCTCCAGCGTCACCACGCGCTGCAGGCGCGGATGATAGGCGGGCATGCGCGCGCGCACGCCGCGCATGCTTTCCGTCGCGTCGTTGTGGCAGGAGGCGCAGGACTGCCCCGCCGTGCCTTCGACGCGGTTCCAGGCCTGCTCGCCCTCCTCGACCCAGAGGAAGGCTGGGTTGAGGAAGTCGTCGTCCTGGATGGCGAGCGTGTCGGGCGTCGCGAAATGCCGGCCCGATTGCGGATCGGGGATGGGCCTGTTGGGCGGCCGCTCGCCCTCCGCGAAGGCGACGACGGCGGAGAGCGAGGCCGCGGCGAGCCCCGCCAGAACCATCCCGATCTTCATGCCCTGCTTCCTCCCCCTCCGGATTCTCCGGCCCGCCTCATACCAGCGGCCGCTGATTTCGACTCCTCACAGCCGGTGCGGCCGCTGGTATGCCTCTGTTTTGGCGCGCAGCCGCCACACCAACCCTGCGCGCGATACGGTCGGCATGTCATGCCGACCGTATCAGGCGAGCCGGAGCTCCTGCGTGGCGCTGCGGCTCTCGCCCGCGTCGTTGGTCCAGGTGAACTCGAAGCGCCCCGGGCGCTCGGCGCGGAACTGGAAGGCGATGTAGGGGTTCGCCGAGATCGCCGGCGCCAGGTCCATGGCGAAGACGAGCTGGCCCTCGAACTTCGCCTCGAAGCGCTTGATGATGTCGCGCGGGATCACGTTGCCCGCCTGGTCGCGCCGCTGGCCCGTCTCCATGACATGGGAGATCAGGGTGCGGATTTCGATCACCTCGCCCGCGCGGACCTGCGCGGGAAGGCGCACGCGGGGCTGCCCGATGGGTGCGGCCATGGTCTCTCTCCTTCCTTCGCTCAGCCGCCGCAGCCGCCGATGGTGACCTTCACCTCGGTGCGCGCCTGGAACAGCGAGCCGTCCTGCATCTCCGCCAGCACCACCACGTCCTGCGTCTGGCCGAGGCGGATGCGCGTGTCCACCTGCGCCCGGCCCATGGCCGGGGTGAGGTGGAAGACCGCGACTTCCGGCGTCGGGTTGCCGGTGGCGAAGACGTGCACGCGCGTCACATGGTCGGCGGCCGTCATGGGGCTCTCGACGCTGACGGTGATGGGCACGGTGTTGCCGTTCTCGGCGATGGGCGGGGCGCGCAGGGTGATGCGTCCCTCCTGCGCGGTGCGGTTGCCGCGCACCCGGTCCACCGCCGCCTGCACGGCGGGGGCGAGCTGGGCGGAGGCGGGCATGGGCAGGAGCGCGACGGCCGCGGCCGCCGCCGCCAGCCCCATCGCGCCGCGCCGCGTGGGCGCCTTCAATGTGTGCATCGCGTTCTCCATGGAATTCTCAGCGCAAGGTCATCAGATAGGCGAGGAGGTCCTCCACCTGCTGGGCGGTCAGCATGGTGCGGCCGGCCCAGTCCCGGCGGACGTTGTAGAGCCCCTCGATCCGGTAGAAGGAGGGCATGTTGCTTTCGGGATTGATGCGCTTGCTGTCCACCACGCGCAGGCGCAGCTCCGGCAAGGTGTAGCGCGAGGCCAGCCCCTCGAGCGGCGGGCCGAGATTGCCCTGGAAATCGGCGCGCACCGGCATCTCGTGGCAGGTGATGCAATTGCCGAGCGAACGGTCCAGCGCCACCGCGCGGCCGCGCTCGACATCTCCCGGCTGGCTGGTCAGCGGCTCGGGGATGCCGTCATCCACGACGCGGAAGGGCACGGGCTGCGTGTCGCCCCGCGCCCAGGCCCCGGCCAGCGGCGCGAGGAGCGCCACAGCCAGTGCCAGAAGGGCCGCAGCGGGCGGCCATGAGGCCGCGTGCGTCACGCCCGCGGCATGCTCTCTCCCTCGGATGCGCAATGGACGACCCTCCTCCAGCCGGGGGCCTTCGCCCTCTCGTTCCGGAAGACAAGCATGAGCCGCCGCGCATATGCAAGCATGACGAAGAAGCGCCGCGTCACGCGCCCCGGATGGCGCGCCAGATGCGCTCGGGCGTGGCGGGCATGTCGATGTGCGTGACGCCCAGCGGCCGCAGCGCGTCCACCAGCGCGTTCATCACGGCGGGCAGGCTGCCCGCGCAGCCGGCCTCGCCGCAGCCCTTGGCGCCCAGCGGGTTGGTCTTGCAGGGCACGGCGTGGGTGTCGAGGGTGAAGGCCGGCAGGTCATCGGCGCGGGGCAGGCCGTAGTCCATGAAGCTGCCGGTGAGGAGCTGCCCGTCCTCGCTGTAGGCCACATGCTCGTGCAGCGCCTGGCCGATTCCCTGCACGATGCCGCCATGCGCCTGGCCGGCCACCAGCAGCGGGTTCACCACCACGCCGAAATCGTTGACCGCGATGTAGTTCACGATGCGCGAGAGGCCCGTCTCCGGGTCCACCTCGATCTCGCAGACATGGCAGCCATTGGGGAAGGCCATGGGCGCTTCCTCGAAGACATGGGTCACGTCCAGGCTGGCGGGCACCTCCGAGGGAAGGGAGTGGCTCTCGCGCGGCTTCGCCGCCAGCTCCATGATGCCGATGCCGCGGTCGGTGCCGGCCACGAGGAAGCGGCCGGCCTCGAACTCGATGTCGGCGGGGGCGGCCTCGAGCAGATGGGCGGCGGCGAGGCGGCCCTTCTCGATCACCCGATCGCTCGCCTCGAGGATCGCGGCACCCGAGGCCATGAGCGACTTCGACCCGCCCGTGCCGCCGCCGGCGATGAGCTCGTCGGAATCGCCCTGCAGCAGCCGGATCGCCTCGAAGGGCACGCCAAGCTTCTGGTGCAGCACCTGGGCGAAGGGCGTCCAGTGCCCCTGCCCGTAGTCGAGCGTGCCGGTGATGATGGTCACCGTGCCGTCCTTCTCGAAGCGGATGCCGCCCTGCTCCTTCGCGGGCGGGGCGGTGCATTCGAGGAAGTTGCCCACGCCGAGGCCGCGCAGCATCCCGCGCGCGCGCGCCTCGGCCCGGCGCGCCTCGAAGCCCGCCGCGTCGGCGAGCGCCAGCGCCTTGTCGAGGATCGCGCCGAACTCGCCCCCGTCATAGACGCTGCCCGAGGCCGCCTTGTAGGGCATCTGGGAGGGCGCGATGTGGTTGAGCCGGCGCAGCGCCAGCGCATCCCTGCCCATGGCGCGCGCGGCCTCTTCGATCAGCCGCTCCATGAAGTAGTTGCCCTCCGGCCGCCCCGCGCCGCGATAGGCCGAGACGGGGGTGGTGTTCGTCAGCAGGCATTTCGTGCGCACCTCGATGAGCGGCACGGCGTAGTTGGACTGCACATTCTTCACGAAATTGCCCGTGCCCATGAGCGGCGCGACGGTGGAGAGATAGGCGCCCATGTTCGCATAGGCCGTGAGGCGCACGGCGAGGAAGCGGCCCTCCGCGTCGAGCGCGAGCTCCGCCTCCACCTCATGGTCGCGCCCGTGCTGGTCGGAGAGGAAGGCGCCCGAGCGCTCGTCCGTCCACTTCACGGGGCGGCCCAGCAGCTTCGCCGCGTGCAGCAGCGGCAGGTATTCCGGATAGGCATTGGCCTTCATGCCGAAGCTGCCGCCCACATTGCCCGTCAGCACCCGCACCTTCTCGCGCGGGAGCTTCAGGATGTCGTCGGCGAGCTGGTTGCGCAGGCCGAACACGCCCTGGCAGCCCACATGCAGGGTGAAGCGGCCCGTCTCGGCGTCGTACTCGCCGATGGCGCTGCGCGGCTCCATGGCGGCGACGACGACGCGGCTGTTGCGGATGGCGAGGCGCTGCACATGCGCCGCGCGCGCGAAGGCCTCCGCCACCTGCGCGGAATCGCCGAAGGCGAAGTCCAGCACGCAGTTGCCGGGAATCTCCTCGTCCACCAGCGGCGCGCCGGGGGCGGCGGCGGCCGAGGCCTCGGTGACGGCGGGCAGCGCCTCCGCCTCCAGCTCCACCAGCTCCGCCGCGTCCTTGGCCTGCGCCTTGGTCTCCGCGACCACCACGGCGAAGGGATCGCCCACCCAGCGCAGCTTGCCCCGGGCCAGCGCCGGGCGCTTCGTGCTGCGCAGCGGCGTGCCGTCGGCGTTGCGCAGCGGCATGGCGCAGACCATGGGGCCATAGCCCGCGAGGTCCTCGGCCGTGATCACCGCCTTCACCCCGGGCGCGGCACGCGCGGCGCTGACATCGAGGCGCGTGATCACCGCATGCGCGTAAGGGCTGCGCACCACCACCGCCCAGAGCATGCCGGGCAGGGCGAGGTCGTCGGTGTAGCGGCCCTGGCCGCGCAGCAGCTTCGGGTCCTCCTGCCGCGGCACGGGCTGGCCGATGCCGAACTTCAGGCGCGTGGGGTCGAAGGGGAGGTTCGTGTCCGGCATCGCGGGGCGTCCTGGCAGCGGAAGGTTGCGCCCGATGGTAGGGGGCGCGGGGGCTTCCGCAAGGGCGCGCGGCGCGCCACGCTGCGCCCACAGACTTGGGAGCGGCCCGCCATGCGCCCCTTGGACATCCCGCGCAGCATCGCCCGGCGCCTGCGGCCGGTCGCCGCCGAGCCCCTTCGCGCGGCGGCCTCGCTCGATCCGTGAACCCCGCATTGCAGGGCATGGCGCTGGCGGCGGCCGCAGGCGTCACCTTCGCGGCCCTGAACGCGAATCTGCGCGGCCTGGCGAGCGAGCTGCCCCCCTTCCAGGTGCAGTTCCTGCGCTACGCCGCGGGGCTCGTGGTGATGCTGCCGCTGATCTGGCGCACGGGCCTCTCGGCCTATCGCCCCAAGGCGCCGGGGGGCCAGGTGCTGCGCGGCGCGACGCACACAGTGGCGCTGTTCTTCTGGTTCGCCGCCCTGCCCCACATCGCCTTCGCGGACATGACGGCGATCGGCTTCACCGGCCCCCCTCTTCATCATGCTCGGCGCCGTGCTCTTCCTGAAGGAGCCGATGTTCTGGCAGCGCTGGGCCGCGGCGCTGCTGGGCTTCGCGGGGGTGCTGGTGGTGGTGGGCCCCAAGCTGACCGGCGCGGGCGGGCAGCATCTGCTGATCATGCTCGCCTCCGCCCCGCTCTTCGCCGCCTCCTTCCTGATGGCCAAGGCGCTAACGCGGCATGACCGGCCGGAGGTGATCGTCGCCTGGCAGGCGCTGACGGTGGCGCTCTTCACCCTGCCCGTGGCCGCCTGGCTCTGGCAGGCGCCGAGCCTCGCGCAATGGGGGCTCGTGCTGCTCTGCGGCGCGCTCGGCAGCCTCGGCCATTGGCTGCTGACCACCGCCTACAAGCTCGCCGACATCTCGAGCGCCCAGCCGGTGAAGTTCCTCGACCTCATCTGGGCGGCCGCGCTCGGCTGGCTCGTCTTCCACGAGGTGCCGAGCGCCTCCACCCTGGCCGGCGCAGCCGTCATCTTCCTCGCCACGAGCTGGATCGCGCGCGTGGAAGCGCGGCGCGGCAGGAGCACCCCCGCATGAACGACGAGATCGAGGAACTGGACCGGCGCGCCACGCTGCGCCGCACCCCCTGCGGCGAGGGCGAGACGGTCTGGCGTCTCTGGGGCGAGGGCATGCCGCTCGTGCTGCTGCATGGCGGCTCGGGAAGCTGGCGGCACTGGCTGCGCAACATCCTCGCTCTCGCGCGCCGCTACGCGGTGCTAGCGCCCGACATCCCGGGCCTCGGCGAAAGCGCCATGCCGCCCGGCGAAGGCACGCCGGAGGACGCCGCCATCCCGCTGGCCGAGGGGCTCGTGGCGCTGCTCGGCCCCGCGCGGCGCTACCACCTCTGCGGCTTCTCCTTCGGCGCCAATGTGGGCGGGCATCTCGCCGCCATCGAGGGCGCGCGCGTGGCGAGCCTCACGCTCGTCGGCGCCGCCTCGCTCGGTCTGCCGCGCCCGCCGCTCGAACTGCTCAAGGTGCGCGAGAAGGAGGGCGAGGCGCGGATGGCCGCGCACCGCGAGAACCTCGCGCGGCTGATGATCCGCGACCCCGCGCGCATCGACGCGACCGCGCTCGCCATCCAGGAATGGAACACGCGCCATGCGCGGCTGCGCTCGCGCCGCTTCGCCTCCGGGGCCTCGCTGCGCGATGCGCTCGGCCGCGTGCGCGCGCCCCTGAACGGCATCTGGGGCGAGTTCGACGCGGTGGCCTGGCCGGAGGTGGAGGCGCGCCTCGCCGTGCTGCGCGAGGCCGACCCCTCGCTGCTCGAGGCGGTGATCCCGGGCGCGGGCCACTGGGTGGCCTATGAGGCGCCCGAGGCCTTCAACGCGACGCTTCTGGCGATGCTGGCGCGACGCGAAGGAAGAACAGCGCCATGAAGGCGGCGAGGTTGAGCGCCACGGTCAGCCACAGCGCCTGCGCCCCGCCCGCCTCCACCACCATCCCGAACAGGGCGGGCGCCAGCGCGCCGAAGAAGCGCGAGGGCGCGACGATCATCCCCTGCCGCGCCCCGTAGCCCGCGGGGCCGAACACCGCGAGCGGCAGCGTGCCGCGCACGATGGTCTGCACCCCGTTCCCCGCCCCGTGCAGCAGCACGAACACCGCCGCCACCGGCGCGCCCACGGCGAGCAGCAGCATCGCCCCCAGCGGATGGGCGATGCTGGCGAGCTTGGCCGAGAGCAGCGGATGCGCCCGGCGCAGCAGCGTGGCCTCCAGCGCCCGCGCGGCCACCTGGGCGGGGCCCATCAGCGCCGCCGCGGCGATGGCGGCCGCGGGCGCCGCCCCCGCCGCGAGCAGCAGCCCCGGCAGATGCGCCGAAAGCGCGGCCGCCGAGAAGGCGCCCGCGCAGAAGATGAAGGCCATGAGCCAGGCCTGGCGGCGGGTGTCGCGCGCCTGCTTCGCGTCGGCGGACGCGGGCGGCGGCCTGGCCGCGTCGGGCGCGCGGTGCTCGGCCCCCGGCAGCAGCAGGTTCAGCGGCAGGCTGACCAGCAGATGGATCGCCGCCCAACCGAGGCAGGCCCCGCGCCAGCCCCACCAGGCCTCCATCGCCGCCGTCAGCGGCCAGCCCAGCGTGCTCGCGAAACCGGCGAGCAGCGTGATCCCGGTGATCGGGCCGCGCGCCTCGCGCCCATAGAGCCGTGCGAGCGCGGCGAAGGCCGGGTCGTAGAGTCCCATCCCCATGGCGAGGCCGAGCAGCGCCCAGGCCGCAAGCAGCGTCGCCGGCCCCTGCGCCAGGGCCAGCACCAGCACCCCCGCCACCATCACGAGGTTGGAGGCGACCAGCACCACCCGGCCCCCGCGCCGATCCACCGCCCGCCCCACCGGCTGGCCCAGCACGGCGGTGAGCAGCAGCGCCGCCGAGACGGCGACGAAGACGAAGGAGACGCTGACGCCGAGGTCGCGGGCCATGCTCGCCGCCAGCACGGCGGGCAGGTAGTAGCTGCCCGCCCAGGCGAGGGTCTGCGTCGTGCCCAGCAGCAGAACGGTGCGGCGGCGGCTCATCGGCGGGGCTCGGGATAGGCGATGGAGAGCACCTCGATCTCCTCCACGCCCGCGGGCGTGCGCAGCCGCACCACATCGCCCACCCGCTTGCCGAGCAGCGCCCGCGCCACGGGCGAGACCCAGGAGATGCGGCCCGCCCGCGCCTCCGCCTCCTCCATGCCGACGATGGTCACCGTCACTTCGGAATCATCGGCGCGCGCATAGGTGACGGTGGCGCCGAAGAAGACCTGGTCGCGCTTCGTCTGCCGCGCCGGGTCCACCACCTCGGCGCGTTCGAGGCGCTTGCGCAGGAAGCGCACGCGGCGGTCGATCTCGCGCAGGCGGCGCTTGCCGTACTGGTAGTCGGCGTTCTCGCTGCGGTCGCCGAGGCCGGCGGCCCAGCTCACCACCTCCACCACTTTCGGCCGCTCGACATGCCACAGCGCGTGCAGCTCCGCCTGCAGCGCGGCATGGCCCTCGGGCGTCATGTAGAAGGGGGTGCCGGGGGGAAGGCCGGGCGGGCCATCCTCCTCCTCGTCCTCGTCCTGCGGCGCGCTCACGGCATCCACATCCCGCCATTGATGTGGTGCACCTGGCCGGTGATCCAGCCGGCGCGCTCGCTCGCCAAGAAGGCGGCGAGTTCGGCGATGTCCTCGGGCGTGCCCATGCGGCCGAGCGGAATGCCGCGCGCGCGCTCCATCAGCTCCGCCTCGCTGTGGCCGCCGCGCGGCTGGGCCGTGTCTGTCAGTCCCGGCGCGATGGCGTTCACCCGGATGCGGTGCGGCGCCAGCGCCAGCGCCATGGCGCGGGTGAGGCCGAGCAGCCCCGCCTTGCTCGCGCTGTAGTGCGCCCCGCGCGGATCGCCGCGCACCGCCGAGGAGGAGAGCGTGAGCACCGCGCCCGGCCGCTTCGCCGCCGCCAGCGCGCGCGCGAAGAGCTGCGTCTGGAACGCGGCGGCCTTGAGGTTCACGCCGAGCACCGCATCCCACATCGCCTCGGTGAGGTCGAGGAACTCCGCGCGCGGGAAGATGCCGGCGTTGCAGACCAGGATGTCGGGCAGGCCGAGCCGCCGCTCCGTCTCCGCCTGCAGATGCGCGCGCCCCTCGGCCGTGGCCACATCCGCCTGGATGGCGAGGCCGCCACAGCCCTCCGCCACGCGCCGGCCGGCCGCCTCGTCGTCGAGCCAGTTCACCGCCACCCGCGCCCCCTCGCGCGCGAGCGCGGCGCAGATGGCGGCCCCGATGCCCTGCTGCGCGCCGGTGACGAGGGCGATGCGCCCCGCGAGCGTCATGCCGCCGCCGGCAGCCGCGCCAGCGGATCGCGCCGCGCGAGGCGGGCGAGCATCGCCTCCACCTCCGCGCGCGTGGCGTCCGAGAGCTTCGGCGCGGGCGCGCGCAGCGTGGGGTGGGCGATGATGCCGCGCCGCGCCAGCACGTATTTGCGCACCGCGAGGCCGAGCCCTGGCTGGTGCTCGGTGCGGATCAGCGGCAGATGCGCCTCGAAGAGGTCCATCGCCGCCTCGCGCTGGCCCTCCGCCAGCAGCGCGCGCAGCCGCACCAGCATTTCGGGGAAGGCGTAGCCCGTCATCACGCCGTCAGCGCCGCGCAGCGTCTCCTCCGGCAGGAAGAGCCCGCCATTGCCGCCATAGATGGCGATGCGGCGCATCTCGCCCTTCGCCATCATCCCAACGAGGGTGGCGATCTTGTCGAGGCCCGGCCAGTCCTCCGCCTTCAGCATGACGCAGCGCGGATCGGCGGCGAGGGCGGCGATCACGCGCGGGGAGAGGTGCACGCCATTCGCCTGCGGGAAATCCTGCAGCACCCAGGGGGCGGGCGCGACGGCCTCGGCCGCGCCCTGCAGCCAGGCGAGCGCGGCGTCATCCCCGCGCAGCCCGGAGGGCGGGGCGATCATCACGCCCGCCGCCCCGGCCTCCATGGCGCGGGCGGCCAGCGCGCGCATGGGCGCATAGCCGGGGGCCGAGACGCCCACGATCACGGGCAGTCCCTGCGCATGGCGCAGCACCACGCGCAGCAGCGCCATCGCCTCCTCCTGGTCGAGCTTCGGCGCCTCGCCCATGATGCCGAGGATGGTGAGGCCGGTGGCGCCGGCCGCCACATAGGCCTCGGTCATCGTCGCGGCGCTCGTCTCGTCGAGCGCGCCATCGGGCGTGAAGGGCGTGGGGCAGATCACGCACACGCCCTTGGCGTCGGCGGTCAGCATGGGGCTTCTCCTCGTGTCGCTCCCTTCCTAAACCCGCGCGCAGCCGCTGCGAAGGACGCCCCATGCCGCTGCCCGGAGGAATGCCGCCGACGACCCGCGACCTTGTCGGCTACGGCCGGCGCCCGCCCGATCCGCGCTGGCCGGGCGGCGCGCGGCTCGCGCTCAGCTTCGTGGTGAACGTGGAGGAGGGCGCGGAGCTCAGCCTCGCGAGCGGCGATGCGCGCAACGAGAGCCTGCACGAAATCCGCGAGGAGGTGGACAGCATGCCAGACCCCTGCATGGAGACGCACTACGCCTACGGCGCGCGCGCGGGGTTCTGGCGCATCCTCGACGCCTTCGCCGCGCATGCGATGCCCGCCACCTTCTCCGCCTGCGGGCGGGCGGTCGCGGCCAATCCCTTCCTCGCGCGCGAGGCGCATGCGGCGGGGCACGAGGTCAGCGCCCATGGCTGGCGCTGGGAGCGCCACGCCGAGATGGAGGAGGCGACCGAGCGCGCCGTGATCGCCGCCACCGTCGCCGCCATCCGCGACGCGACGGGCGAGGCGCCCCTGGGCTGGCACACGCGCTCCGCCGCCTCGCCCAACACGCGGCGGCTGCTGATCGAGCATGGCGGCTTCCTCTACGACAGCGACGCCTATGACGACGACCTGCCGCGGCTGCACGCGCCGGGGCATGTCATCCTCCCCTACGGCTTCGACTGCAACGACATGCGCTTCTCGCCCGGCGGCGGCTTCGTGCAGGCGGAAGATTTCGCGCGTTACTGCATCGGCGCGATCGAGTGGCTGCTCGGGGAGGGCGAGCGCGCGCCGAAGATGCTCTCCATCGGGCTGCACCTGCGCATCATCGGCCGGCCGGGGCGCATGGCGGGGCTCGCGGCGGTGCTCGCCCATGTCGCCCGACGGCCGGAAATCTGGGTGGCGCGGCGACGGGAGATCGCGGCCCATTGGCTCGCCCGCGTGGCGGAGCGGCTGTGATACGGTCGGCATGACATGCCGCCCGTATCGCGCGCAGGGTTGACGGGCCCCCAGCGAAGCTTTGCTTCGATGGGATCCGGTGTGGCGGCTGCGCGCCAAAACAAAGGCATACCAGCGGCCGCGCCCGCTCCTCAGGAGTCGAAATCCGCGGCCGCTGGTATGATACGGGCGGCGGTCACGCCGGACGTATCGCGCACGCCGGGTTGGTGGGCGGCGGCGTGCCAAAACAAGGGCATGCCAGCGGCCGCGCCGCTTGCTCAAGAGTCGAAGCAAGCGGCCGCTGGCATGAGTCCGGCCCATTCCCCGCCATGCACGCTCGGCGGGAAATGGCGGATTCCCGCCGGAGAGGGAATGATCCGCCAGGCTTCCGATTTGTTGCGCCGCCACAATCTTGCCCCAAGCGGGTCCAAAAGCCGCCTATCCCCAAGGGGATAAGCCCCCCCGCGGCCAGGGAGGGGTGGGCCCTCCCCCGCCGCGACGAACCCGACGGGGCGCGACGACCGGCCCCGTCACGGATGGCGCAAGATGCCGGGCCTGGACGCTCTTTCGTCCCTGCAACGCGACAGCGCGGCGCGCGAAAGCCGCATCGGCGCGGGCTACGCGCCGCCCGAGGCGCTGGCTGCGCCGCCGCACCGCGCCTGGCGCGAGGGGCTGCGCCCCGCGCTGAAGCGCGCTCTCGACATTCTGGGCGCGGGGGCGCTGCTGCTGCTGCTCGCGCCGCTCTTCCTCCTGCTCGCCCTGCTGGTGCGGGCCGATGGCGGGCCCGCCTTCTACGCGCATCGGCGCGTGGGGCGCGGCGGCCAGCCCTTCGGCTGCCTCAAGTTCCGCTCCATGGTGGTGGACAGCCAGGCGCGGCTCGAGGCGCTGCTGGCGGCCGACCCCGCGGCCCGCGCCGAGTGGGAGGCCACGCGCAAGCTGCGCCGCGATCCCCGCGTGACGCGGGTGGGCCGCTTCCTGCGCGCCAGTTCGCTCGACGAGCTGCCGCAGCTCATCAACGTGCTGCGCGGCGAGATGAGCCTCGTCGGCCCCCGCCCCGTGACGCAGGCCGAGCTCGATGGCTATTACGGCGCGGCCGCCGCCCACTACATCAGCGTGCGGCCGGGCATCACCGGGCTGTGGCAGGTCTCGGGCCGGTCGGACACCAGCTACGCGCAGCGCGTGGCGCTCGATGTGGCCTATGTGGCGCGGCCCTCCCTGTGGCGCGACCTCGCCATCCTGCTGCGCACGCCCTTCGCCGTGCTCTCCCGCAAGGGTGCGGTCTGACGCCGGCCGCCTGGCATGATCCGCGGCCGTGCGGCCCAGCCGCCGGCATGACGGGCGAGGTTCCGCACCCCGCCCCCAGCGGCTAGAAGGCGCGCCGGTTTCGGGGTGAACCCAGAATGAGCGATTCCGCCGCCGCGCGGGCCGGGGCCGGGCGACTGCTCTCCGGCCTGTTCTGGAACGCGCTCGGGCGCGGCCTGCCGCTGCTGCTCGCGCTGCTGCTCACCCCGGTGCTGATCGCGCAGATGGGGCTGGAGCGCTGGGGCCTGTTCACCCTGGCGCTCGCGCTGGTCGGCGTCTTCGGCATCTTCGACCTCGGCGTGGGCCCGGCGCTGACGCGCGCGCTGTCCGAGAGGATGACGCATGAGGGCGGGCGCGATGCCGAGGCGGGCCGGCTGGTGGGCACGGCGCTGCTCGCGCTCGGCCTCTTCGCCGCGCTCGGCGCGGGGCTGCTCTGGTCCCTGCTGCCCTGGCTCATGGAGCGGGCGCTGAACGTGCCCCCCGCCCTGCAGGCGGAGGCGCTGACCGCCTTCCGCCTCCTCGCCCTCGCCGCGCCGCTCGTCGTGGTCAACGCGGCGCTGTGGGGCGTGCTGGCGGCGCATCAGAGGTTCCGTGCCGCGAACCTCGTCACCATCCCTGTCGCCGCCATGTATTACATCGGCCCGGCGCTCGTCCTGCTCGCCTGGCAGAGCCTGGTGGCGGTGATGCTGGTGCTGCTGGCCTGCCGGCTCGCCAACACCCTGTCCTACGCCTGGCTGTGCCGGGGGCTGCTGCCGCGCCTGTCCCTGGGCTCGCCCGCGCTGGTCTGGCCGCTGCTGCGCATCGGCGGCTGGCTGACCTTCGCCTCGGTGCTCAACCAGGCGCTGCTCTACGCCGACCGCTTCCTGATCGGCGCGCTGCTCACGCTCGCGGCGGTGGCGCACTACGCCACGCCGCTCGACCTCGTGCTGCGCATGTGGATCATCCCCGTCGCGGTCGCGCAGGCGCTGCTGCCAGCCATGGCCTCGGCCTTCCGGCCGCTGCCGGAGGCGACGGCGGGGCTGATGCGGCGCGGCGCGCTGCTGATCCTGGCGCTGACCCTGCCGCCCTGCCTGCTGCTCGCGGGCTTCGGGGAGTTCGCGCTGCGGCTGTGGCTGGGCGCGGCCTTCGCCGCCGAGGGCGGGACGGTGCTGCGGCTGCTCGCGCTCGGCATCTTCTTCTCCTGCCTCGCCTATGCGCCCAATGCGCTGCTGGAGGCGATCGGCCGGCCGGACCTCACGGCGAAGCTGGTGCTGGCGCAGGTGCTGCTGTTCCTGCCCCTGTCGGCGCTGCTGCTCTGGCGCTTCGGCATCGAGGGCGCGGCGCTGGCCTGGGCGCTGCGCGCGCTGGCCGATGCGGCGGGCAAGCTCTGGCTGGCCGCGCGCGCCTATCCCGCCGCCGCGGCGGCCGCGCGCGCGCTGGCCGCACCGGGCCTCGCCGCGCTGGCCGGGCTCTCGGCCAGCGTGCTGGCGCCGGAGGGGCCGTGGTCGGCCGGGGCGGCGGCGGGCGGGCTGCTGCTGGCGGCGGGGGTGGCGGCCCGCGCCCTCTCGCCGGAGGAGCGCCGGCGGCTGCGCCCGCTGCTGCGCCGCCCCTGGAAGCTGCGCGAGGCGCTGGCGCCATGATCACCCTCAACGGCCGCTTCCTCACACAGGGGCTCACCGGCGTGCAGCGCTATGCGCGCGAGATGGCGGCCGCCCTGGACGGGCTCGCCGCGCGGGGCGAGGCCCCCGCCCTCCGCCTGCTCGCCCCGCCGGGGGCGGAGGGGCTTGCGGCCTATCCCCATCTCGCGCCACGCCATGTCGGCCGGCGCGGCGGGCAGCTCTGGGAGCAGCTCGAGCTGCCGCGCGCGGCCGAGGGGCTGCTGCTCGGCCTCGGCAACACGGGCCCGCTGCTCGCGCGCCGCCAGGCGGTGGTGATCCATGACGCGGGGGTGTTCGACACGCCCGGCAGCTACTCCTGGAAGTTCCGCCTCTGGTACCGGCTGCTGCAGAGGGGGCTGGTGGCGCGCGGGGCGCGCATCCTCTCCGTCTCGCATTTCTCGGCCGGGCGCATCGCGCATCATCTCGGGCTCGACCCCACGCGCATCGGCGTGACCTGGGAGGGGGGCGAGCACATCCTGCGCGCGCCCGCCGATCCGGGCGTGCTGGCGCGCCACGGGCTCGCGCCGGGCGGCTATGCGCTGGTGGTGGGCACCGGCGCGGCGCACAAGAACCTCGCCGCGCTCGCCCATGCGCGCGCGGCACTCGCCGGGGCGGGGGCGGTGCTCGCCGTGGCGGGGGCGAAGGATGCCGCGGTGTTCCGCGGCGAGGGCCGCCCGCCCGAGGAGGTGCGCGCGCTGGGCAGGGTGAGCGACGCGGAGCTGCGGGCGCTGTACGAGAACGCGCTCTGCCTGCTCTTTCCCTCGCTCTACGAGGGCTTCGGCCTGCCGCCCGTGGAGGCCATGTGGTGCGGCTGCCCGGTGATCGCGGCCCCCATGGGCGCGGTGCCCGAGGTGTGCGGCGAGGCCGCGCTGTGGTTCGACCCCGCGCGCCCCGAGAGCCTGGGCGAGGCGGTGGCGCGCCTCGCGGCCGAGCCCGCGCGGCGCGAGGGCCTCATCGCCGCCGGGCGCGCCCGCGCCGCCCTGTTTTCCTGGGACGCGGCCGCGCGCCGCCTCTTGGAGTTCCTCGCCGCATGAAGGTCGCCATCGTCCATGAATGGCTGGACAGCTACGCGGGCTCGGAGCGGGTGGTGGAGCAGATGCTCGCCGTCTTTCCCGAGGCCGATCTCTTCGCGCTGGTGGATTTCCTGCCCGAGACCGAGCGCGGCTTCCTCGGCGGGCGCACCCCGCGCACCAGCTTCCTCCAGCGCCTGCCCTTCGCGCGCCGGCGCTTCCGCCACTACCTCCAGCTCATGCCGCTCGCCGTCGAGCAGTTCGACCTGCGCGGCTATGATCTCGTGCTCTCCTCCTCGCACGCCGTCGCCAAGGGGGCCATCACGGGGCCTGGCACGCTGCACCTCAGCTACGTCCACTCGCCGATGCGCTACGCCTGGGACCTGCAGCACCAGTATCTCGCGCAGGCGGGGCTCGAGCGCGGGCCGGCCTCGCTCTACACGCGCTGGCTGCTGCACCGCCTGCGGCAATGGGACCAGGCGAGCGCGGCGCGGCCCGACGCGATCCTCGCCAACTCGCGCTACATCGCCCGGCGCATCGCCAAGGCCTGGCGGCGCGAGGCGCAGGTGCTGCACCCGCCGGTGGACGTGGAGGGCTTCCCCCTCGGCGCCGGCCCGCGCGGGCATTTCCTCGTGGCCGGGCGCCAGGTGCCCTACAAGCGCATCGAGCTGGTGGCCGAGGCCTTCCGCGCCCTGCCCGACCAGCGCCTGATCGTGGTGGGCGACGGGCCTTCCGCGCCCCTCGTGCGCGCGGCCGCCGCCGGCGCGCCCAACATCGAGATCCGCGGCCGCGTGCCGCAGGCGGAGCTGGTGGCGCTGCTGCAGGGCGCGCGCGCCTTCGTCTTCCCGGCCGAGGAGGATTTCGGAATCGGCATGGTGGAGGCGCAGGCGGCCGGCGCGCCTCTGCTCGCCTTCGCCCGCGGCGGCGCGGAGGACATCGCCACCCCCGAGACCGGCCTTCTCTTCCCCGAGCAGAGCGCCGAGGCCATCCGCGCCGCGGTGCGCGCCTTCCTCGCGCGCGAAAGCGATTTCCGCCCCGAGGCCTGCCGCGCCAACGCGCTGCGCTTCTCCATCGCGCGCTTCCGCGAGGGGCTGGCTGCGGCGGTGGCGCGGGCGATGGAGGCGCGGGCGTGATCTCCCTCATCGTCGCCACCCGCGGCCGGGTCGAGGAGATCGGCCTGCTGCTCGACAGCCTGCTCGAGGGCCAGCGCGCGGCCTTCGAGGTGATCCTCGTGGACCAGAACGACGATGCGCGGCTCGATCCGCTGCTCGCGCGCTATGCGGGCCGGCTGCCGCTCACCCATCTGCGGATGGAGCGCGCCAACGCCAATGCGGGCCGCAACCTCGGCCTGCGCCACGCGCGCGGCGACATCGTGGCCTTCCCCGACGACGACTGCGTGCTGCCGCCGGGCGTGCTCGCGCGGGTGCGCCTCGCCTTCGACAGCGACGGCAGCCTCGCGGTGCTGACGGGCCCCGCGGCGGCGCCGGGCGGCGGGCTCGGCTCGGGCCGCTGGAACACGGAGCGCGGGCCGATCACGCTCGAGAATGTCTGGACCAGCGTGATCGAGTTCAACCTCTGGCTCCGGCGCGAGGCGGCGTTGCGCCTCGGCGGTTTCGACGAGGCCATGGGCCCCGGCGCGCGCTTCGGCAGCGCGGAGGGCAATGACCTCGTCTGCCGCGCCCTCGCCGCGGGGCTGCACGCCCGCTACGCGCCGGAGCTGCGCGTCGTGCACCCCGACAAGCGCCTCACGCGCGAGGCGGCGCGGCGCGCGGGGCGCTACGGGCTCGGGCTCGGCTTCGCGCTGCGCCGGCATGGCGCGCCGCTGCGCCTCCGCCTCGCCTTCCTCTACCGGCCGCTCGGGGGCGCGCTGCTCGCGCTGCTGCGGCTGAACCTGCTGCACGCCTGGTATTACCTCGCCACCTTCCAGGGCCGGCTGCGCGGGATGCTCGCCCGCCCCCTGCCCTGGCCCGCGCCGCTGGAGCCGGTCGCATGAGAATCGCCGTCGGCATCGCCACGCGCGGGCGCGCGGCCATTCTGGGCGAGGTGCTCGAGGAGCTGCGCCGCCAGACCCGCGCGCCCGACCGCCTCCTCGTCTGCCATGTGACGGAGGAGGATGTGGCGGGCCTGCCCGCCCGCTTCCCGGAGGCGGAGTTCCTCCTCCAGAACCCGGGCGGGCTGCCGCGCCAGCGCAACCGCATCCTCGACGCGGTGGCGGAGTGCGACCTGCTGCTCTACCTCGACGACGATTTCCTGCCCGCGCCCGAATGGCTCGCGGTGCTGGAGGCGGTGATGCGCGCGCATCCCGACTGCGCGGTGGCGACGGGAACCGTCATCGCCGATGGCGCGAAGGGGCCCGGCATCGGCGTGGCGGAGGGCCGCGCGCTGCTCGCCGCCGATGCGCCGCCCGATGATCCGCTCGCCGTCGCGCCGCATTTCAACGGCTATGGCTGCAACATGGCGCTGCGCCTCGCGCCCATGCGCGCGCACGGGCTGCGCTTCGACGAGCGCCTGCCGCTCTACGCCTGGTACGAGGACATCGACCTGACGCGGCGGCTGCTGCCGCATGGGCGCATCCTGCGCCTCGCCGGCGCGCGGGGCGTGCATCTGGGCGCGAAGTCGGGGCGGGTGCCCGGGGTGCGGCTGGGTTACAGCCAAGTGGTGAACCCCATCTACCTCGCGCGCAAGGGCAGTTTTCCCTGGAGCCACGCCCTGCCCTCGGCGGCGCGGCATTGCCTCAAGAACCTGCTGATGAGCCCCTGGCCCGAGCCGGAGGTGGACCGCTGGGGCCGCTTCAAGGGCAACATGATCGGGCTGTGGGATCTGCTGCGCGGCCGCGCGGCGCCGGAGCGGATACTGGAGCTGTGATCCAGGCCTAGGCCCCCTGCCCCGATCCACACTGTGACAATGGCGGCGAGGGTGACGGCGCCGAAGAGGATGCGCGCGCAGCGGTCGTAGCGCATGGCGATGCGTCGCCAGTCTTTCAGCCGGTCGAAGGCGATCTCGATGCGCTGGCGCTGGCGATGGAGCGCCTTGTCCTACGGGATGGGCTGCTTGCGGTTCTTCTTCGAGGGAATGCAGGCCTCGATGCCTCGCCCGGCGAGCGCGGGGCGGAACGCGTTGCTGTCGTCGCCGCGGCCGGCGATCAACGCCCGCGCGCGTGGCACGCCCATGCGGCCCAGCGGAGGAAGCGGTTGCAGAGGGTCTTGTGCGGGCCATGGCCCGGCGGGGCGTCGCGCCAGCGCAGGCCACCCTGGATGGCGAAGATGATGCCGCCGAGGACGCGCCGGTCGTCCAGGCGCGGGATGCCGCGCGAGAGCGGAACATGCGGGCGGATGCGCCGCATCTGCGCCGCGGTGGGCAGGAGCGGGACGGACGCGCCCGCACGCGTCGCAGCATGGAGAGGAAGGGCGCCCGAGCCTGGCGCAGCCCCGGGCACGGCGGCGTGACGGGATGGCGATGGCTCATCCCGGGGGCCGTTTCCGTTGAGCCCTGAAGCGGCGGCGCGGCGGCAGGCATGCCTTTGCTTCGGCGCGCAGCCGCAACGCCGAGCCTGCGCGCGAGAGGGGTGGCACGCCATGCCGCCCGGATCAGAGCAGCCCGCCCAGGATCTGCCCGCCGGGCAGTGGCTGGGGCGCGCCCGTGGTCCCGGGGAAGCTGATGGGCAGGCCGCGGGCGGTGCGCGCGGCCAGCACGGCGAAGCATTGCGCCTCCAGCGCATCGCCGTTCCAGCCGCACACCTCCACCGGGCGCACCGGCTCGGGCAGGGCGGCGGCGAGGGCGCGCATCAGCACCGGGTTGCGCCGCCCGCCCCCGGCCACCAGCCATTGCAGGGGCGGCTCGGGGAAATGCCGCGCGGCGATGGCCACGCAGACCGCGGCAAAGGCGACCAGCGTGGCCGCCCCATCCTGCGGCGAGAGCAGATGCCCCCCCGCCTCGCGCAGCGCGCGGTCGAAATCCAGCCGGTCGAGGGATTTGGGCGGCGGCGCGGCCAGGTAGGGGTGCTCCATCAGCCGCCCCAGCACCGCCCCGTCCACTTGGCCCGCGCGGGCGAGATTCCCGTCCTTGTCGTAGTCCCGCCCCGTGGAGCGGCGCGCCCAGTCGTCCAGCGGCCCGTTGGCGGGGCCCGTGTCGAAGGCCATCAGCCCGCCCTCGGCGCCGAGCCAGGTGACATTGCCCACGCCGCCCAGGTTCAGCACCGCGAGCGGCTTGGGCAGGGCGGCGGCCAGCGCGGCATGGGCGACGGGGACGAGCGGCGCGCCCTGCCCGCCCGCCGCCACATCGGCCGAGCGGAAATCAAAGGCGACCGAAAGCCCCGTGGCGCGCGCCAGCGCCCGCGCATCGCCGATCTGCCAGGTGCGGCCCCGCGCCCCCGGCGGATCGCCCGGCCGGAGGGGGCGGTGCAGGATGGTCTGGCCGTGGAAGCCGATCAGCTCGGGCTCGGCGAGCCCCGCCCGCGCCGCCTCGCGCCGCAGGCGCTCCACCGCCTGGACATGGCGCTCCGTCAGCCGCGCCTCGACATCGCGCAGGAAGGGATCCTCGCCGCCGATCCCCTCCGCCATGTCGAGCAGCCGCCGCAGGTCGCGCCGGAGCGCGGGCTCATAGGGAAGGGTCAGCGCGGGGCCGAGCGCGCCCACCCTCTCCCCGTCCGTCTCCACCCAGGCCGCGTCCACCCCGTCGAGCGAGGTGCCGCTCATCAGCCCCACGATTCTCAGCATCGGGGGAGTGTGCTACGGCACGCCCCCCACGCCAAACGGAACAGCTTCGACCATGAGCGCCGGCGATTTCCTCGATGTGCTGCGCGAGCGCGGCTTCATCCACCAGGTGACGGACGAGGCGGGCCTGCGGGCCCAGCTCGCGAAAGGGCCCCTCGCCGGCTATATCGGCTTCGACTGCACGGCCGACAGCCTGCATGTCGGCCATCTCATGCAGATCATGATGCTGCGCTGGCTCGCGCGCACCGGCAACCGCCCGGTGGTGCTGATGGGCGGCGGCACCACGAAGATCGGCGACCCCTCGGGCCGCGACGAGACGCGCCAGTTGCTGAGCGAGGAGGCGATCGAGGCCAACAAGGCGGGCATCCGCCGCAGCTTCTCGGGCTTCCTCGAGTTCGGCGAGGGGCCGGGCCGCGCCCTCATGCTCGACAACGCGGAATGGCTCGACCAGCTCCGCTACATCCCCTTCCTGCGCGAGGTGGGCCGCCACTTCAGCGTGAACCGCATGCTGAGCATGGACAGCGTGCGCCTGCGCCTGGAGCGCGACCAGCCGCTGACCTTCATCGAGTTCAACTACATGCTGCTGCAGAGCTACGACTTCCTGGAGCTGCGCCGCCGCCACGGCGTGGTGCTGCAGATGGGCGGCAGCGACCAGTGGGGCAACATCGTGATGGGGGCGGACCTGATCCGCCGCATGGACGGGGCGGAGGCCTTCGGCCTCACCTCGCCGCTCATCACCACCGCCTCGGGCGCGAAGATGGGCAAGACGGCGGCCGGCGCGGTCTGGCTGAACCCCGACCGCCTCTCGCCCTACGACTACTGGCAGTTCTGGCGCAACGCGGAGGATGCGGATGCGGGCCGCTTCCTCGCCCTCTTCACCGATCTGCCCATGGCGGAGGTGCGCCGCCTCGGCGCGCTGCAGGGCGCGGAGGTGAACGAGGCGAAGAAGGTGCTCGCCACCGAGGCCACCGCCCTGCTGCACGGGCGCGCCGCGGCCGAGGCGGCGGCCGAGACGGCGCGCCGCACCTTCGAGGAGGGGGCGGCGGCCGAGACCCTGCCCTCCATCACCGCCACCCTGCCCGCGCCGGTCGCGGATCTGCTTGTCAGCGCCGGGCTCGCGGCCTCCAAGGGCGAGGCCAAGCGCCTCGTCGCGCAGAACGGGGTGCGGCTGAACGACGCGCCCGTCTCCGACGCGCTGCGCCCGGTCACCGCGCAGGATCTGCGCGACGGGGCGGCCAAGCTCTCGGCCGGGCGCAAGAAGCACGTGCTGGTGCGCGCGGCCTGATCCGGCCGGCGCGACGGCCGCCCTTCCCCTCCGCCCCCTCCCCCCGGCCGGCGGCGCGTGCCATCCTCCCGCCGCCAGGGATCGGGAGGAACGCCATGAGGGAGCCCACGCTCCTCATCCGCGGCGGCACGGTGCTGGACGGCGCCGGCGCGCCGCCCGTGGAGGCCGATGTGGTGCTCGCCGGCGCGCGTATCGCCGCCGTCGGCCGCGGCCTTTCCGTGCCCCGCGGCACGCCCGAGATCGACGCGCGGGGCCTGCTCGTCACCCCGGGCTTCGTCGATATCCACACCCATTACGACGCGCAGGCGACCTGGAGTTCGCGCCTCCTCTCCTCCTCGCTGCACGGGGTGACGACGGCGCTGCTCGGCAATTGCGGCGTGGGCTTCGCCCCCTGCCGGCCCGAGAACCGCGAGATGCTGGTCGCGCTCATGGAGGGTGTGGAAGACCTGCCCGAGGTGGTGCTGACGGAGGGCCTCCCCTGGAACTGGGAGAGCTTCCCCGACTACCTCGATGCGCTGGACGCGCGCCGCTACGACATGGACATCGCGGCGCAGGTGCCGCACGCCGCGCTCCGCGTGCACGTCATGGGCCGCCGCGGCTTCGCGCGCGAACCCGCCACCGCGGCCGACCGCGCGGAGATGGCCCGCCTCGCGCGCGAGGGGGTGGCGGCCGGCGCGCTCGGCTTCTCCACCTCCCGCGCCATCGCGCACAGGACGCTGGCGGGCGAGCCCACCCCCACCCTCGGCGCGGCGGAGATCGAGCTCGCCGAGATCGCGCGTGCGCTGGGCGGCGGCTGGTTCCAGGTGATCTCCGACTTCGACGAGCCCGCCGAGGAGGAGTGGGAGAGGCTCAGGCGCGTCATCGCCCTTTCCGGCCGGCCGATGACCTTCTCGCTGCTCCAGCGCGAGAGCCGGCCCGAGTTCTGGCGCTGGCTGATGGCGCGCGTCAGCGAGGCGAACGCCGAGGGGCTGCGCGTCACCGGCCAGGTGATGGGCCGGGCCGTGGGGCTGATGTTCGGCTGGGAGCTCTCGCAGCACCCCTTCCTCACCCGCCCCTCCTTCCGCGAGGTCGCGCACCTGCCCATGCCCGAGCGCGTGGCCGCGCTGCGCGATCCCGCCCGCCGCGCGCGCATCCTCGCCGAGCCCACGGAGGATCCGGCGCTGCGCGCGCGGCTCAACAACTGGGCGCGGATCTACAAGCTCACGCTCGACTACGAGCCGCCGCCCGAGGCCTCCGTGCTCGAACAGGCGCGCGCCCAGGGGCGCGACCCCGCGGATCTCTGCTACGACTGGATGCTCGAGGAGGACGGCCGCGCCATCCTCAACCGGCCCATCCTCAACTACGCGCACGGCAACCTCGACGACATCCGCGAGATGCTGACGCATCCCGACACGCTGATCGGCCTCGGCGACGGCGGCGCGCATGTCGGCTACATCTGCGACGCCTCGGCGCCCACGCACATGCTCACCCACTGGGCACGCGACCGCGCGCGCGGCGGCCGGCTGCCCGTGGAGTTCGTGGTGAAGCGCCTCTCCCTCGACAACGCGCGCGCCCTCGGCCTCAACGACCGCGGGCGCATCGCGCCGGGCCTCAAGGCCGACCTCAACGTGATCGACTTCGAAAGCCTGGCGCTCAAGCGCCCCGAGATGCGCTACGACCTGCCCGCCGGCGGCAAGCGCCTCGTCCAGGGCGCGGAGGGCTACGTCGCGACCCTCGTCAGCGGCGAGGTGGTGCAGATGCACGGCGAGGCGACGGGCGCCCTGCCCGGCCGCCTGGTGCGCGGAGCCCAAGGGGAGCGGAACGCATGAGCCACGATCTCGTCATCCGCAACGGCTGGGTGCTGGACGGCACGGGCGCGCCCGGTTTTGAGGCCGACATCGCGGTGGAGGGCGAGCGGATCGTCCTCGTCGGCACGGTGCCCTCGCGCGGGCGCGAGGAGATCGAGGCGAAGGGGCTGCTCGTCACGCCCGGCTTCGTGGACATCCACACCCACTACGACGGGCAGGCGGTCTGGGATTCGCACCTCGCGCCCTCCGCGTGGCATGGCGTGACCACGGCGCTGATGGGCAATTGCGGCGTCGGCTTCGCGCCCTGCCGCGCGGCCGACCGCGAGACCCTGATCGCGCTCATGGAGGGCGTGGAGGACATCCCCGGCCCTGTGCTGCACGAGGGGCTGAACTGGTCCTGGGAGAGCTTCCCCGAATATCTCGACACGCTGGAACGCAGGCCCCGCGACATCGACATCGCGGCGCTGCTGCCGCACGGCGCGCTCCGCGTGCATGTGATGGGCGAGCGCGCGCTGCGGCTCGAGAACGCGACGGCGGCGGACATCGCGGCGATGCGCGCCCTCACCGCCGAGGCGGTGGCCGCCGGCGCCTTCGGCGCCTCCACCTCGCGCACCATCAGCCACAGGACGCTGGCGGGCGACCCCACCCCCACCCTCAAGGCGCAGGAGGAGGAGCTTGTCGGCCTCGCCTGCGGCATGGCCGAGGGCGGCGGCGGGCTGCTCGAACTCGTCTCCGACTGGAACACGCCCGATCCGGCCACCGAGTTCGCGATCGTGCGCCGCGTCGCCGCCGCCTCCGGCCAGCCCGTGGTGTTCAGCCTCACCGCGCGGCATGACCGCACCGAGGCGTGGAAGGAGCTGCTGGCGCTGGCCGAGGACGCCGCGGCGCATGGGCTCGACATCCGCCCCGTCTTCCCCCCGCGGCCCATCGGCATCCTGCTCGGCCTCGAAGGGTCCCAGAACCCCTTCTCGGGCTGCCCCTCCTACCGTGCCATCCAGCACCTGCCGCCCGCGCAGCGCGCCGCGGCCATGCGCGAGCCGTCGCGGCGCGCCGCCATCCTCTCCGAGGACCGGATCGCGGGATCGAGCTTCCCGCTGATCACGCGCCTCTCCTGGGCGCGCATGTTCCCCTTCGGCGATCCGCCCGACTACGCGCCGCCGCGCGAGGCGAGCATCGAGGCGCGCGCCGCGCGCGAGGGGCGCCGCCCCGAGGAGGTCGCCTACGACCTCCTCGCCGAGGGCGAGGGGAGGAACTTCCTCTTCGCGCCGCTCACCAACTCTGCCGACTACACGCTGGATGCCTCCGCCGAATGCCTCCGGCACCGCATCGCGATCGTCGGCCTCTCCGACGGGGGCGCGCATGTCGGCTTCATCTCCGACGCGAGCTTCCCCACCTTCCTCCTCGCGCACTGGTCGAAGCGGGGCTTTGCGATGGAGGAGCTGGTGCGGCGGCAGACGAGCGACACGGCGCGCGCGATGGGTCTCACCGACCGCGGCGTGATCGCGCCCGGCCTGCTCGCCGATCTCAACCTGATCGCAGAGGAGGAGCTCTCCCTCCCCGCCCTGCGCATGGTCCATGACCTGCCCGCGGGCGGGCGGCGGCTCTTGCAAGGCGCGCGCGGCTATCGCGCCACCCTCAAGCGAGGCGTCGTGACCTATCGCGACGGGGTGGCGACCGGCGCCCTGCCCGGGCGGCTGCTGCGGCGGGGGCGCTGAGACGGCCGGCATTGCGCCGCCCCTGACGGGGCGTTAATCCCCGGCCATAAAGAAGCCGACAGGGAGACCCGCCCATGACCGCCCTCCGCCTGCCCCGCCGCGCCGCGCTGGCCGCCGGCGCCGCCAGCCTTTTCGCGCCCTCCCTCGCCCGCGCCCAGGGCGAGGCCATCCGCATCGGCGTGATCCTCTCCGCCACCGGCGGGCTCGCGGCCTTCGTGCCGCCCATCCGCGCCGGCATCGTGCTGGCCTTCGAGGAGATGAACGCCGCGGGCGGCGTGCTGAACGGCCGGCGGCTGCAGATGGTCGAGGCCGATGACCAGACGAACCCCCAGGCGGGCGTGACGGTCGCCACCCGCCTCGTGCAGGCCGAGAACGTCTCGGCCATCATCGGCCCCATGGCCTCGGGCATCACCATCGCGGTGGCCAACGCCGTGACGGTGCCGGCGGGCGTGCCCATCGTGAGCCCCTCGGCCACCGCGCCGGCCGTCAGCCAGATCAACGACAACGACACGGTGTTCCGCACCGCCGTCCCCGACGGGCTGCAGGGCCAGGTGCTCGCGCGCCTGGTGCGCGAGGCGGGCATCGAGCGCGTGGCCATCATGGCCATCAACAACGACTACGGCCGCGGCCTCGCGGGCAGCTTCACCGCCGCCTTCCAGGCGCGCGGCGGCACCGTCGCGGGCGCGCAGAACTACGAGGAGAACCGCCCCTCCTACCGCGCCGAGCTGCAGACGCTCGCGCGCACGGGCAACCCGCAGGCGCTGCTGCTGATCGGCTACCCGGCCTCGGGCGGCAACACCATCCTGCGCAACTCCATCGAGAACGGCTTCTTCCAGCGCTACATCGGCACCGACGGCATGCGCGACCAGGGCGTGATCGACCAGATCGGCGCGCGCGCGCTGGAGGGGATGTTCGGCACCGGCCCCGGCACCGCCGCCGCGCCCGAGCGGCGCGAGGCCTATGCCGCCGCCTTCCGCCGCGCCAACCCGCAGATGGACCCCGGCGCGGCCTTCGTCGCCCAGGCCTATGACGCGGCCTATGTGATCGGCCTCGCCATCCAGGCCGCCGGCAGCGCCGAGCGCGCCGCCATCCGCGCCAACCTCCGCACCGTGGCCAATGGCCCGGGCGAGGTGGTGGGCCCCGGCGAGTTCGCCCGCGCGCGCGACCTCATCGCGCGCGGCGCCAAGGTGAACTACGAGGGCGCCTCCGGCCCCGTGGAGTTCAACGCCACCGGCGACGCCCAGGGCCGCATCGAGCATTGGGCCGTGCGGGGCGGGCGGCTCACCTCGGTCGCGCAGCTCAGCGAGTGAGCGCAGCCGCGCTGGAGGTCGAGGGGCTGGTGAAGCGCTTCGGGGGCGTCACCGCCCTCGATGGCGTCTCCTTCGCCGTGCCCGAGGGCTCGATCACCGGGCTGATCGGGCCCAATGGCGCGGGGAAATCCACCGCCTTCGCCGCCATCGCGGGCTTCCACCGACCCGATGCGGGGCATGTGCGCCTGTTCGGCCGCGAGGTGACGGGCCAGAGCCCCTGGGCGCTGCACGCGGCGGGGCTCGCGCGCACCTTCCAAATCCCGCGCCTCTTCGCCCGGCTCACCGTGCGCGAGAACCTGATGGTCGCCGCGCGCGACCAGGCGGGTGAGCGGCTGCCCGCGCCCTGGTTCGCGCGCGGGCGCATCGCGCGCGAGGAGGCGGCACTCGCCGCCCGTGCCGATGCGGTGCTCGAGCGGCTCAACCTCGCCCGCCACGCGGAGGCCCCGGCCAGCGCCCTCTCCGGCGGGCAGAAGAAGCTGGTCGAGCTCGGCCGGGCGCTGATGAGCGGCGCGCGCGTGATCCTGCTCGACGAACCGGCGGCGGGGGTGAACCGCACCCTGCTGCGCGAGATCGCGGCCGGCATCGCGCGGCTGAACCGCGAGGAGGGGATCACCTTCCTCGTGATCGAGCATGACCTCGACCTGGTGGCCGAGCTTTGCGCGCCCGTCCACTGCATGGCGGAAGGCCGCGTGATCGCGAGCGGCAGCATGGAGGAGGTCCGCGCCGACCCGGTGGTGGCCGAGGCCTATCTCGGCATGGCGATCGAGGCGGCGTGATGGGCGGCGGATGGTCACCGCCCCGCGCCGCGGCGGGGGCGCGATGAGCCTGCTCGAGGTGCGGGAGGTGGTGGGCGGCTATGGCGAGGCCGACATCCTCCAGGGCGTCTCCTTCCAGGTGGCGCCGGCCGAGATCCTCGTCATCATCGGCCCCAACGGGGCGGGGAAATCCACCGCGATGAAGGCGGTGGCCGGGCTCGTTCGCGTGCGCCAGGGCGCGATCCGCTTCGACGGCGCGGAGATCACGAACCGCCCGGCGGAGGAGATGGTGGGCCGCGGCCTCGCCTATGTGCCGCAGGAGCGCAACGTCTTCCCCTCGCTGACGGTGGAGGAGAACCTCCGCATGGGCGCCTATGTGCGCCCCGAGGCCAGCGCGGAGGGGCTGGAGCGCGCCTACGCGACCTTCCCCGACCTCAAGACCAGGCGTCGCGCGCTGGCGGGCAGCCTCTCGGGCGGGCAGCGGCAGATGCTGGCGGTGGGGAGGGCGCTGATGCTCGCCCCCAAGCTCATCATGCTGGACGAGCCGACGGCGGGCCTCTCGCCCAAGTTCTGCGCGCTGATCTTCGAGCGCGTGCAGGCCATCGCCGCGGCCGGCATCGCCGTGCTGATGGTGGAGCAGAACGCACGCCCTGCGCTCGCCATCGCCGACCGCGGCCTCGTCCTCGCCCAGGGCCGCAACCGCTTCGAGGACAGGGGGCCCGCCGTGGCCGCCAACCCGGAGATCGGCCGCATGTTCCTGGGCGCCTGAGCGATGATCGAGTTCGTCACCTTCTACCTGATCCCGGGCCTGGTGCTCGGCAGCATCTACGCGCTGGCCGCCGCAGGCGTCTCGCTCGTCTATGGCGTGATGCGCTTCGCCCATTTCGCGCATGGGGATCTGATGACCTGGGGCGCCTATGCGGCGCTGGTGGCGGTGGGGGTGCTCGGCGTCTCGCCCTGGCTCGCCATTCCCGTCGCGGTGCTGGCCACCATCCCCGTGGCGCTGGCGGCCGACCGCGCCTTCTACGCGCCGCTGCGCCGCTCCGCCCCGGCGGTGCTGCTCATCTCCTCCTTCGGCGTGGCGCTGATGATCCGCGCCCTCGTCTACCTGATCTGGGGCCCGACGCCGGAGAGCTACGCGCGCGGCTTCACGCCGCCGCTCTTCCTGGGCGAGATCCGCATCCAGCAGCGGCACCTGTTCATCCTGGGCGGGGCGCTGGCGGCGGCGCTGGCGGTGCATCTGCTGCTCTCCCACAGCCGGGCGGGCCGGGCCATGCGCGCCATGGCCGATGACCCCGACCTCGCGCGCGTCACCGGCGTGCCGGTGGCCGGCGTGATCCGCCTCACCTGGGCCGTCTCGGCCGGGCTGGCCGCCATCGCGGGCGTGTTCCTCGCCATCGACACGGAGCTCACGCCGCTGCTCGGCTTCAACGTGCTGCTCGCGGCCTTCGCCGCGGCCATACTGGGCGGGATCGGCCGGCCCTGGGGGGCGGCGCTGGGCGGGCTGATCCTGGGCCTCGCGGAGGAGCTTTCCTCCTACCCCTGGATCGGCACCGCGCCGCTGCTCGACCCCTCCTACAAGACCGCCGTGGCCTTCGCGGTGCTGATCCTCGTGCTGATCTTCCGCCCGCAGGGGCTGTTCAAGGGGATGGGCTGATGGAAGCCGCCCTTCTCTACCTCGCCACCATGCTGACCCTGGCGGGCGTCTATGCCTGCCTCGCGCTCGGGCTGAACCTGCAATGGGGGCTGACGGGGCTGATGAATTTCGGCGGCCTCGGCTTCCTGGCGGTGGGCGCCTACACGGCCGCGCTGCTGACGGCGCCCGAGAGCGCGCAGCAGAGCGCGGCCCATGGGGGCGGCTTCGGCTGGCCCTGGTGGGTGGCCTGGCCCCTGGCCGCGCTGGCCGGCGCGCTGCTCGCCCTGCCCGTCGGCGCGGCGGCGCTGCGGCTGCGGGCGGACTACCTCGCCATCGCCACCATCGGCATCGGCGAGATCCTGCGCTTGGTCGTGCGCAACGAGGACTGGCTGACGGGCGGGCCGCTCGGCGTGCCGGGCATTCCGCGCCCGCTCGAATCCCTGGGCGAGCCCGCGGGGCAGTTCGCCTTCCTCGCCCTGGTGCTGCTGGTGGCGGCGGGGCTCTACGCCATGGCCGAGGCGACGGCGAGGAGCCCCTTCGGCCGCACGCTGCGCGCCATCCGCGAGGACGAGGAGGCGGCGAAGGCGGTGGGCAAGAACCCGGGCGCCTTCCGCCTCGCTGCCTTCGTGCTGGGGGCGGGCTGCATGGGGCTCGCGGGGGCGATGCTCGCGGGCTTCTTCAAGTTCATGGGGCCCGATGCGCTCGACCCCGTCACCGCCACCTTCCTCGTCTGGGTCATGCTGATCGCGGGGGGTTCGGGAAACAACCGCGGCGCCATCCTGGGCGCGGTCGCGGTCTGGGCGATCTGGGCGGCGAGCGACTTCCTCGCCGCCCAGCTTCCCGGCGAGGCGGCGACGCGCGCGGCCTATGTGCGGCTCTTCCTCATCGGCCTCGCGCTGCAGCTCATCCTCCTCCACCGCCCGCAGGGGCTGCTGGGCGAGCGGCCGGGGCGCTGATGCGGCCGGAGCAAGGACGCCCCTGGCGGAGGTGCCGGCCGCGGCCATGACCCTCGACATCGGCGCGGCGCTGGCCCAGTGAGGGCGCGAACGATCCGGACGCCATGACCACCCCCTCCCCCGCGCCCGCCGAAGGCGAGCTCGAACTCACCATCCTCATGCCCTGCCTCAACGAGGCGGAGACCCTCGCGCTCTGCATCCGCGACGCGCAGGCCTTCCTCGCGCGCAGCGGCGTCAGAGGCGAGGTGCTGGTGGCCGACAACGGCAGCACCGACGGCAGCCAGGCCATCGCCGAATCCCTCGGCGCGCGCGTCGTGCCGGTGGCCGAGCGCGGCTACGGCGCGGCGCTGCGCGGGGGCATCGCCGCCGCGCGCGGGCGCTTCGTCATCATGGGCGACAGCGACCACAGCTACGATTTCGCGAATCTCGACGCCTTCGTGGAGGCGCTGCGCGGCGGGGCGGAGCTCGTGATGGGCAACCGCTTCCGCGGCGGCATCGAGAAGGGGGCGATGCCCTTCCTGCACCGCTGGCTCGGCAACCCCGTGCTCTCCTTCCTCGGCCGGCTCTTCTTCCGCGTGCCGACGGGGGATTTCCACTGCGGCATCCGCGGATTCTCGCGCGAGCGCATCCTCGCGCTCAATCTCGTCACGCCGGGGATGGAGTTCGCCTCGGAGATGGTGGTGCGCGCCGCGCTGGCGGGCTATCGCATCGCCGAGGTGCCCACACGGCTGCGCCCGGACGGGCGGTCCCGCCCGCCGCATCTGCGCACCTGGCGCGACGGCTGGCGGCATCTGCGCTTCCTGCTGTTCTATTCGCCCCGCTGGCTGTTCCTCTATCCGGGGCTTGCGCTGCTCGGGCTCGGGGCCGGCTTGGTGCTGCTGCTGGCGGGCGGGCCCGTCGTGCTCGGTCCCGTGCGGCTCGACCTGCACAGCCTGATGGCGGGATGCCTCTTCCTGCTCGCGGGGATGCAGGCGGTGGCCTTCGCGCTGATCTCGCGGCTCGTCGGCATGCGGCGCGGCTATCTGCCGCCGATGCGCGAGTCCTGGTGGCGGCGCCTGCCCATGCTGGAGAGCGGCCTGATCCTGGCCGCGCTGCTGCTGCTCGCGGGCGTGGCCGGCATGGCCGCCACCTTCGGCGGCTGGGCGGGGGCGGGCTTCGGCGACATCGAGGACCCCGTCTCGCCGCGGCTCTTCCTCGTCTGGAGCACGGTGGCGGTGGCGGGGCTGCAGCTCGGCTTCACCGCCTTCCTCGCGAGCATCCTGGAGGCGGGGCAGGAAGGGCGGGGCTGAAGGCGATGATGCGGGCGGCGGCCCGCTTCACCCCCGGCTGGGGGGCAGTTCGAGCCGCGCGCGCAGCCCGCCCAGCGACGGGCTCGCGCCCAGGCTGAGCCGCCCGCCGTAGAGCTGCGCCAGATCGTTCACGATGGCGAGGCCGAGGCCCGAGCCCGCCTTGGATTCGTCGAGCCGCACGCCGCGGGCCAGCGCCGCCGCATCCTCGCCCGGCGACAGGCCCGGCCCGTCGTCCTCGATCTCGATGGCCACGGGCAGGCCGCGCGGCGCGCTGACCGTGACCCGCACGCGGCGGGCGGCGAATTTGGTCGCGTTCTCGATCAGGTTGCCCAGCATCTCTGTCAGGTCCTGGGCGTCGGCGCGCACGCGCGCCGCGCGCTCGCCGCGCACCTCGATCGCGAGGCCGCGCTGCGCGGTGAGGCGCGAGAGCGCGGTGGCCACCGCCTGCGCCACCTCATGGGGCGCGCTCTCGCCCGCCGCGCTGCCGGCCAGCGCCCCGGCCCGGGCGCGGCGCAGATGGTGCTGCACCAGCCGGTCGAGCGTCATCGCCTGGGCGCGCGCGGCCTCGGCGTCGCCGCTGTCGAGCGCGTTGCGCAGCACGGCGATGGGCGTCTTGAGCGCATGGGCGAGGTTGCCGACATGGTGGCGCGCGCGCTCCACCGTGGCGCGGTTCTGCTCGATCAGCGCCTCGATCTCCTCGACCAGCGGCGCGATCTCGGAGGGCGCGGTCACGTCCATGTGCTGGCGCCGGCCCTCGCGCACCTCCACCAGCTCCTCCTGGGTGCGGCGCAGCGGCCTCAGCCCCCAGACCACCAGCCCGACCACGACGACGACGAGCCCCGCGCCCAGCATGGCGAAGGCGAGCACCACGCCGCGGCGCAGGCTCAGGATCTCCTCGTCGATGGCGGCGCGCGGCACGGCGAGCTGCACGGAAATAGGCACCCGCCCGCCCGGCGCCTCGATGGTCACCTCGCGCTCCAGCACGCGCAGCGCCTCGCCGCGCGGGCCCCAGAGGTCGCGCGCCACCAGCCGCCCCTCCCCCGGCCGGGGCGGCGGCAGGCGCGAATCCCACAGCGAGCGCGAGGTGAGCACCGTGCCCCCGGGCCCGGTGAGCTGCCAGTAGAAGCCCGAAAGCGGCCTCTCGAACTCCGGATCCGCGAGCGGGCGGGTCAGCAGCGGGCCGAGGGCGCGGTCGAAGGCCACGGCGGCGACCAGCGCATCGAGCTGGCGCTCGATGCGCGCATCGGCCGCGGCCTCGATCTGGCGCGCGTCGGTGCGGATCACGAACCAGCCGATGAGCCCGAGCCCCATGGCCACCCAGAAGGCGGCCGAGGCCGCAAGCCGCCAGGTCAGCGAACCGCTGCGCGGCAGGCGCGGCGGCGCGGCGTTCATCGCGGCGGCAGCAGCCGGTATCCCTGGCCGCGGATGGTCTCGATCAGCCCCTCGCCCAGCTTGCGCCGCAGCCGCGCGACGATGACCTCGAGCGTGTTCGAATCGCGGTCGAAATCCTGCGCGTAGAGATGCTCGGTCAGCTCGGTCTTGGAGACGGGGCGGCCCGCATGCAGGGCCAGATACTGGAACAGCCCGTATTCCAGCGCGGTGAGGCGCACGGGCTGCCCCTCGCGCGTGACCATGCGGGTCGCGGTGTCGAGCGCGACGGGGCCGAAGCGCAGCACCGGCGAGGCCACGCCGCTCGCGCGGCGGATCAGCGCGTTGAGCCGCGCCACCAGCTCGCCCATGGCGAAGGGCTTGGCGAGGTAGTCGTCGGCGCCGGCGTTCAGCCCCTCCACCTTCTCGCTCCAGGCGTCGCGCGCGGTGAGGATCAGCACGGGCATGCTCCGCCCCCCCGCCCGCCAGCGCCGCAGCACGGACAGGCCGTCGAGCCGGGGCAGGCCGAGATCGAGCACCACCGCGTCATAGGGCTCGGTCTCGCCCAGATGCGCGCCCTCCTCGCCGTCGGCGGCGACATCCACGACGAATCCGGCCTCGCTCAGCCCCTGGCGGAGCTGCGCGCTCAGTTGCGCGTGATCCTCGACGACGAGCAGGCGCATGGCCTCAGCTTGCACCCGCGGCGGGGGGGTGGTCCATGGCGGCGGCGGGGTCTCAGCGCAGGGCCGGGCCCGGGCGGGGGGCGGCGGTCTCGCCCGGCGCGCGCTCCTGCACCGGCCCGCGCGAGCGCAGAAGCTGGCCGGTGGCCGCATCCAGCTCGACGATGAAGACGCGCCCGTTGGGCGGCAGGATCTTGAGCTCGTAGAGCCACTGGGCGTCGTCGCGCTCCAGCTCGGCCTCGATGACGCGGCCGCGGAAGCGGCGCTCCACCTCGGCCAACAGGTCGGAGAGGGGGCGGATCTGCCCCGCCTCCAGCGCGGCGCGCGCGCGCTCATGGTCGCGCCTTTCGCTGGCGCGCGCCCGCCCCGACCCCGGCAGGGCGAGCGGCGCGAGGGCGAAGGCGGGGGCGAGAACCGCAAGCAGGCGTCGGCGCATGCGGGCTTGCTGCGCCCCGGGCGCTGAACGCGGGCTGAACCGCGGCGGCGGGCCCTGGCTCATCGCCGCGAGGCCGAGGCCGCGGGCGAGAGAGGCGGCATCATTCGGCAGGGAGTCATGCGCCCCTGTCAGGCCCCTTTTCCGCCCGGGGGCGCGCCGCGCCCGCGGCCGGGAGGGTCGCTCGGGTCGGTGTCGGTGGGGCCGGAGGGGGGGCGGGGTGCGCCGCCCCTTCCCTGGCCCGGCGGATCGGTGGGGTCCGCGTCGCTGACGCCCTGGCCGGGCGGGCGGGCGCCACGGCCGCGCCCCGGAGGGTCGCCGGGGTCGGCGTCGCTCATGCCCGGGGCGCCGCCGCCCCGGCCCTGGCCCGGCGGGTCGTTGGGGTCGCTGTCGGTCAGGCCGCTGCGCGGAGGCTGCGGGCCGGTACCGCGACCGCGCCCGGGAGGGTCGCCGGGGTCGGCGTCGCTCACGCCGAAGGGGGGCGCGGGCCCGCCCTGCGGCGGTGCGGGCGGGCTGCGCCCGGCCTTGGTGCCCTGCGCCCAGGCCGGGGCGGCCAGGGCCGCGCCGCCCGCGCTCGCGGCGCGCAGCACGAAAAGCCGCCGCCTCAGCCGATCATCGCGCTCCGCCATGCTCATCCCCGCCTGACCTGACCCAGCATAGCACGGCCGGGGCGCATGCCAGCGGCCGCTGGCATGACTTTGTTAAAGGCGCAGCGCGACCCGCCGCCCCGGGTGGCGCCCAGGCTGCGCGCGAGAAGGACCGCATGGGACGCCGCCCGGCTCAGCCGAGCCTCTCCTCGCGCCCGAAATTCACCAGCGCGCCCGAGGCGCCCAGAACCCGCACCTGCCCCTGCAGGCGCAGGCAGGCGCCCAGCACCAGCCCGCGCGCCAGCAGCCCCTCGGCGAAGGCCTCGCCGCGATCGAGGGCGAGGTGCACGATCTCGGGCGGCAGCGCGCCCACATCCACCGTCACCGGCAGGTCGCGCAGGTCGCTGTCCGGGTCGAGGCTCTGCGCCGGCGCGCGGCGGATCAGCGGGTGCTCGGCGTCCACCGCGTTGGCGATCAGGCTCGCGGCGGCGTCCGCCTCGGGCGCGCGGGTGGCGAGCACCGTCACCGCATCGGCGATCCCGCGCGAGAAGCTGCGCCCGCGCCAGCCCGAGGTGGCGATGCCCCGCACCGCATCGCCGCCGCGGATCACCGCCAGCCCATCGGGCGCCCCCGCCTCGGGCCGCTCCACGAGGCCCACGCGCAGCGTCGCCTGCCCCGAGAGGTGCAGGGCGATGTCGCCGCCATTGTTCACATAGGCCATGGTGAGCCCCGGGACGGCGGTGAGCCCGAGCAGCACATGCTCGGCCACCGCCCCCGCCACGGCGACCATGGGCGTGACGAAATGCGCGCGATAGGGCCAGGCGGCCTCCACCATGCGCCGCGCCACGGGGTGGCGCACGGCGGGCGGGCGGCCCATGAGCGGCTGGCGCAGCAGCGCGACCTCCTCGGCCAGGGCGGGCAGCACGCCCTCCAGCGCGCGCGCCGCCGCCTCGCGCGCCTCCAGCACCGCCGCCCGCGCGCCCTCCAAGCCGATCACGAGGCGGATCGGCCCGTCCTCCAGCAGCAGCCGCCCATCGGGCAGAAGCTGCCGCTGCGGCGGCGGCCAGGCGGCGGCGTCCATCATCTCGGGGCCTCGGGCCAGGGATTGGCGGCAGGCCAGGGCGCGCTCTCGCTCTCCGCCGCGTGCCGCGCGAGCAGTTCCGCAAGCGGCAGCGCGTGCTCCACATGCCCGCCGAGCGCGGCGTAGAGATCGGCGCGCATGGTGAACTCGATGGGCGCGACCAGGGCGGGCGTGGGCACATGCCCGAAGGCGTTGTCGGGGATGCGCAGCACATCCGCCATGATGGTGATGCCGCCCCCGGGCCAGAGATAGCAGGGCGCGCCGCCCATGGTGACGCGCACCTCGCCCTGCTGCACGCGGCGGGTGAGCAGGATGGGGTTCTCCGTCACCCCCGCGCGCAGCGACCCGCCCGCCCCGGCCATGAAGAGGATGGAGGTCATCGCCGGCTCGCAGTTCTCGCCGATGCGCGCGACGGTGCGCGCCACCGCCTCGGGCATGGGGCGCGGGACGGGGCGCAGCGCCTCGTCGAGTTCGAACCACAGCGCGTCCTCGCCCGTCGTGCTGGTCATCAGCACGCGCATGCCGGGCCAGGCCTGCTTGGGGTCGAAGCCCTCGATGACCGAGAGCGGATCGGTGATGTCCGTCCCGCCCCAGCCCGCGCCGGGATGCGCCACCTGGAAATAGCGCCCGGGGGTGGAGCGCCGGCCGCGCACGCGCAGCCCGGAGGGGCGCATCCCGAGGCATTTCCCCGCCTGGTGCTCGGTCAGCACGCCGGTGATGTGGTCGTCCAGCACCACCACCTCGTCCACATGGCCGTGCCATTGCTGGGCGAAGATGCCGATGGCCGCGCTGCCGCAGCCCACGCGCATGCGGCTCTCGCGCACGCCGTTGACGATGGGCGCGGCGCCGGCCTGCAGCACAAGGCGCGCGCCGCCCTCGATCTCGACCTCGATCGCCTCCTTCCGGCAGAGGGCGAGCAGCGCGGCGCAGGTCACCTGCCCCTCGCGCTTCGAGCCGCCCGTGAGGTGGCGCACGCCGCCGAGCGAGAGCATCTGCGAGCCGTATTCGGCGGTGGTGACATGGCCGATCTGCTCGCCCTCATGGCGCACCGGCGCGGCCTCGGGGCCGAGATGGCGGTCGGTGTCGATCTTCGCCTTGAGGCCGCAGTAGCTGAAGATGCCCTCGGTGACGACCGTCACCGTGTCCACCCCCTCATGGCGGGCGCTGACGATGAAGGGCGCGGGCTTGTAGTCCGGATAGGTGGTGCCCGCGCCGATGGCGGTGACGAAGACCTGCTCGCGCGGGGCAAGCTCGCCCGCCCATTCCTCCGCGCCCTCGAGGAAGGGCACCACGGGCTCCGCGGCCTCCACCGTGCGGGTGAGCAGCACCAGCGGATCGGTCCGCACCAGCCGCCCGCCCTCATTGGCGTAGCGGTGGCAGGCGCCGGCGCGGCCGGGCCTGATGCGGCAGAGCACCGGGCAGGCGTCGCAGCGCACGATGCCCTCCGTCCCCTCGCGCGCGCCGAATTGCTCCGTCCTATCGGCCATGGCCAAGCGCCTCCAGCACACGGTGCGGCAGGGCGGGCAGATGCGCGATCTGCGCGCCCGTCGCGTCGCGGATGGCGGAGAGGATGGCCGGCGCGGTGGCGACCAGCGCGGGCTCGCCCACCCCCTTCGCGCCATAGGGCCCGAGCGGTTCGGGCGATTCGATCAGGATGCACTCGATGGGCGGCACATCGCCGAAGGAGGGGATCAGGTAGTCGTGCAGGTTCTCGGTGCGGCCGGGGATGTATTCCTCCATCAGCGCGAGCCCGATGCCCTGGGCGATCCCGCCATGGATCTGCCCCTCCACCAGCGTGGGGTTGATCGCGCGCCCCACGTCATGCGCGGCGACGAAGCGCTCGAGCCGCACCGTGCCAAGCCGCACATCCACCGCCAGCGCGCAGAGCTGCGCCGCGAAGCCGTAGGTGGCGTAGGGCGTGCCCTGGCCCTCCGCGTCGAGCGGCACGGTGGGCGGGTCGAAACGGCCATGGCCCTCGAGCCCCGGCCCGGCATAGGGCTCGCCGTTCACCGTCACCCGCGCCCCGTCCCAGCCCAGCGCGCCGTTGAGCTTCGCGCGCAGGTCCAGGGCCGCGGCCAGCGCCGCGCGGCCCGAGACGAAGGTCTGGCGCGAGGCGCTGGTCTTGCCCGCATCGGGGGTGAGCGCCGTGTCGCCATGGATCTGGGCGATGGCCACGACCGGCAGGCCGAGCGCCTCCGCCACGATCTGGGCGAGCACGGTGGCGCTGCCCTGGCCGATGTCCACCGCCCCGTTGCGGAAGGAGAGCCGGCCATCCGCGCCCAGGATCAGCCGCATCTCCGAGGGGTTGGACATGCCGGTGTTGCCGATGCCGTACCACATGCCCGCCACCCCCACGCCATGGCGCCAGGGCCCGCCGGCCGCGTTGCGGCGCGCGGCCTCCGCGCGCAGCGCCGCCCAGCGCGGGCGCAGCGCCTCGAGACACTCGCGCTGGCCCACGGAATGGGCGAGGCGCTGGCCCGTCGCCGTCACGTCGCCCGGCGTCAGCGCGTTGAGGATGCGGAACTCCAGCCGGTCCATGCCGCAGGCGTCGGCCAGGCGGTCGTAGAGCGCCTCCTGCGCCACCGCCGCCTGGGGCACGCCGAAGCCGCGGAAGGCGCCCGAGGGCGGCTGGTGCGTGAACACCGCCCGCGCCCGCGCCCGCACATGCGGCACGCGATAGGGCCCGGTGGCGTGCACCGGCACGCGCCCCGCCACCGTCGGCCCCCAGGAGGCATAGGCGCCCGTGTCGTAGAGCCCCTCGAAGTCGAGCGCGAGCAGGCGGCCCTCCGCGTCGCAGGCGGCGCGCGCCGCGATGCGCGCGGGGTGGCGCTTGGTGCTGGCGGCCATGCTCTCGGGCCGCGACCAGACGGCGCGCACGGGATGGTCGAGGACCCAGGCGGCGACGGCGAGCATGGGCTGCATCCCCGCATCGAGCTTGCCGCCGAAGCCGCCGCCGCAATGGCTCGGGATGATGCGCACGGCCTCGAGCGGCAGGCCGAGCACGCCCGCCACCTCCTCGCGGTCCATCGCCGGGGCCTGGGTGGCGCACCAGATCTCGATGCGCTCGCCGATTCGCCGCGCGAAGCCCGCTTCGGGCTCGATGTAGGCGTGCTCGACGAAGCTCGTGCGGAAGGCGCCCTCCGCGACATGTGCGGCGGCGGCGAAGGCGGCCTCCGGATCGCCGCGGCGCACCAGCCCCTCGGCCAGCACATTGTCCGGGAAGGCCGCGTGCAGCGGCGGGCCGCCGAGCGCGGCCTCGGGGTCGTGACGGGCGGGCAGCGGCGTCCAGGCCACGGGCAGTTCCGCGCGCTCGACGGCCTCGCGCGCGCCCACCAGCGCGGCCACCGCGTCGCCGCGATAAAGGGCCTCGCCTTCGGCGAAGACGGGCTGGTCCTTGATGTGCGGATAGATGCCGTAGCCGTTGCGCCCCGGCACGTCGCGCGCCGTCAGCACCGCGCGGATGCCGGGATGGGCGGCCAGGAAGGCCGGGATGTCGGGCAGGACGAAGCGCGCATGGGCGTGCGGCGAGCGCACGGCCTTGAGCCAGAGCGCATCGGCCGGGGCGAGATCGGCCCCGAACCGGGCACTTCCGTCGAGCTTGGCCGCGCCGTCGAGCCGCGGCAGCCGCGCCCCCACCGCCCCCGGCTCGGCCGCCGGCCCCGCGCCGCGCACCGCCTCGATGATGCGCCGATAGCCGGTGCAGCGGCAGAGCACGCCGCCCAGCGCCGCCTCCACCTCCGCCTCCGAGGGCGCGGGGTTGGCGCGCAGCAGCTCGGTCGCGGCCACCAGCATGCCGGGCGTGCAGATGCCGCATTGTGCCGCGCCCGCGGCGTGGAAGCGCGCGATCAGCGCCCGCCCCTCGGGGGTGGCGGCCAGGCCCTCCACCGTCTCCACCCGCGCCCCCTCGCATTGGCCGAGCGGGGTGAGGCAGGCGCAGGCCTGGGCGCCGTCGATCAGCACGGTGCAGGCGCCGCAATCCCCGGCGTCGCAGCCGATCTTGGTGCCCGTCAGCCCCAGCGTCTCGCGCAGCGCGGCGGAAAGCCGCGTCCCGCCCGGCAGATCGAGCGCGCGCGGCGCGCCGTTCACGGTCAGGCGGATCATGCGGCGAGCCTCGCGCGCGCCCGCGCCACCAGCTCCTCGGCCGCGGCGCGGCGATAGGCGGCGCTCGCGCGCACATCGTCGATGGGCGCGAGCCCCTCCTCCCACAGCCGCGCCACCTCCGAGCAGGCCCCCACCGCCACCCGCCCGTTCGCGCTGGCCGCGACCATGGCGATGGAGATGACGAGATGCGCCCGCGCGCCGAGCTTGAGGAACACCGAGGGCGCCTCCGCCGCCGCCACGGGAACGAGGATGGCCGTCACGATCTCATCCGCCGCGCGGGCCGTGCGCCGCGCGCCCGGCAGGAACTCCCGCAGCGGCAGGACGCGCAGGCCCCGGGGCGAGGCGAGCTCCACCGCCGCGTCGAGGATCAGCAGCGGCGGCACGCCATCGGCCGCGGGCGAGGCGTTGCAGAGATTGCCCCCGATGGTGCCGCGCGCCTGGATCTGCCGCCCGCCCACCTGCGCCGCCGCCTCGGCCAGGGCGCGGAAGCCCGGGGCGGGCGGCGCGTCGCGCAGCACCGCCCAGGGGGTGAGGGCGCCGATGCGCCACGTCCCGCCCGTGCGCGTCACCCCGCGCAGCGCGGCGATGCCCGTGAGGTCGAGCAGCGCCGGCGCGGGGGCCGCCCCCCAGGCGGCCGCCTGGGTCAGCGCCGGATAGACATCGGTGCCGCCGGCCAGGAGGCGCGGCGCCTGCTCCACGAGAATCCGCAGCGCCGCCTCCAGCGTCGCGGGCCGCCAATAGTTCCCCAACCTCGTCCGCTCCATTTCGTTTCGTCGGAGCATGCGGCCCCTTGGCGCGCCGCTCAATCGGAAACTACGCTCCCCGCGGCCCTTGGGGAGGCTTGCATGACACGGACATTGCTGCGCGGGCTCGGACTCGTCTTCTCGGGCGACATCGCCGCCCCGCGCCTCGAGGCGGACGCGATCCTGATCGAGCAGGGCCGCATCGCCGCCATCGGCCGCGCCGCGGAGATGGACGCCGAGGGCGCGGAGGTGATCGAGGCGCAGGGCTGCGCCGTCATGCCCGGGCTGATCGACAACCACGTGCACCCCGCCTTCGGCGACTGGACGCCGCGGCAGAACCAGCTCGGCTGGATCGAGGGCATGGTGCATGGCGGCACCACCACGCTGATCAGCGCGGGCGAGGTGCATCTGCCCGGCCGGCCGAAGGATCCCGTGGGGGTGAAGGCGCTCGCCATCGCCGCGCAGCGCGCCTTCTCGGCCTTCCGGCCCATGGGCGCGCGGGTGCTGGCCGGCGCGCCGGTGCCCGAGCGCGGCCTCACCGAGGCCGACTACGCCGAGATGGCCGCGGCCGGGGTGCGCTTCGTGGGCGAGTTCGGCCTCGGCACCGTCAAGGACGAGGCGGAGGTGGCGCAGGTGATGGGCTGGGTGCGCGCCGCCGGGCTCAACGCCATGATCCACTGCGGCGGGCCCTCCATCGCCGGCTCGAACCTCATGGCCGCGCCGGTGGTCATCGCCGCGGACGCCGACATCGTGGCGCACATCAATGGCGGGCCCACCTCGCTGCCGCGCGCGGAGCTGACGAAGGTCATCGAGGGCACCTCCCGCGCCATCGAGGTGGTGCACAACGGCAACCCGCGCAACGCGCTGCATGCGCTGGGCGTGCTGCGCGAGATGGGGCGGCTCGACCGGCTGGTGATCGGCACGGACAGCCCCGCGGGCTCGGGCGTGCAGCCGCTCGGCGTGCTGCGGACCATCTCCCTCCTGTGCTCGGTCGGCGGGCTCGATCCGGGCCTCGCCATCGCGGCGGCGGGCGGCAACACCGCGCGCTGGCGCGGGATCGAGGCGGGGGTGATCGCGCCCGGGCGGGCGGCCGATCTCGTGCTGCTGGACGCGCCCATCGGCGGCGCGGGGCGCGACGCGGCCGAGGCCTTCATGGAGGGCGAGCTGCCCGGCATCGGCATGGTGATCGTGGACGGGAAGATCGTCTGCGGCCGCAGCCGCAACACGCCCCCCGCCGCGCGCATCCCGGAGCTGCGGGCATGAGCCCGCGCGCCTGGGCCGTGCTGGTCCACGAGACCGCGCGCGAGGCGGGGCGCGCGATCGCGCCCCCCATCCGCCGCGCCGTCGCCGCCTGCGTGATCGAGAACCCCTTCGCCGGGCGCTATGTCGAGGATCTCACCCCCCTCATCGAGGCCGGGGCGGAGCTGGGTGCCGCACTCGCCGCGCGCGCCATCGCCGCGCTCGGCATCGAGGGCGCAAGGGTGCACAGCTTCGGCAAGGCGGCCATCGTGGGCGAGGCGGGCGAGCTCGAGCACGCCGCGGCCCTGCTGCACCCCAAGATGGGCGCGCCGGTGCGCGCCGCGCTGGGCAAGGGGCCGGCGCTGATCCCCTCCGCCAAGAAGCGCGGCGGGCCGGGTGCGGCCATCGACATCCCGCTCGGCCACAAGGACGCCGCCTATGTGCGGAGCCATTTCGACGCCATCGAGTTCCGCCTGCCGGATGCGCCCGCGCGCGACGAAATCCTGCTCTGCCTCGCGCTGACCGATGGCGGGCGGCCGCTGCCGCGCATCGGCGGCTTGACGGTCGAGGGCATCATCGGCGAGGACGGGCTCAGATGACATCGCCGTAAGCTGCGGCGGAAGGGCCGGGTGCGGAACATGCAGCAGCAGATCGAGTTCGTGCTGAACGGAACCCCGCGCCGCCTGCCGCCCGGCACGCCGCCGACCATGACGCTGCTCGACTGGCTGCGCGCCCAGGGGCTGACCGGCACGAAGGAGGGCTGCGCCGAGGGCGATTGCGGCGCCTGCACCGTGGTGCTGGAGGAGGCGGAGGGCGCCCGCACCCCCATCAACGCCTGCCTCTGCGCGCTGGGCCAGCTTCATGGCCGCGCGCTGCGCAGCATCGAGGGGCTGGGGCCCCAGCACCCGCTGCCGCGCATCCTCGCCGAGAGCGACGGCACGCAATGCGGCTTCTGCACCCCGGGCATCGTGATGAGCGCCTGGGCGCACACGCGCGAGGGCGGCGATCCGCACGAGGCGCTGGCGGGCAATCTCTGCCGCTGCACGGGCTATCGCCCCATCCTCGACGCGCTGGCGCGCATGGAGGATGACGGCGCGCCGCCCCCTGCCCTGCCGCCGCGCGCCTCGGCCCGTTTCGGCGGCTTCCACCTGCCCGCCACGCTGGCCGAGGCGCTGGCGCTGCGCGCCGCCCATCCGGCGGCCTGGCTGCTGATGGGCGGCACCGATCTCGGCCTGCGCCTCTCGGAGCATCGCGAGCGGCCCGAGGAGGTGATCTGCCTGCTGAACGTGGCCGAGATGCAGGGGATCGGCGCCGGCCCCTCGGGCTGGCGGATCGGCGCGGCCGCGCCCTATCGCGCGCTGCTCTCGCTCTGCCGGGCCGAGCCCGCGCTTGCGCCGCTCGCGCCCTTCTTCGCGCGGCTCGGCTCGCGGCAGATCCGCGGCCTCGGCACGGTGGCGGGCAATCTCGGCACCGCCTCGCCCATCGGCGATTCCCTGCCCGTGCTGATCGCCCTCGGCGCGGAGGTGGAGCTCGCGCGCCCCGGCGGCACGCGCCGCCTGCCCGTCGAGGCCTTCCTCACCGGCTATCGCCGCACCGCGCTGGCCGAGGACGAGCTGATCCTCGCCGTGCATCTGCCGCGCCCGCCGGCAGGGGCCTTCCTCGCGGCCGAGAAGCTCTCGCGCCGGCATGACCAGGACATCAGCGCCGTCTCGCTCGCCGCCTGCATCGAGATGGAGGGCGGGGTGGTGCGCGCCGCCCGCCTCGCCTTCGGCGGCATGGATGCGCGCGCCCGCCGCTGCCTTCCGGCCGAGGCCGCGCTGGTCGGCCGGCCGCTCGACGACGCGGCGCTGCGCGCGGCGGGCAAGGCGCTCGACTTCGCGCCGATGAGCGACTGGCGCGGCAGCGCCGCCTACCGGCTGGAGGCGGCGCGCGGGCTGCTGCGGCGGCTTGCGCTGCGCCATGCCGGGCTCGCCGCCGAGGTCTTCGCGTGATGGACGGCGCGCCCCCTCCGCTGCGCCGCGCCGGCCAGGCCATGCGGCACGACAGCGCGCTGCGCCACGCGACTGGCGCGGCGCGCTTCCTCGACGATCTGCCCGAACCCGCGGGCACTTTGCATGCCGCACTCGCCCTCTCGCCCGTCGCGCATGGGCGGATCGAGGGGCTCGACCTCGCCGCCGCCCTCGCCATGCCCGGGGTGGTGCGGATCGTCACGCCCGCCGACATCCCGGGCGAGAACGACATCGCCCCCATCGCGACCGGCGAGCCGCTGCTGGCCGAGGGGCTGGTGGAGCATCACGGCCAGCCGCTCGCCATCGTCGTGGCCGAGACGCGCGATGCGGCGCTGCGCGCGGCCGCCGCCATCGCCCCCGCCATCGCGCCGCTGCCGCCCGTGCTCTCCATCGAGGAGGGGCTGGCGCGGCAGGCCTGGATCATCCCGCCGCAGACCATCCGCGAGGGCGACGCGGCGGCCGGGCTCGCGCGCGCCCCGCACCGGCTCTCGGGCGAGTTCCGCGCCGGCGGGCAGGAGCATTTCTACCTCGAGGGGCAGATCGCCCTCGCCATCCCGGGCGAGGAGGGGGAGATGCTCGTCCACTCCTCCACCCAGCACCCGAGCGAGGTGCAGCACATCGTCGCGCGCGTGCTGGGCGTGGCCTATCAGCGCGTCACCGTCACCTGCCGGCGCATGGGCGGCGGCTTCGGCGGCAAGGAGAGCAATGCGAGCTGGGTGGCGGCGGCGGCGGCGGTGGCGGCGCGGCTGACGGGCCGGCCGGTGAAGCTGCGCCTGCCGCGGCGGGCCGACATGGCGGCCACCGGCAAGCGCCATCCCTTCCTCTACCGCTGGGAGGCGGGCTTCGACGCCGAGGGCCGGCTGCTGGCGCTGCGCGCGCTGCTCGCCGCCGATGGCGGGCACAGCGTGGACATGTCGGGGGGCGTGGTGTTCCGCGCCCTCACCCATGCGCTCAACTGCTACGCCGCGCCGGAGCTCGAGATCACCGCCTGCGCGGTGAAGACCAACCACGTCAGCAACACCGCCTTCCGCGGCTTCGGCGGCCCGCAGGGCGCGCTGCTGATGGAGGATGTGCTGCACGCCATGGCCCGGCATCTCGGCCGCGACGTGGAGGCGCTGCGCGCAATCAACCTCGCCGATCGCACCCCCTATGGCCAGGCGCTGGAGCCCGAACTCGCCCGGCGCGTGATGGCCGAGGCGAAGCGCGATGCGGGCTGGGAGGCGAAGCGGGCGGAGATCGCCGCCTTCAACGCCGCCCACCCCACGCTGCGGCGGGGGCTCGGCCATTTCGTCTGCGCCTTCGGCATCAGCTTCGGCATCGTGCATCTGAACCAGGCCGGCGCGCTGGTGCATGTCTACACCGACGGCTCCATCCGCCTCGCCCATGGCGGCACGGAGATGGGCCAGGGCCTGTTCATCAAGGTGGCCCAGGTGGTGGCGGAGGTGTTCTCCGTGCCCGTCGAGCAGGTGGGCATCACCGCGACCTCCACCGCCGAGGTGCCCAACACCAGCGCCACCGCCGCCTCCACGGGCAGCGACCTCAACGGCTGGGCGGCGCATGCGGCGGCGAGCGCCATCAAGGCCCGCATGACGGAGGTGGCGGCGCGCCGCTTCGGCTGCGCGCCCGAGGAGGTGGTGTTCGAGGACGGCGCGATCTTCCCCGCCCGGCCCGGGGCGAATGAGCGCCTCTCCTTCGCCGAACTCGCCAGGCTCTGCTGGCGGGAGCGCGTGAGCCTCTCCGCCACCGGCTTCTACAAGACGCCCGACATCCACTGGGACGCGGCGGCGATGCGCGGCGCGCCCTTCTTCTACTTCACCTACGGCGCGGCGGTGGCGGAGGTGCTGCTCGACACGCTGACGGGCGAGCACCGCTGCCTTTCGGCGCACATCGTGCAGGATTGCGGGCGCAGCCTGAACCCGGCCATCGACCTCGGCCAGATCGAGGGCGCCTTCGTGCAGGGGATGGGCTGGCTCACCACCGAGGAGCTGTGGTGGGACGAAGCCGGCCGGCAGCGCACCCTCGGCCCCTCCACCTACAAGATCCCGGGCTCGCGCGACGTGCCGCCGGTGCTGAAGGTGCGGCTGCTGGAGGGGGCGCCGGCGCGGGCGAACACCATCTTCCGCTCCAAGGCGGTGGGCGAGCCGCCGCTGCTGCTCGCCACCGCGGTGGTGAACGCGCTGCGCGACGCCACGGGGCTCGCCCGGCTCGACCTGCCGGCCACGCCCGAACGGATTCTGCTCGAAATGAAGGCAGCGCAGGGCGGCGCGTGAAGGCGCTTGCCAGCGCCACAACGCCCCGCCATACAAGCGAGAACAGGCGCCGCATGAGCGCCGGAACAGGGTGGCCCGCCGCATCGGCCGATGCGGCGGAACGGACAAGGGGGCGGCGACGGGTGAGCGACATCATCCTTCAGACGGAGGATCTGACGAAGGAGTTCCGCGGCTTCGTCGCGGTCCAGGGCGTCAACCTCAGCGTCCGGCGGCACAGCATCCACGCGCTGATCGGCCCCAACGGGGCGGGCAAGACCACCTGCTTCAACCTGCTCACCAAGTTCCTCATTCCCACGCGCGGGCGCATCACCTATGACGGGCGCGACATCACCAGCATGAAGCCCGCCGAGGTCGCGCGGCTCGGCCTCATCCGCTCATTCCAGATCTCGGCGGTGTTCCCGCACCTGACGGTGCTCGAGAACGTGCGCGTGGCGCTGCAGCGCGAACGCGGCGCGAGCTTCGATTTCTGGCGCTCGGAGACGGTGCTCGACCGCTACAACCGCCGCGCCGAGGAACTGCTCGAGGATGTGGGGCTGACCGACTACGCGACGCTGCAGGCCGGCCAGCTTCCCTACGGCCGCAAGCGCGCGCTCGAGATCGCGACCACGCTGGCGATGGACCCCCAGATGATGCTGCTGGACGAGCCCACCGCCGGCATGACGCATGAGGACGTGGACCGCATCGTGGCGCTGATCAGGCGCGTCTCGAAGGGCCGCACCGTGCTGCTGGTGGAGCACAACCTCAAGGTCGTCGAGGGCCTGTGCGACGTGATCACGGTGCTGACGCGCGGCCAGGTGCTGGCCGAGGGGGACTACGCGAGCGTGAGCCGCAACCCCGAGGTGCAGGCGGCCTATCTCGGGACCGACCCCGCCTCCGTCGGCGTTCCGGAGGGCGCCTCCCATGGCTGACCAGCTCGCCGAACTCCCGCTCGCCGCGACCGACGGCACGGCGCCCCTGCTGCGCGTGAAGGGGCTCGAGGCCTGGTACGGCGAGAGCCATGTGCTGCACGGGGTGGACATCGAGATCCGCGAGGGCGAGGTGGTCACGCTGCTCGGCCGCAACGGCGCGGGCAAGACCTCCACGCTGCGCGCGATCATGGGGCTGGTGGGCCGGCGCTCGGGCTCCGTCCACTACGCGGGGCGGGAGCTGATCGGCGCGCGGCCGGACGAGATCGCGCGCGCGGGCATCGCCTATTGCCCGGAGGAGCGGGGCATCTTCGCCTCGCTCACCGTCTACGAGAACCTGATGCTGCCGCCCGAGGTGCGGCCCGGCGGGCTTCCCGTGGACGAGATCTACAAGATGTTCCCCAACCTCAAGGAGCGCACGCGCAGCCCGGGCACCAAGCTCTCGGGCGGCGAGCAGCAGATGCTCGCCATCGGGCGCATCCTGCGCACGGGGGCGAAGCTGCTGCTGCTGGACGAGCCCTCGGAGGGGCTCGCGCCCGTCATCGTGCAGCAGATCGGCCGCACCATCCGCGAGCTCAAGCAGCGCGGCTTCACCGTGCTGCTGGTGGAGCAGAACTTCCGCTTCGCCCAGACGGTGGCCGACCGCCACTACGTCATGGAGCACGGCCGCGTGGTGGATGCGGTGCGCAACGAGGAGATGGCCGGCGCGATGGAGCGGCTGCACGAATACCTCGGCGTGTGACCGCCGCCCCGCCGCGGGAAACGAACACAGAACAAGAGAGAGACAGGGAGACGACCAAGATGAGCCAGATCCACCGCCGCGGGCTTCTGGGCGCCGCCGCCGCCGCGCCGCTGCTCGGCGCGCTGCCGCACCGCCCGGCGCGCGCCCAGGCCGCCAACACCATCCGCATCGGGCTGCTGAGCGATTTCTCCGGCCCCTTCCGCGACCTGAACGGGCCCAACTCCATCGCCGCCACGCGGCTCGCCATCCAGGAGTTCGGCAACCGCGGCTTCAACGTCGAGATGGTGCAGGCCGACCACCAGAACCGGCCCGACGTGGGCGTGAACATCGCCCGGCAGTGGTTCGACCGCGACAATGTGGACATGGTGCTGAACCTCGCCGCCTCCTCGGTGGCGCTGGCGGTTTCGGAACTCGCGCGCGAGCGCAACAAGGTGGCCATCGCCACCTCCACCGCCACCTCCGACCTGACCGGGCGCGCCTGCAACGCGAACACCATCCACTGGGTGTACGACACCTACATGCTGGCGAAGGTGAGCGGCCTCGCCACCGTCCGCGCGGGCGGGCAGAACTGGTTCTTCATCACCGCCGACTACGCCTTCGGCCATGCGCTGGAGCGCGACACCGCGAACTTCGTCCGCCAGGCGGGCGGGCGGGTGCTGGGCCAGGTGCGCCACCCCTTCCCTGGCACCACCGACTTCTCGAGCTTCATCGTCCAGGCCCAGGCCAGCCGCGCGCAGGTGATCGGCCTCGCCAACGCGGGCGCGGACACGATCAACTCCATCAAGCAGATCGGCGAGTTCGGCGTGACGCGCCGCGGCATCCGCGTCGCCTCGCTGCTGCTGTTCATCACCGACGTGCATGCGCTCGGCCTGCAGACGGCGCAGGGCCTCGTCTGCGCCAACACCTTCTACTGGGATCTGAACGACCGCACGCGGCGCGTGGCCCAGCGGGTGCTGCAGCTCTCCGGCGCCGACATGCCGGTGGCGATGAGCCATGCGGGCGACTATTCGGCCACGCTGCACTACCTCAAGACCGTGGCCGACATGGGCGTGGCCGCGGCCAAGGCCAGCGGGCGCGACGTGGTGGCGCGCATGAAGCGCATGCCCACGAGCGACGACGCCTTCGGCGAGGGCACGATCCGCGAGGACGGGCGCAAGATGCACCCCGCCTATCTGTGCGAGGTGAAGAGCCCCGCCGAAAGCCGCGGCCGCTTCGACTACTACAAGGTGCTGCAGACGGTGACGCCCGAGGAGGCCTTCCGGCCGCTCTCCGAGGGCGCCTGCCCCATGGTCCGCACCTGAGGCTTCCCACGCAACGAGAAGAACCGAGGAGAGCAAGATGAGCCACGAGACCACCCGCCGCGCCGTTCTGGGCGCGGCCGCCACCGCCCCGGTCTGGGGCGCCCTGCCCTACCGCTCCGCCAAGGCGCAGGCGGCGAACACCATCCGCATCGGCGTGATGAACGACCAGTCGGGCCTGTATCGGGACATCTCCGGCCCCGGCTCCACCCAGGCCGTGCGCCTCGCGGTGCAGGAGAGCGGCATCACCCAGCGTGGCGTGAACGTCGAGGTGGTGCAGGCCGACCACCAGAACCGCCCCGATGTCGGCTCCACCGTCGTGCGCCAGTGGATCGACCGCGACGGCATCGACGTGATCGTGGACGTGCCCACCTCCTCGGTGGCGCTCGCCGTCAACACCATCGTGCGCGAGCGCAACAAGGTCTTCCTCGCCTCCGGCCCCGCCACCTCGGACCTGACGGGCGCGCAGTGCTCGCCCAACACCGTGCACTGGACCTACGACACCTGGATGCTGGCGCGCGGCACCGGCGGCGCCATGGTGGCCGCCGGCGGGCAGACCTGGTTCTTCATCACCGCCGACTACGCCTTCGGCCATGCGCTGGAGCGCGACACCTCCGAGTTCGTGCGCCAGGCGGGCGGGCGCATCCTGGGCTCCGTGCGCACGCCCTTCCCGGGGACGACCGATTTCTCCTCCTTCCTCGTGCAGGCGCAGGCGAGCCGGGCACAGGTGGTGGGCCTCGCCAATGCCGGCGGCGACACCATCAACTCCATCAAGCAGGCGGCCGAGTTCGGGCTGACGCGGCGCGGCGTGCGCCTTGCGGGGCTGCTCGTCTTCATCACCGACGTGCACAGCCTCGGCCTGCAGACGGCGCAGGGCCTGGTGCTGACCGAGACCTTCTACTGGGATCTGAACGACCGCACCCGCGCCTTCACCCAGCGGCTCGGGCCGGTGCCGGGCAATCTGCGCCCCTCCATGGTGCAGGCGGGCTGCTACTCGGCGGTGCTGCACTACCTCAAGGCGGTGGGCGAGATGGGCGTGGCGGCGGCCAAGGCCTCGGGCGTGGACGCGGTGAACCGCATGAAGGCCATGCCCACCAGCGACGACGCCTTCGGCGAGGGAACCATCCGCCCCGACGGGCGCAAGATCCATCCCGCCTATCTGTTCCAGGTGAAGGCGCCGAACGAGAGCCGCTACGCCTGGGACTACTACACCCTGCTGCAGACGGTGCCGGCCGACCAGGCCTTCCGCCCGCTCGCGGCCGGCGGCTGCGCCCTGGTGCGGAGCTGATCCCCCGAGGGCCCTCGCGGCCCTCGCCCGTCGCGATGCGCCGCGCCCGCGCTGCGGCGCGTCGCGGCGCCGCCCGGCCAGAGATCGAAGGAACGACGCACGCCGATGGATGAGATCTTCGGAATCCCCGCGCCGCTGCTCTTCGGGCAGTTGCTGCTCGGGCTGATCAACGGGGCCTTCTACGCCCTGCTCTCGCTCGGGCTCGCCGTCATCTTCGGCATGCTCAACGTCATCAACTTCACGCATGGCGCGCAGTTCATGATGGGCGCCTTCGTGGCCTGGATGCTGCTGAACTGGGCGGGCCTGGGCTACTGGTGGGCGCTGCTGCTCGCCCCCGTCCTCGTGGGGCTGACCGGCGTGCTGATCGAACGGACCATGATCAGCCGATTGTACAAGCTCGACCACCTCTACGGGCTGCTGCTCACCTTCGGCGTGGGCCTGGTCATCGAGGGCGTGTTCCGCAACGAGTTCGGCAGCTCCGGCATGCCCTACCGCATCCCGGCGGAGCTGCAGGGAAGCTGGGATCTCGGCTTCATGTTCATGCCGATCTACCGTGGCTGGGTGGTGGTGGTGGCGATCGTCATGTGCCTCGCCACCTGGCTGGTGATCGAGAAGACCAAGATCGGCTCCTACCTGCGCGCGGCCACCGAGAACCCGGCGCTGGTGCAGGCCTTCGGCATCAACGTGCCGCGCATGATGACGCTGACCTACGGCGCGGGCGTGGCGCTGGCCGCCTTCGCGGGCGTGCTGGCCGCGCCGATTTATTCGGTGAACCCGCAGATGGGGGCGAACCTGATCATCATCGTCTTCGCCGTCGTGGTGATCGGCGGCATGGGCTCCATCCTCGGCTCCGTGGTGACGGGCTTCGCCCTCGGCGTCATCGAGGGGCTGACCAAGGTGTTCTGGCCGGAGGCCTCCTCCACCGTGATCTTCGTCGTCATGGCCATCGTGCTGCTCACGCGGCCGGCCGGCCTGTTCGGGAGGGCCTGAGACATGGCGGCTCCCGGCGGCTTCTCCGGCACGGATTTCAAGCAGGAAGACACGGTCTTCTTCGGCTTCACGCGCACCCAGCTCGCCGCCTTCGCGATCATGCTGGCGTTCATCGCGATCAGCCCCTTCTTCCTCTATCCCGTCTTCCTCATGAAGGTGCTGTGCTTCGCGCTCTTCGCCTGCGCCTTCAACCTGCTCATCGGCTATGTCGGGCTGCTCAGCTTCGGGCACGCCGCCTATTTCGGGATGGGCGGCTACCTCGCGGGGCATGCGGCGAAGGTCTGGGGCCTGCCGCCCGAGCTCGCCATCCTGATCGGCGGCGCGGTGGGCGCCGGGCTCGGCCTCGTGATCGGCGCCATCGCCATCCGGCGCCAGGGCATCTACTTTGCCATGATCACCCTGGCCTTCGCGCAGATGGTCTATTTCTTCTGCCTGCAGGCCGAGTTCACCGGCGGCGAGGACGGCATCCAGGCCATTCCGCGCGGCGTGCTGTTCGGCGTCTTCGACCTGCGCTCGGACATGACGATGTACTGGGTGGTGGCGGCGGTGTTCCTGATCGGCTTCCTGCTGATCCACCGCATCATCCACTCGCCCTTCGGCATGGTGCTGAAATCCATCCGCGAGAACGAGCCGCGCGCCACCTCGCTCGGCTACCGCACGGACGACTACAAGCTGATGGCCTTCGTCCTCTCGGCCGCGCTCTCGGGCGTGGCGGGCGGGACCAAGGCCATCGTCTTCGGCATCGCGACGCTGACCGACGTGTTCTGGACCATGTCGGGCGAGGTGGTGCTGATGTCGCTGGTCGGCGGGCTCGGCACCATCTTCGGCCCGGTGATGGGCGCGGCCGTGATCATCACCATGCAGAACTACCTCGCGGAGTTTGGCGCATGGGTGACGGTGATCCAGGGCGTGATCTTCGTGCTCTGCGTGCTCGCCTTCCGCCGCGGCATCGTGGGCGAGATCGGCAACTGGCTGCGGGTGCGGCTGTAGCGCCGTGCGGCCTGCCGAGCCGCCTCATACGGTCGGCATGTCATGCCGACCGTATCAAGGGGGCGGGGCGCGAGAAACCGCCCCGCCCCTTTCCCTTCACTCCCGCGGCAGCCGGGGCAGGATGGCGCGGATCGCCGCGCGATCCTCCGCCCAGAAGCGCGCGAAATCGGCCTGGCCGAGCCAGGCCGGCGCCTCGCCGAGCCGCTGCAGCGCCGCCTGCCCGCCCGGGCCTTCGAGGGCGGCCCGCAGCAGCGCCTCCAGCCCCGCCAGTGTCTCGGGCGGCGTCGCCGCCGGCGCGAAGCAGCCGCGCCAGCCGGCGAAGACCAGGTCGGTCCCCGCCTCGCGGAAGGTGGGCGTGGCGGGCAAGGCGGGGTGGCGCGCCTCGGTGGTGATGGCGATGGGGCGGAAGATGGCGCCGCCCCCCTGGTCCAGCACCTGGCCGGGCGGCACGGGAATCAGGTCCACCTGCCCGCCCAGCACGGCGGCCGTGGCCGGGCCCGTGCCCTGGAAGGGCACATGGGTCATCTCGATGCCCGTGGCGGCGGCGAAGCGCTCGGCCACCACATGCGCGAAGCTGAGAATGCCCGGCGTGGCGTAGGTGATGCGCCCCGGCGCGGCGCGCGCGGCCGCCACCACCTCGGCCAGCGTGCCGAAGGCGCCGTTGGGCCGCGTCGCCAGCACGAAAGGCGAGGTGGCGAGCCGCGCGACGGGCGCGAAATCCTCCGCGCGGTACTGGGTGCGCCCCGCCTCCAGCAGGATGGACATGGGCGAGCCGTCGGCCTGCAGCACCACCCCGCCATCGGCCGGCCCCCGCGCCACCGCCAGCGCGCCGATGGTGCCGGATGCTCCGGCGCGGTTCTCCACGATGGCGGCGCGGCTGCCCGAGGCGGTGATCTGCTCGGCCAGCGCGCGCGCCAGCACATCGGCGCTGCCGCCCGGCGGATAGGGCACGACGATCCGCAAGGGCCGCGCCTGGGCGAGGGCCGGCGTGGCGAGGGCGGGCGTGGCGAGGGCGGGCGTGGCGAGCGCGAGCAGCGTGCGGCGATGCATGGTGCGGGTTCCTCCCGGCCACGGAGATTGGCGCGGGAGGCGGCGCGCGCCTACCCCGCGAAAGGATCCCGCAGCGCGATGGTGTCGTCCCGCTCCGGCGAGGTGGAGAGCATCATCACCGGCGCCTCCACCAGCTCCTCGATGCGGCGGATGTATTTCACCGCCTGGGCCGGCAGCTCGGCGTAGCTGCGCGCGCCGCGGGTGGAGCCCGACCAGCCTTCCATCGCCTCGTAGATCGGCTCCGCCGCCGCCTGGGCGCGCATGGCGAAGGGCAGGCGGCGCAGCACCTCGCCGTTCACCCGGTATCCGGTGCAGATCTTCAGCTCCGGCAGCCCGTCCAGCACGTCGAGCTTGGTGAGCACCAGGCCCTGCACGCCGCCGATCTTCACCGCCTGGCGCACCATCGCCGCGTCGAACCAGCCGCAGCGGCGCGGCCGGCCGGTCACGGTGCCGAACTCGCGCCCGCGCTCGCCCAGCAGCCGGCCCGTCGCGTCGTGCAGCTCCGTCGGGAAGGGGCCCGAGCCCACGCGCGTCGTGTAGGCCTTGGCGATGCCGAGCACGAGGCCGATCGCATCCGGCCCCACGCCGCTGCCGGCCGCGGCGTTGCCGGCCACGGTGTTGCTGCTGGTCACATAGGGGTAGGTGCCGTGGTCCACGTCGAGCATCACGGCCTGCGCGCCCTCGAACAGCACGCGCCGGCCCTCGCGCCGGGCGGCGTCCAGCCGCTCCCACACGGGCTCGGCATAGGGCAGCAGCCTGGGCGCCAGCGCCATCAGCGCCTCGAACAGCGCCGCCTTCTCGAAGACCGGCGCGCCGAGGCCGCGCAGCAGCGCATTGTGGTGCAGCAGCAGCTCGTCGAGCTTGGCCGAGACCGTCTCCGGCTCCGCAAGGTCGCAGAGGCGGATGGCGCGCCGGCCCACCTTGTCCTCGTAGGCGGGGCCGATGCCGCGGCCGGTGGTGCCGATCTTGTCCTCGCCGCGCGCCGCCTCGCGCGCGCGGTCCAGCGCGGGATGCAGCGGCAGGATCAGCGGCGCATTCTCGGCGATGCGCAGGTTGTGCGGCCCCACCTCAAGCCCCTGAGCGCGCAGCTTCTCGATCTCGCCCAGCAGCGCGTCGGGATCGAGCACCACGCCGTTGCCGATGATGCCGAGCTTGCCGCGCACGATGCCCGAGGGCAGCAGCGAGAGCTTGTAGGTGTTCCCCCCCACCACCAGGGTGTGCCCGGCATTGTGCCCGCCCTGGAAGCGCACCACGATCTCGGCGCGGCTGGCGAGCCAGTCCACCACCTTGCCCTTGCCCTCGTCGCCCCACTGGGCGCCGATCACGGCGACATTGGCCATCAGTCCGAACCTTCCTGCGTGAGGGGCCGCGCCGCCCGCCCGTCCCAGGCGTGGGAGCAGCGCAGCGCGCGGGGATCATCCGCCGCCGAGAGGGCGGCCACCGTGGCGAAGCCCTGCGCGCGCAGCCCCTCGCCCACGGCCGGAGCGGTGCCGGGCGGCAGGAAGCAGCGCGGCCGGCGCGGCGTGGCCGGCGCGGCGCGCAGCACCGCATCGGGATAGAGCGTCATGCCCGTCGCCGGCTCGTCATTGGCCGAGAGGTAGCGCCCGCCGCGCGCGAGTTCGCCCGTCGCGCCGGGGCCATAGATCGTGAAGGCGACGCCCACATGGTAGCGGAAGCCGCGGAACTCCACCGGGTCGAGCGTGATGCGCAGGCCCGGCGCGCGGCGGGCGATGGCCTCGATCACCTCGCGCGCATTGGCCGCGATGGCGCGCGCGGCCTCGGGCAGCGCCAGCGCCTCCAGCACGCCGAGCGCGGCCGGCGCGGGCCCCGCCGCGGCCAGCAGCGGCGGCAGCAGCCCCGCCACCGGCCCCGCCTCGCCGGCCAGCGCGGCGACGGCCGCCGCGTCCTTGCGGTCGAGGGCGCGGATCAGCCGCCCGGCCAGCGGCGCGCCCAGCCCCGCCGCCTCCAGCAGCGTCTGCGCCATGCGCGGCAGGGTGATGTCGAGGGTGATGCCCGCGATGCCGAGCCGGAAGAGCGCCTCGGCCGCCACCAGCGCCACCTCGGCGTCCGCCTCGGGCGCGGCGCCGCCGATCAGCTCGATGCCGGCCTGGGTGAGCTGCCGGGCGGGCGCGAGCTCGCTGCCGCGCACGCGCAGCACCTGGCCCTCGTAGCAGAGGCGCAGCGGGCGGGGCTGCAGGCCGAGCCGCGTGGCCGCGATGCGCGCCACCTGCGGCGTGATGTCGGCGCGCAGCCCCATCATGCGCTGGCTCACCGGGTCCATCAGGCGGAAGGTCTGCTCCGCCACGGCGGCGCCGGAGCCCGCGAGCAGCCCCTCCTCGAACTCGAGCAGCGGCGGCTCCACCCGCTCGTAGCCGTGGCGGGCGAAGCTCTCCATCAGCGCGGCCACCAGCGCGGCCTCGCGCTCCGCCTCGGGGGGGAGGAGGTCCATCAGGCCGGCCGGCAGCAGGCCGGGCGCCATGGGGGGCGTGTCGTTCATGCCGGCGCTGTGTGGCAGGGGGGTGGTTGGACGGCAAGATGCGCTGGGGCAGGATGCGGCCATGCGCCCGCTGCTCGCCCTGCCCCTGCTGATCGCCGCCTGCGCCGCCGACCCGGTGGCGGACTATCTCGGCGGCGTGGGCGACCCGGTGCGGGGGGCGGCGCTCTACGGGCCGCGCAACCTCGGCGACACCAGCGCCTATGCCGGCGATCCGCGGGGGGCCGCCATCGCCGCCGCGCAGCTCGAGTTCCTGGCGCGCAGCTTCCGCAGCGACCCGCGCTGGGCCCCGGGGACGGACCCCGCCGCCCTCACCGCGCTGGAGGAGGGGCGGCGGGAGATGCGCGCCGCCCTCGGCATCGCCCCCGACGCGCCCGGCGAGGCGGTGGAGCGCGCGCTGCGCGCCGCCGCCGAGGGGCTGGAGGCCGGCAGCCCCGTGCGCGCCGAGGCGGCGCTGAACCTGCCCGAGCTCTTCCCCCTCGGGCCGCGCGAGACGCTGCGCCGCCTGGGCAGCCTTCCGCGGCTGCCCGCCGTGGCGGTGGCGGGCGGGGCGGCGGCGGCCGAGCTCAGCCGGCGGGACATCCGGCGGAACTAGCTCTCAGCCTTTGAGCGCCGCCTCATAGGCCGCGTCCAGCCAGGGCAGGACGCGCGCCACATCCTCGCGCTCCACCGTCGCGCCGCACCACAGGCGCAGCCCGGGCGGGGCGTCGCGGTAATGCGCGGCGTCGAGCGCCACGCCCTCGCGCTCGAGGAAGGCCGCCATCCGCCGCGCCACCTCGGGCTGGCGCTCCGGCGCCAGCGCCTTGAAGCGCAGGCAGACGGAGGTGCAGGAGCGCGTGGCCGGCTCCTCGGCCAGGAAAGCCGCCCAGTCGCTGCGCGCCACCCAGTCCGAGACGAGGGCGAGGTTGCCCTCGGCCCGCGCGATCAGCGCCGGCAGCCCGCCGACCGCCTCGGCCCAGCGCAGCCCGTCCAGCGCGTCCTCCACGCAGAGCAGCGAGGGGGTGTTGATCGTCTCGCCCCGGAAGATCCCCTCGATCAGCTTCCCGCCCTTGGTCAGCCGGAAGATCTTGGGCAGCGGCCAGGGCGGCGTGTGCGATTCGAGCCGCGCCACGGCGCGCGGCGAAAGGGCCAGCATGCCGTGCGCCGCCTCGCCCCCCAGCACCTTCTGCCAGGACCAGGTGACGACATCGAGCCGCTCCCACGGCAGCGCCATGGCGAAGGCCGCGCTGGTGGCGTCGCAGATGGCGAGCCCCTCGCGGTCGGGCGCGATCCAGCCGCCATCGGGCAGCCGCACGCCCGAGGTGGTGCCGTTCCAGACGAAGACCACGTCCCGCGCCCAGTCCACCGCCGCGAGATCGGGCAGCCGGCCATAGGGCGCGCGCAATATCCGGACATCGGGCAGGCGGAGCTGCTCGGCGATGTCGGCCGCCCATTCGCCCGAGAAGCTCTCCCAGACCGGCACATCCACCCCGCGGGGGCCGAGCAGCGACCACAGCGCCATCTCCACCGCCCCCGTGTCCGAGGCGGGCACGACGCCGAGCCGCCAGTCCTCGGGCATGCCCAGGATGGCGCGGGAGCGCGCGATCACCTCCGCGATGCGCGCCTTGGGTGCGGCGGCGCGGTGGCTGCGGCCGAGCAGCGCGCCCTCGAGCGCCGCGAGCGAAAAGCCGGGCCGCTTCGCGCAGGGGCCGGAGGAGAAATGGGGGCGTTCGGGCTTCAGCATGGCCGCGGTGGTGGCACGCGCCCGCGCCCCCGGCAACGGGGCCTGCCCGTCCAGGGGCGGCATGCCATGCCGCCCGCATCAGACCGCCCGCCTCAGCCCGGCACGGCGCGGGCGATGGCCAGGAAATCCGCCGCCACCAGCGAGGCCCCGCCGACCAGCGCGCCGTCCACATCGGGCAGGGCGAGGATGGCCGCCGCATTGCCCGGCTTCACCGAGCCGCCATAGAGCAGCCGCGTGCTCCGCGCCGAGGGGCCGAAGCGCTCCACCAGCGCGCGGCGGAGGGTGGCGTGGATGGCCGCGATCTCCTGCTCGCCGGGCGTGCGCCCCGTGCCGATGGCCCAGACCGGCTCATAGGCGATGATCCCGCCCGCCGTGACGAAGCCATAGGGCACCGAGCCGGCGAGCTGCTTCTCCACCACCGAATCGGCGAGGCCGGCGAGGCGCTCCGCCTCCGTCTCGCCCACGCAGACGATGGGCACGAGGCCCGCCCCCAGCGCCGCCTCGGTCTTGGCGAGCACCGCCGCGTCGTTCTCGCCGTGGTCCATTCGGCGCTCCGAATGGCCGAGGATGACATGGGTGGCCCCCGCGTCGCGCAGCATGGCGGCGCTGACATCGCCCGTGTGCGCGCCGCGCTGGGCGGCGTGGCAGTCCTGCGCACCGACGGCGACGCGGCTGCCCAGCAGGCTCACCGCCACGGCGTGGATGTGCGGAAAGGGCGGGCAGACCAGCAGATCCACCCCCTCCGCCCCCTCGCGCAGCGCCTCGGCCAGCTTCACGGCCTCGCGCAGCGTGCCGTGCATCTTCCAGTTGCCGGCGATGAGCGGGCGGATCCCGGGCGTCATGGGGGCGTTCTCCCTTCCTTCCGCTCCGGGATAGCCCAGCGCGCCGTTTGGCAACAGCCCGCCGACCCGCTATGCGCGCGGCATGATGATGTGGATGCGCCGGCTGGCCGGCACCTGGTTCGCGAAGGCGCTCTTCGTCCTGCTGATCCTCTCCTTCGCCGTGTGGGGGATCGAGGACATGGTGCGCAACATCGGCCGCGACGACGCGGTGGCGCGCGTCGGCGGCGAGGCGATCGAGGTGGGCGAGGCGCAGGAGGCGGCGCGGCGCGAACTCCAGCGCATCACCCGCGCCCTGCAGGGCGGCTTCGAGCCCGACCAGCGCATCCGCCGCGCCATCGCCGAGCAGGCGGTGGAGGGGCTGGTGCTCGACCGGCTGACGCGGCAGGAGGCGGCGCGGCTCGGCGTGACGGTGCCCGATCAGGCGGTGCGCAACTACGTCTTCCAGATCACCGGCTTCCAGGGGCCGGACGGGCGCTTCTCCCGCGAGATGTTCAACGCCTTCCTGCGCAACAACGAACTCACCGAGGCGGGCTTCCTCGCCCTGCTGCGCGCCGACCTCGCGCGGCAGCAGATCGCGGGCGCGGTGCGCGCCGGCGCCGCCCTGCCCGAGGCCGCGGCGCGCCCGCTGCTCGGCTGGCAGCTCGAGCAGCGCAGCGTCACCCTCGTGGAGCTGCCCTTCGCCGAGGCGCCCGATCCGGGAGAGCCCGGCGAGGCGCAGCTCGCCCGCTTCCACGAGAACAACGCGGCCCTCTTCTCCACCCCCGAATACCGGGAGGTGGCGGTGGCGGTGCTGAACGCCGAGCGCATGATCGCCGCCGTCGAGGTGAGCGAGCGCGAGATCGAGGACGCCTACGCCGCGCATCGCTCCCGCTACGAGACGCCCGAGCGCCGGCGCGTGCTGCAGGCCCTGCTGCCCGACGAGGCGCGCGCCCGGGCGCTGGCCGGGCGCTGGAGCGCCGACACGCCCTTCGCCGAGATCGAGGCCGCCGCGCGCGAGGCGGGCGGCAGCGCGAGCGACCTCGGCCTCTCCTCCGCCGCCGATCTGCCCATCCCGGCCCTCGCCCAGGCCGCCTTCGCCCTCGCGCCCGAGACGGTCTCCGCCCCCATCCGCTCGCCCTTCGGCTGGCATGTGCTGCGGGTGACGGAGGTCGAGCCCGGCATGCGGCGGGAACTGGGCGAGGTGCGCGAGGAGCTGCGCCAGGAGATCGCCGCCGAGCGCGCCGCCGATCTCGCCTTCGAGCGCGCCAACCGCATCGAGGACGCGCTGGCCGCGCGCACGCCCCTCGAGGAGATCGCGCGGCGCTACGATCTCGGCTTCGCCACCGCGACCCTGGACGCGCGCGGCCTGACCCCCGAGGGCGAGCCCGCCGCCCTGCCGGTGGCGGACGCCGCGCGCAACGCCGCCATCGCGCGCATCTTCGCGCTCGACCGCAACGCCGAGATCCGGCTGCTCGAGGGCCCCTGGGGCTTCATGGCCGTGCAGATCCGCGAGGTGATCCCGCCCCGGCTGCGCCCGCTCGAGACGGTGCGCGCGGAGGTGACGGCCGCCTGGATCGCCGATCAGCGCCGCCGCCACCAGGAGGAGCGCGCGGCCGCGCTGCTCGCCGCCACGCGGGCGGGGCAAAGCCTCGCCGCCGCCGCCGAGGCCGCCGGCGCGCGGCCGGAGGAGCTCGGCCCCTTCCCGCGCAGCCCGGGCGGCGGCAACCCCATGCCGCGCGACCTGCTGGCGCCCAGCTTCGAACTGCCCGCCGGCGGCGTGACCATGGTGCCGCGCGCGCAGTCCTTCGCGGTGATCCAGCTCCTCGGCGTCACGCGGCCCGAGCCGCCCGACCTCGCCGAGCAGCTCGCCGCCCTGCGGCGCGAGGGGGCGCAGGCGGTGGCCGAGGATCTGGAAACCCAGCACCAGGCCGCGCTGCGCGCGCGCGCCGATGTGCGCATCAACCCGCGCCTGCTCGAGCGCGTGGCGGGGAACTGAGATGAGCGGGCCCGACGCCGCCTTCCGCGAGGCCTTCGCCCGCGGCGAGAACCAGCTCCTGACGCGCGAGCGGGTGGCCGATCTGGAAACCCCGGTCGGCGCCTTCCTCAAGCTCGCCGAAGGCAGGCCGCACGCCTTCCTGCTGGAGAGCGTGGAGGGGGGCGCGGCGCGCGGGCGCTTCTCGGCCATCGGCTTCGCGCCCGACCTCGTCTGGCGCTGCCGGGCGGGGGTGGCGGAGTGCAACACCCAGTTCCTCGCGGCGCCGCACGCCTTCGAGCCGGAGGAGGGGCCGCCGCTCGAGGCGCTCGCGCGGCGCGTCGCCGCCATCCGCATGCGGCTGCCGCCCGGCGTGCCGCCCATCGCGGCCGGCCTGTTCGGCTATCTCGGCTACGACATGGTGCGGCAGATGGAGCGGCTGCCGAGCCTCAAGCCCGATGTGCTCGGCATCCCCGAGGCGGTGCTGGTGCGCCCCACCCTCATCGCCGTCTTCGACCATGTGCGCGACGCGCTGACCCTCGCCACCCCCGTCTGGGCCGAGCCGGGCGGCGACGCCGAGGCCGCCTGGGCGCGCGCGCAGCAGCGGCTGGACGACGCGGAGGCCGCGCTCTCGCGCCCCCTGCCCCGCCCCGCCCCGCCCGCGCGGCTGCCGCCGCCGCCCGCGCCGGCCTCGAACTTCACGCCCGAGGCCTACATGGCCGCGGTGGAGCGCGCGCGCGACTACATCCGCGCCGGCGACGCCTTCCAGATCGTGCCCTCGCAGCGCTTCGAGGCGCCCTTCGCCCTGCCGCCCTTCGCGCTCTACCGCGCGCTGCGGCGCATCAACCCCGCCCCCTACCTGTTCTTCTTCGACCATGGCGGCTTCGCCGTCGTCGGCGCCTCGCCCGAAATCCTGGTCAGCGTGAAGGACGGCGAGGTGACCATCCGCCCGCTCGCCGGCACGCGCCGGCGCGGCGCGACCCCGGAGGAGGACGCCGCGCTGGAGGCCGAGCTTCTGGCCGACCCCAAGGAGCGCGCCGAGCACCTGATGCTGCTCGACCTCGGGCGCAACGATGTGGGCCGTGTGGCCGCCATCGGCAGCGTGCGCGTCACCGCGCAGTTCCGCATCGAGCGCTACAGCCAGGTGATGCACATCGCCTCCGAGGTGCGCGGGCGGCTGCGTCCGGGCCTGAGCGCGCTCGATGCGCTGGTCGCGGGGTTTCCGGCCGGCACCCTCTCCGGCGCGCCCAAGGTGCGGGCGATGGAGATCATCGAGGAGCTGGAGCCCTCGCGCCGCGGCCTCTACGCGGGCGGTGTGGGCTATTTCGGCGTGGACGGCAACATGGACGTGTGCATCGCGCTGCGCACGGCGCTGGTGAAGGAGGGCCGGCTCTACGTGCAGGCGGGCGCGGGGGTGGTGGCCGATTCCGACCCGCGCGCCGAGCACGAGGAATGCGTGCAGAAGGCCAAGGCGCTGTTCCGCGCGGCGGAGGAGGCGGTGCGCTTCGCCGCCTCGGGGGGCTGAAGGCGCGCCGCGTCAACGGCTTGGCAAGCATCTCCGGGGCATGGCTCGGGCCGGGGCGCGGCGCGCCCCGTCTGGAGACACGTCCCGCATGAACGCACTCGCCCCGCCCGCCCCGGCCGAGCCGCCGGCCGCCTCCCCCGCCGCCGATCCGGCCGCCGAGATCGAACCCCTCCTCCAGCGGCTCGAATCGCCCCTGCCCTTCGGCCGGCAGGCTGCGGTGGCGCGGCTGCGCCAGCTCCTCGCCCGGCGCCCGGCGCCCGCCGCCCCCGCTGTCGCCGCCCAGCCCCCCTCCGAGCGCGAGGAGGCGGCCGAGAACGCCCGCAGCTTCGAGACGCTGATCGCCCTGGTCGGGGCGGAGGCCGAAAGCGCCATCCTCAGCGCGCGCATCTTCTCCGAGCTGCGCGAGCAGGAGGCACAGCTCACCGAGATCAGCGCCGCCACGCGCCAGCTCGTCTCCGCCGCGGGGGAGATGGCCGGCGAGGCCGACGCCGTGGCCCGCGACGTGGCCGCCGCCGAGGCCGACGCCGTGGCGGGCCGCGACACGGCCGGCGAGGCGCTGGCGGAGATGCGCCGCCTCGCCGCCCAGGTGCAGGACGCCGAGGACAAGGTGCGCAGCATGGCCGGCACCCTGGCCCGCATCGCCGAGACGGCGCGCATGATCGAGCAGGTGGCGGCGCAGACCAACCTTCTCGCGCTCAACGCCACCATCGAGGCGGCGCGCGCGGGCGAGGCGGGCAAGGGCTTCGCGGTGGTCGCCTCGGAGGTGAAGAACCTCTCCGCCCAGACCACCCACGCCACCGAGGACATCCGCCGCGTCGTCGCCGCGCTGCGGGCGGAGATGGAGGCCGTCACGACGGCCACCGGCCTCGCCGCCGGCGCGGCCGGGACGGTGGAGGAGCGCATCGCCGGGCTCTCCGGCGCCTCGGAGCGCCTGGCCGGCTCCATGGGCGATTCCGCGCGCAGCATGCAGCGCATCTCCGAGCTGCTGGCCGAGCAGCGCGGGGCCGCCCAGGCGCTGGCCGAGAACGTGGCGGGCGCGGCCGCGCGCTCGGCCGATGTGCTCGGCGCGGCGAAGGAGGGGGTGGAGGCGCGCCGCGCCTCCGAGGCGCTGGCGCTGCGCCATGTGAACGCCCTCTATGAGCGCCCCATCCCGCACAAGGTGCTGCGCATCGCCCGGCTCGACCACCTGCTCTGGAAGAAGCGGCTGGGCGACATGCAGGCGGGGCTGCTCGCCCTCAAGCCCGACGAGCTCGTCTCGGACGAGGCCTGCCGCCTCGGCAAATGGTATTTCGGCCCGGCCAGCCTGCCCTACCGCAAGCTGCCCGCCTATGCCGCGCTGGCCGCGCCGCACAAGGCCGTCCATGTCCACGGCAAGGCGGCGGCCGAGGCCTTCGCGCGCGGCGAGCGCGCCGCGGTGGCGCGCGAGTTCGACGCGATGCAGCAGGCCTCCGTCGAGGTGCTGCGCCGCCTCGATGAGCTGATCGCCCAGGCCGAGGCGTCGGGCGTGAAGGGCTGAGGCCGGCGCCGACCAGGACGTGCCGCGCTTGACCGCGGCCCGCCCCTGCCGGACCCTGCGGCCATGCTCCTGCTCATCGACAACTACGACAGCTTCACCTTCAACCTCTACCACTTCCTGGGCGATCTGGGCGTGGAGCCGGTGGTGGCGCGCAACGACGCCATCACCGTGCAGGAGGCGATGCGCGCCTCGGCCATCGTGCTCTCGCCCGGCCCCTGCACGCCCAACGAGGCGGGGATCTGCCTGCCGCTGATCGCCGCGGCGGCGGAGGCGAAGCTGCCGCTGCTCGGCGTCTGCCTCGGCCACCAGGCCATCGGCCAGGCCTTCGGCGGGCGGGTGATCCGCGCGCCCGAGCCCGTCCACGGCAAGGTGTGGGAGGTCTCGCACCATGGCGAGGATCTCTTCGCCGGGCTGCCCTCGCCGCTGCGCGCCACGCGCTACCACTCGCTGGTGGTGGAGCGCGCGACGCTGCCGGCCGATCTCGCCATCACCGCCGAGACCTCGGACGGGCTGATCATGGGCCTCGCGCACCGCGCCCTGCCCATCCATGGCGTGCAGTTCCACCCCGAGAGCATCGCCTCCGAGCACGGGCACGGCATCCTGCGCAACTTCCTCGCCCGCGCCCGGCTGCCGGCCTGAGGGCGGGCGCGCGTGCCGGGCCGCCATCTCGACCGGCGCCTGAAGCCCGCGCAGTTGCGGCTGGTCGAGGCGCTCGCCACCCATGGCAGCCTGCTCAAGGCCTCGGCCGCGCTGGGGCTCGGCCAGCCCGCGCTGACCCGCGCCCTGCGGGAGCTGGAGGCGCTGGCCGGCCATCGCCTGTTCGAGCGCCACGCGCGCGGCGTGCGGCCCACCGAGGCGGGGGTGCTGATGATCCGCGAAGCGCGGGCGCTGCTCGCCCTGCTGCGCCGGCTGGACGAGGCGCTGGACGGGGTGGCCGGCGCGGCCACGGGGCGGCTTGCGCTCGGCGTGCTGCCGGTCGCCTCGGTGGGCGTGCTGCCCGGGGCGCTGGCGCGCCTCTCCGCCACGCATCCGGGGCTGCGGCTGCGCCTCGAGGAGGGGCGGACGGAGGAGCTGCTGCCCCGCCTCGCCGCGCGGGAGATCGACCTGGTGGTGGGCCGGCTCTACGAGCCGCCTTTGCCCGACGGATTCCTGCGCCGGCCCATGTGGGAGGAGCCGCTCGCCGTCATCGCGCGCGCGGGCCATCCGCTGCGCCGGCGGCGCGGCCCGCTGCCGGGCGCGGCGCTGGCGCGCCACCCGCTGCTGCTGCCCACCACGAGCCAGCGCCTGGGCCAGGAGATCGAGCGCTTCCTCGGCGCGCTCGGCCTCTCGGGCGAGGCGGCGCTGCGCAGCTCCTCCCACGGCTTCATCCGCGAGATGCTGCTGGGCGGCGAGGCGCTGGCGGTGATGCCGCGCCACCTGGTGCTGGGCGATCTGCTGCGCGGGGCGCTCTGCGCGCTGCCGGTGGCGGCGGCCGGCCCGCCCCGCCCCGCGGGCGTGATCATGCCGCCCGACCCGCCGCCCTCGCCCGCCGCCCGCGCCTTCCTCGACGCCCTCTCGGCGCATCTCGCCGAGGTGGCGCAGGCCATGCCGGAATCTCATAGCTCCCGACCGCGAAGCGATGGGACGCGCCGGCGCCCACGCGGCTAGGGTGGCGCGCGTTCGAGCGGGAGGAAGCGCCATGGAGCAGGAGCCGGTGATGGATGTCGCGCATCTTGGCCATGTCGAGCTGCTGACGCCGAGGCCCGCCGAATCCCTCGCCTTCTTCCGCGACGTGATGGGCATGACGGTCAGCGGCGAGGAGGGCGCTTCCGTCTTCCTGCGCGGCTTCGACGATTACGAGCGCTACTCGCTGGTGCTCACGGCCTCCGCCAGCTCCGGCCTCGGCCATGCCGCCTTCCGCACGCGCAGCGCCGCCGCGCTCGAGCGCCGCCGCGCCGCGCTGGAGGCAGAGGGCTGCACGGTGCGGGAAGTGCCGAGGAGCTTCGGCCACGGCAAGGCCTATCGCTTCCTCGACCCCGACGGGCACGTCTTCGAGCTCTACTGGGAGACGGAATGGTACGAGGCCCCGCCCGACCGCCGCCCCGCGCTGAAGAACCAGGCCGAACGCTACCCGGCGCGCGGCGTGAACGTGCGCCGGATCGATCACTTCAACTGCCTCGCCGTGGACGTGCGGCGCTGCCGCGAGTTCTTCGAGCGCACGCTCGGCCTGCGCTGCACCGAGCGCATAGAGCTCGACAGCGGCGAGGAGGCGGGCATGTGGCTCACCGCCACCAACAAGTCCTACGACTTCGCCTTCACGAAGGAGGCGCACGGCGTGCCCGGGCGCTTCCACCACCTCACCTTCGCCCTGGACAGCCGCGAGGCCGTGCTGCAGGCCGCCGACGCCTTCCTCGAGGCCGGCGTCTTCATCGAGACGGGCCCGCACAAGCACGCCGTGCAGCAGACCTTCTTCCTCTACGTCTACGAGCCGGGCGGCAACCGCATCGAGGTGGCGCATGCGGGGGCGCGCCTCGTCCTCGCGCCGGACTGGAGGACGATCACCTGGACCGAGACGGAGCGGAAGAAGGGCCAGGCCTGGGGCCTCAAGACCATCGAGAGCTTCCACACCCACGGCACGCCGCCGCTGCCGGAGGGAAAAGCAGGATGATGGGCCGCCTGCTCGCCCTTGCGGTGCTCGCCGCCACTCCGGCGCACGCCCAGTTCAGCGCCCTGCCCGAGGAGGCGCGCGCGGCCATCGCGCGCATCGGTCCGGCCATGGGGCCGGAGGCGGTGGCGGCCACCGGCGCCGCGCTGGCCCCCGTCATCCCCGCCCCCGGGGTCGCCGCCCTGCGCGACCTGCGCTATGGCGAGGACCCGCGGCATCGCCTCGACGTCTTCACGCCCGGCGCGGGGGCGCGGCCCGTGCTGGTCTTCGTGCATGGCGGCGGCTTCGTGGGCGGGGACAAGACGCGCCCCGGCGTCCACTACTACGACAACATCGCCGCCTGGGCCGCCCGCCAGGGCTGGGTGGGCGTGAACATCACCTACCGGCTCGCGCCGCAGCACCCCTTTCCCGCGGCGCGCGAGGACGTCGCGGCCGCGATCGCCTGGCTGCGCGCGCACATCGCGGCGCATGGCGGCGACCCCGCGCGGATCATCCTCATGGGCCAGTCAGCCGGGGCGGCGCATGTGGCGGATTACCTCGCCTCGCGCGCCGAGGCGCCAGGCGTGGCGGCGGGCGCCCTCGTCTCGGGCGTCTATGACGTGGCGCGCTATCCCCGCGCCGCCACCACCCGCGCCTATTACGGCGAGGACGAGGCGCTGCTCGCCGCGCGCTCGGCCCTGCCCGGGCTCGCGCGGCTTTCCATCCCGCTGCTGATCGCGCGCGCGGGCAGCGAGCCGGAGCCCTTCCGCGCCCAGGCCGCGCTGCTCAGCGATGCGCTGTGCGCCGCCCGCACCCCCTGCCCCGCGATCCTGGAACTCGATGGGCACAACCACTTCTCGACCGTCTTCGCGATCGGCAGCGCGGACCGCGCGCTGACCGACGCGCTGCTCGGCCTGCTTCCACGCTGAACAACGGGACATGACCCCATGAGCCAGACCGCCCTCGTCGTCTCCGCCCATTCCGCCGATTTCGTCTGGCGCGCGGGCGGGGCCATCGCGCTGCACGCCGCGCGCGGCTGGCAGGTCACGGTGGTCTGCCTCAGCTATGGCGAGCGCGGGGAGAGCGCCAAGCTCTGGCGCCAGCCGGGGATGACGCTCGAGCGCGTGAAGCAGGAGCGCGAGGCCGAGGCGCGCCGCGCCGCCGAGGTGCTGGGCGTGCACGACATCCAGTTCTGGGATCTCGGCGACTATCCCATCAACCTGACCGAGGCCGCCTTCTACCGCCTGGTGGACCTCTACCGCGCCCTGCATCCGCGCTTCGTGCTGACGCACAGCAAGGAGGACATCTACAACCACGACCACCCGCGCGTGACGGAGTTCGCCCAGCACGCGCGCATCACCGCCCAGGCGCATGGCCACAACCCGGGGCAGAAGGTGCTGGGCGCGCCGCCCGTCTTCCTCTTCGAGCCGCACCAGCCCGAGCAGTGCGAGTGGAAGCCCGATGTGCTGCTCGACATCTCGCCCGTCTGGGAGAAGAAGCGCGCCGCCATCGAGTGCATGGCCGGGCAGGAGCATCTGTGGGAGTACTACACCCGCGTCGCCCTGCAGCGCGGCGCGCAGGCCGCGCGCAACAGCGACAAGGCGATCAAGTGGGGAGAGGGCTACCAGTCCGTCTTCCCCCATGTGCTGGACAGCCTGGGGTGAGCGCGCTCTCGCTCGCCATCGGCCGCACGCCGCGCAGCGCGGCGCTGCTGGACGCGCCGCCCGAGGGTGTCGCGGTCGTGGCGGTGCAGCCCGTCAGCCGCGCCTTCGCCCCCATGCTGCGCGAAGGCCGCTACGACCTGAGCGAGATGGCGATCGCGAGCTTCCTCATGGCGCGCGCGGCGGGGCTGCCCGTGGTGCTGCTGCCCTGCGTGCTGGCTGCCCGCGCGCAGGAGGGCTCGCTGCTCTGTCGCGCGGATTCGCCGCTGCGCGGCCCCGGGGATCTGCGCGGGGCCCGCATCGGCGTGCGCGCCTACAGCCAGACCACGGGGATGTGGCTGCGCGGGGTTCTGGCCGAAGGATACGGCCTCGCGCCCGCCGCGATGCGCTGGATCACCTTCGAGGAGGCGCATGTGGCGGGCTTCCGCGACCCGCCCTTCTGCACGCGCGCGCCCGAGGGCGCCTCGCTCGAGGCGATGCTGCGCGAGGGCGCGCTGGATGCCGCCATCTTCGGCAGCGACGCGCCGGCCGATGCGGCGCTGCGCTGCGTCTTTCCCGACCCCGCCGCCGAGGCCGCCGCCTTCCGCGCCGCGCACGGCTTCACGCCCGTCAACCACCTGCTCATCGCCCGCCGCGAGGTCGCGGCCGCGCGCGCGGAGGAGATCGCGCGGCTGCTCGCGGCGCTGGCCGCCTCGGGCGCGGAGGTGACGACGCGCGCGGCCCTCGCCCCCGCCCTCGCCCTCGCCTCGGCCTGGTGCGCGGCGCAGGGGCTCATCCCCCGCCCGCTCGGCCTCGAGGAGATCTGGGCCGGCACGCCCGAGCGCTTCGCCTGATGGAGGAGACCGCCATGACCATCCGCACCGCGCCGGGGCGCGCCCCGGGATGATGCGCCTCGCCCTCATCGGCCTCGGCGAGGTGGGCGGCCTCTTCGCGCGCGACCTCGCCGCGCGGGGCGCGCCGCCGCTCGCCGCCTACGACATCCGCCAGGGCGAGGCGGATTCCGCCCCCGCGCGCCAGGCCCGCGCGCTCGGCCTGCCGCTCGCGCCCTCGGCCGCCGAGGCGGCGCGCGGGGCGGAGCTCGTGATCTGCGCCGTCACCGCCGGCCGCGCCGAGGAGGCGGCGCGCGCCGCCGCCCCCGGCCTCTCGCCCGGCGCGCTCTACATGGACGTGAACTCCGTCTCGCCCGCAACCAAGGCGGCGATCGCCGCCATCGTCGAGGCCACGGGCGCGCGCTTCCTCGAGGCGGCGGTGATGACGAGCGTGCCGCCGCACGGCATGCGCGCGCCCATGCTGCTGGGCGGCCCGCACGCGGCGGCGGCGCTGCCCGCCCTCGCCGCGCTCGGCTTCCGCGCGGAGCTGTTCTCGGAGGAGATCGGCCGCGCCTCGGCGGTGAAGATGTGCCGCAGCGTGATGATCAAGGGGCTGGAGGCGCTGGTGACGGAATGCCTGCTCGCCGCCCGCCATTACGGGGTGGAGCAGCCGGTGCTCGCGAGCCTCGCCGACACGCTGCCGCACCCCGACTGGGCGGCGCAGGCGCGCTACATGATGGGCCGCGCGTTGCAGCATGGCCGCCGCCGCGCCGAGGAGATGCGCGAGGTGGCGCGCACCGTGGCCGAGGCCGGGCTCTCTCCGCTGCAGAGCGCCGCCACCGCCGAGCGGCAGGACTGGGCGGCGGATTTGCGCGGCCGCCTGCCCCCCGAGGCGCTGCGCGAGGAGGATCTCGGCCGGCTGCTCGATGCGCTGCGCGCGGCGCTGGATCTGCGGGCGCAGCCCGGCGCCTAGAGCATTTTCACATCATCCGTAGATAACCTGAGTGGGCGAAGTGGTTCGCGCACTCTTTCGGTGTGAAGGCGTCGAGGCTCTGGCCGATGGTGTTCCACAAGGCCTCGATGTCCCTGGGCGCGGCGGCGCGGACGAGGTTCTTGAGCTTGGCGAAGACCTGCTCGATGGGGTTCATGTCGGGCGAATAGGGCGGCAGGTGGCGCAGTTCGGCACCGCGCGCCTCGATGGCGGCGCGCACGCCCGGTGACTTGTGGCATCGCAGATTGTCGCAGATCACTATGTCGCCGGGCGCAAGCGCGGGCGCTAGGTGCTGCTCGACATAGGCCCGAAAGGTGATGCCGTTCATCGGGTGGTCGATGACCAGCGGGGC